>JBEYJY010000045.1:0-61289 GCA_040631425.1 Streptomyces sp. NPDC020096
CCCGCGGAGCGGGTCCCATCGCGCTGCGCGCGATGACAGCGCAACACCCGTGCTGCGCACGGGTGTTGCGCTCACGCTTCGCGTGAGCGAAGCGGCTCGCTGCGCTCCCCGCCCAACGAGTGTGCTGCGCACACTCGTTGACGCTCCTTCCGCTTCGCTCCTGGAGCGGAAGGCCGGCCTTCGGCCGGCCCGTGGCTTCCGCTGCGCTCCAGCCGAAGTGGCGCTTCGCGCCATCAGGGCATGCCACGCTTCGCGTGGCCCACCTCAACGGTCCTGACGGACCGGCAGCTACGAGGAGGTAGGTTCCGGGTGCGGAACAGATTGGGCTGACGGGGAGTCGGGTCTCGCAGCTGGGTCGCTTGGGTCGCTGGTGCTCTCCGGTCCGTCAAAGATAGCGCGCTGCTTCCTTCTTGAAAAAGTTTCCGGGTATCCGAATTTTGCCTTGCTCCCTCCCCTTGCAGAGATCGCATCGAAGGAACCCGGAAGTGTGAGGTGACGTCAGAAGGAAGCGGACGGAGTGGAGTTGTCGGTCCAGTCCCCCTCGAACAGGGCGGCCATCAAGACATCGTGTTCAGGGGCGAGTTGGCCGGCACGCTTCCTGGTGCGTGTCTTGGCCAGCCAGGAGCCGATCATCACGCGCTCGCCGTCGACGACGATGTCCTCGCGGGCCCCCGGGGCGCGGCCTTCCCGGGCGATGAACAGCTCGAGGAGCTGAACGGTCTGCTCGAAGGTGCGGCGCGCGCGGCGCGGTGTGGTGGGCAGGTCGGTGTCGGGGGTGAGGCCGAGGTCGGTCAGGAGGGTTTGCTGGCCTGGGTGGAGGGTGGTGAAGCGGGACAGCTGGCGGTGCAGCCAGCCGCCGATTTTGGTGCCGGCGATGAGGGTGTCGGGGTGGAGGGCGGCCGGGTCGTTGCCGGCGGCCAGGTGGGTGCGGAGCAGGTGGTATTTGCGGTGCCAGTCCGGGCCGTGCGGGAGCTGCCAGTGGGGGTCGATCGCGGTGAGGTCGGCGGCGCGGGTGGGGGTGAGCTGGCCGCGGGTGGCCAGGGAGCGTTGTTCGGCGAGCCAGGCGCCGCCGGGGGCGGTGGCGGGGATGGCGAGGTGTCCGTGGGCGGCGTGGTAGTCGGCGACGGTGGTGAGGTGGGCGCGCCAGGCGGCGTCGTGTTTGTCCCAGATCATGTCCAGCGCGTCGAGTTCGGCGGTCCAGTCTTCTTCGAGGCGGCCGGTTTTGCGGGCGTCGCGCATGCCGGTGATGAAGCTGCCCAGGGCGTAGCCGGCCGGGTCGGTGTGGTCGGCGGGGACGTCGAGGTGGCCGTAGGTGTCGTGGAAGGCCTGGGCGGCGGCCAGGCCTTCGCGGCGGGGGCGGGAGGTGGCGTCGCGGGGGTCGAAGGAGGTGAGGTCGAGGGCGCGGGCGATGCGTTCGGGGTGGACGGTGAAGTCGAAGTGCCAGCGGTTGGCGATCAGGCGGGAGGTCTCGCTGGACAGGCGGTTGGTCTTGTTCGGGAGGCGTTCGAGGATGCGGTGGTCGTGGCTGGCCAGTGCCGTGGTGATCGCCCATACCGGCTCGTAGGCGGTGCCGAGGATGTTCGTGGGGTCGGCGCCGGGCGGGAGGTAGACGGGGACGATCAGGCTGGCGTTCTTGCCGCTCACGTCCGGGCGCAGGGCGCGGCCGAGGGCCTGGACGCAGCGCACCACGCTGCGGGTGGGGTCGGCGAAGACCACCGCGTCCACGCTGGGGATGTCGATGCCTTCCGCGATCAGCTTCGCGTTCGTCAGGATCGCGCAGTCGGCGTCTTGGAAGTCGGCGAAGATCTTGGTGCGTTGCTCGGGTGTGTGGTCGCCGTGGATGAAGGACAGCTCGGGGGTGAGGCCCGGGCACAGCTCGGGCGCGGTGCGGCGCAGCAGGCGCAGGGTGTGGGGCAGTTCGCGGGCGAAGCGGCGGGCGTCGTCGACCAGGTGGAAGTAGACCAGCACCCGCCGCAGTTCGTGCTGGGTCATCGCTTTGAGGACGGCCAGGTGCAGTGCGGTGGTGCGCAGCGCCCCCTGTGCGCTCGCGTCCCCGTCGGTACCGGTGGCACCGACGGGGGGCAGGTTCAGGAGGGTGCGCAGTTCGGTGTCGCTGATGGAGGGGACCACGATGCGGTAGTCCGCCGCCATGCCGTCGGCGATCGCCTGCGCGAGGGGGTACTCGAAGATCTTCTTTCCGTAGACGGCCTCGTTGTCCATGCTGTTGGCGGTCAGGTCCTTCTCCGGCTGGGCGCGCTGCCTGCGGGGCCGGATGCCGGCCTGGGACTGCGCCAGTTCCGGGGCGGCGAAGATGCGCGGCGTGGCAGTCATGTACAGGCGGCGCTCGGCGCGGATGAGGGTGGCGTCGTTGATCACCGACCATTTCTTGTCCGTCCGTCCGGCGATCCGGTGCGCCTCGTCCATGACCGCGAGGTCGAAGGGCGGCACCTCGTACTTCGTGTGCTGGGTGTTCTCGATCTTGTCCAGGGAGTCGTAGGTGCAGATCACCGTCAGCGCCGGGATCTGGTCCGGCCGCGGGCCCACGACGGACATCAGCGCTGCGAGGGCGGCCGGGTTGTTGGTGGAGCCGACCCTCGCTGCGGCTAGGTCCTTGCGGGCCGCAGCGTCCATCGACGAGACGATCACCATGTGCTCGCCGTGCCCGTCCCCGCGCCATGCCAGCGCGGTCTGCGCCGCCAGATCCAGCGACGGCACGACGACCAGCACCAGGCGGGCCTCGAGGGCGTCGGTGATCCGGATCGCCGTGAGGGTCTTGCCCGTACCCGTCGCCGACACATACAACCCCCGGCTGCCTGGTCGGCCAAGATGCCGCACCGCACGCTGAAGCCCCTCCGTCTGATGCGGATGCAGCACGGGACGGCAGGTATCGGTGTCGGTCGTGGTCATCCGGTGATTTTCCCCTCGGCTGAGGCCTGCGGACAGATGGGGCGGGGCTCCGGCGTGTGCGAGGGAGTTCCTCCCCGGTGCGCTGGTCTGCCGTTGACGCAGTGTGAGGCGGTATGGCGGTACGGGCGCGCCTAGGCACCCCGGACCGGCGCAGCATCGCGACTTGGTGGTGTTCGGCCGCCACCGGCCGTCTTGTGGGGTGGGGTCGATGGACGGTCAGAGGCAATCACTCCCACCATCCCTCGACTTCATGGCCGCAGTGGTAGCAGGTCATCGATGCGCTGTCGGCCAGATCGAAGTGCAGGCCTGGGTTCGCCTGGTGCATGACCTGGTCGGTGATCTCGCAATGGTCGGCACACTGTCCGTCTTCCGTGGGGGGGTTCCCGCCGGGGCGGATGCACCGTGCACTTCGTGTATCGGTGGAGCGGATCGTGGTCGGCTGGATCGGTGCACCCGTTGGGACACGGCCAGTTCTGCGCCGCTGACGGGGTACAGCGCACGCAGTCTCGTGAAGCGCGCCCGTGTGGGCACTTCGGGCGGGGCGGAAAGTCCTTCCCGTCGACCGGGCAGATCAGTCCGAGGCCCTGGTAGTGGGAGGACAGGTTCCGGGCGCAGTTGTAGCAGCTGGCCTTGAGGTACCACTGGGGCTCCTCACCGCTCACGCGTGCCTGCCGTGGGAGCTTTCTCTTGCATGCGGTTGTGAGACCGTCGAGAGTGATGTGCCGGGTCGGGGTCCTGGAACTCGTGCGCCACCACGCCAGCCGCATGGAGTGGCCGAAGCTGGTCGGTTTCGCCTCCGTCGTCATGGTCGGGCCTCCTAGCAGGTCATCAGGCGGTGGTAGTCCTCGACTTGCTGGGTCAGGGTCTGTTCGGGAATGCCGGTGAAAGTGCTGATCTGGGCGTAGGACAGGCCGCTGCCGCGGGCGAGGAGCGCAAGTTCGTTCATGGCCTGGGCTACCAGGGCCAGGGCCTGCCCGGTGGAGACGAGGCCGAGTTCGGCGGCGGCTTGGGCCGGCTGGTCGGCCTCGATCTTCAGTTCTGTGAGGTGGCGGGACGCGCTGGTGATCAGGTCGGCGATGAAGCCGGGGGTGTCGCAGGGGACGGTCTGCGCCCAGGTGCGGCCCGTGGGCGCGGGCGGTCCGGGTGTGTCCGGACCGGCTGGCGGTGGGGTCTGCCCCGGGCTGGTGCGGCGGGTGACGTAGTCCCACACCCACCGGTAGGAGACCTGCGGGATGTTGTGGTGCCGGCGCAATTCGTTGGACAGTTCGAAGACCGTGCGGCGCTGCGCGGGCGGACGGTCAGCGTCCTCGCGCAGCAACTCGTCCAGCGTGTTCTCGTAGGGTGAGAGATCAATCCCCTGTGGTGTGTCACAGACGGGTTCGATCCAGGCCAGAGCGTCCATGACGGTCTGGCGGGAGACGCCGTACCGGGCGGCGAGGTCGCGCGGCAGACGCGTGCCCGCCCGCTGATCCCGGCGGATCGCCTCATACAATTCCGTGCCCGGCCCGGCCATCGCCTACTTCCCTTCGTCTTCGGGTGAGTTGAGTGTTCCACGCCTCGTGCCGGCCCGCCGGGTACGTGTGTCCTGAGCTGGGGATACGGGCGCAGCAGGGTCCGGCCTCGCTGGGGACGGGCGGTCCTCGATCAGGCCACAGGCGTGGGCTGCCTCGCTCACGGCTGTCTGGTCCCAAGTGCCCAGTCGTGGCAGGCCGGTGTTGTGCGGCCGTCCCTGAAGCTGGCCGAAGCGGTGGGCTGATTCGATCAGGTCCGCTGCCCAGGACGGTGTTCGCAGCTTCCGGCTACTGTCCGGGCGGGCGGCGGGCAGTTGCCGCTGGTGTGCGGCCGAGTAGCCGCTGAAGACCCGTACCGCCAGCGCCGCGGCGTGGACGGGATGGGCGATGCGCGTATGGAGCCGGTGCGCGAGGAGGGCGGTGTACTCATCGGGCTCGGACGGGAAACGGCCAGCGGCGGGCAGCGGGCAGCGGGCAGCGGGAGCACCGTACGGCCCAGACGGCGGGCCGCGGCTTCGATCCTGCGGCGGCCGACTGTGCGCCGTGTGGGCAACAGGAAGCACGGCTCGTCCGCGCGGGGCGGGAACTGTCCCTCTGCCTCCCACCAGGCCCACCGGTGGGCGGGCGGCCGTGGAGCGGAAACACTGACAGCGCGGCGGGCTGCGTCCGGGGTGTGCACCTGGTGGTGCGCCAGGGCTGCGAGAGCGGCGGTCAGCGTGGGAGGGAGGGGGCCGTGGCACAACAGGGTCAGACGAATCCCGGTCAGCTCCCGCAGGGCGAAGAGGTACTCGAAGTGCCGGGAGCTGACGCGATGGGTCCGGGTGACGATGACGTGGCCGATACGCAGAGCAAGGATCCAGGCGGCGACCACGCGCCAGGCGGTCTCGGTGTTCGTCGTCCAGTAGGTGCCGTCCTCGCTCCCCGCCAGGGGAAGATGTTTGTCCAGGCTGCGCAGTAGGTCGTGGGCCAGGGCCGCCGGAGCGCTCGCCACGGGGGTGGGGTGGACGGTGATACGGCCCAGCGCCGGGGCATGGGCAGCCAGGGCAGCAGCCATGAAGGCGTGGTCATCGCGTGGGTCGTGCACCACGGTGAGCGGCGGCAGGCCGGGACGGATGTGGCCAGGTGACCATCTCGGACTCCAAGGACCGGTGGTGGTCTCGGGCATGGCGGAGTCGCGCGGCATCGGCATCATCGCGGCCCGGGCGGTTGCGGGGTGGGATCGACGGTGATCCGGCCGCGGGCGGGATCGGCCCACTGGCAGCCGGCCCGTTGCACCGCGTGGTCGTCGCTGTCGAGGAGCAGCCTCACCGGCCACGCTGCCGGGGCCGCCGGCGGCGTGGCGGCCTGCGGGGCGAGGGTGGGGCCGGTCATGGGCGGCGTCCGCCGTCGACCCGGTCGGCCACAGCCTGCAGCATGCCTCCATCAGGCTTCTTCGCTCCGGTGGCGGCCAGAGCCCTCTGGGCGTGAAGGGTCAGCACGGCCCAGCGGCGCAGACAGCCATCGGCGAGGCGGGCATCCAGCGCCTGAAGGTCGCCGGACGCGACGCTCCGCCACAGCGGATGCAACGCAACAACCGCCTGCGGGACCTGGTCGCGGGCGAGCGGCCAGATGTAGGGCCAGCCGGCACTGCGGGTGGCGAGCATCCGCTGGGCGCGCAAGGAGCGTTCGCCGCGCGCCTGGGCGATGAGCACCACGCACAGCCCTTGGGGGAGGTCGTCGTGCAGGAAACGCAAGTACTCGAAGCAGGACGCCGACAGCCGGTCGGCGTCCTCGACCACGACGATCCGCGGGCGGACGGCCAAGGCACGGCGGATCAGCGTGTCGGCGGCCCCGGGGTCAACAGGCGCCTCGCCGACCAGCTTCAGTGCCTTGTGAAGGGCGGAGCGCAGGTCAGCCGGCGCCGGCTGAGCCCGAAGATCCAGCGGCAACGGCTCACCAAGACAGCGGGCTGCGGTGCGGACTGCGAAGGTCTTGCCGACCCCGGCATCGCCCAGCACGCACACGAACCGGCCCTGGGCACAGGCGTCGGCGAGCGCATCGCCGACGGCGAGCATGCCCGGCGTGAGCACAGTACGTACCCCGGGAACACCGAGGAAGTGCAGGCCAGGTGGGGCAGCGTCGTCAAGGACGGCGAAGGGCCCGGCTGCGGCGGCCTCGCCCCAGACTGCCGACGGCGGGGGCGGGGCGGTCAGCACCGCTTCAGCGCCCAGTCCACGACCCGGTCGTCGACCTTGTCGGCTCCCAAGTGCCCCATGCCCTTGATCACGTGCTTGGTCACCTTCACCCACTCACGGAACGAGCCGAGCGCGTACTGGGTGTCGATGCGCTTCAGCAGCGCCTCGTCCACGCCCTTCCACACCCGGTGCGAGTCGGGCACGGTCTTGAGGATCTCCTCCTCGGTCATCGCCAGGATCTCCAGGCGGATGTAGATCCGCGAGGCCAGCGCCGGATCGCTCTGCAGCGTCTCGTACGCCTCCCGGCCGCCGACAAACACGATGGCGGGCTTCGGGGCGCAGTTGTCCCACAGCTTGCGCAGGAACTCGAAGTTCTCCCGCCGGTACTGCTGGGCCTCGTCGCACACGATCACATACGGGCGCCGAGGCAGCGTCTCACGCAACAGCTTGTCGAACGCGGTCGGCGTCCCCGGCATCTTGCAGGAGAGGTTCATCTGGTGGAACAGCTCCTCGCGCAGATCCTTCGGCCCCGGGCGGGAACGGGCGAAGTCCAACGGCAGGACCAGATCCGGATTCATCTCCTGGACCGTGGCCCGGGTACCGAAACTCTTGCCCAGCCCGGCATCGCCGTAGATCACCGACATCGCCCTCGATTCGACGGTGTCGACGACAGTGTCCCTGATCTGCAGCAGCGTGTCGGTGGCCACCAGCGACGAGTCCTCAAGACCGAGGAAGAACTGCGGGCGCAAATCAGGGCGGCGCGGCGCCGCAGGCTCGGGCGGGGTGTGCTGCGGCACAGTCGCGGCGGATGTCACGTGTCCTCCGAAGGCGGATCCGAGGGGGAAGTGGCCTGGCCTGGGCGTACCCAGCCGGCCGGGACGGGGGTCATGGGCTGATAGGGCTCCGCACGCCGACGTGGAGCAGCAGGCGCTGACCGGCTGGTGCCCGCGAGTTCAGCGAGCGCCTCTTCTTTGGTCATGCGGGTTGCCTGGACAGGCAGTTGGGGTTCGGTAGCCGGCAGATACCGGTCGCGTCTGCGCTCACCGGAGCGCTGCAGGGCCCGGCGCAGGGCAGCGCTGTGCTCCTGGCGGTCGTCAAGGACCTTGGCGCGCAGTTCCTCGGTGGCCTCGTAGCTGAGGAACGCCCGGCCCAGGTAGCGGTCGCCGCGGAAGGTGTACAGGTCGATCTCGTGGCCGTGGTGCGGCATCCATCGCACCCGCACCTCGACCCCGATCCGGCCGACACCGTTCTCGGGCATGTAGCAGCGGCCCGCGAACTCCACCCCGTGACTGGTGATCCTGCGGGGCCTGTGGTCGCTCTCCAGCATGAACGCGCGCAGCTCGGCGGGGGTGGGCTCGGGCCGGATCTCGGTCGGGTCGGCCAGCCACGCCTCAAGCGGCGTCACCCCAGTGCGCTTCACCACGTGCTTGGTGTTGTGCCCGGTGACCCACTCACGCAGCAGGCCGACGAACGCCTCGAAGGTCAGCGGCGGGTCCTGCTCGCCCACCCGGCGGCGGTGATCGAGCCGGGGCGCCTTGGTGTAGCGGGGCAGGTCGGCGAAGAACCGCGTCATGCTGGTGCGGTTCAGCCGCTCGACACCGCCCTTGTGACGGGCGCTGCGCACCCGGTGAACCGGCACACCAAGGAGCCCGAACGCCCGCCGCACCGTCCGGGACAGGAAATCCGCGCCGCCGTCCACCCGCACCAGGTGCGGCAGTCCCCCGGCCGGCCCGTAAGGCTCCTCCCGCAGCACCGACGCCCGCACCGCCGCCAGGACCGAACCCCGGTGCGCGGAACCCGCGGTGACCGCCCAGCCCATCACATAGCCCGTACCGCGGTCCTCGAACCACGTCACCCACACCCTCGACAACTGCTTGTCGGGCATCACCACAACCGTCGGCGCCTGCTTGTGATCGCCCTCCCACACCTGATTACGGGCCACCACCGGCCGCTTGAACGCGGGATCGAACCCGCGGGCGGCCGGGATGCCCTCCCGCAGACCCGCCATGAAACCGGGGTCGAGGTCACGGGCGATGGCGTCGTGCAGCGTGGTCAGCCCCACCGGCTTCTGACCCGCTTCCAGAGCCATCCTGGTCAGATGCTCGTGGGCACGTTTCACATTGCCCCGGTAATCGGCAAGGACATCGATGACCTCGTCGGTGATCCGGAACCGCCGGCGCTCCGGCTTCTCCACCAAACCGGTCTGCTCGGCCTGCGCCAGCCAGCGCCACACCTGCCGCACACTCACACCCACCGACTCGGCGACCAACCGCACCTGAGCCGTCGTCAACTCCCCCGCCCCACGCAACTGCAGCAGCCGGGCCACAGCAGCAGGCCGCAACTCATCCCGATGCCGCCCCAAACCCTCCTGCAAGGCGTCGTCCAGCCCCGTCACCGGCAACCGAACCCGCGAGGTGGGCAGACGGACAACGGCACGGCGATCACGTACAGCCTCCAACAACGCTTACATACAAGGCAGTTCAGCCAGACACACGGGTGCGACACATGCGCCTGATGCGAGCCTATGAGCAGCACGCAGGTATCCCGCCCAGCCGCTCACCCCGGCGAGTGGCAGCAGAACATTCCCGCCAGTTCGACGGACGCACGTGCTAACGACCCCGAGGCCGCCATAGAGGTCCGCAAGGCTTCTGCCGCAACCGATCCGGCCGAGGTCGCGGGACGGCCGTCCAGAGCGCGGGTGGAAGACGCCTGAGGCCACGTCGGCAGCACGAAGGCGCCAACCGCTGGACGGTCGGCGCTTGTGGCCGGACGGTCAGTTGTAGAGGCCGGCTCCGAGTTCGACCACCTGCTGGCCGACGCCGGTTGCAACGGCCGTGGTGAGCGCGGGGCCGGCCAGGCGCACGATCCTGCGCCAGATCCGGCCACCCTGCTCGGGGTCGCGACCGTCGCGCTCGAGGGCCTCGACCTCAGCCGCGTAATCCTCGGCGTCGACGGTGTCCAGGCCGAGCCGCGGAGCGACCTCGCGCAGGCCCTGGACCAGGCTGGCCAGGGCCTGCGCGTCAATCCCGTTACCGCCGTTGATCGTGTTGTAGTCGCCGGTGGCGGCGACGCCGCCGCTCATGCCGCCGTTGACCACGGTGCCGTGGTAGTTGTTCGTGGTGGTCCCGGGGATGTTCTGGCTGTCCATGTAGCTCCTCACAGTGCGGCCGCTGCGGATGCAAGCGGTACCGGCCGCGGTGATCCGCAGCCGCTCCGGGTCGTTGTGGTCTTGGACAGCAAGCCCCTCCGCGAGGTCGTAGCCGAGGAGTTCAGCGACGGCACCCGCGATCTCGTCTGCCGTGAGCGCGGTGCCGGCGAAGAACGCGGTGGTGGCGGCCGCGAACTCTGCGGGCGCGGCCGGGGCGTCCTGGTCGTGCAGCCACCGCAGAAGCGCATTGCAGGCGTAGTTGGCGCGGCGGACACGGTCACTGGCGAGCTTCTTCAGCCGCCGTACCTCTATCCGGCCCTCATCCGTCAGGAAGACCTCGGCACTGCGCACCAGACCTGGGGCAGCCTGCACGAAGCCGTGCTGTTCCAGTTGGAGCGCGAGCCCCTCAGCTTCCTCCGCAGGTAGTTGCTCCCTCTCGACGAAGGCGGCCAGGTCCTGGAAATTCGCGGGTTCCTCTACCGCCCGATCGTCCAGCCAAAGCAGGGCCTTCGGCAGGTACGGATCCTCCGCCACATCGCCCTGCGCCCCAAAGCCGTCAGGAAGGCTCGCGCCGATGGGCACCTTGACCTGGTGACGCTGGGCAGCCTGCTCGACGCTCTTCTTGATCTCGCGGACGAGCTTGTCGATCTCGCGATGGTTGATACTGAACCCGGCCAACTGCGGCTCCTTCCGGCAAGCCCCGTCATGAGGCTACCGACACGGACCGACAGACCGCCCGGACGGCGAAAGCGTTCACGACACGTAGCCAGGTCATGCCCCGAGGTGGGCCCAGGCGTGCTGCTCGGCCCTGCCCACGTCCCGTGCCGGGTGCCCGCGCCGAAGCTACGGCGTGGTTGCCGCAGCGGGAAGGGAGTCGTGGTTCTGCAGCAGCTCACGAAAGAATTCACCAGCCGCAGATCGCGTCCTGTCACGTTTCAGTTCTGCGGCACCGAACCGGTACACCTCGTACCCCGCCAGGCGCAGCCTGCGGTCCTCAGCGACCATCTCGGCGTAGCGGTGATCGTCGGCTCGTCCGTCATCGTTGGCGTAGTGGTGGAGTCCGTCGATCTCGATGACGATCCGGGAACGCGCGGGCATCAGGAGCAGGAAGTCCATGCGCTGGCGCGCGAGCGGGCCTGGGCCCTCGCCGAGACGGCGGCGCGCGTACGGGTCGTAGTGCAGGTAGACCTGTGGGATGAGCGCCGGGATGTCGAACCCGTACTGCTTGTAGAGGGCGGCGTAGGACTTGAAGAACTCCTTCTCCAGTCCGTTGTGCCGCATGGAACTCTCCAGCCGGGCGTAAAGCTGCAGGGCGTTGTCCCGCTCAGTGTCGGTGGAGAGCCGGTTCAGGTCCGTCCACCACGAGACCAGCTCGCGCCAGGTGAGCCCGTGGTCCGCCAGGGGCCGGCCGTAGACGAGGCAGTACTGCTCGTTCTTGGTGATGCGGATGACGTTGTTGAGAGCGTCCGCAAGGACGAGTTCGGGTTTGGGACCGTCGGCGGCGAAGATAAGGTTCTTGAGCTCGCCCGCCACGCCGCGAACACCGAGCATTCCCACGAGTTCCATCAGCGCGGAGCCGCCGAACTCCTCAGTCACTCGCTGTGCGATCGTGGTGAGTTCGGCCATCTGGCGCGTCTGGAGTCGGCCCAGGACATACCCACGCTTGCTGCGGTGAGGATCCTCGTCCTCACGTTCCGGTTCAAGACCGAGCGAAACGCAGACCGCAGCAAGGTTGTACGACTTCACGCAGTCGCGCAGCGTGTCAGCTATCGCCTCGCGCAGCATGTGGGGAGTGACCCTGTCCGTCATGGTTCCACGATCTCCACAGCCCTCGATGTAACCGGCACCGGCCCACCAACGATCCGACCGCGAGCTTACGGACTCCTGGCTGCTGACGACAGAAACTTCAACAGACCGCCGAAACGGCAACGCCCCCACCCACCAGCCAGCCCCCGCCCACGCTGAACACCCGCCTGGGGACAGCCTCTACGCCCCGCTGATCCCCAAAGCGGATCTCTGCACGCTGCCGCGAAGCCATCGGGGCCGGGGACCGGACCCTTCCGGAGGCGTACTGGGATCAGGAGGAACAAGCCGAGAGGCACCGCGCCCGCTCGACAGCACCACCCACGGCCAGAGAAGGAGACACGGCGAACACGACACCGGACGACACGATTTCACGTCACTGGAACATCCGGAAAAACGTCACCATGATCAACCTGGCAAGCAGGCATCGACCAGCACCAACGCCTACACATCAGTGACACACAGAGTCGAACATCCCGGTGACACCACCACCGAACCTCACATGCCGCACCCGCCTTCATCGGCCCGGACTGGCCTGTGCCGCACGCCAGTCCGAGACCGACATGGCCTGGCGGACAGGTTTTCGATGCGTCAATCACACCGCTTTCCCGCCTTCACTCGCGTGGAGGAATGAAGTGATTGTCCGAGCAGCGGACTGTCCGATGGATGGCAGTCTCTTCCAGGGCGCGGTCGGGTTTACACCCGGCAGTGTTCTGTCCGCCGGCGCAAGGCCGGCAGGGCTCGTCACGTGGAAAGGGGTACGTCGATGTCGAAGCTGGCTCGTATGGCCGCTGTCACCGCGGTCGCCGCGGTGTTGACGGGTGGGGCATTCGCTCCCTCCGCCTCGGCCACCTCCCACCCGTACAGCTGCTCCAACCAGGGCGGCGGCGCAAACCACACCGTGAACTGCTCCGGCCTGATCACGGTCAACAACGTCCTGAACGGCACCACCGTGGACGTCCACGACATCAATGTCCTCAACGGCACGCAGGTGAACACACTGCAAAACGCGTTGGCCACCGTCTCGGACAACGACGTCAACCTGCCCGCCACCGTCCAGGTCGGCGATCTGCAAACAGCGGTCGTGAACACCTATCTGAACGATTTCCACCTCACGGTGCTGCCTGCCAACGTCTCGGTATGTGCCGGCAGCGTCTGCGTCTAACCGGCTGACGCTAACGGCACACCACGCAGTGGCCCGCCCCCGGGATAACTCCCCGGGAGACGGGCCACTCCTACGTTCCACCCAGCTACGGCAGGCGTCTCCACCCAGCACCACGACCAAAGCCGTGCTGCCCGGTGAACTGATCCGCGACGCGCTGGATCGGTCAGCATCTGAGGATCGATCCGATCGCCTGCCCGTCAGCATCTTTGTCATCCGCCGACCTCACCGCACCTACGAGCGGGCAGCCACGTGGGAGGAAGCGCACGACAGCGCTTCGCGGGCACACTGGGGTGTCCCCGAAGGGGTCTCGCTCGAGCTGGTGCACATGCGCCGGGCCTACGAGGACGACTGGGGTACCCCGGAACGGGTGTACCTGAGCCTTGACCCGGACGCCAGCGTAAAACGCCACGCGGCACAGATGCGCTTCCTAGAGGGGGCATACTTCTCCGCTTTGTTCCGCAGCCGCTAACTCGCCGCAGGATCGGCCCAGACAGAGCCCGTTAGGGCGGACGGACCGTCGGGGCCAGCAATCGGTCCTGCCGGGGCCACCTCACTTCTCGTCGTCGCGGCGGAACGGTCCAGGTCGGTCCAACGGGCCGCATTCGATGACTGCGCACATCGGAACTACTCGTCTAGGAGTCCAAGGTCGTCACAGGACCCTGAGCCAGTGGCGCGAGCGACAGCGTGACTGCACATCGCCGTCCCCGCAGGCGCCCGCTCATCTCGGTTATCGAGCGGTGCGCACCGCTGATCAGGGAGGCACTGTTGCGGGTCCTGGCCGGGTGAGGCGCCTTCAGCCGGGCCTTGTTCGGCGCGGCCGTGTGGATCAGCGGGGGCCTCGGGGGAAGCCCGAGCCGCCGGGGGCCAGGAAGCGGGCGCCCATGTTGTCCATCGGGTTGAGGTAGACCAGTGCGGTGAACCACGGGTCGGCCTTGCGTGGGTCCTTGATGCGCAGTAGCGAGGCGTAGGCGAACAGGATGCGGTGGGCTGCGCGGTTGTCGGTCTCGCCGTAGGGCAGGACGTCGCGGAACGGGTGTGGCAGGGACTGCTGCAGGACGCACACTCCGGCGGCCGCCCAGGCCAAGGCCGTGTCCAGGTCGCCGGTCACGTGGTCGATGCCGGGTTTGCCCTCTTCGGCGTCCTCGAAGTCGTCGTCGTCCTCCAGGCCGGCGTAGTCGTAGGCGATGGTGGTGTAAGCGTCGAGGCAGCGCGGGTGCAGGTGGTGGCCGCCGATCGCTACGCAGGCCTTCGTGTACGCCTCGTCATGCTCCGGGCCGGACTCCTCATCGGGCAGCCAGACCCGTTCCATCGCCCACTCCGGTCGTCCTGGGAGTTTGGCGATCTTCTTCTCCAGCGGGGACAGTCCGCCGGGTTCGTCGGCGCACTCGGCGTAGTGCGCTGCCGAGTCGAACCAGTTGAGCTCAGGGTCACGCATCCACGCCCCCAGCGGCCGGTCCAGCTTCGCCAGCGCCTCCCTGGTGAGCTTTCCCTCCGGGCTCAGCCACGGCAGCGTCCCCTCGAATGCGTCCCGCTCGGTCTTCTTGTCCAGTCCCAGCCACATGGGTTCGAGTCTCTTCTGCTCTGCGGGCCGGTGGCCGTCGAACCGGGGAGGTTCCCCTGAAGGGTTGCCGCCGGCTCCACTGCTGCGCGGCTATACCCACGGTGGTGTACCACCGCCGGTTCAAGGGCTTGTGATCACGGATTCCGTAGCATGGCCCACCCGCCAGTTCAAGGCGGACGTCTGGCGATGATGCCGGTCAGGAACCCTTGAATGGGCGCTCTGTGATGGCCAATGTGGTGGACGGACCAGGCCGGGTGGCGCCCCCGGCTGACGCCATGGTTGGGCAGCGCGCCCGGGGTTGCGGTGCTATCGCACGGCTGCTTCACGCTGCCTCCAGGCCAAGCTCGAGCTCGTTGAGCGGGGCTCTTACCTTGGTGGAGAACCCGGTGACTGTCACGTTCTACCCGCTGTGACCTGGGCAAAGGCGTGCAGCGGATGAATTTTCGCGAGAGTTGCGCAGCTAACCCTCCTCCGGTCCAAGGTCGGTCCACGCCAACCGACATGTGCCGTTGCGGCACGCTCCGAACCGAAGGACGCCCTCATGTCTGCCACGACTCCGACCGAACCGACCCGCTTGCGTGGGAAGGGCGAGTGGTGCTCCCGTGCGGCACCCGCGGCGAAGTACGTGGGCGGCGGAATTGCCGTGGCCGGTCAGGCGGTTGCGGGAGCCCCCTGGTACGTGACCGTGTTCCTCACCCTGGCAGGGCTCATCGCGTCTGTCGTGCCTCAGGAGTCCCAGCACCGACGTGACGTGTGGCGCGACTGGCTCAGCTACCGCGAGCGTCGGTACCTGATCCGCAAGGGGCACAAGGATTTGCTCTCCTCGTCTGGCCCCGCTCGGGGTACACGGAGCACAGCCGGAGTGACGGCCTTGTCGGCTGGCCGCTCGCCTCGGTCCAACACGAGAAGTGCCGGACCGTGAGCGCGAGCACGGCGCCGGGGGTGTGCCGCCTGCGGTCACCGAGTTGCTGGAGCAGGTCCAGGTCGATCACACGCCGGTGGATGTGATCGTGGTCGATGAGCAGGCGTGCACCAGGTCGGCGATTCCGGGCCGCAGCCGCTCGGGGTCCTCACCACATCGGTCAAACAGTTGCGACCGTCAGAGAAAGCGGGCGCTGACGGCCGGTTTTTAGGTGAGGTCCAGGGTGACGCGCAGGGCGGCGGAGATCCGGTCCATGGTCTCCGCGCCGACGGTGCCGAGGAGCTCTCCGGCCCTCAGGCGCTTATCGGTCAGCGCGGTGAGGTCGACGGCGACGGCGGCGCCGCGCAGCGGATGGGCCAGGGGAATGGTGACGACGGTGTCAGGGGCGCCGAGGGTCTCGTCGATCATCATGCATACGGCGGTCCCGGGCAGGGCGTCCAGGGCTGCGTCCGATTGGACGATGACCACGGCCCGGCTCTTGGTGGCCAGCTGGACGCGCCAGACCTGGCCGCGAGAAAGCGGCGTCACGCGACGTCCTCGCCGAAGATGTCGGCAAGCTCCTCGGTGTCGGTCTCGGCCTTCTGGCGCCAGGCCTGTACGGCGGGAGCTGCGTCGCGCAGCTGCTGCGCGCGCATCGCTCGCTCGACGTAGGACGAAAGGTTGCCGTCAGGTGCGACGGCGCGGGCGTGGGCAAGGAGGTCATCCGGCAGGGTGACCGTGGTGCGCGTACGAGTCCTCATACACTCAAGCATACTCATGTATGACGTCGTGCCGCTCGGCCGCCGCACACATCGAGCGACGAGCGGTTCACCAGGTGGGGCAGGTTCGCGGCTGCGAGCATGGAGAGGCCAGCCGCGTCCGTGCATGCGCCCCTCGCCTTGGCCAGCTTGTACTTCACGCTCATCCGCGTGCGTATGAAGTCCCGGTACCGCCACAGCGTGCGGTCCGACTCGTGCACCGCCTCCACGAAGTAGGTGTCACCAGCGCACCTTCGGGTTCCTCGGGCGGCTGGGCACGACAGTTGTCACCAGCTGGGCGCAGAGGTTGTCACCAGCGCAAGCATCGGCAGCTGCGACCAGCCGAAACCCAGCCCCTGAGCCGGCAGGTGACAGATGTCGCGCCCAAGTGACGCCCATCTCGCCCAACCACAGCAGTCGGTGATCGTTTGCCCAGGGATCGGAATGGGCCAACTGTCAGTCGATGTCGCAACCGGCTGTGACCGCGATCGACAGTTGGCCAGCCGCAGCCGTGAAGCCGCAGGTCAGGGACCGATATCGATTCGTAGTTGGCCCACCTGCCGACCGATAGTTGGCCAGTCGCTGCCCCGGAACAGCCCGCCTCCGCCAGCAAATCCGCAGGTCTGTGACTGAGCGCGCCCCTTGGCCTGGCTCGCCAAGTACTGCGCTCAGTTTCCGCAACGGCCACGTCGCGGGCGTCCTAACCTGCTCCTGACTGCCACACCTGAAGGGAAGGGATGGACAGACATGGACCAAGGGTGGGCGGCGCTGCTCGGCGCTGTGATCGGCGCCGTCTTCGGCGGCGGTGCGGCGATTTCCGCTGCGCGGCTCGGGCGCAGTGGCATGAAGATGCAGGCACAGGCGATGATCCAACAGGCTGGCTGGCAGGCCGCCGCCACGCGCGAGCAGTGGAGACGGCAGGTATTGCGCGACGCATGTATCGAATTCGTGGAGGCCTCTCGCTTGGACGTCCGTGCCATACGCCGGTACCACGCGTTGGTCATGTTCGATCAGCAGGGCTTCGATCGAGACCCGGAGCAGATCCGCCGGAACTACTTCAATCGTGGGACGCGGACACAGTCCGCTGGCCTGGTCCTGGAACTTGAGGGCAGCCACGAGGTGCGGGATGCCGCTGCGAGGGTCATGGAATCAGCCCGGGAGATTCCACACCTGAATGAAGATCGCGGCAACTACCCCGAGGCCCAGGAGAAGACCCAGCGCATGTGGGAAGCCATCGACGAGTTCGTGCGGGTTGCCCGCACGCGCCTGGCAATCTGACTCGCCCGGTGCCCACCTACTGTGGGATAAACGACAAGCTGAGAAGCTGTGTCACATCCCCTTTCCGCAGGTCACGACTCCTTGAGGCATGGTGACGCTCCGGTTTGCCGTTCGGATGGGCGTCGATGGGCGGGCAGCAGAACGTCAGTGGAGGGCTCAGGCGGCTGGGCCGCTCTCGGTCCAGCGGTGCGGTCGCGCCAGGCTCCGGGACAACATCCGCCCATCCGCGTCCCTTCGGTCCTGGGCATGGAGCTTCGGGAGCGGATGACATCCCCCGCGGCCTGCTAGGCGCCCTGCCCATGACGCCACCGGACGACCGGCACGATCAAGAAGGCATCTGATCCATCCGGTGCTCCGGCAGCGTTTTGGTATTCGCTGCTGGAGCACCGGGGAGTGATGGTGTCCCCCCGACGGTCAGGCCACCGGTAGGTCACCTCCGCTGGGCCCGGATGGTCACCAGCCGCCGGAGCAGCCCACGAAACCACCAGAACCGAAAGCGCTGTTGTACTGCCACAGGCACACCCTGGACTGCACTGAGTTGTCGCTGCCATCCCAGTGGATCCCTGACCACGCGGGGGTGTCATCCGGAGTGGTGGAGTAGATCGGGTTGGACACATCCGTCCACCCGTACGAGCCCGCGCGTTCACGCTGCACCCGTATACCGCATTTGATTCCGTATTGCGTTCCGACTCCGATCGCCTCGCCTTGGACCTCGGCGGAGCCATCGCTCAGCCAGTGACCGTAGAGGTATGCGGCGCAACCGGGAACATTCACCTGCCCCACGACCTTCCACGGCGTATCGGCGTGGGCGGGGGCACCTGTCATCGCGACCCCCACCACCGCTGAGGCTGCCACCACAGCCGCGCGAAGCCTCTTCATGATTATTCGTTCCTCTCTGCCGCGCGCTCCGGCACGCGGTTCCCTCGGCAACCTGGGCACACGGATGTCCGGTCTACGCCTTCCTTATCCGGACCTCACGGCCGAGACTCGGCATGCCCGCTACAAGTCATATGGTCGATGGTCTGCCGCAAGCGCCACAAAGCATTCGTTCCTGCCCGAACAACGCAGGTCCGAGGGGCTGCAAACGGCCACCCACGGGGGGATCGATGCTTCGCGTGCACTTGACGCCGGATGACCTTCTACAGATCACCTTCGCGTCGGCTCCGGCACCGCTGATGGAACTGGGTCTCGCCACGGCCATGCTGCAACGGCAAGACATCGCCCTGGTCTTCCGGCGCTGGCAGCAGCGCTCGCTGCGGACCCTCCCCCGCACCGCGCGTCCCTTGCTGGAACTCATACCTCCGACAGGGAAGGGCCCGCTGTTCCTTGATCCCCCCAGTCGGGGACTGGTCGACGGTCTCGACCAGGTCCGGTCAAGCCCCGCCGCCTTCGTGCGCGCCGAGCTGAAGCGCGTATGCGTCGCTGACAGGCCGCCGACTTCGTGGACGATCCGCCTTGCCCAACAGGACCGCGATGCCTGGCAGATCCTTCAAAGCGCGGTACGTGCCGCGCACGCCGGTCTCCTGACCCCCGCCTGGGACCGGATCACGTCCGGCTTCGATGCGGAAAGAGCGTGGCGTACCCAGAGTCTCGCCCGGCACGGGCTCCGCGAGACGCTGTCCAGCCTCACCCACGGAATCCGCTGGTCCGGGACTGTCCTGGAGATCGACTCTCCCGAGCATCGCGAGATCCACCTGGCGGGGCGTGGCATCACCTTGCTTCCATCGGCCTTCTGGGCTGGCCGTCCATTGGTCGGTGTCTATCCGCACGGTCCCGCGTTGTTGGTCTACCCTGCGGTTACTCCGGTGACGCTGCTGCAAGAACCGCTGGCCACCGACCCGGTAGCCGCGCTCCTCGGGCGCACCCGCGCCGCGATCCTGAACCTGCTTACCCGGCAGCGCACCACCACCGACGTGGCGCGCGAGCTCGACATCAGCAAGTCCTCCGCTTCCGAGCACACCAAGGCGCTCCGTCATGCCCGCCTGATCGTCAGTCAACGCGAGGGCCAAGCGGTCTGGCACACCTGCACGCCCCTCGGTCTCGGACTCATTACCAGCACCGGTGCGATCAGCGACGGCACAGAGAGGGCAGACAACACCGAGTCCACGGCCGCCTCGGTGAAATGCACCCCGCCCCCGGGCTTCGGCAGCATCACCACCCACTTCCTGGCGCCATGACCTGCGGAACAAGGATGTGACACAGCTTCTGAGCTTGTCGTTTATCGTCGCTGGTCGAATCGTTCTTCGAACTTGATCACTCATAGTGATAACCACTGCATAGCGAGGCGGCCTTCGCCTGATCCTGTGCTCCGTCACAGAGGCATGGGATCAACCGAAGGCCGTATCGATGAGTGTGCTGCAACAGTGAGACCAGCGTGAGGCGTTCGCGACGCTCTCACGCTTCCGTGACGACTTCTACGACTGCCTGCACGGACGCGGGGACGCGCTGTTCGAGCTGTGCGACGCCTTGCTGTGCACAGACGGACCGGTGCGGACTCTGGTCGATCTCGCGCTCGCACCCGAACACCGCCGCGGGCACGGTGCCTTGTACGGCGCACTCAACCACGGGCAGATCGAGGTCGCTCGGCTGCGTCACGCCTTGGTCGGCCGTCCGCTGCCCAGGGCCGCAGACGGCCGGATCGTCCTGGCGGTGGACGTCTCCCGCTGGCTGCGGCCGGACGCCGCAACCAGCGATGCCCGGTCGTTCTGCCATACCTATGGCCGCGGCGAGAACAAGCACCTGATGATCCCGGGTTGGCCTTACTCGTGGATCGTCGCCCTGGAGACGGGCCGCTCCTCGTGGACCGCGCCGCTGGACGCGATCCGCCTGCGGCCGGGCGACGATCTCGCCGCCGTGACCGCCGCCCAGGTGCGGGACCTGGTCGGGCGCCTGATCGCGGCAGGCCAGTGGCACGAGGACGATCCACTGGTCTGGATCGTGGTCGACGCCGGTTACGACGTGATGCGCCTGGCCTGGCAGTTGCGCGACCTGCCCGTCGAGCATGCGTTCGCGGGACGGTCTTTCAAGACCGTCCCGCGACTGCCACACCCCCGCTACTCCTCGCCGCCAGGCCGTTGAGCAGGTAAGGCCTGGAAGGCCTGCTGGAGCTAGGACTGCGTGATCAGCAGGTCGGTCAGATCGGTTTTGGCCGGCAACTGCTGTCCCCACGTAGCGAGGCTGTTGTCCCCCCAGGACCAGTTCTTGTTCATGTCGTACGAAACCGTACGGGTGTTGGCCGACGCGGCGGTGAGGTCGATCAGGATGCTGGGGGTGAATGACTGCTCGAAGACCGTCCCGGTGTTCACAGGCTTCGTGGCGAACGTCAGGAGCACCTTTTCGATGGGGATGATGGCGTCCAGGCCGCCGCCGTAGAGCGGAAACGCGCAGATGAGAGCGGGAGCGGTCGAGGCGTCCCCTGCCTGAGCGAGACCACAGGTGTACGGAGTCTGCGTCGTGTTGTGAATGCCGATCATCCCAGGGTCTCCGACGATCTTGCTGCCGGGCAATTCCCACGTTTGGCCGAGAGCAATGGCGGTCTGACTGCTCGCCACGATCTGTGTGTTGTTGTCAGGGTCGGTCGTCGTCGAGATGTAGGCGGTGTAGTTCACCTGCCAGCGGATGTCGATTCTGTTCTGGAACTTTTCAGTGGTGAACCAGACGAGCGGCTTGCCCGCTGCAGCCTGCGACTGGACGGCCTTGAAGCCGCACAGGTGGTAGCCGTTGTCGGTGAGGGCGTTCACGGTGTCATCGTCGAGGTTGATCGTCACGGTGTACTCGGTCGCGTCGGGGCTGGCCAGGTACAGGTACCTAGGCAGCCCCGCGTCGACGGCCTGCGCGTCGCCCCATTGGATGTCCCAGTTGCCCTTGCCCACGGCTATTTCACTCAGCTGGCTCACGATCTTGCTGTGGACGAGAATCTTGTCATAGGAGACCTTCTTGCCCTTCTTCTTCCCGTCCTGCCAGGGCTCGACCGTCACAGTCTGGCATCCGAGGGCTTTCATGGCCTGTTCGATGCCAGCGTCGGACGGTACGCCTGAACTCCCTGACTTCTGGCAGATAGTGAAGAAGTACGTCATTCTTTCCCCCTGTTTCGCCGCCAGCGCCCGGGAAGGACACTGGCCTGATCGGACTGTGGAGCCTCTCGGATCGGCGGTCAGCCTTCCGAGCGGATATCCGTAACGATAGAAATGTGCTCTGGAAGCGATCTGGCGTGCTTGTGGAGGCCGCCGCACGAGCTGCGGCCGGTCGCCGCAGGAGCCCACGACCTGCGGCCGGGGCCGCGGATCCACGGGTTCCGTTGCGGCCGGGCGGCAGCAAACGGGCAGCCGGAGCGGCGAGTAGCGTCGGTGAGACACGGGCGCCCCTCGGGGCGCCCGTGTCTCACGTGGCGGGCCGTCCCAGAGCCGCAACCGACGGTTACGGGAGCGCGTCTACGCGAGTAATGATGCGGCGGGGGGCCGCTTCCGCGCCCGGGCGTCCTACAAGCTCACGGCACGCCCGCAAAAGCGCGGACCGAGCACTGGCATTGATTCGGGGGGAACGATGCTGTTAGCCGGGACGGGCAAGACCTCACCGAGACAGGGAGGGACCGCGGGTGGGACGGGGCGGGGGCCGACGCCGAGGCCGGGGGATGCGGTCGGCAGGCTCATGCGGGAGGCGCGGCTGAGGGCGAGGCTGACACAGAAGGAGCTGGCCGACCGGGCAGGTATCAGCGTGCGCACGCTCCGGGAGATCGAGAACGGCCGCGTCGGCTGTCCGTCGCCGCGGTCCGTGCGGCAGCTGGCAGCGGCGTTGGGAATGACGCAGCCGCCCAAGAACAGCGAACAGGCGTCAGCGGGGCAGGATGCCGGCGGGATGTATCTGAGGATCCTCGGCCCGCTCACGCTCCGACTGGGCCCGACCCCCGTAACGCTGGGGTCCGCACGGCAAAGCTGCCTACTGGCCCTCCTGGCGCTGCACCCGGGCCAGATGGTGCCCCAAGAAGAGATCGTCGATGTGCTCTGGGGGGAGCAGCCACCGCCGACCTATCTCAATTTGGTGCACACCTATGTGGCGCGGCTGCGAAAGCTGCTGGGACCTACGGCACCACCACGCGCGCAGAGCGGGCCACTACGGCGCAGCCGCGCCGGCTACCAGTTGGTGCTCACCGACGATCAACTTGATCTGCTGGAGTTCACCCGCCTCGTCGTCCAGGCCCGTGACGCGGACCGCACATGCCGCCCCGATCAGGCTCTGAAACTGCTGGGTCAGGCCCTGCAACTATGGCGGGGCCCTGCACTGCACGGCCTTGATCCGCGACTGCGCAGTCATCCCACCGTAGTCCGCGCCACCCAACAGCGCCTAGAGGCTACCCTGGCATACGCCGACCACGCGCTGGCGGCCGGGCAGCCCGATCAAGCCATCACAGAACTGCGCACCGTCGCCTGGGCCGAGCCCCTGCACGAAGGCATCCACAGCCGACTGATGCTGGCCTTGGCCAGCTCAGGACAGCAGGCCGCAGCTGTGAAGGTGTTCACCACCATCCGCGATCACCTTGACGTCGAACTCGGCATGACGCCCAGCGCCGAACTGCACGTCGCCTACCTGAAGGTGCTGCGTCACGAGGTCCCGCGGCGTCACTACGCGTCCCCGACCTCGGGGGACAGCAGAACGTCTGGCGGTACCGGGGGTTCCGGTTCAGGTCTCTCACAAACGGTTAGTCCACAGGGCCGGAATGACCGCTATGCCTAGAGTGTCAAGGTTTTCGCAAACGCCTTGCCCGGGACGCCGTCAGCTTCCAGTACAGCCGGGCGACTTCGACTCGGCAAGGCGCCGAGCGGACTTGTCATGTCAGGACCCGAAAACAGCTCAGCACGGAAGCAATGGGCCACTGCGATGTCGTCATGGGTCGCCGTGAGGCGGTCAGGATCGGAAGCGGGCGAGCCAGCCGCCGGCCTTTTGCGCGGCTTGGGCCTCCTCCTCGCGCTTGAGTTCGTCGGCTGCGGCTCGGGCGCGCGCCCCTCCAGTGCATGGCTTTTGCAGTCCTGGCAGAGGTGTGGGTGGGTCTGCGCACCCTGGTACCAGGCCATCTCGCTCACGTGGAGCCAGCGTTCGTCGGTGAACTTCGCTGCGCAGCCGAGGCAGACCGGGCGCTTGGCTTCCCGCTGCTGTTCCTTCTGCTCGGCCAGGCGCTGCTGTTCGGCCCGGTACGCGGCCGCTCTCTTGTCGCTTTCGGCCCGGTGGCGGTCTTGGGCGGCGTCCCGGCGCGGGTTACCGATGGCATCGGTGAGGGACTGCAAGCCGGGGCGTGCGAACCGCCAGAACACCGTGCCCGTCGGGCCGTGCTCTCGCAGTAGGTCCAAGGTGGTGGCCACGATGGGGATCTGGTCGTCGTAGGTGTGGTGGTCGCCGTGCCACTCCCCCACCCAGTGCCGGCGGCAGTGCTCGGCGGTCTCCTTCATCGACGTCATCGGATTCCGCGTGCCGGCCTTGTTGAACACCAGGAGGATCGGCGGGTGCGGCACCTCCCCATACCCGGGCTCCGGGTACGACCAGCGGGCGCGCCACATCGACCGCTCACGACCGCCGGTGTCCTTGACCATCCGGCGGAAGAACCGCATGCACTTGTCGAACTTCGCCGCGATCCGCTCCGGGTCCATGCGGCAATTGTCAACTTCCACGAACAGCAACGGCACGCCCGCCTCGGAGGCGATCAGGACGGCATCGGCCTGCGCGCCACCCTCGCCCGACGCGTACCAGCTACCGGTTGGAGGGAGCGATACCTCCGTGGACCAGGAGGTGATGGAGCCGACCCCGGCCGGGACCGACCGGGCCGCAGCGAGGACGTCCTCGTGCTCCTTAGCGAGCTTGGCGAGGTCGGGCTTGGGCTGGGTGAGGGCAATGATCGTCTCGTTGACCGCCATCGCGTGCGCGGCACCGGTCGTGCCCGCACCACGGGCCCTGCCGCCCATCTCATCCTCGGGCCGGTCCAGCACCCGCGCGGCCGCCTCCAGGCCGGCCGAGGTCAGCTGCCACAGCTTGTCGCCGCCCTCGGTGAACCCGGCCTCCACCACCTGGCGGTGGGTGACCAGGTCGCCGGCCGCGTTGCGGTGCGACTTGTTCCGCGCGGACTTGCGCTTCGACTCCGGCAGGTGGGTGTACCTGAACGACAGGTGCGGCAGCGCCAGGCGCTGGACCTGATCGGCGGTCACGACTTTCAACACGCCCAGAGCGCGCAGCACGTCCGCGCGCAGCGGCCCGGTCGACCCAGCCGGGTACAACTTCCTCACCCCGCTCACGATCCCGCCCCTTCCCTCCAACGCGGCCGGCCCTCCGGCCGCTGCCCGCCGGGCCGAGGCAGCCGCGCGCAGCGCCCCGCCCGGAACCCGATGATCCCTACTCCACCACCTACCCATGACAAGTGATGGAGAAGAGGGTTGTCCGCGTCTACCGAGCCTGCCAATTCCCTTGTTGACCAGGGGAAATGCGCCGGAGGCGGCGCCGGAGGCGGCGCCGGGGGACGGTAGTGGGTTAGGTAGGGGGTGCGGTAGCAGCCGCGGACCGGACCGCGGAGAGCTTGCACAGCGTGGTGAGTTGGTGCGCAACGCTGCCCGAGGATGCGCACCAACTCACCCTGCGCACCACACCAAGCGCACCAGGTACGGTGCGCATGCGCACTGGTTCGACGTCGGCGGCCTGCCGTTCCTCTCATACGGTCCCTCCCGTGCTCCATCGGCGACGCCCCGCCCGCACCGAGCAGGGCGAGCCGGCACCCGCCAATGCGGACGACCGGCGCACCGGCGCACCGGGCGCTGCCGCACCACCAAGTGCCAGCCCAGCGCCATCGTGACCGCACCCCCCTTGTCCGCCGTCTAACCGGCCCGCTGACCAGCGGAAACGGCACACGGCCCGAGGCTGGACAAGGAGGTGAGCAAGCATCAGAGCAACCGCGGACACGGGGCCGCGTATACCCGACTTCCCCCCGTGCACAACCCATATGCCCGACTCTGATGACGCTCTTTGAAAGTGGCTCTGTCCGCAGTTTGGTGAATCCGCAGGTCAGTGGCGGGAACGGGGGAACGTTTCGGCAGTGTGTTTCCTGCCGTGGCGAGCAAGACGGTTGAGGATGTGCTGTTTCCCGGGATCGCTGTGCGAGTTGAGCATGTCAGCGACTCCTCCGGCGTTCTGGTGGTGGCGGCGGTGTCCACCGGTCGGCCGGGCCGCTGTCCGGGCTGCCGGAAGCAGGCGAGACGAGTGCACAGCTCGTATCAACGCAGCCTGGATGAGCGGCCGTTGGGCCCTCGCCAAGCCATCGTCCGGCTCCGGGTGCGCCGGTACTTCTGCGACCGGAAGAGGTGTTCCCGCAGGACGTTCGTCGAGCAGGTGCAGGGCCTGACCGAGCGGCACCGCCGCTCCAGCAGCGGGCTGACGGGGTGGCTGCGGTCGATCGCGGTGGAGCTGGGCGGTCGTCCGGCGGCACGACTGTGCCGTCGCCTGCGACTGGTCGCAGGCCGCACCCGGCTCCTCAGGCTGCTGATGGCGCCGCCGGTTGGAGGCCGTGCTCCGCGGGTGCTGGGGGTGGACGAGTTCGCCTTCCGTAAGGGCTGCACCTACGGCACCGTGCTGGTCGACGTCGAGGCCGGCCGGGTCGTGGACGTGCTGCCCGACCGCACCTCCGAGACGTTCGCGGCCTGGCTCAAGGACCATCCCGGTGCGGAGATCATCTGCCGTGACCGGGCCAGCGCCTACACGAAGGCGGTCAAGGAAGCCGCCCCGCCGCCCTCGAAGTCGCAGACAGGTGGCATTTGCTGCAGGACCTGTCCGCCGCGGTGGAGAAGACCTGCCACCAGCACCGCAACTGCCTGCGCAAACACGCCGTGCAGGAGACGGAGCCGACCGTGCCGGAACCGGTCCCGATGGAACTGCCGGTGCCGGAACTGCCCCGCACCCAGATCATCGAACGGACCCGCCACCGCTACGAGAACATCCACCGCCTGGTGGAGAAGGGCTGGACGATCAGCGCCATCGCCCGCCGCCTGAACCTCGACCGCAAGACCGTGCGCCGCTTCCGCGACACCGACCTCAACAAACTCCTGGCTTCCGCCCGCGACCGCCGCCCCGACGGCGTCCTGGAACCGTTCAAGGCGTACCTCAACGCCCGCTTCACCGAGACCCAAGGCCAGGCCAGCGGCACACGCCTGTTCCAAGAGATCCACGAACGCGGCTACCGTGGCAGCCGCCAGGTGGTCCGCAAACACCTCGCCGCTCTGCGCGCGGGCACCGCCGAACCGGTCCGCGCCGACATACCGAGCCCCCGCAAGATCACCTCATGGATCATGCGGCCCCGCGAGACCCTCACCGAGAGCCAGGACAAGCGGCTGCTGGAGGTCCGGCTCGCCTGCCCGGACATCACCCGGGCCTGCGACCTCGCCCGCACGTTCGCCGATCTCGTCCGTCACCGGCGCGGATACCTTCTTCTGGAGTGGATCCGCCAGGCCGAACAGGACGCCCCCAAGCCAATGCAAGGCTTCGCCGGCTTCCTCCGCCAAGACCTCGACGCCGTCACCGCCGGGCTCACCCTCCCGTGGAGTTCCGGAGTCGTCGAAGGCCACGTAAATAGGGTGAAAACACTCAAGCGAACCATGTACGGCCGTGCCTTGTTCGAACTCCTCCGGACCCGCATCCTCACCCATCCGTGATCATTCAGAGCTACTTTCAGGCCCATGATTCTCAGCGGAGGAGCTCAGGTTGGACGCTACATAGACGGCGGCCGAGTCGAGAGCCACCGAATCACTACGCCGCATGGGTCGTTGATCAGTAGGCTGACGCACCGACTATCAGATCGTGTTGCCACGACAAGGGCGGGGGCTCCGTGTCGGATGCAGTGCTGAATGTCGTGATCGGGCTGATCACGAGCGTGGTCAGCGGCGGGTCCGTCTGGGCCTGGAAGCGTGTGAGCACCGCTCGCATCCTGCACCAAAAGCAGGCACTCCTTGGCCTGCGGCCCGGTGCACCGTGCGTCATCATCCTGAACAGCCACTGGCAGATGCCCACCGTCACTGAGCATGGTGACGTCTACGCGATCATTGAACTTGCGATGCTCGCCGAGGAGTCAGGGTGTGCATTCTCCCTCGTTGCCGCAGAAGCACCTGAGCTGAATGGGGATCGCACCGAACTCAGCATCGGTGGCCTTGGGTCGAACCGACGCAACGTCGAGTACTTGGCGAGGCACCTGCCGGGTGTGAAGGTCAATCAACGTGGTGACTTCACCGTCGGCGGTCAGCGCTTCCTCCACAAGCAGGGACGAACGGACCATGCGCTGGTCGCGAAGTTCACCCCTCCCCAGTCCGCACAGCCGGTCCTCATGATCATGGGGCAGTCGGCGATCGCCAACCGCGCGGCAGTGCACCTGCTCAAGCGCGACTACAAGCGTCTCGCCAGGGAGATCGAGTCCCTCGATCGATTCTGTCTCATGCTGCGCGTCGACGCGGCGGATACCTACGGGTACCAGGCCGTCGAAGTCGCTACCGACCTGTCGGCTGTCGCGTTCTAGCGCAGCCGCGCCCCTGCGGAGGCCGGGTTCGGACAGCAAACGCGCTAACGGGGCGGGCCTCGCCTTTCACGGACTTGCGGCCAGAGCCGCGAAAATGGTTCTGCCCGCGGTTGCGTGACTGCTAGGACGGATACACGACCAGGCCCGCTTCATGGAGTTGAAGCTCTACGGAAGAACGGTCACAGATTTCCAGCGAGCCCCATCAACCGGGTACAGGTGTGGGCGGAGTAGACGCCATGGATGATGAAGTCGTCTGCCGTTGTCTCAGCACCTTGCCGACTGCGTCCTTGACCACGCACTGCTGGGCGCCGCCCCCTCGGCTCTGGCCTCGGCGGGTACCCACTCGCGGCCGGGCACACCACGAGGGCGTTCATCTCGTAGGTGTACTCACAGGAGGGCTTCGGGCAAGGCCGGTGGCTCTCGATCATGTGATCAGGAATATCCGGCTATCAGGGCAGCGGCTCTCAGCCGCCGCGGCGCACCCGGGCCGCCTTGCGGGCCTCGGCGAGCTTACGGGCCTCGCCGGCCTTGCGGGACTTGCCGCCGGTGCCGCGGGAGACGTCCTTGCTGGTGCCCAAGCCGCGGAAGGGGGCGTTGGTGTTCTTGGCCCGGGGTGCGGCGGGCCCACCGTCGAGCGGGGTGCCGGAGGGGGCCTTGGCCCCGGTGATCCGGCTCAGCTCCGCCTCACCCGAGCGCACCTTGGTGGTCGTCGGCTCGATGCCGGCCTCGGCCATCAGGCGGCTCATCTCGCGGCGCTGGCCCGAGAGGACCAGCGTGACGACGCGGCCGGACTCACCGGCCCGGGCGGTGCGGCCCGCGCGGTGCACATAGTCCTTGGGGTCGGTGGGCGGGTCGACGTTGACCACAAGATCGAGGTCGTCGACGTGCAGGCCACGGGCCGCGACATTGGTCGCCACCAGGACGGTGATCTGGCCGTTCTTGAACTGCGCGAGGGTCCGGGTGCGCTGCGGCTGGGACTTGCCGCTGTGCAGGGCCGCGGCATGCACCCCGCTGGCCCGCAGGTGCCGGGTGAGCTGGTCGACCGCGTGCTTGGTATCCAGGAACAGCAGTACGCGGCCGTCGCGGGCGGCGATCTCCGTGGCGACGGCATACCGGTCGGGGCCATGGACGACCAGCACATGGTGGTCCATGGTCGTGACCGCGCCCGCGGACGGGTCGACCGAGCGGACGACGGGGTCATGGAGGTAACGCCGGACCAGGTGGTCGACGTCGCGGTCCAGGGTGGCGGAGAACAGCATCCGCTGGCCGTCGGGGTGCACCTGGTCGAGCACCGCGGTGACCTGCGGCAGGAAGCCCATGTCGCACATCTGGTCGGCCTCGTCGAGGACGGTGATCCGTACCCGTCCCAAGCGACAGGCGTTGCGCTCGATGAGGTCGTGCAGGCGGCCGGGGGTGGCGACGACGACCTCTGCCCCGTCGCGCAGCGCGGCGGTCTGCCGGCCGATCGACATGCCGCCGACGACCACGGCCATCCGCAGCCCGAGCGCGTTGGCATACGGCGCGAGTGCCTCGGTGACCTGTTGGGCCAGCTCCCGGGTAGGCACCAGGATCAGGGCGAGGGGCTGCCTCGGCTCCGCGCGCCGCCCGGCCGTCCGTGCGAGCAGCGGCAGGCCGAAGGCGAGCGTCTTGCCCGATCCGGTGCGCCCGCGCCCCAGGACGTCGCGTCCCGCGAGGGCGTTGGGCAGTGTGGCTGCCTGGATCGGGAAGGGCTCACGCACGCCGAGCTCGGTGAGTGTTCGCAGTACCTCGGCCGGCAGTTCCAGGTCGGCGAAGGAGGCGACCGGGGACACCGTCGGGGTGAGTGTCACTGGCCGGGCGAGGTCGCCGTGCGAGGTGCCGAGGCGGTCCGGGTGGTTCATGAAGAGCCTTCCGCATGGGGAACGTACCGAGGAAGGCCCGGCAGGAAATGAGCAGCCAAGTGGGCTTGATTCGCTTTGACGGACATCCGAGATCAGGGGTTCAGCCCCGGGAGGATGTCCATCATGGAGAGCATGGGGAAGAAGAAGCCTCGCCCTCGCCGCTCGTTCACACCGGAGTTCAAGGCCGAGATCGTTGAGCTATGCCGGCGTGGTGACCGCTCGGTCGGCCAAGTCGCCAAGGACTTCGATCTGACGGAGACCGCGGTGCGCGACTGGGTGAAGCAGGCCGAGGTCGATGCAGGCGAGCGCGACGGGCTGACCAGCAGCGAACGCGAGGAACTGGCCGCGCTGCGGCGGGAGAACCGCCGCCTGCGCGAGGACGTCGACATCCTCAAGCGGGCCACGGCTTTCTTCGCGAAGGAGACCCGGTGACGGTGCGCCCGTTCATCGAGGCGGAGAAGCAGGCAGGGCACAGCGTCAAACGAGCCTGTGAGCTGCTGAAGGTCTCCCGAGCCGCCTTCTATGCACGCCGCGCCGGCAAGCCCGGCCCCCGCGCGGTCCGCGACGCTGAGCTGACAGAGCAGATCACCAAGGTCCATACGAGATCGCGCGGAACCTATGGAGCCCCGCGTGTCCATGCCGCGCTCAAACAGGAAGGCGCCGAATGCGGCCGCCGCCGTGTCGCCAGGCTGATGCGGGCCGCCGGCCTGCAGGGCCGGCATCGCCGACGACGGCACCTGACCACGATCCCTGATCCGCGGGCCGCCTTGCGGCCCGATCTCATCGTCCGCGATTTCCAGCCCGACCCCACCGGGCTCGATGCCCGCTGGTGCGGCGACATCACGTATATCCCGACCGAAGAAGGCTGGCTCTACCTCGCTACCGTCATCGACATCGACTCGCGCCGCGTGGTCGGCTGGGCGACCGCCGATCACCTGCGAACCGATCTGGTAGCCGATGCCCTCAAGGCTGCATGCCGACAGCGTCGCCCTACCCGTCCGGTGATCTTTCATTCGGATCGCGGCTGCCAGTACACCAGCCAGCAATTCGCCCCTTTGGCCGACGAGTTCGGAGTTCGGCTGTCGGTCGGCCGTACCGGGCAGTGCTGGGACAACGCGCTTGCCGAGTCGTTCTTCGCCACCATCAAGCGCGAGTTGCTCGGCTCCGCCGCTTGGCCCAGCCGGGCCACCGCTCGCACCGCGATCTTCGACTTCATCGAGAGCTGGTACAACTTCCATCGTCTGCACAGCAGTCTCGGCTACCGCAGTCCCGCCGAGTACGAGACAGCACTCGCAGCCTGACCACCACACCAATGGTGTCCGTCAAAGCGGAACAAGCTCAAAGAACAATGGAAACCGGACGGACAGAATTGCCAACCGTCACGGCCATCCAAATATTTGAGGATAACACAAAGTGACAGTGCGCCCCAGAGCTGTGGTGCTGATCGCTCCGCCTGCGTCCGTCACGCGACACAGACCGAGAGCCATTCCGACGTCTCTAGCCGAGCTCTCTATCAAGGCATAGTCATCACGGAAGAGCGGCCAGAGCCATTTTCACGGCTCTGGCCGCGATTCCGTGAAGGATCTTGGAGTCGCTCGGCCCGGTGTGGTCCGTCCGGAGCTGCCTGGTTGGATGACTGCATGACGGATTGGTCGACACTCACGGACGCGTGTGGTTCCGCGGAACACGTGCCTGGGCTCTTGGACCGGTTCGAGGCCGATCCGAGCGGTGTGTGGTCCGAGCTGATGGACCACCTGTGTCCGCAGCTGGACACCGCCTTCACCGCCGGCTTCGCAGCGATTCCGCGCTTGGCCGAGATTGCGACGGCGGGCAGCCGGGAGACTGTGGGCTGGGTGCTGCTGGCAGCGGGAGCAATCGCTGCATGTTCGCCTGGGCTGTCCGAGCCCGCCAGCCCTCTGACGGTCTTCTCGGCTCCGATTGCGGTTCTGCACGACCTCACTGATCGGCGCTTGAGCCGGACGGTCGAGTCCGAGGAATACGTGAACCTGCTGCAGGCCCTGCTCTCCTTCGAGGGCGTTGAGATCTGGGATCGCTGCCTGGACGGCCTGCAGACCTGGGAGTACGAGGTCGACTGCCCGTACTGCGGCGTCAACGTGTTCGTCGTCATCGGACAGGACGACTCCTTCTGCTGCACCGACGACTACGCGTTGAGGGAAGTACAGAAGTCACCCCTCAGGCCGGCGCGAACGCAGCAGCTGGACGGGCTGCCGCGGAGGTTGTTCACGCGGGCAATGGCAGACGGGCAGGAGGGCCTGGCTCATGGCCTCCGCTACCTGTTCGGGCGAGCCGCCTGTCCGGACTGCCAGACCGACTTCGCGGTGGCCGAGCAGGTGGTGGCCGGTTGGACTCCGTGACCGACCCGGGGCTATGTACGGGCGAGGATTCGGGTCCGTAGGAGTCGGAAACCCGCCCGTCCATACATGGCTCTCTTGATCGTTTTCACGCGGTTGACATGGCCTTCGACCTTCCCGGAACTCCACTCCTGGGTGAGGCCGGCGGTGACGGCGTCGAAGTCCTGGCGGAGGAACGCGGCGAACTTGGCGACCGGGGCAATATCGGACTGTTCGGCCTGGCGGATCCAGGCGGGCAGCAGTTGGCCTCGGCGCTTGCGGACCAGGTCCGTGAAGGACCGGGCGAGGTCACATGCCCGCGCGATGTCCGGGCAGGCGAGGCGGGCCTGGTCAAGGTGCTCGATCTCCTCGGCGCCGAGGCGGTCGCGGATCTGCTGGAACAGCGTCCGGCCGCTGGTGACGCCTGCGGCGTACTGCTGCTGCAGGTACGGCTTGAAGGCGTCCAACTGCTCGGGGCGGCGGTCGCGGGCACTGTCGAGGAGGTGGTCGAGGCTGGTGTTGGGGCGGCTGGGAAGCGTGCGAAGGGGCGGACGCCTGCCGGGCGCCGTACCGGAGGATCTGTCGTACGCCCGGCAGGCAGGGGTCCCGCTGGTCAGAAGTGCCAGTAGTGGTCTGCCCAGGTGCCACAGGGCCACTGGATCACCGCGGCACCGTCAGCTGTGCTCGCGCCCGGGATACCGAGGCACAGGTTCGGGTCGTTGTAGCTGAGGATGCGGAAGGTGTTGTTCGCCGCGGGCTGGAAGCCCCACCAGTGGTCGGCATAGGGGCCGCAGGGCCACTGGATGACCTGCACACCCGCTTGGGTGCTGGCGCCCGGAACGCCCAGGCACTGGTTGCTGTGGTTGTTGACGAGCTGGTACCAGTAGTTGCCGTTCGCATCCTGTTTCTCGTTCACGGGGGTCCAGTACTGCGACGCGAAGTTGTCGTTGCACGACCACTGGATCAGCTTCACGCCGGCTGCGGGGTTGTCGCCCGGGTCCACGATGCACTTGCCGCTGTTGTTGTTGATGATGTGCGTGCCGGCCTGGGCGATCATGTCCGCCGTGGCCTTGACCGTCTTCACCTGGCTCACCGGCTGCGCGTCCACGCCCGGCTGGTCCTGCGCGACCGCCCCCGGGGCCGAGACCCCCACGAGCGCGGCTACGGCGAACGTGGCGGCGGCGTATCTGGCTCGGATCCTCACGAGATTCTTCCCTCCCGTTGCGGCGCTCAGGGAGCGCGCCTTTGGCACGGTTGTAGCTGGCCCACGTTGTTCGGAATCGGGCCGCGAGAAGTGAACAGACAGATGGTGAACAACGGGACCAACTCGGAGGAGGTGGCCGCTGTGCCACGTGGTGAGCGTCCGTTGGATGAGCAGGGCGGGCCGCTGGCGGAGTTCGCCGGTGGGTTGCGGGAGTTACGGCAGAAGGCTGGGAGCCCCACATACCGGGTGCTCGCCCAGCGGGCCCACTACTCGATCGCGACGCTCTCTGCCGCCGCGGCCGGTCGCCAACTGCCCACACTGTCTGTGGCCTTGGCGTACGTACGCGCCTGTGCCGGCGATGAAGAGCAGTGGACACGAACGTGGCACGAGACGGCCACCCGACTCGCCACCGCCGAACCGCCTCCACCGTCGGCCTCGACCGCCTACGATGAATCCGGTGGATCAGGGGAATCCGGCGAGGTCACTGCGCGCCCGCCCTACGTCGGTCTCGCCTCCTTCCAACGCGCCGACGCCGACTGCTTCTTCGGCCGTGAGCGGTTCGTCTCCGATCTCGCCGACCGGCTTCGGCACGGGCGACTACTCGCCCTCTTCGGGGCCTCGGGCTCGGGCAAGTCCTCGATCCTGCGGGCCGGTCTGCTGCCCCTGCTGGCCGACGCGGTGGTGTTCACCCCGGGCTGGCATCCGCTCGAAGAGTGCGCGATCCAGCTGTCGGCACGCGCTCGCGATACCCCCGGCCGCCTCCTCGCCGATTTATCGGCCGACCCTCTCAACCTTCACCGGGCGGTTCGCCAGTTCTTGGCCGACCGTCCGGAGAACGACGCCGAACTGGTCCTTGTCATCGACCAGTTCGAGGAGGCCTTCACTCTCTGCACCGATCCGGCCGAGCGCACCGCCTTCATCGCCGCTCTCGTCCGCGCCGCACAGGCCCCAAACAGCCGCTGCCGCGTCGTCATCGCCGTCCGCGCCGACTTCTACGCCCACTGCACCCGCCACCCCGACCTGGTCGAGGCCCTGCGCGACGCCCAGATCCCCGTGGGCCCGATGACCACGGCGGAGCTGCGCCGCGCGATCGTGCAACCCGCCGTCCGCGCCGGCCTCACCGTCGAAGGCGCCCTCCTCGCCCACCTCACCGCCGAAGCCAAGGGCCAGCCTGGCGTGCTCCCGCTCCTTTCCCACGCCCTGCTCGAAACCTGGCACCGAAGACGCGGCAACGCACTCACACTTGCCGGGTTCCAGGCGGCGGGCAGCATCGAGGGCGCGCTCGCGCAGACCGCCGAAGCCCTCTACACCCAACTCAACTCGCACCAGCAGCAGCTCGCCCGGCAGATCTTCCTGCGCCTCACCGCACTCGGTGAAGGCACCGAGGACACCAAACGCCGCCTGACCCGCGCCGAACTCGACGAGACCGACGACACCGCCCTCGTCCTCGAACGGGCCGCCCGTGCCCGCCTCCTCACCCTCGACAACAACCGGGTGGAAATCGCCCACGAGGCGCTGATCCGCTGCTGGCCCCGCCTGACGAGCTGGCTCACCGAAGACCGCGACCGGCTCCGGACACACCGACGCCTCACCGAAGCTACCGACATCTGGGAGTCCTTCAACCATGACCCCGGCGCGCTCTACCGAGGCGTTCGTCTCGCCACCGCCAGGCAACTTCCCCGCACCGACCTCACCCGCCGCGAGCGCAACTTCCTCGACGCGAGCACAGCCGCCGAGATCACGGAAGCAACCCTCGTACGCCGCCGATTGCAGCACGTGCGTCAGCTCGCGGCCCTCCTCGTCCTCCTCCTGCTCGCCGCCGGAACGGCCTTCGGGTACGCCCAGCACGCCCAGCACGCCGTCACACGTCAACGCAACGTCATCCTCGCCCAACGGGTCGCCGAGCAGGCAGCGACGCTACACCAGGACAACCCGTCGCTCGCCGCACAGCTGAGCCTCGCCGCCTACCGCCTCGCCCCCGACGACATCACCCGCGACGGACTGCTCAGCGCCACGGCGACCACCCTCGGGGACAACACCTCAGGACTCAGCACCGTGGCGCTGGGAGCAGACGGGCACACCCTGGTCACCAGCGAATTCGATGGCACCGTCCGCCTCTGGGACATCACCGACCCGCACCACCCGGCCGTCCTGTCCACGTTCACCGCCCACGCCACAGGCAGCGCCGTCGTCGCCCTCAGCCCCGACGGCACCACCCTGGCCAGCGGCAGCTCGGACAGCACGGTCCGGGTGTGGGACATCAGCAACCCCCGCCACCCGGCCCCGTACGGTCCTGCCCTGCGCGGACACAGACAGGCTGTCTTCTCGGTGGCCTTCAGCCCGGACGGAAAGACCGTGGCCAGCGGTAGTTACGACCACACAGTGCGGCTGTGGGATGTCACCGACCCCCACCACCCGACCCACCTGGCCACCCTCACCGGGCACACCCTCAACGTCAAACCGGTCGCCTTCAGCCCGGACGGACGCACGCTCGCCTCCGGCAGCGACGACCGCACCGTACGCCTCTGGAACATTGCCGACCCGCGGCATCCCACCGCGCTGGCCACGCTCACCGGGCACAAGGATTTCGTGGACACCCTCGCCTTCAGCCCGGACGGACGCACGCTCGCCTCCGGTAGCGACGACCGCACCGTACGCCTCTGGAACATCGCCGACCCGCGGCATCCCGCTCTTGCCGGAATCCTCACCGGGTACGCCGACGTCGTCGCCGACGTTGCGTTCAGCCGCGACGGCCGGACCCTTGCCACGGGCAGCTACGACCGGACCGTACGCGTGTGGAATGTGGCCGACCGGCGGCACGCCACCCAACTGGCCACGCTCACCGGAGACACCAGTGCAACCCAGTCCGTCGCCTTCACCACCGACGGCACCCGGGTGATCAGCGGCAGCGACGACCACACCGCACAGATCTGGGAGACCACCGTACCCGCGGCCACCGCCCGGGCCTGCGCCCTGACCCGTCGCACGATCACGCGCGCCGAGTGGCGGCGCTACCTGCCCGGCACTGACTACCAGCCGCCCTGCCCCGGCTCTCCCCCTGGCAGGAGAACCACCGACTGAAGTGCTCCGGTGGAGACTCGGGCCTGCGGCGAAAATTTCGCAGCCTGGTTCGGAATTGGGCGGAACCCTGCGAGTGGCGGGCCGGGCAGTGCAAAAGGACAAGACCGTGAGACAGGAGAGCCGTGTCCCTCACATGAGACGGCGAAGGAAGCCCAGGTCACCCCGGCGGAACGGGACTTCCAATTGAGGGCCTACATCCGCCAGGTGGCAGCTGGGATAGAGAAAGGTCGCCCGTACCTTTGACCAAGCACACGACGCCCTCACCGACGCCCCGCCCGCCGAACCGGCAACCTGCACCGGCCCGCTGTGCGCCGGATACAACCGGGATCGGCTGATGGCTCAAAGCGCGATCTGCCACCGCGAGGCGGTATCGCCGCAGGTCGAGCCGGGTGTCCTGGCGGCACTGACCTGACAGGTCGTCAGCCCCGTGAGCCGCTGAGCTGCTCGTTCGCGGGCCGCTCAAGCACAGCCACGACGCGCAAGAACTGACGTACCCGCCAACCCACCGGAGCCGCCAGACCTGGCCTGACCTGCGATGACGCTATGAGTGCGGTTGCAGTATCAAGCACCACGGCGGGCTCGGTCCCTCCCAGCGACAAGGAGACCCCGCCGCGGTGTGACCCGGCGCCCCTGGGTGCGTCGGCTTCGGACACCGGCAGGCCGACTGCTTCCAGGTCGTCCCATACCGACACCGCCAGCTGGTGGAACGGGTGGTCGCGGTGGTGGCGCAGCGCTTCGGCCCCGGTCATGGCCGTAGCGTATCGGCTACCTGTCGGCGGTTCGACTGCCCCTGGACAATGGGTAGTTGGGACCGGTGGAGGTACAGCCTCGCACCGCGGCGGCCAGCGGTCACGGCCGGGCGGCGGTTGCCCAGCGTCGCCTTGCCGCAATGCGCCGATCGCCCCCACCACCATGGCGAAGAGCAGTGCGAGCCAGTGGTAGAGGGGCGCCGCCCGGCCTGAGCGCTCCCAGCGGCGGCGGGTCCGACTTGAGCGATATCTACGCATGCGGTGGCGGATGTGTCATGGCACGGTGAAGAGCCGACGCCGCCTACCCACGAGAAGGATCTCCTCCATGCCCGCTCAGGTTGGCCTCGCTCAGCCTCGCCCCTCGCACACAGCGCCCACGAGTTCCGGTTTCCGCCCCGGCATGCGCCGCCTGGCCGGCGCCCTGACAACCGCCGCCGCGCTGCTCGTGACCGTCTGGGCGGCCGCGCCCGCCCAGGCCACCGGCGCCCCTGTGGCCGCGCCCGCCCAGGCCAACGCCCCGACGGTCAACGCCAAGGGCGCCATCGTCATCAACGACTCCACGGGCACCCCCCTATGGAGCAAGTTCGCCGGCACTGCGCGCCCGATGGCCAGCACGACCAAGATCATGACTGCCGTGGTGGTCCTGGAGGCCAAGGGCGTGAACCTCAACAGGCTGATTACCGTCCAACAGGCCTACCGCGACTACGTCGCCACCCACGGCGCCAGCAGCGCGGACCTCCGCACGGGTGACAAACTCACCGTCCGCCAGCTCCTGTACGCCCTGATGCTCCCGTCCGGCTGCGACGCCGCGTACGCCCTCGCGGACAACTTCGGGCACGGCAGCACCAGGGCCGCCCGCACCGCGGACTTCATCGCCCAGATGAACGCCAAGGCCACATCGCTGTGGCTGGAGAACACCCACTACGACTCCTTCGACGGGATCGCCGCCAACGGCGCGACCTACACCACACCCCGTTCGCTGGCCGTCCTCGCCCGGCACGCCCTTGACAACGACACCTTCCGGGCTGTGGTCGGCTCCGTCCACACCTTCCAGAAGGCGGCGAACGTCAACCGGACCTACACCTGGTACAACACCAACGGGCTGCTCGGCGCCTACAAGGGTGCCATCGGCATCAAGACCGGCACCAGTACCCCCGCTGGCCACTGCCTGGTCTTCGCCGCCGAGCGCAACCAGCGGATCGTAGTCGGCGTGCTGCTGGCCGACGACAACCGGTTCGCGGACGCCGCCAAGCTGCTCGACTGGGCCTACGGCAACACCAGCGGCACCAGGTCCACCACCACCACCTTCGCGCCTCGCGCACTGCCAGCCAGCGCGCCCACCGACTGACCTGCGACCGCCACCACACCTTAGTGAAGGTTCGAACTCACCTCACATGCCTCACACGCCCGTAAGCACCTGACCAGGGCATTCACCTGGGTCCGCCATCGCCTGATGTTGCGGGTACGGGCGGAGCCCACCGGCGGCCCCGCGGCCACCCGTCTTCACCCAAGCCATAACCCGACACGGACATCAACTCACGAACCACCCTGTGACCTACGAGCAGAAGCCGGACAACAGCCACTCCTACCCCGCCCATTTCAGCGCGTTCTGCCCATCCTTGTCCCAGCCCACGACCACGCTGTCGCCAGAGCGGGTCAGGTTCGCGGCCGGTAGTCGCCGTCCTTGTCGCTGTCCACGGGCTTGAGGGCCATGCGCAAGGAGCCGTCGCTACGGTCCATGCCCAGGCCGAGGAGGACGCCGACACTACCGCCGGGATCAATGCAGCCGACCGAGTAATCGCCCTCGCACTGACCCGAGATGTACTTGCTGCCGATAGTGAGGGCCTTGCCCCTCCCATCCCACCACTGCCCCTCGAACCCCATCACGAACGGCGAGGTTCGGTCTGCTCCGCGATCCCCAGCGGCTGCGCGAGCGCCTCGTGCAGCGGGACGACCCACTCGCGCATCAGTTCCCGGCGCTCCCGGGTCAGTAGCCCATAGGCCAGGCCGCCCGCGGCCAGGGCGGAGGCCGCACCGATCCCGCCGGTCTCCAGTGCGGCCAGGGTCGCTTCCCGGTTCTCCCAGAGGTCCTGCGCGGTCTGCGCGGTCTGCGCGGTGGCCTCGGGGTCCCGGCTGAGCAGGTAGCCGCTTTCCGCGACGCCAGCTCCGAGGGCGAGGCGGCAGGTGAGGCGCTGCCACCCAGGCCGGTAGGAGCGGCGGGGTACTCGGCCCTCCACCTTCGGCAGGACACGAGTGCCCGGCTGCCAGAAGGTGGCGTCGGTGCGCTTCACGCCGTCCAGGTCCCGGCCGGTCAGGACCCGGCCGATGCCGAACATCAGGGATTCGGCGGTCTCTTCCACCTGCTTGTCGAACTTCGTCTGCGCCATCGGTCGTGCCTTTCGGTGTGCGTCCCGGCACCTCACACCCGGAAGCGGACACCGACGCTAAAACGGCGGGCCTGTGGACAGATTCCGTGTCCGACGGGTCGCGTGGCGGGACTCAAGCTGGCCTTGGTGTGGTCCCGCACCGGCCATCGGGACGCACGGCCGTGCCCGGGCCGTGGCCTCGGGCGCGCCAGGACCAGCACCTTGCGGTGCACGTCGCTCGTTCGGGTGGTTAATGTGTCGAGTGGATCTGCGGGGCTCGCACTTGGCTCTTGACTAGCTGCGACCGAAGTGAACTGGCCTACAGAAGCGAGGTAGTTGGCCTTGATTCGTCATGTGCTTCGAACTTTGCTTGTCGCACCCTTGGCGGCGGGCACCCTGTGCACCGTGTCGCTGCCCGCTCAGGCGGACAGCACGACGTGCGGGGAGAAGACCTGCCGTGCGGAGTTCACAACGGCCGGGGAGTGGACCGAGTTCACCGTGCCAGCCGGTGTCGAGTCCATCACCATGTACGCGTGGGGTGCGGGCGCCGGTGGCGCCGGTGGTTCCACCGGTGGCGGTGGCGGTAGTGGCGGCGGCACCCATGTGGACTTCGCCACCAATCTCCGACACCCCGGTGGTGGTGGCGGTGCAGGGGGCGGCGGCGGTGCGGGCGGCAACGGCGGTTCCAGCGGCAGCTACGCCTTCGGCCGGGTCAAAGTGCACCCCGGGCAGAAGCTGAAGGTGTTCGTCGGCGGGGGCGGAAAGGCCGGCACCGCCGCCCGCGTGGGCAGCCATGGCGGGGCGGGCTCCGAGAGCGAGGACGGGAAGGCCGGACAGAACGCCTACCGCCCCGGCACGGGCGGCCATGGCGGCGGCTCCAACATCACCGACGTCAACGCACGCCGCTGGCTGCTCGACGCCACCGGCGGCTTCGCCGGCCATCCCGGCGCCGGCGGAGACGGCGGCAAGGGCGGCTGCCAGGGCGGCAGTATCGGGCCCAAATGCGCCCGGAACTACGGCAGGATCCTCATCCGCGGTGGTTCCCCCGGTGCGCCCGGCGGTGGCGGCGCAGCCCAGCCCGCAGCTGCCTGGCACGGCGGTCAGGGCCAGAACGGCAGCCAGGGCACGGTCGGCACACCCGGCGGTGACGGCAGCATCGCCGTGCTGGGCAACCCGGGCGGCGAGGCCGGTGAACCCGGCAAGGGTGGCGCCGGCGGCGCGGGCGGCCAAGGCGGCAAGCCCCAATACACCGACATCGCACCTCCGGAGAACGTGGGCCTGGGCGGCGCCGGCGGCGCGGGCGGCAACGGCGGCGACGGCGGCAAGGGCGGGCGCGGCGGGATCGGGATCAACCGCCGCCCCGAGGGCAGTGGGCAGGCCGGGCATGGCGGACTGGTCGGCACAGACGGGCAGCCCGGCGGCAGTGGCTACGTCCTGATCATCTGGGACAAGCCCGCTTCCTGACGCAACAGGTTCTCCCGACCCGCTGCCCATATTCCGGGATGCTGCGGGTGACGGCCTCGACTCCCTGTGACGTCGAGGTCATCACCGCCGGACGGTCCGCACAGGCACGTGGGTCCTTGCTGGGGACGAGGATTCGCTTGAAGACTCGCTAACTCGCCCTCCGCTATGAGGCGACCGTGCTGGTCGCAGCCATCAACGAGTGGCTATGAGCAGCGTGGCCGAACGACTCCTAGATAACGCAGAACTCGTTGCCTTCCGGGTCCTGCAGCACGACGGCGTAGTGCCCCATGTCCGGCTCATCCGTGATCCGAAGCACGCTGGCGCCGGCTTCGATCAGTCTTTCCACCGTGGTGGTGACCCGCTGCGTGCGGACCGCCAACGGGACGTCGCGCCCGCCGCCGACCTTCAGGTCGAGGTGTATTCGGTTCTTGGTGGCTTTGGGTTCCGGAACCTGCTGGAACCACACCCGCGGCCCTTGCCCTGCGGGATCGACGATCGACTCCGGGGTATCGCCCGCACCGACAGGCAACTCCTCCTCGGGCACCCCCGTGGCTGCCCAGTACGCCCGCCACGTGGCATGGCCGCCCGGTGGAGGTTCGGGTATGTATCCCAGAGCCTCGCTCCAGAACGCCACTAGCCTCTGTATGTCGGCGCAGTCGATCGTCAATTGCAGCGTCATCTCCATAACCGGAGCCTGGCAGACACGTCTGACATTCATGCAGGACCGACCCGCCAACTGGAAAGGTGCACTTTCGCAACAGGCCCAGCACGGCGCGGACGGCTTCGGTGGCGTATCCCTGGCCATGCAGGGCCGGGGCGAGGGTATAGCCGAGGTCGGCCTGCAGCCGGTTGTCGTGTAGGTTCACGCCGAGGTCGCCGACCATGCCCCGGTCGGCTTTGAGTTCGATGGCGTACTGGAACCAGCCGGGCTGCTCGGGGTCCTGTTCGCTGTAGACGCGGGACTGGTCGGTGGCGGCTTCGGGGGCGAGGGCCATGCCTGGTAGCGGGCTATGTCCGGGTCATTGCGGTAGGCCGCCATGGGGGCCGCGTCCTGGATACGGAAACGGCGCAGGACCAGGCGCGGGGTCTCGATCTCGGTCATCGGCGCAGTGTCACACGGCATGGCGGGAGGACACTGGTCAGCGAGCGATTCCGGCGCCGCGTGCACCTGCGTACCCGCCGGAAGCGATCCAGATCGTCCAGGCGGCATCGCACGCATGGCGGGCCCACTGGCGTCCGAAGGCACCGGGCCGGCCGACGCGGTCGTCGGCGACGCCGTAGCTGTCGATGACGGTGGCCAGGCCCTGGGCAGGTTCCAGGAAGGTCAGCCAGGTGCCCAGGGCCAGGTCCCGCACTGCTCGGGCGGTCGGCCCCTCAGATGCGAGAGCGTCGAAGGCCGGGCGCAGAGTCTCGAAGGCATCCTTGGTCTGGAAGCGGGAGATGCGCTCGAGGAACTCGTCAAGCCGGTCGCCGCCGACGTCACATCCCAGGACGGCGTAGTGGGCATCCAGGTAGGCGAGCGCGACGGTGACGTCGGGGCGGGTGAGCCAGCTTTTGTCGCGGGGCATGCGGCGAGGCGCCTCTCGTGGTCGGTGTGGTCAGGACATAAAGCCGGGGGTGGGCCACTTCTCTTCGAGCGTGCTGCCACGACCGTCGTAGCGGACGATGATCCGCCAGGCGGTGTCGCACAGGTCGCGGGTGAAGCGTTCGCCGGACTGGTCGGTGAAGCGGCCGGTGGAAAGGCGGCTGTTGATGTAGCGCCACAAAGTGGGGCGGTCGCCGTCGAAGTACTTGAGCAGGTACTGGCAGAAGTAGGCGACGGCAGCGCCGTCCGTCGGCTCCTGAAGGAGGCGGGCGATGCCGATCTCGAACTTGCCCAGCATGTAGCCGTCCAGATCCGGCTTGACGTCCTCTTCCACGCCGAGCGGGTCCACACGTGCTCCGTTGCGGCCGACGTTGTTCCAGAACTCGACGTCCTCACGCTCCGGCAGCATCCCGAGCAAACTGATCAGCCGGTGCCGGTCCGGATCATCGGTGAAAACGGGCTGGTACACGAGACGATGCCTTCTTCCTGAACAAGACCAATGCAGAACGGAGTTGAGTGGCACATCCGCGTGACGAGGAGAGTAACGAGTCGGCAGGGCGCCGACCCCGCACACTCCGCGAGACCGGCGCCCTTGCGATTCAGATCTCCCGGTCGCGCTGAGACATCGAGTTGAGACCGATAAGCAGCACCAGGGCCGGGTCCACTCCCCCGCCCGGAAAGCGCCCACGTCGCTACTCCCCTCCGTTGTTCGCGGTGCCCATCGTCGCCCGTGTAGGCCGCGGTTGTCCCATCAGCCGACGAAGTCCGCCAGCGCGCGGCGTCTGTCAGGAGCGGAGACGCGAGAGGAAGCCGCGGGACTTGCGTTCGACTTCAGCGGCCTCCGCCAGGCGCTGCTCTTGCGCGACTGCGGCCTGGAGACGCTCGGCCTCCAGGGCCTGGTCCTTGCAGTCCTCGCACAGCTGCGGGTGCACGTCGTGCTGACCGAGGGCACCAGCCTCCGGCTCACCCAGGCCACCAGCGGCCAAGGCGTCGTCCCGCTCGGCCAGGAGCCTCGCCGCTCAGCAGGATGATGGCGGCGGGTCGATGCGGGCAGTGCCCGCGTCGAGATCGATCCCGGTCTTCTTCGGCGCACCGTCGTGCTCGTCGTCACGAAGGACCAGCTCGATCCGGCGCTCTTCCAACTGGATCCGCTTGCTCGGATACAACAGCGCGTGCAGTTCCTCAGTGGCCGTGGCCCCGACGCCACGCGTTCCCGGGGCATCGCGCTTGAAGCGTCCGGGCAGCCAGCCACGATCCTGAGCCCACTGAACGATCTTCCTGAAGGCTGCCAGCAGGAACAGCGGGACCACGATCACGAGCGCTATCCAAGGGCCCGTCATCAAACTCAGCATGCAAGGAGAACGGCCGGTAACCCCGGCACGTTCCTAGCCCGCCTGAGGGACGAAAAGTCGTACCGGACAGGGAGAAGAAGTGTCCGCACAGAGGGATCTGAAATGTCCACCCAGAAGGACGTCAGCGTGTCCGTTGACAGGGCGCCGGGTGCGGGCCGGGAACGAAGTCCTCGGCCTGGCGCACCGGGCCGCCGATGTCCTGGAGTTCCTACGCCGCGCCGGACTCGACCCCGACACCATCCAACTCGACGACCCCAACCTCATCGAGTGGCGCGGCGGCGGGCCGGACGTCTGGGCCCAGGAGTAGCAGCAGCTGCCGCGCGGCTGACCTGCCATGGTGAGTTCGCAATCCGCTTGGTGAGTTCTCCGGGCGCCGTGGTGAGTTTTCCGGGACAGAAACTCACCACGGCACGTCAGCGCTCCAGCGGGCAGCCGCCGTGGTGGGACGCGTCGTAGTGCGCCCCTGTTTTCGACGGGTGGATCAGGGCCACCCGGACGGTGAGGTTGGGAGCCACCGTTTGGGCATCGAGATTGAGAGCCAGCTGTCCCGACCGGGTGTGACATGCCGCCTTTGACGTAATGGGCACTTGGGGCTGGTTGGCCGCGTCACCCTGTGGGGGTGATCACGGTCGTGCCAGGAGCCCGTGTGATAGATCGCGGGGTCTTCGGGCGAGGATCCGCCGTGGACCGCCGGGTGGGCCCGAGCGTGTCGGGGCGCGCGTTGGCTCCGCGGTGCGAGGTGAGCCGGAGCACGGTGGCCGAGGCTTCGAAGACGTCGGTGAAGGGGTGCGGCTATGGCAGAAGGTGAGTCGCAGCCCGACAAGACCACGGTGGACCGGTCGGAAGGGTTCGGTGAGCGGCTGCTGGGGGTGCTGCTGGACCGGGCTCACGAGATGCCGCCGCAGCTGATCGCTCCGCTGATCGCGGAAGAGGTGGCCAGGGTCGGTGGCCGTGACGTCTCGATCCTCTTGCAGGACTACGGCCAGCTGCTGCTGGTGCCGCTGCCGGGTAGGGGGCTGACTGTCGGTGAGCCCGAGCCGATCGGTGACTCCCACGCCGGCGCGGCCTTCCTCCACGCGACCACTGTCGAGGTAGCGCAGGCCGACGGCGTCCGGATGTACCTGCCGCTGCTGGACGGCAGTGACCAAGTGGGAGTAATGGTCCTCACCCTGGATGTCGTCGATGACGACGACCGGCGGCTGTTGCGCAGACTCGCCGGCCTGGTCGCCGACATGCTGGTCACCAAGCACAGCTACACCGACCAGTTCTTCCAGGCCCGGCGCAGCGAACCGATGAGCGTGGCCGCGGAGATCCAGTGGTCCCTGCTACCGCCGTTGGCGATGTCCGTACCACAGGTCGCGGTGGCCGGAATCCTCGAGCCCGCCTACAACATCGCCGGTGACAGCTTCGACTACGCCCTCAACGACGACATCCTGCACGTGGCCATGGTCGATGCGATGGGCCACGGCCTGGACGCCGCCACGATGGCGACCGTCGCCGTCGGCGCCTACCGGCACGCCAGACGTGCCGACATCGGCCTGGCCGAGATCTACGCGTTCATGGACCGGGCCGTCGCCGAGCAGTTCGGGCCCGACCACTTCGTCACCGCGCAGATGATGCGCCTGAACATCACAACCGGCGACCTGCAATGGGTCAATGCGGGCCACCCAGCACCGCTGCTGATCCGCAACCACCAGGTCGTCGGGCGACTGGAGGGCCCGACCACCCTGCCGGTCGGCTGCGGCGGTGAAAAGCCACAGATCAGCGAGCACAGACTCCAGCGCGGCGACCGGGTGCTGTGCTTCACCGACGGCGTGATCGAGGAGCACGAAGTCGGCGAAGAGCAGTTCGGCGAGGAACAACTCATCCACTGGGTCAACCGCATCGAGCACGCAGAGGAAGGAGTCCGGGCAGTGGTGCGCTCGCTCTCCCACACCCTCAAGCAACAACGCGGCGGGACCACTAGCGACGACTCGACCCTCTTCCTGATCGAATGGCGTGGAGGCGCCGCCGACCACCTCGCCGTCCTCAAGTGAGCCAATAGCCGCGGGCTCCCATCCCGCCGCGGCCACGAGCACTCACGAGCCGTCACGGCCAGTGGCTTCATCGGCGAGAGTCGACAGCACATATTGCGAGCGGCGAGAGCACCCTCTGGCGCGGCAGAACCGTGTTGCCGATTTCTGGCAGCACGCCGGTCCTTGCTTCCAGCTCGCACGCGTGCCGACGTTCGGTATCCGGCCCTGCCTGGACCGGCTCTCCCCCGCGCGGGGGAGAGCCGGGTCCCTCCTTGCGGCGGACGTCCGAAGCCCCGGCTGACTGCGATCTTTGAGGCAGCGGCGGGCGAACACCCGCCGTCGCCACCTCCATCGGCCCACCCGAGGAACGACTATGCGAAAGCTCATCGCCGGCATTGCGCTCACCACCGCCGTGACCGCCGTCACCACCACCGCAGCCTCAGCGGCCCCGGCCGCCGAAACCACCCGCCATCAGAGCCTGCACGCCTGGACCCTCCTCAACGAGCACGGCCCGGGCCCCAACCCTGGCGAGCAGCTCACCGCCTCGGAGGGGTAGAAGGTGAGACCGGTCTCGGGGTGCCAGGGCGGCTTCACCCTCCGCCGGTGATAGGGGTCGTCAGCACCGTCGACCCCCCTTAGAGCTGGTCTCATTTGGCGCCTGTTCGATAGTCTGCGGTCGTGCGGATCGTGGAGCGTTTGGCGCCGGATGAGCTGTGGGCGTTGTTCGAGCGGGCGGTGCCGCCGGCTCCGACCCGGCCGCAGGGTGGCGGTCGACGGAGATACGGGAACCGAGAAGTATTCACTGCGATCATCTTTGTCGCCACGTCAGGCTGTACTTGGCGGCAGTTGCCTCCGTCTTTCGGGCCGTCGGGGCCGACAGCCCACAGGCGCTTCACCGAGTGGAGCAAGGCCAGAGTGTGGGCGAAGCTGCACCGCCTGGTGCTGGATGAGCTGGGCGCGCGCGGGGAGTTGGACTGGACTCGCTGTGCGATCGACTCGGTGAACATGCGGGCCTTGAAAGGGGGGACCTGACAGGTCCGAATCCTAGTGGACGCGGACATCGGCGCTTGGTAACCGTGGAGAAAATGCCAGGCAGGTCGGTATTCGGCTCCTGCTCGAACTTTGCGCTGTTCACCATCGCCTTCAGGACGGCCTTGAGTCCCAGTTCCAGCGCGTGCCGGTAGGTGTACAGGGATGACCAGAACCAGCGAGTCGTCCAGGCCCGAACGCCAGCGCTCCCAGGCGGTCGCCGGCGGAACGGAAGGCGAAGGCGAGAACGGCGTCATCGTCCGCCTCTTCCACGGGCGCGCCGTCTTCGACCGGCAATCGGTACTTGTTGACCTTGCCCTGGTACCGGGCGAGGAAGTTCCGTTCTGAGACGGCCAGTTGGTCGTACCCGGCCAGCCTGTCGGCGTCCGCCCCCTGCCTGAACGCCGCCACCGAAGGGCACGGCGTATCGATGCCTGTCGATGTCGAGTTTTGGCTGGAGGTGTGCGGGGGGGGCCAACGATAGCCAGGCCGCGGCCGAAACGGTCCCGGATGCCGGGCCGGAACGCGCGCATGGTCTGCCGTTCTCGTGGCGGACGGACGGCGTCCTCACCTTCAATCCTCGACAACCCGGATGATCGTCCTGCCGGTGACGCGCCGCTCAGGGGCGAAGGCGGCGGCTGCCTCGGCCAGCGGGCGGACCGCGCCGACCCGCACGCCGAGCCGTCCGTCCCGGAGCCGCTGCGCCAGGTCCGCGAGGCGGGCGCGGTCGGGTTCCACGACGAAGAACAGGGCCCGCCCGTCCTTGGGCCGGACGGTGGGTGGCTGGGCGATCGTGACGAGTGTGCCGCCGGCGCGTACGAGCGCGGCCGAGCTGTCGAGGATGTCACCGCCGATCACGTCGAATACCACGTCGACCTCGCCGGCGTCCTCCAGCCGGTCGGCCTCGAGGTCCAGGAACGTATGCGTGCCCAGAGTGAGGACGGTGTCCCGGTCGGCGGACCGACCGGTGCCGATCACGCGGGCTCCCGCCTGAAGCGCGAGTTGCACCGCGATCGAACCGACGCCACCCGCGGCGCCGTGGATCAGGACGGTCTGGCCTGTCATGATCCGCGCGTGGTCGAACAGGCCCTGCCAGGCGGTCAGTCCGGAGATCGGCAGCGCGGCCGCCACCGTGTGGTCGACATCCGCGGGAAGCGGGGCGAGGTTGCGGGCCTCCACGGCGACGTACTCGGCCAGCGAGCCGTTGCGGGCCCAGTCGGTCAGTCCGAAGACCCGCTGGCCGACGGTGAGGCCGGTGGTTCCGTATCCGAGCTCCGCCACGACACCCGAGACCTCGTGCCCCGGCACGCTCGGAGTGCGGTCGCGGCCGGCGCGATCGGACCACGTTCCGGGCCAGTCGAGCTCTCCACGGGTGAATCCCGCGGCATGGACCCTCACGATGACGTCGTTCTCGGCGGCATGGGGATACGGCAGGTCGGTCAGGGTCAGCCCGCTGACGCCGGCGTCGCGGTCCAGGGTGGTGATGGCTTGCATGACTGTTCCTCTGTCTGGTTTTCCGAAGGGTCCATGTATCGATCACATCAGCGGATCTTTACCGTCGTGTCGTTGCCTCTTGCAGGTATCCGCTGTGCGACGGCCGTCCGCACCGAGTCGGCACGGCCGGCATGGCCGGTGGGTCCGTCGGCACGTGACCGGTCGGCATGGGTGAGGGCAATCAGTGACAGAACCCCGACGAACCCGATGTAGAGATAGCTCGTGGTTTTCAGCCCCCATGAAGGTGCCAGGAGGCCGGCCGCGAGGGACGGAACAATCAGCGCCGCGTAACGGACGACATAGACGGCCGAGAACACCTCCGATCGCGAGTCCGCGGTGGTGATCTCTCCGATGGCGCGGAGATTGCCGTTGAACGTCAGGCCGGCCCCCATACGCGCCGTGTGCTCCGGGAGGTGTGCGTGCTTTCGTGCGCTTCGTTCATCGTCATGCTCACAACGCTACGTTCCCCAGTTGTACGGGAGTATGGTCCATTTGCATGACAGGTTCCCGGACCAATTCGGCGGCCGATTCGCCCCCCCGCGTTCGGTGCCGACCTGTATCTGGAGCTGCGCGGACCCGGGCTGCGTGCAGGGCTCACGGACGCCTTGAGGGAGGCCGTGCGCACGGGACGGCTGGCGCCCGGCAGTCGGCTGCCGGCCTCCCGCTCACTCGCTGCGGATCTCGGCGTCTCGCGTAACACCGTGGTCGAGGCCTACGCCGAGCTGGTCGCCGAGGGCTGGCTCACCGCCCTGCAGGGCTCCGGGACCCGGGTGGCCACCCGGGTCGAGCCGCACAGGGCCGCGCCTGACGCTCCCCGCACAAGGCCGGACGAGCCCCGTCCCGGGTATGGCCTGCTGACGGGTGCACCGGACCTCGCGATCTTTCCGCGCACGCGGTGGCTCACCGCGGCCCGCCGGGCTTTGACCGCCGCGCCGCACAACGCCTTCGGCTACGGCGACGCCCGCGGCCGCGTGGAGCTGCGCACGGCACTCGCGGACTACCTGGCGCGGGCCCGCGGGGTGTACGCCGAGCCGGAGCGGATTGTCATCTGTTCCGGTTTCCACCACGGCCTGGCGCTGATGGCGCAGGCGCTCAGGGTGCGGCGGGTGCGGGCGGTGGCCGTCGAGGCCTACGGACTCGACCTGTATCGCGACCTGCTGGCGAACGCCGGTCTGCACACCCCGCCCCTCCGCGTCGACGACCATGGCGCGCGCATCGACGACCTCGCGCGACTGCGCGAAGTGGGGGCGGTTCTGATGACCCCGGCGCACCAGTACCCGACGGGGGTCGCGCTCCGCCCGGACCGGCGTACGGCGGCCGTCGAGTGGGCACGTGCCGTCGGCGGCCTGATCCTGGAGGACGACTATGACGGGGAGTTCCGGTACGACCGTCAGCCGGTGGGGGCTCTGCAGGGCCTCGATCCGGAGCGGGTGGTGTACTTCGGTTCCGTGAGCAAGTCCCTGGCGCCGGGGGTACGGCTCGGATGGATGGTGCTGCCGGAGGAACTCATCCCGAAGATCGTGACGGCTAAAGGGCACGGTGACTACATGACGAGCGCCCTGGAGCAGCTGACGCTGGCGGAATTCATCGCTTCGGGTGCGTACGACCGTCATGTGCGCTCGATGCGGCTGCGCTACCGGCGCCGCCGCGATCAGCTGGTCGAGGTCCTACGCCAGAGGGCTCCTGGCATTCGTGTGGCCGGCATGGCGGCAGGACTGCAGACGGTCCTCGAACTTCCGCGTGGCACCGAGAGCTCGGTGGTCCAGGCCGCGGCCCGGCAAGGGCTGGCGGTCAGGGGGTTGACGCAGTTCCGCTACGAAGTGGCGGACTGCGGATGGCAGTTGCCCGAACGGGACGCCCTGGTGGTCAACTCCGCGGCGCCCTCGGACAGCGCGTGGGCAGGTGCACTGGACGCACTGTGCAGGGTGCTGCCCTAGACGGGGTTCCGAGGGCGGAGCGGGCGCGCCTCTGTCCGGTTCGGGAGCGTCCCTGCCGAGATTCGAGGCGCCGGGGCTGTCGGCCTCAAGTGCCAGGCCGCCCGTGCCGGAGTCGGCGCGATCTCTCAGGCTGGAAGCCGTGCTGTCACGATCTCGCCACCCGTTCCAACGGACTTCTCCAGGTAGGCGAGTGCGCCGGCGGCCGTGTCGGCGACGAAGACCAGCTCTCCAAGGGGCAACGGCAGGAACCCCTGCTCGTCCATTCGCCGGAGCTGGAGTATCAGCCCGTCGTAGAAGCCCGCCGTGTTCAGCAGCACCACGGCTCGTCGTACAGGCCGTGCTTCCTCAGCTCCAGGACCTCGGTCGCTTCGTCCAGCGTGCCCACGCCGCCGGGCATCACCACTACTGCGTCGGACACGGCGAGCAGCAGTGCCTTCCGTTCAGCGAGATTCTTGGCGAACGTCGGTCGTCGGCGTCCTTCCTGGCCCACTGCCGAAGAAAGTCGACCGAGATCCCCGTCGGCCGCCCTCCCGACGCCTGCACTCCGTGGGCGACGACCTTCATCAGCTCGGTATCGGATCCGCCCCACACCAGGGTGTGGCCGGCCCTGCCGATGAGCTCCGCAAACTCGCGAGTGGGCCGGGTGTAGTGCTCGTTGAGGTCACCGGCGGAGGGGAAGACACCGATGTTCATCGGGGGTGGGCGCTGTTGCCGTCATGGCCGGACCGTATGCGCGCGTCCGCACACACGTGTGGACAATTTTCTGAGCAAAAGACCGGACCACTTCGCGTCGAACGGCCAGGCGGGCCCTTGGGCGCCGCCTGTCAGACCAGTTGCACCGCGAAGCCGGAGCGCCACGTCGCATGCTCGGGGCGCCACGCTCGGGAGCGGGTTAGTGTTCCAGCTCCGTAGATCGCGATCTTGCCTTGTCAGCAGAATTGGTCTGGGAATCTGTCATAGAAATGGACCATACTCCGGTACCACTGGGTGCCTAGCGTTGCAGGCATGAGCACGAACGAAGCGCACGGAAGCCCGCAGCGCCTCCCCGAGCACACGCGCCGTCTGGACTGGGCGAAGCTCGCCCCGGAAGCCGTCAAGGCCATGATCCGCCTGGACACGGCACCGTGATGGTCTCCCTGTGGCTTATGGGCGCCTTCCCCGGGTGCGGCGTTGTTTCCGATGTGGTGGCCCAAATGGCGGGGCCTACAGCGGGGATGGGCCTTGGGCGTCTGCTGTGGGGGCCTGCGGTCTCCTTCCCGTCGATCGGCTACGCGGCGATCGTGCCCGCGCCCTCCTGGCAGCCCGCGTCCGTCTTTGTCGCCGAGGCCGGCGGCATGACGGCCATCATGCTGGCGGTCCGGTTTTGCATGGCTCATGCCCGCTGTGCGCGCCTGGTGCCGTACGTCATCGGGCCTGCCGTCGCGCTGGTGATCGCTTTTCTGGGGCCCCGCAGCGGGGGCTCGATCAACCCCGCCTGCCAGTTCGGTCCTGCCGCATTCGCCGGGCAGACCACTGATCTGTGGATCTATCTGGTCGCGCCGATCCTGGGAGCGGCCCTCGGGGCCTGGCTGCACCACCTTCTCAGCCGTCGCCAACTGACGCGTGAGGTGCGGGTGAGAGCAAGCGGGGAGTCACCGGACGGCCGTGTTGGTGCCGTCGGCGTCAGCCGACGGTCCGTTGTCCGCACCCCGGCCCCGACAGGCGTCCCGCCGGAGCAGATCTGACGGGCCGAGACCACCGCCGCAGCCACCGTCGGGGCAGTCTGAAAGGGCTGTGGCCTGCCGTGCCTGGTAGCTCGATCACTCCTGCCCTGGACCTATCCATCCACCAGACAGCCGAGCAGTTGGGGGACCGCATCGCCGGGGGGACATAGAAGGGAAGATCAGTGGACAGTTCCGCAGCGACCAGAGTGTCCGAGGCTCAGACGGCCATCGAGGCTGTCGGCCCGGCGATAGCTCTCCTCGACGCGCAGGGGACGGTGGTCGGATGGTCGCAGGCCGCTCAGCGGCTCGTGGGCTACTCGGCCGTGGAGGTGGTGGGGCGCTCCGCCGGTGTCCTGTTGGTGGCCGCCGACGACCGAGCAAAGGCTTCACAAGCCGCACAAGAGAGCACCCTCCGGGGCCGCTGGTCCGACCTCGCGCAGGTGCGCCACCGCGACGGCCGCAGCATCGACGTGCGCCTGTCCGTGTCATCACTGACCGGGCGGGACGGCCTGGAGTGGTGGGTGGTCTGTGCGACCGACAAGGCCTTGCTTCCCGCGTGGCCGGCCGAGGCCACAGTGGCGGAGCCGCTCCTCGCTACGCTGCCGCTGCCGAGCCGCCTGCCGATCGGTGTCGTCATACGGGACACGCACCTGCGCTGCATCCGGGTGAACGACACCCAGGGCTCCAAGGACGGCATCCCTCTCCCCCAGCGGCTGGGCCGCAGGCTGACGGAGGCGGCGCCCGGGACGGGGGCCGAAACGCTGGAGGCAGTGATGCACCAGGTGCTGGAGAGCGGGGACCCGGCGATGGACGTGGACTACCAGGCCTTGCTGCCGGCGAATGTGCGAAGCAACCGCATGTTGACGGCGTCCTTCTTCCGCCTCGACGACGCGCAGGGTCGCGCGCTGGGCGTGTGCACTGTGAGCGTGGACGTCACCGACAGCCGACGGGCGCGAGAGCGTCTGGCAATCCTCGGCGAGGCCAGCAGGCGCATCGGCACCACCTTGGACGTCATGCAGACCGCGCAGGAACTGGCCGACCTCGCCGTGCCGTTCCTCGCGGACTACGCCACTGTCGACCTGGTGGAGTCCGTCCCACTCGGCGAGGAGCCCTTGGCCCATCTCGGCCCACAGGACGGGCGCATCCCCGCCTTCCGCCGTACGGGCCTGGCCTCGATCCACCCGGGAACGCCGGAGTCCCTGTTCGCTCGCGGAGAGCCGGTCTTCGTCCCGCCCACTTCGCCCTTCACCGGTGTCCTGCGCTCCGGGAAATCCCACTTCGAGCCGATACTGGACACGTCCCCGGGCACATGGCTGGACCACCACGGCGCGGCGTGGGCGGAGAAGATCCGCGAGCACGCCATGCACTCGTTGATGGTCGTCCCGATCCACGCCCGGGGCGCAGTGCTGGGCGTGGCGGTCTTCGTGCGGACGGAGGACCCCAGGCCGTTCGAGGAGGACGACCTGCTCTTGGCCGAGGAACTCGTCAGCTGGGCAGCGCTGGCCCTGGACAACGCCCGCCGATACGTGCGCGAACGCTCCGCGGCTCTCGCCCTGCAGCGCCTGCTGCTCCCCCACCGCCCCACGGGCGGCTCCGCCGCTGATGTGGCCTGGCGCTACCTGCCGGCCGACAGCCACCACGGCATCGGGGGTGACTGGTTCGACGTGATCCCCCTCTCCGGAGCCCGCGTCGCCCTGGTCGTCGGCGACGTGGTCGGACACGGCATCAACGCGGCGGCGAAGATGGGCCAACTCCGCACCGCCATGCACACCCTCGCGGACATGGACATGCCTCCCGACGAAGTACTGTCCCGCCTCGACGAGCAGGTCATCCGCCTCACCGAGGCGGAAGACCCCCGGCACCCGGCCACCACCTCGATGGCCGCCACGTGCCTGTACGCCGTCTACGACCCGGTCACCCGCACCTGCACCATGGCACGGGCCGGCCACCCCCCGCCCGCGATCATCGACCCGCACGGCCACGTCACCTTCCCCGACCTACCCACCGGAGCACCGCTCGGCCTCGGACTGGTCCCCTTCGAGTCCGTAACTTTGGAACTCGCCGAAGGAAGCGTGCTCGCCCTCTACACCGACGGTCTGATCGAGGCCCGCCACCAGGACATCAGCGACGGCATGAACCGTTTGCGCGCCGCCCTCGCACGGCCCGACCTCACACTGGACGATCTGTGCTCGTCCACGGTGGACACACTGCGGGCCAAGCCGCCGAGCGACGATGTCACTCTGTTCCTCGCACGGACCCGCTCGCTGAGCGCAGACCGGGTTGCCTCTTGGCAGTTCACCAGCGATCCCGCCGTCGTCAGCCGTGCCCGAACTCTCGCTACCCGGAAGCTGACCCAGTGGGGACTGGAACACCTAGCCGAGTCCACAGAGCTGATCGTCAGCGAACTGTTCACCAACGCCATCATCCACGGCGACGGCGACTGCAACAGCGACCGCACGATCGGCCTACGCCTCATCCGGCACGAGATGCTGACCTGCGAAGTCTCCGACGCCAGCCACAGCCACCCGCTTGTGCGACACCCCCGCACCACCGACGAACACGGGCGCGGCCTCTTCCTCGTCACTCAGCTGTCCCGCCGATGGGGAACCCGCCACATCCCGGACGGCAAACTCATCTGGGCTGATCAGCAACTGCCAGCCCGTGCGTGAAACCACTTACCCGCCCGACTCAAGCGCTTGGAGCCAGTGCCTGTGCCTGTGCCCCGAAAGACCGACAACTCGTACGCACCATTTATGTGGCTGGAGACAGGACGTATGCCCCCACACCACGCCATGCCAGCGGCAGCCCGGTGTCGGGGTGGAAAGTCCCATCCGGCCTTCCCGCCTTGTCGCCAAACTCCAACGCATCGGAGGTTTCGTGAAACTCGGACTTCGTCCGCCCCAGAGATCGGGCTTTGAGCGGCAGCTGCATTCCCGGATGTCGGGATTTCGGTGGCCCGCTGCCGCCCGGGGAGTGGGGATTGTGCGCCACCAGCGCGGTGTCGGCCCGCGGGGTCAGATGAGGGCGGCGACCAGCAGGGCGAAGGCGGCGACGATAACGGCGACGCGGACGTAGTGGAAGCGGTCCCAGCGGTTCATCTGCTGCTTCCAGTCGGCGGGCCGGTTGTCAGGGGTCCACGTCTTGCCCCGGTTGTTGATCGGGACGAGCAACAGGATCGACATGATCACGCTGAGGATCAGCAGCGCGCCGGCGGTGACGGCGAGGCCGGCGCCGGGGCGGTGCCATCCGGCGATGGCCCAGACCGCGACGAGGACGAGCGAGGTGATGTACCAGACCGGCATCACGGCGCCGAGCATCCGGCCCCCGTGGGCGCGGCCGAGTTGGCCACTGTCCTCGGGGAGTGCGTTGAGGATCGGGTTGATGACGAAGGCGACGGAGAACTCCACCCCCACCATCACGCCGACGACCACGGTGGTGAACACCTCGAGTGCGTTGAGCATGATGACCCTCCTGGCATCTAGTGTTGCTAGCTGATGAGGCAACGCTAGTACTGCTGCCGCTCGATTGTCTAGCGGTGCTAGGATCGAATCATGTCGGTACAGGAACGCAAAGAGCGCGAAAGGGCGGGCCGCGAGCGCCTCATCGTGGCGACGGCCCGCGAACTCGCCGAGCAGCAGGGCTGGGACGCGGTCACCACCCGCCGGCTCGCCGAACGCATCGAGTACAGCCAGCCCGTCCTCTACAGCCACTTTCGCGGCAAGCGCGAGATCATCGGCGCCGTCGCCCTCGCGGGCGCCACCGAGATGGCTGCGGCGCTGCGGGCCGCGACCTCCGCCGCGGACGGACCTCGCACCCGGGTCACCGCCCTCGCCCGCTCCTACCTCGACTTCGCCGCACGCAACCCGGCGGTCTACGACGCCATGTTCCAGCTCGACGGCGGCCTGGCGTTCGCGAACGAGGACACCCCAGAACCTCTGAAGGACGCCTTCGCCGCCCTGCTGGAAAGCCTCGGCGAGGTCGCCGGGGACGGCGTCCACCCGGCACTGTTCACCGAGGTGTTCTGGGCGGCCCTGCACGGGCTGGCCACCCTGACCCGAGCGGGACGGCTGCCGCCGGAGGACACCGAGCCGAGGGTGGAGCTGCTGGTAGACCGGCTCGCCATGGTCTGACACACCATCCCGGCGGGCACGCAGCCGGGGCCCTCGGGCCCCGCCGCTGCCTGCCTGCGGCATCGCTTCCCGGTCACTCGCGCCCACACGGCGCAGCCGCAGATCGCCGGGCCCCGTACCCCAGACGGGCACCCGCCCCGCAAGCTGCGATGCTCATTGATCACGACCCGATACGCACCCTCGGGCACCGAGCGGATGGCGGGGCTACCGATGGGTGACCCTGTGGTCCGTGCCGATCGTGGCGATTCCGGTGGCCGACTGGTTCCTGCCGCCGGACATCCACCTCGCCCATCTGCTGGTCATCCCGCTCGCGCTCGCCGCCGCCTTCGCCGACACCCGCCGTACCGCCGTCACCGCTCTGCTCGCCTGGCGGCGCTGGTCGTCGCGGGAACCGAGCGACGCACGCTGACCACCGAGAACGTACTCGTGCAGATGCTGTCCTGGTGCTGTTCTCGGCGCTGCTCCTGATCGCCACCCATCTGCGCGAGCAGCATCAGCGCCAGCAGGCCATGGTGCGCCAGGTCTCGAAGCCGCACAGTCCGTGCTGCTGCGGCCACTTCCGCGACGCGCCGGAGCGGTGTCCCTGGCGTCGACGTACGTGGCCGCCGAGACACCACCCCACCGGACGTGACCATGTCCGGGCCACTAGCTGCATAGGCTCGACACCAATGTGGGTGAGACCGCGAGCGACCTCTGTAGGGGATCCCGAGGTCGACACTGCTGCCTGCTTTGGGTTTCCGGCCCGCACCTTCCGGTCGGTCGGACTGAGTGAGAGGACAAAGATCTACTGTGAAGGCGTGCGGAGTGTCCAGGGCCGAGAAGGAAGTCGCCCTGCTGGAGTTGCCCGAACCGTCACCTCCCGGGCCCGGTCAGATCCTGGTGGCGGTTGAGGCGGCCGGGGTCGGCCCGTGGGACCAACTGCTAAACGACGCTGGCTGGGACGTGGGGCTGCGCCCCCCGGCGGCGCTGGGAGTGGAGGGCGCGGGCAAGGTGCTGGCCGTCGGCGCGGGTGTCACCGGGTTTGCCGTAGGCGACCGGGCGCTCGCACACGAGGCCCCGCTGCCCGGGGGAAGCGGCTTCTGGGCGGAACGCGTTCTGATCAACGCGGATCACGCGGCAGCCTGCCCACCCGGGCTGGACGCCGTGCACGCGGCGGCACTGCCGGTCAACGGACTCACCGCGTTGCAGGCCCTAGAGAAGCTGGACCTCAGCCGAGGTCAGCGGCTCCTGATCACCAACGGAGGCGGGGCCACCGGAGCCCTGGCCATCCAGCTCGCCGCGGCCAAGGGCATCGAGGTGACCGCGACCGCGTCTGCTGCCGCCGCAGAGCGCCTGCTCGGTCTGGGAGCGATGGAGATCGTCGACTACCACGACCCGAACTGGTCGGCCAAGGTACGCGGCGGGTTCGACGCCGCCCTCATCATCGCCACCAGCACGGCGGACGCCGCCCTGCCTTTGGTGCGGGACGGCGGCCGACTGTGCTCCCTGACCTCGGACGCGCCTCCGGAGGAACGAGGCATCACGAGTTGGGACCTCTACGTCGAGCCCAACGCCGCGCAGCTTGTCCAACTGGCGGAGCAGGCCGCCGCGGGAACCTTGAAACTCGCACCGGAACCCCTGCCGCTGAGCGAGGGACCGGCTGCGTTCGCCCGGGTGGTTGCCGGACGGGCCGGCGGTAAGAAGATCGTGCTCACCCGAGCATGACCCGACCGGGCACGGATGTGTCAACTTAACGGCCCTGTCTCACTTTCGGTGGTGACGGAGGGTGGCGCTTGACTGCCTGCGCGGCGGGGCCACGTCGGCGGACATCCTGCCCGGGGTCACTGTGGGCGGGGAAGACGTGGGGCGGTGGCTGGAGCGGCAGCGCACCGACTGGCCACACCTGCTCGACGGGCAACGCGAGCGCCTGGCCGAGCTCGGCGTCACCCCCATCGAGGCCCCGGCCCGGACGGCGCCGACGGCCGAGGGCGGGGCGCGGGCAGCCGCCTGGGAGCGCGGAGTGGCCGCCGCACAGCAGTACTTCGAGCGGGAGGGGACGCTGACCGGGGTTTCCCGCAAGCACGTTGAGACCGTGGTCGACGGCGACGGCCACGAGCACGCCGTCAAGCTCGGGGTATGGCTGGCGAACCAACGCCAGCGACGAGGCAGCCTCAGCCAGGACCGAGCGGACGCCCTCACCGCCCTCGGCATGCGGTGGGCCTAACTGTCGGGTCAGCTTGGGTCGGCCGGTCTGTGGATCAGCCGGCCCTGCTCATGATCGGGTTTGTCCCGGTCGTCGGCGAACGGTCGGGCCGCGTGGCGAAGGCTTGGCCACCGAAGTGCAGGGCGAGCCGCGCCGCTTCCACCGGGATCCGCAACCTGCACCACAACCGCGTCCTGACGATGTCCGGCACTGGCGCGGTGACTGGCCAGCCGTACTGGGGCATCGCACAGTGCCCAGCGCACCAGGCGGGTCCCTGCCCGCAGCCCGCCTGGCCCGGAAGCGTCAGGTCTGCGGGCTCGGCGCGATGTTCAGCAGTGCGGCCGCGATCCCGATCAGGGCCTCGGCCTCCGCACGGCTGTAGGTGAAGTCCTTGGTGACTTCGTCGGCGTGCTCGGCGCCGGACGCCTGGTCATAAGCAGCTTTGTAGATCGCTCGCCAGCGCTGGCCCTGGCTGCGCTCGCGCGGGTCGTCCGTCCTTGCGATGGCCGGCCACTGGGTGAGGTCGAAGGCGCGCTCCATCGCCTGGCGGGCGGAACCGATGGCCTTGTCGTACCGGCCCGCGTTCAGCAACCGGCGCGCATCCAGCAAATAGTCGGCGGCTTCACGCTGCGCGCCTTCGGCCGCCGGCACCGGGACGCTCAAGGTGAATGCCACAGCTTGGCCGAGTCTTTCGAGCTCGTCCTGCCAAACGCTGGCGGGCACCCATATTTGCACGCTGTCGTCGGCGACATCGTGCTCCGCCACGTAGGCGCGCAACCTGAGCTCCAGAGTGAACGGGCCGCCAGCGCGGTGCTCCTCAAGGGCAAGCAGCTGCTCGTTGGTCAGCGGTAGTTGGACGCTGATGCTGCTGGAGTTGTACAGACGCGTCCGGAGCGGCGCGGCGGTGTTGCTGAGCCACCGGACATCCATGCCGCTGGTGAACAGCTCGGCGTATATCTCGCAGGAGACGCCCGGCTCCAGCTCAGTCGGTCGGAGTTCTACCTGTACGCCGAGTCGGTGGATGGCGAAGCCGCGGGTCAGCGTGATGACGCTGGCATCGGTGCGGACGTCGATGTACTGGGTGTTCCGAGGTTGAGCATCTGGACGGCGCCTTTCTGACGGTGGGCCACCTGGGATTCTCCCCGGCCCGTGCGCCCTCTGCCGCTCGTTTTCACACCACCGACAGCGGTCTAAGCCAAGAGTGGCCCGAAGGGGCGGCCCACCCAGCGCCAGCAGCCCGCCCACTCCGCGCCGCTCGGCGATCGGTTCAAGGAACGCGGGAGAGCGCGCCGGGGGTGCGAGGAATCGCTCACTCGTACGGATTCGCGGCCGACGATGTCAGACCTCGCTGGCACCATCCAGCCATGCTTATGAGCCAGCAGCTCGCCCGTGACACCTTCGCGGACCTTGCGCAGACCAGCGCCGTCCCGGTGGACCCTGACGTTCTTCGCACCGAATTCCTCCACCTCGGCCATACGGTCATCGGCGACATGGCGTTGCGCAGCTACAAGGTCAAAGGCAGCTGGCGGTACGACGAACGGGATGTCCGGCGGGTCGGCCAGGCCTTCGCGGCATTCCGCGTCGATGGGGACGACCTCGTGGAGGTTCATCTGCCCGATGACCATCGCGCGCAGCAGGTCGGGACTCGCCGAGGCGAGGTTCTCCTGTGTCAGGGCATGCAGGGGCAGACTTTCCGGTGCGGTCATCGCGCTGATCTCCTTCAAGATCTTCGTCGTTCTCGAAGGATCAGCCGGTGGCCGTTCTGCTATGCAGGCGTCCACTCCAACGCCGGGCTAAACACCTGGATCAGGCAGAACCCGGTACACCACTTCCCAGGACGCAACCCCGTCCATTCCGCCCCTTGACGATCTGGAGGCGCATCGATGCTCCCACCGCAAGACCACCCCAGGGGCCACTTCTGACGAACACCCAGTCCAGGCCCCTGGGCCCGGAAATCTCGTTCAACTGGGGTCAGAAGAGTCGTTCACAGCCATATCGCGATACCTCACACCTGACCTACGATGCGCGAGGAAACTGCTCTCTTCCCACGGGGGTCAAGTATGTCCGTTCGTCGCGCCTTACGCCGGTCCTTCGCCATCACAGTCGCCACCTGCGCCGCCGCCACCGCGCTCACCGTTACTGCTCCCACCGCCTCCGCCCGTGCCGCAACCTGCAGCGGACCGATCCCTCTCGGCCCGGCCACCCCCGTACAGGTCTCCAAGTACAACAGCCCATGGACCACCATCGGCTACCTGTACATGGGCTGGTACGCGAACTGCAAGTCGGCCTACGCCGAGATCGACTGGATCAACGGCTGGCAGGGCGATGTCTCCGGCAGTGTCTACCTGAACTGGAACGACCCCGCCCACAACAGCGCCGAAGGCCGCGTCTCCTTTCAACCCGGCGGCCCCGTCTCCTGGAAGTCCGACAACCTGTACGAGGGCCCCGGCACTCGTTACACCCCCGGCCGTTCCTTCACCGCCGCCGCCCAAATCACCGTCACCATCCCCAGCTGGGGCTTTGCCAAATGCGGCCCCAAGGTCATCACTGGCAACACCCACGACTTCTCCGGCGGCGGCGACAGTGGCGTCGGCGACGGCACCTGCCACGTCAACATCTGGTAGTCGTTCGGCCCCGAGCCTGCGAGGGCCCCACCGCGCAACGAGGTCCCTCCCTGCACGTGCCGCGCGGGGAGGGACCTCGTTCCGTTTCTGGAGACCGGCTACAAGCTGCACCCGTGGGCCGAACTCCAGCCTCCGGGTGACCGCTGGGCCGACGGCCGCAAACTGTGGACTGCCTCCCCCGGGAGTGCCGGATGGCTCGCCCATCCTGATCACGCCTACCGGGATCATCCCGCATGAATGATCACGAGCCACACGCAGGTTGCCGGTTACTGAGACACGCTCCTAGATGATCAATTCCAAGGGGTCAGTGATCCCTACCTTGTTGATCGGGATGAGCGAGCCATTCGTAGGGTTGGCTCACCCAGGGGTGTCGGGTGTGGCTTTCAGTGGTCTGCCGTCCATGGCT
>JBEYJY010000046.1:0-57641 GCA_040631425.1 Streptomyces sp. NPDC020096
TCCGGCCGCAGCCAGCAGGTGATATCGGCGGCCAGCACCAGTCGGCCATCCGCCGCCCGAGGCAACGGCACCCCCGCCAGCGCCCGCCGCAGCCGGGCCACATCAACCCCGCCGCGAGCCACAGCACCGTATAGCCCGCCGTGCCCACGGCGGTGCTCACCCACCAGCGACAGCTCAACCAGCGACTTGACCGGCCCGTCGGCACACAGCACAGCATCGGCCAACTCGAACAATGCATCCGCACGTCGAGTCAGACAGGAATAGAACTCCCCTCGGAAGAATGATAGTCCCGCGAACGGATCCTGCTTGAGGGCGTGCTGCTGCAGACTCATCCCACGGCCTTCGCACTGGACATGTGTATTCCTTGGTCGGAGCACATGCTCAGGCGAAGGCCGCCTCCATGTACGGCGGTTACCGAACCGAGTGATCAAGTTCGACGCATCGTTCGGGGCCAGAGGTTAAAGATCAAGTTAACTGCCGTACGGTGGCTGAGCAGCGGCTTTGCAGGCACCCGCGTCCCGGGCATGATCGCGGTTCGTGGGTCTGCGACTGATGTACGTGATCTTTTGTCGCATGCTGGGCTGGCTGACACTGCTGGGGCGGTCCTCTGCCGCGCACAAGGCCGAGATCCTTGCTCTGCGCCATGAGGTCGCCGTACTCCGACGGCAGATCGGGCAACCGCGGATGTCATGGGCCGACCGCGCCGCACTTTCCGCTCTCGCGCGGCATGTGCCGTCCACCTTGCGTCGCCATCGGCTGGTCACCCTGGGCACACTGCTGTCCTGGCATCGGCGTCTGGTGCGCTGGAAGTGGCGTCAGCCGCCGGCCAGATCCGGCCGACCACAACTGCCCGAGGAAATCGTCGCGCTCATCCGCCGCCTCGCGACAGAGAATCCGACCTGGGGGTACGTCAGAATCCAGGGGGGAGCTACGGCGGCTCGGCCACCGGGTCGCGGCCGCCACCATCCGGCGCGTACTACGCCGCTCCGGCCTTCCGCCCGCACCGCTGCGCGCCACCCAACAGTCCTGGCCCACCTTCCTCCGTAGCCAGGCCCACACACTGCTCGCCTGCGACTTCCTACACGTGGGCACCGTCTTCCTCAAGCGTCTCTACGTCTTCTTCGTCATGGAGATCAAGACCCGGCACGTCCACGTGCTCGGCGTCACCACACATCCGACCGGCGAACGGGTAGCGCAGCTCGCCCGTAATCTGCTGATGGACCTGGGCGAGAGGGCCGGGCGTTTCCGGTTCCTCATCCGTGATCGCGATGCCAAGTTCACCACCGCCTTCGACGCCGTCTTCGCCGGCAACGACATCGAGGTCATCCCGACGCCGCCGCAGAGCCCACGGCCGAACGCCTTCGCGGAGCGGTGGATACGCGCCGTACGCGGCGAATGCACAAACCGCCTCCTCATCACCGGCGAACAACACCTGCGCACCGTCCTCGCCGAGTACACCGAGCACTACAACGCCGGACGCGCCTACCGCGGCCTCGATCTGCGAGCCCCGAACGACAATCCGGACGTCATCCCGCTGCCCACCGCGGCAGTTCGGCGCCGCCGAGTACTCGGTGGACTGGTCAACGAGTACCATGCCGCGTCGATCCCACACCCTCGACCGCGGAAAGAAGCACCCAGATCAGCGGCCTGATCGGAGTTTTGACACCCTTCAGGGCAGAAGCTGGAGCGTCAGAGCGACGCCCTCACCGCCGCCGGATGCCGGAAGATCTTCGCGGACAAGAAGTCCGGCAAAAACGCCCTCCGCCCCGAGCTGAAGACGTGCCACGCCATCCTCGACCCCAGCGACAAAACCCTCGTCGTCCGCACGCTCGACCGCTACGGCCGCAGCCTCCAGGACCTCATCAACATGGTCCCGAACTGCGCGAGCGCGGCATCGGCTTCACCTCGCTGCACGAGAACCTGGACACCACCACCCCCGGCGGCCGGCTGGTCTTCCACGTCTTCGCCGCCCTCGCGGAATTCATCCGCGAACTCATCGTCGTCGGCAACAACGAGGGCCTGGCCGCCGCTCGCGCCCGCGGCCGGGTTGGCGGACGCCCCACCGTCGCCACTGAAGAAGCGAAGCAACGGTGCCCTCCACTCCGGAGCGGACCGCATACCGTGCCTGCCAATCGGGTGTCTGCTGCTCGGCGCGGACGCGGACTTGAAGGTCGAGCGGTTCCCTTGGGGAAAGCCCACGTTCCGGGCGCTTTCGCGGAAGGTGGTGCACCGGGTGCGGACCGGGCTCGGCTGGCACTGGCTCTTGGTGAACCGCACCACGATCAGTGGCGCCGCGGTGGGCGATGAGGTCGGGTAGGGGCCATGCCAGCCCTTGCTGACCTGCGCCGAGCCGCACCCGGCCTGCCCCACGGTGGCGGTGGTGGCGGTGCCGGCGCAGCCCGGACTGGCCCAGCCGGGGCAGGTGTCGGTGCCGAGGTCTATGGTCTGCGGCATGGCGACAGTGACATTCGTCGACGAGACGACATCGGGGCTGCGGCGGGACGCCTTGGTACTCGCCGTCGAGGAGGAGCGGTTGACGCTGCGCGAGCTGATCCGCCGCCGGGTGCGGCAGGAGGCGGCCGCGCACAACGAGCGTGGCCCCGAGGTGTTCAACGGCCTGGTGCAACCGACCGGCGCCGAGTGGACCCTGAACGGCTACGGGCTGCGCACCGCGGACCGCCGGATCGACCCCGAGCGACAGTTCCTGGGCGCCGTCGAGGCGTTCGCCCGCAACGGGTTCCTGGTGCTGGTCGGCGACTGCCAGGTCGAGGAGCTGGACGCCGAGCTTGACCTGCGCACCGACACCGAAGTGTGCTTCCTGAAACTTGTTCCGCTGGTGGGTGGCTGATGACAACGACCGATCATCTCGACCCGGCCATCGAGCGGCTGCTCGACGCGCTCGACTCGGGGCACCTGAACGCGGTCTCCCTGTCGATGATGGAGGTCGACACTGCTGTCGGGGGCGACTGGTCCACCGAGCGCGTGGTGGCTGCTCGTGAGCGGGTGCTGGGGCTGCACCAGCGCAGCCGGGCGGAGTTGGTGTCGAGCCTGGTGCTCGGGGTGCTGATGATCTGGAGACCCGGGCCGGAGACCGAGAAGGCGAGGAAGGACCGCCACACGCTGATCCGGCTGGCTTCGATGGTCTCCCAGGGCTTCCCGGAGGGCCCGGCGCGCGACCTTCGCGAGGACTGGCTCCATCTGCTGGGGCGGCAGTGGCACCTCGCCGAGTCGGAGCGGGCCGAGCAGCTGATCCGTGGCGAGCTCGAGGCGGGCCGCCCGGTCGACGGCGCGGTGGTCGCCACCGTCCGCCGGACGGCCCTGGCCGTCCGGCCCCATCACAGTCCGGTCATCGACCTCGCGGCCGCGCTGCCCGAGCCGCTGCTGAGCCCCGGCGAGGCCTGGGCCGACCGGGTCCTGGCGGACCTCGCCGAACTCGACCTGCCCGGGGGTGCCGGCCAGCCATGGACGGACCTGGTCCGGCATGCCTTCCAGGTCAAGTCCGCCAAGCCGACCGTCGGTTGGGAGCGCACTGCGCGGGCCCTGCTGGATGCGGTCGGCCCCGAGCAGGCCCGCGGGCGGATCACTGAGTGGCTCTCCCTGGTCGGCCGCCCGCGCACCTTTGAGCTGATCGCGGACCCGCACGGCGACGGCGTCAACCAGTTCGACCCGTACAACCTCGACGCGCTGCGCGGGCTCGCCCTGCTGCTGGCCCTGACCCCGGCCCATCCCGACAGCGCCCGCGTACTGGCCCTCCTGGTCGAGTCCGCGCTGCGCAAGGCGCCGGGCATCGGCCCCCGGGCGCCCAAGGTCGCCAACGCCGCCGTGCACTGCCTCGCCCGGCTGGACGGCGAGGACGGGCTCGCCCAACTCGCAGTTCTCACCACCCGGGTGACCTCCAAAGGCACCGTCAAGGAGCTGGACAAGGCGCTCCGGGACCGTGCCGCCGCGCTTGGCCTCAGTCGTGCAGAGATCGAGGAACTCGCCGTCCCCGCCTACGGATTGACCGAGGTGGGTCGGCGCGTCGAGAGCTTCGGTGACGCCCGGGTGGAGCTGCTGGTGGAGGGCTCCCAGGTTTGCCAGACCTGGTACAACGAGGCCGGCCGCGAGGTGAAGGCGCCACCCGTCTCGGTGCGCCGCGAACACGCCGAGGAGTTCAAGGAGTTCAAGGCCGCGGTCAAGGACCTGGAGAAGATGCTGGCCGCGCAGTCCGAGCGGCTGGACCGGCAGTTCCTGGCGCGTCGCAGCTGGCGGTACGACTCCTGGCGGCAGCACTTCCTGGACCACCCCGTGGTCGGCACCCTCGCCCGCCGACTGCTCTGGACCATCGACGGCACCGCCTGTACCTGGCTGGACAACGCCCTTCGCACCCTCACCGGTGACGGACTCGAGCCCGCCGCGGACGCCTTGGTCGAACTGTGGCACCCAGTCGGCTGCCCGCCGGAGTCGGTACTCGCCTGGCGCGACCTGCTGGAGCGCCACGGAGTCGTCCAGCCGTTCAAGCAGGCGCACCGGGAGGTGTACCTGCTCACCGCCGCCGAGGAGCACGCCCGGGTGTACTCCAACCGCTTCGCCGCGCACGTCGTGCGCCAGCACCAGTTCCACGCCCTGGCCAACGCACGCGGCTGGCGCAGCCAGCTCCAACTCGCCGTGGACAGCGCCTTCCCCGCCCCGGCAAGGCTGCTGCCCGAGTGGGGGCTGCGCGCCGAGTACTGGGTGAACGGCATGGACGCGGACTGGGGCGAGAACTTCGCCCACCTGGGCACTGACCAGGTGCGCTTCTACCCGATCACGGCGCCGGAGAACCTCACCCAGGCGGGCAGCGGCCAGTACGGTCCTATCGTGCGGCCTGGAATCCAGTACGCCGAGCCGGTGCCGCTGTCGGAGGTGCCGCCGCTGGTGCTCAGCGAAGTGCTGCGCGACGTCGATCTGTTCGTGGCCGTGGCCAGCGTCGGCAACGACCCCGCCTGGTCGGACGGCGGGCCGGAGGGGCGATACCGCGACTACTGGCACTCGTACGGCTTTGGCGAGTTGTCGCAGAGCGCCCGCGAGCGCGGCGAGTTGCTGGCCAGGCTGCTGCCCCGGCTGGCGGTCGGCGAGCGCTGCACGGTGGACGGCCGGTTCCTGGAGGTGCGCGGCGATCTGCGGACGTACCGGATCCACCTGGGCTCGGGCAACATCCTGATGACGCCCCACGACACCTACCTGTGCATTGTTCCCGGGCCCGACGCTCCGACGGACTCCCGGGTGTACCAGCCGTTCGAAGGCGACCGGATGCTGTCGATCATTCTCAGCAAGGCGATGCTGCTGGCCCGGGACACCGCGATCACCGACCCGACCATCACCGACCAACTGGCCCTCCGCTCAGCTTGACTCTGTCGGGATCTTGGCGTTCAGCTACCTGTGATCATGGTGGTGCGCCAGTCTCGCGGGTACATGGGGCCCGCGAGACTTCCGAGGAGTGCGAGATGTCGTCCGTCCCCGTCCGGGTGCCGAGGTCCCGGTGGGTGTGGAAGGAGCCGTACCACAGGCAGATGCGGTCGGCCAGGAACAGCGTGTCCACCCGTCCGTAGCGGCGGACCTTCACGCGTCGCCAGTGCAGGAGTTGGGACAGGTCGGCCGGGGTGCCAAGACGCGGGCCTCGGGTACGTGGGCGTCCCTTCTTCCCGTGCGTGGGGGTGGGAGTTCGTGCAGTACGGAGGTGACCATCAGACGGCTGGGCCAGGTGACCTGCGCATCCAGGCCGCGTAGGTGCTCACCGACGTAGGCGGCATCGCCCACCGCGTGCACGGTGCGGTCGGGGAAGCGGGTAGCAGGCAGTTCGACCATCTGGCGGGCCAGGGTGATCTTTCCGGTATGGCGTGGCCGCCACAGCCGGGCCAGGACCGGCAGGCACATCGGCCTGGATGAGAACGGCACGGTGACGACGAGGCCGGCCACGACCCAGCAGTTGCCGAACCCGGCGGGCCGCGGTGTCTTAGCGGCGCTGTCATGCTGCCAGGCGGCCCCGAAGACCTTGCGGCCGGCCCGCTTGAACAAGGTGTCGTCCACCGTGACGACCAGCGGCGCGCTGTCCGGGAGGAGACGTGCGACGATCAAGTCGGCCAGGGTCAGGCCGAGCTCGTCGACCGACCAGCGGGCCAGAGAACAACCGGTGGCACCGGGCGTGGTGCCACACTCGCTCCAGCCCCGTGCCCAGCAGCATCCCGCACACCGTGCGGTTGCGCGTCTACACGATCAGCCCCGTCACCAGCACGCAGAACGTCCCCCCGCCGGAGCGGTCGCGACCACGCTGATCGGCGTCTTTGCGGGAAGCGCGGTCAGCAGGAGAGCGCAAGGCAGACACTGGGTCCGGGATCAGGTAGCGGCAACGTGCGCACATGTACTGCGCGAATCAGCAGGCGTACTCCAGCGTGAGCGACCGTTTCCGACGCACGCAGCCGGGGTTGCGGTCGACGAACTGCCTCTGATCAGTCGTCGCGGCTGTCCGGGGCGCGCGGCGGTCGGTGGCTGCCGCCCAGGCCGGACAAGATCACGCGAAGAGACCGAACACGGTCACACAAAGGGCGGGGAGATCAACAGAGCAGGATTGTCGAACCTCCTGAGCAGGGGTGACGAAAAACAAGAAGTGCCATCACTGTTGGCCTCCTGATTGTCTGCTCGTGCTGACGCTGGTGGGAGAATCACCGCAAGGATGCGGGAGGCACGACATGGGCGCAGTGGAGGGTCGCGAGCAGGCCGTATGGACCCGAGCGCCCCTGGGTTCCGGCCAGTGCGTCGACCTGCTGACCGCCCGCTTCGACCAGCACGTGTATGCGCCGCACTGCCACCAGGAGTACACGATCGGCGTCTGCGTCGGAGGCTCCGAGATCATCGACTACCGCGGCGGGCGCCTCCACGTGGGCCCCGGCTCGATCGTCGTCCTCGATCCCGGCGAGACGCACACCGGTGGACCGGGCGCCTCGGACGGCTACGCCTACCGGGCCCTGTACCCCGCGCAGCCGTTGTTCGCCGAGGGCACCGTGGCCTTGCCGCACTTCCCCGAGCCCGTCCTCGACGATCCGGAACTCGCGGCCGCGCTGCGCGCCGCGCACGCCGAACTCAGCTCCCACCGCCTAGACGCGCTGGAGGCCGAGTCCCGGCTGCCATGGCTGTTGACCGCGCTCGCTCGTCGGCACGGCTCGGCCCGGCCGGTACGCGATTCGGTCCCCGGCGCCGGGCAGATAGCCCGCGCCGTACGCGACCGCCTCGCCGACGAACTCCTCACCCCACCCTCGCTGGCCGAACTCGCCACCGGCTTCGGGCTCTCCCGCTACCAGCTGCTACGCATCTTCCGCGACACCATGGGCATGCCGCCGTACGCCTGGCTCGCCCAGCACCGGGTGGCGCGGGCCCGCACACTGTTGGATGCGGGACTGCGCCCCGCCGAGGTCGCGGGACTCGTCGGCTTCGCGGACCAGGCGCACCTGACGCGGTGGTTCCGCCGGGTTTTGGGGGTGACCCCGGCGGCGTACCGCAACAGCGTTCAAGACCGGGGCCGCTGACCTGGCTGAAACTGCACGGGTGACTGCACGTGGCTGGTTGTTGTTCTCCCTGATGAGTGTCATCTGGGGTATTCCGTACTTGATGATCAAGGTGGCGGTGGAGGGTATGTCCCCCTCCGGCGTCGTCTTCAGCCGTTGCGCGCTCGGCGCCGTTGTACTGCTGCCGTTCGCCCTGCGCCAGGGCGGTCTCGGCCAGGCCCTGCGCGCCCACTGGCGCCCCATGCTCGCGTTTGCCTGCCTGGAGATCCTCGGCCCGTGGTGGACCCTCACCGACGCCGAACGCCATCTGTCCAGCTCCACGTCGGGCCTGCTTATCGCCGCCGTGCCGATCATCGGGCTCGTCGTGTCGCGCGCGTTCGGCCAACATCTGGGCACCACGGAGCACCTCGGTGCGCGGCGCCTCGCCGGCCTCGGCCTGGGACTGGCCGGTGTCGCCGTGCTGACGGTGCCGCACCTGTCCGGAGGCGACGCATGGTCGCTGACGGAGGTGCTGATCACTGCCCTGGGGTACGCCACCGCACCCCTGATCGCCGCCCGACACCTCAAGGAGGTGCCTACGCTCCAGCTGATAGCACCCTGTCTGACGCTCGCGGCGATCGTGTACGCCCCCGCGGCCGCCGCAACCTGGCCGACAACCGCCCTCACCCCCCAGGTCTGGGCGTCCCTGGCGGGCCTCGGCGTCGTCTGCACCGCTCTGGCCTTCGTCGTCTTCCTGGAACTGATCCGGGAGGCGGGTCCGACCCGAGCGGTCGTGTTCACCTATGTGAACCCAGCGGTAGCCGTGGCTGCGGGCGTGGCGTTCCTGGGCGAACCGCTGACGGCAGGCGTGGCCGCTGCCTTCGCTCTCATCCTGGCGGGCTCCTTCCTGGCCACCGGGAGGAAAGCAGCCATGGCTGCGCCGCCCCGGGCACAGCGAGCAGCACGGCCGAGCCGGGCGGACGGCCACGTGGACAACCTCGATCTCCCCGACGACCATCCGGACCACGCGGGGCAGAGTGGCGGCTGACCCCGTAGCGCTTCAAAACTGCTTCACCGCTGCTGACCGGGGCGTTGTCCCCGCGGTCGGGCATGATCCGTCACTGTGCTCATACGGATGATCTGCCTGCTCACCACGCGGACCTTCGCGTGGCTCACTCTGCTGTGCCGGTCTACCGCGGCGAAGAACGCCGAGATACTCATCCTGCGCCACGAGTTCGCGGTGCTAGGCCGCCAGGTCACGGCACCGAAGCCTGACTGGCCGGACCGGGCGCTGCTGGCCGCCCTCGCCCGGCTCGTGCCTCAGCGGCTCCGCGGCCACCGGATCGTCTGGCCACGCACCTTGCTCGCCTGGCATCAGCGTCTGGTCAAGCAGAAGTGGACACAGCCACCCTCACCAGGACGCCCGCCCGTATCCGACGAGCTCCGCGACCTGATCATCCTCGGCACCGCCAACCCCCGCTGGGGGTTCCGACGCGTACACGGCGAGCTCCGGCGCCTCGGCCACACCATCAGCAGTAGGGAAGGTCGACCTTGAGATACGTGGCCAGTTCGGGCGCCGTCAGATTAAGGACCGGGCCATCGGTGCGAAGGGACCACGACAGCAAGTACACCCGAGCGTTCGATGCCGTCTTCGCCGCCGAAGGCATCGAGATCGGGACCACCGGCATCCGCGTCCCCCGGATGAACTCCATCATGGAACGCTGGGTGCAGACCTGCAGATACGAACTCCTCGACCGCACCTTGGTCTGGAACCAGACCCACCTACTCCACGCGCTCGGCGAGTTCGAGTCGTTCTACAACGAGCACAGGCCACACCGCGCCCTGCACAGCGCAGCGCCCCTGCGGTCAGTCCCCGAACTGATCAGGGATCACGACCGACTCGACCGCCTCGACGTCCACCGACGTGACCGACTCGGCGGAATCCTCCATGAGTACGCGCACGCCGCCTGACCTGCGTGGACGGAATAATCGGCACCCGCAGGAGCCGGGCTGCGGCCCCTCACGGAGCTTGAAGTGAGACCACAGCTCCAGGCCGTCGCTCTCCAGCGGCGCGGTGGCGGTCAGCGCTAGCGTCAGCGTCGGGGCGCGGAACACCGCCACGTGGCCTTCGAGGTGCGCGGTGTGCGTTTCGGCGCCGTAGCCGAAGCGCGGTGCGACGCGCGCCTTGAACAGGAGGGCTCCCCGCGCGCAGATCACCCGCCGGATCAGCCGGTGCCGGGCCCCTCTGGCGACTCGTCGACCACGGGCATGAAGTCCTGGATCTCCGCCACCCTGTCTGCGGCGAAGAACCGCGTGATCAGCACGTTCGTGTCAGGGAAGTAGGACTGCCGGGTGCGTGTCGGGACCTCGACGGCCAACTCGAACGACCCGCCCCGGTCGGCGTCGAGGATGGACCCGAACACGCTGGGCGCATCGAAGCGCGGGCAGCAGTACCAGTCGATGGTGCCGTTCGTGCCGACCAGGGCGGCCGCGCGCAGATCGCCGATCAGGCCGTGCTCGGAGATCGGTATGTAGCGGCAGCTGTCTGCCTGCTCGAAACCAGTCGTGTCGAACACCATGCCGACCTCCCCGCCGCTGCGGCGCCGGCCTGGAGATGAAGCCTTGCCTTTCATGCGAAATCGCTATCCTCACAGCTATCCCGGGAAGCCGACGTTGCGCTGTCTCCTAGGCTTGCTCTCAACCGGCGTGCGCTGGCCGTCGGGCCGGCGCTTCAGCGCTTGGCTCCCTCACAAAGCCGTTCTCGTGACGGACGTTACGCGGTCGACTTCGGGGAGTGGCTGGCAGCCGGGGCATAGATCTGGATGGTGCCGTCGAGTTCGCGCACGGGGAGCCGCGGTAGCGCGGGTAGGGGCTCGCCGGACTGATGCGGACGCGTCAGGTTCACGCCGGCGAGGCTGAAGGTCGCTCCGTGGCACGGGCAGGCGAGCTTGTCGCGTGCGCTGTCGAGGTCGAGCCGGCAGCCCTGATGGGTGCAGTTGCCCGAGACGGCCCGGACACGCCCGTCGCTACGGCGTACGAATCCGGTCACCGCGCCCAAGTCGAAGGCGACGACGGCCCCCTCGGGAACCTCGGCTGTTTGAGCGACCGGCTGCCAGGTGCCGGTGACCGGGACGAGTTCTGAGCCGGGCTGCTGTGCCTGCGCGCCCTCGTCGCGTCGTTGGAGGAGCTGGTCCGCGGCCACGCCGGCCAGTGCGCCGGTGGCGGTGAGCGCGCCCGCAGCCAAGAGGCGACGGCGTGGCGGGGTGCGCCACGCAGGCTGCGGTGCAGGCGTGGCCGCCTGTGTCTGCTCGTGTTCGCGCAACTGGTTTCGCAGCCGGTCGACGAACGCGGGGGCGGGGCCCTGCGCGTCCGGTCCGGCGGCCACCAGGTCGATGGCGGTGCGCACGAGGGCCAGCTCGTCCTCGGTGGCCGCGAACGGCTTGGGGCGGCGCCGGCCGAGCAGCCGTTCCACGTAGCGGTCTACTGCCTGCCGTCTCATGGCGCTTCCCCTTCCTTGTCGGCCTTGTTCTCCACGCGGGCGGCCGCGCGCAAGGCGCGGTGCTGGAGGACCTTCGCGTTCGCTACCGTGACCCCGAGTTCCGCTGCGGCCTGCCGGATGGTGTACCCGCGCAGGAATCTCAGGACAAGAATCTGCCGGTACCGTTCCGGTAGCGCGTCCAGGATGCGCTGGGCAAGCGCGCCGGCACCGGCGTTGTCGGCCTCCCCCGCGCCGGGCGCTTGATCGGCGAGGTCGACGGCGTCGGGATCGATCTCGGTGACCTGGTGGCCCAGCGTGCGCCGCCAGTGCTCGGCGAGCACGGTACGCGCGGTCGCCGTCAGGTAGGCGCGTACCTGGCCGATCTCGGCGCCGGGGCGCAACGGCCCGAGCGCGGCGGTGAACACCTGCGAGGTCAGGTCTTCGGCGTCCGGACGGTTGCCTACCTTCGCGAACATCAACCGGTAGATCCGCCCCACATTGTCCGCGTAGATCGCCTCCCAGTCGGGGTACGCCGCCCACGGCAGTACCGAGGGGCGGGGCGCCGGCACCGCGGTGTCAGCCCGCCAGATCATGCCTGAGCCGACCCGACTGAGCGCTGGGAACCTCCGGCGACCGGCCACGGCTCATGGTAGAGCGCGGCGCGCCTGATCTGTTCTCTCGGCATCGATTGACCCTCCGTCGTTTCTCCCCGCCTAGAGATACGGGCGGGGGTTACAGCCGTGCGCGGTGCCGGTGTAACCCCCGCCCGTATCCCCTTTGCGACGGCGGCGGGCCGCGGCGAAAGCGCCTGGCCCCGACACACGCCGAATCCAGCTCGAGGTCTTCATCCGCGCCCGTCCAGGGCCGATCAGAAAGCTGAACCAATGGACACGTCCTTCCCCAGGCGCCGGGTCGGAGCCGCGGCCGCGCTGCTCGCGGCGGCCGGGCTGACTCTGGCCGCATGCTCCAGTCCCGCGCACAGCACCGCGTCGGCCACGGCCACCGCCATCACGCCCGGCTCCGGCCAGTCGAGTCTCGCCGGGCTGCCCGGCGCCACCGCAACGGGCGCCGCCGCACAGCCGTCCACGGCGCCGTCCGCAGCCGGTTCCACACCGACGATGACGATGACGATGCCGACGAATGCCGCGACGCGGACACCGGCCGGTGCACCGGTGGCCACCGACAGCGTGGCCATCAAGAACTTCGCCTTCGCTCCCGCCTCCATCACGGTAAAGGTCGGCACCACGGTGACCTGGACCAACCAGGACACCGACGCGCACACCGTCACCAGCCAGAACAACGCCGGACCGCTGAACTCGCAGCCGCTGAACACCGGGCAGAGCTACTCGTACACGTTCACCACCCCGGGCACCTACAGCTACCTGTGCACCATCCACCCGTTCATGACGGCCACCGTGACGGTGAACCGATGAACGCCCCCATGACCCGACGCCAGTTCGCCCGGCACACCGGCTGGTTCGGCGCCGCTGTGGTGCTGAGCGTCACCGGTGGAGAGGTCGTCAGCCACATCGCCGACACGCGCGACAGCATCGCCTCCGCGACGACCGGCGACGGGGGCACCCTGCGCTTCGTGCAGGTCTCCGACAGCCACATCGGCTTCACCGGGCCCGCCAACACCGACGTCACCGGCTCCTTCACCCGCGCCATCGACCAGGTCAACACCCTGGGATTCCGGCCGGACTTCGTCATTCACACCGGCGACCTGACCCACCTGTCCACCCCGGCACAGTTCGACCAGGTCAAGCAGATGATGAGCGGACTGCGCACCGACCGCGTGTTCACGGTCCCCGGCGAGCACGACTCCGTGGACGACCACGGGCGCGCCTACCGGCGGACCTTCGCCCGCGGCACCGAAGGCGACGGCTGGTATAGCTTCGACACGCACGGCGTGCACTTCATCGCGCTCGTCAACACCCTCAGCCTGGAAAAGCTCGGACACCTCGGCACCGATCAGATCGACTTCGTGCGCCGCGACGTCGCCGGCCTGTCCTCCGACACCCCGATCGTCGTGTTCAGCCACATCCCACTGTTCGCCATGTACCCGCAATGGGGGTGGTCCACCGACGACGCGCTGCAGGTCCTCAATCTCCTCAAGCGATTCTCCTCCGTCACCGCACTCAACGGGCACGTCCACCAGTTGTTCAGCCGAGTGGAAGGCAACGTCACCTTCCACTCGGCCACCACGACCGCCTACCCCCTGCCCAAGCCCGGCCAGGCCCCCGCGCCGACCCCGCAGGTGCTCCCGGCCCGGCAACTGCACACCGCCCTCGGCATCCGCACCGTCGAATACCGAAAGGGCACCACCCCACTGGCGATCACCGATCAGGAGCTGGCATGAACGACACCTCCGCGTTCGCATCCAGGCGCACCCCCGCGTGGACCAGAGCGCGCCCGCCCGCGGCGGCGAGGCTGTTCACCGTGGCTGCCGGGGCCACGCTCGCCGCCAGCGGCGCCGTCCACGCCCAGCTCTACCTCGACGGCTACCGCTACCTGCACGCTGTCGGCGTCCTGTTCCTGCTCCAAGCCGCGGCCTCCTTCGGCCTCGGCGCGCTGCTGCTGGCAGGAGCGCTCCTCCCACCCCCCGCGCTCATCCACCTCGCCGCCGCGGGCACGGCCCTCGGCGCGCTCGCAGGCTTCGCCGCCTCACGCACCATAGGCGTCTTCGGATTCATCGAACACGGCCTGCAACCCGCGCCACAGGCGCTCATCAGCATCGTCACCGAATGCGCAACCGTGCTGGCGCTCCTGGCGGCCGGATACCTCACCGTCCGGCACCGACAGGCACCCGTGTCCCGTCCAACGAGCCTGTCCTGAAGACAGGCGACGCTTCCGGCGACTCGTCGACTACGCGCATGAAATCGCCGCGGTGACCGGGTTCGCCCCCTTTATGGCCAGCGGGCTGACCGCCGCCGGACGCATCGAGGCACCCGGCGGCGACCTGCACCAGTTAGGCCTCAACGGCGAAGTCGTTGACCTCGACCAGGCCTGCGCCGCGCTAGACGCCGACCATCAGTGAAGCCACACGTGAGGGCGGCTTGCCCAGGTGCGGCAGCATCTGAGCGGTCCACGTAGTGCGGTGGGCTCACCGCCGAAGCCGGGGATGGCGCGTCTCAGGGACTCGGGCAACCCGCAGTCCGTGCCCGGCAGCGAAACGCCCGGCCCGGCCTGCGGCGTCCGCCACTGGCCCCGCCGGCGCCATCGGACCACCGCTAGCCGGCAGAGCGGAAGATGGGCCAGCCGACCTCCGTGACCAGGTCGTCGTCGCTGGCCACGTCGATGGGGCTGCGCAGGTAGTACTCGCGCAGCGGGCCGTCGACGCCGATCTCGTGGCGTGCGGCGTAGGTGCCCAGGTCACCGTAGGTGAGATCGATGGTGTGCAGGGGTCCGCGGTGGACGGCGACCGCGAGTTCCGCGCCGGGCACGACCAGTGCGTCGACCCGGCCGACCGGGCGCGCATCGCCGTCGACAGGGACGAACACGAGTGCCTCACCGCGCTCGTCCTGGAGCAGCTCGTTGGCGAACAGCCCGCCCATCGGGCCGGTGCAGCGCAGTCCCCGGGCCGTGGCGAAGCCGTACAGCTCGCCGAGGGCGCCCTGCCACCAGCTCACCACGTCCTGTCGGTCGACGACCTCGCGGATCCCGATCGCCGGCTGCTCGCGGACCGTGCGGTACTCGATGGTTGAACCGTGCTTCGGGCGGGCCAGCAGCTCGCGCAGCGATTCGACGGCGCTCCGGGCCTGTTCGAGCCGGTCCTCCAGGCGTGCGAGATGCGCACTGATCAGCTCGCTGCGCGTGCTCACGTCCTCTGCGGCCAGCACGGCCTTCACATCCGCCACCGGCATGTCCAGGTCACGCAGGCGCAGGATCACCTGTGCCGTGGGCACCTGGTCCAGGGAGTAGTACCGGTAGCCGGTACCCCGGTCGACATCGGCCGGCGCGAGCAACCCCACCTCGTGGTAGTGCCTCAGCGTCTTGACGCTCAGATGGGTCACGCGGGAGAACTCGCCGACCGTCAGGCCTGTGTGCATAGCGCCAGTATCAACCCTCCCCCTACCGGAGGGTCCAGCAGAAGACCCCCGGTTGACTCTCCCGTGGAGGTAGGGCCCAACGTTTGCAGCGTGCACCGCACAGCGCCGAGGTCATCGAAGGAGCCCCCATGAACACCATCGACCAGCCCGCTGTACTGCCCGACGTCGTCGCCGCCCACATCGCGGCGGTCAACGCCTTCGACACGGATGCCATCATGGCGACCTTCTCCGACGATGCCCTGGTCAACGACGCGCGCCGCGAATTCGTCGGCACCGCCTCGATCCGCGCCTGGGCGCGCCGCGAACTGGTCCACGACAAGGTCACCATGGACGTGACGGAGGTCGCGCGCCACGGCACTGTGACGGTCGTGCGGGCGCGCTACGACGGCGAGTACGACAAGACGAACCTGCCCGATGAGCTGGTGCTCACCAACTACCTCACGGTCGCCGACGGCAAGATCACCTCACTGATCATCGTGCACAACGAGCCGGCTCCCTACTGAAGGCAGGCCCTCGGGATGGCCGACTGCGCTGCCCCGCCCTCAAAGCCCCGTCGGCCGCTCCCAGTGGCGGCCCGGCGTCGACACCGTTCGCGGAAGGAACATCCCCATGAGCACACTGGTCACCGCAGAGTTTTTCGCTCAGCCCGGCCGCGGCGACGACGTCGCGAAACTGCTGCTGGACATCCTGGGCGAGAGCCTCAAGCACGAGGGCTGCGAAGAGATCCGCATCCTGCGCGACCAGAGCGACGCCGACCACGTCGCGGGTCTGACCCAGTGGACCGAGGCGCACAACTACACCGACTATCTCGCCTGGCGCACCGCACACGGCTTCACCGCCACCTTCGAGGCCATGCTCACCCGCCCCCTGGTGATCCACTACTACGACGAGATCTACCAGGGCCAGGGCATCGCAGCGCGCTGAGAGCCCAGGTCAGGAGGGGTTCGCGCTGCCCGGTGCTCGGGGGGCCGTCAAATCCCCAGCGGCCACCGTCCGAGTGCGCGCGGCTGGAACCGTAAGACCGCGAGCCGTCTACCATCGCACCGCGGCCGGCCTTCCCCAGCACACGGCCGCTGCCCTTGGAGGAAACGTGCCCACTGCAGATGAGCTGATCAGCCCCGACAGCATCCGCCGCCTGGCCGCCATCTTCCAGGAGACCTCTTCCGGAAACTCCAACTGGCAACGCGTTGCTGGCAACCAGTCAGTACTCGGCGCCCTCAGCCTCAGCGAGCGGGCCCGGACCGTGGGCGACGCCGTCCTGGCCGACTGCGACAGCGACTACGAGAAGCTGGCGCACGCGGTACGCAAGGCCCTGACCCGCCCGGACCTGACCGGTTGGATGGTCTGGCCCGTCACCGAAGCCGTCGCCACTGCGGCCACCGAGTCCGGCGCCGACCGGCACTTCGACGACGGCCTCCACCTGCTCGCGCAGCTCACGCCTCGCCTGACGGGCGAGTTCGCGCTGAGGACCTTCCTCAACGCGGACCTAGACCGCACCCTGGCAACCGCACGGACGTGGACCGACTCCCCGGATCCGGCCGTGCGGCGGCTGGCGAGCGAGGGCACCCGCCCCAGACTCCCCTGGGCGCGGCAGGTCCCCGAGCTCAACCGCAAGCCGAAGGCCACCGTCCCCCTGCTGGACAGGCTCCGCACGGACAGCTCGCAGGTGGTGCGCCGCTCGGTGGCCAACCACCTCAACGACATCTCCCGCCTCGACGCCGGCCTGGCCGCCGAGGTCGCCGCGCGGTGGATGCACAACCCGGTGTCCACCACGCCGGCCCTGGTGCGGCACGCCATGCGCACGCTCGTCAAGAAGGGAGAGCCGGCGGCGCTGGAGCTGGTCGGTTTCCACGGCAGCCTCGAGGATCTCAAAGTGGTGGGACCGCTGGCGGAGGAGACCGAGATCTCCATGGGCGGGACCCTCGTCTTCACGGCGCGCGTCACGAACGTCTCCGACCAGCCGGTCTCCCTGGCCATCGACTACGTCATCCACCACATGAAGGCGAACGGGAAGCAGGCGCCCAAGGTCTTCAAGCTCGCGAAGCGCGGCCTGGCCCCCGGCGAGTCGGCCGAGCTGACGCGCAGCCATTCGTTCCGCCCCATCAGCACGCGCGTCTACTACCCGGGGGCCCACGCCGTGCAGCTTCAAGTCAACGGCCACCAGTTCGACAAGGTGGACTTCAGGCTCGTGGAGGCCAAAGAGGCATCGTGACCACTTCCGCACGAGGCTCGCCGGATGGCAGTCGCCGCCGACAACATAGTGCTGCATACAAACATGTCAGGCTGGTCGATCGTGCTGTTGCAACGGCCCTACCTCGCCGTGCCGTTACCGGAGCCCGTACATCGCTCAACTGCACCCTTCAGGGGAGCTGCACCGGGCGATAGGACCCTTTCCACGCCCTGAACCTCCATCAAGAGTGGTATCCCGCCGAACAGAGCAGCCGTCAAGTGCTCACGCATGGCTGCCCCGCCCCCAGCCCACGGCCGACTTTCACGCCCCTCCCCCACACGCGCTTATGACCGCCTGACCTGCGCTGACGCATTTATCGGCACCCACAACGTTGAGCTGGCCCGGCGCCGCCAAGCAGCTCCCTCGACAGACCTTCTACAGAAGGAAGTTGCGGGGTGAAGCACCGCCCTGCAAAGGACACCCGTGCATCCGCACGACGACACTCCTGATGAAAATCACCCATGCCGCATGGTCGGGATGTGCTGTGATCAGCCAGGCGGCTACGACGTCAGTCGGTTTTCTCTCGTGGCGTCTGCTCTCCCGCCTCGATGGCGAAGGGCAGTCGGTTGCCCGGCGGCGGGACGGGGCAGATGGGGAAGTTGTCGCTGAACGCGCATGGCAAGTTCACCGCCCGGTTGAAGTCCAAGCGCACCTGCCCGTCCTCGCCCACATCGGAGATCATCAGCGAGCGGCCCGCGCTGTAGGTGGTGACGCCGCTCGTGTCGTCGGCGAACACGGTGTTCAGCATCCCGCCGGAGCGCAGCACCTGCAGGGTGTAGGTGTGATGGTCGTGCTGGACGTGCACGAGCCCGGGGGAGTCGTATGTGTGCTCGTTCAGCTCCGGATCGACGGAGCCTAGCTTGATCGAGTTGGACGACGCGTACGGTTCATAGTGGCCGGTGAGCACCCAATTGGGGTTCGGCTCGAAGGCGGGGACGCCGCGGAAGTTCCGCCGCGTCGGCGCGTCCGGGTCGTAGACCACGATCATGTAGGCCCTGCGGTAGGTGATGCCGATCTCCAGCTCGCCTACCGTCACCCGCTGGTCGTCGGGCGCGTCGGCCAGCGCGAGACGCCGCACGGTGTCGAAGCTCTCGCCGTCGAACGCCATCTTCGCCCCTTCCGGGTCGATGACGAGCTCGCCGTGATCCTGGGACCACAGGCCCGGCAGCCCCCGGTAGCGGCAGGGAGTGGTATCCAGCCAGTGCAGCGATCGCGCCGACAGCCAGCCGTGCGGTGCGAGGAGCCACTGCTCCCATCCGGCCCGCCACGCCTTCCAGTCCTGCGTGAACTGCTCGGGAGTGAGGTCCTGGCCGTATGACATGGTGCGACACCCGCTTTCTCGTTGATCCGGTTGGGACGGCCTCACCGTGCTCCGGGCCCGCCAACTTTGGCAAAGGTACTTGCCATAAACGCAAAAGCGCCCTGGTGATGGCTTGCGCTGGGGCCGCATCCCGACAGAAGGCGGGCACGCGCAGGGGTTACTTCGTGCGAGCGCGAAGATGCACCCGTTCGCCTTGCTGCCCGAAGATGATGAGCAGCTCAAGAGGCCGGTGGCCCGCGTTCGCGATGGCGTGCGGCACCCGGGTGTCAAACTCGGCGGCCTCACCGGTACCCAGGAAGAATTCCTTCTCGCCGAGAGCGAGCCGCAGCTTGCCGGTGAGGACGTAGAGCCACTCGTAGCCCTCGTGCACCTGCTGGTCGAGGCGCTCGGGGACCTGTGCGGGCACCGGCAGGACCTGCTTGAACGCGTTGAGACCGCCCGGGTCACGGGAGAGGGGCACCCACACCACGCCGTCACGGTTCACCGGCCGCGGGTGAATGCGCGGATCGCCCGTTGCCGGCGCACCGACCAGTTCGTCGAGCGGCATGCGGTACGCCTGCGCGAGGGGCAGCAGCACCTCCAGCGTCGGACGCCGCTGGCCCGATTCGATCCGGGAGAGTGTGCTGACGGACATGCCCGTCAGCTCGGCGAGCTGCTCCAGCGTCGATCCGCGCTGCTTGCGGATGGCGCGCAGCCGTGGCCCGACCGCGTCGAGGATGGCGTTGAGGTTGTCGGTCATGGGGCAAGCTTGCGCTTTCCGCAAAGTTTTTTCCGCTCACGGCCGGAGCCACCCACAGTGGGCACATGAGCACACCAGAACAAGCTGAACCCGCACCCGCATCGGGCAACGCCGGAGACTGTGTCGATGTCGTCGTGGTGGGCGGGGGCCTGGCCGGCCTCGGCGCCGCCCTGACCCTTGGCCGCGCGCGTCGCTCGGTCCTTGTCATCGACGCCGGCCACCCGCGCAACGCACCGGCCGCCCACTCGCACGGCTACCTGACCCGAGACGGCGCATCTCCTCTGGAACTGCTCAGGCTGGGGCGGCAGGAGGTACACGGCTACGGTGGGCGGATCGAAGAGGGCACCGTCGAGATCATCACGCGGCTCGATGACGGCCGTTTCCGCCTCACCACCCGGGAGGGCACCAGCCACGAGGCGCGGCGGGTGCTCGTGACCACCGGACTGGTCGACCAGTTCCCGCACATTCCCGGCATGCACGAACGGTGGGGACGCGACGTCGTGCACTGCCCATACTGCTTCGGCTGGGAGCACCGCGACCGCGCTCTCGCCGTCCTCGGCACCGGACCTGGCGCGGCGATGCAAGCACTGATGTGGCGCCAGTGGAGCGAGGACGTGGTGCTGTTCCGACACACCGCGCCCGAGCCCACCGAAGAGGAACTGACCCGGCTCGCGGCCCGCGGCGTCACGGTCGTGCCTGGCGAGGTGGAGGCGATCGAGGTCAGCGACGACCGCGTCGCCGGCGTCCGGCTCGCCTCGGGCGAAGTCCACCCGCGCGACGTCATCGTCATCGGCCCGCGGTTCGAGTCCCGGCACGAACTGCTCAACCCCCTCGGCGTGAAGGTCGTCGAGCACCCGCTCGGCATCGGCCGCCAGGTCGAGGCCGACCCAAGCGGCTTTACCGGCGTGCCCGGCGTGTGGGTCGCCGGCAACGTGCTCGACGTGACCGCCGGCGTCATGCAGTCCACGGCGTCCGGGGTCACGGCGGCCGCCGCACTCAACGCCGACCTGACCGTAGACGACGCCGAGCGCGCCGTCCGGGCCCGGTGAGCGCCATGACGCAGCGCCCCGCCCGGATTGACGATGGGCCCTCCGCCCAGGAGGAGTTGTAGCGTGAGCAGCCGTGAGCACGGACATCCACGGCGGCATCGAGTGCCGCCACCCCGACGCAGGCGACCTGACCAGCGCAGCCTGGGTCAGCTGGGCAGAGATCGCCGCCCAGGACCCGATATCCGCTCCTGATTACTACATCGGCCGACTGACCTGGTCGACATTGGCTCTGCCCTCATTGCTGCACCAGCAACTCGTGCCCGCCCAATGGCCCACGGAAGTCCTTGCTGTGGTCGGCCCACCGCCACAAGGGCTGGAGCAAGCCACTCAGCGCTCTGAGTGGACCAGCGGGGATCTCCAGTGCCGGTATGAACCGCTGACCGCCGGTTCCATCTTGGGCGAAGGATCGCATTGGCCGCATGTGTTCGCCGTGATGAAGGCCCTGGCGGATCGCTTCGGCGACGATGCTGCGCGGCTCGTCGTGGCCTTCGACTGAACCGGCCATCTCAGTCGGCCGGTTGCCTGCGCTCCCCACGTGGAGGCTGTCCTGTCGCATCGAACTCGGCACGGTCATACTGCGGTGAACTGGGCAGGCCTGATTGGGTGAGACGGTTGCGCAGTCGGGATTCTCATTGAAGACGGCCGGCAGTCGCGCTTGCTCCCTGAGGTGTCAGTCAATCCGGCCTGCGGGCTGTTTGAAGGGTCATGTCGGCGTACTCGGTGAAGTGCTCAGCCGAGTACGGATGAATGCGCCCAGCAGGAACCTGTCAGAGGTCTCCTTGACCTGAAGTGCGGTTGAGCTTCTAGCGTGTCCTCCAGTTGATCACCTGACGACGGGAGAAAGCGCTCGTGATTCTCGTGACAGGAGCCACCGGAAACATAGGAAGTGCTCTGCTGAAGGAGCTGCACGAGTGCGGTGCCGGGCCGCTGCGGGGTCTCACTCGTGACGCTGCGCGGGCCTCATTCCCCAAGGAGGTCGGGGCCGTTGAGGGGGACTTCGCTGAGATTGCTTCACTGAAGCCTGCGCTGGAGGGGGTGCGCTCGCTGTTTCTCGTGTCGCGAATCGGCTCAGATGCCGACATCCTCGACGCCGCCCGGCAGGCAGGTGTGGAGCACGTGGTGCTTGTGTCGTCCATTACCGTCCAGACCCATCCGCACCTCGGCCCCGCCGCCGAGAACCTGGCTGTCGAGCGGCTGCTCAAGGGCAGCGGCATGGCCTGGACGATTCTGCGGCCGACGCAGTTCGCCTCGAACGCCCTGTGGTGGGCGGCGTCAATCCGCGAGCACCAGACGGTCCGGGCGCCGTATGCCGGGATCGGGCTCCCCACAATCCACCCCGCGGACATTGCTTCGGTGGCGCGGGTGGCGCTTACCGAGTCCGGTCACCAAGGCCGGACGTATGCTCTGACCGGTCCGGAGCGGGTGACAGCTCGGCAGCAGGTGGAGGCTATCGCGGTAGCACTGGAGCGGGAGGTGCCTTTCGCCGAGATAAGCCGGGAGGAGGCCCACCGTCACATAGCTGCGTTCTTAGGAGACGAGGCCGCCGATGCGGTGCTCGATGTGACGGGCGGGGACGTCAACGACGAGCTGCTGAAGGTGCGCGACACGGTTTCGCGGGTCACCGACTCCCCGGCCAGGCCATTCCGTCAGTGGGTTTCGGAGAATGCCGCCGCTTTCCGTTGAGTTGCCTGGTCCTGAGCACGTTCATGCGTACTCGGCTGGGCACTTCCACGTACACGCCGACAGGTCACAGGCTGAATCGTCGTTGCAGTTCGTCGCGAAGCTGTGGGGTCTCTGGGGCGGGTTGCCGTCGAGGGAGACGGCTCGGCAGAGGGGCTGCCAGTAGGGCGACGCGAACATTGAGGCCAGTGTGACGGCTTCGGGTTGGAAGACCAGGTAGAACAGTGCGCGAGACCGGTCGGGATCCGGCTGGTCTTCGCCGAGGCTGTCGGCGCGACGATGCCACCGCGACGCCAAGTTCGGGGTACCGGTTGATTCCGTGCCTGTGGGTGCCGGAAACAGTGTCACCCAAGCCGACCTGCAGGTTCGGCATCCCAAGTTGGTCAACAGGCAGGCCGCTGGGGGCCGTTGTGGAACACGATCTGGGCCGTGGCGATATGTCTGGCCTACCAGATCGGGTGTCAGATCTTTCGGTGGCTTGCACTGTTGGTCCGCTCGGATGCGACGAAGGACATCGAGATCTTGATGCTTCGCCACCAGCTCTCCGTTCTGCAACGCACCCACGCTCCCCCTCGACTCGCGTGGAACGATAGGGCCGTCATCGCAGCACTGCTGCGGTTGCTGGGCAAGAAGCAGCGTGCGCAACTGACATTGCTGGTCACTCTGCGGTCCGCGTTGAGGTGGCATGCACGGCTCGTCGCCCGGAACTGGACGTATCCGCATCAGCGTCCGGGTCGACCGTCGAAACCTGAGGCGCTGCGGAGGCTGGTCATCCGTCTGGCGCGGGAGAATCCCGGCTGGGGATACCAACGCATCCAAGGTGAACTGCTCGGCTTGGGGCGCAAGGTCGCCACCGTATGGGAAATCTTGAAGAAAGACGGGATCGACCCCGCGCCTCAACGCACTGGCTGCTCCTGGGCCGCCTTCCTGAAGGCGCAGGCATCGCTGCAGTCGACCGGAGCTCAACGATCACATCCCACGCAGACGCGACCAGGCCCGGGACGAAGACCGGGCTCGCCGGCTCGGCGAGACACCGACACCGCCCCCACTGCCGGAGTTGCCACCGCCGCCCAAACCGGTCGGCCGAGCGTCGTCACGCCAACCAACATTGGGACGCGGCCCATTGGAGCCGACCGCGACCCGGAACTGTCCGCACCGCCAGCAGCCGGTCACCATCGTCGCGCTTCTGGCGACCCCGGAAGCCGCCCGCCCCTCTGTCCCCACGGCCGTCCCCGACATCATTCCGCTGCGAAGGACTCCGTGACGTCCACCGACGGTCACTGATCACCGGGCCCGCCGACCTGACGGTCGGCAGGCCCACACCGTCAGGCCATCGAACGCATCCGGTCCAGTTCGCTGCCGATCGCATCCCGCAGCACATCGTGCTGCGGGCCGAGCCTGAACCGCTCGTCACTCCACCGCTCATGCGGATAGAGCCACACCGGCTTGCCCAGCAGCTCGGCCGGCTCCCACTCGAACCGCGGCCAGACATGAGCATGCAAGAACGGGTCCGTGTTGCCAAGGATTTCCAGGTTGACCCGACGGAAGGCGGGGTCCAGCCGCCGGCAGGCCCGCTCAACCGCTTCTCCGAGCTGGTCCATGTCGGACAGAAACGACAGTCGCTTGCCCCTCGGCAGGTCAGACAGCCGTTGAACACCCGGCTCGTCCGTGAGGAGAACTGAGTACCCGGGCAGGAACTGAACGTCGCCGATCACCGCGAAGCTAGACTCAAGCCGCCGCAGCACAGTCGGGTTCTCGCCCCGCAGAGCAGCCCCGATCCGGTCCATCCGCCAGTCAGGGGTCATGGCCCGAGCCTACCCGCAGGTGATCAAGACCCGCTCTTCGCTCCCCACCCTCCCCACTCACTTCAAGTACCAACCAAGCGAGGCGAGGCGAAGAGCGACACCGGCCGTTTTCAAATGGCTCTGACCGAATCCGCGTGAATCCCCAGGCCAGGGAAGCGAATGCAGGAACGTTTACTCGGGGCAGCTCTCGATCATGGGGGTTTGCTCGATCGAAGATGTGCTGTTTCCCGGGATCGATGTGCGGTTGGAGGGCGTGAGCGTCACCGCCGAGGTGCTCTTCGTGGACGCTGCGGCGTGCGGGAAGCCGCCGTGTTGCCCGAGCTGCCGGAGGCGGGGACGACATCGCACGGGACGGCACGTCGGCGTCATCGTCAGAGGCGGCGGTGCGGGCCTCCGCCGCACAGGCCCGCTCCACCGCCGCCAAGACGGGCCGCCTCGGCCCCTGCCCACACGCCTATCCGCGCGGCCTCTTAATCACCTCGTTAATCACCTCAGATGTCTTTTCCTCCGGGCCGTGACCTGTGGATGTACTGGTCGGCCCAGGCGCTGATGATGTGGGCGGCCCGCTGCGCTTGTCCTCGTGCGGTCAGGAGATGGTCTGCTCCTTCGAGCGAGACGAAGCTTCGCGGGTGTCGTGCCTCGCGGAAGATCTCCCCGGCGTTGGCGATGTCGACGGTGTTGTCGGTAGGCGAATGCATGACGAGTAGCGGCAGGTGCAACTCGCGTATCCGGTCGTGTAGGCGAGCTTGGTGGACGTCGTCGACGAAGGCACGCTTGAGGACCAGGGTCCTCCCGCCGACGAACCACTCGTGCGATCCTTCACTGAGAACGCGATCCATGACCGCGTCGTACTGTCTCTCGATGTGGCTGGGGTCGGCAGGCGCTCCGATCGTGGCGACCGCGCAGACGCCGGTTCCCTCGGCCGCTGCGGCGATGGCGGCGGCGCCTCCCCACGAGTGCCCCACAAGCAGGTCTGCTGGAGTCCCTCGCTCTGCCATCAAAGTTGCTGCACGGACGGTGTCCTGGACCTTGATGGTGAAGGAACCGTCCCCCCAGTCGCCGTCGGAGTCTCCGATCCCGAGGTTGTCGTAGCGCAGCATCCCGATCCCCTCGCGTGCCAGCTGCTTGCTGACACGCGAGGCGGCCGGCGAGTTCTTGCCGAGTGTGAATCCGTGGACGAAGATTCCCCAGCCCCGGATCTCACCTTCTGGCAGGTCGATCGACCCGGCCAGTTCGGGGCCGACGACGCTCTTGAATCTCACTTCTTCAGTCATGTTGTGATCGCCTCGGAACGGACTGGTCGTGGGGTAAGGGTCGGTGAGGGCGACACCGGCTGGCGCCACGCCTGTGCTCCGCGCAGGGGAGCCCTGAGCGCGGTGCTTGTCGCTGTCGGCGCGTCAGACGGCCGGCTTCTGGACGGCGGTCGGCTTGGTGGCGAGCAGTGCCGTGATCTCATCGGCGAGGTGCGGGCCGAGCTCGCCCCAGCCGTCCTTGTAGCCGTAGACGCCGGCCAGGGTGCGGGCCTCGTAGTCGCCGTTCATGATCTCGATGTCGTTGGCTGTGATGAGTGCCGGGTGGGCGACGCCGACGGCCGCCGAAACCTTGATCAGCTCCTTGCGCAGGGTGCGCAGGTAGACAGCGGCCCGGGTGGCCTTCGATGTCGGGTCGAGGCCGCGGGCCAGCCACGGGTTCTGGGTGGCGATGCCGGTGGGACACCTGTCGGTGTGGCACTTCTGCGACTGGATGCAGCCGATGGACAGCATCGCCTCACGAGCCACGTTGATCATGTCGGCACCCAGAGCAAAGGCGACTGCGGCGTTCTCGGGCAGGCCGAGCTTGCCGGAGCCGATGAAGGTCAGGTCGTCGGTCAGCCCCAGCTCGGCGAAGGTGCCGTAGACCCGGGAGAAGCCCATCCGGAACGGCAGCGACACCGAGTCGGTGAAGATCAGCGGCGCCGCCCCGGTGCCGCCCTCACCGCCGTCGATGGTCACGAAGTCGACACCACGGTCACCACGCGCCATCAGCGTGGCCAGCTCCTGCCAGAAGCCCATCTCTCCGACCGCGCTCTTGACCCCGACCGGCAGACCGGTCTCGGTGGCGAGCAACTCGACGAAGTCGAGCATCGAGTCGACGTCGCTGAACGCGGTGTGCCGCGACGGGGAGGCGCAGTCCTTGCCGACCGGGATGCCGCGGATCCCGGCGATCTCCGGGGTCACCTTCGCGCCCGGCAGCATCCCGCCCAGCCCTGGCTTGGCGCCCTGGGAGAGCTTGATCTCTATCGCCCTGACCGGGGCGCCGGAGACCACGTCCTTGAGCTTGTCGAGGTTGAAGCTGCCGTCTTCGTTTCGGCAGCCGAAGTACGCCGTACCGATCTGAAGGACGAGATCGCCGCCGTTGCGGTGGTACGGCGAGAGACCGCCCTCGCCCGTGTTGTGCATCGTGCCCGCCAGCGCCGCCCCCTTGTTGAGCGCCGTGATGGCCGCGCCGGAGAGCGATCCGAAGCTCATCGCCGAGATGTTCACCACGCTCGCCGGTCGGAACGCCTTGGCGCGCCCGCGCGGCCCGCCCAGCACCTTGGCCGAGGGCAGTGGGGCCTGCGGGTCGTGCGCGTCGGGCAGCGTGTCGGCGAACGTGCGGTGCTTCAGGTATGCGTGCCCCTGCATGTGCTCGACGTCGACGTCGGTTCCGAATCCGAAGTAGTTGTTCTCCTCCTTCGCCGACGCATAGATCCAGGTGCGCTGGTCACGACTGAACGGGCGCTCCTCCTCGTTGGAGGTCACGATGTACTGCCGCAGCTCCGGCCCGATCGTCTCCAACAGGTACCGGGCGTGCCCGATCACCGGGAAGTTTCGGAGCAATGCGTGCTTCTTCTGGATGAGGTCGCGGGCGGCCACCAGAGCCAATGCTGTTGCTGTGGCTGCGCCGATGCTCCGAGCGCGCATGAACGTTCCTCTCCTCGATGCTCGACTCCATCGCCATGCGGTGGACGTCGCGTGTCGTGTTGGGCGTTGGGCGGCGGGCACGGCCAAGCAGGCGTCAGCGTCCGTCGAAGAATGCGAAATGATATTAAGAGGCCGCGCGGACAGGCATGCGGGCAGGGGGCTGGTCCGGGTTCGGCCTCGCGCCGGCGGGAGGCGATGGGATAGTGAAGCGGGTGCGGACGCAGTCGGGTTGGTGTCGTCGGCGAGCTGCCCCTTGAGTCAGGTCGATGCCGCACCGCGACCGGCCACCGAGACCGGGGTCTGGCGCAGCGCGGCGTTCCGCCGACTTTGCGCCTGCCGAGAATGCCATCCGCCCAATTCAGGCGCTTGCAGGGCGGTCGCGGCAGGATGAGCGCTCGTGTTACTTCGTCTCGCCTACCTGACCGTCACCACCGCGTTCGCTGCCCTGCGACTGCTACCGATGAGCGGCCGAGACAAGGACGCGGAGAATCCCGTCCTGCGCCACCAGATCATGGTCCTTGAGCGGCAACTCGGCGCAAGCCGGGTAAAGTTCACCTCGGAGGACCGGGCCCTCCTCGCCGCTCTGCTCGTGCCGCTGCCGCGCCAGGTCCTGCGCTGGCTCCGGTTGCTGGTCCAGCCCGACACCTTGCTGCGATGGCACCGCGACCTGCTCAAGCAGCGCCACGCCCGCACCTGCCGACCGAAGGGGCCAGGACTGCGGGTGCCGATACATCATCCGCCCAGTTCGCAGCCTTGATCGCCATCTTCCGGCCGTGCCCGCCGATCGCGTCAAAGCCTCACCTGCTCAGGGCATCGACGGCATCGTGATCTGTCGTGCTGCTACGCCTGGCCTACCTCGCCGCGACCAACACCTTCGCCCTCCTACGCCTGTTACCGATGAGCGGCCGAGACAAAGACATCAAGATCCTTGCCCTGAGCCTTCCCCTCGTGATCGACGGGTTCATCGGCGTCGGCGCCCTGCCCATCCTGCGCACCGCCCCGCTGTGCTACCGCCTGTACGTGTGGACCCTCGTCGGGCTCACCACCCTCACCAGCATCTGGGCCAACGGCCTGCACGCCGTCCGCCTCAACCAGCAGACCCGCCCAGACGGACTGCACCTGGACGACTTCACCGTCGGCGGGCGCACGACCTCCCGCACTGCCTCGAACACCCGGTCCGGCCGCGCCGAACGGGCCAAGCGCCGACAGAAGTACGACAGCAGCGACGAATCGAACGCCGTGTCATACAGGCCCAGCCCGCACGCAGCCTTCCACCGCAGGTCGCACCGCAGTTCCAGAACGGTCTCGAAGTCCGACAGGCCGTGCAGGGCCTGCAGCGCGATCGCGGCAGCCAGGATCTGCGGCGGCATGCTCGGGCGGCCGTTCGCCGACGGGTACACATCCGCGAACATCGCTGCCGGGAACAACCGGCCCCGGTGTTCGGCCAGGAACGCGAACACACTCCCCGCCGGAATCAACTCCCGGCAGGCCTCCCACACATCCGGCCCGAGGGTCTCCCCGGCCCATTCCCCCATCGCCACAGAAAGAGTCTGGCCTCACCGCTTGCGCGGTGAGGCCAGAACTCAACATCTTCATCAGCCTTCTAGGCGGGACTGCACCAGGTGTCATGGCTCGTGGGAGTAGGCCACACCGGCTTTCATGCCGCCGGTCTGAGCGAACAGCTGCGGGATCGTGACGAGGGTGTAGCCGCGCGCGCGGAGCGCGTCGATGATGTGCGGGGCCGCCGCGATGGTGGACGCATACCGGTCGTGCATGTCCACGATCGCGCCGGGTCGTGCTTGGGCGAGCACCCGCCGCTCGATGACCGCGGCGTTGTGGACCTCCCAGTCGCGCGGGTCGTCGTTCCACATGACCACCGACAGGTGGGCCGCGCGGGCCAAGGCCCGCACCTTCGCATTCTGCGCGCCGTACGGTGGCCGCAGCATAGTCGGTATGTGGCCGTCGACCGATGCGATCTGCCGCGCCGCGGTGGTCATCTCGTACGTCACCCGGGCGGACGGAATCTTGGTGAGGTCGGGGTGGGTGACCGTGTGGTCGCCAATCGCGTCGCCGTCCCTGTACTCGCGCTGGACGTCCTGCCGATAGGCGAGAACGTACTCCCCAATCAGGAAGAACGTTGCCGCAGCATGCCGCCCCTCAAGGATGCGCAGCAGCGGCGCGGTGTACAGGGAAGGGCCGTCGTCGAAGCTCAGCGCGAAGCACTTGGCCGTCAGACAGTCGACCACGGGCGCCGCGCGTGCCGACTCCTGCCCCGGGGGGCTGACTTGCCTCGTCGCCGTACGTGTCGAGGGCCTCGCCGCGGAGGTCGAGGAGGTTGTGGCGTCGCCGCAAGCCGTGGTCAAAGCCGCGACAGCAACCGCTGCCACCCCCGCACGTCCCCAGGCCGCCCGAACCGGCATGACCATCACCGCCTTGCCAGATCCTCCTGCCGACGCTGCTGCCCACGGCGGGCGCGCGAAAACAGCGCCGGAGGCGTCGGGACGGGGCCCGTGGTCGCGCCGGAAAATTACAGTGGCCGCCTCGCAGCCGCCAGCCCTTCAGGGCTGCGCTCGGGTTCGTAGTAGAGCCCAGGTGGACACCAGTGCGCTCTGGCATCTCTGTCTCGTGCGCCTCATTCTGGGACGGCTGCGCCCGATCCGCTGGAAGGAACCTCGTCGCGTGAGCGCATCCCTGGTGCTGCGGAGCCTGCGGGCTGCCGTGTCCGCCGCGGTGTGCGTCACGCTCGGCGCGGCCGGGCACAGCCTCGCATGTCATCAGACGCCTGTCCTCTGGGCCAACGGCGTCGGCTTCGCGGTGATCTTCGGCCTGGGTGCCTGCTGGGCGGCCGGAACGGTCGCTGGCGGGGATCTGCGGTGTCATGGCCGTGGTCCAGGTAGGCCTCCACCTGCTCTTCGATGCCGCGCCCATGGATGCGGGGCTCGGATCGGCGGGGTCAGGCATACCGGGTATGGCCATGCCCGGTATGCACCATCCGGTGATGGCGATGGCGGCGCACCACGCCGAAGGCAGTCAGGCGATGGCGGCACACGCCGTGGCCGCGTTCGTCGCATCGTGGTGGCTGCGACGCGACGAGGCAGCCGTGTGGTCGCTGCTGCGCCAGGTGGCGGCGCTGGCCCCGGGGGCTTGTGGCCTGGTGACGTTGCGGGTGCCGCGCACTACGCGAGTTCGAGAACCACTACAACACCCCCCGCCCGCACCGCGCCCTGGACCAAGGCTCACCCCTGAAAACCCGGCCCACACCAACCGTCGATCCCGACCGGATCGCCCAACTGGACATACGCCGACGCGACCAACTCGGCGGAACCCTCCACGAGTACCGACATGCAGCTTGACCAGCGTGGACGTACCTTCCGGCACCCACAGGGCCGGCCTCGTCGGTCGCGGTCAGCTCCCCGTCCGCTCCCATGGTCAGCCGGCCCGGCGGCGCCTGCTTGACGAGACCGAAGATTCTCGAGCGCTCGGCCTCGGTGATCCGTCGCTTGCGGCCCTGCCCGACAAGGTCCTCCAGCCCCTCCCGGCCAGAGCGGTTGAAGCGGTGCAGCCACCGTCGCACTGTCTTCTCGCTGCAGCCCAGCTCGACAGCGATCGCCGGTACCCGCAACCCGGTCCAACTCAGCTCGACCATCTGAGCCCGCAACACCGCGTCCCGTGGCGCCTTTCGAGCCCGCGCCAGCCGACGGACCACGGTTTCTTCGTCCACATCACGGCTCTGCCGTGCTCGCAACACCGCCCTGAAGCACCCGGCCCCGAGCACCCGAACCACCCCGCCACCAGGTGCTATACCCACAGAAAACGGAATCCAGCACTGGGCCCTGTCCGGCAAGATCGGCCGGACAGGGCCCTAGGCTCAGCTCACTTGCACTGGCCGATGTGCGGCCCGTTCATCGTGTTGCCCGACTGTTGCAGGGTGGGCGCGTTGCCAGCACAGCGCAGCGGCGCCCCGACCTGGTTGCCCTCGAACTCCGGGACGAGGTCCTCGGGCAGCAGGCCGCTGCCACTGTTGTCGTTGATCCTCACCGGCGCCGACATCGTGTTGGTCGAAACCTCGAGGCCGCCGGTGTTGCCGTCCAGGGTCAGCGGGGCCTTGAAGGCGCTGCCCGCGCAGTTCATCACCTCACCGTCGCCCAGCAGCACGAAGCCGCTGGTGCCCGTGAGAGTTACCGGCGCGTCGAGGGTCGAGTGGCAGATGGTGACGGCGAGGGCGCCGTCCGAGGCCACCGGGCCGTTGATCTCCGCACCCGACACCGCCAGCGCTCCGCCGGGCTGCACCTCCACCGGGCCGTTCTGCGTACCGCCGGGGGCGATGCACAGCGACTGGTCGGCGGCCACGGTCAGCGGGCCGTCGTGGTCCGTGACGCACGGCTGGCTGAAGCCGACGGTGACGTCGGTGGGCGCGGCCGTGGCACTGGCCGTGAAGGTGAGGTCGCCGCCATAGGTAGCGGTGATCCTGTGCGCCCCCGGCTGGAACTTGCTGGCGGTGAAGGTCGCCCTGCCGCCATTGAGTGGCACGGTCGCCAGCGTGGTCGTCCCGTCCGAGAAGGTGACCGACCCGGTCGGGGTGCCCGCGCCCGCGTTGGCCGAGGCCACGGTGGCGGTCACATCGACCGCGTGGCCGAACAGCGGGGTCGCGGTGTCCGTGCTGAGCGTGACCGAAGTCCCGTACTGGAACGAGACGACGGCCTTGCCGTTGCCGTGGTTGACGCCCTGGAGAAGCGAGACGTTGGTCGCCGACGGCTCCGCGTAGCTGCTGCCGCCGCCACCGCCCGCGCCCGGGAAGTAGCCCGGGTTGCCGCCGCCGGAGCCGCCGCCACCGCCGTGCCAACCGCCACCACCACCGCCACCGCCGGGGCCGCCCGCACCGCCGTTGCCGCCGGTTCCGCCGCTGCCCGGGTTGGGCTGGCTGGTGACGGGGTCGAGGTCGATGCCGGGGGTGCCGGGGCCTCCGTTCAGAGTGTTGGGATTGCCGTGACCGGCCGCGGTCTGGCTGCCGCCGCCGCCCGCGAGACCCGAGCCCAGCGGGCCGTTGCTCTGGCCGCCGTCCAAGCCGACCTCGCCGCCGCCGGCGCCGCCCTGCGGCTCGGGCCCGCCGTTGCCGGCGCCACCGCCGCCGCCGGCCACCAGGACGCGGTCGGAGCCGCCGAACGCGCCGACCCGGACGTCCGAGCCGCCGCCGCCCGAGCCGCCGCCACCGTGCGCGCCGCCGCCGCCGGTCCCGTGGCCGGTGCCGCCGGGCCGGGCGAACTCACCATGCCGGGACGAACCGGGGATGCCGGCCGCGCCCACGGTGAGCTGGAGGGTCTGGCCGGGGGTCACGGGCAGGGTCGCGCGGGTCTCACCACCGAGTCCGCCGGGCGCACCGGGCATGACCGGGTGGGGGACGATGTAGCCGGCTGCGCTGCCGCCCTCGCCGCCGAACAGGTCGATGTCGACCGCGGTCACGCCGTCCGGGACGGTGAAGGTGTCCGTGCCCACGGAGTCGTAGGTGCACGTGGGCTGCGGCGCCGTGGTGAAGACGCCGCCGGTGCCGCAGGGCTCGGCCGCGCTCGCCGCGCCGGCGGCAGCGGTGAGGGGCACGATCGCGGCGGCGACGAGGCCGGTGGTGCCGGCCACCGACATCATCTTGGATCTGAATATGGTCCGACGGGAGGTCGGGCTGCTGTCGCTCATGGGTGTTGACACTGTTTCTCCGGCCCTGTGGGCAGCCGAGGTGGGCAAACGGGTGATCTGCAGGCGGGCAGGGCCCGCCTGCAGATCGGGATCAACCGGTCGGTCAGACGCCGTCGTTGGCACAGAGCGCCCAGACGTCCGCGTAGGTGTTGGTGGAGCCGGCGCCGCCCGCGTGGGCGTCCGTGGACCAGTACGAGGCGGTGGTGGTGCCGTCGCTGACCGGGTTGCCGCTGGAGTCGCTGGGGAAGCTGCCGTTGAGGTGGTCGCCGCCCGAGCCGGGGCCGGTGTAGTCGGTGGTCGTCACGTTGCCGCCGCTGGCGCCTGCGCCGCCGCTGACCAGGTTGCCGTCGGAGCCGCAGCCGACCGTCACGACGGTGTTCGCGCCCGCCGAGGAGGAGGTGTTGACCTCGGTGTAGTGGGCCTTCACCGTCACGCCGCTGACGTTGATGCCGCTGCCGCTGCAGATCGCGTACGCGTAGGTTTCGTTCGTGGTGCCGCCACCGCCGCCGTTCCAGCCGACCGCCGTCCAGGAGTCGGGGTTGGTCTCACCGTCGGCCGCGGCCTTCAGGCCGTAGTCGTGCCCGGAGTTGTTGAACGTGGGGAAGCTCGAGATCACCTTGAGGCTGCCGACGCTGGCCGGAGTGGTCCGGGCGCCGCCGCCGAGCAGCACGGTGTTGGCCGGGCAGGTCGCCGTGACCGCGACCGGCGTCGCCGCGGCGGTCGGCCCGGCGACCTTGTTCATGACGATCTGGGTGTGGTTGATCAGGTTGCTGGTGAAGCACACCGCGTACGGGGTCGTGGAGAACGAGCTGTTCACCGCGCCGCCGCTGCCGCCGATGCCGAGCCAGTGCGTGTTGTCGGTGCCAACGACACCTGTGGTGCCGGTGTACTCGGTGGAGCCGTCCGAGCTGGGCTCGGTGCCCATCACGTGGTTGCCGTTGGACGACGTACCGGTACCGATGGCCTGCTCGAGACCGCCGCCGGAGACGAGACCGCTGCTGCAGTCCGCGTGGGTCGAGATCTCGGAGAAGGTGGTGGTGGGCCCCGCGGTGGCGCCGGGGGTCTTCACGGTCACGCTCACGGTGTTGGCGTACGCGACCCCGGGCACCGCCAGGGCCAGCAGGGCGCCTATCACCAGCGCCTTGCCGGCCACCAGGCGCGGCAGGAATTGGGTCTTCATCGGACTCTCCCTCTCTGATTGCAGCGCTGCGCACGGGGAGGACAGCGCGGACGAAAGCCGTGCAGGAGAAGAACCGACCGCGTCGGGGAGCGGCCATCACGGGTCCGAGGGCGGCTGGGGAGCCTTCGACGGTGGGAGACGGAACCCGTACGAGCCGGCACTCAACGCGGCTCGCAGACGCGGACTTTAACAGTCCGCCAGAAACCGCAGCTACAGGCGAATCACACAGGTTGGACTGGCGGATGCTACAGCTGAAGACCCTTCGACCTCGCACCTGCGGGTCCCTGCCCCCGCACCGTTGCGACGGGGCCGGCCACCGCTGCCAGAACGCCCGATCCGGCGCCCACCCGCCGCGTGATGCGTCCCCGGGCCCGGTAACACCGCGGCCTCCGTCGTGAACTCGCACGCTTGCCTTCTTGCCGTCCCAAGCGCGTCGGGACAAGTCGGCACTCTCGTTCGACACTCGGCGTGCATGGGGCGGGTTCACCCTCGCTCTCGCGCAGGACAGGCTTCGCCTACGGCCGCCCCAGCTGCCACCTCGCCGCCCTGGCCGACCGGCCGCCACCGGTCGAGAACGTGCCGCTCGAACTGCGCGAACCGGCCGTTGTCCCGTACGCTTGCGGCCGCGGCATCGGCGCCACACTGCACGACACCCTCATCGCCGCCACCCCGGCAGGGCCCCTCTCATCACCCATCCCCACGCCGCCCCGGCCCTCGCCCTCTACCGCGCCCGCGGCTGGCAGACCGCCCGGCTCCTGCCTGCAGGTGCCGGAAACTGTGTCACCCACACTGACCTGCAAGTTCGGCGTTACGAGGTAGTCACAGGACAAGCGTCTGATGGCCAGCCTGGAGCATGATCTGGGGTCATGGCGATACGTCTGATCTACCGGATCGGCTGCCAGATCTTCCGGTGGCTTGCGCTGTTGGCTCGATCAGGTGCGGCGAAGGACATCGAGATCCTGATGCTTCGCCACCAGCTTGCTGTCGTACAACGCGCCCATGCGCGACCCCGGTTCGCCGGGAGTGATCAGGCCGTCATGGCAGCGCTGCTGCGATTGCTGGGCAAGAAGCACCGTGTGAAACTGACATTGCTGGTCAACCTGCGGACGATCTTGAGGTGGCACGCGCGACTGGTCGCCCGGAAATGGACGTACCCGCATCGGAGTCCGGGCGACCACCGAAGCCGGAGGCATTGCGGAGGCTGGTCATCCGTCTGGCGCGCGAGAATCCCGGCTGGGGATATCGCCGGATTCAAGGCGAACTGATGGGCCTGGGGCGCAAGGTAGCTGCCTCCACCGTATGGGAGATCTTGAAGAAGGCCGGGATCGCCCCCGCGCCCCAACCCGCGGACCGCTCCTGGACCGCCTTCCTCAGGGCCCAGGCCTCCTCCATCGTGGCCACCGACCTGTTTCACGTGGACACGGTCTTCCTGCGACGCTGGTTCGTGCTGTTCTTCATCGAGCACGGCACCCGCCGCGTGCACATCGCCGGCATCACCCGGCACCCCACTGGAACGTGGGTCGCCCAACAAGCCCGCAACTACCTTATAGACCTCGGCGACCGCGCCGAGTCGATCACGTTCCTCATCCGCGACCGCGGACCGTACTTCACCGACACCTTCGACGCGGTCTTCCAAGCTATCGACGTGCGGGTAGTCCCCACCCTGCCGACCGTTCCGCGGATGAACGCGATCGCGGAGCGCTGGATCGGATCATGTCGGCGCGAAGCCACCGACCATATCCTGATCACGGAGCACGTCACCTCCGGATCGTCGTCGACGAGTACGCAGACCACCACCACAACAACCATCGACCACACCGATCGCTCCAACAGCGTGCTCCGAACCAACTCATCGGACCCGAACCACCCCCTGACGGCGACGAAACCCGCATCTACCGACGCGACCGACTCGGCGGCCTCATCCACGAGTATTCGCAGGTCGCATAGGGTGACACAGTTTCCGGCACCCACAGGCTGTGCACCACATACAAGGCCACAGCTCCCCAGAAGAGAGCCACCGCGATCGCCTTCCAGGCCAGGATGCGGTCAGCAATTGCGTGGAGCGCGGTCTCCTCTGAAAGAGTTGACTTACAGTCAGCCACAGCGGCTGCAGCGGACCGGGCGGTGCCGGAACCGGACATTTCATTCCCCTGGAAAGTGGTACATCCCCAACCGGGTACTCAGTCAAAACGAGGGGCGCACCCGCCTCAGGCCGTTGACGAGTGGCAGGCAAGGCGGGACGTGGCCGCATTCGACATTCCAGCCACGAGAGCAGGCTCTCGGGCACCCGGTAGGGGGCGTCCACGAGTTTGTTTTCGTGCAGGGCCCCCTGCTGATCACCCACCAGCGAAGTCGCCAGGCCAACACGCCCCGATGTCATTCGCTCACAACCTCGATAGGATCAACTCATGTCGAATGCAAGGGCAGTTGTCCTGGTCACCATAAAGCCGTCCCCCGTCGCGGCATGGTTCCATCATCTCTTGACGACGCCGATCGTCGAGATCGACGGGAGGGAGCACGTGGCAAAGTGGGGAACTGCGGAGATTGCCGTAGGCCCCGGCGACCACCGCATGAGCGTGTATTTCCGCTACCGCTGGCAGGAGAGGGCGCGGCTCGCGGAGGCGAGCAGGCAGTTCTCGGTCGAGGCGGTGGAGGATCGCGTGCACATTGGGGTTCGCCTCGGACCGCGCAACGGAAGCACCTTCCGGATCGCCGAGCCGGTGAATCGATGAACCGGTAAAGAACTACGCTGAAGTAGGGCCGCTTGGGAACGCCCGTCGGGGCAGGTTGCTCTGACGGGCGTTTTACGTATGGCTGATCGGGTCTCATTGCGAGCGTCAGACCTGGGCCGCAGCGCGGGAGCGGATTGCTGGCGTGGGGTGAACGTCAGGGTCGGCGCGCGGGGTGCGCTCTGGGCTCGCGCAGATGACGGCCGACGCAATCATGGCCAGGCCGAAGCTCCATAGGCCCATCGTGACGATGATCGAGCCGTGCAGCAGGATGTCCATGGCCAGACCGACCTTTCGCCAACGGTGGGATGACAGGAGGCAGACACCGATTGCGATCTCGATGATCAGAGCGCCCCACGTCATGACGATGACAATCAGCGGGATCTTGGACATCCATAGGACCAGCCCGTCCCACGGCTGGCCCACGCCGAACATGGTGTCCCGCAAGAAGTAGTACTCGGCAGTTCCGTTGGCCCAATCGGCCACGCCGAACTTGCTTATGGCGCTGTCCAGGTAGAGGTAGGCGACCTGTACGCGGATCGCGAGAAACGCGACGAAGGCGAGGGTCCGCCAGGAGGGCGACAGTTCTCGCGTCGGCCCTTGCCAGTGCCATGTGCGGTCGTCCGCCAGTCCGATGGGCACCATCAGCATGCAAATGATCAGACTGATCGACTCGCCGCCGTCCGGTACGGAGATGCTGACGGCGACCGAGTACGTCGCCCAGGCGTGCGGAATCACCGTCCAGCGCGGGCGGTAGCCGCTGGCGACGACTGCCAGGATCACGATCAGAAGCCAACGTCGCGGCTCGTAGCCGACTGTGTGACCACCGAGGCACAGCGCCGAGGCGGCACGCACGGAGTCACACCGGGGGAATGTCCCCATGCCGATGACGGGGACGAGAAGTGCCTTGATCGGGGTGAGGAGCAAGACACCCAACTCGGCGACGGCGAGCAGTGTGCGCCCGGTGCCGAACCACCGGGACCGCAAGTCGTGCCGGGCCGTGCGCTCGGCGAGCCGCTCACTGAACGACTGTATGACGGGCCTCATTTGCATCGGACGTCCAGGTGGGCTACTTGAACGACGCGGCGCGTGTAGGAGACCTGATTGCGGAAACTCCATGGGACTGTCTGTTCCTGGGTGATGTATGCGTCTCCGCAGATGGTCGGCAGGGGACTGGTGTTGTTGACCATGAGTGAGGGTTTCCGAGATGCCTCGCTAAGACAGTCGGTCAGATATCCGCTGCACGGGGACCAGGTGTGCGCAGCCGCCGCATTGATGTAGCCGAGTTCCGGACCCTGAGCACGTTGTGTGCGAGACAGGCCGAACAAGTTGCTGGGTTCCCCCTGCGGAGTGCGCAGCAGATTCCTTATCGTACGATCGGTCCCGTAGGCGTAGATCCCGTTCTGCACCGACTCGGGGTCGCGGGTGAAGAACGCCCAGTTCTCGGGGGTGAGAATGTTCAGGGCGGCCCTCAGCCCTTTTGAATGCCGACTGCTCAGCGCGTTGCTCGGCAGCGTGTAGAAGAGCGACGTGGCGAGGTATCCGAAGATCACGAAGCAACTCACTGCGAACAGGATGAGTTGACGTACGCTCACGGTCCTTGGCAATCCGTCCCCGGCGGGCGTGGGTTCGGTCATATCGGTGTCGTTGCGGTCTCCTGCTTCCGTGGGTGCCCGTGTGTCCGTCGCCGTCGCTGACTTTACTGCTGCGTCTGCGTCTATGCGGGCGTCGTGGGATGTACTGGCCATGCGGACGCCGTCCCCTATGCGGTACGAATACGTGCTCGGATATATTGCCGGGCCCCGCCGTGGCCCGTGTTAGAAGACCACGAGGCACGGCGGGCCCTCATTCACGCAGCGCGCGAGTGAGGGAGGGAATTAACGCTGGCTACAGGCCGGCTGCCACAGCGGACACCAGGTTGTTCTCGTCCAACTTGTTCGGCTGGCTCATGTCGAATCCGTAGCTCACTGCGGACGGGACCACCACGAGGGCGATGGCAACCTCCGTCGCCCCCGCCACGTTGGCGTACCCGATGGCATTGATCGCACCGAGCGCGTTCAGCTCGATCAGCACGTTGGCATCGTGGAAGAACCACCCTTCGGAGCGGGCCGGGCTGTTGGCGTCAGGAGACTGGTGTTGCTTCAGGAACGTCTTGATGTCGTCGTTGAGGCGTTCCATTCCCTGCTTAGCCTGGAACGGGTCCTGCACCTGGACCGGGATGGTTACGTTGCCGTGGAACTGCGTGTCGATCGCTTTGAGTTCGGTGGTGAACTCGGCGATCTGTGTAAGTGTCACCTGGCTTGTCTGGGCGGTCCGGTCGGCCCGGATCTTCGCGGCCAGATCTGGGTGATCGTCTGCCGCTCTGCCCTTGGCGAACACGAGCAGGCCGACGATGTCGGCGTCGGAGTACTTGACGTGGTGCTTGGCTGCCACAGTGGCAGTGCCTTGGGGAGCCGCAACGGCTGTCGAGGCGTAGGCGACGCCAGTCGCCAGAACGGCAGCCGAGCACGCCAATGCAGCGGTCTTTTTCAGCTTCATATGGGGTACCTTTTGTGAGTCGTGTTGTGCGGTCGCCACCGATCAAGGAGCAGCCGACGTCTCGCTTGCGGGCATGCGAAGTCAGAGATGTCCGGCTGTTGGCCGGTGGTGGTCCGTAGGCCCTGTCATCGGGCAGGGGGTACCGCGCAGGAGCGGGAACCTCCGGCGTCGACGGTCAGGCCGACGGCGTGTGTGGCTGGTGGCGGAGGTAGCTGCCTCCGCCACCAGAGCAAATGCGCGACGCCTAAAGAGGCGCGGCGGAGGAGATCAAGCGTTCGGGTGCTGCGCGCTGCGCGCGGCACGGTTCGCTGCCGCCGTGGAGGTGGCGGCGATTGCCACATCAGCGCTACCGCAAGCCACCGCAATCGCCAAGAAGACCCAGAAGGGCCCACCTACAAAGGAGTTGATCAGCGAGCCAACGGCGGCGATTGCGAGTACCGGGATCAACAGCAGGTAGCGCCGCCGCCCTTCCCGCTGGCCGTCCCGCCAAGCGGTGTCGCTACTCTGCGTGGCCTCTGTGCGGATACCCGCCAGTGAATTCCGGTGCAGGGTTCCGTTACGGCTCTTTCCTGATAGCACGAGAACGAGCACGATGACGGCTGCATAGATGGCGGTGACTGCCAGTCCTACGGCCAGGTGAGCATTCATGACCGCTGCCCCACGTGCGTGATTGCTGTAGCCGATTGTTTGAGCAAAAGCAACGTTAACAAGCGAAACTCATCTCCCCCGTGAGGCCGTTCGTCGTCACGCTCCATGACCCGGGATCGGAACACAGTTCTCTAGATGGTCAGTCTTGATCCCGGGCGACCGAACCATGGTCGCACACCTGATCGGTGGAACGTTCCGTTCCATCGATCTTTGCAATCCCTTGATGCGGGTACAGTGAGGACGGTAGGCATTGTCGTGCCGCTGGTACCCGCCAAGAACGTGGCGGGTGTGGTGCGGGTGTCGATCGATAACCCAGCCTGGCCAGAGAGAACCCGAGCCGGGGCTACCGGCGCCCGCACGGCGAACTCCTCGTCGCCGGCATGAGGCAGCCGCGTCCACAGTCCGGGAAATCCTGAAAGAGGCTGAGATCCCGTCAGCACCCAAGCGTGCCTCCAGCACCTGGGCGAACTTCCTACATTCCCAAGTAGACGCACTTCTTGCGTGCGACTTCTTCGAGACGATCACCTTGTCCGGGGCACGGTTGTACGCGTTCGCAGTGATCGAACACGTCAACCGGCGGATCCGGATCCTGGACGCGACCATGCATCCCACCGCGTCCTGGGTGGCGCAGGCGGCGAAGTGGAGAAGTGGGTACAGACCTGCCGACGCGAACTGCTGGACCGCACGCTGCTCCGGAACCAGCACCATCTCCCCTACTCGCTACGTGAGTTCGAGCAATTCCACAACGAGCACCGGTCCCACCAAGACATCACGCATGCCCGGCCGCTGCACCCGGCACGGCACCGACTCCAGCGCTGTGCCCGGTCGGCTCGCCATCGTCGGCGGCGGGGTCGCCACGTTGCTCCCCCAGGTGCGACCTCTTCAGGTTCTACCGCAAGTGATCGGTGGCCGGGCCAAGTGGTGGGCCGATGAAACCCGGTGGGCGGCCGGGCGCCCGGACGCCGGGTCGGCGCCTCGACCGTCCGCCGGATCCTGCGCGGCGTGGGACTGGACCCGGCGCCGCAACGGGCAAACGCTCCGACGTGGCGTCAGTTCCTGTGCGCCCAGGCCTCCGGCCTGCTGGCGGCGGACTTCCTCCACGTCGACACGGTCACGTTGAAACGGCTGTACGTGTTCTTCATGATGGAGGTCGGCACCCGGCGCGTACACATCCTGGGCGTCACCGCCCCTCCTTCCACGGCCTGGACCACGCGGCTCGCCCGGAACCTCCTCGCCGATCTCGGCGATCGCGTCTCGCGCTTCCGCTATTTCCTGCGCGATCGCGACAGCAAGTACACCCACGCGCTCGACGCGGTCTTCGCAGCCGAGGACATCGAGATCCTCAAGAGCGCTCAGCAGGCACCCCGGATGAACGCCCATGCCGAGAGGTTCGTTCGCACCGTGCGTGCCGAATGCACCGACCAGCTTCTCGTCTACAACGAGCAGCACGTGCGCCGAGTCCTCCACGCGTATGCCGAGCACTACACAGCGGTCGACCCCACCGCGCCCTGCACCTGTGTGCTCCCGCTGACGACTCGACCATCGCCCCCTTCCCCGCGCAGCGGATCGAGCCCCGCGACGTCCTCGACGGACTGATCCACGAGTACCACGCGACCGGCTGACAGCGAACAACCTGATCCAGAACATCCCAGGTCAGCGCATGTGTGGACTTTTGGAACCCCACAGGCTTCATCAACGAGTACGGATACGCCGCATGACGTGCGGCGACGACTTTTCGAGCGGCACACCATGGTGTACGCATGTGGGTGTCGGTCAGGCGCCGCAGCGGTCGGATACGGGCAGCTTGCCGGTGATGAGGTAGGTCGTCTCCGCGGTGCGGGCACAGCCGGAGTTGAAGTAGGCCGTGTGTCCTGTGACGTCGGCGACGAGTAGGGCGCTGCCAGTGATCTCGCGGTGCAGGCCCTGCGCCCATACCAGCGGTGTCGACGGGTCGTACCGCGTGCTGGCCACCAGGATCGGAGGGGTACCGGTGATCTTCTGCGGCCCCCATGGATCGGTGGACGGCAGCGGCCAGCCCGCGCACAGGTCCGTCATCAGCCAGGCCTCAGAGGCGGCGCTGGTGTGCGGGGACAGGGCGCGGGCCTGCTTCAACCGCGCGGCGGCCTCGGCGTAACCACGCAACTGCGGCGGGAAGTCCATGCAGCCCACCGCTGCATAGGCATCCTGAGGCTGCCCGACGTCGGAGTTGTCGGCCGTCAACGAGGCATCGCCGGCCCGTGCCTGGGCGATCGCCGTGCTGAGCGCCGGCCAGCTGGAGGGGAGCAGCGAACTGGTCGGCCCGAACAGCAGCAGGTTCGGCAGTACCATCCGGATCGCGTCGGCGTTCACCGTCGTCGCACCGCCCCTGGCGTGCGGTGCAGGGATCGGTGTGCGGGCCGCGCGGGCCAGCAGCCCGTCCCAGATCGCGGTCACGTCCTGGCCGTGCAGCGCACACGACGTCGACGCCGTGCACCACCGGGCGAACCGGCCGAACACCTCCGACAGCGAGGACGCCTCCTCGTCCAGGAAGGTAGCCGGGGTAACGGCGTGGTCCATCGCACCGTCGAGCACCATTGTCTGGACCCGGTGCGGGAACAGGCGGGCATAAGTCTGGCCGAGGAACGTACCGTACGACACACCCAGGTAGCTGATCTTCCGCTGCCCGAGCGCGGCACGAATCACATCCATGTCACGGGCCGCGCTGGCGGTGTCGACGTTGGCGGCCAAGCCGGGCGTCGAATGCTTGATGCAGGAGGCGCCGTAGGCCGCGCTCTGCCGCTGGACAGCCGCGAACTGCGCCTTCGAGTCAGGGAAGACCGCGACCTTCGGCGACAGCGCGGCACCGGTGCACGCCACTGCGGTACTGTCCCCCACCCCGCGCGGGTCGAAGCCGATGACGTCGAAGCGCCGCTGCAACTCGGCGGGCATCAGCATCCGCCCCTTCTCGGAGATCACCTCGGCACCCGCCCCGCCAGGACCGCCCGGGTTGAACAGCAACACCCCCAGCCGATGCTTTGAATCCAGAGCCGCCAGCCGCGACAGGCGCAAGGAAATGGTCGGCCCATGCGGACGGGCCCACGACAGCGGCACCCGAATGTCCGCGCACTGCGCAGGGCTCGCCCCCGGCGCCGCATCGGCACACTTAGTCCACTTCGGCGCGGCCGCCACGAACGACGGCGTGGACGGCCCGACGGACGGCATCGCCGCAGCGTACCCAGACAACGAACCCACACCCGCGGCCACCGCCAGCAGCGGCACGACACCACGCGCCGCCCAACGTAATTTCACCATGCGCCAGACACTACTGACCCACCCGCTGAGAAACCGACGAAATGCGGCTTCACACCGCTACCGCAGGCAACTCCCGCACCGAGCAACCCAGTTGGCGAGTGCGGACTACGAACCAGGTAGCCGAACACCCTCTTTGATCAGGAGCGGTTCCAGTCGTCCTTCTTCAGCTCCTCTTTGAGGATCGACTTGGTCATCTGTCGGACCACCGTGAACGACCGGCCGGCCCGACAGCCATGCAACTTGTGCTTTCCGGCACCCACAATCCCAGTAGGCCGGGTTGGCGGAGGTGGACCGCCAGTTGCCCAAGCTCAGCAGCTACTCGGCGAAGCCGAGGAAGGGCTGGCGGCATGGGCCGACTCGATAGGCCCAAGATCGGAACCGGGCTGCCGGGATGGCAGACTCCTCAACGTCGGGAGCCCTGCCTCCTGGTGAGGTGCGCCGCATTCAGCTCGCTATCGCGAAGTCGGCCGGTGGGCGCGCAGCCACGGAGTGCGTCGGAAGGAGACACAGTGATACAAGACTCGTCCCTGCGCAGTACATGCCTCCCCGGCCGGTTGTTCGTTCTCGGGAGCGCGGCCCTGACGCCTGTACTCGCGTGACGCGTCGCGCCGTCTCCCGGCTCCCAACCAGCCAGCACCGATCAGGAGAGCACTGCCATGACCACGTCCGTCCCCGGACCCAACGGCTTTCCCGCCGGCTTCTCCTGGGGAACCGCCAGCTCCGCCACCCAAAGCCAGGGAGCGACACCAGCAGATAACTGGTGGGATTGGGAGCAGGCCGGAAAAGCGCCCCGCAGCGGCGACGGCAACGACTTCGACAAGCTCTATGCCTCAGACTTCGCGCTGCTGGCCGACTGGGGCTTCAGCGACTACCGGCTGTCCCTGGACTGGGCACGGATCGAACCGCAGCCGGGACAGCACGACCGCCAGGCGATCGAGCACTACCGGCAGATCCTCCTCGCCGGCCGCGACGCGGGCCTGACCATGTGGGTCTGCCTCCTGCACACCGCCCTGCCAGCGTGGTTCGCAGCCCAGGACGGATTCCTCTCGCCCACGGCCGGCACCGCCTGGGCCCGGCACGTCGACTTCATCGCCGAGACCTTCGGCGACCTCGCCGACGGCTGGATGCCGGTCAACAACCCCACCGCTTACGCCCTGTTCAACGCGCCAACCATCAGGCGCCTCAGCTTGTGACCTTCTGCGGACGTCTGGGCGGTGGACGCCTGGCGGGGCTCGCCAACTGAAGCGCTCAGATTCCGGCCGTCAACGAACCCGGAAGGGCGCCGCCAGATCACAAGATGTGACTCAGCGCTTCAGTTGACCCTTTAGCACTGAGCTGGCCCCGCTGAGCGACGGTTGGCTGGTGGCGCGGCGCTCAGCGGGAGGTACAGCACCGGACCGCGCCGAACCCGGCCCAAGAAGGGGTCACATCCTTTCGAACCGCAACTGCGCGCTCAACTGGTGGCGGCGCCGAACCACTTGGGCAGCTGGCTGAGCAGATCCTGCTGATCTTCACCGACCCACGCCACGTGGCCGTCCGGCCGCAGCAGCACGGCGGGCACGTCGAGTTCCTCGCTGATGTCGACGACGTGGTCGACCCGATCTGCCCAGCCCGCAACCGAGAGCCGGCCGGTCTGGTCGAGCAGCAGTCCGCGGCCGCCGTGCATCAACTCGTACAGGCGCCCCCGCTTCAGCGCTATGTCCCGCAGCCGCCGGCCGAGCAGGTCATGCCCCTCGCCGAAGTCGTAGCGAACCCCGATCGCCACGATCTTCTCGATCAGATACCGATTCACCTCCTCGAAGTCCATCAGTTCCGACAACAACCGGCGCACTGCCTGGGCACCCGGGTCGGTGGACATCAGCTCGGACTGCGCGCGGACGTTGTGCAGCACGTCGGCGGCCACCGGGTGCCGTTCGATGTGATAACTGTCCAGCAGCCCCTCCGGTGCCCAGCCCGCGACCTCGGCGGCCAGTTTCCAACCCAGGTTGAACGCGTCCTGGACACCGAGGTTGAGGCCCTGCCCGCCCAGCGGTGGGTGGACGTGCGCCGCATCGCCGGCCAGCAGCACCCGGCCGACCCGGTAGCGCTCGGCCAGCCGTGTCGCGTCGCCGAAGCGGGACAGCCAGCGCGGTGAGTGCACGCCGAAGTCGGTGCCCGCGAACACCCGCAGCCGCTGCTTGACCTCCTCAAGGGTCGGCGGTACCGAGCGGTCCTCGGCCACCCCCTCGGCGGGCACGACGACGCGGTACAGCCCCTCTCCGGAGGGCCCAACACCAAACCCCTTCTGGGTCTTGCGGACCTCGGCCACCACGGCAGCCAGCTCCCCCGGCGGCACGGCCACCTCCATCTCGCCCAGCAGCGTCTCGACCCTGGCGGGCTCGCCGGGGAAGCCGACGCCGAGCAGCTTGCGCACCGTGCTGCGGCCGCCGTCACAGCCGACGAGGTAGCGCGAGCGCAGCTGCGTGCCGTCGGCCAACTCGGCGGTCACCCCGTCCTCGTCATGGCTCAGCCCGACCAGCTCGCAGCCGCGCCGGACCTCGACACCAAGCTCGACGGCGCGCTCGGCCAACAGGCGCTCGGTGGTGGGCTGCGGGATGCCGAGGATGTAGGAATGCGCGGTGTCCAGCCGCTCCGGCCACGGCTTGTCGATGGCGGCGAAGTAGCCACCGAGCTTGTACTGCCGGCCGTGCGTGAGGAACCGCTCCAGCAGACCGCGCTGGGCCATCACCTCGATGCTGCGCACGTGCAGGCCGAGCGACCGGACCTGCTTGGTCGGCTCCGCATCCTTCTCCAGCACGTGCACGTGCACGCCGTGCAGCCGCAACTCGCAGGCCAGCATCAAGCCGGTCGGTCCGCCGCCGACCACGATCACGTCAATCATGAAACCCCCATTCGACAAGGTTGCGTTTCGGCCAGCTGCTCCGCGCAGGTCCGGCGGCACCCACACCCGCAGTTGCGCGCCGAGTGCCCGCAACCGCACCCCGAGTCCCACCGGCGGTTCGACGTTCCCGCGCAACCCATATGCCGACAACAGCAAACGTATTTCGCGAATCTGTCATTTCCGTAGGTTCTGGCCTTGGCCGGCTATTCTGCGGCACGCACCGGGCCTTGCCGCAAGCCCCCCGGTGCGCTATATGTTGAGAATGGCAAGGAGTGGGTAACCTCCTTGCCTTCGCCTTTTGTCATCCGCTGTGGACGGACAAGCTCCTCCCGAAGCGGTGACGCGCCGCGTACGGCGATGCCGGCGGTCCAGGAGGACCTCCCACGGGCCTGCGGATGCAGCCGCGGTACGAGAGGTTCTTCACCCTCTTCAGCAAGGCTGGCTCGAACGTCGTCGAGAGCGCGGCCATTCTCATGGAGCTCGCCGCCGCGCCGCACGAGCGCTGGGCGGAGCTCGCCAAACGCATGCACGACACCGAGCACGCCGGCGACGACAGCACTTAAGGTCCGGGTGCCGTTAACGAACCTGTGCCGTTCGGAAACTCATCGCTGCTACTCGGAGGCGGTCTGGCGCGCCATCACGGTCTGCTGGATGCCTGCCCGAGTGATCGCCTCATTGGTGTACCAGGTGGCTCGGAAGCTGCTCGCGGGCCCGGCGTTGCTGCTCCGGCGGGACGCGGCCAACGACGCGGAACTGCTTGTTCTGCGGCACGAGAACGCGGTGCTGCGGAGGCAGCTGACGAGGCCAGTGCGGTACGAGCCGACGGATCGCCTGTGGTTTGCGGCGCTGCCCTCGCTCATCCCCCGGCGCCGGTGGGCGCGCAACCAGCCTCGCCTGCCAGCGCAGCACGGTACGCGGGGTGACCAGCAGCTTCAGCGATGATCGGTGACGCTTGCTCAGCAACCGGAGCAGGGCTGCGAGCACCGCACGGTCCCCGCGGGTGAAGGCTGGTTTGGGGCTGCTGCGCTGTAGCACGGATCGAGCCGCACTCCCTGCGGGTACGCGTCCCCCACCGCCGCCCTGGTGCATCGGGGCCGTGCCGACGCCGGTTCACCTGGTCCAGGTGGTGATCCAGCCAGGTGAGGCTCCTGTGGGCCGCTTTCGATCAGGCCCGGAGCCGCTGCCGTTCGGCCTCTCCTCGGCCGGTCAGCCGGCCGCGTTGCGGTACCTGCGCACCGACAGCCAGGAGAACAGCGCCAGGATCAGCAGTGACCAGAGCGTGGATGCCGCGACCGGATGCTGCATCGGCCAGGCGTGCACGCCGTCGGCCCCGGGGTTACCGAACAGTCTCCGGCAGGCCTGGACGGTGGCGCTGAACGGGTTCCAGTACGCGATCGCCTGCAGCCAGCCCGGCATGGTGTTCACCGGGACGAAGGCGTTGGAGAGGAAGGTGAGTGGGAAGAGCCAGATCAGGCCCGCCGAGGTGGCTGCCTCCGGGCTGCGCAGCGACAGGCCGATCAGCGCCCCGATCCAGGAGAAGGCGTAGCCCAGCAGGAGCAGCAGCAGGAAGGCACCCAGCGCCTTGAGTACCCCCTGGTGCACCCGCCAGCCCACCAGGAGCGCCACCAACGCCAGCACCATCAGGACGAAGGCGCTCTGCACCATGTCGGCCAGAGTCCGCCCGGCGAGCACCGCCGAGCGCGCCATGGGCAGCGAGCGGAAGCGGTCCACCAGGCCCTTGGTCATGTCGTCCGCGATGCCGGCCGAGGCCCCTTCCACCGCGAAGGCAACCGTCTGGGCGAAGATCCCCGCCATCAGGAACTCCCGGTAGCCGCCGCCCGGCACCGTGATCGCGCCACCCATCACGTACGAGAAGAGCAGCACGAACATCACCGGCTGTACCAGTCCGAAGACCACGATCTCGGGTATCCGTGTCATGCGGCGCAGGTTCCGCCGGGCGATCACCCAGGAATCGCGCGCCATCTGGACGACTGCGCCGCGCGGCTGCGGAGTCGCGTGTCCCGCCACTCCGGTAGTGACGATAGCCATGGTCATGCGTCCTTCCCAGGGTCGGTCTCCTCGACCGCGTGGCCGGTGAGGGAGAGGAAGACATCGTCGAGGGTGGGCCTGCGCAGGCCGATGTCGTCGATGAGGATGTCCCGCCTGTCCAGCTCGCGGATGGCGTCGGCGAGCACCCGGGCGCCCCCGCTCACCGGCACGGTGATCCGCCGGGTGTGCCGCTCCACGCTGGCCCGGCCTTCGCCATACGGCGTGAGCGCCGCCACGGCCGCGCCGATCAGCTGGCGGTCGTGGACCACCACTTCCACCCGCTCGCCGCCGATCCTGGCCTTGAGAACGTCGGCGGAGCCGCGTGCGATCACCCGGCCATGGTCGACCACGGCGATGTCGTGCGCCAACCGGTCGGCCTCCTCGAGGTACTGGGTCGTGAGCAGCAGAGTGGTGCCCTCCGCCGCCAGATTCTCGACGAGCTCCCACAGCGCTAGCCGATTGCGCGGGTCCAGGCCGGCGGTGGGCTCGTCGAGGAACATGACCGGGGGCCGCGCCACCAGTGCCGCCGCCAGGTCGAGCCGGCGGCGCATACCGCCGGAGTAGGTCTTGGCCGGACGGTCGGCCGCTTCGGCAAGGTCGAACCACTCCAGCAACTCCCGGGCGCGCGTCTTGGCGTCCCTGGCCCGCAGCTGGTAAAGCTCGCCGACCATCTGGAGGTTCTCCCGGCCCGTGAGGTACTCGTCGACCGCCGCGTACTGGCCGCACAGGCCAATCAGGCTGCGGACCCGATTGGGGTTCCTGAGCACATCCACCCCCGCGACCTGGGCACTGCCCGCGTCGGGCCGCAGCAGTGTGGTGAGCACCCGCACCGCGGTGGTCTTGCCGGCGCCGTTGGGGCCGAGCAGGCCCAGCACCGCCCCCTCCGGCACGTCCAGATCGACGCCGTCCAGGGCCCGTATGTCGCCGAAGGTCTTCACCAGGCCCTCGGCTCGGATGGCTGCCCCCATGCGCCTCTCCCTCCTCCCGGCCCGCTACCGATCAAGAGCGGCGGCCCACCGTTGACAACGGGCCTCTCAGTTCTGCATCCCGTCGGGGAACGGCCCCCTGGCCCGCGCCTCCGCGGGTTCACCCCGGCCGTCGCCGCGGTCTCGGCCGGCAGGTCGCTGCGGTCCACCCCTACCAGGATGGTGCGCATATGCACCGCCCGGTCGGCGCCGGTGGGCCTTTTCGGTCCATGGTCCACCAGGGATCGCATGAGGGGCTCGGCCGCCACGGCCTGGTCCCGGTGCGAGTACCCCCCTTGTTCACAGTCGCCCGGAATGCGAACCGGCCGGTTCTGGTGAAAGCATGGAAGAGGGCCCGTCCCGGCGGCCGACCCCGGGCCGGTCGGCGTAATCCACAAGACCGTCTGCACCGTCTGAGGACCACAAGGCCCCTGGCTGGCCTTCGATGGCCGCCCATCGTCGGCCGGACATCACCCAATCGGCCCACATCCCGCACCAGGACCAACACCGGTCGCGGTTCTCCGCCGAATCGAGGTGGAACCAGTGGATCTCAGGATGTCGGTTGAAGATCGGGAAGAGTTCCTTGCCGGCCTGCACGTCGGAATCCTGGGGGTGGATGATCCGCGCAGCGGCGGTGGTCCGTTGCTGGTCCCGCTGTGGTATTCCTACCGGCCCGGTGGGCTGGTGACGATCCAGACGGGGCGGAAGACGCTGAAGGCCCGGCTCATCCGCGACGCGGGGCGGTTCAGCCTCTGCGTGCAGGACGAGTCTGCCCCTTACCGCTACGTCAGCGTGGAGGGGCAGGTGATGGCCGTGGAGGACCCACTGCCCCCGGCCGAGCACGAGGCGCTGGCCCTCCGGTACCTGGACACGGACGCCGCGGCGGCGTACCTGGCCGCCAACCGCCAGCAGCTGACCGACGACATCCTCATCCGCATGCGGCCCCAGAGGTGGCGGACGGCCGACTTCTCCGCCTTCGCTGCGGAATTCGACCCGTAGTCCTCTGGGCCCAGGCGGTGCGCGCAGGAGAGACAGGCCTTCTTCGATGTTCACCGACACGATGACGTATCCGGTCGCGGTGGCCTGGAACGCCGGGAGGTATCCGCGCGATCGCTGTCTGCACGAACTGTTCGACGCCCAGGCGGAGCTCCGCTCGCGGGCCACTGCCTCCGTACAGGACGGCCGCAGCATCAGCTACGGCGAACTCAAGGTCCGCTCCGACGCGCTGGCCGCCCGGATGCACGAGTCCGGGGTGCGGCACGGTGACGAGGTCGGCGTCTGCGGGGGCCGGTCCCTGGAAGCACTGGTCGCCTTCCTGGGCGTCCTCAAGACCGGTGCCGCGTACGTCCCGCTCGACGACTCCTCGCCGCCCGGGCGACTGCAGGCAATGGCCGAGGACGCAGGGGTCCAGACCGTGGTGACGCTGCCGGGCAGCATCTGCCGCATCCGGCGCGTGCGCACGCGCATCGACCTGAGCGGCCTGGCGGCCACTGCCCCGGCCGCGGTCCCGCAGGCCGGCGTACACCCCACGGACTGCGCTTATGTGATGTTCACTTCGGGCTCGACCGGCCGCCCCAAACCCGTGGCGATCCCGCACCGCGGCGTGGTCCGGTTGGCCTCCTCCGACCTGGTCTGGCAGCGTCCACGCCCCGGCGAACGCGTGCTGCACGCCTACGGCCTCTCCTCGGACGCCTCCACGATCGAGATCTGGTCCCCGCTGCTCGCCGGCGCCTGCGTCGTGATCGCCGATCAGGAGGAGCTGCTGTCACCGGCCGCCCTGGAATCGCGGTTGCTCTCCGAGCGGGTCAGCGTCGCCTATCTGACCACTGGGGTGTTTCACCACATCGCGCGCACCAGGCCGTGGGCACTGCGGTCCCTGCGGTTCGCCTCAGCCGGTGGTGAGGCGATGGACCCCCAGCTGGCCCGCGCGATACTGGCGGCCTGCCCGGACACCACGGTCGTCAACTTCTACGGTCCGACCGAGAACAGCGTGGTCTCCACCGCACACCTGGTGCACGATCTTCGTCCCGAGGTGACGGCCGTGCCGATCGGCCGTCCCCTGGAGAACTCCACCTGCTACGTGGTACGCCCGGACGGCGCGCTTGCGGACGTCGGCGAGGAAGGTGAACTCCTGGTCGGCGGCGACGGGCTCGCGCTGGGGTACCTCGGTGACCCCGAGCTGACCGCCCAGCGCTTCATCGACAACCGCTTCGATCCCGGAACGCGGCTCTACCGCACCGGTGACCGGGTGGTCCGGTGCGCGGACGGCCTCCTGGAGTACCGGGCCCGGGCGGACCGGCAGATCAAACTGCGCGGGCATCGCGTCGAGCCGGACGAGATAGAGGCGCGGCTGCGGGCGGACGACGCGGTGGGCGAGGCCGTCGTCCAACTGGAGGGCGGCACCCTGATCGGATACGTGACACCGGCACGCCCCAGTCAGGGGCTGCCCGTGGACCGCATCCGCAGCCGCCTCGCGGAGTGGCTGCCCGCACCCGCGGTGCCCGCGCGATTGGTGGAGGTCGCACAGTTCCCGGTGACCGCGGCGGGCAAGGTGGACCGCCGCCAGCTGCGCAGACTGGCGGCCACCGAAGCTGTCACCACCCCGGTGCTGGAGGAGCGCTCCGGGCCGGGACCGACGGACACAGTGGCGCAGGTGTGGCAAGTGGTGCTGGGTACGCACCCGGCATCCCGTGACAGCTTCTTCGACATCGGCGGCGACTCCCTGCTGGCAGCCGAGGTCGTCACCCGCACGCTGTCCGCCTTTGAGCTCGACGCACGGCACGGCCGCACGCTGATCCACAGTCTGCTGCGCTCCCCGACCCTGGAGGACTTCAGCGCTGCCGTCGCCGCCCTCGCCGTCGTCAAGGACCGGCAGGGCGAGGGGTTCGCCGCCACCAGCGCCGTGGACTTCCGCGCCGAAGCGCAGCTGGGCTTCACGCTGCAGCCGCGACGTGGGCCGGAGCCGGACTGGCAGTACCCCAGGGAGGTGCTGCTGACCGGCACGTCCGGCTTCGCCGGCGCCTTCCTGCTGGACCGGCTGCTGCGCCGCACTGGTGCCCGGGTGCACTGCCCGGTACGAAGCCGCGACCGTGCACACGCCCGGCAGAAGGTGATGCGGAACCTGGCCCGCTTCGGCCTCGCCACCGCGGAGACCGCTGACCGCATCGTATGCTTCCCCGCCGACCTCGCCGAGCCCGAACTCGGCATGGAACCGGACCGCGCCGACGAGCTCGCCGCCACCCTCGACCTGGTGGTCCACGCGGCCGCACAGGTCAACTTCCTCTACCCCTACGAGGCGCTGCGCCGCGCCAACGTGGAGGGCACCAGGCAGCTCATACGCCTGGCGGCAGGGCGCCGTTTGCCCATGCACTTCCTGTCCACCATCGCGGTGATGGCCGGCTTCGGCACCGCCGGTGTACGGCATGTCGATGAGGATCTGCCGCTCGATCACGCCGACCGGCTCACCATGGGCTACGCCGAGAGCAAGTGGGTCGCCGAAGAGGTGCTGCGCGGCGCCGCGGACCAGGGGCTGCCGGTGGCGGTCTACCGGCCGTACGAGATCACCGGCGACCGGTGCACCGGCGCATGCAACACCGACACCGCGATCTGCTCGCTGTTCAAGACGATCAGCGAGACAGGGCTGGCCCCCAACATCCCGCTGCCGCTGGACTTCGTCCCGGTGGACTACCTCGCCGACGCGGTGGTGCACATCGCAACGACGCATCGCACGACCCACCGGACCTACCACCTGACCAACCCCCGCCCGGGGAGTCTGCGCGACATGCTCGACCGGATGGACGCTGCCGGCCACAGGATCCGCCGGCTCCCCTACGAGGAATGGGTGGACGAACTCGTCCGCCATGTCGCGCAGAACCCCACGAGCCCCACAGCCCCGTTCGTCTCGCTGTGCGTGGACCGCTGCAAGCAGGCGGACATCTCCGTCAAGGAGATGTACTTCGAGGGCACCTTCCCGACCGTGGGCCGGGCCAACGTCGAGCGCCACCTGGCCACCGCGGGCCTGCACTGCCCGCCTGTCGACGCGGCACTGCTTGACCGCTACCTGGAGTACTTCTACGCCACCGGCTACATCGAGCGCCCTCAGCCGCGCGCCCCGGAAAGGGAGCGAGCATGACCCCACAGCCACCCAGTACATGGGGCCCCGACCCTGAAGCGGATGTCCTGGACTTCCCGCTCCCGCCGCCGGGAACCATGGGGCCGCCCGAGGAGTGCGCGCGGCTGCGCTCGAGCTGCCCCATGGCCAGGGTCAGGGTGCCGATGGACGCAACCGCCTGGTACGTCACCCGGTACGCGGACGTCCGGGAACTGATCGCGGACTCCCGCCTGATCAGGCCGGCCATCAACGACTGGCCGCCCCGCCCCGCCCCGGCCCCCGACGACGGGCCGCGCCTGGTCACCATGGCGGAACTGGAATGTCCCCGGCACTTGGCGCTGCGCAGGGCCGTGGCTTCGTCGTTCAGCTCCCGAGCCGTCCGGGACCAGCTGCCACGCATCCGAGAGCTGGCCGAGCACCTGCTGGACGCGTTCCAGGAAGCCGGCCGGCCCGGCGATCTGGTGGCCGGATTCACCGAGCCCTTCCCACTGCTCGTGCTGTGCGAGCTGGTGGGTATACCGTTCGAGGACCGGGACTGGTTCCTTCCGGTCCTGGATGCGGCCCTGGGCGCCATGGTGACCTCGGAGGAAGGACGCAGGGTCACCGACCTGCTGCGCGAGTACGTGGCCGGGCTGATCGCGCAGAAGCGAAGCCGGCCCGGCGACGACGTCCTGACCCTGCTGGTCCACCAGTGCGAGGACGGGGCACTCACCGATGACGATGTGATGGCCTTCGGGCTGTCCATGCTCACGGTCGGCTTCGGCATCAGCAGCTTCTTCCTGGCCGACTCGGTGCACACCCTGCTGGCGCAGTCGGACCAGTGGGCTCGCCTGCGCGACCACCGCGACCTCATGCACGGTGCGGTGGAGGAACTCCTGCGCTACATGCCGGTGATGAACGGCACCGTGCTGTTGTTGGCCACTGAGGACATCGACGTGCGCGGGAAGACGGTCCGCAAGGGCGACGCCGTCATCCCGGTGCTGGCCTCCGCCAACCGCGACGGAAGTGTGTTCGCCGACGCCGCCCAGCTCGACCTGTGCCGCGCGGACAATCCCCACCTCACCTTCGGCCGGGGAACCCACAACTGCATCGGCTCCCACCTGGCACGCGCCGAACTGACCGTGGGACTGGAGGCGTTGTTCGACCGCTTCGCCCGGCTGCGCCGGGCCGACGGGCAGGAGCCCCTCTGGGACGACCAATCCGTCACCAAGTCACCGCTGACCCTCCCGGTCAGCTGGTGAACCGGCCTGCCAGCCCCACGCAACCGACCAAGCCCAGAAGGCCAAGCCGTTGCGCACGACCGTTGCACACGACCAGGGGAGGCCCACCCGTGAACACAAAGCCGGAACCCGTCGTCGACGTGCCCGTCATCGCCATGCCTCTCCCGCCGCCGGGCACCATGGGGCCGCCCGAGGAGTACGGCCGGCTTCGCCAGGAGCGCCCGCTGGCCAAGGTCCGACTGCCGATCGGCGCCACCGCCTGGTACGCCACTCGGTATGACGATGTCAAGGAACTGGTCGCCGACTCCCGGCTGATCAGGCCGAGCATCACCGAGTGGCCGCCCTGCCCCGGCCGGGCCCCCGGTGACGAGCCCGGCCTGATCACGATGATGGAACTCGAAGGCCCCCGGCACGCCGCCCTGCGCAGGGCCCTGAGCGAGCCGTTCAGCGTCCGGTCCATCCGGAGTCGGCTGCCTCGCATCCGGCAGTCAGCCGACCGGCTGCTCGATCCGCTCGTCAGCGGCAACCAGCCCGGCGACCTGGTCGTCCGGTTCCTCGAGCCCTTCCCCATCGTGGTGATGTGCGATCTGGTGGGCATCCCCTACGAGGACAACGAGTACTTCCTGCCCAAGGCGGACGCTGCGCTCGGGGCCCTACTCACGCTGAAGGAGGGCCGCGAGGCCACCTCCCAACTGCGCGAATACATCACCTTGCTGCTTGACCGCAAGCGGCGCGAGCCTGGTGACGACATGCTCACCAAACTGGTCCGCGAGTGCGAGCGCGGCACTCTGGACCACGAGAGCGCGGTGAGCTTCGGGCTCTCCATGCTGGTCGCCGGCTATCGGACCAGCACCATGTTCCTGGCCGACGCCGTGGTGACCCTGCTGACTCTGCCCGGCGAGTACGCCCGCCTGCGCGACAACCGCAACCTCATGCCCGGCGCGGTGGAGGAACTCCTGCGCTATGTACCGGTGATGAACGGTGTGGTGGTCCTCCAGGCCGTCGAGGACATCGAGTTGCACGGCCGGACGATCCGCGCCGGCGACGCCGTGTTGCCCGTACTCGCCGCGGCCAACCGCGACGAGCGTATGTTTGCCGACGGCGACCGTCTCGACCTGTGCCGCGTGGACAACCCCCACCTCACCTTCGGCCGTGGAGCGCACAACTGCATCGGGTCCCACCTGGCTCGGGCCGAGATGACCGTGTGCCTGGAAGCACTGTTCGACCGGCTCCCGGACCTGCGCCTCGCCGAAGGCCACCACCCCATCTGGGAAGACGAGTCCCCGAGCAAGTCACCTCTCACCCTCCCCGTCAGCTGGTGACCTGCTCCTTGCCACAGTCGCCCCGTAGCGCTCCAGAATGGCTTCACTCGGCATGACCTGCGGCGACATGACGGCAGTCGAGGTGCGGCAGGATCGCTCCCTGTGCTCGTCCGAATGCTCTACCCTCTCGTCACACGCGTCTTCGCGTGGCTGGTCCTGCTGACTCGTTCCTCCACAGCCAAGAATGCGGAGATACTCATCTTGCGGCACGAGCTCGCGGTTCCGCGTCGGCAGCTCACAGTGCCCAAGCCTGGCTGGCCGGACCGTGCCCTGCTCGCCGCCCACGCCCGACTGGCCGTGCGCTTCGCGGGCACCGGATCGTCTCGCCGCGCACCCTGCTGGCCTGGCACCAGCGCCTGGTGAAGCAGAAGTGGACGCAGCCGCCGTCTACGGGCCGCCCGCCCGTACCGGAGGAGGTCCACGGCCTGATCATCCATCTCGGCGTCGAGAGTCCTCGATGGGGCTTCCGGCGCGTGCATGGCGAAGTGCGTCACCTCGGGCACAGGGTCAGCCCCGCTACCGTCCGACGAGTGCTGCGTGCTGCCGGTCTCGGCCCCGCGCCTCGGCGTCACCGCCCACCCCACCGCCGCCTGGGCCACCCAGCAGTCCCGGCAGTTCCTACGGCAACTTGGCTCTCATGCCGCAGAGTTCACCCATCTCATCTGCGACCGGGACACGAAGTTCACCGCCGCCTTCGACGCCGTCCTGCAGGCCGAAGGCATCGAAGTCGTTCAGATCCGGCGTCCGGATGCCACGCATGAACGCCATCATGGAGCGCTGGGTGCGCACCTGCCGGTCCGAACTCCTCGACCGCACCCTCATCTGGAATCAGACACACCTACTCCACGCACTACGCGAGTACGAGCAGTACTACAACGAGCACCGTCCCCACCGCACCCTCGAAAGCGCCGCTCCCCTGCACCCGCTGCCCCAACCGATCACCGAACCAAGCCAGCTCACCCACCTCGACGTCCACCGACATGACCGCCTCGGCGGCATCCTCCACGAGCACCGCCATACAGCGTGACCAGCGCGGACGTAGTTCTTGGCACCTGCAACGCCATACACGCAGCTCGATAGGGCTTGCGGAAGGAGGCCGTCGGGTACATACACTGCCTTCACCCGCGCTTCACATAGCCGCCTCAGTGAATGCGCGACCACATCCGCGTGCGTGATGCTCCGCCTGTCCCGACTCCACATCCGCCGTCAGCCATCTGATCGCTCTCCCCCATGGCGCCTTTGCCGCACCTCGCGAGGCGTGGGTCCGTTCGACGATCACGTGAGGTGAAGAGATGTCACTGTTCCCCGAGGAGGTGCGGAACAAGGAGTTCACGACGGCCCGCCTCCGTGCAGGCTACGACGCGGACGAGGTCGACGCCTTCCTCGACGAAGCGGAGGTGGAATTGGACCGGCTGATCAAGGAGAACGTTTCACTGCGAAACAAGCTGGCCGCAGCCAGCCGCGCCACCACACAGAATCAGCAGCGGCACTCCGCCGGGCTCCCGGTGGTCGCCTCCGGCCCAACCTCCTCTGGAAGGCAGCAGATAGGCCGCCCGGCCTTCCCGCCGCCTATACCCGTGAGCGCAATCCAACCGTTCCCTCCACAGAGGTCACCGGGCGATGGCGGCACCATTCTCGTACTGGAGTTGGCTGGCCACGCCGCTGACCAGGTGGTCAGGGAGGCACGCACGGAGGCGTACAGAATTGTCAGCGAGGCGCACAGCCATGCCGAGAGCCTTGAGTACGCCACCCGTTACAGATCGGAGGCCCTGGAACGGGATGCGCGAGCGAGATGCCGGGTTTTGATGGCCCCCTTGGATTCCGTGCGGGAAGCGCTTGAGGGCTACGTGGAAACGCTGCAGGCATTCGAGCGCGAATACCGCTCTCGCCTGAATTTCCACCTGGAGTCACAGATGCGCCGGCTGGAAGCCCGTAGCGTTCCAGAATGGGTTCACCGGTCCTGACCTCGGGGAATGCACGCGGCCTGGCCGCGAAGGGGCTGACGACCGGCGAGGTGCAGGCCCATCTCGCTGAGGTCTATGGCGCCGAGGTCTCCCGCCAGACCATCTCTACGATCACCGACAAGGTTCTCGAGGGCATGGCCGAGTGGCAGAACCGACCCCTCGACGCCGGGCGGTTTCCAGCAGTGATTGCGAATTACCTGGTCAATGAGCCTGTGAGGCATTGTCGCATGGCCTCGGCGGGGGTCCTGTCTCCGAGGACGATG
>JBEYJY010000047.1:0-56950 GCA_040631425.1 Streptomyces sp. NPDC020096
CGGGCACGCAAACGTACGGGGAAGTCGGCCCGTAAATATACGGTCCAGGACCCCCACCCCTCCGCCCCCGGCCCCGCCCCACAAACAGACAGCGCGCAACGCCACCCAGACGAACCCGGCAAACGCGAGCGTCACCCCAAGTGGGCAGCCGCCTCCGCGACGGCCCGAGCCCAGCGATAGTCCGCCTTCCCGCTCGGCGACCGCTGGATCTTCGCGGTAAGCACGAGCGCGCGCGGAATCTTGTACCCGGCCAACCGCGCACGGCAGTGCTCCTGTACCTGACTCAACGTCAGTTCCGCCGCCCCCTCGCAAAGCTGCACCACCGCCGCCACCCGACTCCCCCAGCGGGGGTCGGAGACCCCCGCGACCAGCGCGTCATAGACCCCCGGATGGGCCTTGAGCGCCTCCTCGACCTCCTCCGGATAAACCTTCTCGCCCCCGGTGTTGATGCACTGCGACCCGCGCCCAAGAACCGTCACCACACCGTCCTCGCCCACCGTGGCCATATCCCCGAGCAGCACCCAGCGCTCGCCCTCCGCGTCACGGAAGAAGGTCTCTGCTGTCTTCGCGGGGTCGTTGTAGTAGCCGAGCGGCACATGTCCCCGTTGCGCCAAGCGGCCGAGCTCCCCGGCGCCGACAGGGCGGAGGGTGGCCGGATCCACCACCGCCGTACGCGAGTTGACCCGCAGCCGAAAGCCCCGCCCCGCCCCCGCGTCATCGGTCGCGGTGCCGTTGAAGCCGGACTCGGAGGAACCGAAGTTGTTGAGGATCAGTACGTTCGGCACCAGCGCCTGGAACTGCCCGCGCACCGTCTCCGACAGGATCGCCCCGGAACTGGAGAGGCTGAGCAGCGAAGAGCAGTCGGTGCCCTTCAACGGCCCGGCCAGCGCGTCGGACAGCGGCCGCAGCATCGCGTCGCCGACCAGCGAGACGCTGGTGACCCGCTCCCGTTCGATGGTCCGCAGGACCTCCTCCGGAAGGTACTTGCGGTGTATGACGACCTTCTGGCCGAAGAAGAAGCCGATGAACGCGGTGAGCGTCGACGTGCCGTGCATCAGCGGTGCGGTGGGGAAGAAGGCCAGGCCATCACCGCCCGCCGCCACCCGCTCGGCCAACTCCCGCGGCCGCCGTACCGGTTCGCCGGTCGGCGCGCCACCGCCGAGGCCGGAGAAGAAGAGATCCTCCGCCCGCCACATCACACCCTTGGGCATGCCGGTGGTGCCGCCGGTGTAGATGATGATCTGGTCGTCCCCGGAGCGCGGGCCGAAGTCCCGCTCGGGCGAGCCGGACGCCTCCGCCTCCGCGTAGGAGACGGCGTCGGGCACTGCCGAACCAGCCCGTCCGGGCGGCGAGGACGGCTGGCCGACCCGTATCAGATGCCGCAGCGTATCCGTGCCGGCGGCCGCCGCGACCCGGTCGCCGAACTCGGCGTCGTACACCAGGGCCGCGAGGTCGGCGTCCCGGTAGAGGTAGGCCAACTCTTCCGCGACGTAGCGGTAGTTGACGTTGACCGGCACGGCGCGGATCTTCAGGCAGGCGAGCGCGGTCTGCAGGTACTCGATCCCGTTGTAGAGGTGCAGACCGACATGGCGCCCGGGGGAGATATCGCGCGATGCGAGGTGGTGGGCGATCCGGTTGGCCGCCGCGTCCAGTTCGGCGTACGTCAGTCGGCGCTCGGCGCCGGTACCGGGGTGGTCGACATACACCAGCGCCTCGCGGTCCGGCACCACGTCGACGATGGATTCGAAGAGGTCGGCGAGGTTGTACTCCACGGTTCCTCCTGACCGGCACCACCACGGGGACCACTGACCTGGCGGCCATTAGAGCGCCGACCGCCACAGGAGTGAAGACCCACCGCCCAAGAAATCTGACTGCTAGTCAGAAAACTGTTGAACTGTGCCCGCGTCCTACTGCAACCTGTTCTACTGAGGTCCACGACTGGAGGAGACGCGATGGGCGGGACCGAGCACCTCACCGTGGAGCGCGTCGGCGCGACACTCGTACTGACCCTGAACCGGCCGGAGGTGAAGAACGCCCTGTCGCTGCCGATGTTCGTGGGCCTGTGGGACAGCTGGGTCGAAGCCGACGAGGACGACGCGATCCGCTCCGTCGTGCTCACCGGCTCCGGCGGCACGTTCTGCTCGGGCATGGACCTCAAGGCGCTGGCCGACGACGGCCGGATGGACGGCCAGCAGTACCGCGACCGCCTCACCGCCGACCCCGACCTGCACTGGAAGGCGATGCTGCGCCACCACCGCCCCCGCAAGCCGGTCATCGCCGCCGTCGAGGGGCACTGCGTGGCGGGCGGCACCGAGATGCTCCAGGGCACCGACATCCGAATCGCGGGGGAGAGCGCCGTCTTCGGACTCTACGAGGTGCGGCGGGGGCTGTTCCCGATCGGCGGCTCCACCGTCCGGCTCGCCCGGCAGATCCCGCGTACCCACGCCCTGGAGATGCTCCTCACCGGCCGCTCTTACTCCGCGGCGGAAGCCGAGCGCATCGGCTTGATCGGGCATGTCGTGCCGGACGGCGCAGCGCGCCGGAAGGCGCTGGAGATCGCCGAGTTGATCAACGCCAACGGCCCACTGGCCGTCGAGGCGGTCAAGGCCTCGGTCTACGAGACCGCCGAGCTCACCGAATCCGCGGGCCTCACCAGTGAACTGGAGCGCGGCTGGCCGATCTTCGCCACCTCGGACGCCAAGGAAGGCGCCCGCGCCTTCGCCGAGAAGCGCCCCGCCGACTACCGGCGCGCCTGACGGCGGCGTACGGAAGGAGACACGCCCATGAGCCCAGCCCCCGCACCGGAGGTGCTCCGCGCGCCGCTGGTCGTCGAGTTCCCGTTCACCCGGTCCCTCGGTCCGGTGCAGAGCGCCTTCTTGACCGGGTTGCGCGAGCGCACCGTGCTCGGCGTGCGCTGCCACGACGGCAGGGTGCTGGTACCGCCGGTCGAGTACGACCCGGTCACCGCCGAGGACATCCGCGAACTGGTCGAGGTCGCCGCCACCGGAACCGTCACCACCTGGGCCTGGAACCCCAGCCCGCGCCCGCACCAGCCGCTGCGCACCCCGTTCGCCTGGGTGCTGGTCACGCTCGACGGCGCCGACACGGCTATCCTGCATGCCCTCGACGCTCCCGGCGCCGAAGCCGTCCGCACCGGCATGCGCGTGCGCGTCCGCTGGTCCGCCACCCGCACCGGCGCCATCACCGACATCGCGTGCTTCGAACCGTACGACGGTGAACCGGGCGCCGAACCCGCGCCGTTCCAGGGCGCGTTCGACGATCCGGTCACCGGCATCGTCGTCCCCGCCCGCCTCGACTACACGTACTCGCCCGGCCGCGCCCAGTCCCGCTACCTCGCCGCACTGGCCGAGCACAGGACCGTCGGTGAGCGCTGCCCGTCCTGTCAGAAGGTCTACGTTCCGCCGCGCGGTGCCTGCCCCACCTGCGGTGTGGCCACCGCCGGACAGGTCGAGGTCGGCCCACGAGGCACGGTCACCACCTACTGCGTCGTCAACATCAAGGCAAAGAACCTGGACATCGAAGTCCCTTACGTCTACGCGCACATCGCCCTCGACGGCGCCGACCTCGCACTGCACGGCCGCATCGGCGGCATCCCGTACGACCAGGTGCGGATGGGGCTGCGGGTGGAACCGGTGTGGGCCGAAGGCGGCCGCTACCCCGACCACTACCGTCCGACCGGCGAGCCCGACGCCGACTACGACAGCTACAAGGAGCTGCTCTGATGCGAGAGGTAGCGATCGTCGCCTTCGGGCAGAGCGACCACCGGCGCGACACGGACGAGGTCTCCGAGGTCGAGCTGCTGATGCCGGTGCTGCATGAGGTACTCGGCCAAGTCGGCCTGGCGGCAGGCGAGATCGACTTCACCTGCTCCGGATCGAGCGACTACCTCGCCGGGCGCGCCTTCTCGTTCACCATGGCGCTCGACGGCGTAGGCGCCTGGCCGCCGATCACCGAGTCGCACGTCGAGATGGACGGTGCCTGGGCGCTGTACGAGGCATGGGTGAAGATCCTCACCGGCGAGGCGCAGACCGCGCTCGTCTACGCCTACGGAAAGTCGTCGCCAGGCGAGCTACGGGACGTGCTGACCCGGCAGTTGGACCCGTACTACGTCGCGCCGCTGTGGCCCGACTCGGTCTCGCTCGCCGCGCTCCAGGCACAGGCCCTCATCGACGCGGGCGTGACCGACGAGCCGGAACTGGCCGCCATCGCCGCCCGGTCCCGGCCGAGCGCCGACGCCGACGACTACATCGTGCGTCCGCTGCGCCGCCGGGACTGCCCGCCGATCAGCGACGGCGCCGCGGCCGTCGTCCTGGCGGCGCGGGACACGGCCCGCGGACTGTGCGCGCGCCCGGCCTGGATCCGGGGCATGGACCACCGCATCGAGGCGCACAGCCTCGGCGTACGCGACCTCGCGGACTCACCGTCCACCCGGCTGGCGGCGCAGCGGGCGGGCGCCTTCGACGCACCCGTCGACACCGCGGAGCTGCACGCCCCGTTCAGCTGCCAGGAGGTCGTCCTGCGCCGGGCGTTGCGCCTGGACGACACGGTGACCGTCAACCCGTCGGGTGGTGCGCTGGCCGCCAACCCGGTCATGGCCGCGGGCCTGATCCGGCTCGGCGAGGCCGCCGCGCGCATCCACCGCGGCCAGTCCGACCGGGCACTCGCCCACGCGACGTCGGGCCCGTGCCTGCAGCAGAACCTGGTGGCCGTACTGGAGGGGTCATGACCAAGGAACCGGTGGCCGTCATCGGGATCGGCCAGACCAAGCACGTCGCCGCGCGGCACGATGTGTCGATCGCCGGACTGGTCCGTGAGGCGGCGGGGCGGGCCCTTGCGGACGCGGAGTTGGCCTGGGGCGACATCGACGCCGTCGTCATCGGCAAGGCGCCGGACTTCTTCGAGGGCGTGATGATGCCCGAGCTGTATCTCGCCGACGCCCTGGGCGCGGTGGGCAAGCCCATGCTCCGCGTCCACACCGCGGGCTCGGTCGGCGGCTCCACCGCGCTGGTGGCCGCCAACCTCGTCGCCGCCCGCGTCCACCGCACGGTGCTCACCCTCGCCTTCGAAAAACAGTCGGAATCCAACGCCATGTGGGGGCTGTCGCTGCCGATCCCGTTCCAGCAGCCCCTGCTCGCGGGCGCGGGCGGCTTCTTCGCCCCGCACGTCCGGGCGTACATGCGGCGCACCGGCGCGCCCGACACCGTCGGCACGCTGGTCGCCTACAAGGACCGGCGCAACGCCCTGAAGAACCCTTGCGCGCATGTCCGGGACCCGGACATCACCTTGGAGAAGGTGCGGTCCTCGCCCATGCTCTGGGACCCCATCCGCTACCTGGAGACCTGCCCGTCCTCCGACGGCGCCTGCGCGCTGGTGCTCAGCGACACGGCCGGTGCCCGGCGCGCACCGCATCCGCCCGCCTGGGTGCGTGGGGGCGCGATGCGTAGTGAGCCGACCATGTTCGCGGGCAAGGACTATGTGTCCCCGCGGGCCGGGAAGGACTGCGCCGCCGATGTCTACCGGCAGGCCGGGATCGGCGATCCGCGTCGGGAGATCGATGTGGTCGAGATTTATGTGCCGTTCTCCTGGTACGAGCCCATGTGGCTGGAGAACCTGGGCTTCGCTGCCGAGGGGGAGGGCTGGAAGCTCACCGAGTCCGGGGTGACCGAACTCGACGGCGATCTGCCGGTCAACCCATCGGGTGGGGTGCTGTGCACCAACCCCATCGGTGCGTCGGGCATGATCCGCTTCGCCGAGGCCGCGCTCCAGGTGCGCGGGCAGGCGGGCGAGCACCAGGTGGACGGCGCCCGGTTGGCGCTCGGCCACGCCTACGGCGGCGGTTCGCAGTTCTTCTCGATGTGGCTGGTGGGGTGTGAGCGGCCCGATGTGTGACGGCAGGGGTGTCCGGCCTGGGTGAACGGGCTGTCGGCCACCGTTCCCCCTCGCTAGGCTGGGCCGCGGACAACAAAGCCGGAAGGGAGCGGACGTGGCTGACAGCACCATTGGACAGCCCATGGCCAACGGGAAGAAGCCGCAACTCGACTTGAGGGGTGCGGTGTGGCAGTCCAGCAAAGAGGGAACCGGCGATGTCCAGATCGCCTTCGTGGAGGGCTATGTCGCCATGCGCGACGGTCGCAACCCGGATGGTCCGGCGCTGATCTTCACTCCGGCGGAGTGGAGCGCCTTCGTACTCGGCGCGCGTGACGGCGAGTTCGACCTCACCTGATGCTCATCTGAGTCGGGACAGCGGCTCCGGCAGCTCGCCCTCGTACACGACGGTGAGCTGCCGGGTGACCCGGGTGACCGCGACATACAGATCGTGTCCGCCCTGGGGAGACCGCGCCAGGATCCCGGCCGGATCGGCCAGCACCACCCGGTCGAACTCCAGACCCTTCGCCTGATGTGGCGTCAGAAGTACGACATCGCTGTCCAACGCCGCGCGATGCGTTCCGGTCGCGGCCCGGGGCAGCGCCGAGGTGAGCGCCGTGAGGTGCCGCTCGGCCGCGATCACCGCGAGACGGCCACCGTCCTCGGCCGCCAACGCGGCCAGTTCCTCGGCCACGGTGTGCACCACCGCGATCGCGAGACCGCCATCGGGCGCCGCGACGGTACGAGGCCCGCTCCCTTCCCTACGTACCGACTCCGGGGCCCGCTGCCCAGGCGCGACCGAGCGGCCTGTTCGGCGTCGGTGAGTCCCGCGGCCGCGCAGCGCAGCACCCCTGCGTCGCTGAGCAGCTCACCGATGAGGCGGTACGGCGTCAACTCCGGCCAGAGGGCGTCAAGGGCCGCGCGCACCGGCTGCTGACGCCACAGTTCGCCGGGCCCATGGCGCAACTCCTCGTCGTCCAGCGGACGTTCGAGCCGGGCCGCCTGATCGCGGACCAGCGCGTCGAGCAGATCGGTGACGAACCGCTTGCGCGCCATGTTGTGCGGCATGCGCAGCGCCCGCGCGCGTTCCCGTGCCCGTAGGCACTGTTCCCTGGTCAGACGCAGTTCCAGATCCTCCAGCGGTACGCGTACCTCGCCGCCCGGGTCACGCTGGTGATTGCCCGCCCACCGTTGCCGGGCCTTCTTCCACGGACATGCCGACGCCTCAGGACGGTGCGAAAAAAGACGCGTGCGGGAGGCGCCTTCTCGTCATCCGGCGGGCAGGCGTTTCACCATCACATCGAACACGGGTGAATCCTCGAACGGCTTTTGTTCGCCGACCTTCGCGTAACCCCAATCCTCGTACAGCCCACGGACCTTCGGGTGTGTGGCATCAACCAGGAGCACTGCAAGATGCTCGCTGCGCTCGGCAAGGTGTCCGGCGTGGATCTGCTGCGCGGCACCGGTCTTGCGCCACTTGGGCCGCAGTAGCAGCTCTGATAGGGCATAGGTACTGCTCCGGTCATCGGCTGGGGTGTAGTCGGTCTCTCGCCACCATTCGCGGCCTGGCGTCGACGGTGCGCCGTACGCGTAGCCGATCGGCTCGTCCCCGGCGTAGGCGATCGTGCAGAGGAACCCGTCTCGACTGCTCCAGTGATCTACGAAGCCAGCGAAGCGTTCCCGGGCACGGAAGGGGTCTTTCCCGTCTTCCTGGGTCGCATGAGCTTCGTCGTGGATGTCGAGCAGGAGTTCCCGGATGCTGTCGATGTCGGCACGGGAATAGTGCTTGAGCATGATGGAGGACAAGGAGTTCCTTACTGGTTGAGGTAGTCGCGAACAGCGGTGGCGTTGGGTGCGATCGTGCGCAGTTCGGTGCGGAAGGTGTCGAGCATGGCGCGGATGCGGCCGGAACCGGGGATCGATGCGGCGAGAAGCTCGGTGTTGCGTGCCGTGGTTACAGCCTGCTCGACCTCCAATTGCCGAAGTTGCGCGGTAGCGAGGTCAACGCTGTACAGAGCGCGGTTCCGTACGAGCGCGGGGCTCATGGCGGAGAGGGCTCGGTGAGCGTGGTATTCGGCTTGATCCGGCATTCTTACGTCAAGGAAGGTCGCGCACGTCAGCCCGTCTAGTTCCGCTTGGTCGTAGAACGCGAACCAGGCAGGCCGGAGGGCCTTCCCCGCGCGGCCCATGGCGGCGCGGGCATGGTCGAGTGCCCGTGTTGCGCTAGTTCGCTCGCCGAGGCTGGCGTGGGCCAACGCGACTCGGGCGTGTGCCAGGGAGGCAAAGAGCGGGTCTTTCCGAATTGCCGGGGTGGCGCGCATGGCTTGGGCAGCGGCCAGGGATTCGGTTGCCTTCCCTTCCTGAGCGGAAAGCATGGAAAGGGAGTTCCATGCCCGGAACTGCGCATGACCGTCGCCGCTCATAGCGGCCAGGGTCATGGCCTGCTCAAGGTGGCGGCGGGCGGTGTCACGGCGGTGCCCGTCGATGGCTGCCCATGCGGCGGTGATCGTCGCGTCGGCGGCGACGGCGAAGAGCATGTTCCTTACGCGGGTGGACGCAGAGCCAGTATGAACCAGGTTCAGGGCCGCATTTGCCTGCCCGAGAGCCCCCGACTCCACGTCGGCCGTGCCGCCGGTGGTCTGGTCGGCGGTGCGCAGGCGGTCAAGGGCGACGCGGATGCGGTTGGCGTCGGCAGCGCCCACCGTGCGCCGCCCTACGGTCGGTAGGGCCGCACCTGCGGTAGCGGTGAAGAATCGGCGGCGTAGCACGGGGTCTTCCTCCGGTGGTGCGGTACTGCCGGGCGGCTGGCCCCGGCAGGCGAACCCTAGATCGACCGCGGTCCGGCCGGTGACCATCTCTAGGGCACGAAGTTGGGCCGCTTTCGGGCACCGGACAGCCCCCCGTCGCCATGCCCGGATACTGCTGTCATCGAGACCGCCGCGGCGTCCGGTGAGTTCTCCGACAGCGTCGTTGACCTGCTCGGCAAGCTCCCGCGAACTGATCTGATGCTCTGTCATCCAGGCGATAAGCGCGAGGTTCCGCCCTGTGCTCATGCGGGTCACCGTAGGACCACCGCCCGCGCATCGTAGGTAAATCGCTGGTCAAATCGCCCTAGGTGATGAACAGCGAATCCGGACTCAACACCCTCCCCGCACTCACCTGACGGCCGGATACCTGAGTAAACGCACGGCGCACGACTTGCCACCCCCAGTCCACTGCCGCCCGCACCGGACAACCGCGGAGTCTGGGCCGAAATGATTCAGGAGCAGTCATGACCGCACCGTCAGGCCCCCCACAGGCGTTCATCTACGATCGCCGCTCTACTCCTACGCTGGGCGTGCTGCTCGCGCGTCTCATGGTGTGCCGCGAGTACGCAGCGGAGCGCGGCTGGGAACTCGTCGGCGAATGGGTCGACGAGGACGATAACGCCCTTACGGACCGCCGCCCGGAGTTCGACAGGCTGATCGGCAAGATGCTCGGCGCGCATAGGGACGGCCGGGAAGTCATCTGTCTCGTCAACGACTTCGATCGGCTCAGCCACAACCAGGAGATCCAAACCCGCTTCATCAAGCGGGTGCACCTCGCGGGCGGCTGGGTCGAGACCATCGTCGGCGATCGATCCGACGACAAGAGGGGCTCTCACCGGCGCGCCGCTCTCATGAAGGCCGCGTTAGCTGGTGGAACGCCGCGCCGGACGGATCATCGTCATCGGTGTCTACCTCGCCGCGGCTGGCGTCGTGGTCCCGCTCTGCCTCTGGGCTAACGCGCCCTCCCCCTAAACCCCGCCCCGGCCGGGGTGAGTGTCCCCCCGGGCGGGGCGGTCAACTACTCGAAATGGAATGGCTTGCAAGCACACGACAGCGGGTGCACTCGACCGAGTGAAGGTCCCGGAGTCTCCCGCTTCCCGCTGCCAGGATGGCGCCCCAACGCCGCTCGACACCCATCAACCAATCTCTGGAGAAAACAGATGACTACCCCGCAGGTAACGCAGGCCCTCGTCCTGGCTGGCGGTCAAGCGACCAGGATGCGGCCCTACACCGACGATGCACCGAAAGCCATGGTGCCCGTGGCGGGTGCGCCGATCATCGGCTACCAGCTGGCCTGGCTTGCCAAGCACGGCGTGAAGTCGGTGACGATCTCCGGCGGCTACAAAGCCGGAATGATCACCGAGTACGTTGCGAGCGGCGCCCGTTTCGGCATCGGTTCGGTGGAGTACGCCATCGAGGACGAACCCCTCGGACGTGGCGGTGGCCTTAAGTACGCAGCGGGGCACCTCGCCGATCCTAAGGCGCCGTTCTTCGTCCTCAACGGCGACGTCATCACGACGTTCTCGCTCATCGACCTGGCCGAAGACCACCACCGCCGCGGAGGTGCCGTCACCGTGGCGCTGTCGCCGTACCGCTCCAACTGGGGAGTGGCCGATCTGGACGGCGACGGCCGCATTCGCGGCTTCGTCCAATCACCCGAGTTGCCCTATTGGATCAACGCTGGAATCTACGTCTTCGAGCCCGACGTGGTCGGCCTGCTACCGGACAAGGGCGACCACGAGGACTCGACCTTCCCTCAACTCGCCAGTGAAGGGCGCCTCCTCGGCCACCGACTGTCCGGCTACTGGCGCGGCATCGACACCGTCAAGGACGTCATCGAGGCAACTAAGGAGTTGCAGAAGCTTGGGCACGTGCTGCCCGAGAAGTACCACACAGGCATTAGCGACTGACCAATAGCCACAACAGCGGAACGGACACGGGAGGGGAAGAGCATGACGGAGATCAACGCCCATGCAGTGATAGGCAGTCATCACGTTCTGTTCATTACGTTCGACTCGCTGCGCTACGACGTCGCCCGAGCTGCGATGTATGCGGGGCACACGCCGAACCTCGCGGCTGTCGTACCTAACGGCCGTTGGGAGCAACGGCACACCCAGGGATCGTTCACGCTGCCCGCACACATGGCGTTCTTCAGCGGGTTCCTCCCGGTCCCATCCAACCCGGATCGCCCTGGCAGGCTTCTCGCTTGCAGGGCGATCCGGGGTACCACCATCACAAACCGCACCTTCGTCTTCGACGCGCCCGACATCGTCACCGGCTTCGCGGAGTTGGGGTACCGGACGGTTTGCGTGGGCGGGGTGGGTTTCTTCTCCAAGGCAACGAAGCTCGGCTCTGTCTTTCCGAAACTGTTCCTGGAGAGTTACTGGGGGTCGGAGTTGGGGGCAAGTAGTCCCGACTCCACGCGCCGCCAAGTGGATCGAGCATTGCGGGTGCTCAAGGAGCAGTCACCCGACCAGCGGTTGTTCCTCTTCATGAACGTGACCGCCACCCACACACCGCACCACCCGTACCTCACCGGCGCCACGGAAGACTCGTGGGAAAGCCAGTGGGAGGCCTTGTCCTACGCGGACGATGAACTCCAAGTTCTCTTCGAGGCCCTACCGAGCCTGGGCCCGTGGCTCGTGATCATGTGCGCCGATCACGGGGAAGCCTTCGGTGAGGATGGGTACCACGGGCACGGCGTGGCTCACCCATCTGTCTGGACGGTCCCCTATGCCGAGACCGTGATCCCAACATCGCACTGTAGGCGCAAGACCCGATCCGCCCCCGCCCGTGCGCCTCTCCCCGGGGCGCACGGGCGGGGCTTCCTTATGCCCGCATCCGGAACAACTCCCCAAGGGGGCCTACCCTCTGGCTGTGTCGCAGATCCAGCGGCGCATGGCGAGGTGCGCCTAGGCGATGCTTAGGCAGGGGACCAGTGACGCACCCGGCGGCGCTTCCACGCGGACGTGTCCGGCTCGGTGTAGATGTGCACCACCCGGCCCCCGCGCTTCTCGACGAACTCCCGCGAGTCCTTCTCCTGCTCGCCCGTGCCCTCGACGCCCACGGCCCCGACGGCTATCTGCGCGGCTTCAAGGGCGATGTGCGGACCTGGTCCTCCACCACCAAGGGCCACCCCGAGGCCGCGGTGTCCATCGACCCCTCGTCCCCCCAGCAGCTCACCCTCACCGTGACCAACAGCGGCCACACCGCCGTCGTCTTCACCATCGGCGGCAACGCGGCGGACGGCGGCACCTCCGGCAGCACCGTCACCGTCCAGCCCGGCGGCTCGCAGTCGATCACCCTCGGCGTCGCATCGGACGGCGGCTACGACTACACCGTCACCGCCGACACCGGCGACGGCTTCGCGCGGCGCTTCGCCGGACGTACGTACCCGTCGGCGTAGTGCCGTGGTCGGTGGACCTTCGCCGGGACGCGGCCGGTTCGGCGCCACCGTGCGCCATGCCGTCGCGGCGGCCTCCCCTTCCCGCCGCGACGGTGAGCGACCACCACGGTGCGGACCGGAGGTCGTACGACGGCCTCAGCCCATCGCGCACCCGTGGTCAACACCACCGGACACGCCTCGCCCCCGGCGGGGCCACCGCCCCATCCCCGGGCTCGCCAGCGAGCTCGGGACACGTACCATGTCCGCATGTCCTTCCTCCGCCGACGCAGCGCCGCCACGCCCACCGGCCCGGACTTCGATGTCCTGGCCATGGACCCGGGCGACTGGCCGGGAAACCTCGGTGCGGGGCTGCTGCCCGGACCGGACGGGAGCTGCCAGGGCATCTTCCTGCGGTACGACCTGTTCGGCGGTCGCGGCCCGGCCATGCTGATCGGCAATCTGCCGGAGGGCTCGCCCGCCCGCGAGCTGGCGGACGGCCAGGTGCCGTTCGAGGTGGCGCAACTGCTCGCCGCGCTGGGCAACGACGAACCGGTGCACGAGGTGGAGCGCGAGGACACCCCCGTCATGCACGGCGACAGCCTGCTGATCGTCCGCCGCATCAAGGTCAGTGAGGGGCGTATCGCCTGCGCCCAGTTCGACCGCAGCGACGGTGTGCAGGTCACCATCGCCACCTGGGACCGGCCGATCACCGACGACCTCTACCAGCTGCTCAAACCGCTTCCGGCGGAGATGTTCCAGCAAGGCTGAGTCCGCACGGCAGTGGCGCCCCCGGCCAGGCCGCGGGCGCCACTGCCGTACCCGCGGCGTATCAGGCGTCCGACGCCGGGCGGATGAGCACGTCTTCCGCCTTGACGTAGGCCACCCGGTGTCCGAACTGGATCTCGTAGTAGAACCCCTTGCCGCGCACCCAGCTCTGCTTCGACCGGTCGAAGCCCGGCGAGTAGAAGTACTCGCCGCTGGTCCAGTCGCCGATCGCGTAGCGCTGACCCGCGGGCAGCACGTACTGCAGCGGGACGATCTGCTGGACGGGCACACCCGGCGGGTACCCGGACGGCTCCGGATAGGCCCGGCCGTACACCGGGATCGAGGCGCGGCCGGGCTTCGGGGTGATCACCCAGCCTCGTCTGCTCACCGCCGTCGGGTCGCTCGCCGGGTTGTGGAACCACGCCTTCTGGCCGAGGTACCAGATCGCCGTCCAGTCGCCGCGCTGGTCGGCCAGCGCGTACTGCTGACCGGTGGAGGCGCGGGCGCCGGTGTCGTTGACGCCGGTGGTCGAGTCGCCCGTCGGGTGCAGACCGATGTCCTTGACCAGCGGGGCGCTCTCACTCGGCGCGGTGTACAGCCGGACCGCCTCGGAACCGTGCGGTACGCAGGGCAGGCCCTTCGCCAGGCAGTCCGTGTAGACCGGCTGGTTCTCCTCGTACGACGGGTCGATCATCACCAGCCCGCCGCGCGGCCCGGGCGACGCGTGGAACGGCGCCCCCATCAGTTCGAAGTAGTGCGCCCAGTCCCAGTACGGCCCCGGATCGGTGTGCATACCGGCGACGGCGGACGGGGTGGTGCCCGGCACGTTGTCATGGCCCAGGATGTGCTGGCGGTCCAGCGGGATGCGGTACTTGTGCGCCAGATACCGCACCAGGCGTGCCGAGGTGCGGTACATCGCCTCGGTGTACCAGGCGTCGGGGTCGGCGAGGAAGCCCTCGTGCTCCACCCCGATCGACTTGGAGTTGACGTACCAGTTGCCCGCGTGCCAGCCCACGTCCTTGGTGCGCATGTGCTCCGCGATATGGCCGTCGGAGGAGCGCACGGTGTAGTGCCAGCCCAGGTACTTGGGATCCTGCACCAGTTTGAGCGTGGTGTCCCAGGTGCCCTCGGTGTCATGGATGACGATGTAGTCGATCGAGGCGACGTGCGGCCGGTTCGTCACATCGTGGTTGCCGTAGTCGTTGGGGGCCGGGCCGTACCTGGCGTAGGGGGCCGGGACCCACTCGCAGGCGACCCGGCGGGGGCACTCGGTGTTCCTGGCGTCCGCGGTGCGCAGGCCCAGCTTGGCGGCCTGCGACAGGTCGGGCTTGATCCCGGGCCGGGCGGGCAGCGTGATGTGCTGGCCGCTGTCGGTGGTGCGCGATGCTCCGTCGTGCATGGTCTGGTACACGTCGGCCGCGAAGTTCGTGGCGGTGGCCGTGTCGTCGGCATCCGAGTAGCGGGCCACGGCACCGAACCAGGCTGCCGGATCGCTGCTCAGCGGCTGGCCGAGCGCCTTCTGGTAAGCCGCCAGGAGCGCGGCGCCGCCCGCGATGTTGGCCGCCGGGTCGGTACGTAGCCGCTGACTGGTCAGGCCGGTCAGCTGGGCCGCCTGACTGGTGGTCCTCAACGATGGTGGCAGTGTCCGGTCCTGAGGAACCGTTACGGCATCCGGAGCCAGCCGGGATCGGGAGGGATCGCCGCGGGTGTCGCCCACCGCGTCACCGTCCGTACGGTACCGGGACTGGGCGATGGCGGTATGGGCGTCGGTCAGGTGCATGGGGCCGTAGCCGCCGCTGACGCTGGGCCGCCCGGCATGGCTGTCCCAGCGCGACTCCAGGTAGGAGACGCCGAGCAGGACGCTCCGCGGCACGTGGTAGCGCTGCGCCGCCTGGGCGAACGCCTGCTGGAGTGCCTCAGGCCGCGGTGGGGCGGCGTCGACCGTTGGGGCCGCGGAGAACACCGGGAGCAGCGCGACGGCGGCAGTGGCTACGGCCCGTAGCGCAGGTCTTTGGCCGCGTCTTCTGGGGTGTGCGGGTTCGGGGCCTCGCAAAGCAGCCTCCTCGGTCTGGGCGTCCCGTGCGGGGCGGAATCCCAGGCGTACCGGCTGTCTGATGGTCAGTCAACCATCCATGCCGTCCCGCGCCGCTGCGGTTCCGGGGGTTGTCCCCCGGGGGATGCAGCACACGTCAATGCCCGTGCCGGGGGGTTTCCCGGCACGGGCATTCACGCCTGCACGGCCTCAGCGGACCAGACCTTCGGCGCCCGGATCTAGGCTGTCCGGATGACGCCGTCCAGATGTGTCGGATGGGTCAGCGGGTGCCCACAGCCGCCCGCACCGCGCGCCGCGCCATCCCGCAGTCGTCGTGCAGACGGCGTAGCAGCAGTCGCTGTTCCTCACCAGCTTCGGCCGCGCCCGGGATGGCCGGGCCGGTTCCGTGCATGGATCGCTGGACAGCTGTCTCGTAGGTGCGGATCTCCCGCGTCAACACCAGCATCAGATTCACCAGGAAGGCGTCCCGCCAGGCGGGTCCCGGGGACTGGGCGAGCTGGCTGATGTGACGCCGCGTCACCGGATCATCGCCGAGTACGGACCACAGCACCGCCAGGTCATACCCCGGCAGGTACCAGCCCGCGTGCTCCCAGTCCACCAACACGGGGCCGGTGGGCGAGAGCAGCACATTGGAGAGCAGGGCGTCGCCATGGCAGAACTGCCAGGGACCGTGGCCGCCGAAGTCGCGGGCCAGGCCACGCAGCAGCTTCTGCAGGTCGCCCAGGTCACGATCGGTGAGCAGCCCCAGCTCATGGAAGCGGGCGAGTCGGGTGGCGTACTCAAGGGGGCGCTTGAATGCGTCGGTGGGCGGCTGCCATTGGTTGATCCGGCAGATGGCGCCGAGCGCGGCTCGTATATCGGCGCGCGGCGGGGCTTCGACGGGATGCCGCTGGATCGCCGCGACCCGCCCCGGCATCCGCTCCATCACCAGCGTGCAGCTCTCCGGGTCCGCCGCGACCAGACGCGGCACCCGGGCCGGAGGACGGTGCCGGACGAACGTCCGGTATGCCGCTATTTCCTGCCTGAACTGCTTCTCCCATACGGGTGAGTGGTCCAGCAGACACTTGGCGACGGCGGGGCTGCGTCCTGCCGTGCCCACGAGGAGCACGGTACGGCTGGTGCGCCGCATCACCTGCGCCGGGGCGAACTCCGGACAGATCCGCTGAACGGAGGCGATCGCCGACCGCAGCGGCGCGCCCTGGGGGCCGGTCACATCGAGCCTCCCGCTGAGCGGATGGGAGGCGCCGGCCGGGAAGCCGCGCGGCCGCCCGGCACCACGGCCCGCCGCGGCCGCGTACGAAGGGTCCAGGAACGGCTCGGGGGAGGCGGCCCGGGGGCGCGCCACGAGGCCTGGCCCGCGCGGGGCGAGCGGCCGGGGTGGGGCGGACACGGAGGACGATGCTGAGTACATGGGGTGGTAACAGATCCCTTCGTGTGCCTGGGGAATGCTTCTGGCTCGTTCAGGGGTGGCACTCACCGGTCCGGCGGGGTCCCCAACCGGCCTCCGCACCCTGGGGGAATGCGGCTGCCGGGCGCCGACTCGGCTTCCGGACCCGGGTGTCGGGGCGGACCCTGATACCTCGGATACCTCGGATGCGTACCTGGACGCACACCGCGGATGCGGGGATGCGGAGATACCTCAGGGATAGCAGGTACCTCCGTCACCCGGGCTCCGGATGGGCCGGGGAGGCGCGTTCCTACATCACACCCATTCGCGGGTGGCAGACCATCTGGCGAACCCTGGCGGACCCTGGCGAATGCTCGCGGCCCGTTCGGTCGGCCATTAATGTCAACTGTGCCGAGGAACCTGGGGGCTTGACGTGATCAAGGAAGCCAACACCCGGCTCGCGGATCTGTTCGGACTCACCGGCTGGTCCAAGGGCGAGCTCGCGAGGATGGTCAACAGGCAGGCGGCCGCGATGGGCCACCCGCAGCTGTCGACGGACACCTCTCGTGTGCGCCGGTGGATCGAGACCGGTGAGACGCCGCGCGATCCGGTGCCGAAAGTGCTGGCCGCCTTGTTCACCGAGCGCCTCGGCCGTGTCGTGACCATCGAGGATCTCGGGTTCGACCGGCATCGGCGTACGGGAAGGAAGCAGGCCGTCGAAAGCCTGCCGTGGCCACCGGAGCGAACCGCAGCGGTCCTCACCGAATTCACGGGAATGGACCTTATGCTCAACCGACGCGGTTTGGTGGGCGCGGGCGCCGCGCTTGCCGCTGGTTCCGCACTCAGCAGCGCCATGTACGAGTGGCTGCACACCGACCCTGCCCTGTCAGCCGACGCCCCCGTATTCGACAACCCCCTGCACCCCGCCCAGGCCGCCACCGCGGGCTATGACCGCTATGAGGCGGCGCCCGTGGGCTCCGAGGAGATCGAGGCGCTGGAGCGCTCCGTCGAGGTGTTCCGCGCCTGGGACGCCTCACGCGGCGGAGGCCTCCAACGCAAGGCGGTCGTAGGGCAGCTCAATGAAGTGGGGGGCATGCTCTCCTACCGGCATCCCGCTCATCTGCAACGGCGGTTGTGGGGAGTCGCGGCGAACCTCGCGTGCCTCGCCGGGTGGATGTCACATGACGTGGGTCTGGAGCCCACCGCCCAGAAGTACTTCGTGATCGCCGCGCACGCTGCACGGGAGGGTGGCGACCGGCCCCGGGCGGGAGAGGCGATGTCCCGCGCAGCTCGCCAGATGGTCCATCTGGGCCGCCCCGACGACGCGTTGGACCTGATGAAGCTCGCGCAGTCCGGCTCGGGCGAGCAGGCCCTGCCCCGTACCCGCGCCATGCTGCAGACCATCGAGGCCTGGGCACTGGCATCCAAGGGACGCGGCCAGGCGATGCGGCGCACCCTGGGGCAGGCGGAGGACCTCTTCGTCTCCGACAAGGGCGATGTGCCGCCGCCGTGTTGGATGCAGAACTTCGACGAGGCCGATCTGCACGGTATGCAGGCACTGGCGTTCCGCACCCTTGCCGAGCACGATCCGTCGGCCGCGCTGTCCGCGCAGCACCATGCCCAGCAGGCACTGGAGTTGCGCTGCGCGGGGCATGAGCGGTCGCGGATCTTCGACTACATCTCGATGGCCTCGGCATGCTTCATCGCCGACGATCCTGAGCAGGCCGACCGGTACGCACGGCTGGCCCTGTTGAGCATTGGCCAGACCTCGTCCCATCGCACCTGGGACCGGTTGCGTGAGATGTACCGGCTGACCGGCCGGTATGCCGAGTACCAGACCATCCAGGATCTGCGTGATGAGATCCGTACGGTCCTGCCGAAGAAGTCCGGGCCGAAGGGCGGCACCGTAAGCGTGTAGGGCCGTCCGGACGAGCACATCCGGATCCGCCGCCGACCCGCGCCGAACAGGGGCGGCTACGGGACGTCGCGTCAAGAACCCGACGTTGCGTCGAGAACCCATGGACCCCAGCTCAACGGGGCGCCTTGGACGCCCCGACCAAGTGAGCTACGAGATCCGGGCGACCAGCACACAGGCGTCATGCTCGCGCTCGGGGCTGCCGAGCTGTTCGACGACCGCACGTACACACTCCTGGGCGCTACGCGCCCGGGCGAACCGCGGTCCGAGGCCCAGCAGTTGGGGTACGGCGGCGTCCTGAGCCGTCCTGTGCGGGGCGAGCCCGTCCGTGTGCAGTACCAGCAGGTCGCCCGGGAGGAGGTACTCCGTGCGCTGGCCGTACGAGGCGCCGGAGGTCGCGCCGAGCAGCATGCCCTCCGGTGCCGCCAGACAGCGCCCCGTCCCGTCGCGGAACAGCAGCGGGGCGGGGTGCCCGGCCTGGGCCCAGGTCAGGGTGCGCCGCTCTCCGTCGTAGCGGCAGCACAGTGCACTGCCCAGCGCCGGCTGGGCCGAACGGTCCACCAGTTCGTTGAGCCGCGCCAGCAACTCGCCCGGCTCCAAGCCGACAAGCGCCATTCCGCGCACCGCGCCGAGCAGCATCGCCATGCCGGAAGTCGCCGCCACCCCATGGCCGGTGAGGTCACCCACCGTCAACAGGGTGGCGCCATCGGCGAGTTCCATCGCGTCGTACCAGTCGCCGCCGATCTGCGCGCTGGTGCCGGACGGGAGGTAGTGCGCGGCGAGGTCCAGAGCGGGCGTTTCGCCATCGGGCGGGAACCGCAGGGAGCCGCGCCACGGCGGAAGCACGGCTTCCTGCAGTTCGACCGCCAGCCGGTGCTCGGTCTGCGCCACCTCTCGCTGGCGTTGCAGCGAGTCACGGGTCTCGCGCAACGCCCGCTGGCTGCGGCGTAGTTCGCTGACGTCCCGTAGCACCGCCCACATCGAGGCGGTGGAGCCGTCGGCGTCGAGCACCGGCTCGCCCACCATGTGCACCGTGCGCACCGAACCGTCCGGACGCACGATGCGGAACTCGCCGTTGATCGGCTTGCCGTCCACCAGGCAGCCGGTCACCATCGTGGTCAGGGTCTGCTGGTCCTGTGCGAACAGCCAGGACGGAAGTTCGTCGAGGGTGAGCGGACCGTCCGCCTTGGTCCTGCCGAAGATCCCGTACAACTCGTCGGACCAGATCACCTGGTCGGTCAGCAGATCCCACTCCGCGCTGCCCGCCCGGCCGAGGGGGCACACCTCCTGGCGGGCGGGCAGCGGTTGCTCGCCAGGAGCGGGCGGCGCGGCCGTCGGGTAGGCGGCCCCGGCCGCGCCGCCGCCATCCTCCCGCAGCCCCTCCTTGAGCTGGCCCAAGTGCTCGCCGAGGTCGTCGAGGTGGTGCATCGCGAGGTCGCACAGCGCGCGCTGCCAACGGCTCTGCGCGTCATCGTCGTCAAGTCCGGGTTCGCGACGCACGGCGTCGACCTGGCCGCGCAACTGACGCGCCTGGGAGATGAGCGCATCAAGGGTGCCGGGGTCCGGCAGGGGTGCTGCGGCGTGGTCCGCATGCAGATGGGACGGCATGACTGTCTCCGAACGTACTCAGATACAGACGTCAGCTGCGGGCGCGAGGCGGCGTGAGAGCTTCAAGTCGGCCCAAAGGGTCAGTGACGACTGTTGCACAGTGAGCGATCGTCCGTAAGGGTTTCCGCAATACCCGATCTGGTGGTGCTTCTGGCATATCCCAGAGGCGATCGGGACCTTCCTGGTCAGCGGAGTGCACCAGGTCGCCTCGGAACCGCACACTCCGGGTAAGCTGCGGCGCTTGTACCCGTGCGCAATCCGTACCTCGGTCCAGGCATAGCGCCTGCGTTCAGCGGTAAGGATGCCGGGCACCAACAGCGGAAATCCCGTTGCCACCTAACCCTCCGTACCGGATGCTGACCTCATGTTCGACCCCGACATAGCGCCCAGCGGCACCCTTCTCGGCCTCCTTCAGCGAGGGCGCGGAGACGGGACCCTGCATGCCCTCGCGGAGCAGCGCGGCGAGGCACTCGCCGCGCTGGAGCAGTGTGTCCTCAGCGACCCCCGCCGCGACTGGCAGGTCGAGTCCCGCTCGCTGTACTACGCGCGCCTGTATTCGGAGCTCGAAGGCGGGCTCGAAGGGATCGAGCAGCACCTCTTCCACCCGGACGACCACCTCGACACCGAGGAGCAGCGCACCGGGCTCGCCCTGTCGGTCCTCGGCCACCTCGCCGGGTACGGGCGGCGTGACGCGCTGCGGCTGCTGCGCGAGTACGCGGCCCGCGGTGCCAACTGGAACTGGGCGCTGGACGAGCTCGCGCTGCGGGACGATGACGCGGGGCTGACCGCGCTGGCCCCCGCCATCCTGGAGCGCTTCGCGCGCGGTGCGGAGGGTGACGCGGCGCTCGCCCGCGCCCTGCGCGAGGCCTACGAGCCGCGGCCCTGGCGGCTGTGGGCGGAGGACCAGGTGCACGGTGAGCGGGTGCGGGCGGCCCAGGAGCAGGGGTCCTTCGACCGCTGGCAGCGCCAACTGAGCCCGGCCGGGCCCGCGCCCGGCTGGAGCGTGCGGGATGTACTGGAGTGGGCTCAGCAGGGTCTCGACGGGTACCCCGTGCAGCACCGGGACGCGCCAGCCGCCCGCTGCCTGGCCGCCGTCGCCGGGCCGGAACACCGCGCCGAGCTGCTGGACGCCGCCCGCCGGGGTCCGGAGGCGGCCCGCGCCGCCGCGCTGCGCCATCTCACCGACCGGCAGGACCCCGATGTCCTCGCCCTGATAGAAGCCGCCGCCGCTGACCCCTCACCGGTTGTCTCGCGCGCCGCGCTGGAGTCGTTCTCACGTATGCGCAGCGTGGCCGGTGTCGAGCAGGCCCGCCGCTGGGCCGCCCGCGACGACGAGCTGGGCGCGGCCGCCGCCCGGATGCTCTCCGTACTCGGCGGGTCCGAGGACGCCGCACGCGTGCTGGCCGCACTGCGCCGGGTGGTACGGACCTCGGGCGCCGATGCCGAGGGGCTGGCCGTCCTGGTCGAGGGGGCGGGGCGGCTCGCGATCGAGTGCGCGGCTCCCGTGGTGCGCCACATCTACCGGGAAACCCCCTCCTCGCATCTGCGCGGCTGCGCGGCCCGGACGCTGGCCGTCATCGACCCGTCGTTCGCCGACGGGTTCGCCATCGAGTGCCTGTGGGACTGCGAGGAGTCCACCCGCGAACTCGCCGCACGGCACGCCGCCACCGGTGACGTCCGTGTCCTCGCCCAGCTGCGGCGCCTGGCGGCGGACCCTGCCGAGGAGGCCGACGTGCAGACCGCGGTCCGCGGCAGGCTCAGCACGACGGCTGCACCTTCCGTCCACCGGCGCTGACGGTTTTAGCGGTTCCGGCGGTTTTCGCCGGGGCGCGGTGGGTTTGACGCCGCCGGTCCATATCGCCGTGGTCGCTCGCCGTCGCGGCGGGATTGCGTTACCGCCGCGACGACGAGTCGCTCTGCGCGGCAATCGGTTCCGCACGGCTGGTCCACGTCGTGACGGTAGCCCGCTGCCGCGGCCGAGAACTTTCACGGCGCGGCGGCGAGCGACCGCGACGCGAACGACCACGACAACGCGGACCGGCGGTCATGCGAGTGCCGTGGCCTGTGTCAATTCGGTGGTCTTCCACACAGCCGGTGCACGCCCTCGTGGCCGTTGGCGGCGCTGGCGGAGGGATTCTTCCCGCCGCGACGCGAACGACCACGACAACGCGGACCGGCGGTCATGCGACTGCCGCGAACCCGCGACTCCTCGGCGGTCGACATCCGTCGGAAAGGAGTCAATCGGGGGGTTCGGTGCGCCCCCGGCGGTCACGGTCCGGGCCGGAGGCCAGAAGCTCACGGAACGTTTCCCGGGGGGAAAGATCGACGTGGCCGCGCCCTTTCCGCGGGCGCCGACAACCGCAGTATGCGAGTCGCCCTCGTCACCGAATCCTTCCCGCCCGATGTCAACGGCGTCGCCCACTGCGCGCTGCGGACCGCGGAGCACCTGGCCGCGCGCGGCCACGCCCCGCTGGTCATCGCCCCGACCGCTCCTGCCCGCGACCGGGCGGCCGAGGCGGACGCCGCCGCGCCCTGCCCGGTCGTACGTGTCCCGTCCCTCCCGCTGCCCGGCTACCGACAGGTGCGGGTGGCCCTTCCCGGCCGTCGTGTGGCGGCCGCCATCGCCGCGCACCGCGCCGAACTCGTCCATCTGGCCAGCCCGTTCGTCATCGGGGCGCACGGAGTGGCCGGTGCCGCCCGACTGGGCCTGCCCTGCGTCGCGGTCTACCAGACCGATCTGGGCGGTTACGCCCGGGCGTACCTCGGCATCGGCGAGACCGCGGCCTGGCACCGGCTGCGCACCCTGCACACCGCCGCCGACCGTACCCTCGCGCCCTCCACCGCCTCCGCCGCCGACCTGGAACGCCACGGCATCCCACGTGTCCACCTGTGGCCGCGCGGGGTGGACGCGGTGCGCTTCCATCCGGCACACCGTGACGCGGCGCTGCGGCAGGAGCTCGCGCCCGGCGGTGAGGTGCTGGTCGGCTACGTCGGCCGGCTCGCGCCGGAGAAGCGGGTGGAACTGCTCGCCGGGGTGGCCGAGACGCCGGGGGTGCGGCTGGTGATCGTCGGTGACGGGCCGAGCGCCGCGAACCTGCGCGCCGCCCTGCCCTCGGCCGTCTTCCTCGGCCGCCGCACCGGTGCCGAACTCGCCCGCATCTACGCCTCGTTGGACGTCTTCGCGCACACCGGCCCGATGGAGACGTTCTGCCAGACCGTGCAGGAGGCGATGGCCAGCGGGATACCGGTGGTCGCTCCGGCGGCGGGCGGCCCGCTGGATCTGGTCAGCCCGGGCCGCACCGGCCTGCTGGTCCCGCCCGATGATCCCGACGCGCTACGGGACGCGGTACGGCGGCTCGTAGCCACACCGCGCCTGCGGGCCGCGTACGGCCTCGCCGGCCGGGAGGCCGTCGCGGGCCGCTCGTGGGCGGCCGTCGGCGATCTGCTGATCGGCCACTACGAGCAGGTGCTCGCCGAACGGCGCTCCCGCGGGACCACGGCGTCGGAGGTGGCGGCGTGAGCGGGGAAGCGCCGCACGGGCGGAGCGGTGAGCGGGACGCCGCCGTGCGTCACGGGGGCGAGCGCGGTGGACTGCGCATCGTCCGCCTGGCCAATTTCGTCACACCGGTCTCCGGCGGTCTGCGCACCGCCCTGCGGCACCTCGGTGCCGGATATCTGGCCGCCGGGCATGAACCGGTGCTGATCGTGCCCGGTCCGGGCTACCGCGACGAGCGCACCGAGCAGGGCCGGGTGATCACGCTGCCGGGACCGGTGGTCCCCGGCTCCGGCGGCTACCGCGTGCTGGTCGACCGCCGGGCGGTGGCACGGCAGCTGACCGCGCTGCGCCCGGACCGCCTTGAGGTCTCCGACCGTACGACGCTGCGCTGGACCGGTGCCTGGGCCAGGCGGCGGCGGGTGCCCGCCGTGATGGTCTCGCACGAGAGCGCCGACGGGGTGCTGCGCATGTGGGGGCTGCCGGAACCGGTCGCGCGGAGCGCCGCCGACCGGCTCAACTCCCGTACCGCGCACTCCTTTTCCCGGGTGGTGTGCACAACGGCGTGGGCGGCCGCCGAGTTCGAACGGATCGGCGCCCGCAACGTGGTGCACGCGCCGCTCGGGGTGGACCTCGACGCGTGCCATCCGGCGGCGGCCGGCGAGCGGACCCGTGGCCAGTACGCCTGGCCTGAGCAGGTGCTGCTCGCCATGTGTGTCCGGCTGTCGGTGGAGAAGCGCCCCGGGCGGGCGCTGGACGCGCTCGCCGCGCTGCGGGCGCGCGGGACGCACGCCGTGCTGGTGATCGCGGGGGACGGGCCGCTGCGCGGTCAACTCGAACAGCGGGCCCGCCGGGAGGATCTCCCGGTGCGGTTCCTCGGGCATGTCGCGCAGAAGGACACCCTGTACGGGCTGATGGCCAGCGCGGATGTGGTGATCGCGCCCGGTCCCGTGGAGACCTTCGGGCTCGCCGCGTTGGAGGCGCTGGCCTGCGGCACGCCGGTCGTGGTCAGCGAGTCCTCCGCGCTTCCCGCGGTGGTCGGGGCGGCGGGCCGGGCGGCCGGGGACGACGGTGCGGCCTTCGCCGACGCGCTGGGCGAACTGCTGGCGGTACCCGAGGCGCGGCGCAGGGCGGCGGCCCGGGCCCGTGCGGAGCGCTTCGGCTGGCCCGCCGCCGTGGCGGCCTTTCTGGCCGCGCACGACGCCGCCCCCGCCGAGGCGGAACGGGAGAAGGCGATATGACGGCAAGCCTGGGGGCGACGGACGGCGCCATACGCTTCGTGGCGCTCGGTGACTCGCTTACCGAGGGGCTCGGGGATCCGGTGCCGGGCGGCTGGCGGGGCTGGGCCGCGCTGCTCGCCGAGGGGATCGCCGAGGCGCCGGACCGGGCCCCGTTCCTCAACTGTGCGCGCAGCGGCGCCCGCACCGCCGATGTGGCGACCAGCCAGCTCGCCGGGGCCCGCGCGTTCCGGCCGGATGTCGCCGCGGTGGTCGCCGGGGCCAATGACACCCTGCGCGGCTCCTTCGACATCGACGTGGTCGCCGTACAACTGGACGCGGCGCTGGGCACGTTGTCCGCCGAAGGCGTCACCCTGCTGACGGCGTGCCTGCCCGACCCGGGTCGGATGCTCGGGCTGCCGTGGCCGCTGGCCCGGCCGCTGGGGCGCCGGATGCGGGCGGTCAACCATGTCGTCCACGCCCTGTCGGAGCGGTACGGGGCGGTGCATCTGCACGCCGCGGACCATCCGTGGGTCACCGACCGCGCCTCCTGGAGCGTTGACCGGCTGCACCCCAGTGAGGTGGGGCACCGTCTGCTGGCGTACGAGTTCCACGCGCTGCTCGCCGCGCGCGGTGTGGCGGTGGGGGAGCCGCCGCGTACCACCCCGGACGGTCCGCCGCCGAGCCGTACGGCGAGCGCCTGGTGGATGGCGACCCGGGGCACCGGCTGGGTGGTCGACCGGTGTACGGATCTGCTGCCCGATCTGCTGCGGCTGGCGGCGGCGGAGTGCCGTCACCGGGCCGCGGGCTCCTGCGCCGCGCTGGAGGAGGCGGCGCACCGTTCCGCGGTCGCGGCGGTGGCCGCACTGTCGCCGCCGCGGCGCCGGCTCCCGGCGGCGACACCGTCCCGTCCCACCGGCACGAACCGCACCGGCATACCCGGTGCCGCCTGCGCGGCCGAAGCCAGGCTGGCCTCGGGGACCACACCGATGACCGGATAGCCGCCGGTCGTCGGATGGTCCGCGAGGAAGATCACCGGGCGGCCGTCGGGTGGTACCTGTACCGCGCCCAACACCATGCCCTCGCTGGGGAGTTCACCGTCCCTGGCGCGCGGTAGCGCGGGCCCGTCGGTGCGCAGGCCGATCCGGTTGCTCGCCGGGCTCACCGTGTACGCACCCGCCGCGAGGGTCCGCAGCGCGTCCGGGGCGAACCAGTCGGTGCGTGGCCCGGGGATCACCGGAACCACAAGTTCCGTCGGTGGCCCCGGCAGGGGCACGGTGTCGACCGCTGCCGGATCGCCGTACGGGGCGCCGACCGGCAGCCGGTCGCCGTCCCGCAGCGGACCCGGGCCGAGGCCGGAGAGCAGATCGGCGGACCGGCTGCCGAGTACCGGCGCGGGCGCCACGCCACCGGCGAGCGCCAGGTAGGCGCGCACCCCGGCCGTGACCCGGCCGAGTTCGAGTACCGCCCCCGGGGGTAGGTACACCGGCGCCCCCCAGGCCGCCGGTCGGCCGTCGACCCGCACCGGGCAGGGCGCGCCGGTGACCGCGGCGACGAGCGGGCAACCGGCCCGTACCGCACAGCCGTTGACGGTGGCCTCCAGCGTCGCGGCGTCCGCCGGATTGCCGACCAGCCGGTTGGCGATCCGGTGCGCGGGGCCGTCGAGGGCGCCCGCGCGGGCCACACCGAGGTGCGCGTGGCCGGGGCGCCCGAGGTCCTGCACGGTGGTCAGCGCCCCGGCGCGCAGCACGTCGACGTACCGCCCGGTCATGACGGCACTCGGGTGAAACGCACCTGGGCACCGGGGGTGAGCAGTGCGGCAGGTTCGCGGGCCGGGTCCCACAGCGCGGCGTCGGTGGAGCCGATGATCTGCCAGCCACCGGGGGAGGAGCGCGGATAGACGCCCGCGTACGGTCCGGCCAGCCCGACGGATCCGGCCGGGACGCTGGTACGCGGGGTGGCCCTGCGCGGCGTGTGGTATTGGGCGGGCAGTCCGCTCAAGTACCCGAACCCCGGGGCGAATCCGGTGAAGGCGACCCGGAACGCGATGGCGTCGAGCACCCGTGGCAGGGCGTCGGGCGGCACCCGCCACAAGGCGGCGACCTCGGCCAGATCGGGCCCGTCGTAGCGGACCGGGATGTCCACCACCGCACCGTCGCGCGGCGGCAGCGGCGGGATCGCCGAGTGCGTCAACTCCTCGGCGAGGGCCCGCGGATCGTCCAGTCCGTCCAGCAGGACGGTTCGCGCGCCGGGGACGATCTCGCGGACCGGCGGCAGTTCCCCGGCCGTCCGGCGGCGCAGCACCTCGGCATGGAAAGCCTCGGCCGCCTCCTCGGTGGCGAGTTCGACGAGCAGGGCGTGCGCGCCGACCAGCAGCGGGCGCGGCGCGCTCATGCGAAGGGTCCCAACTCGAATCCCGCCGCCAGCAGTTCGCTTCTGACCCGGACCGCCAGCGCGGCCGCGCCGGGCGTGTCGCCGTGCAGGCAGAGCGAGCGGGCCCGCACCGCGACCGGCTCACCGCTGACCGACCGCACCGACCCGTCGCGGGCGATGCGCAGCGAACGCTCGATGACGGTGTCGGGGTCCAGCAGGACGGCGCCCGGCTCACGGCGCGGGACCAGCGTGCCGAGCCCGGTGTACGCGCGGTCGGCGAAGGCCTCGGGGACGGCGGCCAGCCCGGCCCGCCGCGCCGCGGCCAGCAGTTGGGAGCCGGGAAGCCCCAGAACCGGCAGTCCGCCCGCGAGCGTGACGCCTTCGACCACGGCGGCGGCCTGCTCCTCGTCGGTCACCGTGCGGTTGTAGAGGGCGCCGTGCGGTTTGACGTACGCCACGCGGGCGCCCGCGGCGCGGGCGAAGACGTCCAACGCGCCGATCTGGTAGGCGACTTCGGCGGCCAGCTCGTCCGGTGGGACATCCATGGCGCGCCGCCCGAATCCGGCCAGATCGCGGTAGGAGACCTGGGCTCCGATCCGCACTCCGCGCTCGGCGGCGATCGCGCACACCCGGCGCATGGTGGCCGGATCGCCCGCGTGGTAGCCGCAGGCGATGTTGGCGCTGGTGACGGCGGACAGCAGCGCCTCGTCGTCGGTCAGCGGCCAGCGCCCGAAGCCCTCGCCCAGGTCGGCGTTGAGATCTATGACGGGGGTGGTCATTCGGCCTCCTGCCGCATACGGGTCATGATCAGCTCCTGTGCGTCGTCGAGGTAGCGGATCAGTTCCGCTTCGGCGCGGTCGGTCCGGCCGTCGCCGAGCAGTTCGGCGATCTCCCGGTTGCGCCGCAGGAACGGTTCATGGAGGGCGCGTGGATCGGACATCACGGCGAACGCCAGGCGCAGTTCGGCGAGCAGGCCCGCGAGGTAGGCGTCGATCCGTTCGCTGCCGGTGAGGCCGCCGAGCGCACGGTGGAAGCACAGATCGGCGTCGGCCACCGCGGCCCAGTCGCCGTCCCGGGCGGCCGACTCGCCTGCCGTCACGGCCTCGGTGACGGCCGCCAGTCGGCTGGATCCGGCCGCGGCCCGTACGCCCGCGGTCTCCAGGGCGCGGCGGGTGAGGTAGATGTCGGCGACGTCGGCGGGGCCGAGGCTGCGGACGAAGACACCGCGGTTCATCTCGTGGACCACCAGGCGTTCATGGGCCAGGACCCGGAAGGCCTCGCGCAGGGTGTTGCGGGAGACTCCGAGCGCGGCGCCGAGCGCCTCCTCGGACAGCCGGGTGCCGGGGCGCAGCGCGCCCGCCGCGATCCGGCCGCGCAGCACATCGGCGACCCGTTGCACGGTACTGGACCGGCCGAGGAGCAGACGCTCGGCGGCGAACTCCCCGAGCAGATCAGGGGATGTGCTGTCCATGGTGTCCCTTCCACGGCCTTTTGTGGCGAGTTGCTCTGTCATCGGGGGCCGGACTCCCAGCCGACAGGGGCTCGCCACCGTTGCCGCCCAAGCGCGGCGGAATCACAGCGGTTCATATCGTGCATGACTCTTGTGGAATTGTTCAACAACAACCTAGCCTCCTCGCTACATCCCGCCACCCGGCGGGAACGGAGCACGGAAGGCGGACGCATGCTCGCTCTGCTCGGCGTGCTCGTGGTGATCCTCGGATTCGCCACGAAGCGCAATCCCCTGCTCGTCGTTGGTGTGGCGGGCATCGTGACCGGCCTGTGCGGCGGCCTCAGTCCGCGTGAGGTCCTCGCCGACTTCGGTACCGGCTTCGCCGCCAGCCGCTCGGTGACGATCTTCGTGATCACCCTGCCGGTGATCGGCCTGCTGGAGCGGTACGGACTGAGGGAGCAGGCGCGCACGCTCATCACCCGGTTCGCCACCCTGACCACCGGGCGCTTCCTGGCCATTTACCTGATCCTCCGTCAACTCACCGCCGCTGTCGGCCTGACGACCCTCGGCGGCGCCGCGCAGGCGGTACGGCCGATGGTCGCGCCCATGGCCGAGGGGGCCGCGGAGCGCCGATACGGGGCGCTTCCCGAGCGGGCGCGCGAGAGGATTCGTTCCTTCGCCGCCAGCGCCGACAACGTCGGCCTGTTCTTCGGCGAGGACTGCTTCCTCGCGGTGGGCTCGATCCTGTTGATCACCGGATTCGTCAACACCACGTACAAGACACATCTGGAGCCGCTGGACCTGGCGCTGTGGGCGATCCCGACCGCGGCCTGCGCCTGCCTGATCCACGGCGCCCGGCTGCTCCATCTGGACCGCACGCTGGAACGCGAACTGGCGGCGGCCGGTGGCGCGTTGCCGCGCGAGGACGCCAAGGAGGCCGCCACATGATCCGGGCGGAATGGTTCTACTGGCTGGTGGGCGCCGTCTTCCTGGCCATGGCCGGGCAGATGGTCATGGACCGCAGCAACCCCAGGCGCTTCGGCACGGCATCCTTCTGGGGTCTGATCGGCGCCGCGTTCATCTACAGCACCTGGGTGGTGGACAAGACCGCCCCCGCGGAACCGCTCGGTGCCGCCGTGCTGGTCATGGTCTGCCTCGCCGGATTCGGCCGCACCGGACGCGGTGAGACCCGGACCACCTCGGCGCAGCAGCGCGCGGCCTCGGCCGCCCGGCTCGGCAACCGGCTGTTCATCCCGGCGCTGACCATTCCCGTGGTGGCGATGGTGTGCGCCGTACTGGTCAAGAAGTGGCACATCGGGCGAACGCCGGTGCTCCAGACGGGCAGTGAGACGATCCTCGGGCTGGGCATCGGCACCGTCGCGGCGCTGGTCGTCGCCATGCTCGTACTGCGCGAGCGGCGGCCCGCCACCCCGTTGCACGCGGGGCGCGGGCTGCTGGAGACGATGGGCTACGTCATGCTGCTGCCGCAGCTGCTCGCCACGCTCGGCTCGATCTTCCAGGCCGCCGGGGTCGGCGACGCCGTGGGAAAGCTCACCCGGCACGTACTGCCGCACGGGCAGACCTACACCGCGGTCATCGTCTACTGCGTCGGCATGGCCGTGTTCACCGTGGTCATGGGCAACGGCTTCGCCGCCTTCCCGGTGCTGACCGCGGCCGTCGGCTGGCCGGTGCTGATCGAGCAGGCGCACGGCAAGCCCGCGGTCGTCCTGGCCGCCGGAATGCTCGCGGGCTTCTGCGGAACGCTGTGCACCCCCATGGCCGCGAACTACAACATCGTGCCCGCCACGCTGCTGGAGCTGAAGGACCAGTACGGACCGATCAAGGCCCAAGTGCCCACCGCCATCGCGCTGCTGGCGTGCAACATCGTCATCATCTCGGCCTTCGCGTTCTGACGACCCAAGGAGCGTTGTGACCCGGGTACTCCTCACCGGATTCGAGCCGTTCGACGGCGAGCGCGTCAACCCGTCCTGGCGGGCGGTCTCGGCCGTGGCGGCCGCGCCGCCGGACGACTGCGCCGTTGAGGCGGTGCGGCTGCCCTGCGTCTTCGGTGCGGCGCTCGACGCGTTGCGGGCGGCGGTGGAACGGGTCGACCCCGATGTCGTGGTGTGCGTCGGCCAGGCGGGCGGCCGGACCGATCTGACCGTGGAGCGCTTGGCCGTCAACGTGGACGACGCCCGCATCCCCGACAACGCCGGGCGCCAACCCGTCGACACACCGGTCGTTCCGGGCGGGCCCGTGGCGTACTTCGCCGCGCTGCCGGTCAAGGCGTGCGTCGCGGCCGCCCGCGCGGCGGGGGTGCCCGCCTCGGTATCCCAGACAGCCGGGACATTTGTGTGCAATCACGTCTTCTATGGGCTGATGCACCTCATCGCCACCGAACGGCCTTCGCTGCGCGGGGGGTTCGTCCATATTCCGTATACGCCGGAGCAGGTCCTCGACCGGTCCCTGCCCTCGCTGTCGGTTACGCTGGCCGCCGAAGGACTACGGGCCGTGGTGGGTGCCGCCGTCTCCCGGGTCGAGGACATCGTGATGGCGGGCGGCGCCACGCACTGACCGGACATCGAGGACCGCGGACAGACCGCCGCATCCGTGCCGTTTCGATCGTTGTCGGTGCGACCACCTAATCTGTCCATCGTGACTGCGTCCACTGCGGAAACCGTGCCGCACCAGAACACCGGCGTCCCGCGCCCCGTCGCGCCGGGACCCGCCGCCGACGAGGGCCTGGCCCGTCGGCTCAAGGCGCTGGCCTGCACCGCTCCGCTGCACGACCTGGACGTACGCAAGGCGAATCTGGCGGGCGAGTACTCGACGTACGCCATGGCCGAAGTGGCGCTCGCCGCCATCGACCTCGTCACGCTCACCATGGACTTCGACACCGGCGCCGACCACGAGCAGATAGTCGCCAGACTGCAACCCCGCGTCGCCGCCCAGGCCCCGCGGCGCCCCGCCCAGGAGCACGAACGGGTCGCCCGCTGGGTCCTGGAGAACCTGATCAACGTCGGCAGCGTCGACCGAGGCTTCCGCGCCGTCTACGGCACGTTCGGCACCGACGGCGCCTATGTGCGCCGCGACTACGACTTCAAACTCGTCGAAGAGGTGCCCGGCCCCGGCGGCAGCGTCTATCTGCGCACCACCGACGAGGCGGTCAACGTCCTGGTGGGCGCCCTGGACACCGATGTCACCAGCGCCCAGATCGCGGCCGAGGTCAAGCTGGAGGTGCTGATCAACCGTGGTCGGCTGGCCGACGCGCAACTCGCCGCGGAACAGGCGCGCTACCGCACGGTGCAGTACGCCGAGACGCTGCGCCGCGCCCTGGAGGCGACCGTGCGGGATGTGCGCGCGGTGGACTGGCTGCGTGCGGTGCCCGACATGATCGACGAGGCGCTGGACCATGTGGCCGACCGCTACCGGCACGAGAACGCGATCCTCACCAACATCCGCAAGGCCCGCGACGAAGCCACCGACCCGGAGCACAAGCGGCGTGCCGCCGAACTCGTGGACATCGTCAAGGACTGCATCCGCCGCCACACCCAGCTGCAGTCCCGGCTGCTGGAAGCCGGTCCGCTGTTCCGCGCCGAGCAGGACCGCCAGGCCTTCGCCGCACCCGCCGCCCGGGCCGGACTCGATCTGTACGGGCAGCTGCTGGCGCCCGTACTGCCACTGCCCGTGGAGCGGGCCAGCCGGGTCACGGACGCGTTCTTCGCCCGCGGCGCGGGACTGCGCACCCCGCCCGCGGTACGCGTCGGCGACCTGGTGGAGGCACTGCTCACGCCACCGCTGGAGCGCGAGCACCTCGGCGCGGAGATGCCCGAGCCGGACCTCGTCGCCACGCCGGAGGACAGCCGGTTCAGCGAAGGGCAGTTGGAGGCGGCGCTGGAACTGCTCGACCTGCCGCATGACGCACCGCGCAGACTCTCCGGCCTGCTCGCCGAGGCCCGGCGCCGTGATCCGGAACTGCCCTACCTGGTCGCCCTGTTGGCGGTGCACGCGGCGAGCCCGCCGGTGGGCACCGCCTACCGGCAGGGCGAGCAGCGGCTGCTGTTCGCCGTGGACGACGGCGCCGAGCTGGACGATCCGGAGTTCGGCGGCGCGGATCTGATCGTGGGCGCGGCGCTGCTGGACGCGGCGGGCATGGCACTGGAACGGACGGTGGAGAACACCGCAGGAAAGAACGAAGGGCACCGCGAGTGATGGACGACGGCGAGATCCTGGCGCCCGGGCCGGAACCGGAGAGCGACCGCCCGGCGGCCGTCACCCCGGCCGATGCCGCCGACGCCGCCCGGCTGGTCGCCTTCGGGCTGCAGCCCAAACTGCTGCCCGCCCGGGACGCCGAGTACGCGGAGCTGATCCGCCGGCACCGGGACGATCCGGCGTTCGCCCGGCTCGCCGACGCGGTCGCCGCCGGACTCGGACTGGTGGTGCTGGAGGTCTCACCGCGGGCCGGGATGGCGGTCGCCGCCGCCGAGGACTCGGTCTTCGCGGTCCGCATGGGCGACTACTCGCGGCGCGCCGCCTCCGACTCCGGCGACCGCTTCCTGCACGGCCTCGCGCACCTCGCGGTCGCCGCCATGGCGTTCCCCCGCCCCGCCGACCTGGCCGACGACGGCTACATCGGCCGGATCACGGTCAACGGTGTCGACGCCTTCGTCCGCCAGGCCTGCCGCCGCCTGGAGGAACGCGCCGAGGAACAGGGCGAGAACAGCGACCCGGCCAGCGATGCGCCCGGGCTGGAGGCGGCATGGCGGGTCTATGCGCGTCGTAGCGCGACCGGCGCGACCAAGGACGCCCGCAGGCTGGCCGGTTCGACCACCGGCATCGTCGGCAAGGCGGTCGCCTTCCTGGTCGACTCCGGGTTCCTGCAGCGCACCGGTGACGAGGCGGGCGGTACGTACCGCACCACCCCCCGCTACCAGTTGCAGGTGCGCGATCTGGCGGGCAGCGCCGCCATGGCCGAACTGCTCGACCTCGGTGTGGTCCCGGTCGGCGACGGCTCGGCGAGTCTGCTGCCGCCGGGCGATGACGAGGAACTCGGCCTGGTCGCCGAGGCGGGCCTGCCGTTTCATGGCTCGTGAGGGATGTTTCCCGGGGAGCTAGCCCCCCGGACCCCCTGCCGGGGTGACCCCCGGACCCCCTCCCGGGCACGCCCCGGACCCCCATCCGAACCACCGCAACGAGAGTCCTTCCATGTACGAGCTGTCCCGGGTCCGCCTCTACTCCATCGGACCGGCCGGTGCGCGCTATGCCGACACCGTGCTGGACCTGCGGGGCGTTGGCGACCTGGTCCCGCAGCCCGCGCCCGCGCAGGGCCAGTTCTTCGAGGACGAGCCCACGGGCCCGCCGCGCAGGCCCGCCCCCGCGGGCGTGCTGTTCCTGGAGAACGGAGGCGGCAAGTCCGTACTGCTCAAGCTGATCTTCTCGGTCATGCTGCCCGGCCACCGCAACACCCTCGGCGGCGCCAGCTCCGGTGTCCTGCGCAAGTTCCTGCTCGCCGACGACTGCGGACATGTCGCGCTGGAGTGGCAGCACACCATCACCGGTGAACTCCTGGTCGTGGGCAAGGTCAGCGAATGGCGCGGTCGCCAGGTCTCCTCCGACCCGCGGAAGTTCGCCGAGGCCTGGTACTCGTTCCGGCCGGGACCCGGCCTCAGCCTCGACTCGCTGCCGGTCGCCGAGGCGGCGACGGTGCGCCCGCCCGCCGAAGGGGTTTCCGGTGCGCGCGGGCGGCGCCGCACGATGAAGGGGTTCCGCGACGCGCTCACCGAGGCCGGAAAGGCCTATCCGCATCTCGACGTGGTGTGGGAGGAGATCCACGACCGCTGGAACGAGCACCTCGGCGATCTCGGCCTCGATCCCGAACTGTTCCGCTACCAGCGGGAGATGAACGCCGACGAGGGCGAGGCCGCGGGTCTGTTCGCGGTCAAGAAGGACTCCGACTTCACCGACCTGCTGCTGCGCGCCGTCACCGACACCCGGGACACCGACGGTCTCGCCGACCTGGTGCACGGCTTCGCCAACAAGCTCGGCCGACGCGCCGAGTTGACCGCGGAACGGGACTTCACCGCCGGTTCCCTGGACCATCTGGAACGGATCGCCGACGGCACCGAGCAGCGCGACCGGGCGCGCGGCGTGCACGGCCAGAGCGAGCGCCGCACCCGGGAACTGGCCAGGCGGCTGTCCGCGCGCGGCGCCGGGGAGCGCGGCCGGGCCGCCGAGCTCGACCGCCAGGTCGGTGACGCCGCCCGCGCCGTCACCGACGCGGAGGCGGCCCGCGCCCGTACCGCACTGATCAGCGCCGAACTCGCGTACCGGCACGCCTCGTTGAGCCTGGCCGCCGCCGAGAAGGACGCCGCGGGACTGCGCCGCGAGCTGGCCGACGCCCGTACTCTGCACGCCGCCTGGCAGGCGGCCGAGACGGTACTGAGGCACCGGGCCGCGGCCGACCGCTCCGCCCGGGTGGCCGCCGCCATCCGTGAGGCCGAACGCGACGCGGCCCCCGCGCTCGCCGCCCGCGCCAAGGCCGCCACCGACCTGGTACGCGCGCTGCGGGCCGCCGCCGACCGGGCCGAGCGGCAGGCGGACGAGGAGGAGGAGCGCTCGGTCGCGCTGCAGGCGGAATCCGACAGCGCGCACCGGGACGCCACCGCCGCCGCCACCGCCGTGCAGCGCGCCCGCAGCGAGATCGGCCATCTTCAGCAGCGGCTGGCCGAAGTCGAGCAGGAGACCGCCGAGGCGGTACGCGCCGGGTGGCTGGACGACGCGGCTCCGGACGCCGATCCGGCGCGCGCCGCTCTGGAGGCCAGCGACGCGGAGAAGACCGCGGTCGCCGCCTGGGAGACGGCACGGGACGCCGCCCGCACCGCGGCCGAGCGCGCCCGTGAGGCGGCCGCGGACGAGACCCGCGCCGAACTCGCGGCGGCCCGGAGCACGGACGCCCTGGAGGCGGCCGAGTCCGGGTACGCGGGCGAGCAGCGCACGGCGTCCGCGCTGGCCGCGCAGGACCGCCTCGCCGAACTGCTCGGCCTGCCGGCTTCGGACGGCGGGACCGCCGGTATTCCGGCCCCGCGCACCGGCACGCCGGATGACACCGCCCAACGCGGCGCGGCCGTCCATGCGTTGAGCGTCGAGGAGTTGGACCGCAACGCCGAGACGCTGCGCGAACTGCTCGCCGGAAGCGTCGCCGCCGCTGAACGCCAGTTGTTCGAGCTGCGGACGTCGGCCGCGGACGACTCGCGGATCCTGGCCGCGCTGGGTGACGGGGGGCTGCTGCCCCCCGGACCCGATGTGCTGGCGACGGTGGAGTACCTCGGCGAGCACGGTGTGCCCGCGCTGCCCGGATGGCGCTATCTGGCGCAGGCCGTGGATCCGGCCGACCACGCGGCCGTGCTGGCCGCGCGGCCCGAGCTCGTCGACGGGGTCGTGGTGACCGATCCCGGCGCCCATCAGCGGGCCCGCGAGATCCTGGTGGAAGCCGCACTGCTGCCGCGCTCGACCGTGGCCGTGGGCACCGCCGCCGCGCTGCTCGCGCCAACTGAGGCCGCGCACCCGGCCGATGACGTCTTCCTCGTACCGCCGAACCCGGCCATGCACGACGAGCAGGCCGCCGACGGCGAGCGGCACGCGCTGCGCGCCCGCGCCGCTGCCCGCGACGAGGAGATCAGGGCGCTCGCCGCGCGTCTGGCGCACGATCGCGAACTCGCCGCCCGGCTCGCCTCGTGGCGTACCTCCTGCCCGCAGGGGCGGCTCGCCGAACTCGCGGCCGCCGTCGACAGCGCGCGCAGCGCGGCCGCTGCCGCCCAGCAGGAGCTGGCCGAGGCCCGGGTCCGGCGTGCCGAGGCCGATGAGGCGTCCGCCGAGGCCTCCCGGGTCCGGGACGAGCGCCAGGAGGCGGCGCAGCGTGCCCGCCGACGCGCCGACGCGCTCGCCGGGCTGGCGTTCCGGCTGCGGGAGCGCGCGGCCTGGCAGCGCAGGATGCGCGAACTCGCCGAGGAGGCGGCCGAGGCGGAGGAGCGTGCCGAGTCGTGCCTCTCCCGCGCGCGCTCCGGTGACGAGGACCGCCGTGCCGTCCAGCGGGCCGCCGACGACGCCCGCCGCACCGTACGGGCGCTGCGCGCCGAGCGCGCCGAGATCGCGGGCGCGCCCGACCAGGAGAGCGGCGACGCTGAACCGCCGGGCGCCTCACTTCCCGCGCTGCGCGAGGCATACCGCGCCGCGTCGCAGGTGTACGAGAAGGTGGGCGTCGGCGCCGATCTGCGGGCCGAGCAGGCGCGTGCCGAAAGCGACGAGAGCGCCGCACTGGCCGAGTTGGACCGGCTGACCAACAAGGTCCGCACCCGCGCGGCCCAGTTGCTCGAAGGCACCGACGGCGCCGACGGCCCGTCCCGGCAGGCTGCGGCGGCCCGTGCCGAGTCCCTGGTCCAGCGCATCGAGGCCCGGGCCGGTGCCGCGAGCGAGCAGTTGGGCAGATTGCGCGGCGAGGCAGAGCGGCTCGCGCCGGTGGATGGCGAGTCGCACACCGAGCTGCCCGAGGAGCTGGTGCCCGACGGCGCCGAGCGGGCCCAGGCCCTGCTGCGCACCGTGACCAGCGAACTCGCCGGGCGCACCGAGGCGTTGGCGGCGGCCGGGGAGCGCCACACCGAGCTGCAGGGCGCGCATCGCGCCGCCGAGGACGCGGCGGGCGGCTTCGACGAGCTGGCCGCCCTGCTGCGCGACCTCCTCCGGGACAACGCCCAGGACACCGGCACCGACGACGAGCCGGAGCCGTACCCCGGCGGCCTGGAGGAGGCCCGGCAGGCGGCGGCCGAGGCACGCCGGGCGCTGCGCGGCTGCGCGGCCGACCTGTCAGCGGCCGAGTCGCACCTGAGGGAGGCCTGCGACCAGTTGGTGCGGCACGCCAACGCGACCCGGTACGAGCAGGTGCGTACCCCCGCGCGCCAGCAGATCCGCGAGCTTCCCGCGGCCGCGCTGCCCGAGCACGCCGCCGCCTGGGCCGCCGCCTTCGCGCCCCGGCTGCGGGTGCTCACCGATGAACTGGAGCAGTTGGAACGCAACCGGGACAGCATCGTGGACCGGCTGCGCGGCCTGGTCGAGGCCTCGCTGGCCACCCTCCGGTCGGCCCAGCGCCTCTCCCGGCTGCCCGAGGGGCTGGGGGAGTGGTCGGGCCAGGAGTTCCTGCGGATCCGTTTCGACGACCCGGACCACGCCCATCTCGCCGAGCGGCTCGGCGAGGTGATCGACGAGGCCACCCGCGCGGCCGTGCGGAAGAACTCCGATCTGCGGCGGGACGGTATGAGCCTGCTGCTGCGCGGAGTTCAGGCGGCGCTGGAGCCGCGCGGGGTCGCGGTGGAGATCCTCAAACCGGACGCGGTGCTGCGCGCGGAGCGGGTACCGGTCGGGCAGATGGGCGATGTGTTCTCCGGCGGCCAGCTGCTGACCGCGGCGATCGCGCTGTACTGCACCATGGCGGCGCTGCGCAGCAACGACAGCGGACGCGACCGGCAGCGGCATGCGGGCACGCTGTTCCTGGACAACCCGATCGGGCGGGCCAACGCCACCTATCTGCTGGAGCTGCAGCGGGCGGTGGCGGACGCGCTCGGCGTGCAGCTGATCTACACCACCGGCCTGTTCGACACCACCGCGCTCGCCGAATTCCCGTTGGTGGTACGGCTGCGCAATGACGCGGACCTGCGCGCGGGGCTGAAGTACATCAGTGTCGAGGAGCATTTGCGGCCTGGACTGCCGCAGCAGGATCCGGACAGCGAGCCGGTACACGGCGAGATCACCGCAACCCGGATGTTCCGGCGCCCCGCCGAGCAGTCGGCCTGAGCCCGGCCGGGGCAGCTGGATCGTCTCCGGTTGCGGTGGGTTCGAGACCACCGGTCTCCGTGAATGTGGTTGCTCGCCGTCGCGGGCGGCAAGAGTCCTCCGCGGCGGCGGTGCGCGCCGTAGTGGTCCTTGCCGTCGCGACGGCGAGCCTCCACACGGCGCGGACCGGCGGTCTCGAACCCGCCGCCCCCCGACCAAGATCCGCCGGGCAGCCCCTACGCCTCGGAGAGCGAGCGCGGACCGTTCCGCACCCGCACCCCTATCCGCCCACGTCGAGCCCTGCGTGGGCGGGCCGCGCTGCTGGGGGTGGACACCACGCCATGGCGCTGGTTCCACACCTGCCGGGTCACCCACACGTCGAGCACCGCCCAGGTGGCGACGATCGTGCTGACCACGGTGCACAACAGGGCGGGTGCGGTGACCCAGGCCCCCGCCGCCGCACCGAGCATGGCCACCATCGCCTCGATCAGCGTCACGGAGGCGATCAGCACCGCGCGCACCGCCGATTCCCGTACCGGATCGGGCATCCGGGGCCTGCCGACCGGCTCCTCGGTCCACAGTGTGCTGCCGCCGAACGGTGATTGCCCGGGACTGTCGGCGGTGTCCGGTGCGGTGCTGTGCGGTTGGGCATTCATGGCGCTGCGCTCCCCTCGGGGATACGGCCCCGACTCATTGCCGATTGCCCGTTTTGTCGCGAGGTATGCCGGGACTCGTCCCCCCTGTACTGGTGCACGATCGGCGAGGTCGTGTGGTTCCCGGCAGGAGCCAGGAACTTCACGTGTGAGAAGCCGTGATCGCAAAATGGCCGGTAAGCGATGAAATTCGGGCGTTGCGGTCCGGCGGATGGGCTCAAATGTGCAGACTCGTTTTCGAGTTGGTCATCGCGCAGTAGTAGGCTCGCGCCGTTTAACGGACCGCTAGCCCCTGCCCAGGGGCCGACGTTGGGGAGGCCATGCGCTTTCGCGGGAAATCGATCCGTCGGAAGATCGTGGCACTGCTCTTGGTGCCGCTGGTGTCCCTGATCGGCATCTGGGCGTTCGCGGCATTGATCACCGGGCGAGGGGTGTTCGGCCTGCTCGACGTCAAGGAGGTGACCGACAAGATCGGTTACCCGGTCGAGAACACCATCGAGGCACTGTCCACCGAACGCCGTGCCGCCATGGTCTACCTCGCCGACCCGCGCAACTCGCAGTCCGAGCAGAACCTTCGCTCCGCGGAGTCGGACACCGACAAGTCGGTGTCCCAGTTGCGCGCCAACGGCGGCGATCCCACACTGCGCGGCAAGCTCGATGCGGCCTCGCGCCAGCGCCTGGACGCCATCATCAAGCGGGCCGCCGGTCTGGACGGCCTGCGCCGCCAGGTCGCCGACGGGCAGATCAACCGCACCGACGTCTTCACGGCGTACAACGACGCCGTCGAGCCGTACTACGACTTCTTCCTCGGCCTCAACGCGCTGCAGAACGTTCAACTCGACCGCCAGTCACGGGTGTTGACCGACCTGTCCGAGGCGCGTGAGGCCATCTCCCGCGAGGACGCGCTGTTCTCCGCCGCCCAGGTGGCCGGGCGGATGAGCCGCGAGGAGCAGCGGGCGTTCTCCGACGCGGTCGGCGAGCAGCGCGAGGTCTACGACAAGTACCCCGCGCTGCTGCCCGACTCCGACCGCGCCCTCTTCGACAACTACTGGAAGAGCAGTACGGGCGTCGCCCTGCACAACGCCGAGGAGCAGATCCTCAACGCCGATCCGGCGACCGCGACCACCAAGGTCAGCCAGCGGACTTGGCAGACCACGTCCGCCTCGGTGCTCGGCGACCTCTCGTCGCTGGACCGGCAGGCGGCGGAGAACTACAAGCAGCGCGTCAAGCCCTATGCCGTCGACGTGCTGGTCCGGGCGGGCATCGCGGGCGGATTCGGACTGCTGGCCGTCGTCGTCTCGGTGGTCGTGTCGTTGCGCATCGGCCGCGGCCTGGCCCGTGACCTGTCCGCGCTCCGCAAGGAGGCGCAGGAGGCGTCTGGCACCCGACTGCCGCGAGTGATGCGCCGACTCGCCGCGGGCGAAGAGGTCGACATCGAAACCGAGGTGCCGCGCCTCGACTACCCGGACGACGAGATAGGCCAGGTCGGCAGGGCGCTGGGCACCCTGCAGCGGGCCGCCGTCGAGGCCGCCGTCCGGCAGGCCGACATGCGGCGCGGGGTCTCCGACGTGTTCGTCAACCTCGCCCGCCGCAACCAGGTGCTGCTGCACCGGCAGTTGACCCTGCTGGACACGATGGAGCGGCGCACCGAGGACACCGAGGAACTCGCCGACCTGTTCCGGCTCGACCACATGACCACCCGCATGCGCCGCCACGCCGAGGGTCTCGTCATCCTCTCCGGCTCCGCGCCGTCCCGGCAGTGGCGCAAGCCCGTCCGGCTGATGGACGTGGTCCGCGCCGCGGTCGCCGAGGTCGAGGACTACGAGCGGGTCGAGGTGCGCCGCCTTTCCCGCCTCGCGGTGGTCGGTTCGGCGGTCGCCGACCTCACCCACCTGCTCGCCGAACTCGTCGAGAACGCCACCGTGTTCTCACCCCCGCACACCACCGTCCAGGTGCACGGCGAACGCGTCGCCAACGGCTTTGCGCTGGAGATCGACGACCGAGGCCTGGGCATGACGCCGGACGCGCTGCTCGACGCCAATCTGCGGCTGGCCGAGACCCCCGAGTTCGAACTGTCCGACACCGACCGGCTCGGACTGTTCGTGGTCAGCCGCCTCGCCCAGCGTCAGGGCGTCCGGGTCTCCCTGCGGCAGTCCCCGTACGGCGGCACCACCGCCGTGGTCCTCGTCCCCACCGCACTGCTCACCGAGGGCGTCGAGGACCCCGCCAGCACCGGAGAGCAGCCGGTGCCCGGCGCGATCGCGCGCCTCGCCGCACCGCCGCCCGAGCCACGCCTCGGCGGCGAACTCCCGGACGAGATCTCGGTACCGGTAGCCGCCGAGCCGACCGAGCAGGCCTTCCGCGAGTGGGGCATGCTCCCGGCCGGTGCGGACGACACCGCCCCGACGGAGTCACCGGCGCGCCGTGTCGAACTCGCCGAGGTCACCGGGCAGCACCGGCGGGCGGCCGACCCCGCGGAACGCGAGGGTGACGACACGCCCGACGGCGCACCGAGGCCGCTGCCGCGCCGGCGCAGGACCCCGGTGCTGGTCGCCGACCGGGGGCGTACCCTCGGCCCGGCCCGGCCGCCGCGCGGCGGATCGGACGACACGCCCGAGCGGGCCACCACGGACAAGCCCGCGCCCGGCGGGCTGCCGCGCCGGGTGCGCCAGGCCAGCCTGGCGCCGCAGCTGCGCGAGGACGACACCGGACAGCGGCAGGGACCCGCGGCCGAGGCCGACTCCGCCGCGCAAGCGGCATACGATCGCGACGCGGACGAGGTGCGCACCCGGATGGCCTCGCTGCAGCGTGGCTGGCAGCGCGGCCGCGCGGAAGCCGACGACAGCAGCCTTCCGGACCGCACCGACGGCCGGAGCGGGAACGAAGCAGGAACGACATCGGAGGGGGACGGTCGATGACCGCACCAACAAGCCCAACGGGCGATCTCAACTGGCTCCTTGACGAACTGGTGGGACGCGTCTCCAGCATCCGCAAGGCGCTGGTGCTGTCCGGGGACGGTCTCGCCACCGGCGCGTCCAAGGACCTCACCCGTGAGGACTCCGAGCACCTGGCCGCCGTGGCCTCCGGCTTCCACAGCCTCGCCAAGGGCGTCGGGCGGCACTTCGACGCGGGTCAAGTGCGCCAGACCATGGTCGAGTTGGACCAGGCGTTCCTCTTCGTCACCGCCGCCGGTGACGGCAGCTGCCTCGCCGTCCTCGCCGATGCCGACTCCGATGTCGGTCTTGTCGCGTACGAGATGGCGCTGCTGGTCAAGCGCGTCGGCGCGCATCTGGGCACCGCGCCCCGCGTCACGGGGTGATGGTTTGCCATGAGTTCCGAAGCGGACCGGTGGTACGACGACGCGGCGGGGCCGGTGGTGCGGCCCTACGCCATGACGCGCGGCCGCACCAGCCATGCCGCCGAGGACCGGCTTGACCTGATCGCGTTGGTGCTCACCGACGACCACCTCGACAAGGGGCACGAGGCGGGGGACCTGGATCACACCTTGTCGCCCGAGCACCTCGACATCCTCACCACCTGCCGGACCGAGCCCACCTCCGTCGCCGAACTGGCGGCGGAGCTGGACCTTCCGGTGGGCGTGGTGCGGGTACTCATCGGTGATCTACTGGACGCCGAACTCGTCCGCGTCACCCGCCCCGTACCTCCGGCGGAGCTACCGGACGAGAGCCTGCTGCGCGAGGTGATCGACGGCCTGCGGGCGCTTTGAGGGGCCCGCGGCCAGCTTGCCACGGCGACTCGCCGCCGTCTCGGAGGGCTACTGCCAGCCCAAGTCCCGTCCCGGCGCGGCCGCTTGACCCGCGCTGACGGCTGAGACGACCGTCGTGGGCCGTGGCAGTCGGGGGCCGCCGGGCCACCCCGTCGTGGTTGCCCGGCGCTGCGACGGTAGGAACGCGCCGCCGCAGCGCCGAGGCTGCCACCGGACGACGATCCGCCGCACGGGCCCTGCGCGCAGCCGCGCGGTGCCGAGCGTCCCCTGCGGGGCCGTGACACGCCCGGCCGTCATCCGCACTCCCGTCGCCTCGACACCGGTCAGGGAGATGTACGCGATGGGAAGCGGGGCCAGCGTGTACGGGGAGAACACCAGAGGCAGCACGCCGAACACCCGCCCGCTCACCGACTCCATGCGCAGCCGCACTCCGCCGCTCAGCGTGGTCCGCCGAGCGACGGTGCACTCCCCGTCGCCGCCTGCCCGCAGGCGCGGTGCCGGGGTCCAAAGTGCTCATGGATCGGCTTGTCGGCGCAGGTGAGCGCGGTCCGCACAGGGTTTGCAACCGCTGGCATAACAATCCAGGTCATTCCCTGTGCGACGGTCCGAGTTCCCCCTATGCTCCGGAAGCATGCCGATATTTGGTTCTCGTCGTAGCATGACCCCTCGTCTGGCGCCCGAGCTCGATGACACAAAACTCGGCAAAGTGCGCAAACAGCTGGAATCCCCGGCAATGCCCGGAATGACGGACATTCGCGTTGACCTGGTGGCGGACCTGCTCCACGAGCCGGGGTCCGACTGGGACCGCCGTACACACCGGATGATGGTTCTGGCCCCCGTCGCGCATCCCGGCCTCACCCGCAGCTGGGTCCGGCGGCACCCGAACAGCGCCGACGCCCTGCTGTTCCGCGCCTGGGTGGATCTCGTACACGGCCAACGGGAAGGCACACTGGCGGATCCGCAGGAGACCATCGACACCTGCTACCACGCCGCCGAACTGAGACCCGAGGACCCGGCGCCGTGGCTGGCGATGCTGCGCACGCTACGGCTGCTGGGTCGCCCCACGCAGGAGGTGTTCCCGGTGTGGCGCGAGGTGACCATCCGCGACGCCTGGCACCGTGAGGCATATCTGCAGATGCTCGGCTACCTCTCGCCCGAGGAGTGCGGCTCCCACACCCAGGTGCTGGACTTCCTCGACGCCACGCGCGCCGGAATGCCGCCCAACGCACCCGCCGCGGGCGTGGAGTTGGTGGCGATGGTCGACCGCTACTGGCGAGCCGTCTCGGCCGGCGGCGTCGACGCGCTGATGGCCGCCCGGCTGTGGACCCAACCCCCGGCCGCCGCCGCACTGGAGCGGGCGGTCACCGAATGGCCGCAGCCCGGGTTCCTCCAGCACGCCGCGGCGCTGGCCGATCTGAACACCCTGGCGTACGGGCTCGTCCACGCCAAGCGCACCCCGGACGCCGCCCAGGTGTTCCAGTTGATCGGCGGGACGGTCACCGCCTTCCCGTGGAAGCTGGACGGGGACCCGCTCAAGCAGTTCAGCCACTGGCAGGCCCAGGCCCTGCGCTGAGCGCGGTGGTGCCGTGGGGGCCGGGCCCTTCGCTCTCGAACTCCCGTGGGCCGCTAGAGTCTTCAACACACTTGCACGGACGGCAAACCTGGAGAAGAGATCGATGGCCTTCGGGCGCTTTGACCGCCGCCGAAAGTCCGCCGCCGCTGAGCCTGTCGCGCTCAAGATCCTGGTAGCGGGCGGCTTCGGCGTCGGCAAGACCACCCTGGTCGGCGCGGTCAGTGAAATCCGGCCGCTGCGCACCGAGGAGGCGTTGACCGAGGCGGGACGGCCGGTCGACGACACCACGGGAGTGGAGGGAAAGCACACCACCACGGTGGCGATGGACTTCGGCCGGATCACGCTTCGCGAGGATCTGGTGCTGTACCTGTTCGGCACACCCGGACAGAACCGATTCTGGTTCCTGTGGGACGAGTTGGCACAGGGCGCGCTCGGTGCGGTGGTACTGGCCGACACCCGGCGCCTTGAGGACTGCTTCGCCGCGATCGACTACTTCGAGCGGCGCGGAATCTCCTTCGCGGTCGCTGTCAACCGCTTCGACGGCGCCGAGCAGCACGCACTCGACACGGTGCGCGACGCGCTGGACCTCGATCCCCATGTGCCGCTGCTGATGTGCGACGCGCGGGATCGGGAGTCCGCGAAGGAGGTGCTGATCGCGGTGGTCTCGCACGCGATGGAGCGGTCCAGCGCGCACCGGGAGCCAGCGGCCACCTGAGGTCAGGTGGCGGCCGCGCGGCGGACCGGGTGCGGGCGGCTGTCTCCCCGCAGGATCTGGTGTCCGGCAGCGCCCGCGTCGGCGCGTACCCAACTCGTGCCGTCCAGCGCCTTCGCCTCCTTCTTCAGCGGCGCCAGCTGACCGGCGGCCTCGTGATGGTCCAGGAGCCGCCCCGGCGGGCAGACCAGCGTGGCCAGTGACAGGGTCACCGGAAACCCGCCCGCCGACCAGGGGCGGTCCAGCACGGTGGTGGCTATGACGCCCAACTCCTCCGGCGCGCACAGCACGAGGAAGTCATCACCACCGATATGCCCCACCAGGGCACCGGTGAACTGCTGCGTGCACAGCGCCAGATGGTGGCCGACCGCCCGGATCAACTCGTCGCCCGCCGCGAACCCGGCCCCGTCGTTGATCTGCTTGAACGCGTCCACGTCCAGCCAGCTCACCGCGAACCCCCGGCCCTGTGCGATCCGCTGCTCCAGCTCGGAGTTGACGACATCGGAACCGGGCAGCCTGGTCAGCGGGTTGAGGCCGACCGCCTCCTCCACCCGGCTCTCGGCGAGTGAGCGCACGATGTCGGCCAGCCGTACCACGCCGACGCAGCGGCCCGCCGGATCGACCACCGCAACGTCGTCCCCGGTACGCCGCCGCGAGTCGGCGGCGACCACGTCCAGCACCTGCCACGCGGTGGCGCCGAGCGCGATGGTACGGGGGTGGTCGGCGAGGCGCAGGGCGGGACGGTCGGCGTGCAGGGCGTGCCCGTACCGGCCGGACAGCGACAGCAGGAAGCGGTCCCGGTCGATGGCGCGGACCGGTACGCCGTCGTCGTCCACCAGCACCACTCCGGAGATCTCCTCGCTGGAGGTCAGCAGGGCCCGTACCCGCTCCGCGGAGACCGACAGCGGCAGCAGGGCGGCGGGCCGCAGGAACGCCGCGACCGGGGGTCCGACAGGTGCCGACGCGGGCACGGCGGCGGCCGGGGGCGGCACCGGCGGCCGGTACACATCGGCGGTGGGGCGGCGGGCGGCGGGCGCGAACAGGTTGCCCTGCGCGAGGTGTACGCCCGCCTCCCGTACCGCCGCGAACTGCCGTTCCGTCTCCACCCCTTCGACTGCCAGCCGTCCGCCGATGCCTTCACAGAAGTGTCGCAGCGCGCTGACCACCGCCCGCCGACGGCCGTCGCCGGGCAGCCGGGCGGTGAGCGAGGCGTCGAGCTTGACGATGTCGGGGGCCAGTTCGGACAGCAGCCGCAGCGGGATGTCCCCGTCGCCGACGCCGTCCACACAGATCCGGTACCCCCGCTCGCGCAGGCTGCGGACGGCCTCCAGCAGCGGGTCCTGCCACAGACCGGAGAACGGCGGGCCCACGTCAATGGTGATCTCCCATGGACGGCGGCCCACCTCCCGTACTGCCGTCAACAGCGGTGTGGGCTCGGGGAGTTGGGCGAGCGTGCCCGCGAACAGGTTGACGTGCAGCGGCAGCAGCGCCTCTTGGCGGGCGGCCGACCGTACGGCGAGCGCGGCGATCTCCACGTCGAGTTCGGGGGAGCGGCGCGCCGAGCCCAGCAGGTCGCCCTCCTCGGGCCGGGCGAGGAGTTCCAGGGCCGCCACCGAGCCGGTCACCACGTTGACCACGGGCTGAAACGCGAAGCGCAGACGTTCGGTCCAGGCAGGCACGGGTCCAGCATGCCTCCGAGGCGGCACCGCCCCGGGGCGTTTTACGGCGCGTTCACTCAACCTTTCGCCGGGTGGGGCCCGGCTTGCCCGACGGATCTTCGCCGGTTGCGGTGGGGAGTTGCGCCATCGCGATGGCGGGTAACCGTGATGACGCAGACCGGCGGTGCGCAACCCACCGCAACCCCACAAAGTCCCGCCGGACAGGCCTACCGCACGGCGATGACGGCGGACCCATGCCCGAACAGGCCCTGGTTCGCAGAAAGGCCGCATCGCGCGCCAGCGACCTGCCGTCCGCCCGCCTGCCCGCGCAACTGCCAGGTCAGCTCGCAGACCTGGGCGATCGCCTGCGCCGGAACCGCTTCGCCGAACGAGGCGAGCCCGCCGCTGGGGTTGACCGGAATCCGCCCGCCGAGCGCGGTCGCCCCCTCCCGGAGCAGCTTCACGCCCTCACCGGCGGGGCACAGGCCCACGTCCTCGTACCACTCCAACTCCAAGGCGGTGGACAGGTCGTATACCTCGGCCAGGTCCAGATCCGCGGGCCCAGCCTCGGCTTCCTCGTAGGCCGCCGCCGCGATCGAGGCGCGGAAGCCGATGGCGGGCGGTGCCACGGCCGCCGCCGAGTCGGTGGCGAAGTCCGGCAGATCCAGCGCGGTTCTGGGGTAGCGCGGGGTGACGGTGGAGACCGCGCGGATGCGGACCGGATCCACCCCGTGCCGACGGGCGAAGGCCATGCTGGACAGCACCAGCGCCGCTGCTCCGTCGGAGGTCGCGCAGATGTCCAGCAGCCGCAGCGGATCGGCCACGACCGGGGACGCGGCGACCTCCTCGGCGGTGACGGCCTTGCGGTAGCGGGCGTGCGGATTGGCGCGGCCGGCCGCCGCGTTCTTCACCTTGACCTGGGCGAAGTCGTCCGCCGTGTCGCCGTACCGGGCCATCCGGCGGCGCGCGTAGAGCCCGAAGTACACCGGGTTGGTGGCACCCAGCACCCGGAACCGCAGCCAGTCGGGGTCATCCGGCCGGTTCCCGCCCGCCGGTGCGAAGAATCCCTTGGGCGCCGCGTCCGCGCCGACCACCAGGGCGACGTCCGCCATCCCCGCCAGGATCTGGGCGCGCGCGGTGTTGATCGCCTGTGCGCCCGAGGCGCAGGCCGCGTACACGCTGGTGACCCGTGCCCCCTGCCAGCCGAGCGCCTGGGCGAAGGCGGCGCCCGCCACATAGCCCGGATAGCCACCGCGCACGGTGTCGGCACCTACGACCAACTGGACGTCCGTCCAGTCGAGTCGGGCGTCGGCGAGCGCCGACCGCGCGGCCGTCGTCCCGTACTCGACGAAGCTGCGACCCCACTTGCCCCACGGATGCATTCCGGCGCCCAGCACCGCTATGTCCTCGGTCATGCCGGGCCTCCCACCGGCCGCCAGTGCCAGGTGGTCCAGGTGCGTTCGGCGTCCTGGTGCAGTACACCCGGTACGACCTCGACCGCCATGCCGACCGCGAGGTCGGCGACCGTGACGCCCGGCGCGGCCTGGCCCAGGACCACCATGCGCTCCGCCGCCAGCTCCACCGCGACCAGCGTGTACGGCTCCCAGGGGGTGTCCGGCGCACACAGGTAAGGGGCGGGCGGCCGGTAGCGGCCGTCGGTGTACGACCACACGGTGCCGGTGCGCGACAGCGGCACCTCGTCCAACTCCGTACCCGCGCACGACGGATTGCGGCAGTAGGCGTCCGCCCTGGGGAAGAACACCGAGCCGCACCTCCGGCATCGGGTGCCGAGCAGCCGGAACCCGTCCGGATCGTCGTCCGCGCTGAACCAGCCGGGTACGACCGGAGTACGCATCATGCATCTGACGGTACGTCAGCTACGGGCATCCCCGCAACGCACATCGCCACACGGGAAAGTCGAAGTAGGTTTCGGGGAACGGCTCCCGCTGGTAGGTGAAGTGCCACCACTCCGTGGGCAGACGGCGAGCAGCACGAGGCAGCGCGGTACGCGGGCCGGTCGGGTCATGCCTTATGCACGTATCACGCGTCCCCTCGAACGCGAAGCACATAGCCGGTCTCGTCCGCCCCCTCCCGCTCCACCACCACGGCACCGTTCCGCCAACGCGAGGTGAACCGCTCCACGCGCGGCTCCGCCCAGCCGTCCCCCTCATCGGTGATCAGCACCCCCGCGCCGGTCCGCCCGGCCGCCGGAGCCCACACCTCCAACTCAAGCCCGCCGTCCACCGCGACGGGCAGTACCGCCCCGGCCCGCGCGAGCACCGGCGTACGGTTCAGCGGCGCGTCCAGCAGCACCTGGCCGGGGCCCTCGTGCACGGCGCCGGTGGCCGTGTCGTACCACCGGCCGCGCGGCAGCCGCACCGCCCGCCCTGTCGCGCCCCGCTCCAGGACCGGAGCCACCAGCAGCGCGTCCCCCAGCAGGAACGCGTCACCGGCGTCCCGCAACTTGCGGTCCTCGGGATCGTGCCACCACAGCGGCCGCACATAGGGCACCCCCGTGCGGTGCGCCAGATGCGCCAGCGTGTACAGGTACGGCATCAGGCGGACCCGTTCCGCCAGCGCGGCCCGTACGCACTCCTCGGCCTCCGGCCCGAACTCCCAGGGCTCGCGCCGCCCCGCGTTGATCGCCGAGTGGGTGCGGAAGAACGGCAGATACGCGGACAGCTGCCACCACCGCACATACAGCTCCGGCGGCGGCAGCGCATGGAACCCGCCCACATCGGGACCCGAGTAGGGCACCCCGCACAGCCCGAGACCCAGCACCAGCGCCAACGAGGCACGCAGCCCCGGCCAGCCGGTCGCCACATCCCCGGACCAGGTGCCGCCGTACCGCTGCATCCCGGCCCACCCGGAGCGGGAGAACAGGAACGGCCGCTCCCGCGGCCGCAGTTCGCGCAGCGCCTCGTACCCGGCGCGGGCCATCGCCAGACCGTAGACGTTGTGCGCCTCGCGGTGGTCGCCGCCCCGCCCCTCCAGACTGTGCCGGGCCGAGCGCGGCAGCGTCGACTCGCCGTACGGGGCGAACGCGGTGAAGGACGTGGGCTCGTTCATGTCGTGCCAGACACCCGCGAAGCCCTGCTCAAGGCGCTCCGCGTACAGACCGCCCCACCACTTGCGCACCCGCGGCTCGGTGAAGTCGGGGAAGACCGCCTCGCCCGGCCACACCAGTCCGCGCACCACGCGGCCCCGCGCGTCCCGGACGAACGCGTCGTTGGCCGAGCCGCTGTCGTACGCGGCGAGGCCCGGCTCGGCCTTCACCGCGGGATCGACTATGGAGACCAGCCGGGTGCCGTGCCCCCGCAACTCCGCCGCGAGGCCGGGCAGTTCGGGGAACGAGTCCTGGTCGACGGTGAAGATCCGGTGACCGTCGAAGTGGTCGATGTCCAGATGCAGCGCCGAGACCGGCATCCCGCGCTCGCGGTACCCGGCCGCGACCCGCCGCACCTCCTGCGCGTCGCCGAACCCCCAGCGCGCGTGCTGGTAGCCGAGGGCCCAGCGCGGCGGCAGCGCGGGCCGCCCGGTCAACGCCGTCCAGGCGCCCAGCACCCGGCTCGGGCTGCCCGCCATCACCCAGTACCGCAGCGGACCGCCGTCGAACCGCACCTCGCAGCTGCCGAGCCGGTCATGCCCGGAACCGGCGCCCTCCAGGCCCTCCTGCAGATTCACCCGCCCGTCCCAGGTGTTGTCATGGAAGACCAGATGGCAGCCGCCGTCCGCGACCACCAGCTGCACGGGCATCGTGATGTACAGCGGATCGTCGGCAGGACCGAAGGCACTGTTCGGATCGGTGTTCCACAGCCGGTACGAGCCCGTCTTCAGCCGCGGTCCACAGGCCCGCCCGCCCAGCCCGAAGACCGCGGCGTCGGCCGGTGTCTGCGAACGCTGCACCCAGCGGGCCGCCCTTCCCGCCCCGTCCCACCAGCGCGGCGGCAGCTCCCGGCGCAGTAAGACCCCGCCGGGCGTACGGAACTCCACCGCGCCGTGCCGGAAGACGACCACCGTGATCCGCTCCGAGACCACCCGCCAGCCGTCCTTGTCCGGCTCCAGCACCGCCCGCGCGTCCGCCTCCGGGCAGTCGGCCGCCAGCGCGTACGACGGCTCCGGCCCCGCGCCGTCCCACCCGCAGAACACCGCACCGCCCACCGCCACCCGCACCCGCAGCGCGGACTGCGCGAACCGCACCACGCCACCGCCCGGCAGCGGCTCCGCGCAGTACGCGGCCCCCGGCACCCGGGCCCGCTCCGCGCCGCGCTTCGGCAGGTCCCGCGCGTCGATCCGGTATCTGCGCCAAGCGGCCCCCACCGCCCGCCAACCGTTCCGCGACCCCACCATCCGCAGCGAACGCACCAGATCACGCGTATCCATACCGACCAGCCTCCCAGCCGTACCGGGCCTCCCCGCTCGCGTTCAGCCACTGTTCACCCTGGCCGGTGGCCCCGCGCGGCAGCCTCCCACCGCCGACCCGGCGAAGGCCCCTGGCGCGGCGGACGATCACGTGGCATCGTCCTGCCCAGCCGCGTCCGGGGACATTCCGCCCGGGCGAGGTACAACGCACACAGGCGTAAAGCTGCGCCACCCAGGGAGTCGTCACCATGACCAGCGCATCGCAGCCCACCCCTGCCCCGCAGCCCCTCTGGCAGCCGGGCCCGGAACGCATCGCCGGGACGCGGCTGACCCGTTTCCAGGCATGGGCGGCCGAGACGCACGGCGCACCCACCGGTGACCCCGCCGACCCCCTCGCCTCCTACCAGGCCCTGCACTCCTGGTCGGTGCGCGAGCCGAAACGGTTCTGGCATGCCGTCGTCGACTGGTTCGACGTGCGCTTCGCCACCCCGTACGAGACCGTCCTGGCCGACGCCGCGATGCCCGGCGCGCGCTGGTTCCCCGGCGCCACCCTCAACTACGCCGAGCACGCCCTGCGCGCCGCGGAGGATCCGGACCGCGCCCACCAGGCCGCGCTGCTCCACCTCGACGAGCGGCACGAGATCCGGGAGACCAGCTGGAGCGAGCTGCGCCGCCAGGTCGCCTCCCTCGCTGACCACCTGCGCCGACTCGGGGTGCGCCCGGGTGACCGGGTCAGCGGCTACGTACCGAACACCCCGCACGCCGTCATCGCACTGCTCGCCACCGCCGCCGTCGGCGCGGTGTGGACCTCCTGCGCCCCCGACTTCGGCGCACGCGGCGTCCTCGACCGGTTCCAACAGGTCGAGCCTGTCGTGCTGTTCACCGTTGACGGGTACCGCTACGGCGGCAAGGAGCACGACCGTACGGAGACCGTCGCCGAGCTGCGCCGGGAACTGCCCACACTGCGCGCCGTCGTCCACATCCCGCTGCTCGGCACCCCCGCGCCGGACGGTGCGCTGGAGTGGGACGCCCTGGTCGCCGGATACGCGGAACCGGTCTACGAGCAGGTGCCGTTCGACCATCCGCTGTGGGTGCTGTACTCCTCGGGAACCACCGGACTGCCCAAGGCGATCGTCCAGTCGCAGGGCGGCATCCTCATCGAGCACCTCAAGCAGACCGGGCTGCACATGGACCTCGGCCCCGGCGACCGCTTCTTCTGGTACACCTCCACCGGCTGGATGATGTGGAACTTCCTGGTCGGCGGGCTGCTCGCGGGTGCCACGATCATCCTGTACGACGGCAGCCCCGGCCATCCCGACACCGGCGCGCAGTGGCGGGTCGCCGAGCGCACCGGCGCCACCGTCTTCGGCACCTCGGCCGCCTACGTCATGGCCTGCCGCAAGGCCGGTGTCCAACCCGCGCGTGACTACGACCTGTCCGCCGTCCAGTGCATCGCCACCACCGGGTCGCCGCTGCCGCCGGACGGCTTCCGCTGGGTGCACGACGCGGTCAAGGAGGACGTCTGGCTCGCCTCGGTCAGCGGCGGCACCGATGTGTGCAGCTGCTTCGCGGGCGGCATCCCCACCCTGCCGGTCTACATCGGCGAGCTGCAGGGCCCCTGCCTCGGCACCGACCTGCAGGCCTGGGACCCGGACGGCAAGCCGGTCGTCGACGAGGTCGGCGAACTCGTCGTCGTGAGCCCGATGCCGTCGATGCCGGTCCGCTTCTGGAACGACCCGGACGGCGCCCGGTACCGCGAGAGCTACTTCGAGATGTACCCCGGAGTGTGGCGGCACGGCGACTGGATCACCATCACCTCACGCGGCACCGTCATCATCCACGGCCGCTCCGACTCCACCCTCAACCGCCAAGGCGTACGCATGGGTTCGGCCGACATCTACGAAGTCGTCGAACGCCTCCCGGAGATCCGCGAATCCCTGGTCATCGGCGTCGAACAGGCCGACGGCGGGTACTGGATGCCGCTGTTCATCGTGCTCGCGGAAGGAGCCCGGCTGGACGACGCGCTACGGGACCGCATCAAGCAGGCGATCCGCGCCGAACTCTCCCCACGCCACGTCCCCGACGAGGTCATCGCCGTACCCGGCATCCCGCACACCCTCACCGGCAAGCGCATCGAGGTGCCGGTCAAGCGGCTGCTGCAGGGCACCCCGCTGGAGCAGGCGGTCAACCCCGGCTCCGTCGACAACATCGAACTGCTGCGCATCTACGAGGACTTGGGCGCCGCCCGACGGTCCGGAAGTTGAGCCAACCGAGGGTGTTCCCCACGTGTTGTCACTGCCCTGGGTTACGGTGAGTGAGCAAGGGTTCGAAGACCGTGACCGGTCGGAGGGCCTAAACAGCCGTGCTGCTGTGGCTACGGGGGTAGCCGCACGGAGGGGGAACCATGTCTCACACCGACAACCTCAGCACTTCGCGACGCGTTCCGCGGCGCACGCTGCGTCGCGAAGTGCCCAGCACCGTGGCGCTGTTGGCGGACCACGAGGACTTCAGCGCGATGCGGTCCTACTCCACCTTCGCCTTCCACGACCACGCCCAGTATCTGCGGCAGATGCAGGGCCTGCTGCGCTCACTCGCCGCCCAGGGCATCCACATCAGCGTCGTCCTGTTCGACCCTGACGAATACGCGGCCTACTGCGCCGAGACCGGCCAGGACCCGGACGCCGCCGCCACCCGCTCGCGGTACACCGCGGAGGTGGCGGCGGGCGGCCCCACGGTCCCGTACCAAGGGCAACCGGTCGACCATCTCGTCAGCCAACTCATCGGCGCCGCCGACCGGCGCGCCACCTGGGAGTACGCCACCGAGATCCTCGCCAGGTCGACGGGTTGCGGCGACAACTGCGCCAGCGGCGGCGGCTCCAACGCGGCCTTCGACCGGGCGTCCGCAGCGCTGACCCGCCTGATCGAGGCGGCGGGCAGCGGCAGGCACCACCTCGTCTGCAGCGTGCCCGTGGTGCCGGTCAGCGGACCGGACGCGCTGGAAAGCCCCCCGCTCGTCGGGTTGTTGCACGCGCGATGCGCGGAAGACGGCACGGTCCAGCTCGCCGAGGCCGACGCCCTGATCTTCTGCACCGTACTCGCCGCGGGCATCGCCACCGGCAGCCCAGGCGGCGTGGTGCTGCGCACCGGACGCGGCACACGCGCCGAGCCCGACCGGGTACGCGGCTGGAGCCTGCGCGACGGCTGGCTGCACCCCCTCACGGAAGCCGAGGTCTTCAACGCCTACTGCACAGACGCCGAAACCGGTGAACCCGTGCCACCGGAACCAGGTGTGTCGTACTGCGCGGGCACGCTGCTCCCGCCGCCGTCGACCGACACCTGACATGGAACACGTGCGGGGCGCCCTGTCGCGATGACAGGACGCCCCGGAACACAACGGGTGCCCGGACGACTCTTCGTCGCCCGGAGCCGAGTCACTCGCCGGACAGCACCGCCTGCGCGGCGAGCCGCGCCTCCTCGGCCGAGTCCGTCGCCCGAGCGGCGGCGGCCGCGCGCTCGCACTGCGCCAGCGTGTACTTGGCCAACGTCGCGCGCACATACGGGATGGCAGCGGCACCCATGGACAGGCTGGTCACACCAAGGCCGGTCAGCACACAGGCCAGCAGCGGATCGGAGGCCGCCTCACCACACACACCACAGCTCTTGGCCTCGGCCTTCGCGGACTCCGCGGCCAGCGCCACCAGGTCGAGCAACGCCGGCTGCCACGGATCCTGCAGCCGCGACACCGCACCGACCTGGCGGTCGGCGGCGAAGGTGTACTGAGCCAGGTCGTTGGTGCCCAGCGACAGGAACTCGACCTCCTGCAGGATGGACCGCGCCCGCAGCGCTGCCGAGGGGATCTCGACCATCGCACCGAACTTCGCCCGCAGCCCGGCCTCGCGGCACGCGTCAGCGAACGCCTTGGCGTCGGCACGGTCGGCCACCATCGGCGCCATGACCTCAAGGTAGACCGGCAGCCCCGACGCGGCCGTTGCCAACGCCCGCAACTGGGTCCGCAGCACCTCGGGGTGGTCCAGCAGCGTCCGCAGACCCCGAACGCCCAGCGCCGGGTTGGGCTCGTCCGCCGGAGTCAGGAACTCCAGCGGCTTGTCCGCGCCCGCGTCCAGCACCCGCACCACGACACGGCCCTGCGGGAAGGCCTCCAGCACCTTGCGGTAGGCCTCGACCTGCTTGTCCTCCGAGGGCGCCTTCTTGCTGTCGTCCAGGAAGAGGAACTCGGTACGGAACAGGCCCACGCCCTCGGCACCGGCCTCGACCGCCGCCGGAACGTCGGCCGGACCGCCGATGTTGGCGAGCAGCGGCACCTTGTGCCCGTCCGAGGTGGCACCGGGACCGACCGCCGCGGCCAGCGCGGCCTTGCGCTCGGCGGCGGCCACCTCCAGCGCGGCGCGCTTGTCGGCGCTCGGGTTGACGAAGACCTCACCCGTGCTGCCGTCCACGGCGACCACGGTGCTCTCGGCCAGCTCACTCGCACCAGGCAGCGCGACGACGGCAGGCACTCCCATCGCCCGGGCGAGGATCGCGCTGTGGCTGGTAGGACCTCCCTCCTCGGTGACGAATCCGAGCACCAGAGCCGGGTCGAGCAGCGCGGTGTCCGCCGGGGCGAGGTCCCGTGCGATCAGTACATACGGCTCGTCGCTGTCCGGCACGCCCGGCATCGGCACGCCCAACAGCCGGGCCACGATGCGGTTGCGGACGTCGTCCAGGTCGGCGACCCGGCCCGCCAGGTACTCCCCGGCTCCGGCCAGCAGCGCCCGGTACGCGGCGAAGGCGTCGTAGACGGCACGCTCCGCGGTGCTGCCCACGGCGATCCGACGCTCGACGTCGGACATCAACTCGGGATCCTGGGCCATCATCGCCTGGGCCTCAAGCACCGCCTGGGCCTCACCGCCGGCCAGATTGCCGCGCGCGATCAGATCGGCGGCCACGGCCTCCACGGCCTGCCGCGCCCGACCCTGCTCACGGGGGGCCTCATCCGTGGGGATCTGCTTCGCCGGCGGTTCGAGGACCGCGGTACCCATGTGCCGTACCTCGCCGATCGCCACACCGTGGCTTACACCGACGCCTCGCAGCGTTGTCTCCATCTCACCCGTCTCCGTCGGTGCGGCGGTGGCACCGCCGCGGTTGTGTTGCGCCTGTTTCGTCTGTCGGCTTCGTTCGTCGGCGTCGTGGGTTCCGCCGCCGCGCAACAGCGGAGCCGGTCAGCTCCAGAGGAAGATCGTCTGTCCAACGGTGACGTCGCCGTCCTCCGCCACATCAGTCAGAACGTCGGCGGTGGCCTCCAATGCCACGATCGGGCAGACCGGCGACTTACCGGCCTCCTCGACCTGGGCCGGGTTCCAGCGCACGATCGCGTCTCCACGCTTAACACTGTCGCCCTTGTTGACGAGAAGCTCGAAGCCCTCGCCGTTGAGCTGAACAGTGTCAATGCCCAGGTGCGTCAGCACACCGTGGCCTTGTCCGTCCACGACGACGAACGCGTGCGGGTGGAGCGAGACGATGACCCCGTCGACCGGTGATACAGCCTCCGACGGCTCGCGAACCGGGTCGATCGCGGTCCCAGGGCCCACCATCGCGCCGGAGAACACAGGGTCGGGGACCGCAGCGAGCCCGATGGCGCGTCCAGCGAGGGGGGACGTCACAGTCGTCATGGGAAGCCTCCTATATGCGGAGTTCAGAGGCGCCGCCCCATCCTGTACCGGACGGCGATACCGCTAGAGCAGCCTAACGTCATGGCCGACCGGTTTAGACCATTGGCGGTAGGCGACGCTCACCGCCCGCGCCCTCCGGGCCACGCAGCACCGGGGCGACGGGCCTGGCGGGGGATTTGCTTCCGGTACGGGCCTCCAGTACGTTGTCGTCTCCGCCTTGGACGAGTGCCGCGGACACTTGTGTGTCCAGTGAGTGCCCGGATGGGGTGGGAAATCCGGCGGAAAGATTCTGCTAAAGTCGGAGAGCGCGAAAGCCGAAAGGCCGGAACGCGAATAGCGAGAATCCCGCCAGCGGGAATCGGGTCGGAAAAGATCTGATAAGCTGGAGAAACCGAAGGGAAAGCCCGGAGGGACCGGTGAGACGGTCTCGAAGGA
>JBEYJY010000048.1:0-56742 GCA_040631425.1 Streptomyces sp. NPDC020096
TGGTTCCGTAACCTGCGGCAGACGGTGGAGTTGGAGAAGGCCACTCGGGTCTTGTTGGAGCAGGGCTTCGGGGTGTTCATCGAGTCCAGCCCGCATCCGGTACTGACCGTCGGCGTGCAGGAGACGATCGAGGACTCCGGCCGCGAGGCCGCCGTCCTGGGATCACTGCGTCGGGACGAGGGTGGGCTGGAGCGTTTCTATGCCTCCCTGGGTGAGGCGTATGTGCGCGGGGTCACCGTCGACTGGTCGCAGGTCTTCGAGGGCACCGGTGCCCGGCGGGTGGATCTGCCGACGTACGCCTTCCAGCACCAGCACTACTGGCTTGACTCCGGTGTCGCCGAGACGGTCGAGGGCGTCACGACTGACGCCGTTGAGGCGCGCTTCTGGGAGGCCGTGGAGCAGGAGGACTTCGAGGCGCTCGCCGCCGAGTTGGCGGTCGACGGCGACCAGCCGTGGAGCGATGTGCTGCCCGCGCTCTCCTCCTGGCGCCGCCAGGGGCGCGAGCGCTCGACGGTCGACGGCTGGCGCTACCGCGTCACCTGGAAGCCGCTGACCGACGACACGGCGTCCCGCCTCTCCGGTACCTGGCTGGTCATCTCGCCGACCGGCGACAGCGAGTGGGCGGCGGCCACTACCCGTTCCCTCACCGAACGCGGCGCCACCGTCAGCCAGTTGACGCCGTCCGCCAACGACCGCGAATCGCTCACGGAACTGCTTCGCAGCGCCGACGGTGAGGGCATCAGCGGCGTACTCTCGCTGCTCGCCCTGGACGGCGGACAGCCGCTGCACGCATCGATGGCGCTGGTGCAGGCGCTGGGCGACGCCGGGATCGACGCGCCGCTGTGGCTCGCCACGCGCGGCGCGGTGGCCGTGAACCGCTCGGAGCCGCTGGACGACCCGGAGCAGGCCCTGGTGTGGGGCCTCGGCCGGGTGGTGGCGCTGGAGCACGGTGAGCGGTGGGGCGGTCTCGTGGACCTGCCGCAGGCTCCTGACGAGCGTGCGCTGTCCCGGCTTGTCGCGGCGCTGGCCGGGACCGACAGCGAGGACCAGGTGGCGGTGCGGCCCTCCGGCCTCTTCGCCCGCAGGCTGGTGCGCGCCTCGCTGGCGCAGTCGCCCGTCGTACGCACCTGGCGGCCGGACGGCACCGTCCTGGTCACCGGCGGCACGGGCGCCCTGGGCGCGCACGTCGCCCGTTACCTCGCCCGCGAGGGTGCGCGGCATCTCGTCCTGACCAGCCGCCGAGGCCCTGACGCCCCCGGCGCCGCCGAACTGCGCGACGAGCTGGCGGAGTTGGGTGCGGACGTCACCGTTGCCGCCTGCGACGTCGCCGACCGGGACGCACTCGCCGCCCTGCTGGCCGCCATCCCGGCGGATCGTCCGCTGACCGCGGTCGTGCACACCGCGGCCGTTCTCGACGACGGTGTCATTGAGGCGTTGACCTCGGAGCAGCTCGACCGGGTGCTCCGCGTCAAGGTGGACGCCACGCTCAACCTGCATGAACTGACCCGAGACCTCGACCTGTCGGCCTTCGTGCTGTTCTCGTCCTTCGCGGCCACCTTCGGCGCCCCCGGGCAGGGCAACTACGCGCCAGGAAACGCCTTCCTCGACGCCTTCGCCCAGCACCGGCGCGACGCCGGACTGCCCGCGACGTCGGTGGCGTGGGGGCCGTGGGGCGACGGCGGAATGGCGGAGGGCGCGGTCGGTGACCGGATGCGCCGCCACGGAGTCATCGAGATGGCACCCGAACTGGCCGTCACCGCACTCCAGCACGCCCTCGACCGGGACGAGACCACGCTGACCGTCGCCGACATGGAGTGGAAGCGCTTCGTCCTCGCCTTCACCTCCGGCCGTCCGCGCCCGCTGCTGCACGACCTGCCCGAGGCCCGCGCGGTCATGGACACCCTGCGCGCCGACGCCGAGGAGGAGGCGGCCGACGGCGTGGTGCTCGTCCAGCGGCTCGCGGGCCTGCCGGAGTCCGAACAGGAGCGCCTGCTCCTGGAGTTGGTACGCGGCGCCGTGGCATCCGTCCTCGGCTACCAGGGCGCAGAGGCGGTGGAGCCGAACCGGGCCTTCAAGGAGCTCGGCTTCGACTCGCTGACCGCCGTGGAACTGCGGAACCGGCTGAACGCCGCCACCGCCCTGCGGCTGCCGCCGACCCTGATCTTCGACTATCCGACGCCCACCACCCTCGCGAAGTTCCTGCGCACCGAACTGTCCGGCGAGCAGGGCGCCATACCGGCTCCGCTGCCGACCGCCGCCGCCGCGGACGATGAGCCCATCGCGATCGTGGCGATGAGCTGCCGTTTCCCGGGGGATGTGCGGTCGCCTGAGGAGCTGTGGCGGATGCTGGAATCGGGCGGTGACGCGCTTTCCGGCTTCCCGCTCGACCGCGGTTGGGACGTCGAGGCGCTGTACGACCCGGATCCGGACGCCCAGGGCACGTCCTACACCCGTGAGGGCGGTTTCCTGAGCGACGCGGCACGGTTCGACTCCGGGTTCTTCGGGATCAGCCCACGTGAGGCCCTCGCGATGGACCCGCAGCAGCGGCTGCTGCTGGAGACCTCGTGGGAGGCGTTCGAGCGGGCCGGTATCGATCCCGCCGCGCTGCGCGGCAGCCAGTCCGGTGTCTTCGTCGGCACCAACGGCTCCGACTACTCGATGCTCATGCAGGGCAGCGCCGACGGCTTCGAGGGACACCTCGCGACGGGAACCGCCGGGAGCGTCGTCTCCGGCCGCCTCTCCTACACCTTCGGGCTTGAAGGGCCTGCCGTCACGGTGGACACGGCGTGCTCGGCCTCGCTGGTCGCCCTGCACCTGGCGGTGCAGGCGCTGCGCAACGGAGAGTGCTCGCTGGCACTCGCGGGCGGGGTCACCGTGATGTCGACCCCTGGCACCTTCATCGAGTTCAGCCGTCAGCGCGGACTATCCACCGACGGCCGCTGCAAGGCGTTCTCCTCGGACGCCGACGGGTTCACCCCGGCCGAGGGCGTGGGCATGCTGCTGGTCGAGCGGCTGTCGGACGCCCAGCGCAACGGCCATCCGGTACTGGCGATCGTCCGGGGCACCGCCATCAACCAGGACGGCGCGAGCAACGGGCTGACGGCGCCCAACGGCCCGTCCCAGCAGCGCGTCATCCGTCAGGCACTGGCGAACGCCCGGCTGTCCGCCGCCGAGGTGGACGTGGTGGAGGCGCACGGTACGGGCACCTCGCTCGGTGACCCGATCGAGGCGCAGGCGCTGCTGGCCACCTACGGGCAGGGGCGGCCGGAGGACCGGCCGCTGCTGCTGGGGTCGATCAAGTCCAACATCGGCCACGCGCAGGCCGCGGCGGGTGTCGCAGGTGTGATGAAGATGGTGCTGGCGATGCGCCACGGTGTGCTCCCGCAGAGCCTGCACATCGCCGAGCCGACGCCGCACGTGGACTGGTCGGCCGGTGCGGTGTCACTGCTGACGGAGACCACCGAGTGGCCGCAGACCGGTCGGCCGCGGCGGGCGGGCGTGTCGTCGTTCGGCTTCAGCGGTACGAACGCGCACGCCCTACTCGAACAGGCCCCTACTGCCGAGAACGAGGCCCCGGAGGAGGCCGCCGACGCCTCGCCGGTGCTGCCGTGGGTGCTGTCGGGCAAGAGCGAGTCGGCGCTGCGCGGACAGGCCGAGCGGCTGCTGGCCCACCTCGGCGCCCACGGTGACCTGCGGTCGGCGGACATCGGCCGCTCACTGGCGACCACCCGGTCCGCCCTCGACCACCGCGCCGTGGTGATCGGCCGCGACCGGGACGACTTCGTCCGCGGACTGGACGCGCTGGCTCAGGGTCTGAGCCTGCCGAACCTCGTTGAGGGGGCCGGAGTCGGGGGCCAAGGGGTCTTCCTGTTCCCCGGACAGGGGTCGCAATGGGTAGGCATGGCCGTCGGGTTGTTGGACGCTTCACCCGTGTTCGCTGCCCGGATCGATGAGTGTGCGGCGGCTTTGGATCCGTTCACTGATTGGTCGTTGGTCGATGTGCTGCGGGGGGTTGAGGGTGCGCCGTCGTTGGACCGGGTGGATGTGGTTCAGCCGGTGTTGTTCGCCGTGATGGTGTCGTTGGCTGAGGTGTGGCGGTCGGTGGGTGTGCGGCCTGCGGCCGTGGTCGGCCATTCGCAGGGCGAGATCGCCGCTGCGTGTGTGGCGGGGATCCTCGGCTTGGAGGACGCGGCGCGGGTGGTGGCGTTGCGGAGTCAGGCGATCGGGCGAGTGCTGGCGGGGCTGGGTGGCATGGTGTCCGTCGCGCTTGCGGTGGACGCGGTGCGGGAGCGGATCGGCGTGTGGGGTGAGGACCGGATCTCCATCGCGGCTGTGAACGGTCCCTCGTCGGTCGTGGTCTCCGGCGAACCGGACGCGCTGGACGAACTGTTGGCCTCGTGTGAGGCGGACGGTGTACGGGCACGCCGTATTCCGGTGGACTACGCATCCCACTCCGCCCAGGTGGAACTTCTACGGGACGAATTGCTGGAGATCTTGGCGCCGATCCAGCCGCGGGCTGCGCAGGTGCCGTTCTTGTCGACGGTGACGGGTGCGTGGGTGGAGGGTCCGGAGCTTTCCGCGGAGTACTGGTTCCGTAACCTGCGGCAGACGGTGGAGTTGGAGAAGGCCACTCGGGTCTTGTTGGAGCAGGGCTTCGGGGTGTTCATCGAGTCCAGCCCGCACCCGGTTCTGACCGTCGGCGTGCAGGAGACGATCGAGGACTCCGGCCGGGAGGCCGCCGTCTTGGGTTCGCTGCGTCGGGACGAGGGTGGGCTGGAGCGTTTCTATGCCTCCCTGGGTGAGGCGTATGTGCGCGGGGTCACCGTCGACTGGTCGCAGGTCTTCGAGGGTACCGGTGCCCGGCGGGTGGATCTGCCGACGTATGCCTTCCAGCGCCAGCGGTACTGGCCGGAAGCAGCCGCGCCGGAGGTGGTGGAGGCGTCGCCGACCGACCCGACCGACGCCCTGTTCTGGGAGGCGGTCGAGCGCGAGGACCTGGAATCCCTCGCCGAAACGCTGGAGATCGAGGGCGATCAGCCACTCAGCTCCGTACTGCCCGCGCTGTCGTCCTGGCGTCGGCAGAGCCGTGAGAAGTCGACGGTGGACGGCTGGCGGTACCGCGCGACCTGGAAGCCGCTCGCCGAGGAGCGGGCGTCCCGCCTCTCCGGGACCTGGCTCGTCGTCGTGCCGAAGACCGCGGCCGACGGCGAGTGGTCCGCCGCCGCGGCTCGTGTGCTCGCCGAACGCGGCGCCTCCGTACGTGAGGTGGTACTGGACGCGGCCGACGCCGACCGCAAGCGCCTGGTCGACCGCCTTCGCGATGAGGTGGTGGACGGCGAGCGCCTCGGCGGCGTGCTCTCACTGCTCGCGTTCGACGGCAATCCGCAGGCCCTGCACGGCTCGCTGGCGCTCGTCCAGGCGTTGGGCGATGCCGGGATCGATGCCCCGCTGTGGTGTGCGACGCACGGCGCGGTGTCCGTGGCGGCGGCGGACCCGGTGCGGGATCCGGCCCAGGCGCTGCTGTGGGGCTTCGGCCGGACGGCGGCCTTGGAGCACCCGGAGCGCTGGGGCGGCCTCGTCGATCTGCCGGCTAACCCCGATGAACGTTCGCTGTCCCGACTGGTCGCCGTGCTGGCCGGGTTGGACGGCGAGGACCAGGTCGCCGTCCGCACCTCGGGACTGTTCGCCCGCAGGCTGGTACGCGCTTCGCTCGCCGACGCGGGCGCGGTGCGTGACTGGCGGCCGGACGGCACGGCGCTGGTCACCGGCGGCACGGGAGCGCTCGGCGGGCATGTCGCCCGCTGGCTGGCCCGGGGCGGCGCCAAGCACCTGGTGCTGACCAGCCGACGCGGCTCCGACGCGCCGGGAGCCGCGGAACTGCGCGCCGAGCTCAACGAGTTGGGAGCCGAGGTCACCATCGCGGCCTGCGACGCCGCCGACCGCGAGGCGCTCGCCGCACTGCTCGCCGCCATCCCCGCTGAACGTCCGCTCACCGCGGTCGTCCACGCGGCGGGCGTGCTCGACGACGGTGTGCTCGACGCGCTGACGCCGGAACGGTTCGCCACCGTGCTGGGGCCCAAGGCGGATGCCGCACTCAACCTGCATGAGCTGACCCGGGACCTGGACCTGTCGGCGTTCGTCCTGTTCTCAGGTGTCGCGGGCACGCTCGGCGACGCCGGGCAGGCCAACTACGCCGCCGCCAACGCGTACTTGGACGCGCTGGCCGAACACCGCCGTGCGGCGGGCCTTACCGCCACCTCCGTGGCGTGGGGGCGTTGGGGCGACAGCGGTCTCGCCGCGGGCGGCGCCATCGGCGATCGGCTGGACCGGGGCGGCGTCCCGGCCATGGCACCGCAGTTGGCCATCACCGCGCTGCAGCAGGCGCTGGACCACGACGAGACGGCAGTCGCCATCGCGGACATCCGCTGGGAACTGTTCGCCCCCGGATTCACCGCCGTACGCCGCAGCCCGTTCATCGGCGAGCTGCCCGAGGTGCGGCGGCTGGCGCGCAGCGGTGCGGCGGGCGACGAGTCCGGCGCGGCCGGGTCGTCCGCCGAGGCGCTGCGGCAGCGGCTGACCGGTATGTCCCAGGCGGAACAGTCGCTGGTGGTTGTGGAGTTGGTCCGCTCGCACGCGGCCAGTGCGCTCGGCCACCCGTCGACCGCCGAGGTCGGTGCCGGCCGGGCGTTCAAGGAGCTGGGATTCGACTCTCTGATCGCCCTGGAGCTGCGCAACCGGCTGACCGCGGCCACCGGGCTGCGGCTGCCCGCGACGCTGGTCTTCGACTACCCGACGCCCGCCGCCCTGGCCGACTTCCTGCGTGCCGAGATCACGCAGGACGGCGGCGCGGCAGCGGCGGCTCCGGGGATCGCGGAGCTGGAGAAGCTGGAGTCGGCGCTGTCGGTGATCGACCCGGACAGCGAGACCCGGACGGATATCGCGCTGCGCCTGCAAGCCCTGCTGGCGAAGTGGGGCGAACCACAGCCCACGTCAACCGGCGAGGCCGTGACGGAAAAACTGCAAGAGGCAACGCCCGATGAGGTCTTCGCCTTCATCGAGAAAGAACTCGGGTTCGGGGGGCCGGGGGACGGCCCCCGGTAACAGCGGTAGCACGACAGAGCGCGGGCACTACCGGCGCAAGCGTTTGTGACGAGAAGCATGGGTGAGGTTCCAATGGCGGATGCGGATCAGGACAAGATCCTCGACTACCTCAAGCGGGTAACGGCCGATCTGCACCAGACGCGGCAACGCCTTCGCGAGGTCGAGTCGGCGGAACCGGAGCCGATCGCTATCGTCGGTATGAGCTGCAGGTTCCCCGGAGGCGTGGAGTCTCCGGAGGACCTGTGGGAACTCGTCGCCTCGGGCGGCGACGCGATATCCGATTTCCCCACGGACCGCGGCTGGGACATTGAGTCGCTGTATGACGACGACCCTGACCAGGAGGGCACCAGCTACACCCGTGAGGGCGGATTCCTGCATGACGCGGGGAAGTTCGACGCCGCGTTCTTCGGAATCAGTCCGCGGGAAACCCTGGGAATGGATCCCCAGCAGCGCCTGCTGCTGGAAACCTCGTGGGAGGTGTTCGAGCGGGCCGGTATCGACCCGGCGACGCTGCGCGGCAGCCAGGCCGGGGTGTTCATCGGCACCAACGGCCAGACGTATCCGGAGATTCTGCAGCAGGTGCCCAAGGGCGTTGAGGGCTATCTGCTGACCGGCAACGCGGCGAGCGTGGTCTCCGGACGGCTGTCGTACACCTTCGGTCTCGAAGGCCCGGCGGTCACCGTCGACACCGCCTGCTCGGCCTCCTTGGTGGCCCTGCACTTGGCGGTGCAGGCGCTGCGCAACGGTGAGTGCTCGCTGGCGCTGACCGGTGGCGTGACCGTGATGGCCAGCCCGCGCTCGTTCGTCCAGTTCAGCCGTCAGCGCGGACTGGCCCCCGACGGCCGCTGCAAGCCGTTCGCCGACGCCGCCGACGGCACCGGCTGGGGCGAGGGCGTGGGCATGCTGCTGGTGGAGCGGCTCTCCGACGCCCGTAAGAACGGCCACCCGGTGCTGGCGATCGTCCGCGGCTCCGCCGTCAACCAGGACGGCGCGAGCAACGGGCTGACCGCGCCCAACGGCCCTTCCCAGCAGCGCGTCATCCGCCAGGCGCTCACCAACGCGGGACTGACCCCCGCCCAGGTCGACGTGGTCGAGGCGCACGGCACCGGCACCACGCTCGGTGACCCGATCGAGGCCCAGGCGCTGCTCGCCACGTACGGGCAGAACCGGCCCGAGGGCCGTCCGCTCTACCTGGGGTCGGTCAAGTCCAACTTCGGCCACACCCAGGCCGCCGCCGGTGTCGCCGGTGTGATCAAGATGGTCAAGGCGATCGAGCACGGTGTGCTGCCGCGGACCCTGCATGTGGACCAGCCGTCCAGCAACGTGGACTGGTCGGCCGGTGCGGTCGAGCTGCTCGCCGAGGCGCGGTCGTGGCCGCAGACCGGCCAGCCGCGGCGCGCGGGCATCTCCTCGTTCGGCGTGAGCGGTACGAACGCGCACACCGTCATCGAGCAGCCGCCCGCGGAAGCCGCCGAATCCGCCCCCGACGCCGAATCCGTCCCCGACGCGGGCGCCCAGCCGCTGCCGATCCTGCTGTCCGCGCAGAGCGCCGACGCGCTGCGCGCCCAGGCGCGGCGGCTGGTCGACCGGGTGACCGACGACCCCGAGCTCGGCCTGCTGGACCTCGCCCACTCCCTGGCGACCACTCGCTCCGCCCTGGAGCACCGCGCCGTACTGTTCCCCGAGGACCGGGAAGGCCTGCTGCGGGAGTTGAACGCACTGGCCGACGGCGAGTCCGACACCGTGCAGGGCGTGGTCGGCGAGGGCAAGACCGCGTTCCTGTTCACCGGCCAGGGCAGCCAGCGCGCGGGCATGGGACGGGAGCTGTACGAGACGTATCCGGTCTTCGCCGAGGCGCTGGACGCCCTCTGCGCGCAGTTCGACCAGCATCTCGAACGGCCCTTGAAGGACGTGCTGTTCGGGGCGGACAGCGATCTGCTGGATCAGACGGCTTACACGCAGCCCGCGCTGTTCGCCATCGAGGTCGCGCTCTACCGGCACCTCGAACAGTGGGGCCTCACTCCCGACTTCCTTGTCGGCCACTCGATCGGCGAGCTGGCCGCCGCCCATGTGGCCGGGGTGTTCTCCCTGGCGGACGCCTGCTCGCTGGTGGCGGCGCGTGGCCGGTTGATGCAGGCGCTGCCGCGCGGCGGTGCGATGATCGCGATCCAGGCCGCCGAGGACGAGGTCAGTCAACTGTTGACCGACCGGGTCAACATTGCCGCGATCAACGGTCCAACGTCGGTCGTCATCGCGGGCGACGAGGACGCGGCGCTGGAGATCGCCGCGCGCTTCGAGGCGCAGGGTCGTAAGACCAAGCGGCTGACCGTCAGCCACGCGTTCCACTCCCCGCACATGGACGGCATGCTGGCGGAGTTCGGCACCGTCGCCCAGGGCATCGACTACCGCCCGCCGGTGATCCCGATCGTCTCCAACCTCACCGGCGCCTCGGTCTCCGCCGACGAGATCTGCACGCCGGACTACTGGGTACGGCACGTCCGCGACGCGGTCCGCTTCCTGGACGGCATCCGCTACCTGGAATCCCAGAACGTCACCACCTACGTCGAGTTGGGCCCCGAAGGGGTCCTCACCGCCCTCGCCCAGGACTGCGTGGCCCAGCCGGACGCCGCGTTCGTGCCCGTACTGCGCGGCGACCGGCCCGAGGCGCGCACCCTGGCCACCGCCGTCGCCCGGGCACACGCCCACGGTGTTCCGGTGACCTGGGCGGCGGTCTTCGCGGGCCGCGGCGGGCGCCGCGTCGAGCTGCCGACCTACGCCTTCCAGCGAGAGCTGTACTGGCCGGAGTCGCCGACCGCCTGGGTGGGCGATGTCACCTCGGCCGGGCTCGGCTCCGCCGACCATCCGCTGCTGGGCGCCACCGTCGCGCTCGCCGACGCCGACGGGTTCCTGTTCACCGGCCGCTTGTCGCTGGCGACCCACCCCTGGCTCGCCGACCACGCCGTGATGGACACCGTCCTGCTGCCCGGCACCGCCTTCGTGGAGTTGGCGATCCGCGCCGGTGACCACGTCGGCTGCGAGCTGCTGGAAGAGCTCACGCTGGAGGCGCCGCTGGTGCTGCCGCCGCACGGCGGGGTGCAGCTGCAACTCGCCGTCGGCGCCCCGGACGACACCGGACGCCGCGCGCTGACCCTGTACTCCCGGCTGGAGGACGAAGCCTGGGGCGAGGGCACCTGGACCCGCCACGCCACCGGTGTGCTCGCCCCAGCGGCCCGGCCCGAACCGTTCGACCTGGCCGAGTGGCCGCCGCGCGGCGCCACCGAGGTCGAGGTCGACGGGCTGTACGACTACCTGGTCACCTCCGGATTCGCCTACGGGCCGGTCTTCCAGGGGCTCAAGGCCGCCTGGCAGCGCGGTGACGAGGTCTTCGCCGAGGTCCGGCTGCCCGAACCGGCCCGCACGGACGCCGACTTGTTCGGCCTGCACCCGGCGCTGCTGGACGCCGCCCTGCACGCCGTCGGCATCGGCTCGCTGCTGGAGGAGACCGAACACGGCCGTCTGCCGTTCTCCTGGAGCGGTGTCTCGCTGCGGGCGGTCGGCGCCGCCGCGCTGCGGGTACGCCTCTCGCCCGCCGGGCGCGACACCGTGGCGGTGGAGCTCGCCGACGAGAGCGGCGCACCCGTCGCCTCGGTGGACGCGCTGCTGCTGCGGCCGGTGTCCCCGGACCAGGTGCGCTCGCACGCCGCACGCGGCGCGTTCTACGAGTCGCTGTTCCGCGTCGACTGGACCAGCACCCCGCTCCCGGCCACCACCACCGTGGCGGCCGGGCAGTGGGCGCTGCTGGGCGACGCCGACAGCGCCACCATCGCCGGGTATGCCGCCGCGCTGCCGACCGCGGCGGCGTACCCGGACCTGGCCGCGCTGGGCGAGGCCCTGGCCGCCGGGGCGCCGACACCGCAGGCCGTTGTGGTGCCCTTCGCCAGCGGTGCCGACGACGACACCGTTACGCTGCCGAACACCGTGCGCGGCGCGCTGCACCGCGCGCTGGAACTGGCCCAGGCCTGGCTCGCCGACGAACGGTTCGCCGACTCCCAGTTGGTGTTCGCCACCCACGGCGCGATCGCTACCCAATCCGACGCCGACGTCAGCGACTTGACGCACGCGCCGCTGTGGGGCCTGGTGCGCTCCGCCCAGTCGGAGAATCCCGACCGCTTCGTCCTGATCGACCTTGACGCCCAGGAGTCCTCGCACCGTGCACTGCCCGCCGCCCTGGCCACCGGCGAGCCGCAGCTCGCACTGCGCGACGGCGCGGTATCCGTACCCCGGCTGACCAGAATCCTCGCCGACGACGACCACCAGGCCCCGGCGATCGACCCGGACGGCACCGCGCTGGTCACCGGCGCCACCGGCACCCTGGGCGGCCTCGTCGCCCGCCACCTGGTGGCCGAACACGGCGTACGGCACCTGCTGCTGACCAGCCGGCGCGGCCCCGAAGCCGAGGGCGCGGCGCAACTCGTCGCGGAGCTGGAGGAACTCGGAGCCGAGGTCACCCTCGCCGCCTGCGACGCGGCCGACCGGGCGGCGCTGGCCGCGCTGCTGGCAGCGGTCCCGGCCGAGCGTCCGCTGACGGCCGTGGTGCACACCGCGGGCGTACTGGACGACGGGGTCATCGACTCGCTCACCCCGGACCGCGTCGACCGCGTCCTGCCCGCCAAGGTCGACGCGGCGCTCAACCTGCACGAACTCACGCGGGACCGTGACCTGTCGGCGTTCGTGCTGTTCTCCGCCGCCGCGGGCACCCTGGGCGGCCCCGGCCAGGCCAACTACGCCGCGGCCAACGCGTTCCTGGACGCCCTCGCCCAGCGCCGCCGGTCCCAGGGACTGGCCGCCACCGCACTCGCCTGGGGCCTGTGGGCCGAACGCAGCGGCATGACCGGCGAGTTGGGCGACGCCGACCTGCAGCGCATCACCCGCGCGGGAGTGGCCGCCCTCTCCTCCGATGAGGGCCTGGCCCTGCTGGACACCGCGCGGGCGGTGGGCGACGCCGCCCTCGTACCCATGCACCTGGACCTGGCGTCGCTGCGGCACGCCGACCCGGGCGCGGTCCCCGCGATGCTGCGCGGACTGGTGCGCACCCCGGCCCGGCGCGTTGTGGAGTCCGGTGGCGCGGCGCCCGTCGGCGCACTGGCCGAGCGGCTGCTGCGGGTCGACGCCGCCGAACGCGACCGGCAGCTGGTGGAGTTGGTGTGCGCGCAGGTGGCCGTTGTGCTCGGCTACCCGGGCCCGGAGGCCGTTGACGCGAGCCGCGCCTTCAAGGAACTCGGCTTCGACTCGCTGACGGCGGTCGAACTGCGCAACCGGCTCGGCTCGGCAACCGGCGTCCGGCTGCCCGCCACCCTGGTCTTCGACTACCCCACGCCGATCTCCCTCGCGGCCTTCCTGCGCACCGAGATCCTCGGCGCCGACGCGGACACCGCTGCCCCGGTCATCGCCGTGGCCGCGGCGGACGACGACCCCATCGTGATCGTCGGCATGAGCTGCCGCTACCCCGGCGGCGTCACCAGCCCCGAGGAGCTGTGGCGGCTCGTCGCCGGATCCGTCGACGCGATCTCCGAGTTCCCCACCGACCGCGGCTGGAACCTGGACGCCCTCTACGACGCCGATCCGGAGCGCGCCGGCACCAGCTACACCCGCGAGGGCGGCTTCCTGCACGACGCCGCCCAGTTCGACCCGGCGTTCTTCGGCATCAACCCGCGCGAAGCCCTCGCCATGGACCCCCACCAGCGGCTGCTGCTGGAGACCTCGTGGGAGGCCTTCGAACGCGCGGGCATCGACCCCGCCTCGGTACGCGGCAGCCGCACCGGCGTGTTCGCGGGTGTCATGTACCACGACTACCTGACCAGGCTGCCCGCCGTTCCCGAAGGCCTGGAGGGCTACCTGGGCACGGGCAGCGCGGGCAGTGTCGCCTCCGGACGAGTGGCCTACACCCTCGGCCTCGAAGGCCCGGCGGTCACCATCGACACCGCGTGCTCGTCGTCGCTGGTCGCGCTGCACCTGGCGGCGCAGGCGCTGCGCAACGGCGAGTGCACGCTGGCGCTGGCCGGTGGCGTCACCATCATGTCCACCCCGGACACGTTCATCGACTTCAGCCGCCAGCGCGGGCTCGCCACCGACGGCCGCTGCAAGTCGTTCTCCGGCGACGCCGACGGCACGGGCTGGTCGGAGGGCGCGGGCATGCTGCTCGTGGAGCGGTTGTCGGACGCGCGGCGCAATGGCCATCCGGTGCTGGCGATCGTGCGGGGTACGGCGGTCAACCAGGATGGTGCGAGCAATGGTCTGACGGCGCCGAATGGTCCGTCGCAGCAGCGGGTGATTCGTCAGGCGTTGGCGAACGCCGGTCTGTCGACGGCGGATGTCGACGCGGTGGAGGCGCACGGTACGGGGACCACGCTCGGTGACCCGATCGAGGCGCAGGCGCTGCTCGCCACGTATGGGCAGGAGCGGCCGGAGGATCAGCCGTTGTGGCTGGGTTCGATCAAGTCGAACTTCGGTCATACGCAGGCCGCTGCGGGTGTCGCCGGGATCATCAAGATGGTCATGGCGATGCGGCATGGTGTGTTGCCGCAGACCCTCCATGTTGATCAGCCGACTCCGCATGTTGACTGGGCGGCGGGTGCGGTCTCACTGCTGACCGAGGCCCGGGAGTGGCCGGAGGCCGGACGTCCGCGTCGAGCCGGTGTCTCCTCGTTCGGCGTCAGCGGCACCAACGCCCACACGATCATCGAGCAGCCCTCGGAGCCCGAGACCGTCACGGACGGCGCTGTGGAACTCCCGGTGCTGCCGCTGGTGCTGTCCGGCCGGACCGAGGAGGCACTGCGGGACCAGGCCCAGCGGCTGCTGTCGCACGTCGAGGCGGACACCAGCCTCGAACTGCCCGGCCTCGCCTACTCGTTGGCGACGACCCGGTCCGCTCTGGAGCGGCGTGCGGTGGTGGTCGCGGGTGACCGGCAGGAGTTCCTGCGGGAGCTGGCGGAGGTGGCTGAGGGCCGGGGTGCGGTACGGGGAGCGGTTGCCGAGGGCAAGCTGGCGTTCCTGTTCACCGGCCAGGGCAGTCAGCGGCTGGGTATGGGGCGGGAGCTGTACGAGGCGTATCCCGTCTTCGCTGAGGCGCTGGACGCGGTATGTGAGCACTTCGAACTGCCGTTGAGGGATGCCCTGTTCGGGGCCGATACCGATCTGCTGGATCAGACGGCCTACACGCAGCCTGCGCTGTTCGCGATCGAGGTCGCGCTGTTCCGGCTCGTCGAGGCGTGGGGGCTGAAGCCCGACTTCCTGGCCGGACACTCCATCGGTGAACTGGCCGCGGCGCATGTTTCCGGGGTGCTGTCGCTGGAGGACGCCTGCACGTTGGTGGCGGCGCGTGGCCGGTTGATGCAGGCGCTGCCGCGCGGCGGTGCGATGATCGCGATCCAGGCCGCCGAGGACGAGGTCAGTCAACTGTTGACCGACCGGGTCAACATTGCCGCGATCAACGGTCCGACGTCGGTGGTCATCGCTGGCGACGAGGACGCGGTGCTGGAGATCGCCGCGGGCTTCGAGGCGCAGGGTCGTAAGACCAAGCGGCTGACCGTCAGCCACGCGTTCCACTCCCCGCACATGGACGGGATGCTGGACGCGTTCCGTGAGGTGGCCGCGGGGCTGACCTACGAAGCGCCGCGTATCCCGATCGTGTCCAACCTCACCGGCGCGTTGGTGTCCGCCGACGAGCTGAGTTCGGCGGACTTCTGGGTCCGCCACGTCCGCGAAGCGGTCCGCTTCCACGACGGCATCCACGCCCTCGAAGCGCTGAACGTCAGCACGTTCATCGAACTCGGCCCGGACGGCGTGCTGACTGCCATGGCCCAGGACTGCCTGGCCGACCTGGACGGCAAGGCCTTCGCCGCCGTCTTGCGCGACGGCCGCGCCGAGGCCGATACGCTCACCGCCGCTCTCGCCCAGGCGTACGTCCGGGGCATCGCGGTGGACTGGACCGGGTACTTCGCCGGAACCGGCGCCCATCGCGTCGATCTGCCGACCTATGCCTTCCAGCGTGAGCGCTACTGGCTTGAGGCGCCCGCCGGTTGGGTGGGCGATGTGGAGTCGGCCGGGCTCGGCCAGGCGCGGCATCCGCTGCTCGGCGCCGCCGTTCCGCTCGCGGACTCCGATGGCGTGCTGTTCACCGGCCGCCTCTCGCTCGACACCCACCCCTGGCTGGCCGACCACGCTGTGATGGGCACGGTGCTGCTGCCCGGCACGGCCTTCGTGGAGTTGGCGATCCGCGCCGGTGACCAGGTCGACTGCGACCGGCTGGAGGAACTCACCCTGGAGGCCCCGCTGGTGCTCACCGAGCACCAGGCGGTTCAGCTCCAGGTCGTGGTGGGCTCGCCCGACGACGCCGGGCGGCGTCCGCTGGACCTGTACTCGCGCTCCCAGGACGTCCCGGCCGACGAACCGTGGACCCGTAACGCCAGTGGCATGCTCGCCTCCGGTGCCGCGCGGCCGTCCTTCGCCTTGGCCGAATGGCCGCCGTCCGGCGCCGAGGCGGTCGAGACCGAGGGCCTGTACGAGCATCTCGCCTCGGGCGGCTTCGCCTACGGGCCGGTGTTCCAGGGGCTGCGTGCCGCCTGGCGGCGCGGCGACGAGGTGTACGCCGAGGTCCAACTCCCCGATGACCGGCAGTCCGAGGCCGGGCACTTCGGTCTGCACCCGGCGCTGCTCGACTCCGCGCTGCACGGCACGTTCGTCCAGGACGGCGCGGAGGAACAGGGCCGTCTGCCGTTCTCGTGGCGGGGCGTGACCCTGCACGCGGTGGGCGCCGGTGCGCTGCGGGTGCGGCTCGCCCCCACCGGCACCGACGGCGTGTCGCTGGAACTGGCCGACGTCAACGGCGAGCCGGTGGCCTCGGTGGAGAACCTGACACTGCGGCCGGTCTCCGCCGATCAGCTCGCCGGCACGCGCACCGCGCACCACGAGTCGCTGTTCCGGCTGGACTGGGCCACCGTGCCGGTGGCGCCCGCCGCCGCGGGTGGTTGGGCGGTACTGGACGGCACCGAACTCGACGTGCCGAGCACCCGCTACCCGGACCTCGCCGCGCTGCGCGACGCCGTCGACGCGGGCGAGGCCGTCCCGGAGTACGTCTTCGCGGCCCGCGCCGCATCCGGCGTCGAGGACCTGGCCGCGGCGGCCCGCACGGCCACCCACGAGGCCCTGAGCCTGGTCAAGGCGTGGTTGGACGACGAACGGTTCGAGCGGTCCCGTCTGGTGTTCGTCACCCGGGGCGCGATCGCCACGCACACCGACGCCGATGTGCGGGACGTGGCGCACGCCCCGGTGTGGGGTCTGGTGCGCTCGGCGCAGTCCGAGAACCCGGACCGCTTCGTGCTGGCCGACCTCGACGGTGACGACAGCTCGTACGAGGCTCTGCCCGGCGCGCTGGCCTGCGGTGAGCCGCAGTTCGCCGTGCGCCGCGGCACCGTGCACGCCCCCCGGCTGGCCAGGGTCGCCGCGACCGGCTCGCTGGTGCCCCCGGTCGGGGAACGGGCGTGGCGGATGGACATCCAGGACAAGGGCACGCTGGAGAACCTGACGCTGATCCCGTGCCCGGAGGCCGCCGAGCCGCTGGCCCCCGGTGAGGTCCGGGTCGCGGTACGGGCCGCGGGCCTGAACTTCCGCGATGTGCTCAACGCGCTCGGTATGTACCCGGGCGACGCGGGCCTCATGGGCAGCGAGGGCGCCGGTGTCGTCGTGGAGACCGGTCCCGGGGTGACCGACCTGGCCCCGGGCGACCGCGTCATGGGCATGCTGCCCGGCGGGTTCGGGCCGCTCGTGGTGGCCGACCGCCGGATGATCGCCCCGATGCCGGTCGGTTGGGCGTTCGCCCAGGCAGCGTCCGTGCCGATCGTCTTCATGACCGCCTACTACGCGCTGCGCGACCTCGCCGACCTCAAGTCCGGTGAATCGCTGCTGGTGCACGCCGCCGCGGGCGGTGTGGGCATGGCCGCCGTGCAGTTGGCCCGCCACTGGGGCGTCGAGGTGTTCGCCACGGCCAGCCCGGCCAAGTGGGACACCCTGCGCGGCCTTGGCCTGACCGACGACCGGATCGCCTCGTCCCGCACCCTCGACTTCGAGGAGACGTTCCGGGCGGCGAGCGACGGCCGTGGTGTGGATGTCGTACTCGACTCGCTGGCACGGGAGTTCGTCGACGCCTCGCTGCGGCTGCTGCCGCGCGGCGGCCGGTTCGTGGAGATGGGCAAGACCGACGTCCGCGACCCCGAGCAGGTCGCGGCCGAGCACCCGGGCGTGTCGTACCAGGCGTTCGACCTGGTGGAGGCGGGTCTCGACCGCATCCAGGAAATGCTCACCGAGCTCCTTGAGCTCTTCGAGCACGGTGCGCTGGACCCGCTGCCGATCACGGCCTGGGACCTGCGCCGGGCACCCGACGCGTTCCGCTACCTGAGCCAGGCACGGCATGTCGGCAAGGTGGTCCTCACCATCCCCGCCGACTGGAACCCGGACGGCACCGTACTGATCACCGGTGGCACCGGCACCCTGGGCGGCATCGTCGCCCGGCACGCGGTCACCGAGCGCGGCGCCCGCCACCTGTTGCTGACCAGCCGCCGCGGAGCACAGGCCGAGGGCGCCGCGGAACTCGCTGCGGAACTGGGCGAGTTGGGCGCACAGGTCACGATCACCGCGTGCGACACCGCTGACCGCGAGGCGCTCGCCTCGCTGCTGGCGGACATCCCGGCGGAGCACCCGCTCACGGCCGTGGTGCACACGGCGGGCGTGCTCGACGACGGTGTCGTCGGCTCGTTGACCCCCGAGCGGGTCGACCGGGTACTGCGCCCCAAGGTGGACGCCGCCGTCAACCTGCACGAACTCACCCGCGACCTGGACCTGGCCGCGTTCGTGCTGTACTCCTCGGCCGCCGGTACGTTCGGCGGTGCGGGCCAGGCCAACTACGCCGCCGCCAACGTCTTCCTGGACACCCTCGCCCAGCACCGGCAGGCCCAGGGCCTGCCCGGCACCTCGCTCGCCTGGGGTCTGTGGGCCGAAGCCAGCGGTATGACCGGCGAGTTGGACGAGACCGACAAGTCCAGGATGACCCGCTCCGGCGTGCTCGGCCTGTCCTCGTCCGAGGCGCTGGCCCTGTTCGACGCCGCCCACCAGCTGGGCGACGCGCTCCTGGTCCCGATGCAGCTCGACCTGGCGCCGCTGCGGCACGCCGATGCGAGCATGGTGCCCGCACTGCTGCGCGGGCTGGTGCGCGCACCCGCACGACGCGCCGTCGAAGCCGGTACCGCGACCTCGGGGTCGTCGCTGGTGGACCGTCTGGTCCGGCTGCCCGAGGCGGAACGGGACCAGGCCCTGCTGGATCTCGTACGCACCCAGGTGGCCGCCGTCCTCGGCCACGCCTCGCCCGACGCGGTGGAGGCCACCAGGGCCTTCAAGGACCTGGGCTTCGACTCGCTGACCGCCGTCGAGTTCCGCAACCGCCTCGGCGGCGCCGCGGGGCTGCGGCTGCCCGCGACGCTGGTCTTCGACTACCCGACGCCCACCGCCCTGGCCGCGTATCTGCGCGATGAACTCCTCGGCTCCGAGGCTGCGGCGGCGGTGACCCAGCACGCGGCCACCGCGGTCGACGACGACCCCATCGCGATCGTCGCCATGAGCTGCCGCTTCCCCGGGGACGTCCGCACCCCCGAAGACCTGTGGGCGCTGCTCGCCGAGGGCCGGGACGGCATCTCGCATCTGCCGTCGGACCGCGGCTGGGACACCGAGGCGCTCTACGACCCGGACCCGGACCGGCCGGGCACCTCGTACGCCCGCGAGGGTGGCTTCTTCTACGACGCCAACCACTTCGACCCGGCGTTCTTCGGGATCAACCCGCGCGAGGCACTGGCCATGGACCCGCAGCAGCGGTTGCTGCTGGAGACCTCGTGGGAGGCGTTCGAGCGGGCCGGTGTCGACCCGACGGGCCTGCGCGGCAAGCAGGTCGGCGTCTTCGTCGGCCAGATGCACAACGACTACGTCTCGCGCCTCAACGTGGTCCCGGAGGGCGTCGAGGGCTACCTGGGCACCGGTGGCTCCAGCAGCATCGCCTCCGGCCGCGTCTCGTACACCTTCGGCTTCGAGGGCCCGGCGGTCACCGTCGACACCGCGTGCTCGTCGTCGCTGGTCGCGCTGCACCTGGCGGCGCAGGCGCTGCGCAACGGCGAGTGCACGCTGGCCCTGGCGGGCGGTGTCACCATCATCACCACCCCGGAGGTGTTCACCGAGTTCAGCCGCCAGCGCGGACTGGCCGCCGACGGCCGCTGCAAGCCGTTCGCGGCGGCCGCGGACGGCACGGCGTGGGGAGAAGGCGTCGGCATGCTGCTCGTGGAGCGGTTGTCGGACGCGCGGCGCAATGGCCATCCGGTGCTGGCCGTCGTGCGGGGTACGGCGGTCAACCAGGATGGTGCGAGCAATGGTTTGACGGCGCCGAATGGTCCGTCGCAGCAGCGGGTGATTCGTCAGGCGTTGGCGAACGCCGGTCTGTCGACGGCGGATGTCGATGCGGTGGAGGCGCACGGGACGGGGACCACGCTCGGTGACCCGATCGAGGCGCAGGCGCTGCTCGCCACGTATGGGCAGGAGCGGCCGGAGGATCAGCCGTTGTGGCTGGGTTCGATCAAGTCGAACTTCGGTCATACGCAGGCCGCTGCGGGTGCTGCCGGGATCATCAAGATGGTCATGGCGATGCGGCATGGTGTGTTGCCGCAGACCCTCCATGTTGATCAACCATCGCCGCATGTTGACTGGTCCGCTGGTGCGGTCTCGTTGTTGACCGAGGCGCGGGAGTGGCCGGAGACCGGCCGGGCCCGTAGGGCCGGTGTCTCCTCGTTCGGCATGAGCGGCACCAACGCGCACGCCATCATCGAGCAGGCGCCGGTCGCACAGGACGAGCCTGCGGACGCCAACCGGCCGAGCACGGTCGTGCCGTGGGCCCTGTCGGCGAAGTCCGCCGACGCACTGCGCGGCCAGGCCGACCGGCTGCGGTCCCGCATCGAGGCCGAGCCGAACCTTGAACCGGCCGACATCGGTTACTCGTTGGCCACCGGACGAGCGCTCTTCGAACACCGTGCGGTGGTGGTCGCGGGTGACCGGCAGGAGTTCCTGCGGGAGCTGGCGGAGGTGGCTGAGGGCCGGGGTGCGGTTCGGGGAGCGGTTGCCGAGGGCAAGCTGGCGTTCCTGTTCACCGGTCAGGGCAGTCAGCGGCTGGGTATGGGACGGGAGCTGTACGAGGCGTATCCCGTCTTCGCTGAGGCGCTGGACGCGGTATGTGAGCGGTTCGAACTGCCGTTGAAGGATGCGCTGTTCGGGGGCGATGGCGATCTGCTGGATCAGACGGCCTACACGCAGCCTGCGCTGTTCGCGATCGAGGTCGCGCTGTTCCGGCTCGTCGAGGCGTGGGGGCTGAAGCCCGATCTCCTGGCCGGGCATTCGATCGGTGAGCTGGCGGCGGCGCATGTTTCCGGGGTGCTGTCGCTGGAGGACGCTTGTGCGTTGGTGGCGGCTCGTGGCCGTCTGATGCAGGAGCTGCCGGGTGGCGGTGCGATGGTGGCGGTGCAGGCTTCGGCGGACGAGGTTGATCAACTGTTGACTGATCGGGTCAGCATTGCCGCGATCAATGGTCCGACGTCGGTGGTCATCGCGGGTGACGAGGACGCGGTGCTGGAGATCGCCGCGCGCTTTGAGGCGCGGGGTCGTAAGACCAAGCGGCTGACCGTCAGCCACGCGTTCCACTCCCCGCACATGGACGGGATGCTGGAGGCGTTCCGTGAGGTGGCCGCGGGGCTGACCTACGAAGCGCCGCGTATCCCGATCGTGTCCAACCTCACCGGCGCGTTGGTGTCCGCCGACGAGCTGGGTTCGGCGGACTTCTGGGTCCGCCACGTCCGCGAAGCGGTCCGCTTCCACGACGGCATCCGCGCCCTCGAAGCCCAAGGCGTCACGACGTACGTCGAACTCGGCCCGGATGGTGTCCTGTCCGCGATGGCCCAGGACTGCGTCACGAACGAGGACGCGGTCTTCGTCCCCGTACTGCGCGACGGCCGCGCCGAGGACAGGACGCTGGCCATCGCCCTTGGGCAGGCACATGTGCGTGGTGCGGCCGTGGACTGGGAGGCGTACTTCTCCGGTACCGGGACGCGGCGCGTCGATCTGCCGACGTATGCCTTCCAGCGGCAGCTGTTCTGGCTGGACGCCGGATCGGCGGGCGGCGATGTGTCGTCGGCCGGTCTCGGTGCGGCGGACCACCCGCTGCTGGGCGCGGCCGTGGAACTGCCGGACTCCGACGGGGTGGTGCTCACCGGTCGGCTGTCCCTGCAGACGCACCCCTGGCTGGCCGATCACGCGGTCATGGACACCGTCCTGCTCCCGGGCACGGCATTCGTCGAGCTGGCGCTGCGCGCGGGTGACCAGGTCGGTTGCGACTATCTGGACGAGCTGACGCTGGAGGCGCCGCTGGTGCTCCCGGAGCGCGGCGGGGTGCAGCTGCGGCTGTCGCTCGGCGCGGCCGATGAGGCGGGCCGCCGAGCGCTGACCATGCACTCCCGGGCGGAGCACGCCCCGGCCGACGAACCGTGGCTGCGTCATGCCAGCGGTGTACTGGCCGAGGGCGCACCGACCGCCTCCTTCGAACTGGGCGTTTGGCCGCCGGAGGGCGCGCAGGCCATCGAGGTGGACGGGCTGTACGACGGCCTTGCCGCGTCCGGCTTCGGCTACGGTCCGGTGTTCCAGGGGCTGAAGGCCGCCTGGCGGCGCGGCGACGAGGTGTTCGCCGAGGTGCGCTTGGCGGAGGACGCCGAGGCGCAGGCCGCACGGTTCGTGCTGCACCCGGCGCTGCTCGACTCCGCGTTGCACGCCCTCGGGCTGCGTGCCACCGACGAGCCGGGACAGGGGCGGCTGCCGTTCTCCTGGAGCGGCGTCTCCGTGCACGCGGTGGGTGCCACCGCCCTGCGGGTCCGGCTGCGGCCTGCCGCGACGGGAGATGTATCGCTGACGATCGCCGACGCGACCGGTGCCGCCGTCGCATCCGTCGAGAGCCTGGCCCTGCGGACGGTGTCGCCGGAACAGCTCGGCGCCGCACGCGGCGGCGGGCATGGGGATTCGCTGTTCCGGGTGGACTGGACGCCGCTGGCCCTGCCCGCGGAGCCGGTGGAGTACGACGACCGTTGGGCGCTGCTGGGTGATGACAGCGTTGGCCTGCCCGTCGGCACGTACGCGGATCTGGCGGCGCTCGTCGCGGCGTTGGAGTCGGGCGGGTCGGTGCCGGAGACGGTCTTCGTGAGCCTGCCCAGCGGCGATCTCGAACGGTCCGCGGCGGTGCACGCGGCCACCAGCGCCGCGCTGGAACTGCTGCGGTCCTGGCTGGACGACGAGCGGTTCGCCGACTCCCGGCTGGTGTTCATCACGCGTGGCGCGGTCGCGACACGGGCCGACGCGGACGTACGGGATCTGGCACACGCCCCGGTGTGGGGTCTGGTGCGCTCGGCGCAGTCGGAGAACCCGGACCGCTTCGTCCTGGTCGACCTCGACGACCAGGAGGCCTCGCGCACGGCACTGCCCGCCGCCCTGGCCACCGGTGAGCCGCAACTCGCCCTGCGCGAGGGCTCGGCACGGGCGCCGCGGCTGGCTCGGACCGCCGCTGGCGCGGCCGTGGCCGAGTGGGATCCGCGGGGCACGGTACTGATCACCGGGGCCAGCGGCACGCTGGGCGGCCTGTTCGCCCGGCACCTCGTCAGCGAACGCGGCGTACGTAGGCTCCTGCTGGTCAGCCGCCGTGGCGCCGCGTCCGAACTCACCGCCGAGCTGGAGGGGTTGGGCGCCACCGTCACCTGGGCCGCGTGCGATGTGGCCGATCGGGAGGCGCTGGCCGAGGTACTGGCCGCGGTTCCGACGGAGCACCCGCTGACCGCGGTCGTACATGCCGCGGGTGTGCTGGACGACGGTGTGATCGGCTCGCTGACCCCGGAGCGGATAGAGCGCGTGCTGCGTCCGAAGGTGGACGCGGCCTGGAACCTGCATGAGCTGACCCGCGGTCTCGACCTGTCAGCGTTCGTGCTGTTCTCCTCGGCCGCCGGTGTCTTCGGCGGCGCGGGGCAGGGCAACTACGCGGCGGCGAACACCTTCCTCGACGCACTCGCCCAGCACCGCAGGGCCCAGGGCATTCCGGCGCTGTCGCTGGCCTGGGGTCTGTGGAACGAAGTCGGCGGCATGGGCGGCGAGTTGGCCGAGGCGGACCGCGGACGCATCAGCAGAGGCGGCATCTCCGCGCTCTCGGCCGAGGCGGGCCTTGCCCTGTTCGACCTGGCGGAGACCGCCGACGACGCACAACTGGTCCCCATTCCGCTGGACATGGCCGCGCTACGGGCCCAGGCGAGCAGCGGAATGCTGCCCTCGCTCCTCCGTGGCCTGGTGCGGACGCCGACCCGGCGTACGGCGACGGGCGCCGACGCCGTACCGGCCGGTGCGCTGGCCCAGCGGCTGGCCGGGCTGACGGCCGACGAACAGAACGCCGCACTGCTGGAGTTGGTGCGCACCCAGGTCGCGTCGGTGCTGGGACACGCCTCGGCGGACTCGGTGGAGGCTGGCCGGGCGTTCAAGGAGCTCGGCTTCGACTCGCTCACCTCGGTCGAACTGCGCAACCGCCTCAACACCGCAACCGGAGTACGGCTCCCGGCGACCCTGGTCTTCGACTACCCGACCGCCGGTGCGGTCGCCGAGTACCTTCGCTCCGAAGTGCTCGGCGTCGAGACCGCGGTGGCCGCGCCCACACCGACCTTCGCGGTCGCCGACGACGACCCGATCGCGATCATCGGGATGAGCTGCCGCTACCCCGGAGGTGTGGAGACCCCCGAGGATCTCTGGCGGCTGGTGGTCGGGGGTGGCGATGCCATCTCCGAGTTCCCGCAGGGCCGCGGCTGGGATCTGGAGTCGCTGTACGACCCGGACCCCGACGGCAAGGGCACCAGCTACACCCGCGAGGGCGGCTTCCTGCACGAAGCGGGGCAGTTCGACCCGGCGTTCTTCGGGATCTCACCGCGCGAGGCCGTGGCGATGGACCCGCAGCAGCGGTTGCTGCTGGAGACGACCTGGGAGGCGTTCGAGCGGGCCGGGATCGATCCGGCCACCATGCGCGGCAGCCGTACCGGCGTCTTCGCGGGCATCATGTACCACGACTACGCCACCCGTATCACCTCCGTGCCCGACGGCGTGGAGGGCTACCTGGGCACCGGCAACTCCGGCAGCATCGCCTCCGGCCGCGTCTCCTACGCGTTCGGCCTTGAGGGACCCGCGGTCACCGTCGACACGGCCTGCTCCTCCTCGCTGGTCGCGCTGCACTGGGCGATCCAGGCGCTGCGGAACGGCGAGTGCTCCATGGCACTGGCCGGTGGTGTCACGGTGATGTCCACCCCCGGCACCTTCACCGAGTTCAGCCGCCAGCGCGGTCTGGCGGCGGATGGCCGCATCAAGTCGTTCGCCGCCGCCGCTGACGGCACGAGCTGGTCGGAGGGCGCGGGCATGCTGCTCGTCGAGCGGCTGTCGGACGCCCGGCGGAACGGCCACCCCGTGCTGGCCGTGGTCCGCGGCAGCGCCATCAACCAGGACGGCGCCAGCAACGGGCTTACGGCGCCCAACGGTCCGTCGCAGCAGCGGGTGATCCGCCAGGCGCTGGCCAGCGCCGGTCTGGCCAGCAGCCAGATCGACGTGGTCGAGGCGCACGGTACGGGCACCACGCTGGGCGACCCGATCGAGGCGCAGGCGCTGCTCGCCACCTACGGCCGGGAACGCGACGAGGACCAGCCGTTGTGGCTGGGTTCGATCAAGTCGAACATGGGTCATACGCAGGCTGCCGCCGGTGTTGCCGGGATCATCAAGATGGTCATGGCGATGCGGCATGGTGTGTTGCCGCGGACGCTGCATGTTGATGAGCCGACGCCCCATGTTGACTGGTCGGCGGGGGCGGTGTCCCTGTTGACGGAGTCGCGGTCCTGGCCGGAGACCGGTCAGCCGCGTCGCGCCGCCGTCTCCTCGTTCGGTATCAGCGGGACCAACGCGCACACCATCCTTGAGCAGCCGTCGGTCGACGAGCACGAGGCCGGAACCACGGTGACGCCCCCGGTCCACGCCTGGACGCTGTCGGCGAAGTCCGCCGAGGCGCTGCGGGCCCAGGCCGAGCGGTTGCGCTCCCGAGTCGAGACGGAGCCGGATCTCGAACTTGCCGACATCGGCTACTCGTTGGCCACCGGCCGGTCGGTCTTCGACCACCGCGCGGTGGTCACCGCCGCTGAGCGCGACGGCTTCCTGCGGGGGCTGTCGGCGCTGGCGGAGGGCGGTGTCACCGCGGGCCTGACGCAGGGGACGGTGGCCGAGGGCAAGGTGGCGTTCCTGTTCACCGGTCAGGGCAGTCAGCGGCTCGGTATGGGCCGCGAGTTGTACGAGGCGTATCCCGCCTTCGCCCGGGCGCTGGATGCGGTGTGCGAGCACTTCGATCTGCCGCTGCGGGATGTGGTGTTCGGTACGGATCGGGAGCTGCTGGACCAGACGGGATACACCCAGCCCGCGTTGTTCGCGGTCGAGGTGGCGCTGTTCCGGTTGGTGGAGTCGTGGGGGTTGAAGCCCGACTTCCTGGCCGGGCATTCGATCGGTGAGCTGGCTGCGGCGCACGTTGCCGGGGTGCTGTCGCTTGAGGATGCCTGCACGTTGGTGGCGGCTCGTGGCCGTTTGATGCAGGAGCTGCCGGGTGGCGGTGCGATGGTGGCGGTGCAGGCCTCGGCGGACGAGGTTGATCAACTGTTGACTGACCGGGTCAGCATTGCCGCGATCAACGGTCCAACGTCGGTCGTCATCGCTGGCGACGAGGACGCGGTGCTGGAGATCGCCGCCCGCTTCGAGGCGCAGGGTCGCAAGACCAAGCGCCTGACCGTCAGCCATGCCTTCCACTCGCCGCACATGGACGGCATGTTGGCGGACTTCCGCAAGGTGGCGGAGGGGCTGTCGTACGCGGCGCCGCGCATCCCGATCGTGTCGAACCTGACCGGTGCGGTGGTCACTGCCGAGGAGATCGGCTCGGCCGACTTCTGGGTACGGCATGTCCGCGAGGGAGTGCGCTTCCTCGACGGGGTGCGGGCTCTCGAAGCCGCGGGCGTGCGCACGTTCGTCGAGCTGGGGCCGGATGGTGTGCTGTCGGCGATGGCGCAGGAGTGCGTCACATCCGAGGGCGCCGCGTTCGTACCGGCTCTGCGCAGTGCCCGTCCCGAGGCGGAGACGCTGACGGCCGCGCTGGCCGGAGCGTATGTGCGCGGCGTACCGGTGGACTGGCAGGCGTACTTCGCCGGGGCCGGTGCGCGCCGGGTGGAGCTGCCCACGTACCCGTTCCAGCGCGAGTGGTACTGGCTCAACTCGGCTGCCCCGCAGGCTGGTCCGGGCGATGCGGCCGGTTTCGGCCTGGGCGCCACCGATCATCCGCTGCTTGGTGCCGCGGTCGAACTGCCGGATGCGGAAGGGTTCCTGTTCACCGGCCGACTGTCGCTGGACACTCACCCCTGGCTGGCCGACCACGCCGTCATGGACGCGGTACTGCTGCCCGGCACGGCGTTCGTGGAAATGGCACTGCGCGCCGGCGAGCAGGCCGGTTGTGAGCACATCGAGGAACTGACGCTGGAAGCGCCGCTGATCCTTCCCGAACGGGACGGGGTCCAGCTGCGGCTCTCCCTCGGCGCGGCCGACGAGTCGGGGCGGCGTTCGCTGACCCTGCACTCGCGCTCGGAGCAGGCCTCGGCCGACGAACCATGGCTGCGGCATGCGACCGGTGCCCTGGCGGAGCGCGCGTCGGAGGCGTCGTTCGACTTCGGCGTGTGGCCTCCGGCGGACGCGGATGCGGTGGAGGTCGCGGGCCTGTACGAGGGCCTGGCGGCTGCCGGATTCGCGTACGGTCCGGTGTTCCAGGGTCTGCGGGCTGCCTGGCGGCGCGGTGATGAGGTGTTCGCCGAGGTCGGCTTGCCGGAGGGCGCCGAGGATGGCGCCTTTGGGCTGCATCCGGCGTTGCTGGACGCGGTGTTGCACGGCATCGGACTCGGCGAACTGGTCGAGGACACCGGGCAGGGGCGCCTGCCGTTCTCCTGGTCGGGCGTGTCGCTGCATGCGGTGGGTGCCTCCACGGTCCGGGTCCGGTTGGCTTCGGCCGGGCGGGATGCGGTGGCGCTGGAGATCGCCGATTCGGCGGGCGCGCCGGTGGCTTCGGTCGACGCGTTGGCCCTGCGGTCGGTCTCGCCGGAGCAGTTGGGCGGCGGCCGTGGCGGCGCGGCGGATTCACTGTTCCGGGTGGAGTGGACGCCGGTCGCGGTGACCGAGGGCGCGGAGCCGGACGGTGGTTGGACTCTGATCGGTGCCGGGGAACTGGCTCAGATGGATTCCGTGCCCGGCACTGTGGTGGTCGACGGACTGACCTTCGTTTCGGCGGCGTCCGCCGAGACCGTGCACGGTGCGGTGCACCGGGCCTTGGATCTGGTGCAGTCATGGCTGGCCGATGACCGGTTCGCGGATGCGCGACTGGTGTTCGTCACGCGTGGCGGTGCGGATCTGGCGGGTTCGGCCGTACGTGGTCTGGTGCGGTCGGCGCAGTCGGAGAATCCGGGCCGGTTCGGGCTGGTCGACGCGGAGGACGCCTCGTCGGAGCTGTTGGCGGCCGCGGTGGCGTCCGGTGAGCCGGAGGTGGCCGTGCGCGGCGGCCGGGTCGAGGCGCCGCGGTTGGCGCGGGCTTCGGCTGCTGTCGAGGACGACGGGTCGTCGTTCGCCGAGGACGGCACGGTGTTGATCACGGGTGCCAGTGGTCAGTTGGGTGGGGTGTTCGCCCGGCATCTGGTGGCTGAGCGCGGGGTGCGGCATCTGCTGCTGGTCAGCCGCCGAGGGGCGGCGGCCGCGGGTGCGGCCGAACTGACCGCCGAGCTGTACGACTTGGGCGCCGAGGTCACGTGGGCGGCCTGCGATCTGGCCGACCGTAAGGCGCTCACCGAGGTACTGGCCGAGATCCCCGCCGAGCATCCGCTGACGGCCGTCGTGCACACCGCGGGTGTGCTGGACGACGGTGTGGTCGGTTCGCTGACCGCGGACCGTGTCTCCAAGGTGCTGCGTCCGAAGGTGGATGCGGCCTGGAATCTGCATGAGCTGACCCGCGATCTCGAACTGTCGGCGTTCGTGCTGTTCTCTTCGGCTGCCGGTGTGTTCGGTGGTGCGGGTCAGGGCAACTACGCGGCGGCGAACAGCTTCCTCGACGCGTTGGCAGAGCACCGTAGGTCCCAGGGGCTGGCGGCGAGTTCGCTGGCGTGGGGTCTGTGGTCCACGGGCATGGCCGATGAGTTGGATGCGGCTGATGTCGAGCGGTTGAACCGTGGTGGTGTCGCCGCGTTGTCCGTGGCGGACGGTGTGGCGTTGTTCGACGCGGCCGGGCGCGCTGCTGAGGCGTTGCTGGTGCCGATGCGGCTGGACATGGCCGGGTTGCGGGCGCAGGCGGGCAGCGGCATGCTGCCGCCCCTGCTGCGCGGTCTGGTCCGCACCCCCACCCGCCGCGCCACCGCAGCGGCGGCGACCGGCGGCGAGTCCGCGCTGCTGGCCCGCCTGGCCGGGCTGTCGGCGGCCGAGCAGGACGCCGTACTCCTGGAGCTGGTCTGCACGCATGTGGCGGCCGTACTCGGCTACGCGGGGCCCGAAGTCGTCGATCCTGCACGGTCGTTCAGCGAAGTCGGCTTCGACTCGCTGACCGCGGTCGAACTCCGCAACCGCCTGAACGCGGCCACCGGGGTCCGGCTACCGGCCACCCTGATATTCGACTACCCCACACCTACGGCACTGGTTCGGTTCCTGCGGGAAGAGATTCTCCAGGACGGTCTGGCGGCGGTGACACCGCTGCTCGCAGAGCTCGACAAGTTGGAAGCCTCTCTCGCAGTGGCGCTCCCCGACGATGACGGTCGTTCGCGGATCACGGCCCGCCTCCAGGCCCTGCTGGCCAAGTGGAGCGAGGGCCGCGGGCCGGAGGACACGGCCGATGCGGCCGATGTCGCCGACGAACTGGAGACGGCGACGGACGACGACCTCTTCGACTTCATCGGCAAAGAGTTCGGGATTTCTTGACGTGAACGGCTCTGCCTTTCTGGCTTCCGCGAGAGGGATGCACGTATGAACGAGGAAAAGCTCCGCTACTTTCTCAAGCGGGTGACGGCCGATCTCCATGAAACCCGGCGTCGTCTGCAGGAAGTGGAGTCGGGGGAACAGGAGCCGATCGCGATCGTCGGGATGAGCTGCCGCTACCCCGGCGGCGTCCGGTCGCCCGAGGACCTGTGGCGGCTGGTCGCCGAGGGCACGGACGCCGTTTCGGGCTTCCCCACCGACCGCGGCTGGGACGTCGAGCGTCTCTTCGACGACGACCCCGACCAGCAGGGCACGAGCTACGTCAGCGAGGGCGGATTCCTTCACGAGGCCAACCACTTCGACCCGGCGTTCTTCGGCATCAGTCCGCGTGAGGCCGTGGCCATGGACCCGCAGCAGCGGTTGCTGCTGGAGACCACCTGGGAGGCGTTCGAGCGGGCCGGGATCGATCCGGCGTCGGTGCGGGGCAGCCGTACCGGGGTGTTCGCGGGCGTGATGTACCACGACTACACCTCGCGGCTGCGCGCCGTTCCCGAAGGTGTCGAGGGCTACCTCGGCACGGGCGGTTCCAGCAGCATCGCGTCCGGCCGGGTGGCCTACACGTTCGGTCTGGAGGGTCCGGCGGTCACGGTCGACACGGCCTGCTCGTCGTCCCTCGTCACCCTGCACCTGGCCATTCAGGCGCTGCGGAACGGCGAGTGCTCGCTGGCGCTGGCCGGTGGTGTCACCGTGATGCCGACTCCCGGCACCTTCACCGAGTTCAGCCGCCAGCGCGGGCTGTCGTTCGACGGCCGCTGCAAGTCGTTCGCCGCCGCCGCGGACGGTACGGGGTGGGGCGAGGGCGTCGGCATGCTGCTGGTGGAGCGGCTGTCGGACGCTCGGCGCAATGGCCACTCCGTGTTGGCGGTTGTGCGGGGTAGTGCGGTTAATCAGGATGGTGCGAGCAATGGTTTGACGGCGCCGAATGGTCCGTCGCAGCAGCGGGTGATTCGTCAGGCGTTGGCGAATGCGCGGTTGACGGCGGCGGATGTCGATGTGGTCGAGGCGCACGGTACGGGTACCACGTTGGGTGACCCGATCGAGGCGCAGGCGCTGTTGGCCACGTATGGGCAGGAGCGTTCTGGGGATCAGCCGTTGTGGCTGGGGTCCATTAAGTCGAACATGGGTCATACGCAGGCCGCTGCGGGTGTTGCCGGGATCATCAAGATGGTCATGGCGATGCGGCATGGTGTGTTGCCGCGGACGCTACATGTTGATGAGCCGACGCCCCATGTTGACTGGTCGGCGGGGGCGGTGTCCCTGCTGGGTGAGTCCATGCCCTGGCCCGAGACCGGCCGTCCTCGCCGAGCCGCCGTCTCCTCGTTCGGTATCAGCGGCACCAACGCCCACACGATCATCGAGCAGGCACCGCCCCTGGAGGCGGAGGAAGCGGCCGGTCAGCCGCGGTCGCTCCCGGTCCTGCCGTGGGTGCTGTCGGCGAAGACCGCTGAGGCGTTGCGTGCCCAGGCCGAGCGCCTGCTGACGAACATGGCGGCGCGGCCGGAGCTCGACGTGGTGGACGTCGGCTACTCGCTGGCGACGACCCGATCCGCGCTGGAGCACCGCGCGGCCGTCATCGCGGGCGATCGCGACGCCTTCCTCGACCGCCTGACAAAGCTCGCGTCCGGTGAGGCTCCTGCCGGAGTGGTACGGGGAGCGGCGGACGGTCGGGGCAAGGTGGCGTTCCTGTTCACCGGTCAGGGCAGTCAGCGGCTCGGTATGGGACGGGAGCTGTACGAGGCGTATCCCGCCTTCGCCCGGGCGCTGGATGCGGTGTGCGAGCACTTCGATCTGCCGCTGCGGGATGTGGTGTTCGGTACGGATCGGGAGCTGCTGGACCAGACGGGATACACCCAGCCCGCGTTGTTCGCGATCGAGGTGGCGCTGTTCCGGTTGGTGGAGTCGTGGGGCATCAAGCCCGACTTCCTCTCCGGGCATTCGATCGGTGAGCTGGCGGCGGCGCACGTGGCCGGGGTGCTGTCGCTGGAGGATGCCTGCACGTTGGTGGCGGCTCGTGGCCGTTTGATGCAGGAGCTGCCGGGTGGCGGTGCGATGGTGGCGGTGCAGGCCTCGGCGGACGAGGTTGATCAACTGTTGACTGACCGGGTCAGCATTGCCGCGATCAACGGTCCGACGTCGGTGGTCATCGCTGGCGACGAGGACGCGGTGTTGGAGATCGCTTCCGGCTTCGAGGCGCAGGGCCGTAAGACCAAGCGTCTTACCGTCAGCCACGCGTTCCACTCGCCGCACATGGACGGGATGCTGGCGGACTTCCGCAAGGTGGCGGAGGGGCTGTCGTACGCGGCGCCGCGCATCCCGATCGTGTCGAACCTGACCGGTGCGATGGTCTCCGCCGAGGAGATCGGCTCGGCCGACTTCTGGGTACGGCATGTCCGCGAGGGAGTGCGCTTCCACGACGGTGTCCGCGCTCTGGAGGGCCAGGGCGTCACGACGTACATCGAGCTGGGCCCGGATGGTGTGCTGTCCGCGATGGCCCAGGACTGCGTCACGATGGATGACGCGGTCTTCCTCCCCGTACTGCGCAGTGGCCGCCCTGAGCCCGAGTCCCTGACCGTTGCCGTGGCCGAAGCCCATGTGCATGGGGTGGCCGTCGACTGGACGGCGTACTTCGACGGTACGGGCGCGGGCCGGGTCGACCTGCCCACGTACGCCTTCCAGCACCAGCACTACTGGCTGGACGCGGGCACCGCCGTCGGCGATGTCACCTCGGCCGGTCTGCGCTCGGCGGAGCACCCGCTGCTCGGCGCCGCCGTCTCGCTGGCGGACGCCGAAGGGTTCCTGTTCACCGGCCGGTTGTCGTTGGACACGCATCCGTGGCTGGCCGACCACGCCGTGATGGGTGCGGTGCTGCTCCCCGGCACGGCCTTCGTCGAGCTGGCCGTACGCGCCGGGGACCAGGTCGGCTGCGACTTGGTGGAGGAACTGACCCTGGAGGCCCCGCTGGTGCTGCCCGATCAGGGCGGTGTGCAGCTGCAGCTCGCGATCGGCGCGCCGGACGAAACCGGCCGCCGTTCCATGGCGTTCCACTCCCGCCTGGACCAGGCGGCGGATGACGAGCCGTGGTCGCGGCATGCGACGGGTGTGTTGGCCCAGGGTGTGCCGGGTGCGCCGTTTGACCTGGGTGTCTGGCCGCCGTCGGATGCGGATGCGGTGGGCGTCGACGGCCTGTACGAGGGCCTGGCGGCTTCCGGGTTCGCCTATGGTCCGGTGTTCCAGGGTCTGCGGGCTGCCTGGCGGCGAGGCGATGAGGTCTTCGTCGAGGTGAGCCTGCCGGAGGGCGCCGAGGATGGTGCCTTTGGGCTGCATCCGGCGTTGCTGGACGCGGTGTTGCATGGCATCGGACTCGGCGATCTGGTCGAGGACACCGGGCAGGGACGTCTGCCGTTCTCCTGGTCGGGCGTCTCTCTGCACGCCGAAGGCGCGTCGGCGCTGAGGGTGCGGTTGGCGAAGGCCGGACAGGACGCGGTATCGCTGGCGGTGGCTGACGGGACCGGGCGGCCGGTGGCGTCGGTGGACGCGCTGGTGCTGCGGTCGGTGTCGCCGGAGCAGCTCGGCGGGCCGACGGATTCGCTGTTCCGGGTGGAGTGGTCGGAGCTGCCGGTGGCTTCGGCGGCTCGGGAGGGTCGTTGGGCCGTACTGGGCGCCGACACCGCAGGCCTGCCGGACGCCGAGGCGTACGGGGATCTGGCGGCGCTGGCGGAGGCGGTGGGCTCCGGTGCGGAGTCTCCGGAGCTGGTGCTGGCCTCGTATGGGCCCGATGGATCCGCTGATGTCCCGGCTGCGGTGCGTACGGCCACTGCGTGGGCGTTGCGCCTGGTGCAGTCGTGGCTTGCCGATGAGCGGTTCGACGGTTCGCGGCTGGTGGTCGTGGCGCGCGGCGCGGATCTGGTGGGTTCGGCTGTACGGGGTCTGGTGCGGTCGGCGCAGTCGGAGAATCCGGGCCGGATCGTGCTGGTCGACGCGGAGGACGCTTCGTCGGAGCTGTTGGCGGCCGCGGTGGCGTCCGGTGAGCCGGAGGTGGCGCTACGCGACGGCCGGGTGTGGGTGCCGAGGTTGGCGCGGGCCGGTGCTGGTGACGGCGGCGAGTCGTCGTTTGACGCGGACAGCACAGTGTTGATCACGGGTGCCAGTGGTCAGTTGGGTGGGGTGTTCGCCCGGCATCTGGTGGCTGAGCGCGGGGTGCGGCATCTGCTGCTGGTGTCCCGTCGCGGCGACCAGGCTGAAGGCGCCGGTGAACTGGCCGCAGAGCTGACCGCGTTGGGCGCGCACGTGACGTGGGCGGCGTGCGATGTGGCTGATCGGGTGGCGCTTGCGGATGTGCTGGAGTCGATTCCGGCCGAGCATCCGCTGACGGCGGTGCTGCACACCGCCGGTGTGCTGGACGACGGAGTCATCGGTTCGCTGACCGAGGAGCGCGTCGATCGCGTCCTTCGCCCGAAGGTGGATGCGGCCTGGAATCTGCATGAACTCACCCAGGACGCGGACCTGTCGGCGTTCGTGCTGTTCTCTTCGGCTGCCGGTGTGTTCGGTGGTGCGGGTCAGGGCAACTACGCGGCGGCGAACAGCTTCCTCGACGCGTTGGCAGAGCACCGTAGGTCCCAGGGGCTGGCGGCGAGTTCGCTGGCGTGGGGTCTGTGGTCCACCGGTATGGCCGATGAGTTGGATGTGGCTGATGTCGAGCGGTTGAACCGTGGTGGTGTTGCCGCGTTGTCCGTGGCGGACGGTGTGGCGTTGTTCGACGCGGCCGGGCGCGCTGGTGAGGCGTTGCTGGTGCCGATGCGGCTGGACATGGCCGGGTTGCGGGCGCAGGCGGGCAGCGGCATGCTGCCGCCCCTGCTACGTGGGCTGGTCCGCACCCCCACTCGCCGCGCCACCGCAGCGACGGCGACCAGCGGATGGGCGGAACGCCTGGCCGGGCTCTCGGCGGCTGAACGCGACCGTTCGGTCCTGGAGTTGGTCTGTACCCAGGTGGCCGCCGTCCTCGGCTTGGCGGGGCCGGAAGCCGTTGAACCGCTGCGCGCGTTCAACGAGGTCGGCTTCGACTCCCTGACCGCCCTTGAACTGCGGAACCGTCTGAACGCGGCCACCGGCGTACGACTCCCCGCCACCCTGATCTTCGACTACCCGACACCGACGGCCCTGGCCGAGTACCTGGCGGCGGAATTCCTCGGTGCCCGGGCGGACACCGCCGCCCCGGCCGTCGCGGCGGCGACGGCGGCAGACGACGAGCCCATCGCGATCGTGGCGATGAGCTGCCGCTTCCCCGGCGGAGTGCGGTCACCGGAAGACCTGTGGCAACTGGTCACCGAAGGCAGGGACGCGATATCCGGTCTGCCGACCGATCGAGGCTGGGACGTGGAGGGGCTGTTCGACCCGGACCCCGACCAGCCCGGTACGAGCTACACCCGCGACGGCGGCTTCCTGCACGACGCACACCACTTCGACCCGGTCTTCTTCGGCATCAGTCCGCGCGAGGCACTGGCCACCGACCCGCAGCAGCGGCTGCTGCTGGAAGCCACGTGGGAGGCGTTCGAGCGGGCCGGGATCGATCCGGCGTCGGTGCGGGGCAGCCGTACCGGTGTGTTCGCGGGCGTGATGTACAACGACTACGGCACTCTCCTGCACCGTGCGCCCGACGGTCTTGAGGGGTACATGGGCACCGCGAGCTCCGGCAGTGTGGCCTCGGGGCGGGTGTCGTACACCTTCGGTCTGGAGGGTCCGGCGGTCACGGTCGACACGGCCTGCTCGTCCTCCCTCGTCACCCTGCACCTGGCGGTGCAGGCGCTGCGCAACGGCGAGTGCTCGTTGGCGCTGGCCGGTGGTGTGACGGTGATGGCCACCCCGGGCACGTTCGTGGCGTTCAGCCGCCAGCGCGGCTTGGCGGCGGACGGCCGCTGCAAGCCCTTCGCCGCTGGTGCGGACGGTACGGCGTGGGGCGAGGGTGTCGGCATGCTGCTGGTGGAGCGGCTGTCGGACGCCCAGCGAAACGGTCATCCGGTACTGGCGATCGTGCGGGGTAGTGCGATCAACCAGGATGGTGCGAGTAATGGTTTGACGGCGCCGAATGGTCCGTCGCAGCAGCGGGTGATTCGTCAGGCGTTGGCGAATGCGCGGTTGACGGCGGCGGATGTCGATGTGGTGGAGGCGCACGGTACGGGTACCACGTTGGGTGACCCGATCGAGGCGCAGGCGCTGTTGGCCACGTATGGGCAGGAGCGCAGCGCGGAAGAGCCGTTGTGGCTGGGTTCGATCAAGTCGAACATGGGCCATACGCAGGCTGCCGCCGGTGTTGCCGGGATCATCAAGATGGTCATGGCGATGCGGCATGGTGTGTTGCCGCGGACGTTGCATGTTGATGAGCCGACGCCCCATGTTGACTGGTCGGCGGGGGCGGTGTCCCTGTTGACGGAGTCGCGGCCTTGGCCGGAGACCGGTCAGCTCCGTCGGGCCGCCGTCTCCTCGTTCGGCATCAGCGGAACGAACGCCCACACGATCATCGAGCAGGCACCGGTCCTCGTCGACGACCAGCCGGAGGAGATTCCGGCCGTGCCGAAGGCCCTGCCGTGGGCGCTGTCGGCCAGGTCTGTTGATGCGCTGCGTGCGCAGGCGGAGCGGCTGCGTGCGCATGTGGCTGCTGACCCTGAGCTGGGTCTGGCGGACGTTGGCTACTCGCTGGCCACCGGGCGCGCGGTTTTCGAGCACCGTGCGGTGGTGGTGGCGGGGGAGCGGGATGCGTTCCTCGCGGGCCTGGCGGCGCTGGCCGAAGGCCGTGAGGCCGCTGGGGTGGTTGAGGGTTCGCCGGTTGGCGGGAAGGTCGCGTTCCTGTTCACCGGGCAGGGGAGTCAGCGGCTGGGGATGGGACGGGAGCTGTACGAGGCGTATCCCGTCTTCGCCGAGGCGCTGGACGCGGTGTGCGGGCACTTCGAACTCCCGCTAAAGGGCGTACTGTTCGGGGCCGATGCCGATCTGCTGGATCAGACGGCCTACACGCAGCCTGCGCTGTTCGCGATCGAGGTTGCGCTGTTCCGGTTGGTTGAGTCGTGGGGGTTGCGGCCGGACTTCCTGTCCGGGCATTCGATCGGTGAACTGGCTGCCGCGCATGTGGCTGGGGTGCTGACGTTGGAGGATGCCTGTGCGTTGGTGGCTGCTCGTGGTCGTCTGATGCAGGAGTTGCCGGGTGGCGGCGCGATGGTCGCTGTTCAGGCGGCTGAGGATGAGGTCAGTCAACTGTTGACTGATCGGGTCAATATTGCTGCGGTCAATGGTCCGACGTCGGTGGTGATCGCTGGCGATGAGGACGCGGTCCTGGAGATCGCTGCGGGTTTCGAGGCGCAGGGTCGTAAGACCAAGCGCCTGACCGTCAGCCACGCGTTCCACTCCCCGCACATGGACGGCATGCTGGACGCGTTCCGTGAGGTGGCCGCAGGACTGACCTACGAAGCCCCCCGCATCCCGATCGTCTCCAACCTCACCGGCACTGTCGTCTCCGCCGAGGAGATCACGGCGCCGGAGTTCTGGGTCCGTCACGTCCGCGAGGCCGTCCGCTTCCTCGACGGCATCCGCACACTCGAAGCCCAGAACGTCACCACGTTCATTGAGCTCGGCCCGGACGGCGTGTTGTCGGCCATGGCCCAGGACTGCGTCACGCAGTCGGAGAAAGCGGCCTTCGTCCCCGTACTCCGCAACAGTCGCCCGGAGCCGGAGACCTTCACCACGGCCCTGGCCCAAGCCCACGTCAACGGCCTCCCCGTCGACTGGAAGGCGTACTTCACCGGAACCGGCGCCCGCCGTATCGACCTGCCCACCTACGCCTTCCAGCATCAGCGGTACTGGATCGATGTCCCCGTCACCGCGGGCGACGTAGCGTCCGCCGGGCTGGGGGCGGCCGATCACCCGCTGCTGGGCGCGGCGGTGGAGTTGCCGGAATCCGATGGCTTCGTCTTCACCGGACGGCTGGGGTTGCGCACGCACCCCTGGCTGGCCGACCACGCCGTGGCCGGGACGGTGTTGTTGCCCGGCACGGCGTTCGTCGAGATGGCGATCCGGGCCGGGGACCAGGTCGGCTGCGAGGTGCTGGAGGAACTCACGCTTGAGTCTCCGCTGATCCTGTCCGAGGAAGGCGCCGTTCAACTGCGGCTCACCGTCGTCGAGTCGGACACATCGGGCCGTCGGGCGCTGACGCTGCACTCGCGGGCGCAGGACGCCTCGGCCGACGAGCCGTGGATCCGGCACGCCAGCGGCGTACTCGCGGCCGGTTCGGTCCGTCCGACGGCCGATCTCGCCGCCTGGCCCCCGGCCGATGCGGAACCGCTTGACGTGGACGGGCTCTACGAGCGGTTCGCCGATGGCGGCTTCGGGTACGGTCCCGCCTTCCAGGGGCTACGGGCCGCCTGGCGGCGCGGCGACGAGATCTTCGCGGAGCTTCTGCTGCCGCAGGAGCAGCACGCCGACGCGGCCCGATTCGGTCTGCACCCGGCACTGCTCGACTCCGCGTTGCACGGCCTGGCCTTGGGCGATTTCACCGGTGAAGCCGATGGAGCCGGAAAGGCCCATGAAGCCGGTGGCACCGACATGCCGGGGATCCGGCTCCCGTTCTCCTGGAGCGGAGTCTGCCTGCACGCCATCGGCGCGTCCGCGCTCCGGGTGCGGATCGCACCGGCCGAGGACGGTTCCGTGTCGCTGACGGCGGCGGACGAGACGGGCGGCCTTGTCGCATCGGTCGAGTCGCTGGCCCTGCGGCGGATCGATCCGGCGCAACTCCAGGCTGCCCAGGTGCAGATGACGTTCCATGACTCCCTGTACCGGGTGGAGTGGACGGCCGTCCCGGTCCAGGGCGCGGTACCGGCCCGGCGCTGGGCCGTGATCGGTGCCGATCACCTCAAGTTGGGGGCCGCGCTGGAGACGGCCGGTGTCGCGATCGACGGCTATGTCGATCTCGCGGCGCTCGCCGGTGTCGTACAGGCGGGCAAGCCCATGCCCGAGGTGGTCCTCGCGCCTTACGCTCCCGATGAGGTGGGCGGCGCGGCGGAAGCGGCCCGCCGGGTCACCCATGAGGCCCTGGGCCTCGTTCAGGCATGGCTGGCCGAGGAGGCCTTCGAGGGCGCGCGGCTGGTGTTCGTCACCCGCGGCGCGGTGGCCGCCCACGACGACGCGGGTGTGGCGGACCTGACGCACGCCCCGCTGTGGGGTCTGCTGCGCTCGGCCCAGACGGAGAATCCGGATCGCCTCGTACTGCTGGACATCGACGATCAGGACGTCTCGTACGGCCTGCTGCCGGGCGCTCTGATCGACGGTGAGGCACAACTGGCCATCCGCGCGGGCGGGTTGTACGCCCCGCGCCTGGCCAAGGTTCCGGTCGCCGTCCGGGAGGAAGCCGACACCGCCCTACCGCCGTTCAACCCGGACGGCACCGTGCTGATCACGGGAGCGACCGGCGCACTCGGTGGGCTCGTCGCCCGGCACCTGGTGGCCGAGCACGGCGTACGCCGGTTGCTGCTCACCAGCCGCCGCGGGCCGCAGGCGGAAGGCGCCGCAGAGTTGGTGGCCGAGTTGTCCGAACTGGGGGCGAGCGCGGTCGTCGCGGCCTGCGACGCCGCCGACCGCGATGCGCTGGAGGGATTGCTCGCCGGTATCCCCGACGCGCATCCGCTCACCGCCGTGGTGCACACCGCCGGTGTGCTGGACGATGCGCTGATCCCGTCGCTCACCGCGGACCGGATCGACACGGTGTTCCGGCCGAAGGTGGACGCGGCACTGAATCTGCACGAGCTGACCCGTGACCTGGACCTGGACGCGTTCGTCCTGTTCTCGTCCGCGGCCGGCATCTTCGGCACCCCCGGTCAGGGCAACTACGCGGCGGCCAACGCCTTCCTGGACGCGCTGGCCGAACGGCGCCGGGCCGAGGGGCTGCCCGCGGTCTCCCTCGCCTGGGGGCTGTGGGCGCAGCGCAGCGCGATGACCGGCGAGTTGGCCGACGCGGATGTGCAGCGGATGGCCAGGGGCGGCCTGCTGCCGTTGTCGACGGAGCGCGGACTGGCGCTGTTCGACACCGCGTGCGGACATGCGGTTGCCGACGAGGCGGTGCTGGTGCCGGTGAGTCTGGACACCGCGCCGCTGCGGGCCCAGGCGGCCGTCGGTGCGTTGCCCGGCCTGTTCCGCGGGCTGGTACGGGGTGTCGCCCGACGCGCCGCGCAGGCCGGGGGCGCCGCGGACACGGGGGCGGACACCCTCCTGCGGCGGCTGGCCGAACTGGGCGAGGCCGAGCAGGAGGGCGTGCTGCTGGAGCTGGTGTGCGCGCAGGTGGCCGTCGTCCTGGGGTACGCGTCGCCGGGCGAGGTGGGCGCGGGCCGGGAGTTCCTCGAACTGGGTGTGGACTCGCTGACCGCCGTCGAGCTGCGCAACCGGCTGAACGCGGCGACCGGGCTACGGCTGCCGCCGACGCTGCTGTTCGATCACCCGACGCCCACGCTGACCGCCCAGCGGCTGCGCGCCGAACTGGCTGGCGCGGCACCCGACGGTGCGCGGGCGGCGGCCGGTGCGGCCGAGCCGACCGGCGGTGTGTTCGGCGCGATGCTTCAGCAGGCCGGTGAGCTGGGCAAGTCGAATGAGTTCATGGGGCTGTTGATGGACGCCTCGCGGTTCCGGCCGTCCTTCGGTTCGGCGGCGCAGCTGCGGAAGGCGCCGAGCCTGGTCCGGCTGTCCTCCGGCGAGCGGCAGCCCGGCCTGGTCTGCTTCTCCTCGATCCTGTCGATCTCCGGACCGCACCAGTACGCCCGGTTCGCCGCGGCCTTCCGGGGCCGTCGGGATCTGTGGGCGCTGGGCGCGCCCGGCTTCCTCGCCGGGGAGCAGCTGCCCGCGACCAAGGAGGCGGTGATCGAGGCGCAGGCGGAGGCGGTGGTACGGCATGCGGACGGCAAGCCGTTCGTACTGCTCGGCCACTCCTCGGGCGGGATGCTCGCGCACGCGGTGGCCGCGCGGCTGGAGAGCGACGGGGTGTTCCCGGAGGCGGTCGTGCTGATCGACATCTACTCACACGACGATGACGCGATCGTCGGCATCCAGCCGGGCCTGGCCGAGGGGATGAACGAACGGCAGGAGAGCTATGTGCCGGTCGACGACACCCGGCTGCTCGCGATGGGCGGGTACTTCCGGCTGTTCGGCGACTGGAAGCCGCAGCCGGTCAGCACCCCGACGCTGCTGGTCCGGGCCGGGGAGCGGCTCTTCGACTGGACCAGGGACGGTGACTGGCGGTCCTACTGGGACCTGGAGCACACGGCCGTGGACGTGCCGGGCAACCACTTCACGATGATGGAGCAGCACGCCGACACCACCGCCCGGGCGGTGGACGACTGGCTCGCCGGATCCGGCGAGCGCTGACGGCAACGGCGAAGGGCCGGGCCCCACCTCCCAGGTGGGGCCCGGCCCTTCGCCGTTGGACGCTACTTGTTCCGCTCGCGGGACCGCTTCGGCAGGCCCACCGCCACCACCTCGAAGTTGTCCTTGGTGCAGTCCAGCCGGTGGAAGAGGTTGTCAGGGCCGGTCACGCACACCTTGGCCACCCCGGCGTCCTTCAACGTGGCTACCACGCGCAGCCAGTTGATCGGGCGGTCGAAGGTGTCCAGCATCATGGTCCGCATCTCGTCCGCGGAGTTGATGACGGTCCCGTCCTGGTCGGTGACGACGGGAAGCTTCGGGTCGGCCAGTTCGTACGAGGAGAAGACTCGCTCCTCGGCCTCGCGCCGCAGTGCGGAGAACGCGGGGGCGTGCACCGGGGGCCGCATGGAGTACATGGAGTAGCCACCGGCCTTGCTGATCTGCTGCTTGAGGCCTTCGAGCTCCTTCTCCCGCAGCGAGAGCATGTAGAAGCCGTGGTCGAGATATCCTGAGAAGTCGTACCACTCATCGCGCTCGTCGAATTCCGCGAGGATTTCCTTGAGCCGCTCCTCGGGGGTGCGGACGAAGGAGTGGGTGACCACGTCCGTGTACTCCTGGCGGAAGAACTCCTCCTCGCAGCGGGCCAGTTCCGCGGTGAGCCGTACCACCTCGGCGAAGGACAGACTGCCGACATAGGCGGCCGCCGCCTTCTGGCCGAAGCTCGGGCCGACACAGAAGTCGGGGCTGATGCCGAGTGTCTCCTCGGCCCGGTCGGCCATGGCCATCGAGTTGACCAGGAAGGCCACCTGGCTGAACTCCGAGTAGTCCTCGGTGGCTTCCCGGAAGTTGTCGAACACCGATGTGCCCAGTGCCTCGTCGGCCTCCGCGAGACGGCGCCGGGCGAACGGGTCCAGCATCAGGAACTTGCCCACCTCGGAGAAGCGGGAGGGACCCATGCCGGGAAACACGATGGCGGTACGCGCCTGCTCGGATGTGGTCATGATGTGGTGCATGCCCTTACTGCTCGGGGGGTTCAGTCCTGCGCCCTCTTGTGGAATCCTCTGATGCCGATGAAGCCGTAGATCAGGCAGGCCACCGCGATGGCACCGATGCAGATCGGCAGCGGGATCGAATGGGGTCCGCCCTTCGGCAGCAGCAGCCCGCGCATCGCCTCGCTGACGTACGTCAGCGGATTGAGGGTGCACAGCACCTGGAACCACCGGATGTGGGACAGGCTCGCCCACGGGAACTGCGTGGCCCCGGTGAACATGATGGGAGTCAGCGTCATGGCGAAGACGATGCTGATGTGCCGCGCGGGCGCCAGCGTTCCCAGCATCAGCCCGACCGCGCCGCCCACCAGACCGCCGAGTGAGAGGATGCCGATGGTCTGCGGCATGGTGCTCAGCGGCCAGGAGACATGGTCGAGCAGCATCAGGCCGATCGGAATCATCACCAGGGACCCGATGAGCCCGCGCATCGCCCCGAAGATGACCTTCTCGATCGCCACCAGGACCACCGGGATCGGCGCCAGCAGACGGTCCTCGATCTCCTTGGTGTAGGAGAAGTCGATGGCCAGCGGAAGCGCGGTGTTCTGCAGGCTGACCAGGAAGCTGTTCAGCGCGACCACACCGGGCAGCAGCACCTGCTGGAAGTCCGGGTTGGTGTAGCCGAGGTTGCTCAGCACCTTGCCGAAGACGAACAGGATGAAGAACGGCTCCACGAGCACCTGGCCCAGGAAGGGCGCGATCTCGCGGCCGGTGACGAAGACGTCCCGCCACAGGATGAAGTAGAACGTCCGCCAGCGGGTCGCCCGGCGCCGGTGGCGGCCACTGCGCGACGGCTGGGAGGTGACGAGCGTGGCGTCCGGCCCCTCGCTGGGCAGCGCAGGCGAAGCCGCGGAATCGGGCGTGGAGGTGGGTGCGGTGGTCATCGCATCTCCCTACCGGTCAACTCGACGAAGACGTCTTCCAGGGTCGAATTGCCGACGCTCATGTCCTTGATTTCGCAGCGCTCTTCGGCCAGCGCCTTGATGACGGTGGGCAGGATCACCGAGGAGGCGGCATCGGTGTAGATCTTCAACCGCACATCCGCGGGAGTGGTTTCGGTGGTGAACTCGATACCGAACTCGCCGCCGAACTCGGCGCCCGCGAGCGGGTCCGGTTCCTCCTGGCGGACGATCTCGACGTTTTCCACGGAGTCGATCCGCTTCAGCTTCTGGATAACGCTGTCGACACCGGATTCCGGCGGCGCCACGGTGACGCTGACCGATGTGTTGCTGAGCGTCCCCATCAGCGCCTGCGGGGTGTCGAGGGCCAGCAGCCTGCCGTGATCGACGATTCCCACCCGATCACACAGTTTCTCGGCTTCGTCCATGTTGTGGGTGGTGATGACCACCGTCACGCCCCGGCTGCTGAGCTCGGCCACCCGCTCGTGGACGAAGAGTTGGGATTGCGGGTCGAGTCCGGTGGCCGGCTCGTCGAGGAACAGCACTCGGGGCCGGTGCATCAGCGCGCGGGCGATCATGACGCGCTGTGCCTGACCACCGGAGACCTCGTCGGAGCGGGCGTTGGCGTGATCGGTGAGACCGACGAACTCCAGGCTCTCGTCGGCCAGTCGGTTGCGCTCTGAACGCGGCAGACCGTGGTATCCGGCGTGGAAGACCAGGTTCTGCCGAATGGTCAGGGAACGGTCGAGGTTGTTGCGCTGTGGGACGACGGCGAACGACTGGCGCGCGACCGCGGGCTTGGCGACCACGTCGACGCCCTGTACGAACGCCTGACCACCGGTCGGCGCCACCCGGGTGGTGAGAATGCCGATCGTGGTGGTTTTACCGGCTCCGTTCGGGCCAAGGAACCCGAAGACTTCCCCGTGGTTGACGGTGAAGCTGAGGTTGTCCACGGCGGGGTGTTCACGGTCGGGGTACTTTTTGACCAGTCCGTCGACTAGGACGGCATAATCCAGCGGACGTGTTGTATTCATTGACCCTGCGAATCAAGCTGGACGCGATAACGGCAGCACCGGTGTTCTGCCGCGAGGGTCGCACGTGCGGCGGGCTGCGTCGTTGTGCGCCGACGGAATGGGGAGCAATATGGTGCGTGCCATGTCTAGCACGCCTGACCGCAGTACGGGCCTACCGGGTCGTTAAGTTAGGGGTCAGCGCCACTGGCTAGGGGTGCTTAGGGGGAAATTCCGGGTGCTGCGTCCTTGAATAACCCCATAGCATCGCCGCGTGACCGCGTCGAAGGATTCTTCGCAAAAATCATTGACGGCCGGGCAACCGCCGCACGACGCGCCTCGCGATTTCGCGTCAGCCATATCAACAACACCGTCTTCCGCTGCCGGATTCCGCTGGCTGGTGGTGGGCGCGGGCGGCATGCTGGGGCGCGAGGTGACCGCGCGGCTCGCCGTCCAAGGCGTCGAGGCCGTGGCGTTGGGCCGCGGTGAGCTGGACATCACCGATTGCCGCGCGGTCGACGAGGCCGTGGCCGCCCACCGTCCGCAGGTCGTCGTCAACTGCGCCGCCTGGACCGCCGTCGATGACGCGGAGGCCCACGAGGCCGCCGCCGCGCGGATCAACGCCGACGGCCCGCGCAACCTGGCCCGCGCCTGCGCCGCGTCCGGATCCCGGCTGCTCCAGGTCTCCACCGACTATGTCTTCGGCGGCGCGGCCGCGGACTTCGGCACTCCGTACGGCGAACTCGCCCCGCCCGCCCCGCAGACCGCGTACGGGCGCACCAAACTCGCGGGCGAGCGCGCCGCGTTGGCGGAGCTCCCGCACGCCACGGCCGTGGTGCGGACCGCATGGCTGTACGGCCGGGCCGCCACCGGTACCACGGCCACCGGCTTCGTGGGCACCATGGCCCGGATCGCGGTACACGAGGACCGGACCGTCGATGTGGTGGACGACCAGTACGGCCAGCCCACCTGGGCGGCCGAACTCGCGGACCGGCTGATCGCGCTCGGCGGCCTGCCGGCGGACCGGGCCACCGGCGTCTTCCACGCCACCGGCGGCGGCCGGACCACCTGGTACGAGCTGGCGCGCGAGGTCTTCCACCTGGTGGGCGCCGATCCCGAGCGGGTCCGGCGGATCGGCAGCGACCAACTGCGCCGCGCCGCGCGCCGCCCGTCGTGGAGTGTGCTCGGCCATGACGGGTGGGCGCGGACCGGCCTGCCCCCCATGCGGCACTGGCGCGCGGGACTCACCGAAGCGCTCGCGGACGCGACCGGCCGGACCGCGGAACCCACCATCCCGGTAACGGAGGCGCGTTGAACCATGAAACCCCTGTCCATTGATGGCGCCTGGGTCTATCAGCCGCGGCATTTCGACGATGACCGCGGCAGCTTCCTGGAGTGGTTCCAAGGCGACCGGTTCCGCGCGGAGACCGGCCGCGGTCTCCAACTCGCCCAGGCCAACTGCTCGATATCCCGCCGTGGGGTGCTGCGCGGTGTGCACTTCGCCGATGTGCCGCCCAGCCAGGCCAAGTACGTGACCTGTGTGCGCGGGGCGGTCCGTGATGTGGCGGTGGACCTGCGCACCGGGTCACCGACGTTCGGCAAGTGGGAGGCGGTGGAACTCAACGATCTCGACCGCAACGCGGTGTTCCTGTCCGAGGGGCTCGGCCACGCGTTCCAGGCGCTGACCGACGACGCCACCGTCGTGTACCTGTGCTCGGCCGGATACAGCCCGGGCCGCGAGCACGGCATCAACCCCCTCGACCCCGACCTGGGCATCGACTGGCTTGACGACATGGCGCCCATCCTGTCCGCCAAGGACGCCGCCGCCCCCAGCCTCGCGCAGGCCGAGGCAGCCGGTGTGCTGCCGTCCTACCAGGAGTGCCGGGCGTTCCTGCACTCCCTCGCGTCCGCTACCAGCGGGATCAGCGAGAGCACCGAGCCGATCGAGGAGACCCCGTGAAGGCGCTCGTCCTGTCCGGGGGGTCCGGCACCCGCCTGCGTCCCCTGACCCACACCTCGGCGAAGCAACTCGTGCCGGTGGCCAACAAGCCCATCCTCTTCTACGTGCTCGAAGGCATCGCCGCAGCGGGTGTCACCGAGGTGGGGATCATCGTGGGCGACACCGCGCCGGAGATCCGCGCCGCCGTGGGTGACGGTTCCGCCTTCGGTATCTCGGTCACGTACATCCCGCAGGACCGGCCGCTTGGTCTGGCGCACGCGGTGCGCATCGCGCGGGACTGGCTCGGCGATGATGACTTCGTCATGTACCTGGGTGACAACTTCCTGGTCGGCGGTATCGCCGACCAGTTGCGGGACTTCCGGGACACCGGTCCGGACGCGCAGATCATGCTCACCCGGATCAGCGATCCCTCCGCCTTCGGCGTCGCCGAGCTGGACGGCGAGGGGCGGGTCACCGGGCTTGAGGAGAAGCCGCGGTTCCCCAAGAGCGACCTGGCGCTGGTCGGGGTGTACTTCTTCACTCCCGCCATCCATGACGCCGTCAGCGCCATCAGACCCTCCGCGCGTGGCGAGTTGGAGATCACCGACGCCATCCAGTGGCTGATCGACCACGGCGCCCGGGTGCGCTCCTCGGTGGTCACCGGCTACTGGAAGGACACCGGGAACGCCACCGACATGCTGGAGGTCAACCGGTCCGTACTCGACCGGCTCGACCCGCGCTGCGACGGCACCGTGGACGAGGAGAGCGAACTCGTCGGCCGGGTCGTCGTCGAGCCGGGCGCCTCGGTGTCCCGGTCCCGGATCGTCGGACCGGCGATCATCGGCAGCGGCAGCCGGATCGAGGGCTCCTACATAGGCCCGTTCACCTCGGTCGCCGATCACTGCACCATCGCCGACAGCGAGATCGAGTACTCGATCGTGCTGACCGGCGCGACGATCGACGGCGTCCGCCGTATCGAGGCGTCCATGATCGGCCGCGATGTGGCGGTCACGCCGGCCCCCCGTACCCCGCAAGCCCATCGCCTGATCCTCGGCGACCACAGCAAGGTGCAGATTCGTTCATGAAGATCCTGATCACCGGGGCCGCCGGATTCATCGGCTCACACCTCGTGCGTACGATCCTCGGTCCCGACCAGCCGCTCGGTGGCGATGTCCGGGTCACCGTCCTGGACAAGCTGACCTACGCGGGCTGCCTGGAGAGCCTCGCGCCGGTCCAGGACGCACCCGGCTATGCGTTCGTGCGCGGTGACATCACCGACGCGGCCCTGGTGGACCGGCTGGTCGCCGAGCACGACGCGGTGATCCATCTGGCCGCCGAGTCGCATGTGGACCGTTCGATCGAGGCGGCACAGGACTTCGTGAACACCAACGTCCTGGGTACCACCGTGCTGTTGGACGCCGCACTGCGGCACGGCACCGCGCCGTTCGTGCATGTCTCGACCGACGAGGTGTACGGCTCGGTTCCGGTGGGATCGTCCACCGAGGACGATGTGCTGCGGCCCAACTCCCCGTACTCGGCGTCGAAGGCCTCCAGCGATCTGATCGCCCTCGCCTACCACCGCACCCACGGCCTCGATGTGCGGGTGACCCGCTGCTCCAACAACTACGGCCCCTACCAGTACCCGGAGAAGGTGATCCCGCTCTTCGTCACCCGCCTGCTGCGCGGCGAGAACGTTCCGCTGTACGGGGACGGGGGCAACGTCCGCGACTGGCTGCACGTCGACGACCACTGCAGAGGCCTGCTCGCGGTGCTGACCGGCGGCAGACCCGGCGAGATATACAACATCGGCGGCGGCACCGAGCTGACCAACAAGCAGCTGACCGCGCTGCTGCTGGAAGCGTGCGGGGCGGACTGGGACCGGGTGGACCTGGTCGCCGACCGCAAGGGCCACGACCGCCGCTACAGCGTCGACTGGACGAAGATCCGCGACGAGCTCGGCTACCGGCCGGTCCACGACTTCATGCTGGGAGTCACCGAGACCGTGGACTGGTACCGGAAGAACCACAAGGTGTGGACACCGTTGCGGCAGGGGCCGCCGACCACATGACGGAAGAGACCACGCCCGACGACATCGGCCTGATCAGGATCCTGCAACCGGCGACCCCGAGCAGTTTCCGACTTGTGTGCTTTCCGGGCTTCGTGAATTCCACCGCCTACTACCTGGCGTTGGCGGAACTGCTGTTGCCCACCGTGGAGGTGCTGGTGATCCAGTATCCCGGTGATTCGGGCGATCCCGACGACCACTGCTTCGGCGACATGCAACCCGTCGCGGACTGCGAGAAGTTGGCCGACCGGATCTTCGAGGCACTGGGGGACTGGACCGATCGCCGCCTCGCGCTGTTCGGCCACCGTGATGGCGCCTACCTCGCCTACCGGGTGGCCGAACGGCTGGAACGGGAGACCACGGCACTGCTGATGACGCTGTTCGTCTCCGGCCGGAACGCCCCGGGCGTGCACGCGCCACTCGGCCCACCGACCCTCAGCTGCCGCATCGTGGCCCTCACCGGCAACCACGATCCCCGTACCACGCCCGCGGGCGTACGCGCCTGGCGGCGCTGTACGAGCGGGCGTTTCGACCTCGAAGTCCTGGCCGGGGCACAGCGCTATCTCAGTTCGAACAAGCGCGAGATCGTCAATCTCGTCCATGACCAGCTCATGTCGAGCTCCATCGAGATCATCGAAAGCGTTGCGAATGTCAAGACCATCCAAGCCGAGTAGGACAAGGGAGCCTGCGGATGACCGCGAAAATATTTGCAGTCGACTCGGTACAGACCCTCGATGACTTCGAGCGGGACGCGCTGCGCATCGCCGCCGTGGTCCGCGACAGTGGAGTCGGCCTGGGCGACCGCGTCATGCTCAAGGCCGGGAACTCCGCCGCCTATGTGTGCGTGCTGTACGCGCTGATGCATGTCGGCGCCTCGATCGTCCTGGTCGACCAGCAGGAACACGTCGAGGAGACCCGCCGGATCGCACTGCGCACCGGCGTCAAGATGACCTTCGTCGACGATGACGCGCCCATCGACGACGAAGCCGACCCCGTACACCTCTACCAGCTGCTGGTCGCCGCGGCCGATCGTCCGGCCGCCGCCGAACGGCTGTCGTTCGAGGACTGGGGTGAACTGCCCGACGGCCTCATCATGTGGACCTCCGGCTCCACCGGCTCGCCCAAGGGGGTCGTCAAGTCCGGCGCCAAGTTCCTGCGCAACCTGCAGCGCAACGCCGCACAGGTGGGCCACCGGGCCGACGACGTCCTGCTGCCGCTGCTGCCGTTCGCCCACCAGTACGGTCTGTCGATGGTGCTGATCGCCTGGCTCACCCGGTGCTCACTGGTGATCGCCCCGTACCGGCGGCTTGACCATGCGCTGCGGATGGCCGGACAGACCGGTACGACGGTGATCGACGCGACACCGTCCAGCTACCGCAGCATCCTCAACCTGGTGACCCGCAAGCCCGCGCTCCGGGTCCACCTGGAGTCGGCCCGGATGTTCTGTGTCGGCGCCGCACCGCTGGACGCGCCGCTTGTCGACCGCTACGTCGAGGAGTTCGCGCTGCCGCTGCTGGACAGCTACGGCAGCACGGAGCTGGGCAACATCGCCTTCGCCACGTTGGACAACCCGGTCGCCACCGGGCGCCCCATGGACGGCATCCAGGTCAGGATCGTCGACGAGGACGGGCAGTCGGTGGCCGCCGGGGAGGCGGGCGAGATCGAGGTCGACACCCCGGACGCGCTGGAGGGCCACCTCGCCGAGGACGGCGGGGTGGTGCGCGCGCCGACCGGATGGCAGCGCACCGGCGACCTCGGGTACCTCGACGAGCACGGCAACCTGTTCGTCCTCGGCCGCAAGCTCGCCGTGCACCGCATGGGCTACACGCTCTACCCCGAGCTGATCGAGCGCAAGGTCGAGGCCGCCAAGTGCCCGGTGCGGGTGGTGCCGTTGCCGGACGAGCGACGCGGGGCGCAGCTGGTCTTCTTCGTGGAGGACGAGCAGCAACGGGACGCGGCGCACTGGCGCGAGGTGCTCAACGATCTGCTGCCCGCGTATGAGCAGCCCAATCGGGTCGTCGTCCTCGATGCCTTTCCGCTCAACCGCAACGGAAAGCCGGACAAGCGCCGCCTGGAGGCCCTTGCCCAGGAATAGCGTCCGATCGAAGAAGGGGGTTGGCGGTCGAAACCGCCAACCCCCTTCTTTCGTGGCGCTGTTCAGACGTAGGGCAGGTCGATGGGCGCGAGGCCGTGGAAGAGGTCGCCGGGGCCCGGATTGTGCGGATGCGTGGCGCCGCCCAGGTGGTTGACCACCCCCCACACCGCGTTCAGCGCCGTGGTCACCGCACCCTCGGCGAAGCCCGCCGTCCACGAGACGTCATCACCGCACAGGAAGAAGCCGCGGTGTTCCGGATCCATCGTCTCCTGCAGGAACTGGGTGAACAGCCGGCGCTGGTAGCGGTACTGGCCGGGCAGGTTCGACTTGAACGCCCCCATGAAATGCGGCTCGGTCTCCCAGGTGATCGTGATCGGGTCACCGACGATGTGCGAGCGGATATCGACGTTCGGATAGATCGCCGCAAGGCTGGCCAGCAGCGCGTTCAGGCGCTCGTCCGGGGAAAGCGTGGCGAACTTCAGCGAGTCGTCGTTCCATGTGTACGACAGGCACATGACGCCGGGCCGGTCAGGGCCGTCCTCGAACAGATAGACACCGCGCGGCATCCGGTCGGTGAGCGTCATGCCCATCACATCGTGGCCGGTATCCGGATCGGCATCCCGCCAGAACGGCCGGTCGACCAGGACGAAGAGCTTCGACGACCCCATGTAGTGGGTGCGTTCGACCGCCGTCCAGTGCGCGGCGGGCAGCAGTTCCGGAGCGCAGTCGATCCGGTGCAGCAGCGTCCAGACATGCGGGCTGAAGACGACCGCCGGATACTCCCGCACGGTGTTGTCCGTGTCCGTTACCGAAAAGCCGTCGGCCGTCCGTCCGATCCGGGTGGCAGCGGGGCGGGCAGAGCCGTTGTGCAGTGCGGCCAGCGAGGTTCCCGCGGGCCAGTGGGCCAGGTCGGCGGGGGCATGCCGCCACAGCCCGCGCGGCACCTGCTGGCAGCCGCCCGCTATCCCGACCTGGTTGTCGTCCGCCTCGGTGAACACCACCCGCAGGATCTCCAGGAACGAATTGGGAAAATCCGTGTCCCAGCCGCCCGTGCCGAATCCCACCTGGCCGAAGATCTCCCGGTGCCGGAACGACTGGAAGCTGGGGGAGGTGGCCAGAAAACCGTAGAACGACTGGTCGTCGAACTCCGTGACCAGCCGGTTCCATACCGCCTTCAGGGTTTCCACATCGCGCCGCTGCATCGCGTCGCGAATCGTGGACAGTTCGGCGCGCTCCTGTAGGGCCTTGTCCCAGGCGTCGGCCACCTCCTGGTAGATGCCCGGCAGTTCGTCGGTGGAGCGGGCGCGATGGCGGCGGCCGCCCAGGTCGATGAGTGTGCTCGGTGTGCTCGGGGCCAGCGGATTGGGAAAGGGATACGTGCGCAGGCCCAGCAGATCGATGTAGTGGAACAGCGAGCGGGCGGAGAGCGGAAATCGCATCGCGCCCATCTCGGCAATGTGCTCCGGGTTGTCCGGAAACGGCGCGGAACGCATCCGGCCGCCCAACTGCTCGGCCTCGTACACCACCGGACGCAGCCCGAGACGCATGAGTTCATAGGCGGCCGTGATCCCCGCCATACCGCCGCCGATAACGGCGACCTCAATTCCGGCCGCGCTCGGCGGTAGTGTGCCGAGACCGGCCGGATGACGAAGCCAGCTGTCGTACGAGAACGGAAAATCCGGCACGAGCATGAACTCACGCTATTTTTCCGATCGTTGCCCCGCCAACCCCTACCGACCCTGGTTTCCGACGATGACCCGGGAGTCCGGTTCAGTTCACCGGGACCGCGGCGGCGGCCAGTGTGATCGTGGTGACGATCAGCCCCCGCCGAGCCGACCAGCGACCGGCGAACGCGTCCACCCATTGCCCCGACGCATTGCGCGCCGGACGCAGTACCCGCGCGGTGAACGTGCCGGAGCCATCGGCGGACTCGGTGAAGGCGATCTCGGCGTCATCGAAGTCGAGTTCGGTGCGCATCATCGGATACCACGCCTTGTAGACGCACTCCTTGGCGCTGAACAGCAGGCGGCCCCGGTGGACGGAGCCGGGCGCCGCCGCCCGTACCCAGGACAGCTCGCTCGGCAGGGCGATCGACTCCACCACGCCCTCCCGCAGCGGAAGATCCGGTTCGGCGTCTATGCCGACGGTCACCAGGTCCACCGCCCTGGCGAGCGCCGCCGCGCGGTAGCCGTCGCAGTGCGTCATGCTGCCGACGATCCCGGCGGGCCACTGCGGCACGTTGCGAACGCCCGGCAGCACCGGCGCGGGCGGCAGACCGAGGTCCGCCAAGGCCCGCCGCGCACAGGCCCGTACGGTGGTGAACTCCCGGCGGCGGCGCTCCACCGAATTGCCGATCAGCTCCCGCTCCTGCGGGAACAGACCGTCCTCGCCGCAGTCCTCGAACGCCTCGGCGCAGGCCACCGGCGCGGGCAGCAGTTCGCTGATCACGCGCTCTTCTCCTTCGGCTTCCCGTCGTTCTGCGGCGCGTCCTCGGGGTACGGCAGGATCTGCCGCAGCAGTCCACGAGGGTGGCCGCGGCGGCGCCATTCGCGCGGATAGCCGATCGAGACCTCCTCGAACCGGATTCCGTCGTGCCAGGTGGTCCTGGGGATGTGCAGATGCCCGTAGACCACTGCCGCGGTGTTGAACCGGCGGTGCCAGTCGGCGGTCAGCTCGGTGCCGCACCACTGCGCGAACTCCGGGTGCCACAGCACATCCGTCGGTTCGCGCACCAGCGGGTAGTGGTTGACCAGCACCAGCGGCACCGACGGATCGTGCGCCGCGAGCCGTCGCTCGGTCTGCTGTACCCGGGCCCTGCACCACGCGTCCCGGCTCGGATACGGGTCCGGGTGCAGCAGGTACTCGTCGGTGCACACCACGCCCGCCTCGTGCGCCCGGGCCAGCGACTCCTCCTTGGTCGTGGTGCCCGGCGCCCGGAAGCTGTAGTCGTAGAGCACGAACAGCGGCGCCACCGCCACCGGCCCCTGCGGTCCGTGCCACACCGGGTACGGGTCCTCGGGGGTCACCACGCCCAGGCCGCGGCACAGCTCCACCAGATGCCGGTAGCGGGCCTCGCCGCGCAGTTGGAGCGGCTCCTCGCGGGGCGTCCACAGCTCGTGGTTGCCGGGCGCCCACACCACCTTCGCGAACCGGCTGGTGAGCAGGCGCAGCGCCCACTCGATGTCATGGGTCAGCTCACCGATGTCCCCGGCGACGATCAGCCAGTCGTCATCACCCGTCGGCCGCAGCGACTCGGTGATCGGCCGGTTGTCCGCCATACCGATGTGCAGGTCGCTGACCGCGAGCAGCCGCCCGTCGGATCTGCCGGGGGTGGTGGTCTGCGCCGAGCTGTTAGGCGCTGTGTGCGACATCGCTGTCCAAACTGACCGGAAGGTCCTGGCGGTGACTGATGTTGATCTTGCGGTAGACGCGGGTGAGGTGCTGCTCGACCGTGCTGATCGTGATGAACAGCTTCGCCGCTATCTCACGGTTTGTGTAGCCGTAGACCGCCAGCGAGGCCACCCGCCGCTCCGCATCGGTCAGCGAGGCGACCGCGGCGGTGTCTGCCCGTGCCGCACCCGCCGTCTCTCCGGTCGCCTCCGATGACGCGCCCCGCACCGGAGTGGGTTGCAGCGAGCGGTACAACTCCTCGGCGCCGCACCCTTCCGCCATCCGCCAGGCCCTGCGGATCAGCAACCGGCCCTTGGCCACCTCGCCGAGCTGCTTGTGCGCCTGGCCCAGATCGGCCAGTGCCCGTGCCATCTCGTAGCAGTCCCCGCCCGTCTGCAGGGCGGTGATGGCCTGGCCCAGCAGTTTGGGCCGCTCGACGGGGGGCAGGGTGGCCGCGAGGACGCGTACCGCGGCGCCGCGGATCCGGGCCTGCGACTCGGACGTCCGGGCCAGCTGGTCCTTGGCCCATTCGGCGGCCTTCCCGTGGTTGTCCAGTGCCAGCCAGGTCTCCGCCGCGCCCAGCCGCCACGGCACCAGGGCCGCGGAGTCCATGCCCCAGGCGCGCATCCGCTCGCCGCAGGCCGCGAAGTCGGTCAGGGCGGCATGATGGCGGCCGGTGGCCAGCTGGTGACGGCCGCGTGCGTACAGGTAGTGCATCGCGTGCCGGGTGGCGAACATCGCGTCCGGGACGGGCGAGTCCAGCAGCTCCGCGGCGGCGTCGTGGTGGCCCATCGCGGTTCTGGCCTCGACCAGCGTGGCCAGCGGCATGCCGATGCCAACGCCCCAGCCGTGTGCGGGAAGTTGCTCCAGCGCCTGCTCGGCGCACTCGACCGCCTTGCCCAGCTGACCGCGGCGCAACGCGATCTGCGCCCGGACGGCGTTGAACGTGGCCAGCCAGCTCGGAGCGCTACGGGTGGCCGCCTCCGCCAGGAACCGGTCACACCACAGCGTCGCCGGGCCCAGCCGCTCGGCGTACACCAGCGCCAGCAGCGCCGCCTTGAGCGGCTGCCTCGTCAGGTCCGTCAGCCGGGTGGTACGCAGCACCTGCTCGGCCTGGGCCGCGGTGGCATCGTCGGTGTCCTGGCACAGCGAGGACTGGAGCGCGTTGAGCGCCCGCAGCGACGGCGCCACCGTCGCGGCCCCTCGTCCACCGCCGTCCACCTGTGCCATCGAATCCTGGAGCTTGCCCAGCGTGTCGGGGTAGGTGGAGGCCATCAACAGCCGGACGGCGTGCAGTTCGGTGCCGAGCCGGGAGTCGGGGGCCTTTGACATCACCTCGTTGACCTGGCGGATCGCGGCGGCGGCGTCATCCATCTGACCGTTCCACATCATGCCCAGTGCCAGCTGGAGCGTCTGAGTGGGCGGCAGCAGTCCGGCCCGCGCGGGTGCGGCCAGTGACTGCAACTGCTGTACCGACGCCGACGGTTTGACCCGCCAGATGATCTCCGCCAGCTCCGCCCTGATCGCCAGCCGGTCCTTGTCGTCGGGGCAGCACCGCTCGGCCGTCTGCAGGCAGCGGGTCGCGAACGAGACCTGGTCATCGGCGAGCGCCCGGTGCGCCGCCTCCCGCAGTACCTGGGGCACCCACTCCTCATGCGGCGCGGGCACATCGTGATCGATCAACTGGTGTGCGACGGCGGTCGGGCTCGCACCGTCGTCGTACAGCAACCGTGCGGCACGCCAGCGCAGTTGGGCCACCGATGTACCCGGCAGGTCCTCCAGCACGGCGTCGCGGACCGCCTCATGACGGAACACGGCTCCGGGCTCGTCGAGTATGCCCGCCTCGGCGAGGGCGGTGATGGACAGCCGTACGGTCCGCTCGTCCAGCCCGATCAGCCCGCACAGCAGCGGTACCGCCTCCGCGTTGCCCAGCACCGCGACGCCCTGGGCCGTCAGCAGGCTGTCCTGGCCGCTGCGGTGGACGCTGGCCAGCGCGGACTGCCGGAACATCTCGCCGGTCTTGGGGGTGAACGGGGTGCGGTTGGCGGTGCCCGGCGCCGGACGGGGCGTGTCGTCCAGGAAGCCGTGGACCAGCAGTGGATTGCCGCCGGTCGCCGCGTGGAAGGCGGGGGCGATCCGGATGGCGTCCGCCGGATCGAACCTCTCCGCCAGCAGTTGTCCGACGCCCCGCTCGGACAGCGCGCCCAGTCGTACGTTGCGCACGTCCAGTTGGCGGCCCAACTCCCTGAGCGCGGTGGGCATACCGCAGGCCCGCGCACAAGCGATCAGCAGGGACGGCCGGTTGGCGGGAAGTCGGCGGATGGCGTACGCGAGACAGGTAAGTGACTGCGCGTCGGCGAACTGCACATCGTCGATGGTGATCAACAGCGGCTCCTGCGCGGACAGCTCGGCGAGCGTGCGGTGGAAGCCGCGCAGGATGGTGAGTGGGACCTGCGGGGTGTGCTCGGTGCCCGCGGGGGTCTCGCCCGGTCGCTGGTCGTGCTCCGGTGGCAGCGGGAACAGCAGTGGTGGCAGGCCGTCGGCGAGTGGGGGGAGCGCCTGAAGCAGCTGCTCCAACACCGCGTAGGGGAAGCCCTGTTCGGAGGGCGCGGCGACCGCGCTCAGCAGTCGGACACCTGAGGCCGTGACGTGCTCCGACACGTGGTTCAGGAGTGCGGTCTTGCCCGACCCCACCGCGCCGCTGATGACGCCGATACGTCCTCGGCCGTCGGATCTTCCGGTGAAGAACCGGGTGAGCCGCGCCCTCTCCTCATCCCGCTCGATCAACAAGTCGTTAATTCCTTCCCCGTTAAAGACGCGCAGAAATCCGGGGGCCACCGGAGAGGCCCGTCAGGTGACGTTCCGTTACCGGCGGTTGGATTACCGAACGGTAGTTCTGGAAGATCCCGGGAAAACGCCTTGCGCCTCGCGCTTGCGAAATCCCCCTAGGCGGGCCATGGTCATGTGCTCCCTCCCCCGTACGCTTTCAGGTCGACGTCAACGGCCCGCGCGGTTCAGGTCAGTTCGCGCGCAGGCCTGGTCATGGACGCCGACCGGTACCTCTGGCCGAAGGCTCAATGGGAACTCTAGCAACGACCCGGAGCAGCGAAGAAAAGCGCGGGCGAGGTGCGCACGGCGTAAAAGTAACGTGCAAATCACCAGGCGGTGAACGGACCGTTGCATCGAATGACTCCGGTGTGGCCGACGCAGGCCGGTGCGGGGGATCGAGTTGACCGAGTCGGCTGGTCACGGCGGGTTAGGGGGTGTTCGGGCGACGCTAGGGGGAGATGGTGGTGGAAGTCTCACCCCGGCCCGGGTTTGAATCGTCGAGCGTGGGTCTGTCGGGCCCGCGGACGACGATGTCGGACCACGACTTCGGACCACTATGTCGCCCGGAACACCGGGCCCGGGGTGGAGTTGACCCATGACGACGATGACCCAGGGGACGGCTCATGGGCAGGCCGCGCCTCAGGACGGTGACGCGCGCGGGCGTGTGGCGGAGCTGCATGCGATTCGTGAGCAGGTGCGGCGGGGGCCGAGTGACCGGGCGACCGAGGCGCAGCATGCCAAGGGCAAGTT
>JBEYJY010000049.1:0-55590 GCA_040631425.1 Streptomyces sp. NPDC020096
TGGACGGCAGACCACTGAAAGCCACACCCGACACCCCTGGGTGAGCCAACCCTACGAATGGCTCGCTCATCCCGATCAACAAGGTAGGGACCACTGATGGCGTTGTTCCTCGCCGGGAGCCGCCGGGGCGTCATACCGACCCCATTCGCATGCTCGTCGGGCTCATGGCTCCTGTCCCAGCCCGCCCCGAGCTGATTCCCGCAACTCCGGCGACAATGAGTCGTCAGCCTCGACACGGGCAAGGGCCTCACGGCTGCGGGGAACGGTGTCGTGCCAGCGCAGCATTCCCACGGCCTGCTCGGCGGCCACGCCGTTGCGTGCGTACTGCTCGGCGAGTTCCATCGCCCACGGGGTGATACGAGCTTGGCAGTCGACGATGCCGAGCCAGGTGAAGACCCCGCCCGCGATCCAGCCGCTGATCCACGTCACCCACCGCCGGACGAACCGCTCCGCCTCCTCACCCTCCGGATCCTGCGGAGCGCCGGGGATGCCGAGCAGCGCGCACTCCCGCAGTGCCTCGGTCATCCGCTCCCGGGTGACCTGCCGTGCAAACGGCATCAGATGAGACATGACCGAACGAACTTCGAGCCAGGCCGGTCGCTCCTCGTCCTCGTCCCCGTCCCATGCCGGGGCGGGGACGGGTTCGGGGACCGGTCCGACGGGCACGCATGCTTCCAGAATCGCCCGTGCACGAGCCATGTTCTCCTCAGTCTCCGGCAGGTCCGACGGCCACTGAAAGCCGAAACCCCACTCATAGGGCAACTCCTGTACAGCGGGAGGCAGCAAGGGCTCCTCGCCCTGCGTCGGTTCCTGCCCTCGGACGTCGTAGCCAGGCCGGCGCAAAGCGATGAGCCGGTCCCGCGCCCACGCGCGATTGGGTTCGCTCACCCCGTCGTCCCGTACCACGCGCAGAAGCGCCTCCTCACCATGAGGCGCGCCGAGGGCTTTCAGCAGGATCACCGCGTCCTGAGCCGAGCGGCCATTGCCGATGCAGAGTTCTGCCACCGTCGCGAGCCGCTCTTGGTCTCGCGGCTCCTGTTTCAGCCACCACAGCACGTCATAGGCCCAGTGCGAGAGCACCGAGTCGGCCCATGTCCCGGCGATCTGCTCTGACTGCTCTTCGAGCCACCAGTCCGGCACAGGCTCGACCGCCGTCTCCGCCCACCTGCGAAGTACGTCGGTGATGCCCTCCCGGGTGAGCAGGTCAGCCGTCGGCATGACCTGAGCGAGCTGGTGGCCGGCTTCCTCGCGGAACCGGTAGAAGAGCTCCCACGACTCGTCGCTCCAGGCGCCCTGTAACGCCCGCGGCATGTCTGACAGCGCGGCGGTCAGTGCGTCGAGGGCCGCCTGCTCGTTGGCTTCCGTGTGCGGCAGTTCTTTCAGTCGCCGCTTCCGCTCCCAGGTCACGTCGTTCCATGGCTGAGGCAGCTCGCGCATAGCCGCAGGCAGCAGGTGGTGTACGGTCACTTCCCGGCCACTCCGTTCCTCTCGTCATCCGCTCCGCATCAAGAAACACTCAGGCACTCCGCGGCGGTCTTCGGATCCTTCATCTTGCCCGAGTTCCCTGCAGGCTTCTTCTCGGTATCCGTCCTCGTGTTCCAGGCATCGCTCATTTTGTTGAGCTGCTGCGGCGGGGGTCCCGCCCAGCGACGGCGAAGGCAGAGGCCCCGCTCGGCAATGGTGCCGGCAGGAGTGCTCTCCGAGAACTTCCTGTCAGCATACGGACCCCCGTGATCAGGAGTGCGACGTCCAGGGCGATGAACGGCAGTTGGCACGTCAGCAAGGGTCGACTGGCCGATCACGTGTGGTGCACCATGCTCGCCGACGAGCGGCGCAACCGGAAACTACTTCAAGCTGATTGACAGATACAGAGGCACTCCGGAGTCGGCGGAGGCTTCAGCAGACCCAGAGTGGTCTACACCTGCGCTGACACCGAGGACGCCCTGGTCAATACTCTGAAATCGTCTGTTCCGACGATCGAAATGTGGGGGCCCGAGATGTTCCTGCTCACGCATCTGCCCCTACCGATCCAGCAGGTTACTCCTGCCCCTGCGCGCGGCTTTCGCCGCGCTGCCGTGCCCGGGATCACCCTGGCTTCCGCGGCCTCTCGGCACGCCTACGCCAGCGGGCAGATCCAGCCAGTTACCGCTGCCGGGCGCACACTGGCACCATCCGGCGCATTGCAGAAGAAGATCAGCGATTCGTTCAACGACCCTTTCTGGCGGATGGCGGGCCTCTTCGTCGCCCTGCTGTGGCGCTCGGCCTGGTCATGTTCCTGATCCGCGTCGGCTCCCTCCCGAAATGGAAGCCTTCCCGCTGACGAACGCTGAACCTGGACGAACCATCTGTCCAACCCCCTCCCGACGGGTAGAAAGGACGGTGACGGTGGCTCATTGACGGGGAGGTGTCCCGTGGCATTCCACGGCATGGCGAATGGCGGCTCGGCCGGTCCGGGGATCGAGATCGTCCGTGTGGGCGGTCTATGGCGGGCGACCCGGCCCTGGCATCCGGGGTTGCGTCCCTTCGTGCGCAGTTATGTCGGCTACTGGGAGGCGGTGGCCACGCCTTACCAGGTGCGGGTGGTGCCGACCGGCCGTGCCATCGTGGTGATCAGCCTCGCGGAGCCGTTCACTCAAGTGCGACGGGTGGGGTTACCCGGCGCGGGCCATGGGAGGATCGGTTCCCTGGTCGTAGGCTTGGAGGACAGGCCCGCGATCTGCCAGCACCCCGGCGGTCAGGAGGCGATCCGCCTGGAGCTCACGCCGCTGGGCGCCTACCGGCTGTTCGCCGTACCGATGGACAAGTTGACCAATCATGTGATCGAACTTGAGGACGTCCTGGGCGTTCAGTCCCGGGAGCTGGTTGAGCGGCTGGCAACCACCCGCGACTGGACCGCCAGGTTCGACCTGTTGGACGCCGCGCTGCTGGACCGACTCGGCAGCGGTCCGGCCCCCGCGCCGGAGGTCGGCCGCGCCTGGCACTTACTCTCCAGTACGGCCGGCACGATCCCGATCAGCCGGATCGCCGATGAAGTGGGCTGGAGCCACAAGCACTTGATCCACCGGTTCGCCGAACAAGTCGGCCTGACACCGAAGAAGTCCGCACGGGTGCTGCGCTTCCAGCGAGCGATGGGAATGCTCACACCCGGGGGGACGAGTCTGGCCCGTGTCTCCGCGACCTGCGGCTTCTTCGACCAGGCCCACCTGGTCCGCGAGTTCCGTGCCCTGGCAGACACCACGCCGGCCCAGATCCTGTCCGCACGCCGACCGGAAGGAGCCCTCGCCCTCTGAATAGGGTCGGGGTGAACTGCCGGGCAGAGCCGTCGGGCCGCAGCCCGGCGGCTCCGCCTGGGGTGGGCGCTCGGGTTCAGCGGATGTCGCCGAATCGGCAGTGGTCGTGGTGGGCTGTGTGTGAGGCGAAGAGGTAGGAGTAGCTGCCGGGGATCTGTCCGTTTGTGGGGAGGGGTTCGGGTTCGTGGTTGAGGTGGGTGGCAAGGTCGGCCAGGTTGCGGATCTCGGTGACGGGGACGGGTGCGTTGCAGGTGGGGCAGGGGCCGATGAGGTGGAAGGGTTCGTCTTCGTAGAGCGGGTCGTTGACGCAGAAGACGTAGGTGGTGTCCGGGTCGTCGGGGTCGGTCACGTGGAGCACGAGTGGCTGGCAGATGGTGATGCTTGTCCAGGGCCAGTCCAGGCGGATGCTTGAGGGGTGTCTTTACTGGCGCAGCGTGTCTGATCAGCGGGTTTGTGCATCCCTGTGTCCAGGGCATGATCCCTGATCGTGGGTCTGCGACTGCTGTACTTGATCTTCTGCCGGGCGTTGGACTGGCTTGCGCTGCTGGGGCGCTCGTCAGCTGCGAGGAACGCCGAGATTCTCGTCCTGCGCCACGAGGTCGCGGTGCTCCGCCGCCAGATTGTTCGGCCACGGGTGTCGTGGGCCGACCGCGCGGTACTCTCCGCACTCGTCCGGCAACTGCCGACCACGCTGCGCCGACACCGCCTCGTCACCCACGGCACGCTGCTGGCCTGGCACCGCCGACTGGTCCGCTGGAAATGGCGTCAGCCACCCTCCAAGCCCGGCCGACCACCGCTGCCCGATGAACTCGCCGCACTCATCCAACGCCTCGCCACCCAGAATCCGACCTGGGGCTACGTCAGAATCCAAGGCGAAATGCGACGCCTCGGCCACCGCGTAGCCGCCCCCACCATCCGACGCGTGCTCCGCCGCTCAGGCCTACCACCCGCACCACAGCGCACCACCCAACAGACCTGGCACGCATTCCTCCGCTCCCAAGCCCACACGCTGCTCGCCTGCGACTTCCTCCACGTGGACACCGTCCTCCTCAGACGCCTCTACGTCGTCTTCGTCATGGAGATCAAGACCCGACGCGTCCACGTTCTCGGCGTCACCGGACATCCGACCGGCGAGTGGGCAGCACAGCTCGCCCGGAACCTGCTGATGGACCTGGGCGACAGAGCCGGGCGTTTCCGGTTCCTCATCCGCGACCGCGATGCCAAGTTCACCACCGCCTTCGACGCCGTCTTCGCCGGCAACGACACCGAAGTCATCCAGACCCCACCACAGAGCCCACGATCGAACGCTTTCGCGGAGCGGTGGATACGCACCCTGCGCGCCGAATGCACCGACCGCCTCCTCATCACCGGCGAACGACACCTACGCGCGATCGTCGACGAGTACACCGAGCACTACAACACCGGGCGCGCCCACCGCAGCTTGGACCTGCGAGCCCCCAACGACGAACCCGACGTCATCCCACTGCCCGCCGCGGCAGTCCGGCGCCATCGAGTACTCGGCGGACTACTCAACGAGTACCACGCCGCCCCGATCACACCTCCTCCCCCTCCGCATGAAACGCCCAGATCAGCGGCCTGATCGGAGTTTTGACACCCTTCAGGCCCCTTGGAGCCGCCCGTCATCCCCGACTATGACACCGTGCCGACGCAGACCGTTCCGGTGATTGATCGGCAGGTGATCGTTCCCTGCACAGCTGTCGTCGACAACAGTAAGTCGCCGGAGTGGATCGTGCGGAACTCTCCCACCTATACGGTCCGCCGCAAGCGCTTCTACACTCTCCAGGGCTCCCTGAATCTCAAGCGTGTCCCCCGTGATGGCACGATCGATAAGCGCGTCATGTGGGGTGTGGAGAAGACGGAGGCGACGACGGTCCGGGAGAGCGTGGGCCTGTCTGTGGGCTTCGAGGTCGGCGCTGAGTTTGAAGGCATCGGCGCCAAGACAACCGTCAGCATGAGTGTCGAACTCGGTTATGAAACCATGCACTCGGTCACGGTCATGAAGCAGGAGGAGATTTCCATCTCCTGCCCAGCGCCTCAGCTCCACACCACCGGCTTGTATTCCGAGAGCCACACAATCGACGTCGTCCGCAACGACGCCGACCACACCCATGCCTCCGACAACCAGGGCATCACCTTCAATGCCGGCGCCATCTACATGGGCGTCAGTTACCCACCGCCGAAGAAGCCCCCCACACCACGTAACGCGCTCGACCACACCTGAGACATCAGGCAAGACCGGTTCGCGATCCGACGGCCGACGGGGTCACCGCCCGCAGTGGGCGGTGACCCTTCTCGTCGAGCTGGGCGAGCTCGTGCGAAACCGACAATGGCCCCTGGGGAGGAAAGTCAGCATCGGGTCCCGCAGCACGGGTAGATCGGTGGCCGCCGGGCACATCACGGCAGCTCAGACGTCATGTGAGCCATATCCGTTGTTTTTGCGGCCGATGATCCGGCTACCCCAGGGTCTCGCGGCGGTCTTTCGGGCGGCCCGCTCGCCCCGGCGATGACGCTCTCGCCGCCGTTGGCATGAGGAGGTTTCGTTTGCCATGCGCGGCAGTGTCCGCAATTCTCACCCGGATTGAGTGGTTTCACCGAGTCAGGGAGTTCTCTTGGTTGCGAACGGGTAGCCACCGGTCCGTCATCGCGAACCCGTATCGCCGTCATCCACAAGCGTTAGGACTCGCAGCCGTGAAGCATGGTCTCCGCACCGGACTGGCCGCCGTAGTAGCGGCCGCAGCCCTCGCAGTAGCCGTCCCCCCAGCCGTCGCCGCTAACGCCAGAGCCGACCAACCGGCGCGGGTGCCTTGTTTTGACACACTCGACACCCGCGTGCCGGCAAACCCGAGTCAGATCAGCGCCGCCGCGTACAACCAGGCCCGGAGCATCCTGGCATCGGCCGGCAGCCAAACCGCGGCCAAGTCTCATCCCATCCACGGCACTCGTTCCGTACCGGTCCGGTACGGCACCAGCCTCCTGGCCTGCTCGCGGGACGAGTTCCGGCACGACGACCGGAATGCTCCGATCAAGCGGTCGGGCATGACGCCCTACCACTACCTGGCCATCCACGACGCGGCGCGAACGATGGGCATCAGCCGCTGGTGAGCCTACCGGCGGCGCACCGGTCGTGCCGTGGCCGGTGGGCCGCCTCCGCCGCCCAGGCCTCGATCAGGAACGGTGCACCTCGAGACCCAAGCGGTGCGACCGCCGCCAGCCTGATCGTGCCTGTACGTCCACGCGTTCGCGTGACCCGAACCGGCGCTCACGGCACAGGCGGCACAGCCCGTCGGCCAGCGCGCGGCCCTCCCAGAAGATCCGCGCGCCGCACTCGCCGCAGTTGCCTCGCGGCCGCTCCTCCGGACCCCGAGAAGCCGCCACCGGTGCCAGGGACTGGACAGCAGCGTCGCGCTGTAATGACCGTTTGCTCGCTGGAGCGGTCCGGCAGCTGTCCGCCGCACTCACGGCATTGCCGGGCACATGATCGGCACAGCCCGCCGCGGTGACGAGCAGGCCGTCCTGGTCAACGAGGAGATGTCGCCTCCGCCCATTTGCCCAACCGCGCACCTACCAGGTATCAGATGCGACTTCGCGGTGCCCCAGAGGGATGGGGCACCGCGAAGTCGTGATCAGCCGCTGGCGGGAAAGAGGTCGGCTTCCCTCGGGTCGACATCAGCGCGCTCAACTACGATCTCCCCGATCTCCCCGACCGGGATGCCCAGCTCAGCGCATGCCTGATACAAGAACTCCACGGCCGTATCGACGGCCGCCCCGGGTGTATCAGCGCGCAGGGTGAAAGTGCCACCAATGGACAGCGCGGTGCCGTCGGCTACTGTCGTTGAGGACGGCCGGAAGCCAACACCCTTGGTCGAGGCGTAGGAGAACAGTCGGTCAACGAGCCCCTGGCTCTCCAACCCGACTTCGGTGAGCAGCAAATTTGGGCGGACGTCCCACGTGTTGGATCTTCCGGCCACGAAACCCTCCCTTTGCCGCCCCACCGCAGCCAGGCGACTATGCGTTGATGTAGACCACGGGAGTCTGCGACGACCCGACCGTACCTGTATAAGGGGAAACCAGGGTGCAGGTGGTGTAACCCTGGAAGTTGCCGGACCACTGGATGTTCTTCCCCCCGTACTGCGGAGTGTAGAACGTGGTGGTGCTGCCGTCGGTCGTGACCGTGCGGGTCTCATCCGACGTGGCCGCGGTCGATGGCGGCTCTCCACCGACGGAGTAGATCAGCTGCCCCTGACAGCGGACTTCCTCTGCCGGCACTGTCCCTGCGCAGGTCACGCGCGACTTGTAGATGACGCCCTTGGCTCCACCGGAGTAGTGCGGATTGTCTGCATGGACGCTGCAGAGAACACCGCCGTCTGCGTGAAACTCTCCCGACGTACTCGACGGCGTCTGCGTTGTGTTCGGCTGCGGTGTGGTTGCTGCCGATGCGGGTGTACTGAACACCGCAGCGACTGCTGCGATGGCACAGCCGATTGCGGTTGACCTGGGCATCATGCCCATCTGAACCCCCATTGATTAGTTTCCCCCGACCGAATTTATGTTCGGCACTTTGAAGATCCTCAGGCCCAAGTTGCCGCTGGGTCAATCGATTTCAAGTCTCGGTATGGCGGGAATTCATCTGGAGCTGGATGTCGGCGGTGCGAAGTGGTGCCGCGGAACGGGTTCGGTGGGTGTGGTCATGCTCGGGTCCTTCGGGGTGAGGGCAGGCGCTCTGCCTTCACCACCCTCATGTCCCGCAGTCCGGCCCGGCCGCACCGTCAGCTCGAGGCGCCCTCGGCGGGCTGGCGGCCGCATGACGAGCCGGCGCCCGGCTGCTGCGGCGAACGAGCCGGGCAGGTGTGGTGCCCGGTGCGTCGGCGTTTTGCATCGTGGTGCTCCTGCTTGCGCTCACCGGCTGGTATTTGTTCTGGCCCCTGTTCCTCGCGGCGGCCGCCCTTACGGTGACTGGTGTTCGGTCAGGGGCCGGGCGGGGCTCCGGTGCTGCAGGCGGGCATGCAGCCTGACGCACAAAAGCGGACACGCGGCGAGGGCCACAGCGTGCATCTGGCCGAAGCCTTCGCCCGCTGACCGGTATCGAGGTCGGCGGTTCCGAGCGAGGGAAGCGTTGGAGGGTGCCGACGAATCCGCTCGGCACCCTCCAACGCTGTGTTCATTGAAAGAGCGTTAGATCTGGCTGTGGTCGCAGAGTTCGAGGTCGAGGATGAGCTACTGCCATTCCTGTGGGTCGATGGTCCACTTTGGCGCGGATCAGCCGGCCTTCATCCTTGGCCTCGTGCTTGGCTCCCACTTCCTGGGTCAGTAGTTGAAGTTGTACACGAGGGTGTTCTCGGCACCCAGGTTTGCTGCGGTGGTATCGACGTACAAGGTCGTCTCGCCGTCAGACCAGCATACGAGCAGGTCGTCGTGCCGGTGGTTGACGGTGTAGTCGCCTGCGGTCATAACGAGGTCGTGGGTCCAGGTCGCGTTCTTGTCCTGGATGCGGGCCTCGGGGCCGAGCCCGGCCGGGGAGGTGTTGACGTAGTTGTCGAGTTCCCCGTCGACCCAGCGCACCATGAGGTCCCATTGCGCACTGCCGGAGAACTCGCCCGCGGTGAGCAATGTGGCGTTCTTCCAGGTGTCGTTGGGCTTTTGGAGCTGGTTTTCCTGTCCGAACCCGCCGGAGCCGACGTTGGTGTAGAGGGTCAGTTCGCCGTCATCCCAGCGCACGACCAGGTCGGAGATGTACTGGGTGCCATGGAAGCGGCCTGCCGCGATCTGCGAGGCGTGCTTCCAGATGGAGGAGGGCTTGGCCATCTGTATCTCGGTGCCCAATCCGGCAGCGCTGACGTCCTGATAGAGGGTGACCTCGCCGTCGTTCCACGCCACCATCAGATCGAACAGGCCCGACCCTGCGAAGTCTCCACCGGTGATGGTCACGGCGTGGTCGGCCCACAGTTTGTTGGCCGGTAGAAGTTGGTGCTCTGGACGGAAGCCGCCCCCACCGTCACCGGGATACAGAGTGATCTCGCCGTCGGACCACACCACGATGAGGTCACTGTGACCGTTGCCGGTGTAGTCGCCGGACGCCATCAGACGGGCATGCTGCCAGATCTTCGCACCGCCCGGCAGGCCGGTGGTGTCCGTCGGAGCCTGGTAGGTAGCGCGTTGCGGAGTACGGTCAGCGACAGCGTCGTCGTAGAGGTTCTGTATCTCCTGGTCATATATCGGCGAGTAGTTGAGCCAGTCGACGTTGCTGGAGTTGCTGCCGCCGAAGAAGCCGCCGACGTTTCCGATCACGTCACCGGTCCGCGTCTGCGCGTCGTAATGCGTGATCCACGGGCCGCCCGACACACCCCCGTAGAAACCACCGCACTTCATCTGCATCTGGTGATAACCAGGCAGCGCGAAGGTGTGCACGGGACACTGGATGGCCGCCTGGCCCTTGTTGTACGTGTCTGAAACCGGGTAGCCGAAGACGGTGACGTCGTTGCTGTAGCTGGGAGTCATGGTCAGCCTGAGGGCACCGGCGACGTCCTCCGCGCGGCCTCTTTCGTTGACACCGACGCGTGCGAAGGCGAAGTCGAGGTTGGAGTCGGAAGCCTTGCTGTTCTTTGAGTAGCGGGGGTCGACGAAGACCTTTTCCACCGGGAACACCCCTGAGGGCTGGTGCGCGGCGTCCAGGCCCTGGCGGTAATCCGGAACGAAGATCCGGCGCGTGCCATCGGCGAGGGTTACCCCGCAGTGCCCGGCCGTCAGGATGAGATCATGCCCAGGACTGTGCACGACACTCGCCGTGCAGTATGTGGCAGTCGCGAAGCCTTTGGCCACGGTGAAGAAAGTGCCAACCGGCGCGATACCGCCGAGGTACTTGCCCGTCTGGGTACCTGGGGAGTTGTCCATCGGCCGGTTGAGACGGCGTGCGGGACCGGTTCCCACGCCGCGCTGCGCGTCATCGGGAACCGCGGCGGCCATCCGCTCCGCAGTCCAGTAGGCCTCGTCGCTGCCCAACTCCGGGTCGGGCGAGGTCCCGGTAGGGGACGGGGTAGGCGACTGCGGGGGGTCCTGCGGTGACGAGGTGGACGTGACCGACGGTCGGGACGTGACCGACGGTCTCTCCGCGGACGGGGAAGCCGTGGGTCTCTCTCTCGACGATAACTCCGTCGCGACGGTGCCGGACGGCGTCGGAGCGGCAGGTGCGGCAGCGGTCGCGGTGGCTGTCGCACCTGACATGGCGAGTAGGCCCGCACAAAGGCTGAGACAGATGGTTCGAGCCCATCGTGATCTAGACATGATCACTATAGTGAACTATGCCTATGACATAAGAGAATTGAATTGAATTGAGGGCCTCAAATGCGGATCTTACGCGAGTCGATCTTCAGAGCCACCGCGGCTGGATCTGCCGCCGTCATGTGTGTCCTTGGCCTCAGCCCGGCCGCCCTCGCGGCTGACGTGCCCTGGCCCCAATCCCCGAAGGACGTCCGATCGGTCCACCGCGGGGACCACATCACGGCCATCGCCAGCGATGGCGAGGCCCACATCGGAGACACCATCACCTCGACCGCCTTCACCAGCCGCCTGACCCTCACCCAGGGCAAGGGAGCCATGCCTGTGGTCGCCACGGTGCGCTGCAACATCAAGCCCGGTACCTACCCGGTCTACCTCCACAGCGCCCCGATGGAGGGCTACGTCTGGGCACAGGTGAAAGTGCTGCCCGACGGCGCATCTCCCCCCAAGGGCTGCGCCCACCTTGCCGACACGAACAAGGGCACGTCAGCAAACACCGCGGCGATCGGCGGTGGCGCCGCTGCCGGGGTTGTAGCCGCAGGAGCGGGCTACTACCTCCTGCAGCGACGCAAGACAACGGCGACCAAGCCCTGATGCCATACCGGCGACGTGAGCCTGCCTGATCCTCGTCGGTGATCTTTCTGGTCACTTGCTGAGCCGGATGAGCTGAGCCCGGTAGTCGGGCAGGGTGATGGTGCTGATCTTCTGCCCTTCCTTGAGCGTCCAGTTCAGGAGGGAACGCCTGCTCAGCAGACCGTTCCGGATGCGGAGGCCGATCGCGGTGCCGGGGGCAAGGAACTTCCCGGTGCGGTCGCCGCCCTTCTGGCAGCCCTGGGCATAGGCGCGCATCGCGTTCCCATACCGACTGAAGGCCGCACGGTGGTTGCCATTGGCCAGCGCGAGTTTGCCAGCCAGCACGTTGGCGGCCACCACGCCGGTTCCGGTGCCCATGCCGCCGATCGTCGCGCCGCAGGCGGCGTCCCCAACGAGGCCGATGCGCGCCGCGGACCAGGTGTCCACGTCCGTCCGACTGCTCGAGTCGAAGTACAGCTCCGGGGCCTGCTGCAGGGAGTCGAGGAGTCGAGGCACCTCCCAGCCGAGCCCGGCAAATGCCTTGGCGATCAGGGCCTTCTGTTGCTCCAGGTCATGGCGGTCGTACGTGGACTGGGGCGCGGCGAAGACGAAGAAGGCGCGGGCCTTCGCCGCGTCCCCGTGATCGCCGCCGACGCTGGCGAGTCGGCCCGGCGTGTTGTAGCCGACCGAACCCCGCCGAGGCCCAGGTAGTTGGGCAGCTGCCAGGTGGCGCCGTAGTAGCCGAGATGGCGGACGAAGCTCCAGTACCAGCGGCACCTTGGTCCTCGGGCTGCGGGGCGACCGGCGTCGGCCCGCGCCTGGCGCTGAGCCGTCCCGCGGGCGCTGCGGCGTACCGAGGCGTGGCCGACGGCTCAAATTGCACCGCGCCTGTACTGGTCGACGGCCGAGGGCGGCGTGTGTGGGGGTGGTGTGAACTATTCGACTTTGCGCCTGCCGAGAATGTCATCCATACAGCTCAGGCGCTTGTTCGGTGCTGCGGCAGGATGAGCACTCGTGCTGCTTCGCCTCGCCTACCTGACCGCCGCCAACGCGTTCGCAGCGCTGCGGCTGCTACCGATGAGCGACCGTGACAAGGACGCGGAGATTCTCGCCCTGCGCCACCAGATCATGGTCCTTGAGCGGCAACTCGGTGCAGACCGGCCGAAGTTCGCCTCGGAAGACCGGGCCTTCCTCGCCGCTCTGCTGGTGCCACTGCCACGCCAGGTCATGCGCCAGCTCCGATTGCTCGTCCAACCCGACACCGTGCTGCGATGGCACCGAGACATGACCAAGCAGCGCCCGCCCGCACCTGCCGACCGAAAGGGCCAGGCCGCCCGCCCACCGTTCGCTCGATCCGCATCCTGATCCTGCGCCTGGTCCGGAGAACCCGTCGTGGGGCTACCGCAGGGTGCACGGCGAACTCGCCACCCTCGGCATCAAGGTAGCCGCCTCCACCGTCTGCGAGATCCTCAAAACCGAGGGCATCAACCCCGCGCCCGACCGGGCCGCCACCACGTGGGCTGGCTTCCTGCGCTCCCAGACCGACGCCCTCCTGGCCTGCGACTTCATCGAGACCGTCACCCTGACCGGCCAACGCCAGTACATCCTCGCGGCCATCGAGCACGCCACCCCCCGCATCCGGATCCTCGGCACCACCACCCACCCCACCGCGCAGTGGGTAAGCCAGGCCGCACGAAACCTCGTCATGGACCTGGAGGACGCCGCAGCCACCGTCACATACCTGATCCGGGACCGGGACGCGAAGTTCCCCGCTCTCTTCGACCAGATCCTGGCAGACGCCGGCATCCAGACCGTGCTCACCGGCGTCCGGATGCCCCGCATGAACGCCATCATGGAGCGCTGGGTGCAGACCTGTCACCACGAGCTCCTAGACCGCACCTTGATCTGGAACGAGCGCCACCTCCGGCACGCCCTCCGCCAGTTCGAGCTGCATCACAACACACATAGAGCCCACCAAGCGATGAACCAGGCAGCACCCCTGCGAGCCATCCCCGAACCGCTCGATCCCGGCCAGATCACCCGCCTAGACATACGCCGAAGAAACCGCCTCGGCGGAGTCCTCCACGAGTACCACCATGCCGCCTGAACTGCGCGGACGAGGTTTTCGGCAGGCGCAGAGCGCTTCCCTCGCGCATTCGGGGTGTTCAGCATCAATTAGGGGATCTCGGGCAGCCGGCAAACCACTCAAACGCGCACGTCAGCGGCAAGAACGTCCTCTCAGGCCGCAACCGGCCAGAGGACATCGGCCCAGTCGCGCGGGGCGGGCGGTGTGTCAGGTGGTGATGGTGGCGACGGGTTCGAGGCCGTAGGTACGGGCGTAGCCGTTCTCGGTGCCGACGAGGAGGTCGACGACTTCGAAGTAGCGGTCCCAGAACGGGGTTTCGCGCAGCGCGTCGATGAGGAGCTGGTAGGCGTGGTGGTCTTCTGCTTCCCACACCCAGACGTCGGTGACGCGCGCGGAATAGAACTCCGTGTCGTAAAAACGTGACCGGACGCCCGTGGTCTTGGCCTTGATCGCGGGGAGGACCTGGGTGGTGAAGGCGTCCACACGTTCCTGGACGGTCAGGGCGAGCCACTCGGGTGTGGTCTTGACGAGCATGAACGCCGTGACCGGCGGTTCGGTTTCCTCAGCAGGCATCGGTGTCTCCAAAGTGGTGGGTAGTTTTGGTGCGCTGGGCACCCTGTGTTCCGGCGATGGGTGTGGGCCTTTAGGAGAGGACAGCGGGCTTGAGAGTCTGGGCGCACCAGAGCTCGAAGCTGGTGGGGGAAGCGGTGTCCGGGGTGCGGGCGATGCCGGCGTCGAGGCCCTCGTCCTTGGCTCGCTTCATGTCGACGATGCCCTGGACGAACGCCTCGTTGAGGCCGTAGCTGACGAGGGTGGTGTACAGCTCGTCGAGCGGCTGGCGTTCGTAGCGGACGGGGCGGCCGAGTTGTTCGGTCATGATGCGGGCCAGGTCGTTGGGGGATACGTCCTGCGGCCCGAGGACCGGGACGCTGTCGGTGCCGGTCCACGAGCGGTCCAGCAGCAGGCCGGCGGCGACGGCCGCGATGTCGGCGACAGCGACCAGGGGGGCCTTGCGGTCGGCGTCAACGGCGTCGGTGAAGACGCCCTTCTCGCGGATCGAGCCGGACTCCTCCAGGAGGTTCTCGAAGAAGGACGGGTTGGCCAGGGCCCGGTACGCGACGCCGGTGTCGGCGATGACGTCGTCCATGGCGAGGGAGGCGGTGACGAGGCCGGCGCGGTCGGCGACCGCGGTACCGCGGCCGAGCGCGGAGACGCCGACGACATGGCCGACGCCGTGGGCGGCGAGCGCCTTCACGGCGGGGCGGGTGAAACCGGTGTAGGCGTCCTGCGGGGTCAGGGAGGCGTTCGGGGGGACGAGCCAGAAGACTGCGTCCGCACCCTCGAAGGCCCGGTCGACGATCTCGGCGTCTCCGTGCGAGCCGGTGATCACCTCGACGCGTCCGCGCGCCGCGTCCGGAAGCCGGGCGGGATCGCGCACGATCACACGCAGTTCCTCGCCCGCGGCGGGGGCGGACTCCAGGAGCTGGGCGAGCAGGTGACGGCCGATGTTCCCGGTGGGAGCAGTAACAACGATCATGAAGACCTCGCAGGTCGTGCCGGATTGGTACGCCCCTCATCCTGCGGAGGGCAACAGTGCTGCCACAATAGGAACTTCAGCAAGGAATCATTGACTGAAATGGAATTATGCGGTGAACAGCAGAGAGCCGGTCATCGACGCCAATCTCGCCATCGCGCTGGACGCCCTGCTGGCCGAGCACAGCGTCACCCGCGCCGCCGCCCGCCTGCACACCTCGCCCGCCGCCATGAGCCGCAACCTCGCCCGCCTGCGCCGCATCCTCCAAGACCCCCTCCTGGTCCGGGCCGGACAGACCATGGTCCCCACCCCACGCGCCCAGGCCCTGCGCGACGAAGCCGCCACAGTGGTAGACCGCCTCGGAGCACTGCTCAGCCCCGATATCGGCGTCGCCCCCGCCACCCTGCGCAGCACCTTCACCCTCCAAGCCGCCGATCTGGTCGGCGCGGCACTAGTCCCCGGGCTGCTGCAACTGGCCCGGCAGGAGGCGCCGGGGGTCTCGTTCCGGCTTCGGGCCGAAGAGCTGGAGGCCGGCCCCGCTCTCCGCGACGGCCGGATCGACCTGGAGATCGGATCCATCGACCACGTGGACCCCGAAACCCAGGTCGAAGAACTGGCCAGCCTCCGCATGGTGGCGGCCGTCCGGCCCGGCCATCCGCTGACCGAAGGACCCCTGACCCCGGCCCGGCTCGCGGCCGCCGAGCACGTCGCGGTCAGCCGCCGCGGCCGGTTCACCGGTCCCCTCGACAGCGCCCTGGCCGAGCAGAACCTTCATCGGCGGGTCAGCGTCGTCCTCCCCAGCCACTTGGCCGCAATGACCCTCGCCGCTCGCAGCGACATCGTCTGCCTCGTACCTGCTGCACCCCCCGGCGCTGCCCCCTCGCCCCTCACCCACGACGCCAGTGCTCTTGGCCTGCACCTCCTCGACATCCCCCTGGCGCTGCCACCACTGACCATCGGCATGGCCTGGCACCCCCGACACGCAGCCGACAGAGCCCACCACTGGCTCCGTAACGCCATCCGCCGGACTCTTCACGCACCCGGGAGCCCAACCACGTGAGGTCCCGGTGGGACGGGTGTGTCAATTTAACGGCTCTGTTGCACACTCGGTGGTGACGGATCGTGAGCATCGGCTGCCGTCCGTTGCAGACAGTGCGGCTGGCGCTCTGACCTCGATGTTTCACGAGTGGACGGCGCCGGGGTGGGGATGCCGGACCCGGGACACCGGGCTCGTATTGGTGGCGGCTGTGCAGGCCGGCCGACTCATAGAACGACCGCTCCAACGCACGGAACTGCGACTTCGTCATCGACGCGTCTACCCAACGCCAACATCACCGTCCGTTACCACCGGATGTGCAACAGAGCCAATTTAACGGCTGATCTTGGTTGTTGAGTGGTCAGTTGTTTCTCGGGTTCAGGCGGCCCTCGAAGGCGATCTGGAAGGCGTTCAGGGGTGCCTTCCAGCGCATGGTCCACCTCTTGCGGCCCTTCCCCGTCGGGTCCAGGCTCATCAGCGCCATGTAGATGCACTTGAGGGCGGCGGCCTCGTTGGGGAAGTGCCCGCGCCCCGGACGGCCTTGCGGATGCGGGCGTTGACGCTCTCGATCGCGTTCGTGCTGCAGATGACCTTGCGTATCTCGACGTCGAAGGAGAGGAAGGGCACGAACTCGGCCCAGGCGTCCGACCACAGCTTCACGATCGCCGGATACTTGCTGCCCCAGGACTGCGCGTGCCGATAAATCATCCGTGCTGGTCACGCGGCATATCGATACTGGTGGAGAACGCCGCTGAGTCGGTCGTGTCTGTGGATGTCGAGGGTGGTTATCTGGTCTGGGTCGGCGATGGGTGCGGGGAGTGCGCGCAATGGTGCGGCTTGGCCGAGCGCCCGGTGCGGGCGGCGCTCGTTGTAGAACGACTCGAACTCGCGCAGCGCGTGCAGCAGGTGGCTCTGGTTCCAGATCAAGGTGCGGTCCAGCAGCTCGCGCCTGCAGGTCTGTATCCACCTCTCCATAAGGGAGTTCATGCGCGGCATCCGGACGCCGCAGAGCACGATCTCCAGGCCAGCGTCGGCGAGCACGACGTCGAAGACTGCCGTGAACTTCGAGTCGCGGTCCCGTATCAGGAAGCGCGCCCGGCAGCCCGCGTCCTCAAGATCCATGACGAGATTGCGTCCGAGCCGCACCATCCAGTCCGCAGTGGGGTGCGCCGTGGCGCCCAGGATCCGGATGCGCCGCGTGGCATGCTCGATGACCGCAAAGACGTACAGACGCGCCCCGGCAAGGGTGCTGGTCTCGAAGAAGTCGCACGCCAGCAGCACGTCGGCCTGGCTACGCAGGAACTCGGACCAGGTTGTGCCCGCCCGCTCAGGCGCAGGCAGGATGCCGTGCTCTCGCAAGATCTCCCAGACGGTGGAGGCGGCAACCTTGATGCCCAAGACGGCGAGTTCGCCATGGATGCGCCGGTACCCCCACGAGGAGTTCTCCCTGGCCAAGCGCAGGACCAGAGCCCGGATGGAGCGGACGGTGGGCGGGCGTCCGCGCCGTCTCGGTACGCAGGTCGCCGCGTGGCGCCGCTTGAGCAGGTCACGATGCCAGCGTAAGTCCGTGTCCGGGCGTACCAGCAGCAGGAGGTTCCGCAGCCTGTCGGTCGGGAGGTGGTGGAGCAGACCGGCGAGAACCGCCCGGTCGGTGTCGGTGAACGCGGGCTTGCCGACCTCACGTTGCAGGACCAGCAGCTGGTGCCGCAACGCCAGAATCTCCATCTCTTTCTCCCGATCGCTCATTGGCAGCAGGCGCAGGAGCGTGAAGGTGTTCGTGACCGCGAGGTAGGCCAGACGCAGCAGCACGACAGGCCATGATGCCGCCCGCGCCCCGTCTACGTGAAGACCGCGGGCCAAGCAGCGGGCACAGCCAGCAATCGGTGACCAAGGCCGTCACCTGGGCGGATGATTTATCGGCACCCGCAGTCCTGCCAGGCGTCGACCGTCAACTCCTGCTCTACCAGCGCTGGCTGACTGAACGGCTCGACACCATCGAGGACCCCGAACACCACCGGCTTCTCCAGCACTTCGCTACCTGGCACCAGATGCGCCAACTACGGGCCACGGCGGAGAAGGGGCCGCTGGGACGCTCCCAGACCCACCAGGCCAAGCAGGAGACCACCCAGGCGGGTGCCTTTCTTGCCTGGCTCGCCGACCGAGGCCGCACCATCGAGTACTGTCGGCAGGCCGACCTCGACGCCTGGCACACCGAGAAAACGGCCACCCGACGCCCAGCCCAGACGTTCCTTCGCTGGTGCATGAAAACAAGCCGGATGCCCAGCCTCACCCTTCCGCCCCAGGTCATAACGCAGGACCAGGCGCCGCTGCATCAGCACCGCCGCCTCGCCATGCTCCGGCGGGTCCTCAACGACGACTCCTTGCCTCTGCGGAGCCGCATCGTTGCCGCACTCGTTCTCGTCTACGCCCAGCCCGTGAGCCGCATCGTTCGCCGCACCATCGACGACATCGCCGACGACGGCACCACTGTCGCCGTCTGCCTGGGAAATCCACCGTCTCCCCTCCCGGAGCCCGTCGCCGAGCTGATGCGGGCCTACCTCCGTTCCCGCCAGCACCTGCCCTACGCCAGCAGCCGAAGTGCCAGATGGCTCTTTCCCGGCCGCCAGCCCGGGCAGCCGATGAACGCGGTCAGCCTCCAGGCCCACCTGCGCGAGATCGGCGTCCCTCCGCAGCGCGGCAGGACTTCCGCGATCCTCCAACTCGTCCTCCAAGCCCCAGCCCCCGTCATCGCGAAGGCCCTCGGCTACCACGACAAGACCGCCACTCGGCTGGTCACCGAAGCTGGCGGAACCTGGAGCCGATACGCCCCTGCGACCACACACGGTGACATCGGAACCGACCCCACCGAGGAATATGCGACGCCTCAACGTGCGAGCCCGCGAGTCGGGGCCGTGTAGGAGGGACAACCTCCCGTGCGGACTGCCGACGCCAGGAGGCTTACGAGGGAAAGGGATAGTCATCTTGGTTGAAAGGGCCATCGAGACCGATGAAGAGCAGCTCCATGTAGCCGTCCAGTTCCATTGAGCATGCTGGGCAGTCGTACATTTTTGGGATCTGGACGGTCGCGTCTGGGTCGTCCCAGCTTGGGTATATCCCTTCGGTACGGACGTGGCCCCGAAGGATTGCGTGCGGGTGCTTACACACCAGGCAAGGCAGTACACCGATTTCCGGTGGTGCGTTATCTGTCCAGGGTCTGACCTGCTCCAGGGCCCGGGAGACACCATCTTCCGCTCGCCATGCGGCTACGACCATCGGGTCTGTCATTGCGGCGATCCCGTGTCGAGCCTCGAAGAGCCGTGCCGCGTACCGGATCTTGGCGTTTACGGAGCCTCTCGCCACGTTCCACTCATCGGTCATCTGCTGGTCCTGGCGTTCCGACTCCTCAGACTCCTCCTCCCGCTGCCGCCTTCGAACCTCGCCGGCGCGCAGCTCAACCAGATCCGTACGCGACCATGCGTACTCTCCCCAGAACTCGCTTACCTTCAGACGCAGGTCACTTAGGACGGCATCGGCTACCGCGACAGCGGTAGCAACGGCGGCGATCGTCTCCTCGGTTGCATGCATGCCCATGTGGGCCATCCCGTTGCGGGCACGCAGCAGGGTGTCGTGTTCCTTCTCGGTGACGGGCAGCTCCATCACATGCCGCGCTCTCTTGAACGCCTCGGCCGCACCGATAGTCTTCGCCGAAGTCACCGGGCTCGGCGCGGACCCCCCAAGCCCGGCCGCATGCAAGAGCCCGCTCAGGTCCCGCGGTTCCACGATCAGGGCGGGGCTGCGATGGACAAGAGCGGCCTTCAGGAGATGCTCATCGCCGATGCCTGCATGCAGCACCGCCATGCCGTTGTCCCCGCGTGAAAACGACGCCAGGGCCCTGTGCATCTGGGCCTTCGCCGTGCGTATGAAGGTGTCCCGGTCCACTGATCGTCCCCTCACTCGTGACTTGTCGTCGACAGTACGGGGGCAGTGCTACGACCTCCACCGAAATGCGGTGTGCCGCCGCCGAAGCATGGCGACCTCCGGTCTGCAATGGTCGCCTTCGACTGCTACATCGGGTTCTTGGGCCGAGTTCCTCGACCGCTGGCTCTGGTAGTTGCTCGCGGCCGCCGTGGCGCCCAAGCGATCACTCACTGTGTCCGACGCGCCAGGCGGCTCGCGAATACGCGACTCCTCAACATGCGAGCCCACCAGTCTCAGCCCCCAATCTGCGCCTGCCCCGTCTGTCACGTCGTCCCCGCTTGTCGCCGATCTGTCTGGCGTCCTACCTGGGATCAGCTGAGGTTCTGGTCGACCCATCCGGTGGAGAGGCCGCCTTCCTTGACGTGGGCGGTGCCGTCCGGGCCGATGACGCCGATGCGGTTGCCGGACAGGGCCAGCGAGCTGACATTGCCGTACTCGTTGACCCATCCGGCGCTGAGGCCACCTTCCTTGACCGCAGCGGTGCCGTCTCCTCCGATGACGCCGATGCGGTTGCCGGACAGGACCAGCGACTGCACGCCGGCGTATTCGTCGACCCATCCGGTGGAGAGGCCGCCTTCCTTGACGTAGGCGTGGCCGTTTTGCCCTATGACACCGATGCGGTTGCCGGACAGGACCAGTAAGCCGGCACCGTCCCACTCGTCGACCCATCCGGCGTTGAGGTCGCCTTCCTTGACCTGGGCGGTGCCGTTGTTGGTAAGGACGCCGATGCGGTTGCCGGACAAGGCCAGCGAGCTGACATTGCCGTACTCGTTGGTCCAGCCGGCGCTGAGGCCACCTTCCTTGACGTAGGCGGTGCCGTCGCTCGTTACGACGCCGATGCGGTTGCCGGACAAGGCCAGCGAGCTGACATTGCCGTGCTCGTTGACCCAGGGGGCGTAGATGTCGCCTTCCTTGACGTAGGCGGTGCCATCGTTCGTCACAACGCCGATGCGATTGCCCGACAGCGCGAGCGACTTGACACCGCCGGACTCGAGGAACCAGCCCGTGGTGTCGATACCGCCTTCCTTGACGTAGGCCCTGCCGTCGGACGTGAGAAGACCGATGCGGTTGCCATCGGTGACGATGCTGGTCATCGCCGTAGAAGCGGAGTGGGTGCTGTCTGCCGCGTTGGCGGTGGCCTGGGAGGCGAGGAGTGCCCCCGTCGCGATGGCGGCCGCGATGGCGACGCGTCCCAGTCGGCGGCCTCGCGTGGTCCTCGCCGTCGAGGTGGACGGCTGTGCGGTAGTGCGCATGGTTCTCCCCTTCTGATGTCGGATCTGGGTTGCGGCCTTGCCCTTGCCGGAGCACCAGCGCATGACGATCTGCCGCGTCACGGGACTACCCCGAAGGCAGCGTGATTGGCGGCCGCGGGCTGGTTGAGGCGCGCCGGCCACGGCGAGGCCGCCCCAGACGCGGCGCCGGCCGCGAGAAGCCCATATGGATCGTGGCCTGCGAAGGCACTCCTTCCGGTGAGATAGCAGGTCCATGCCAATAGCAAATGCGCGTTCATTCGTTCACTGGATGCGCAAGGGAGCGTAGCTGACTGTGAAGGTTATGTGTAAAGAGCGTGGCGCCTTGAAGGTGGATCCGTGGATAGAATCCGGCCACCTCACCAGACGCGTCGTCATGAGCTGCGCGGCTGGGCCTCGACCACCTCTCGTTCACAGCTGCGACAGGCGAACCGGTACACCGCCACTCGACAGAGACCTCGGCAGGAGGACGGGCCCCGTCGCTGCCCCTCTGCCGCTCTCCCCGGAGCGCGCGGCGGTGGCTCACGCGCCTGATGACCCTCGGATACATGTGAGACATGTGCTGAAATCCGAACTTGCCCCACGTGCCTCAAGCCTCCCAGCGACACGAGATAACCCCAGCTACGCCCGCAGCCGGTCCTGCGGTGCACAGCGCTCACAGGGCCGGGCGCCTTCGTCGAGTATCAGCGGCGCCTCCGACAGACTCAGCAGGCTGCCGCCGACCGCGCAGTCCCCGCGATGCAGCGTGCCTCCGGCTTCTCCGGAGCGGTTGGGACGAAGCGCCACCACTTGAGTTCGGCCCCGGCGGCCCCTTCGTGGCCACCCTCATCCTTGGGGGTACGGCCGAGATGCGGGTCAAAGGGGCAACGGGCGGGCTCATCACGCCCCCCAGTCCACGGTGAAGCCGCGTCGCACTTGTCGCCACGACAAGGGATCGCCGCAGGTCAGACCGAGTGCGCGATCGCTGGTGGTCGCGTGGTGTGTGCCGCGGCGGACACTGAGCCTGTCGGCACCCCTGCTTCGCCCGGGAGGCGATCATCATGCGTTCCTTTGCCGACCGCGGTCGCGTGTACCGACGCTGCGGCTGTCGGGACACCCAGCACCACCAGCTCGGCACCCTGTGCACCGCGCTGGCCACCGATCCCGACCACGGCACCTGGACCTTCGCCGTCGACCTACCCTCCCCCACCGGCCAACGCACCACCATCCGCCGCGGCGGCTTCCCCACCCGCCACACCGCCCGAACCGCGCTACACCGGCTCCTCGAAGGCGAAGCCGGCGGCTTCAACGCCGACCCGAACCAGACCGTAGCCGACTACCTGACCACCTGGCTCGAAACCAAAGCCCTCACCCTCAAGCCCACCACCCTGGCCCGCTACCGCGACTACATCACCAAAGACCTCGTCCCCTCCCTGGGCAGCCTCAAGCTCGACGAACTCGGACACCGCCACATCGCTGGCTTCGTCCACACACAACTCGCCCAAGGCCGAGGGAAAGTGACCCTGCACCGCTGTCTCGCCACCCTCTCCAGTGCCCTCGGCGACGCCGTCCGACAACGCCGTCTGAGCTACAACCCCGCACGCCCCGCCGTCCTCCCACGGCCGCCGACACCCGAACGCCGCATCTGGACGCCCCAAGAAGCTGCCCAATTCCTGCGCCACTGCCACCAGAACGACCCCCTCATGGCCGACCTGTGCGAACTCCTCATCGGGACCGGCATGCGCAAAGGCGAAGCCCTCGGCCTGCATTGGGCAGACGTCCACCTCAAGCAGAAGGTGCTCTACGTCCGCTGCACTCTCTCCGCCATCGACAACAACCGCCTCGTGCTCACCTCGCCCAAGACCCGCAGCAGCAAGAACTGGGTTGCGATTTCCCCACGCGTCGCAGCAGCACTCACACGCCGCTCCGTAGCTACCCGGACCTCCGCTGGCAACCCCGTAGACAGCGACCCAGACAATCCGTACGTCGGCCTGGTTTTCTGCCGCCCTGACGGCCGCCCGCTGCGCCCCGAACACGTCCTCCACCGCTTCCGTCAACTCTCCGAGGAAGCCGGCGTCCCCCGCATCACCCTGCACGACCTGAGGCACCTGGCCGCCACCCTCACCATCAACGCCGGCGTCCCCCTCACCGTCGTCTCCAAGACCCTGCGGCACTCCACACTCTCCACGACCGCGAACATCTACAGCCACCTGACCACCCAGGCCGCCCGGGGCGCCGTCGACGCCATCGACAGGACCCTGGCCGACGCCGACCGCCCCGACGGGCATCTGCACTGGCCCAACTGGCTGCGACCACACCGAGACCACCCGGCCCGATGGCCGCAGGCGCTCAAAGCCGCCTACTCCCCCGCACAGGCCGCCACTTCACCCACGGCGTCCACACCCCCGCCAGCGGATGCGACCACACTGCGACCACCACCCCACAGGACAGCCAAAAGGCCGCTTCCTCGATCTCGAGAAAACGGCCTTCGACCTGCGGTTTCGCAAGTCGGGACGACAGGATTTGAACCTGCGACCCCTTGACCCCCAGTCAAGTGCGCTACCAAGCTGCGCCACGTCCCGGTGCTCGGCTCGCGTTGGGGTTTCCCCCGGCTGACCGCGCACGAGAACAATACCGCACTTCGCGCGGTGGCCGCTCATGGGCTGGCCGTGGATGCGTTACGCAGCAAGATGAACACGTTAAGTGACCGCGCCCTCAGTGTTGCGGTTCCGGGGGTGGGCCGTCCAGGAGGTAGCGGGCGCCGGGGCCGGTCTGGGCGGCGGTGTCGGCGGGGTTGTACAGGCGGCACTTGGTCAGCGACAGGCAGCCGCAGCCGATACAGCCGGTGAGGCGGCCGCGTAGGCGTTCCAGGGCGGCGATCTGGTCGTCGATGCGGCGTTGCCAGGAGCGGGCGACATGCGTCCATTCGGTGGCGTTGGGGGTGCGGTCGAAGGGAAGTTCCGCCAGGGCGGAGCGGGCCTCGTCGAGGGTGAGGCCGACCTGCTGGGCGGCGCGGATGAAGGCGACGCGGCGCAGCGTGGCCCGTTTGTAGCGGCGCTGGCCGCCCGTGGTGCGTTCGGAGTGGATCAGGCCGAGTTCCTCGTAGTAGCGCAGGGCCGAGGTGGCCAGGCCGCTGCGGGCGGCGAGTTCGCCGATGGTGAGGCGGTCGTGCGCGTTGGGGGACATGGCCCGACGATAGCCGTCCAACGGCGCTTGACTTCAAGCGCGCTTGAAGTTGCAGGCTCTTGCCATGACTTCTACCGGCAGTGTTCACGCAGACGTTCGCAGCGATCCCGGATTCGCGGACCTGACCAGGCTGATGGCGCTGATGTCCGGCGACGAGAAGCACGGGCCCGCCGCCACCTCCACGCTTGATGTGCTCTGGGTGCTCTACGACCGGGTGCTGCGGGTATCGCCGCAGAGCGCCGGCGCTCCCGACCGGGACCGGTTCCTGCTCTCCAAGGGGCACGGCCCGATGGCGTACTACGCCGTCCTCGCCGCCCAGGGGTTCATCCCGGAGGAGTGGCTGGCGGATTTCGGGACGTACGAGTCACGGCTCGGCTATCACCCGGACCGGATGCTCGTACCCGGTGCCGAGATCGGGTCCGGTTCGCTCGGGCACGGGCTGCCGCTCGCGGTCGGCACCGCGCTCGGGCTGAAGGCGCAGGGGCTGCACCACCCCCGCACCTGGGTGCTCGTCGGCGATGCCGAGATGGACGAGGGCAGCAACCACGAGGCCGTCGCCTTCGCGGGCGCCGTCGGCCTGGAGGGGTTGCATGTCGTGGCCATCGACAACTCCTCGGCCACCTACGGCTGGCGTGGCGGGCTCGCCTCGCGCTTCGCGGCCGAGGGCTGGTCGGCGCTCACCGTGGACGGGCGCGACCACGAGGCGCTGTACGAAGCGTTCACCACCGCGCACCCCGGCCGACCGCATGCCGTCGTCGCCCGCGTCGAGCCCAAGTACGCCTGATCAGGGCGGCCGCTTGCCGCCACCTCCGCCTGTCGCCGGACCTTTTGATTGGACATCAGCCATGGACACCATGCGTGAACGATTCACCGCCGTCGCCTCCGGCCTTCTCGACGAGGACCCTCGGCTGGCCGTCGTCCTCGCGGTCATCTCCTCCGACCGGTTCAAGGACGCGGCCCGCGCCCACCCCGACCGGGTGATCGACGTGGGTATCCGCGAGCAGCTGCTGGTGGGGGCGACCGGTGGGCTGGCGCTCGCCGGGATGCGGCCCATCGCGCACACCTTCGCCAGTTTCCTGGTCGAGCGGCCTTTCGAGCAGGTGAAGCTCGACCTGGGGCACCAGGGAGTCGGGGCGGTGCTGGTCAGCTCCGGCGGTTCGTACGACATCGCGTCCGGCGGGCGGACGCACCAGGCGCCCGGCGATGTGGCGCTGCTCGACACGCTGGATGGATGGACGGTGCACGTACCCGGCCATCCGGACGAGGCGGAAGCCCTGCTTCGGCATGCCGCCGGTGACGGCGACAACCGCGTCTACCTGCGGCTGAGCGAGCAGTCGAACCGCGAGCCGCTGCCGGTCTCCCCTGGCCGCTTCCAGCTGCTGCGCGAGGGGCGGTCGGGCGTGGTGCTGGCGGTCGGACCCATGCTGGACGCCGTACGGGAGGCGGTGGAGGGGCTGGACGTGACCGTGCTGTACGCGTCCACCGTGCGGCCGTTTGACGCGCACACGCTACGGGCGGAGGTGCGGCGCGCCGCGGCGGCGGATGTGGTGCTGGTCGAGCCCTATCTGGCCGGGACCTCCGTGTCGTACGCGGCCGAGGCACTGGCCGATGTACCGCACCGCATCCTGGGCCTCGGCACCGCACGCGAGGAGCTGCGGCGCTACGGGACATGGGCGGAGCACGTCGCGGCGCACGGGCTGGACGCCGGGGGGCTGCGCAAGAGCATCAGCGGGTTTCTGAGGTGAATTGCGATGGGGGGTGGCGGTGGGGTGGCTGTGGCGGTGAGCACGGGAGATATGGGCGTGTTTGCCCCGGTAACCGCCCCCGTCCCGTTGCCGTGGCCTCGCCCGGCGAGGGCGGTCCCGGCGCGGACCCCGTGCCCTCCCGATGACGGCACCGTCCCGTCCGGGTGACGGTCCCGTCGGCCCCGCCGACAGCAGCGAGCGTGCCCCGACCGGCAGCAGCCACCAGCGTGCGCCGACCGGCGCCCCTCGTCAGCGGCTGCGCCCCCGCGGCTTGAGCGGGGTGGACGGGAGCGAGGGGGCGGGGATCGGTGCGCCGTCGTAGCCGTGTACGGTGCCGAACTCCCGTTCCGGGGTCGACATCCAGGCCTGCCGGGCGGTGGCGATCTCGTCCCCGGTGCGTGCGATGAAGTTCCACCACATGACGATCTTCTCCTCGAACGGCTCGCCGCCGAGCAGGACGAGATCGGTCGTGGTGTCGGCGCGCAGCGGCAGTCCGGTCCGGCCGCAGCCCAGGTAGAGCAGCGAGCCGGGGGCCAGCGGCACATCATCGACGATCGCGCCGCCCGACATGGTGAGCGCCGCGTACTCGAAGGCCGGATCGAGCGGTAGCGTCACATCGGCGCCCGAGTCGAGCAGCAGGTCGGCCCCGACCAGCGGGGAGAAGGTCCTGCCCGGTGAGACGGCGCCGTCCAGTTCGCCCAGGATGACGGTGGCCCGCAGTCCCGGGGCGGTGACCACCGGCAGTGCGGTGTGGTGGTCGAAGGCGGGCGCGGTGGCGCGGTGGGCGTCGGGGAGCGCGACCCACAGCTGCGCGCCGTGCAGGAAGCGGGCATGTTCGCGCGGGGACTCCTCGGAGTGCGCGATACCGCGCCCCGAGGTCATCAGGCCGAGCTCACCAGGACGTACGGTTTGCAGGCTGCCGAGGCTGTCGCGGTGCAGCACCTCGCCCGCGCGCAGCCAACTGACCGTCTGCAGGCCGATGTGCGGATGCGGTGGCACCTGCATACCGGGTTCTTCGGCGATGTCGTCAGGACCGTAGTGGTCGACGAAGCACCATGCGCCGATCATGCGCCTGCCCATGCTCGGCAGCAGGCGCCGTACTTCGGTGCTCTCGCCCAGCAACACCGGCCGTCCGGTGATGAGTTCGCGCACCGGCTCGGCCGCCACGGCAGCGCGGCCACCGCAGGTCGACAGTTGGGGCTTGAGGTCGAGATTGCTCATGGTGCCCACCCTAGGATGATTCACGTCGGGCGCTACGGAACGACGGTGACCGGCCAGCGGGCCGCCTTCACCAGCCGGACCGCGAGGGAGCCGATGATGCGGTGGCCCGCCTGCTCCGAGGCTCCGACGATCACGGCGTCGGCGCGCAGCTGGTCGGCGGCCTGGGACAGGCCGGTGAACGGGTCCCCCGCGAAGGTGTGGAACTCCCAGCGCAGCGTGGACACCTCCCCCATCCGCTCGATCGCCTCGCGCACCTGCGTGACGATCTCCTCCGCGATCTGCGAGGTTGCCTCGGCCATCGGCGCACCGAGGCCGGCCGAACCGACCATGGCCATGGGCTGCACGTACACCATGGCGAGCAGGGACCGCTGCCGCCGAGCCAGCCCGGCGGCGTAGGCGGCCGCCCGCCAGGACGAGTCGGAGCCGTCCACTCCGGCGACGATCACCTTCGGGCCGTCCGTACCGAGCTCGAACACCGACTCACCCTTGTTCTCAGTCACACCTTGAGCGTAGTCGGGCCGAAACGTTCCTCCTCGCCGGGGAGCCCGGTCACGGGCCAGGCCAGGGCGCCGGGCGAACGCCGGGACCGCGACGGCGCGGGCCGCACAGCAGCGCGGACCCACGGCACCCTCCGCAACTTGGTGAACCCTTGGCCAACGCGCCGCTTGGCAATCCATTGCCGTTCGCCTCACCGTACTCACCAGTCGCTACCGTGCGCCTGCCTTTCCGCGGCCCCACGGACCTGGCGGGGCACACCACCGCCTCCCGGTCCGCGCCACCGGTTGGGCATCCACCTCACCTAGCAGGAGGCACTTGTGATCGCTCGTCGATCGACTGCGGCGGCCGTGGCCGCGGCCACGGCGCTGCTCCTCGGCGGACTGGCGCAGCCCGCCGTAGCGCAGCCGGTACAGAGCGCGGCCAGCGGATCCGGCGGTTCACTCTCCGTCTTCGCGTGGAACGTCGATCTGGCAACGGCCGCGGTCGACACGCTGGAGAGCGAGAAGGCCGCTCAGCGCACCCCCGTGGTCGAGTCGGTGGTACGCCAGCACAACGCCGATGTCGTCGTGCTGGACGAACTGTTCAACCACTCCTCGACCGACGACATCACGGCGAAGCTCGCCGACCTCTACCCCTACCGGACGCCGGTGGTCGGCCAGGTGTGCTCCGGCGGCGGCTGGAACGGCATCAGCGGCGACTGCTCCAACTCCCCCTTCGTCATCAACGGCGGGACGATGATCCTGTCCAAGTACCCGATCACCGCCCAGTACGCCCATGTGTTCACCAACTCCACTTCGGGGACGTGGGACTACAACGCCAACAAGGGCGCGGCGCTCGTCCAGGTCGACAAGAACGGCAGCAAGACCTGGGTGGTGGGCACGCATCTGCAGGCCGACCAGTCGAACACCTCTACCGACACCACGCAGGCCACCCGTCTCGCCCAGCTCGGCGAGATCCGCGACTGGGTGAACGGCATCGTCGGCGCCAGCGGACCGGTGCTCATCGGTGGCGATCTGAACGTCGAGTACTTCAACGGTCAGACGCGCGGCGACTACGCCAACGCCCAAGCGGCGGTGGGCGGTGTACTCGGCACTCCGGCCAGCGACCCGTCACAGTCGCTGACCACCATCGACTGCAAGGTGTCGGCCTGGTGCCAGTACATGGCGGGCGTCGAGAGCTTCCCCACCGACTACACCGACGACGTGGACTACATCGGCTACCTCAACGCGCCGGGGCGGCCGACTCCGGCCGCGCTGCCGAACGTGGCCATCGACTTCGACCCGCAGAGCGGTTGGACGTCGGGGCAGACCGACACCAACGCGCCCAGCGACCACTACCCGGTCGAGGCCACGTTCCAGCTGGGCTGACGGCCACCAGCCCAACGCGCCGACGGCTGACGGTCAACTGAGCATCCGCCTCGTACGAGTTACGCGTCCCCGTACGAGGCGGCCAGCCGCCGTGGCGCGGCCTGCCGCCAGGAGTCGAGCAGGATGGCCCGCAGCTCGTCGAGGTCTTCCACGGCGGCGAGCCGGACCCGCACCCAGGCGAAGCTGTCATCGTGACCGCGCCGTATGAAGAACTTCTCCGGTTCCGCGGCGATCAGCTCGTCCCGGTCGGGCATGGGGCACTTGACGCTCATGGAGGCGTCATCCTCGGCGAGCCACGCGAAGGACTTCCCGTGCACCCGAAAGGACGGCATACCCCAGGCCAGCTTCTCCACCGCCTCCGGCAGGGAGAGCGCGATTCCACGGACATCGTCGGCGTCGGCCATCTCGGTCCTCCGTTCCCACCGTTCACCACCGACGGTAGTGCCCACCACTGACAACGGCCGCTGACAGCGCTTCCGTGCACCGTCGACACGCCCGGAACCACCCCTCATACTCCCGGCGCAGTACGGCGCGACTCAGGTGCGCTCCGCTCGGCTGACGTCCCGGCGATCGCGAAGGGGCAAACTGGACCGCGTCCTTGTTCGCCTCCAGAGCCCTTCCTCCAGAACGTCTTCAGGCCGTCGTCTTCAGCACGCCGCCCTCCACGCCGTCACCCGCAGAACGTCGTCTTCAGAACTCCTTCTGCAGAACTCCGCCCGAGACTTGTCACCCCGAGGACCCCCCGCATGTACCTGGCTCTTCGCAGGACCTGGCGGACCGGCCGCCGACTGCTGGCGGGCGCCGCCGCGCTCGCCGTGCTGATCGGGGGCGGCGCCGTGACCCTCGCCGTCGCCGATGGTCCCGCGCCCGTCCACCGCGAGGACCAGATCCTGTCCATGCCCGAGACACCGGGCAGTTCACGGGACGTTCGGATCGACACCTCGTACTTCACCTCAGGCGGTGGCGGGCGCCGCCCCGCCATCCTGCTCGCGCACGGCTTCGGCAGCAGCAAGGACGATGTACGGGGGCAGGCCGAGCAGCTCGCGCGTGCCGGGTACGCGGTGCTGACCTGGTCCGCGCGTGGTTTCGGCCGGTCGACCGGCGCGATCGGTCTTGACTCGCCCGACCGTGAAGTCGCCGATGTACGGCGCCTGATCGACTGGCTGGGGCATCGGCCCGACGTGGAACAGGACGGTCCGGACGACCCGCGTGTCGGTATCACCGGCGCCTCCTACGGTGGGGCGATCGCCCTGCTCGCCGCCGGGTACGACAAGCGGGTCGACGCCATCGCGCCGCAGATCACCTGGTGGGACCTTGCCGACGCGCTCTTCCCGCAGAACGCCGCCGGGCAGGCCGCGGACTCCGGGGTCTACAAGAAGCTGTGGGCCGGGATCTTCTTCACAACGGGATCCACCGGCTCCGCGCAGGGTACGGCTGCGCGCAGTGGCCCCGCGCGATGCCGCTTCACCGCCGATCTGTGCGCGCTGTACGAGCGCGCCGCCGTCTCCGGACGTGCCGACGCCGCGGATGTCACGCTGTTGCGGCGGTCCAGCCCGTCATCCGTCGGCAATCGGATCAAGGTGCCCACACTGGTGCTCCAAGGCCAGAACGACTCCCTCTTCCCGCTGCACCAGAGCGATGCGATGGCCCGCACCATCGCCGCCAACGGGGCACCGGTCGCAGTGGACTGGACCTCGGGCGGCCACGACGGCGGAGACCAGGAATCCGACCGTGTCGACACCCGGATCACCGCCTGGTTCGACCGCTACCTCAAGCACGACGCCACGGCGGGCACCGGCCCGGCGTTCCGGGTCACCCGCTCCGGCGGGATCGACACCACGACCGGGCAGCCGGTACTGCGCAGCGCGACGGACGGACGTTACCCGGGGCTGCGCGGCACCGCCGACCGCACGGTGCGGTTGACCGGCCGCCAGCAAGAGGTCGCCAACCCGGCCGGGGGCTCGCCGCCCGCTGTCTCGGCGGTGCCCGGCCTCGGCGGCGCGGTCTCCCAACTGTCCGGCCTGGGCCAGGGTTTGGCGCTGGACTTCCCCGGCCAACGCGCCGTGTTCGACTCCGCGGCGCTGACCTCACCGCTGACGGTGACCGGATCGCCGCGGGTACGGATCACCGTGTCGTCGAACGCGGACGAGGGCGACGCGGTGCTCTTCGCCAAGGTGTACGACGTGAGCGCGGGCGGCAAGCAACTCCTGCCAAGCCAGTTGGTCGCACCGCTGCGGGTGACCGGCGCGGGCAGCGGGCGCACCGTGACGGTGACGCTGCCCGCCATCGACCACGAGTTCCCGGCCGGGCACCGGCTGCGCCTCGCCCTCGCCTCCACCGATCTCGGCTACGCCTCCCCCACCGCCCCCGCCGTGTACCGGGTCTCCCTCGCGTCCGGTAGCGGCGGCTCCGGGCTGAGCGTGCCTACGGTGCCGTCGCTCACCATCGGTCAGCCGGGGCTGCCGGTCTGGACCTGGATGGTGCCCGCCGTGGCGGTCGCCGCGGCTGCCGCGCTGCTGCTCACCGGACGGCGCAGGATCGGCCGCCCGGCCGGACACGCCTCTGGGCGGCAACCCGAACCCGCCCTGCTGGACGTGCCGTTGGAGATCTCCGGGCTGTCCAAGCGGTATCGCGGCAGCACGGAGCGCTACGCCGTGCGGGAGCTGTCCTTCCGGGTGGAGCGCGGGCAGGTACTGGGGCTGCTCGGGCCCAACGGCGCGGGCAAGACCACCACCATGCGCATGGTGATGGGCCTGATCCGGCCGGACGCGGGAGACATCCGGATCTTCGGGCAGCCGGTACGCGCCGGAGCGTCCGTCCTCTCACGGGTGGGCGCGTTCGTGGAGGGTGCGGGATTCCTGCCGCATCTGACCGGTCGGGCCAACCTCGACCTGTACTGGCGCGCCACCGGCAGGCCCGCGGAAGACGCGCACCTCACCGAGGCGTTGGAGATCGCCGATCTCGGTGACGCCCTTGACCGGCCGGTGCGGACGTACTCGCAGGGCATGCGGCAGCGCCTCGCCATCGCGCAGGCCATGCTCGGCCTGCCCGACCTGCTGATCCTGGACGAGCCGACCAATGGACTCGACCCGCCGCAGATCCGTCAGATGCGATCGGTGATCACCGGCTACGCGGCGACGGGCAGGACGGTCATCGTCTCCAGTCACCTCCTCTCCGAGGTGGAACAAAGCTGTACGCATCTCGTCGTCATGGACAAGGGGCAACTCATCGCGGCCGGACCGGTCGCCGAGATCACCGGTGGCGGTGACCTGATGTCCGTCGGGGTGGAGGCGATGGCGGACAACGAGTTGACGGCGACCGCCGGAAAACTCGCCGGGTTGCCGGGCGTCGGAGCGGCTCAGACCGTTGACGAGGGCCTGCTGGTACGGCTCGACGGGATGACCGTGCCGGAGCTGATGGCCGAACTGCTGCGGCTGGGCGTGCCGGTGACCCGGGTCGGCCCGCACCGCCGCCTGGAGGACGCGTTCTTGACCCTGATCGGAGGCCCGGCGTGACCAGCACCAGTGGCGCGAGCGGCACCGCCGGTACGGCCCGTACGCCCGACGCGAACGGCACTGGTACGCCCGGCGCGACCGACACCCCACGCACCGGCGGCGCGTCCGGCACGGCCCCCGGTTACCGGCCCGGCCGCACGCTGCCGCTGCGGGTGGAGGCGGTACGCCAACTGCTGCGCCGCCGAACGCTGGTGGCCTTCGCGGTGGTGCTCCTGCTGCCCGCCGTGGTGTGGGCGGCATTCGCTGTCGGCGGCACCCCGCACGGCCGCGACAACATTCCCTCGCTCATCGATGTGGCCACCTCCTCGGGGCTCAACTTCGCGCTGGCGGTGCTCTTCGTCTCCAGCGGCTTCCTGCTCACCCTGCCGGTGGCGCTGTTCTTCGGTGACACGGTGGCGTCCGAAGCGGGCTGGTCGTCACTGCGCTATCTGCTGGCGGCGCCGGTCCCCCGCGCACGGTTGCTGACCAGCAAGGCGCTGGTCGCCTTCGGCCTCAGCGCGGCGGCGGTCCTGGCGCTGCCCGCCGTCGCGCTCGCGGTCGGCACGGTCGCGTACGGCTGGGGCGATCTCCAACTGCCCGCCGGTGGCTCCCTGCCCGCCGGGACGGCCGCACTGCGCTTCGCGGCGATCGCGGGCTATGTCTTCGTCAGCCAACTCGCCGTGGCCGGGCTCGCGTTCTGGCTGTCGACGGTGACCGACGCTCCACTGGGCGCCGTCGGTGGAGCCGTGGGCATGGCGATCCTCTCCAGCATCCTCGACGCGATCACGGCACTGGGCTCGCTGCGGAACATCCTGCCAACGCACTGGCAGTACGCCTGGGCCGATGCCCTGCAGCCCGACCTGGAGTGGGCGGGCATGGTGAAGGGCGCCTCCGTAGCGCTGTCCTATGCCGTGGTCTGCGCCGCCCTCGCGTTCCGCGGCTTCCAGCGCAAGGACATCGTGTCGTGACCGCGCGGTTGGAGCTGCCGCCCGCCGACGTATCGCTCTCGCCGCGGACCGGTTGGACCCGGGCGCACTGGGAGGCGGTGGCCGACCGGCTGCTGGACGCACTCGTCCCGTACGCGACGCCGGGCTGGGCGCAGTACCGCCTTCCCGGGCGGGCCAGTTGCTCGGGGGACGCCTCCGACGGCCTCGAAGGGTACGCGCGGTCATTTCTGCTGGCCTCCTTCCGTATCGCGGGCGCCGACGGCCAGGTGGACCAGCGCCTGACAGAACGCTACGCGCGGGGTCTGACAACGGGCACCGACCGCACCAGCGACGAGGCGTGGCCGCACCTCGCCGCATGCTCACAGCCCATAGTGGAGGCGGCCTCGATCGCCATCGGGCTGCACGAGACCCGCCGCTGGATCTGGGACCGGCTGGAAGGCGCCGTCCAGCAGCGGGTCGTCGACTGGCTCTCCGGCTTCCTGGGAAACCGGACGCACGACAACAACTGGCGGCTCTTCCAGGTGGTGTGCGGGCAGTTCCTGGCGTCGGTCGGCGCTCCGTACCGCCAGGCGGACATCGACGGCGGCCTGGAGCGGATCGAGGACTGGTACGTCGGCGACGGCTGGTACACCGACGGCGACGGCCGCAACTTCGACTACTACAACGGCTGGGCGATGCACCTGTACCCGCTGCTGTGGGCACGCATCGCCGGGGAGCGCGCCGACCCCGCCCGGGTGGCGCTCTACCGCGACCGCCTCCGCCGGTTCCTGGCCGGATACCAGCACTTCTTCGGCTCCGACGGCGCCCCCGTGCACCAAGGCCGGTCGCTCACCTACCGTTTCGCGACCGTCGCGCCGGTGTGGCTGGGCGCGCTCGCCGACGCCACACCGCTCGCCCCGGGCCGCACCCGCCGCCTCGCCTCCGGTGTGCTACGGCACTTCACCGAGCAGGGGGTGCCCGACGAGCGCGGGTTGCTGAGCCTCGGCTGGTACGAACCGTTTCTCCCGATCGCCCAGGACTACTCCGGCCCCGCGTCGCCGTACTGGGCGAGCAAGGGCTTCCTCGGGCTGCTGCTGCCCGCGCGGCACCCCGTGTGGACCGCGCCCGAACTCCCGTTGCCCATCGAGGAGTCGGACCAGTACGTGGCGCTGCCCTCGCCCGGCTGGCTGCTGCACGGGACGCGTGGCGACGGCATCGTACGGCTGCTCAACCACGGCAGCGACCATGCCGACCCGGATGCGGTGGACCCCTCCGACGACCCGCACTACGCGAAGCTCGGCTACTCCTCGCGTACCGCGCCGGAGGCCGCACCGCACGCCTGGGCGGCCCGGCTCGACAGCCATCTGGCGCTGGTGGCCGCCGACGGCACGGCGTCGCGCCGTACCGCCATCCATCCGCTGACCGTCTCACGCTCCCGAGCCGCGTCCTGGTACGCCGCCCGCCTCCCGGGAGACCAGACCGAGTACCGCGTCGAGACCACCGCCCTGCCGCACGGCGGCTGGGAGGTCCGCGTTCACCGGGTCGAGGCGCCCGTGGGCGTCACGGTCCGCGACGGCGGCTACGCGATCGCCGGACCGGAACCGCCGGAGGCCGAGGCGGGTGGCGACTGGGCACTGGCGCGTCGTGGTGACGGTCTGACCAGCGCCGTCGTCGGCCTGTACGGCTGGCATCGCGGGCATGTCGCCCACCACGCCGACGCCAATGCCCTCGGCCGGTGTTCGGCCGTCCCGTACCTCATCTCGGCACCGCACCCCGGCGGTCGCAGCGTCCACGTCACGCTTGTCGCGCTCACCGGCGCCCCACTGGACGCGGCCTCGCTGTGCGGGGCCGCCACAGCCGAGGTGGTGGACGGTGCGGCTGTCATCCGATTCACCGACGGTACCGAGCTGTACGCCTGACGAACCGTCAGCCAGCCTCGTTCGGCGCGACGTGGACCGGTGCGGTCGACACGGCGGTCCGACTGTCCTGCGACGGCACGGCGACCGCCCGCCACCAGGGGTCCAGGGGAAGTTCACCGCTCGGCTCGAAGGGTCTGCCCGGCGGCGGCAGGGCAACCGACGCACCGGCCGCGAGCGCGGCGGCGAGGGTGCGTTCTCCGGGCTCCTCCCACGGGTGCGGGGCGAGGTTGAAGGTGCCCCAGTGAATGGGCAGCAGGGCGCCCTCCAACGTCCCCGCGGACAGATCCGCGTGTGCCCGCAGGCCCTCTTCCGGGGTCATGTGTATGTCCGGCCAGAAGTCGCTGTAGGCACCGATCTGGATCATCGCGGCATGGAACGGCCCGTACTTGGCGCCTATATCGGCGAAGCCCGGGAAGTATCCGGTGTCGCCGCTGTGGTAGATCCGGTGCTCGGGTCCGCGTACCACCCAGGAGGCCCACAGCGTGTGCTGGGTGTTGCGTATGCCGCGCCCGCAGAAGTGCCGGGCGGGCGTGGCCGTGAAGGTGAGTCCGGCGATCGTCGCGGACTCCTGCCAGTCGAGCTCGGTCATCTGCCGGTCGGGCACACCCCACCGCTCCAGATGCGCACCGACGCCCAGCGGCACGGCGAACTTCGTTCCAGTACGGACCAGTTGGCGGATCGTGGGCAGATCCAGGTGGTCGTAGTGGTCGTGCGAGATGACCACGGCGTCCAGCGGGCCCAGTTCGGTGAGCGGCACGGGCACGGGGTGGACCCGCCGCGGCCCGATGAAGCCGAACGGGGAGCAGCGCTCGCCCCACACCGGGTCGAACAGCACACGCCGCCCGTCGATCTCGGCGAGCACGCTGGAGTGCCCCATCCACGTCAGGCGCAGTCCCGACGCCGGTGGTGTGGCCAGTTCGGCGAGGGTGTACGGATATACCGGCACCGGGGCCGCGGGTCGTCTGCGGATCCGGTCGGCCTTGCGCAGCTGGGACTTGAGCATGCCCCAGCCGGGCCCGCGTGGCGGACTCGAAGGACCGGTCGGGTTGACGAACACACCGTCCTTGAAGTTCGGGGAGCTCTGGATACGCGCCATCCGCTCCCCGGTCGGGTCGGCGCCGAAGGACAGGGGACGCCAGCCGCTCATGGGCGCCGTCCCGGCTGCCCGTAGGCGCGCTCCACGCGCAGCCGCATGACCACCCGCCGGTCGGCGACCATCGCCGCCCGGTACTCGTCCCAGTCGGGGTGCTCACCGCGGACCGCGCGGTAGAGGTCGACGAGTTCCTCCGCCGCGGCGTCGTGCGGGTCGGCGGCGACCTCGGACAGCTCGGCGGTTCCTTCCGCGACCGTCCAGCTCCAGCGGTCGGCGCTGGTGACGTGGTAGCTGGCGCGCGGGTCGCGGCGCAGATTGCGGGTCTTGGCGCGGTCGTCGGTGATGGAGACCCGGACGATCCGCTCCTTGGGGTCGTAGTGGTGGTTGACGTTGGACAGCTGGGGCCGTCCGTCACGCTTGAGGGTGACCAGGACCCCGCCGTCCACTTCAGTGAGCAGCCGCAGCAGGGCGTCCTGGTGCTCGTCGCGCTCGTCGACGCCCGAATCGATTCCCGTCATGTCGGCCTCAACGCACGGCCGCGACGTGGTGTTCCGCATGGCCACCGCGGTCACCCGTCCAGGCCACTGGCCCGGAGCGTGATGTTCAGCCGACCGGTCAGGCCGAGGGCCGGCGGGGACGTGCCGGGGACCGTGCGAGGCACTCCGTGGTAGGCGAGGCGGGATGGACCGCCGAAGACGAACAGGTCGCCGCTGCGTAGTTCCACATCGGTCCACGGGCGGGTCCTGGTCCGGGTGTTGCCGAAGCGGAAGACGCAGGTGTCGCCAAGGCTGAGCGAGACGACCGGCGCGTCGCAGCGCTCGTCGCTGTCCCGGTGCTGGCCCATCGAGGCGCCCGCCGCATAGAAGTTGACGAGTGCGATGTCGTACGGGTCGGTGCACGGATATCCGTACGCCTCGGCGACGGCGGCAACGGCCAGCTCGGCAAGCCAGTCGGGGAACGGTTTCACCGGGGCGCCATCGCCGTCGACCACGGCCCGCGCGTAGCCGTAGGGGAACCAGTGCCAGCCGAGGCAGACCGTGCGGACCGACATCTGTCCACCGCGTGGCATCGTCACGGTCCGCAGTCCGGCGGGCGGCCGGGCCCACTCGCGGCAGGACGCGAGCAGCCGCCGCTGGGCGCCGAGATCGAGCCAGCCGGGTATATGGACGGCGCCCGGTGCGATATGCGCGGGTGGCCGCGCGAACAGCTCGTCGGTCACGGTCTCACTGTACGTACGGGGTACGGACGGCCGTCTCCCTGAGGGCAACGGCCGGTCCGGGGGATCTTCGTCGGGTTGCGGAGGGATGGGTGCCGTCGGAAAAAGCGCTACGCCCGGACCGACCCCACCGGCCTGCGTCCTTCGCAGACGTGCGTGGACGTGACCGCGTCGTGCTCGCGCAGCGGGCCGACCTGGAGGCCCCGCCGCTCGCAGGTGTCGAGGAGCAGTGGCAGGGCGCCGAGCGCGGAACGCCAGGCGCCGGGGGCCGAAGTGCAGTCGGAGTCATGGAGCAGGATGGTGCCGCCGCCGCGCAGATCGGCGGTGACGGTGCGGTAGACCGAGCGCGGGGTGGCCCGCCGGGTCCAGTCCTCGCCCCAGCAGGTCCACAGCACGAGGGTCAGGCCGAGCCGCCGGACCGCCAGATGCGCGGATGTGGACATCACCCCGTACGGGGGCCGGAACAGCCGGGGTGCCTGCCCGGTGATCTCGGCCACCCGGTCGTGGGCGCGGGCGAAGTCGTCGTACGTGGCGCGCGGTCCGCGCAGCAGCAGGGGCCGGTGCTGCCAGCCGTGGATGCCGATCTCATGTCCGGCCGCGGCCATTTCCTTCAGGAGTTCCGGGGAGCGGTTGGCCATCGAGCCGAGGACGAAGAACGTGGCACGGATCCGGTACTCGTCGAGCACCCGCAGGAAGAACGGAGTGGACAGCGGATCGGGGCCGTCGTCGAAGGTCAACGCCACGTGGTCGGGCCGCCCCTGGCCGGACAGCCCCGGCATCAGACGGTTGCGCAGCGGCCCGAGGGTGGAGAGGACGGGAGCGGCGTGGACGGCGGCGAGAGTCGGCAGCACAACGCATCCGGCCTTGAGGACCGTACGGGCCAGGCCGGGCTTCCGGGAGGCGGGCATCGGCACTCCTTCTTACGGGACTTACGGGGCTTACCAGTGGAGGGGGACGGTCGGCCCGTGGGCGGTTGGTGCGTTAGACGAGCGGTGGACCGGATCGGTTCGCGCTCGATCGGCGGTCGCGTCAGCGGCCGAGGTCGTGCAACAGGTGGAAGCCGCCGCGGGCCACCGCGGCCTCGGTGGTCTCGGGGCTGGCGAGCATCGTGGTGGCCAGAGCGGCGGCGAGCACGATGGCGGTTCTGCGACCGGCCGGACGGCGCACCACGGCCGGGACGGCCACCGCGTCGGGTGCCGGACCGGCGGCGGCGCCGAGGATCTCGGCGACCGGCCCGGCGACCGGGTCCTCGCTGAACAGCGCGAGCCCGGCGGCGCGTTGGGCCTGGCCCAGGGAGCCTTCGAGGAGTTCGCCCAGCACGGGCTTGAGTTCGTCGTGGGAGCGGATCCAGACGGCGAGGCCCGCTTCGTCGAGGGCGGCGGCGTTGGTGCGGCCGTGTCCCGGGATGCAGCCGTAGGAGGCGACCGGCAGTCCGCTGGCGAAGGCCTCCAGCGAGGTGAGCCCCCCGGCGTTCTGCACAAGAACGTCGGAGGCGTGCATCAGTCCCGGCATGTCCTCGACCCAGCCGAAGGCGTGCTCGATGCCCGAGGCGCGCAGCCGGTCGGCGAGCGCCTGGTTGCGGCCGCAGACCACGACCGGCACGGCCGCGCCGCTGTCGCGGATCTCGGTGGCGGCCTGCTCGACCGGGCCGACTCCCCAGGAACCCGCGACCAGCAGCGCCAGCGGTGCCCGCGCGGGCAGGCCGAAGCGGGTGCGGGCGGCCTCCCGCTCGACCGCGGTCGCCGGGGCGAACCGCGGATTGACGACCGGGCCGGTGGCGGTGACGTTCTCGGCGCCTGCCGCCACGGCCTGCTCGGCCGGTACGCGGTGGGCGGCGAGATGGGTGTCCACTCCGTCGGCCACCCACATCGGGTGGACGGAGAAGTCGGTGAGGTAGGTGAGGACCGGAACGTCCAGCCGACCGGCGCGGCGCAGCGCGCCCAGCACCTGGCTGGCCAGCGGGTAGGTGGAGACCACGGCGCGGGTGTCCGGCGGCAGGATGCGCAGGGTGGCGTGTTCGGCCCGGCGCAGTACCGCACGGGTGAGCCGTCCACTGTCGCCGCCGCGCTCGGTGGCGGCGTAGATGCGCTGGTAGGCCCAGGGGGCGTAGTTGAGCAGCTGGTGGTAGCTGCCGCAGATCAGCGGTCCCAGCCGGGCGGGCAGTAGATCGAGGAAGTCATACCGATCGACGGTGGCACCGGCGGCGGTGAGCCGCCGGGCGAGTTCGGCGGCGGCGCCGTCGTGCCCCGCGCCGACGCTCGCGGAGATGACCACGATCCGGCCCGGGCCGCTGACCGCTGGGCTGTGGGGGTACGACACGACCGACCTTGCCTCCGTACGTCGGGGAACGCTCCGCACGGACGACCTGGGGCGCCCCGGAGCCGGATGCCGGTGCGGCGCGGCGCGATGGGGTGCGGGCATGCGGCACTCTACAACGTGTAGTAGTTGACTTCCGACCCACCCGACCCGGGAAAAAACCCGCAGCAGCGAGCGAGATCCAAGTGGCCGACCCGACGTCACCGAGGTTTTACGAGAAGTAGTAGATTGCGAGGTTGTGCCGCGGGAGTGGATGCCATATGCGAGGAGGCCGGTCAAGTGGCAGGCGTTAAGGGGCGCGGGACGGCGCACGGCAACGGCCGCAGGGCCGCCGGACAGCTGGAGGCCGGTGTGCTGGCCGCACTCTGGGCCGCGGGCGAACCCCTGACAGCCGCGCAGGTCAACGAGCAGCTGCCCGGCGATCTCGCGTACACCACCGTGCTGACGATCCTGTCCCGGCTCTACGACAAGGGCATGCTGAGCCGGCACCGCGAAGGGCGCGGCTATGCGTACGCCCCCGTCGAGGACGAGGCCACGCACACCGCGGAGCGGATGCGCTCGCTGCTCGACCGCGGCCCGGACCGGGCCGCGGTGCTCTCCCGGTTCGTCTCCGAACTGTCCGCCCAGGACGAGCGGCTGCTCCACCGGCTGCTCGCCGAGCAGGGCCGCCTGGAGTCCGATCACGCCAATCCGCGGGCGTAGCCCGGCAGTCGGGCAACGGTTTCGGACCGGCGGTACGACGACGCTCCCGGCTCGACCACGGCACGAGCCCGGCACGAGGTGAACTGCAGCCCAGCGGAGGATGAACAACTCTCCCTGATCGACGTCACATTTACGGCCTGTAGTACGTTCTCCACTGCCCGGGGTCTGTCCGGGTTCTGCCCCCTCGACCGAAGGTCGTCGATGTCCGTCCTGACCTACCCCGAAGCCATCGGCGTCGGCCTGCTGCAAGGCGTCACCGAGCTCTTCCCGGTTTCCAGCCTCGGCCACAGCATCCTGCTGCCCGCGCTGCTCGGCGGGCAGTGGAAGCATGACCTCGACGTGTCCGCCGAAGGCTCGCCGTACCTCAATGTGCTGATCGGGCTGCACCTGGCCACCGCGGTGGCGCTCGTCGTCTACTTCCGGCGGGACTGGGCCAAGGTGATGCGCGGGCTGTTCAGCTCGATACGCCAGCGCCGGATCGAAACCGTCGAGCAGCGGCTCGCCTGGCTGCTGATCGCGGCCACGATTCCGGTCGGCGTCGCCGGGCTCGCCTTGGACAAGGTCTTCCGCACCACCCTCGGCAAACCCATCCCGACCGCCGCCTTCCTCGCTCTCAACGGCATCGTGCTGTACGTCACCGAGCAGTTGCGGCGCGGCGGCACCGGACGGCGCCGGGCGGGCTCGTCGATCGCCCCCGGCGAGGAGCACCTCGACCCCGACGATCTCTCCGACCAGCGGATCACCAAGCTCACCTTCGGCCAGGCCATCTGGATCGGTGCCGCGCAGATCCTCGCTCTGTGCCCCGGTATCAGCCGCTCGGGATCGACCATCAGCGCCGGGATCTTCCGTGGCATGAGCCACGAGGACTCCGCCCGGTTCGCCTTCCTGCTGGCGACGCCTGTGATCGGCGCGGCGGCACTGCTGAAGGTGCCCTCGCTCCTCGGTCCGGCCGGTGACAACATCCGCGGTCAGCTGCTGGCGGGCAGCGTGGCGGCCTTCGTCGCGGGGTACGTGGCGGTGCGCTTCCTCACCAAGTACTTCGAGACCCGAACGCTCACGCCGTTCGCCGTCTACTGCACGCTGGCCGGCCTCGGCAGCCTCGCCTACTTCACGCTCGCCTGAGCGCCCGGTCGCCGGGTCAGCGGCCTATCTCCTTGCGGGAGACCCGCTTCAGCCTGGCCCGCTGCGAGGGGTCAAGCAGCAGATAGCCGCCCACCGGCACGCCGACGATGATCAGCAGTGCCGCCCACAACGGCAGCACCCACAGCAGCACAAGCCCCACCGCCGCGCCCCCGACGGCGTACTTAGCGCGCTTCGACATCGCTTCCTCGCCCTCCGTCCGCGGTACGGACCGTGCCACCACGGTCCGCTTACCGCCCCGTACGGTCAACGCCAGCGGCGGCCGTGCGGTTCCCGCTTCTCCTTCATACACCCGTACGGGTGTATGGCGGGGTCAGTCGAGAGTCGCCGTGAGGGTGATGGTGGTACCGGCGAGCGCCTGGCTGACCGGGCAGTTCTTCTTGGCGTCCTCGGCCGCCGCCGAGAAGGCGGCCGCGTCCACCCCCGACACTTCGCCGCGTACGGTGAGGTGGATCCCGGTGATGCCCTCGCCCGGCTGGAAGGTCGCCTCGGCCTGCGTATGCAGCGTGGTGGGCGGTGTACCGGCCTTGGTGAGGATGTTCGACAGCGCCATCGAGAAGCAACTCGAATGGGCCGCCGCGATCAGTTCCTCCGGGCTGGTCCTTCCGTTGGGCTGCTCCGCCCGGGACGCCCAGGTGACCTCGGCTTCACCGATTCCCGAGGAGTCGAAGGTGACGGTGCCCCTCCCGTCGAGCAGGTTGCCTTCCCAGACGGTGTGCGCGATGCGCTTCGTGGCCACGGTGGGTACCTCCTGTGGGTGGGGGCGTGGAGCGACGGGTCGGGATGCGCGTGGCGCGCGCTGCGGGTGTTATGGAACTCGTGCGGGTGGTACGGGTGAGGAGTACGCGGCGCGGAATCGGGTCTTCCCGATCATCCGCCACCGCGGGCTCCGTGCGGTGGCACACCCCGCGGATTCGGGACGGCTCCCCCCTTCCGGACCTATTCCGGGCGCCGTATGGACCGCCCAGAGAGATTCACCTGCCGCAGACACTTCACGAGAATCACTCGTCTCTGAGAGCCTTCACATCCGATTCTCATAGTTGTCGTCGATGATCTTCTCGCGAGGGCGACCAACGCCCTCACCGGCCTTTGGCAGAAGGGTCACCGCATGTTCAGGCAGCAGCGGTTCCGGAGCGGCGAGTCACGCCGCGCCCTCTCCCGCCGCGTGTGCCGCAATGTGGCACTGGTCCTGGGCTGGCTGGTCGTGGTCGCCATTGGCAGCACCGCCAGCGCGGCGGCGTTGTCCGCCTCGGCCACGGCACAGGGAACGTCACACTCCGTGCACAACACCCAGGCCATCGCCACGGTCGGTGCCGTCTTCCACGGCGAGGTGTCGACCGACGGGGATCACTTCTGCACCGCGAGCGTCGTCAAGAGCGCGAGCAAGGATCTGCTCGTGACCGCCGCGCACTGCGTCAGCAACGGCACCGACGATCTGTACTTCGTGCCCGGTTACCACGACGGCAAGGCTCCGTACGGCGTCTGGAAGCTCGACAAGGCGACGCTGGACCCGCGCTGGACCAACGACGAGGACCAGGACCTCGACGTCGCCTTCGTCAGCGTCCAGCCGCTCGGCGGCCGCCATGTCCAGGACGTCGTGGGCGGCTACACGCTGGGCATCAACAAGACCTACACCAGCACCGTGCGGCTGACCGGCTACCCGTCCGACGAAGACGCCCCGATCACCTGCGTGAACCGCGTTTCCGCCTACAGCTCCACCCAGTTGCGGATCGCCTGCACCGCCTACAGCGGCGGCACCAGCGGCAGCCCCTGGCTCACCGGCGGCAACACCGTGATGGGTGTCATCGGCGGCTTCCAGCAGGGCGGCAACACCGACGACGTGTCGTACAGCGCCTACTTCGACAACGACATCGCCGCCCTCTACCGGCAGGCCACCGCCACCCCCGCCTGACCGAGCGGGCTCACCAGCCCGCCGCGCCGCCATCGACGGCTATGCGGTCCTACGGTTGGCGGCGATCAGGCGAGAGCACTGGGCTCTGACACCGCCTTCGCCTGACGGACGCGACAGGGGCGCCACGGATTTCCGTGGCGTCCCTGTCGTTTCCGTGGCGCGGAGGCGTTTTGCCTCTGAGGCAACAAAGTTTGCCTGCGGGGCACAACCGGTGTGCACTGGACGTATGAGCGACAGCGTGTCCTCCGGGGCCGAGCCCGGACTGTCCCCGACCCCCGAGATCAGCGGACTCGGGGCGCGGCTGCGTGACCTGCGGCGGCGCAGCGGGCTGACGCTGGAAGCGGCGGCCTCACGCGTCGGCCTGTCCCCCGCGTATCTGTCGCGCCTGGAGACCGAGCAGCGTCAGCCCTCGCTCCCGGTGTTGCTGGGCCTGTCCCGAGTTTACGGGACGACGGTGGCCGAGTTGCTGGGCGAGGAGGCGGTCGCACACGACCCGGTCATCCGTGCGGGACGGATGGAACCGGGCCGCGCGGGAGGTTGGAGCTACCGGCGCGCCGGCGTGCCCGACCGGGCCATGCAGGCGCTCAAGGTGCATATCCCGCCCGCGCTGCAGGACGCCGTCGTCCGGGTACACCCCGGCGAGGAGTGGCTGTACGTGGCCTCCGGACGGCTGCGGCTGACACTCGGCGACGTCGTCCACGTCCTCGACCCGGGGGACTCGGCGCACTTCGACTCGCTCACCCCGCACCAGTTGGCCGCCGCGTCGGCCGAAGGGGTCGAGCTGCTCTTCGTCCACACACTGCTGCAGAGCCCGGTGGGCGGTCTGTGCATCGATCCAGGCAACCGCGTCCACTGGTCCGTCCGCGAACCGGCCACCCCGTCAAGGAAGGTGTCTTCGCCATGCCCGAATCCACCCCCGCCTCCGCCTCCGCCCCCGCCTCCGCGGACAACAGGATCAAGTCGCTCACCCCGAAGTGGCTGAGCCGCGGCCTGGCCATCCGTGTCTTCATCTACCTCGTCGGGGCGCATATGTTCGCGGCCTTCCTCTACCTCCTGTTCTGGCTCGGCGCCCACGCCGCCCATGCCTCCCACTGATCTCGCGCGGGCCAACGCGGCGCCGGGGCCGGTCAGTCACTCCCGTGACGCCCCCGCCCGGCGGGGGCCGACGGCCGGTGGAGCACAATCGCGGCTATGACCACCCCTGAGCGCCCCGCCGACCAGCTTTGGAGCATCGCCCCGGAACCGGTGGACGGGCCGATCGGCACCGTGCTGCTGCGGGAGTACTACACGGACATCGTGCACCGGTACTACCGGGTCCACTGCGGACGCGACGCCACCCGGGCCGAGATCGACGAGGCGCTCGCCGACGAGCCGAGCGGTCATCTGGCCCCGCCCACCGGCGAGTTCCTGGTCGCCCGCCACGACGGCGCGGTGGCCGGATGCGCCGGAGTGCATCTGCTCGCGCCGCGCACCGCGGAACTCAGTCGCGTGTTCATACGGCCAGGATCCCGCCGCCGTGGCGGCGGGATCCTGCTGATCACGGCTGCCGAGCGGGTCGCCCGGCAGACCCTGGGCGCCGCGCTGCTACGGCTGGACACCCGGAACGATCTGGTCGAGGCCCGCGCGCTGTACGCGAGGCTGGGCTACGCCGAGATCCCCGCGTACAACAACTCCCCCTACGCGCAGCACTGGTTCGAGAAACCACTGGGCTGAGCCCGCGGCTCACTCTTTGACGCCGACCCCGCCGTAGAAGGCGATCCGACGCAGGTCCGCCGCGCTCGGCAGCGCACCGTCCGGACGCCACAGCGGCACCTGGACGACGCCGGGATCGAGGAGTTCGAAACCGTCGAAGAACGGGAGGAACTCGTCGTAGCCGCGGAGCGTCAACTGCGCCGTGGCGTTCTTGTAGACCTCCCGGGCATCACCGTCGGCGTCCTGGTGGAAGTCGGCGGTGCCATGGGTGAGGACAAGGTGGCTGCCGTACGGCAGGTGCCCGGTCAGTGTGGCGAGGATTCCGGCCGGGTCCTCCTCGTCCTTGACGAAGTGCAGTACGGCGACGAGCAGCACGGCGACCGGCTGGTCGAAGTCGATCAGCTCCCGGACCACCGGATGTCCGAGGATCGCCTTCGGGTCGCGGACATCGCCGAGGACGAACCCGGCATTGCCCGCATTGGTGAGCTTGGCCCCGGCGTGGGTCGCCACGATGGGGTCGTTGTCGACGTAGACGACGCGCACATCGGGCGCGATCTCCCCTGCCACCTCATGGGTGTTGGGCGAGGTGGGAATGCCGGTGCCGATGTCGATGATCTGGCGGATGCCGCTGTTGACGACGGTGCGCACCGCCCGGCGCATGAACGCCCGGTTGGCGCGGGCGCTCGCGGGCGCGTCCGGGGCGATGGCGATGACGCGTTCGGCGGCCTCGCGGTCGACCTCGTAGTTGTCCCGGCCACCCAGGTAGTAGTCGTACATCCGGGCCGGATGGGGTCTGCTGGTGTCTATCTCTTCGGCGGGGAAGCCTGGCTCGATCACGCCATCCTCCTTTTCTCGGCTGGGTAGCTCGGGTCAGGCGAGGAGGAAGTCGGCTTCGCCGGACTTCGCACCCTGGATGAACGTTTCGATCTCGTGGAGCGTGTAGATCAGCGCCGGTCCGTCCGGATCGGTGGACTGGCGCAGCGCGACGCGGCCGTCGCGCAACTTCATCGCCTCGACGCAGCTCCCGCCGTTGCCGCCACTCCACGGCTTGCGCCAGCCGTCGGTGCCCAAGTCCTTGGCGGGCATGCCGTTGTATATGCGTTCCCCGCTTGCACGGTCCCCGTAATGCGTGCGATGCATGTGGTCAGATCTCCTTGCGAACGGCACCAAGGAAGGCCTCGGTGCGCTGTGCCGGCGCGGCTTGCGCGCACAACCGGTCCAGCGCCTCCTGGAAGCCCGACACGTCATCGCGTTGGTCGAAGTAGACAGCCCCTATCAGGCTCTCTGCGCAGACGATGTCGGGCAGTTCCGGAACCTGGAACCGGAAGATGTGGAACGGCCCGTACATCGCGGGATGCGGGCCCGCTGCGAACGGGATGACCTGCAGCCGGACATGGGGCAGCGCACAGGCCTCGATCAGCCGGTCCAACTGCCCCCGCATGACGCTCGGGCCGCCGATCGGACGGCGCAGTACCGTTTCGTCCATCACGACCCACAACAGCGGAGGATCATCGCGGTTGAGCACTGCCTGGCGCTCCATCCGCAGCGCGAGGAGGCGGTCGATCTCCTCGGTGGCGACATGCGGCATTCCAGCCCGGAACACGGCGCTCGCGTACTCCGGGGTCTGCAGCAGGCCGGGCGCGTAGTGCGGTTCGTAGGCGCGGATCAGGCCAGCCTCGCCCTCCAGGCTGACGAAGGCGCTGAACCACTCGGGCAGTACGTCGCGGTAGCGGTGCCACCAGCCGGGCCGGTTGGCCTCCCGGGCCAGTGCGAGGAAGCCCTCGACCTCGACCGGGTCGGTCACACCGTAGGTACGCAGCAGCTTCTCGACGTACGGGATCTTCAGGCCGACTTCGGCCTTCTCCATCCTGCGGATGGTGGCGTGCGTGACATCAAGCGTCGCGGCGGCCTGCTCGTAGTTGAGCGCCGCCTTCTCCCGGAGGTCCGCGAGCCGCTTGCCGAGGACCACCCGAAGGACCGTCGGCGCGCCTCCGGCGCGAGCATCCGTCACTGCCCACCCCTTCCAACTACCCATGCGGACAAGCAGTGTGTCACGCCGTCAGAGATCCGGAACAGACTGTCATGTTGATTCTGCAAATTACAGAACGCATCTTGCCATCTGTCGCGCGCTACGCGCATAGTGGCCTGGTGGCTTCCTCCCATGACGCTCTTGGACTGGAGCGCCCGGCGGGCTTCACCGCCCAGCGGCACTTGAGCACGTCCCGCATGGACGTGTTCCATTTGCCCGCGCTCGGCGCCTGTGTCGCCGAGGCAAGGAAGCGCCTTCGAGCGCTGCTGGCGGAGCGCGGCGTCGACGACGACGTCCGCGACGACGCCGGCCTGGTGCTCTCCGAGTTGTTCACCAACGCGATCCGCTACAGCGACAGCGAGCGGATAGCTTGCGCGCTGCGGGTCACCTCCACCGTGTTGCGGCTCGAAGTGGCGGACCAGGGACGTGGATTGACGCAGCCTCAGCCGCGGGAGGCCGGGGTGGACGAGGAGAGCGGCCGTGGGCTGCTGCTCGTCAACACGCTTGCCGCGGCGTGGGGTGTGCATCCCTGCGGGGATGGCCGGGGGCGCGTCGTGTGGGCCGTGCTGCGGCGGGACTGACTGCCGTCCTGGCGCCGCCCGCCCGTCACCGGTCCCGGCAACGGGCGGGAGACCTCCCTGAACGCCAACCTCAGCGGACCGGACGGAGATCCGGTCGCTTCGCCACCACGTGATCACCGCTGGACTCCCCCCGCAGGCGGCGCCCGATCCACGGCACCAGATGCTCACGCGCCCAGTGGATGTTGTCGCGCCGAACGTCGGCGGGGGTGCGGAACAACCGCGGGGGCCACGGCCCGTCGGGGTCGCCGGGGACGGTGACCCCGAGGACGTGGCCCGCCCGCAGGGCGACCCGGCGGTGGCCCTCGGCAGACAGGTGCAGGCGGTCCTCGCTCCAGGCCCGGCGGTCCTGGAGGGACCGCAGCGACCACAGATCGAGCACGGGGCACCCGTACCGGTCGGCGACGGCCCGCAGATGCGCGTTGTACGTGGCGATCTTGCCGCGCAGATGACGCAGTACCGGCACACCGCGGGTGTCGAAACCCGTGGCGACCAGCACCGTCCCACTGGTGCGGGTCAGCGCGGCGACCGCCGCCTCGAAGCGCTGGGCGACATCGTCGGGGTCGGTTCCGGGGCGCAGGATGTCATTGCCGCCCGCGCAGAACGTGACCAGGTCGGGGGCGAGTTCAACGGCGCGCGGCACCTGCTCCGCGACGATCTGGTCGAGCAGTCGCCCGCGTACCGCGAGGTTCGCGTAGCGCAGCTCACGGTCCGGGCGGTGGTCCGCGAGCATGACGGCGAGCCGGTCCGCCCAGCCGACGTACGTACCGTCCGCGCCCGGGTCACCGACGCCCTCGGTGAAACTGTCGCCAATCGCCGCGTATGACGCGATGGCAGCCCCCGGCGTGGACAAGGTGTCAGGATTCTTCACTTCAGCCACTCGCGACATCCTCCACCCGGACACGTGACCTACGCCACCGTAACCAGGGGTTGACGAGGCGTGATTCATCCCACTCGGATTTTCCTCCTGGTGCGGAATAGGGCCGCGTGCCGTGGGGTGTAGAGCGAGCCGCGGGCGCGAGAAGAATCGTTGAGCGCCTACATACCACCTGGTACGCCCCAGGTCAGACTGTCGTATGGTCAGCTGTGGCAGTCACGGCGGTGATCCGCACCGTCGGCCCCGTACCGAAGGAGTCACGGTGACCCAGCAGACGCCGCAGGCCCCGACGCCGCAGACGCAAGCCGAGCCCGAGCTGACCGGAGTGCGCAACTTTCGCGATGTCGGCGGACTGGCCACCGGCGACGGCCGCCGGGTCCGGCACGGACGTCTCTTTCGCAGCGGTCACCTCGCCCACGCCACCGACGAGGACGCCGGCTACCTCGCCTCCCTCGGCCTGCACACGATCTTCGACTTCCGCAACGCCTCGGACATCAAGCTGGAGGGCCCGGACGTCGCCCTTCCGGGGGTGCGGAACGTGAACATGCCGCTGAGCGACCCGGCCGCCGGAGCGGAGTTCTGGGGCACCGTACGGGAGGGAAACCTCGACGAGCTGCGGGCCGCGCTCGGCGGCGGCAAGGGCGCGTCGCGGATGAAGCACGCGTACCGCTCCCTGATCCTGGAGCGTACCGAGGACCACTCCCGGCTGCTCGACCTCCTCGTCGAGGAGCCGTCCGTACCGGCACTGCTGCACTGCGCGGCGGGCAAGGACCGGGCGGGCACCTCGATCGCGGTGGTGCTGCTCGCGCTCGGCGTCGAGCGGTCCGAGATCGAGGCGGACTACATGCTCAGCAACGACGCCCACCGCCGCTACCGCATCCAGCGCGGCCGGAACGCCGCCGACATCGCCACCCCGGAGGTGATGGAGCTGCTCAATCCGCTGTTCGAGGCCCGTCCCGACTATCTGGCGACCGCCTTCGAGGCCATCGACGAGCGGTGGGGCTCGACCGACCGCTATCTGTCCGAGGGCCTGGGGCTGACCGACAAGCGCAGAGAGCTGCTGGGCACCCTCCTGCTGGAGGACGGCAACCGCTAGGGTCGGCCGGGTGAGCGAGAACCCGTTCTTCTACGGGAGCACCCTCCCGTACCAGCTGCCGCCCTTCGCCGAGCTGCGCACGGCGCACTATGCCCCGGCCCTCGAAAGGGGCATGGCCGAGCAGCTGGCCGACATCGCGGCGATCACCGGCAGCGAGCAGCCGTCCACCTTCGAGAACACGGTGGTCGCGCTGGAGCGCAGCGGCGGCCTGCTGCGCCGGGTGGAGAGTGTGTTCCACAACCAGGTGGCGGCGGACACCGGCTCCGAACTCGACGCGCTCAACGCCGAGTACAGCCCGAAGCTCGCCGCGCACCGCGACGCGATCCAGCTGGATTCCGCGCTGTTCCGGCGGATCGACGCGCTGTACGTCAGGCGCGAGCAGCTCGGTCTCGACGCGGAGTCGCTGCGGCTGCTGGAGCGGTACCACGCCGACTTCGTACGGGCCGGGGCGCGGCTGAGCGCCGCCGACCAGGAGCGGCTGCGGACGCTCAACGCCGAGTTGGCGCGACTGGGTACGGCCTTCCAGCAGAACCTGTCGGCGGACACCCAGGCCGCCGCCCTGGTCCTCGACAGTGCGGACGAGCTCGCCGGGCTCTCCCCCGATGCCATCGCCGCGGCCGCGGCGAACGGCACCGCCCTCGGCCACGACGGCCGCTATGTGCTCAGCCTCAAGCTGTTCTCCCACCAGAGCGAGCTGGCCTGGCTGCACGACCGCGCGGTACGTGAGCGGCTGCTGACCGCGTCGGTCAACCGCGGCTGGGAGTCCAACCGGCAACTCGTCGTCCGGATGGCGGCGTTGCGTGCCGAGCGCGCCGCGCTGCTCGGCCATGCCAGCCATGCCGCCTATGTCGTCGGCGACATGACGGCGGGCACCACCGAGGCGGTGGAGGACATGCTGACCCGGCTGATCCCGCCCGCCGTCGCCAACGCCCGCGCGGAGGCCGGGGCGCTGCGCGCCGCGATGGACGACGGCGCCCATCTTGAGCCGTGGGACTGGACGTACTACGCGGAGCGGGTCCGCAGGTCCGACTACGACGTCGACGCCGCCGCCCTGCTCCCGTACTTCGAGCTGGAACGGGTGCTGACCGACGGTGTCTTCTACGCGGCCGGGCGGGTGTACGGGCTGCGCTTCGACGAACGCCCGGACCTCGTCGGGTACCACCCGGATGTCCGGGTCTTCGAGGTGTTCGACGAGAACGGCCCGCTCGGTCTCTACCTCGCGGACTTCTACGCCCGCGCCTCCAAGCGCGGCGGCGCCTGGATGACCCAACTCGTCAGCCAGTCCGGTCTGTTGGGTCAGCGCCCGGTGGTGGTGAACAACCTCAACGTGGCCAAGCCGCCGGCGGGCGAGCCGACGCTGCTCACCTTCGACGAGGTCAGCACGTTGTTCCATGAGTTCGGGCACGCACTGCACGGGCTGCTGTCCGATGTACGGTATCCGACCTTCTCCGGGACCAAGGTGCCGCGCGATGTTGTCGAATACCCCTCGCAGGTCAACGAGATGTGGATGCTGTGGCCCGAGGTGCTGGCCCACTACGCCCGGCACCATGAGACCGGCGAGCCGCTGCCGGTCGCCTGGGTGGACCGGCTGTCCGCGGCGCGGCGGTTCGGCGAGGGCTTCCGTACGGTGGAGTACCTGGCCGCGGCGGTGCTCGACTGGAAGTGGCACACCCTGGGCGCCGGGGACGACCCGGGAGACGCCGAGGCCTTCGAGGCCGCGGCGTTGAAGAGTGCCGGGATCGCCGTATCGGAGATCCCGCCGCGCTACCGCAGCACGTACTTCGCGCATGTCTTCGCCAACGGGTACAGCGCGGGGTACTACTCGTACATCTGGAGCGAGGTGCTGGACGCCGACACCGTCGAGTGGTTCCGGGAGAACGGCAGGACGCTGCGGGAGAGCGGCGAGGCGTTCCGGCGCGGGCTGCTGGCGAAGGGCGGCAGCGCCGACATGATGGAGTCGTTCCGCGCCCTGTGCGGCCGGGAGCCGCGGATCGAGCCGTTGCTGGCCCGCCGCGGACTCGCCCGCGGCTGACCACTAGCGGTTGGCAACCGCTTGTTTGATGAGGGTGCGCCCGAAGTCCCACATCAGGCCGCTGCCCTTGTGCGCGTCGTCCATGACCTCGGTGAACGCGGCGACGAACCGGTCGACCTCCCGCTCGCCGATGATCAACGGCGGGATCAGCTTGATGACTTCGAGGTGGTCACCGGAGACCTGGGTGAGGATCCGGTGCCGCTGCAGCAGCGGTACCACGACCATCTGCGCGAACAGGCCCTTGCGGGCGGCCTGCAGCATCGCCCAACCTCCGCGCAGCTTCAGCGACTTGGGGCGGCCGAACTCGATGCCGATCATCAGACCCCGGCCGCGCACCTCGTGCAGCAGCTCGTAGCGGTCGACGAGGGCGGCCAGACGGGAGCGCAGCAGGTCGCCGGTCGTCCTGGCGTTCTGCACGATCTTCTCGTCGTCCATCACCGCCAGCGTGGCCAGCCCGGCCGCCATGGCCTGGGCGTTGGAGCCGAAGCTGGCCGAGTGGACCAGCACCCGGTCCATGGACGAGTACACCTTCTTGAAGATCCACTCCTTGCCGAGCGTGGCACCGACCGGCACATAGCCGCCGGACAGGGCCTTCGCCACGCACACCAGATCCGGTTCGACGCCCTGCTCATGCTGGTACGCGAAGAAGTCACCGGTGCGGCCGACACCGGTCTGCACCTCGTCGGCGATCAGCAGCGCCTTGTGCCGGTGCAGCAACTCCTGTGCGGCACGCAGGAATCCGGACGGAGTCTCATGGACCCCCTTGCCCTGGATCGGCTCGACCACGAACGCCGCCACATCACCGCGTCGCAGCTCCCGCTCCAGCGCGGCCAGATCACCCATCTCGATCGCGGTGTCCGGCAACAGCGGGGCGAAGCCGTCCCGGAACCCGCTCTCCCCGTTCACCGACAGGGATCCGGTGGTCAGTCCGTGGAAGGCATGGGTGCAGTACAGGACACGCGGTCTGCCAGTGGCGTAGCGGGCGAACTTCAGCGCCGTCTCCACCGCTTCCGTACCGCTGTTGCCGAAGAACACCCGGTCCAGATGCGGTGCGTAGGACAGCAGACGCTCGGCGAGCAGGCCCGGCAGCGGCGGGCAGTCGAACCGGGTGAGGTCGGCGAGCCCGGCGTCCAGCACATCGTGCAGCGCCTTGCGGACCACGGGATGGTGCCGCCCCAGGCCCATCACCCCGAATCCGGCAAGCATGTCGAGGTAGTCCTCACCGTCCGCGTCCCAGAAGTGCGCGCCCTCGGCCCGTTCGTACACCTTGTCGAAGCCGATGGTGTGCAACATGCGCGGCAGCTGGTGGTTCAGATGCCTGGCGTGCAACTCGTACCGCTCGGCGCCCCGCTCGGCCAGCAGCCTGCCCAGATCAAAGCCCTTTGCCGGGGCGGCGTCAGGCTCGGCCATCGGCTTCCTCCTCCTCGATCACACCGTGTCCCCCGGCGGCCCGGGTGTCGATACGGGCCAGGGCCGCGCCTATGCGTCCGGCGAGCTCGGCCGGGGTGAGCCCCAGATCGGCCAGCACCTCGCCGCGTTTGGCGTGCGCCAGGAACTGCGCGGGAATCCCGAAGTCCCGGACCGGAACATCCACATCGCCGTCGCGCAACGCCTGGGCTACCGCCGAACCGACTCCGCCCGCACGCCCGTTGTCCTCCACGACGGCGACCAGCCGGTGGTCGGCGGCGAGCGGTGGCAGCGCGGCGTCCACGGGTTTGACCCAGCGCGGGTCGACCACGGTGACGCCGATGCCGCGGTCCCGTAGCAGCGCGGCGGCGGACAGGCAGGTGTCGGCCAGCGCGCCGACCGACACCAGCAGCACATCGGTCCGCTCCCCGCGGTGCAGTACGTCCATACCGCCGATCCGGTCGAGGGCGGGCATGGGTTCGCCGACCGACGCCTTGGGGAAGCGGATGACGGTGGGCGCGTCGTCGACGTCCGCCGCCTCCCGCAGCTGTGCGCGCAGTTGGTCGGCGTCGCGCGGGGCGGCGATCCGCAGGCCGGGGACGACCTGGAGGATCGACATGTCCCACATGCCGTTGTGCGAGGCGCCGTCGGGGCCGGTCACTCCGGCCCGGTCCAGGACGAAGGTGACACCGCACCTGTGCAGCGCCACATCCATCAGCACCTGGTCGAACGCCCGGTTGAGGAAGGTGGCGTAGACCGCGACCACCGGGTGCAGTCCGCCGGTGGCCAGGCCCGCCGCCGAGGTCGCCGCATGCTGCTCGGCGATTCCCACGTCGTAGACCCGGTTCGGGAACTCCGCCGCGAACTTCGCCAGCCCGACCGGCTGCAGCATGGCGGCGGTGATGGCGACGATGTCCTCACGCTCCCGGCCGAGTTGGACCATCGCCGCGCCGAAGACCGAGGTCCAGGACCGCCCGGCGGACGGGGTCAGCGGTGCGCAGGTCAGCGGGTCCATGGCGGCGACGGAGTGGAAGCGGTCGGCTTCGTCCTGTTCGGCGGCGGCGTATCCGCGGCCCTTCTCCGTCAGGCAGTGGATGACCACCGGGCCGCGGAAGCGTTTGGCGCGGCGCAGTGCCGACTCCACCGCCGGGATGTCATGCCCGTCGATCGGGCCGACGTACTTCAGCCCGAGGTCCTCGAACATGCCCTGCGGGGCGATGGCGTCCTTGAAGCCCTTCTTCGCGCCGTGCAACGACTCGTAGAGCGCCCGGCCCACCACCGGGGTGGCCTGCAGCAGCTGCTTGCCCCAGTTGAGCGCCCACTCGTACTCGTTGGTGGTACGCAGTGCCGCGAGGTGGTTGGCGAGGCCGCCGATGGTGGGCGCGTAGGAGCGTTCGTTGTCGTTGACCACGATGACCAGCGGGCGGTCCTTAGCGGCGGCGATGTTGTTGAGCGCCTCCCAGGCCATACCGCCGGTCAGGGCGCCGTCACCGATCACCGCCACGACGTGGTCGCTGCAGTGCCGTACCTCGTTGGCCTTGGCCAGACCGTCGGCCCAGCCGAGCACGGTGGACGCGTGTGAGTTCTCGATGACGTCGTGCTCGGACTCGGCGCGCGACGGATAGCCGGAAAGGCCGCCCTTGCCGCGCAGCTTGGAGAAGTCCTGGCGCCCAGTCAGGATCTTGTGGACGTAGGACTGGTGGCCGGTGTCCCACAGGATCCGGTCGGCGGGCGAGTTGAAGACCCGGTGCAGCGCGATGGTCAGCTCGACCACGCCGAGGTTGGGCCCGAGATGGCCCCCCGTCCTGGCCACCGCCTGCACCAGGAACTGCCGGATCTCGCGGGCGAGTTCATCCAACTGATCGGCCTCAAGCGCCTTGAGATCCCGCGGACCTCGGATGCTCTCCAACAGCGACACGACGGGGGCCTCCTTCCCTGGTTCTCCCCTGACCGGGCTGGTGTGCGGGCGTAAGGGGGTCACGCGACGGTGACGACGGGCTCGCCGGACGGACTGCGCCCATCCCTTTCGGCGTCGGCTTCCATCTGCTCGGCGATCTTCATCGCCTCCTCGATCAGGGTCTCGACGATCTTCGACTCCGGAACCGTCTTGATCACCTCACCCTTC
>JBEYJY010000050.1:0-55310 GCA_040631425.1 Streptomyces sp. NPDC020096
ATCGACCCGACGTTCAAGACCTACCACGTGGCCGGTACGTCCTCGAACATCTACGACCCGGTCGCCAACATCACCGCCTCCGCCAACTACGCGGCACACCGGTACGGCTCGATCGACCACGTCAACTCCGCCTACTGAGCACTGGCCTAGGTGAGATTCCCACCACGCGCGGGGCGGCGGCACTCACAAGTGCCGCCGCCCCGCGCGGCGTAGCAGGGGAGACTGGAGCGGCCCGGTGGCGCCGATGTCCGGCCGATGCTGACGCCGCCGGGCACGCCTTACGAAGTCGCCCCGCCGTCCGCTGGCACGGTGTCTCAACCTCGGGGCCTCGCTCAAGACGCCGGACGCCCTCTGGTCGGTGGCCCGTTGGGGACTGTAGGGGTCGGTATGCGGCAGGCGACGGATCGGGTGAGACGGCATCGTTGGGCAGCGTGCGGTGTTCGCCAACTCGGCTGCTGGGCGCGGGAGTAGCCTGCGACGCGGGTACGCGGACGGGCAGGGGAGATGGGTGGGATCGCGGTTTCCTGAAGTCGCGCCATCTTGAAGTGGCTGGTCAGAGGGCTGGCGTGACGCTGTTGCGGGGTGCTCGTGCTGGTTGTGGGCGACAGTCTGCGGCGTAGATCATCTGGCGGGGCGGTTTACGGGTGTCGACGGTGAAGTAAGCCCCAGGGCAAACATCTCGCGATTCCCCAGGTGTCCGCCGAGGACTCGGGCCGATGGATGTCCACGCCTTCCCGACGTGACGACCGCCGCTGCGACAGCGCCCTCGCTCCGCGGGGGTATCTGGGTCTCGCGATCACAGGGGCTTCATGGCGGCCCGGCGTCGCCTGTTGAAACCCTAACCGGATAGTTCATCCGAATGCGTGCTACCGTCCCTCCCAAGCGGATGAACTATCCGGATGTCTGGAGCGGAGGGCACATGAGGAAGACAGCTGTGGTCACGGCCGGGACGGCCGGCATCGGGTTGGAGACGGCGCTGGGGCTGGCTGCCGCCGGGTTCTCGGTCACCGTGGTCGGGCGCAACGCCGACCGGGGCGCCCGGGCGGTCGACCGCATCAACGCGGCCAACCCGGCACACCCTGGCCGGTTCATGTCCGCCGACCTCGGCTCGCTCGATGACGTGCGTGTGCTCGCCGACCGGATCGCCTCCGACCATGCCGCCTCGGGCGAACCGCTGACCGTGCTGGTCAACAACGTCGGGGCGATGTTCCCCAAGCGACAGACCATGGACGGCGTCGAGGCGTCGTTCCTCGTCAACCACCTTTCCCCGTACCTGCTGACGGAACTGCTGCTGCCCACGCTGACGACCGGTGCGCCGAGCAGGATCGTGAACGTGACCTCGGGCGCCGTCGGAGTCGCCAAGCGCGTGTTCGACGCCGTCGAGCCGCCCGGCGGCTACTACGGCTTCCACTGGTACGGCCGCGCCAAGCTCGCCAACCTCGCCTACACGCTCGACCTAGCCAGGCGACTGGACGGCACGGGCGTTTCGGTCTTCGCCGCCGACCCCGGGGGCGCCGCGACCGACATGACCAACGGCACGCTGACCGACCCCAAGATCGTCTCACCACCCCTGCGACTGCTGTGGCCTCTGGTGCGCCGCAAGTTCGAACGCTCGACCTCGGGTCCGGCGTCCATGGCCGCCAGGCCCTCGATCGTTGCCGCCACCGACGAGGCTCTGGCCGGCCGAACCGGCATCGTCATCGGCGCCCAGGCACGCCCGGTGGCACCGTTCCGCACGGCGACCGACCCCAGCGTCGCCGAGGCCGTGCGCAGGCTCAGCGAACGTCACGCGCCACTGACCGCCACCTAACCCATATTGCTGAGCGGGCACCGGCGACGGGACCATCCGGATGGGCCATCCGATTAGCATGTCTCCCATGACGACGCCCCTGCGCAAGGACGCGGCCCGCAACTGGGACCAGATCGTCTCCGTCGCCCGTGTCCTGGTTGACCAGGGCACACCGTTGCAGCTCAACGACGTCGCCCGCCGCGTCGGACTCGGTGTCGGCACCGTCTACCGACACTTCGCCACGCCCGAGGCGCTTCTGGAGACCGTCGCCACCCCCTGTCTGGAAGCCCTGGCCGCCCACGGTGAGCAGGCGCTGGCCGACGCCGACGCCTGGCGCGCGCTGAAGGGCTTCCTGTTCCGCACCGTCGAAGCACAGGTCACCGACGCGTCCCTGGCCCCGGTCGCCGCCGCAGCCACGGACACGCTGCCGCGCACCACGGAACTCAAGAGGTCGCTCCGCTCGGCCGGCACCACGCTCCTCGACCGAGCCCGCGACGCCGGAGCGGTCCGCCCCGACCTGACCTCCGCCGACCTCGTCCCGCTCATGTGCGGCATCGCCTACGCCGTAAACGTCCACGGAGGCACTCCCGCCAACCGGATCGACACCGCACACCGCTACCTGACCACGCTGCTCGGCGGCCTGCGAGCCGCACCACCGAACGCGTGAGATGCCTCCCGCGTCCCGTCCGGGGCGGTCCCGGCGGCCTCCGTCGGCGCCGGGTACTTCCGGTCGCCCGCGATCTGCTCCGGCCCGCCTATCAACGTCAGGAAAGATGCGGAGGGATGGCAACTCGACCCGCCAACCATCCCGACGAGGGAAGCCCGACCTGACCTCGATGCACGGCGACACACGTTCACAACCGACGTCCCCCTGGGGAATCGTGACCACGACGGCGGGGGATAGGTTCCTGCCCGTCGTCGCTGGTGCCCCTCCTACGATCCGATGCATGACGGACCCCGAAGTGCTGGAGCGGATCGCCGCGCGACGCGCGGAGTTGGACGGTCTCGAAGAACAACTGGCTGGCCAGTTGGCGGAGGTGCGGGCCGAGCGAGACGAACTCGCCGTGGCCGAGCGGGTTCTGCAGCGGATGAGCGTAGCGCAGATGGGCGACTTCATGGGCGGGGACGAACCGTCCCAGACCTGGAAGGAGTACGACCCCGAGTGGGCCCGCGCCTTTGCCAGCGGCTCAGCCGGCGCCTCTTGCGACCACGCCCGCATGCTCGCGTCGGTGAAGGTCCCGGTGCTGTTCTCCCATCACTTCTGGAAGGTCGACGAGGAGACGGGCCGGCTGCAGGGGGCCATCTCGGACCTCCAGGTACGGCACATGCGCGAACTCATCACCCAGGCCGGGCAGCGGTTCGACTACAAGTCGTTCCCGAAGGCAGGTCACGTCATGCACCAGAGCGACCCGCAGACCTATGTCGCGGTCCTGCGCGACTGGATCTCCTCACTCGACGCCCGGCACTGGAACCGGTGTTGCGCGACATTGAGGATGCGAACGAGGGCGCCGCGGCCGCCGTCGATGTAGCGAGGGCGAGTTCCTGACCTACGGACAGGCCCTCAACTGTCCGCCGGTCTGCCGGGCACACAATGCGTGCCCGTCTTTCTCGGCGGTTTCGGGCAGCCGCGCAAAGTGAAGAACCTCCTGCACCGGAGTGGCTCTGGACGCTGTCATCCGCCGTGGGGCGATGCGCGCTCCAACTGAGATCGACGAGTTCGGCACTACATGCTGACCAACTGCAGGTGCGAATGTGGTAGGCGGCGGCGTACTCCTACCCCGTGCCGTGACGCGCCATCACAAATCAATGAGGAGTGGCTGTGGACGGGAACCGATTCGCGGACAAGGTCGTGGTCGTCACCGGTGGCGGGTCCGGCATCGGCGCCGCCACCACGTATCGCCTCGGACTCGAAGGCGCCACGGTGATAGCCGTCGGGCGGACCGAGGACAAACTGAAGACGGCTGTCGCCGGCGCTCCCGCCGGTTCGACGATCGTCACGCGCGTTGTGGACGTCTCCGACGAGCCCGCGATCACCGCACTGATCGCGGGTGTGGCGGAGGAATACGGTCGGCTGGACGTGCTGGTCAACAACGCGGGCATCGGCGTGTCGGGGACCGTCGAGGACACCGACACCACCACCTGGCGTCACGTCTTCGCGGTGGATGTTGAGGGTGTCTTCTTCGCGTCCAGGGCCGCGCTGCCCCATCTGCGTCGCGTCGGGGGCTGCATCGTCAACGTCGGCTCGGTGTCCGGGCTCGGTGCGGACTGGGGCTTGGCCGCCTACAACGCCGCCAAGGGGGCACTGGTCAACCTCACCAACGCCATGGCACTCGACCACGGCCATGAGGGCGTGCGTGTCAACGCCGTACACCCGAGCCTCACCCGCACCCCGGTGGCCGCGCCTATCTTCAAGAACACGGAGATCCTTGCTGCCTTCCGCCAGCGGATCCCGATGCAGCGCCCCGCCGAACCGGCCGAAGTCGCCGATGTCATCGCCTTCCTTGCCAGCTCCGACGCCCGCTTCGTCAACGGCGCCCACATTCCCGTCGACGGCGGGCTCAGTGCTTCCAACGGTCAACCGCGCATGTTCTGACGACCCACACATGGAAGTCGATCCTGGCCTCAGTAGCGTCGGGGACTTGCGCGTTGGCTGACGCCCCGTTTCCAGTTCCCGACCCTACTGAGGGAAGCAACGAGGTCGTGCCCCGTTGCCGTGAGAAGGGGGAGAATCGGTGGGTGCTGTCCCGGGTTGGGGTCTGACGACCGCGACTACGTAGCGCACCTGGTGTTCTTCCAGCCAGGCGTACAGCCCGGTTTCAGGACCAGGTGATCTCGCCACGGCGGGAGACGAAGCGTCCGGTGCCGGCGCCGGGCTCCTCGGTGGCGAGGGCGACGATGGCGTCTGTGCCCTCGGTGACGGTTTGGGGGCCGCTGTGACCGTTCATGTCGGTCGCTGTGTAGCCGGGGTCGGCGGCGTTGACGCGGATGCCCTTGAGCCCCTTGGCGTACTGCGTGGTCAACATCGTCAGCGCGGCCTTCGAGGAGGCGTACAGCGGCGCGACGACGTGCGACTCGGACCGGCCGGGGTCGTGGGTGAGGGCGAGGGAGCCCATGCCGCTGCTGACGTTGATGATCACAGGGTCGTCCGAACGACGCAGCAGTGGCAAGAACGCGGTGGTGGTGCGGACGACGCCGATGACGTTGACGTCGAGGACGGCGTGGGCGTCGGCGGCGGTGAGTTCGCTGGGATCGCCGACGAGACCTTGCACACCAGCATTGTTGATCAGGACGTCGATCCTGCCCTCGTGCTCGGCGACGTCCGCGGCCGCGGCGGCCACGGACGCGTCGTCGCTCACGTCGATGGGGACGTAGCGTGCGCCCAGCGCGGCGGCGGCCCCCTCGCCCTGCTCGCGGTTGCGCGCTCCGATGAGCACGGTGTGGCCGTACGCGATCAGGCGGCGGGCGGTCTCGCGGCCGAGCCCCTTGTTGGCTCCGGTGATGAAAGTGATCGTCATGCCTTCGATGATCCTGGGACTGGAGGACGCCGACCAGGGAGACGTCGACGATAGGAAGAGCAGTACCACCCTCGCGCCCGCCCCGGCGACCGGAGATGCGGGAAGATGTGGACCATGACGGCGAGATCCGGAACCGGACTGGGCGCGATGATCCGCACGTGGCGCGACCGGCTGCCCCCGTCGGCAGCCGGACTCCCGGCGGCCCCGGGACGCCGCACGGTCGGGCTGCGGCGCGAGGAGCTGGCCGATCTCGCCGGGGTGTCAGTCGACTACATCGTGCGCCTGGAGCAGGGACGCGCTACAACGCCCTCGGCGAGCGTGGTGGCGTCCCTGGCGCGCGCCCTGCAACTGTCGGCCGCCGAGCGAGACCACCTGTACCGACTGGCTCACCTCGTCCCACCGGCGCACGGCACGGTCTCCGACCACCTCCCGCCCGGCATGCAGCGGATGCTCGCCCGGCTCGGAGACGTCCCGGTCGCCGTCTTCGCGGCGGACTGGCAGCTGATCTGGTGGAATCGCGGGTGGGCCGCGCTACTGGGCGATCCCTCCGCCTCGCCGCCGCGACTGCGCAACTTCGCCCGTGACAGATTCCCGGTGAACGGAAGCCCCGCCCGCCTCGCGCCGTGGCCGATAACCGAAACGGACCGAGACGCCACCGACGCCGCCGTCGTCTCCGACCTGCGCCGCGCCACCGGCCGCTTCCCCCAGGACACGCGCCTTGCCGCTCTGATCCGCGAACTGAACTCGGGCAACGCGAGATTCGCCGAGCTGTGGGCGACCGGAGAGGTGGCCGCCGCACACCGCGAGGACCACAAGACCATCGACCACCCCCTGGTAGGACCCGTCACGGTTGACTGCGACACCCTGACTGCCGGCGACAACGAGCTCAAGATCGTCATCTGGACCGCCGTGCCCGGCAGCGAGGACGAGACCAAGCTCCGGCTCAGCGCCGTCGCCGACCTACCGACCATGGGCGGGTGATACGTCGCCATGAACTGTCTGATGCGGAGTGGGAGTTCGTCCGGCCGCTGCTGCCGGAGTCGTCACGGGGGCCGGAAGAGGCTGAACGACCGGACGGTCCTCAATGGGATCGTGTGGAAGTTCCGGGCCGGGGTGGCCTGGCAGGGCATACCTGAGCGGTACGGGCCGTGGGCCACGCTGCACACCCGTTTCCGCCGGTGGGCCAAGGACGGCACATTCACACGAATGCTCCAGGCCGCGCAGGAAAGAGTGGATGCGGCCGGTGACAGTGAGGTGATCTCGACGACGTGAGCCGACTGATCCGCACTCCAGGTTGTCCGTCGTAGAGGCCACAGGGGTCCACCACGCGAGCTCTTCCTCGTTCCGTTCGCGCGGCGGAGGTTCGACTCAGGCGGCGGGTGGTGCTCCTGGTGTTCCACTGGGCAGGTGCAGGGCGGTGGTGATGCCAGCCAGGATGAGGTCGATTCCGGCGAGGAACTGCTCACGGTCATCATGCTCGCGCATCTGGCCTGCGACGGCCCGGGTGATCGGGTAGTCGTCGGGGTCGAGCTGTTCCCAGGCCTCGGCTACGGTGTCGAGGAACTGGGCGCGATCCGCGTCGGGCCCGCGAGTGCGGGCGCTTGCGGTGTTCGCGGCGTTCTGGCCGGCGGCGCCGAGGATGTAGTGCATCAACGTCGAGCCGGCTGTGAACCAGCCGTCCTCGGGCACGCCGAGCGCGTGTACCTGCCGACCGACGCTCTCGAAGATCCGCGGTGCCACCGGGCCCCAGGGGCTGCGGGAGAGCTGCGTTGAGAGCTGCGTGGCGAGCCACGGGTGTTGGCCGATGGCGTCGAAAAGCCCGAGTGCGACGGCGTGTATCCCGGCCCATGGCGCGTCCGCGGGCTCCGTGGGCTTGAGGGCCAGTGCGGCGGCGACGACGGCGTCGGTGGCGGCGCTGAGCAGGTCGCTCTTGTTCGCCACGTGGTAGTAGATCGCCCCGGGCCCGGTGGCCAGGCGCTCGGTCAGCGCCCGGAAGGTCAGCCCGTCCTCGCCGGTCGCATCGAGCAGCTCGATCGCGGTCTCGACGATGCGCTCGCTCGAGAGAGCCTCCTTGCGCCGCGGTGACCGGCGCGTGCGCGTTGTCATGCGGCCATCGTGACATGTTTGGAGCGCAGTTCCAACTTGACTCGAGTGGAACGCGATTCTAAGTTTGGAACGGCGCACCAAAGAGGCCGTCCGGACTTCTCCGGGTGGCCTTGATCTCGAAGGAGCCACCATGCCCACCCCCGTCACGATCATCGGCGCCGGACTCGGCGGCCTGACCCTCGCCCGCGTCCTGCACGTCCACGGCATCCCGGCCACCGTCTACGAGGCCGAGCCCTCGGCCCAGGCCCGCACACAGGGCGGCCAGCTCGACATCCACGAGGACGACGGGCAGCGCGCGCTCGCAGCCGCGGGCCTGACCGAGCAGTTCCACGCGATCATCCACCAGGGCGCCGAGGCGTCGCGCGTGCTCGACCCGCACGGCCAGGTGCTGTTCGACAAGCCCGACGACGGCACGGGCAGGCGTCCGGAGGTGCTGCGTGGAGACCTGCGCCAGATCCTGCTCGACTCCCTGCCCGAGCAGACGGTCCGCTGGGGACGCAAGGTCACCGACGCCCGAAACCTCGGCGACGGCCGCCACGAGGTGACCTTCGCGGACGGGTCGAGCGTGACGACCAGCCTCCTGGTCGGCGCCGACGGCGCCTGGTCGAAGATCCGCCCGCTGCTGAGCGACGCCAAGCCCGAGTACATCGGCATCACGTCCATCGAGACCTATCTGTACGACGCCGTCAAGCGGCACCCCGCGGCGGCCGAGGCGGTCGGCGACGGCGCCATGTACGCGCTGACCCCGGACAAGGGGATCCTCGCGCACCGCGAGGCCGGGGACATCCTGCACACCTACATCCAGCTCAACCGCTCCGCCGAGTGGATCGCCGGGATCGACTTCACCGACGCCGCCGCCGCGACCGCCCGGATTGCGGCCGAGTTCGACGGATGGGCACCGGAGCTCACCGCGCTGATAACCGACGGCGAAACCGCACCGTTCCCCCGCATGCTCCACACCCTCCCGGACGGACACCGCTGGGACCGCGTGCCCGGGGTCACGCTCCTCGGCGACGCCGCGCACCTGATGCCGCCGTCCGGCGACGGCGCGAACCTGGCGATGTTCGACGGCGCCGAGCTCGCGACGGCGATCGCCGCGCACCCCGATGACAGCGAAGCGGCACTAACCGCCTACGAACAAGCGATGTTTCCGCGCAGCGAAGCCTTCTACACGGATGCGCACGAGACCATCGACCTCTTCTTCGGCGACCGTGCACCCCACGGACTCATCGACCTGCTCACCGGAGCCGCGTAAACCCACTGAGCCACTAGTAGTACGACAACCGGTGGTGTCGCTGTCGGTTGCGTCGGGTGCGGTAGTGGCTGGTCCGGGCCTGGGCTTGGCGGCGTAGGCGCCAGCGGTGCCAGTGGAGGGTGAGCCAGGTGCGGGTGGCGCGGACGGGGGCGAGCACGATCCGGTCGAACATCCGGCGGATCTCGTTCACGTTGATCAGGCTTGGCTGTCCTCCTTGGGCGCGGAGGGCTGTTCGGGGCTGTGTAGGGGTGGGATGCGTCGACTGCGCACGGCGGTAGGGAAGGCCATCGCGAGAATGCACAAGGTGGTGTGCCGGTACCACGAGACCCACTTGCGTACCTCGTGTTCGTCCAGTCCCACCTGTCCCTTGGCGACCTGGTACGACTCCTCCACCATCCACCGCTGCCCAGCGGCGGTCACCAGCCCGGCCGTGGTCACGCCCGGGGCCGTGTGGCACAGGAAGTAGGCGACTTCGCGGACGAGTTCGCCGGTCTTCTTGTCCTTCTTGTTGGGCACAGTGGAGCGGCGGATCAGCAGGTGGCGTTCCATTTCCTGGCCGGTGGAGGCGAGTTGGACGGCTGCCCAGTCATACTCGCGGGGGCCCTTGGCGCCGTCGGCGCACGAGCGGCGCTCGAACGCCTCCTTGGGCACGACCGCGTACAGCTCGCGGGCCCGGCAAGTGCGGCCGCACCTCAGCGGAACCACCTCGTCCTTGGGCACCACGAGTACGTAGCGCACCTGGCGTTCCTCCAGCCAGGCGCGCAGCGTGCGGCACTGGCCGTACGCCTCGTCGGCGAGGAAGTAGGTGAAGGGGACCTCGGCGGCCAGGGCGCGTTCCAGCATGCGCCGGGCGAGCTCTGGCTTGGTGGCCACCACGCCCGCGCGCTTGGGTGGGATGCCCTGCTCGGCGCAGCGGTGTTCGTGTTCGGCGGTGGTGCCGGCCCAGGGCCTGCCGAGGTAGAGCTCGCGGTCGATCAGGGTGCGGCCCCGGCTGGACCCGTACGACAGGTGCACGCTGACCTGGGCGTTCTCGATCCGGCCCGCGGTGCCGGTGTACTGCCGCTGCACACCGGCGGTCTTGGTGCCCTTCTTGATGTCGCCGGTCTCGTCCGCGATCAGCACCGCGTCCCGGTCGGCCAGCGCGGCAACCGGGTAGGCGCGGACCCGTGAGCTGTTCCACGTTCTGCGCGCCCGACGCCCCCGCCGCAAACCTCTGTTCGGTGAGGGGGAGGTCCGAGACCATGAGCGAACATGTCGGCTGGTTGACCAGTGACGCTCCATGTTGAACCGTCCAAAGGCGTCCGTCCACCGGCTGTCCACCGAGAGCTTCCCCGGTGGGGCTGACTGGCGGTTTGCAGGGCTTGTCCCTTCCCCAGGAGCACATATCGGGCCGACGGCGGTCGTGTCAGTCTTCGGTGGTGGCGGAGGCGATTTCGCCGAGGAGGGCGGCCAGCTTGGCGGGCGCTGACAGGAAGGGGGAGTGGCTGGTGCCAAGTCGTTCGACGTAAGTGGCGCGTGCGGACATCTTCTCCCGTAGTGCGGCCGGGAGTGCCTCGTCACGTTCGCAGAGTACGTAGGTGGAGGGCACGGTCCGCCATGCTGCGCGGGTCACCTGCTGCTGGAACGACCGCAGACTCTGCTCGACGAGTTGGCTGACGGCGTGCTCGGCCTGGTCATCAGGCAGGTCCCCGTACAGCGACGTGCGGGGGTTGTCGAAGATGACGGGGGAGGCGCCGCTGAGATCCTCATCCTCGGGCGTTGTCGTGCCGTGGCCATGCATGCTGCGGAGGGACTCGCCCTCCGTCGGCATGTAGGCCGCGAGGTAGACGAGGTGGGCGACGCTTGGATGGCCGGTGGCTGCTTGGGTGGCCGGGAAGCCGCCGTAGGAGTGGGCGACGACGATCACGGGGCCTTCCATCTGTCGCAGGTGCGTGGCTATCTCTTCGGCGTCGTCGTACATACCGGCGGTGGGCTTGCGCTGCGGGCCGGCGCTGGGGAGGTCGACCGTGCGGGACTGCCAGCCGTCGACGGCGAAGGCGTCCTGCAGAGCGGTCCAGCACGTGGGCTGGTGCCAGGCGCCGTGAACGAGGAGGAAAGACGGGCGGATTACGGTGGTGGACATGGTGGTGCTCCTGGTGGTCTGACGAAGTGAACGGTCAAGTCGATAGGTGTGCGGCGCGGCCGGCCAGAGCCGGATCCTGGTCGGTTCACACCGCTGAGGACACCGAGTCTTGCTGGGTACGAGGCGTCGGCACGGCAGGCGAGCCGCCCCTGGGTGTTCCGGTGGCCGTTCGGCTCGGGGGTCGTACCAGGGCCAGGACGACCAGCCCACCGAGGGCCGCCGCGGTGGCCGACAGCAGGAAGACACCGTCGAGGCCGGTGGCGAATGCCTGGTGCACCAGGTGTTGTGCCGCGTTGCGGTGTGCGGGAGGTGCCGCGTCCACGAGGTGTTGTGCCTGCCCAGCGGCTAGGGCGGCGGCGCCGCTGTCGGCGTCCGGCACCGTGCCGGACCCGTCAAGTGCGGCGGCCGTCCGGCTGGTGAAGACCGCGCCGAGGACGGCGATGGCCAAGGTCATGCCCAGTTGGCGGAACGTGTTGACTGCCCCGCCGGCCATCCCCGCTTGCTGCGGCGGCACGGTGGAGGTGGCAGCCGAGACCAGCACCGGCGTGGCCAGGCCCACGCCGATCCCGGTGACCACGAGACCCCACGTGAGGGAGGCTCGCCCCGCGTCGGCTGTCATCCCCGCCCGCAGCAACAGCATGCCTGCCGCGACGGACAGGAGGCCCATGCCGATCGGCAGGCGGGGGGCGAGCCGCTGGACGTGACGACCGGCCACGGCAGCCACGAGGAACGACGCCCCGGCCAGCGGGGTCAGGGCGAGACCCGCCGCGACCGGGCTAAGGCCCAGTACGGACTGCAGCCACAGGGAGACCAGCACCAGACAGCCGAAGGCGCCACCTTGCAGCAGCAACGCGCCACTCATCAGCGCTGCGAACGACGGGCGGCGCAGCAGCGTCAGATCCAGCATCGTGGCACCGCCGCGCCGCGCCGTACGGTGCTCGATCACCACGAACGCCGCGAGCGCCAGGACGGTGACGGCGAAGGCCGCCAGGATCTCGGTCGAGGTCCAGCCCGCCTCCCCGCCGCGGATGAGTCCGTAGGTGAGTGTGCCAGCGGCGGCGGTGAAGGCCGTCGCGCCAGGAAGGTCGATGCGGGTCGGTGCGCCGTGGGCGGATGGCTTGCCAGGCTGGTCGGCGCGCACCACGCGCAGTGTCATGGCAATGGCGACGGCAGCAATCGGCAGGTTGACCCAGAAAATCGTCTGCCAGCTGATGTGCTCGGTGAGCAGTCCACCGAGCAGGGGGCCTGCCGCGGCGGCGGCCCCGTTGGCCGCACCCCACACACCGAAGGCTGTACCTCGTTCCCTGCCCTGGTAGGAGGTGAGCAGGAGAGCGGGGGCCGTGGCGAACATCGCGGCGCCTCCGACGCCCTGCACCACGCGGGCGGCGATCAGTACGTCCGCGGTCGGGGCGAAGCCGCACAGGAGGGAGGCCAGGGCGAAGAGTCCCAGACCGTAGACGTAGAACCGCCGGTGGCCGAATCGGTCCGCCAGGGAGCCGGAGGCCAGTAGCAGGGCGGCGAGGGCCAGGGCGTATCCGTCAACCACCCATTGCAACGAGGTGAAGGAGGCGTCGAGGTCGTCAGCCATGCTGGGTAGTGCCACGTTCACGATGGTCACGTCGACCAGCAGGATGAAGGCGCCAAGGCAGACCGCCGTCAGGGGCCACCACTTACGCATGTCAGGTTCTCCGTTCGGATCGAGCGTGCTGTCCGGGACCGGAAACGAGCTCATGGTCTCGGTGTGGTCCCTTCGAGCGAGTGTGGGGACGCCACAGGCGATTCAATAAGCTGGAACGCTTCCCTTGCGTGGATCCGACATCATGGGGCGCCATGAAGACGTATCTCGACACTCTCAGTCGTGCGGATCGTGAACTGTCGGACGAGGAAACGGCGCTTGCGCAGGCCCTTCAGATCAACGGCCGGGCCTCCTTCCGGGAGATCGCCGACGCCCTCGGGGTGTCCGACCAGACCGCCGCGCGCCGCTGGTCACGGCTGCGATCCGCCGGGAAGCTTCGGGTCCTGGGCCTGACCGATCCCCTGCGACTGGGGGACTCCCGCTGGGTCGTGCGCGTACGATGCACGCCTGATGCGGCCACTTCCATCGGGGAAGCGTTGGCGCGCCGTACGGACACCAGCTGGGTCACGCTCACCTCCGGCGGCACTGAGATCGCCTGCTCGGTGCGGACCCGCGGTCCGGGGCTGGAGGAGTCACTGCTCCTGCAGAAGCTGCCGCGCACGCCACAGGTGGTGGACGTGTCGGCGCACTGCCTCTTGCACGCCTTCTTCGGCCGGGACCTCGGCTCGATCAACAAGCGCGGACCGCTGACGGCCGCGCAGGTTGCGGCGCTCACACCCCCGGTCGCACCTGAGCCAGCCACGGACGCCACACCTCCGGTGACGTTGGACGACAGCGACCGGCGCCTGCTCGACCTGCTGGCCCGGGACGGCAGAGCGGCACCCGGAGAACTGGCCGCCGCAACCGGCCTGTCCCTGTCAACCGTGCGCCGCCGCATCACCGAACTCAGAATGGCCGGCGTCCTGTACTTCGATGTCGAGTACCACCCGGACGTCCTGCAGCGAAACTTCCGGGCCGCCCTGTGGCTGGAGGTCGACCCGTCCCGCCTCGCCGAGGCAGGGGCAGCACTCGCCGCACACCCCGAGGTGTCCTTCGCCGCCGCTGTGACCGGCACAGCCAACCTCTACGCCAGCGTCGACGTCACGGCCGCGCAGCTCTTCTACCGGTACCTCACCGAGTCGGTGGCCGCCCTCCCCGGCCTGCGCCACACGGCGACCGCACCCATCCACCGCGTCCTCAAAGGTCCGGGCCCCTACCTCCCGGCTAGGGCATAAGTGCCCCCACCGGCCGTGCGCCGTTCGGCCGGTGCAGTGCGGCCGAGGTCACTCGGCTTCGGGGCCCAAAACCTGCGAGGCCGACATCCGGTCGAAGGTCGCCGATGGGAACAGCAACCCGCGACCGTTCGCCCGGAACAAGACCGCCGAGGAGATCCCCGAGTCACTCGCCCGGTTCAGGCGAATTTCCGGCGCAAAACACCAGCCATACGCGCATCAAACCGAAGATCGATGTCCGCGAGTCGCTGCGACGTGCCCGGTCAGCCGCTCCCAGTTGCCGGACCCGATAGCGGCCTTCTCCTCCTCGGTGAACGGAGCTTGCTCGAGGAACGACCGCGCGACTCCGCCGCTGGTGTCGAGGAACGGGAAGCCGCCGGGCCGCGTCCCGAAGGTGTACGGGTAGTCGGTCGAGTACAGCATGCGCTCGGTCCCGACAACCTCCGCGGTCCACCGCAGGTAGCGCTCGCTCACCGTGCCGCTGCCCGCTATCCAGAAGTTCTGGCGGAAGTAGTCGGAGAGAGGCCGCTCCAGCTTCGCGTTGTGTGCCAGGATCCCCGTGTGGTCGAGGTAGAAGAGGACGACCTCGCCCCAGTGCCCGGCGATCACCTGCAGCTCGGGGTGGCGGTCGAACACGCCGGAGAAGATCATCCGCAGATACTGGATACCCAGGTCGTAATACCAGCCCAGCCCTGCGGTGGCCAGCCCCATGCCGACGCCACCCAACCCTGAGTAGTACGCGTCCAGGACCGGCTGCACTGGGGTCTGCGGGTGGAAATGCAGGGGCACCCGGAGTCGCTCGGCGGCTGCGTAGAGGTCGTCGAACTCCGGTGCATCGGCCAGCCTGTCCCCCGTGCGCCCGTACAGCATCGCGCCGCGGAAGCCGAGCTGCGTGACCGCGCGTTCCAGTTCCTGGGCGGCGGCTTCGGGTGCCGGTGTCGGAATGGCCGCGAGCGCCTGGAACCGCTCCGGGTTGCCGGCGACGATCTCAGCGAGCGCGTCGTTCGCCTCGCGCGCGACGCTCACGGCGTCCGCCGCCGCAAGGTTCTGCACGCCCGGTGAGGCCAGGGACAGCACCGCGACGTCCACGCCCTGATCGTCCATGTCGGCCAGGCGCCGATCGCCGACGTCCCGCAGCCGCTGCGCGAACGGCTCGTCGCTGTAGCCTAGTTGTGGGATCTGCGGCACCCCCGCCCGGGCCCAGGCATCGAGCAGTACCGGCAGAGCGACGTGTTCCTCGAGAGCTACGATTCGGACTTTCTCTGGCATTTCATACTCCTTTTCCCGCTCCTGGCAGTTCACGGAAAGACGCAAGCGGGTCGACCGGCACGCGGGTCAGCAGCCGTTGGACGATCCGCCGTCCAAGCCGCCCGCCGACTTAAGCCGCGTGATCACATCGCATTCCACCTTGACGTTCCAGTGGAAGCGCTTGAACGTTATCACCGATACTATCGGCGATCCAGTAGTGGTCGTATCATTGATTCATGCCTATAGGGACAGGGGACAACGCCACCGCTGCCGCCGCGTCGGAGGGCGCGGTCGGAGGGCGCGAGCTCACCCGCCAACGCGTGATCGAGGCCGCTGCGGACCTCCTCGCACGCGAGGGCCGCGACGCGGTCACCACCCGCGCGGTCGCGGCGGCGGCCGGAGTACAACCCCCGGCGATCTACCGTCACTTTGGCGACATGGACGGGCTGCTCAATGCGGTGGCCGAGCACGGCTACGCCACGTTCCTTGCGGCCAAGCACGTCGACCCCGATCCGCGCGACCCGATCGAGGACCTGCGTGCGGGCTGGGACCTCGCCGTCGAGTTCGGACTCGCCAACCCCGCGCTGTACGCGCTGATGTACGGCGAGCCCAGACGAGGCACGACGTCGGCCGCGTTCCAGGCCGGCATGCAGATCCTGCTGGGGCGCATCCGCCGCCTCGCCGCCGGCGGTTGGCTCCGTGTCGATGAGCAGCTCGCGGCCTCCCTCATCCACGCGACGGCGCGCGGCGCCGTGCTCACCTGGCTGTCTCAGCCCGACGACCAACGCGACCCGGCCCTGCTGACCGCCATGCGCGAGTCGATGGTCGCCGCCGTCACCAACGAGGAGCCCGCCGTGCAAGACGGGGGCCCCGCCGGCGCGGCCCGAGCCCTGCGTGCCGTACTGCCCGAGCAGACAACGCTGAGCAGCGCGGAGCAGCACCTCCTCAGCGAATGGCTCGACCGCCTTGCCGCCGACGGGTAGCTTCAACGCCACCGCGAGACCTCACCTGTGGGCCGGGCTCATCAGCATGTGGGACCTCGACACCGTGCAACCGCTGACGCCGCGCAGCCACGTACCCGCCGCGGCGTGGCAGCCAACACTGCACTGTGCGTCGCCCCAAGTCCTGGGCACCGGACCACTTGCCGCGGCCAAAGGCGACAAGTCACTCCGGTCCGCCATCGCCGCTGAGCAAACGTCACGGCGTCCGGCGTCCGGTAGCTGAAGGCCGAGCCGACCGAGGTCGAGGCGCTCGGCCGTGCGCCGCATGGGCGGCGCGAAAATCAGGGACCGGGGCGGCCACCGCAGAGGCTCAGTGCCGGCACCTTGACAGACGTCATGGTGAATCCGTGTTTGTCCTCACTGCCTGGGCGCGAAGCTTCCCGACCAGGATGGTCCCGCGGTCAGGAGGGCCGGAATTACGGGGAAGCCAGGACGATGAACCAGCACGTGATGGAGCTGTATGCGAGTGCGGCAGTGGTCATCAGTGTGGGGATGAAGGCAATGATCGCGCTCGAGCCGGCGGATGGTGGGCAGCGCTGCCCGGCGTCGCTGGTGCGGGTGTGCTGGGCGCGGCGGCCACCGGTGACGTCGATGGTGCTGGTGGTCACTGTGGTGATGGTGGTGTTGCAGTACGCCGTCCCGGGGCTGGCCGACCACCTGATGCGCCGGCCTGGTGCGCTCGCGGACGGTCAGTGGTGGCGTGTGTTCACCGCACTCTTCGTTCAGTCCTCCGGGGCCGTCCAGATCGCGATCAACCTGCCCTCCCTGCTGGCGGTCGGCACGGTCGCCAATCGGGTGCTGGGCCCGTGGCGCTGGCTGGCGGTCTACTTCGCCAGCGGGCTGGCCGCGCAGTACGTCAGCCTGGCGAGCTGGTCGCCGCACGGCGGCGGCTGCTCGCTGGCGATCTGCGGCCTAGTGGGTGCGCTGGCGGTCATCTGCGCCCGCTGGACGGGGGAACTCCCCACCGCGCCACAGGGACTGCGGTGGTGGGCCCTCCTGTTCCCGGCGGCTGGGCTGCTCCTGTGCGCGATCCACAACAACCACGGTGTCGGGATCGACGTGGGATCCGTGCTCGGCCTGGGGATCGCACTGGCCGCCAGGCCGGGCACCCTGCAGATCGGCTGACGCCACACGGACCGCCGCGCTTCTCGGCGCCCGCCTTACCGCCACGCAACTGCCGCCCCCGCCAGCCGTCGTCACCGTCGAGCGGAAGGTCTCTGGGAGCAGTTTCTCGCCGTTCGAACTGCGCGGCCTGGAGGCTAGACGTGTCCCGATGACCTGTCGGGTGCCAGAACAGGGCTGCAGCGCTGACCTGGGGATCTACGCTGCCGGTTCGTACTCGTTGATGAGTCCTCCGAGGACGGGGTGGCGTTTGATTCTCCTGCGGGAGTGGTCTGCGATGGGGTGATCGGGCCGGGGCGGCCGGAGTTGTCGTCCGCGGTGGGGCCTTCGTCCGTTGTAATGCCGGGCCTATTCGTCCAGTACGGTGCGCAGGTGGCGTTGGCCGAAGATGAGCATTCGGTCGGTGACCTCTGAGCGGACAGTGAGGTTTTCTCAACGGTGATCACTTCCATATTCCGTTGAGGACGAGAGCGGCGCGGGCGATGTCGCCGATCCTGCTGGGGCTGAGCGTGACGTGCTGGAGGGTGCGCCACCGCTGCTTGAGCTCGGCGGCTGTGCGCTCGCCGAGAGCCCGTACGTGCCGCAGCAGGGTGTTGAACATGCGCGTATCGACGTGAAGTGCCTGTTCTGACTTGCCCTTTGGGCGGCGGACTGGGATGCGGATGCCGATTCCCGCGCCGATGTAGCCCTTGTCCGCCAGCGTCGGCAGGCCGTCGGCCGCCGCCTTGTAGAGCGCGGGCAGGGCGTGGATGCGGGAACGGACCGAGCGCCCGGGAGCCCTTCGGGGTGCCGGTCCGGCGCCGGTGCGCGGCCAGCAGCCAGGCGAGATGCTTCACCACATGGCGCGGGACGTCGAGCCTGGCAACATAGGTGACCAACGTGAAGCCTCTGGTAGTTGCGGACATGATCTTGGCAGACCTGTCCTACCAGGGGCTTCACGGCTGTCCGCGGCCAGGGGCGCCCGCAACTTCGCGCCGATTCAGTGGACTTGGACTCCGATCGTGCCCCGCCAGGTGGTGTCGGCCGTGAGGATCTACGCAGTGGGTCTGGCATTGGCGAGCATCGTAGGGCTCGATATAACCGATCGACACCCTGATCGTTTTCGCGTTACCTCGGCGGCATGCCCGAACTGCGTACCGATCGTCTCCTGCTCCGCCGGTGGCGAGAGTCCGACCTCGAACCGTGGGCGGCGATGAACGCCGATCCCGAAGTCCGAGAACACCTGGGGGACCTGCTGACGCGGGAGCAAAGCGATGCCGCGGTGGCATCCATGCAGGCCGTGTTCGACGAGCGAGGTTTTGGGTGGTGGGCGCTGGAAGCACGGGAGACCGGTGAGTTCATCGGCCGCGCCGGCTTGGACGAGGTGGGCGAGGACATGCCGTTCGCGGGGGTGGATATCGGGTGGAGGTTGATGCGTTCGGCGTGGGGTCACGGTTACGCCACCGAGGCCGCCCTGGCCTGCCTGGCCTTCGGCTTCGAGGCACTCGGGCTGCCGGAGGTCATTGCGTCGACAACCGTCAACAACCTTCGTTCCCAGGCAGTGATGCGCCGGATCGGCATGATCCGAGACCCGGTCGACGACTTCGAGGATCCGAGCGTGCCGGAAGGGCCGCTGCGCCAGTGCGTGCTGTACCGGATCCCCCGCAGTGATGTTCACGGCCTACACCACCCAGCGGGACACGACCAGGACTCCACCAGCCCGCGGAGGTCATTTCACTGAGAAAACCTCAGTTGCCGTACGACCTCTGGGAGGTCTGCACGTTGACGCTGCCTGCGTCGGTCATGTCGCCTGACCCTCCTCAGAAACGCAGTGTTCGGAGTTCGCATCCGCCACCATCTCCGCCGCCGACAACTCGCGGGCGCAACAGGGTGGGCGGGCATGGATTGCGTCCTGCATTGCCGGACTAAAGGCACTGCGGATGGGGTGATGGAGAAGCTGTTCGTATGCGTCTGGTCATGTGTGTGCCTACGCTGGAAATCAGTCGAATTTCGCATACGAGTCAGGCGGGGACGAGGAGGCGGAGTGTGATGGCGAAAGTGCTCTTCATCGTGAGTGGGGCGACGTACTGGGTGCTCAAGGACGGCACCAGGTACGCGACGGGCTACTGGGCCGAAGAATTCGCGATGCCGTACAAGAAGATCACGGAGGCCGGCCACGATGTCGTGGTCGCGACACCCGGCGGCGTGACCCCGAACGTCGACATGATGAGCCTGCGCCCCTCGATGGCGGGCGGCGAGGAGGGCTCCCTCGAGCTGGAGGCCATCATCCGGTCCGCGGAGGCAATGCGGCGGCCCCTCAAGCTGTCCGACGTCCGCCTGGAGGACTACGACGCGGTGTACCTGCCCGGCGGGCACGGCCCGATGGCGGACTTGGCGTTCGACGCCGACGTGGGCCGGCTGCTGACGGCGCAGCTCGCCTCGGGCAAGCCACTTGCGATCGTGTGCCACGGTCCCTCCGCGATGCTGGCCACCAGGATCCACGGCGAGTCGCCCTTCAAGGGCTACCGGGTCACTTGCTTCACCGATGAGGAAGAGGAGGCGGTCGGATTGGCCTCCAGGGCACCGTGGCTGCTGGAGACCGAGCTGAAGGAGAAGGTCGGCGTCGACTTCAGCCGCGGCCCGATCTGGGAGCCGTACATGGTGGAGGACCGCAACCTCATCACCGGGCAGAACCCGCACTCGTCCGGGGTCCTGGCGGACCGGCTACTGGAGATCCTCAAGTGAGCGTGCCTGTAGCGATCCCGCCGGAGCCTTCCGCGTGCGGCGGCCACCCGGCTCTCGACACGAAGCACTGTTATCCAGCCGAGTCCATGAGCTCTTCCTGAGACCGAGGTACTTAGTGCTGGATTCCTCAAAGGATGTACACATAGCGGTTGCGTAAGCGTCTTGTGGGTGGTGCGGGTCTGCCCCAGATCCAGGTTCGGGCGCGGGCGTTGAGCTGGTTGGTGGCGACGCGGGTCGCGGTGGGTGATGTGATCGCGGTCGCCAAAGGAGCGGCCTGCCAGGGCGGTCTTGCGGAAGATGCGCCACCAGCCCTCTTGGTGGTTGAGCCAGCAGGCTCCGACCGGGATGAAGACGTGCTGGATGCGTGGGTGGTCTTCGAGCCAGGTTCTGGTGGACAGGCTGTTGTGCGAGGACAGGTTGTCAGTGATCACGTAGATGTCCCGTGCGGGTTGGCGTCCTCGACCAGCTCGAGGCACTGCTGGTAGTAGGCGCTGTTGCGGGACGGGGCGGTCATCGTGATCTCCTGCCCGTCACGAGGTCGGAGGGCTCCGTAGACCCACGTCTTCTCCGGGCCGCGGGAGTAATCGATCTCGTTCTTGATGCGGTGTCCGTCCGGTGACCAGCCCGGTGCCGGCGGGAAGGCGCGTGGGATCACCGATCCGAGCTCGTCGGCGCAGACCACCGTCGCACCGTCGGGCGGGCTGGTGTAGAGCTCGACGATCCGCGTCCTTTACCCTCGAAACCGGGGTCCCTTGACCGGGCTCAGGCCGGGTACGGCGCCAACGCACACCTTCGGCCAGCAAGATCCTGCGTACTTGGGAACGGCCCACCTGGATGCCCAACTCCTGAGCGGCGGCGGCCAGTACGTCCAGGGTCCACTCCGCCGGACCTGTCTCGTCCGGCGCCCACATCTCATTCGACGACTGGGCCTCGAGCCGGCCAGGCGGAAGCTGTTTGACCAGCCCAATGATCCGGGAACGTTCGGCCTCGGTGGTCCTTCGCGTACGGCCCCGCCCGCCCAGATCCTCCAGGCCCTTCAGACCCAACCTGTTGAAGCGGTGCGGCCAGCGATGCACCGTCTTTTGACTGCACCGCAGCTCGTCGGCGATCTGCGGGACCAGCCAGCCGTCCCAGCTCAGCTCCACCATTCGGCACCGCTCCACCACAACCTTCGGCGCCTTTCTGGCCGACGCCAAGCGGTGGATCACCGCCTGCTCTCTCTCGCCACCGCCCGGCCGTGCCCTCGGCACCATGACCCAGCACCCGCCCCCGAGGACCCGCAAGCCCGTCCGGCCCGGTCGCGGGGAGGATGGTGACGGTGGTGGCGCCCGGCCCGGTCAGGTCGAGGACGAGAGGCCTGCGGACGGTGGCGGTGAGTTCGGGCCCCTGCATCTGGGGGAGGCCGGCGAGCATGAAGTCGACGGCGGGGGCGACCAGGCCGTCGGTCGGTTCCGGCAGGGTGAACGGGAGCGGGCCGTCCGGAGCGAGCATGTCGTTGCGCAGGTGGCAGAAGACATTGAACGCCATGGTGTTCGCCAGGAGGTGGCGCGGATACGTCCCGAGCCCGGGCACCTCGACGGCCTCGTCGGCCCCGGGCGGTTCCTGGGCCGCTTCCAGGAGGTCCAGCTGCCGAGGGGTGCTGCGCCGCCACTCGTCGAGGACTTCGGCATGGCTCCAGCCACGGCGTTCGTCGACGCGAAGGTCGTGGTAACGCTCGCGGTTCTTCGGCAGTGAGGGGTCGGGCGGTGGCGGGTCCACCGCCTCGGAGGCGAGGGCCGCAGGGTGGGCCACCACGTCGATCACGCGCCAGCCCTCGCACGCAGACGGCAGGTCCCATTGCTCGTCGTCCACCTGGGGAATGATCTCCGCCAGTTGCGCCGTGCTCGAGCGCGCGGCGGCGATGCCGGCACGGGTCATCGTTCCTCCCTCGCCTCTCGCGACGGCCAGCGCGCATGCCAGTGGTGTCGACTGCCGCCCGGTACCGGGGGGTTCAGGCGTCCTGGCCGATCCAGACGGTCTTGGCGTTCATGAATTCCCGCATGCCGAGGTCGGACAGCTCGCGTCCGTAGCCGCTGCGTTTGACGTCACCGAAGGGGATCTCGGGGTAGCTGGTCGTGTTGCCGTTGATGAAGGCCATGCCCGACTGCACGTCGCGGACGAAGAGTTCGCGTTCGGCCTCGTCCTCGCTCCACAGGTTCGACCCGAGGCCGTAGGGATGCCCGTTGGCTTCCCGCAGGGCCTCCTCCAGGGAGGGAACCGTCCACACCTGCGCCACGGGGCCGAAGACCTCCTCGTGGTACATCCGCATCTCCGGCGTGATGCCGGTCAGCACGGTGGGCGGGTAGAACCAGCCGGGCCCGTCCGGGCGTTCGCCACCCAGCAGCACCGTCGCGCCCTTGCCGACGGCGTCGTCGACGTAGGACTCCACATCCCGCCGGCCGGACTCGGCGGCGAGCGGACCGATATCGGTGCCCTCGTCCATCGGGTCGCCCATCACCAGCGCGCCCATCTTCGCCACGAACATCTCGATGAACGCGTCACCGATGTCCTGGCGGACGAAGAACCGCTTGCCGTTGATGCAGGACTGCCCGTTGTTCAGGCACCGCGCCTTTACCGCGACATCGGTGGCCCGCTCCAGGTTGGTGGAGGGCATGACGATGAACGGGTCGGAGCCGCCGAGTTCGAGGACCACCCTCTTGATCTCGTCGCCGGCGATGGCGGCCACCGACCGCCCCGCCGGTTCACTGCCCGTCAGCGTCGCTCGATCTCCTTCTCCAGACGTTCGGCCGCATGCTGCAGCCATCCCGCCCGCTCCTCGACGCCCGTCAGCCGGTACGAAGCGGCCGCTGCCGTCGCCCGGGCGAGCCTTGTCCTCCAGTCCCTCCGGAGTCAGTTCGTCGAACCTCCTGAGGACCTCACCTGTCACAGGACTCGTCGTTGCAACAGCCATGAATCCACGCTAAGACCGTCTGATAAGACCTGCAATTCACCCATTTGCACCCTTGCCCGCCCCGCGAAGCGGCGCGCTCACCATCGGGAGCCATACCTTCCAGGTCAGCCAGAACCTCGCCGTCCAACAGCGACGACCCGCCACGCGGCCACCACACCTGCTGCCGATCACCCAGCACGGCACCGGATGCGCGGCAAGCGCAGACACGCGAACATGGCGATATCCAAAGCGGCGGCCGCGGTGACCGACGACAGAGCCCATTTTCCTTCCCCCGTTACACGGCGCGAGCCGCCTTCCGCTTGCCAGCGAAAGCGACCCGGGAGGAGCCGGTGCCGTGCCCGATGTGCGGGAAACCGACCGCGAAAAAGCCCCCAACGTCGGCTCTCCGCTTTCCGCGCCGGAGGCTCCCGTCCGGGTTCGCGTAGCCGACCGTATACGGCAATCGCGGCGGCTATGGCCGACGCCTCCCGCACGATCCTTACTGTTCTCAGTCGCCGAAAAGGCCGAGTTCACCTTGTACGCCGAGGAAGTGGAAGCACATGAACGCCTCCAGGATCTTGAAATCAGGCAAGGGCAGACCGGCCCTCGGAGTGGCGGTGCTCTCCGCCCTGACCGTGGTGCCGGCTCACGCCGCAGACGACCTCGGCAGGGCCCCGGGGGGCCAGAAGCCGACCGTGGTGCTCGTACACGGAGCATTCGCCGACGGGTCCAGCTGGAACGGAGTGGTGCAGCGCCTGCAGCAGGACGGCTACCAGGTCATCGCCCCGCCCAACACGCTGCGCGGCATACCCCAGGACTCTGCGTACCTGAACGGCCTCCTGAAGACCATCAAGGGGCCGATCGTCCTCGTCGGACACTCCTACGGCGGCGAGGTGATCTCGCAGGCGGCCGCCGGGCTCGACAACGTCAAGGCACTGGTGTACATCAACGCGATCATGCCGGACAAGGGTGAGTCGTTCGCCAGCCTCTCCGGCAAGTTCCCGGCCGCCCCAATCACCAAGGCGTTCAAGCAAGTGCCGTTCCGCAACGGCGACGGCACCACCAACACGGACGTGTACATCCAGGCCGCCAAGCTCCACGCGACCTTCGCCCAGGACATCCCGCAGCAGCAGGCGTCCATCATGGCGTCGACGCAGCGCCCGATCGCGCAGTCGGCGTTCACCGACAAGCTCACCGCAACGGCTTGGCGGGACAAGCCGGTCTACGTGCTCGTCGGCAGGCAGGACCGGGCCATAGACCCGAGCCTTGAGCGGTACGAGGCCAAGCGCGCACACGCGCGCAAGACGGTGGAGATCAACTCCTCGCACGTGTCCCTGGTCTCCCACCCCCAGGCGGTCACGGATCTCATCGTGAGCGCGGCCCGCGACTCCGGTCACCAGTAGGCGAACAGGCATGGCCTGACACAGCCGCGGGCTGCGGTTCTACGCCGCGGGCCCTGTCGGCAGGGATGACGGCTGGCAGCTCGCGGAGTATGTCGGCCACCGACCTCCCGGCCGACTTGCAGAACCTGCTGAACCGGGCCCGGTGGGATGCGGACGAGATCCGGGACAACCTGCAGGAATACGTGGCCGAGCGGCTCGATCGGTCGTGGTCTCAGCATCTTCGAGTTCAGTGGCCCAGCGTGCGGCCTTTGAGAGAAGGCGTGCTCACATATGACGGATAGCGTGCCAGCATGCCTCAGTCCGCTCCACGTCGAGCTCACTCGACGGCCAGGGCCTCAATGACCGCTGGAACCAGCAATACGAAAGGAAGCGAATCAACATGGCGAGTGCGGCGCTCAAGAAGGTCCTCATCACAGGAGCGGGTACCGGCTTCGGGTATGAAGTCGCCATGCGCTTGGCGGAAAAGGGTTTCGCCGTGATCGCCGCGGTGGAGATCTACGCCCAGGTCCAGACGTTGAAGCGGCAGGCGGCCGAGCGAGGGGTAAGCCTGCAGGTCGAGAAGCTCGATGTCACCAACGACGGTGATCGTCGCAAAGCTCTCAACTGGGGTGTGGAGATCCTCGTGAACAACGCAGGAGTCGGCGAAGGTGGCTCAACAGTTGACATTCCCGCACCGAACATCCGGCACCAGTTCGAGGTCAACGTCACCGGACCGCTGCTCCTCACTCAGGGGATCGCCAAGCAGATGGTCAAGCGCGGCGCCGGAAGAATCGTTTGGGTCTCATCCCGAGAGGGCCTGAACGTCAACCCCTTCACCGGCATCTACTCCGCGTCCAAGCACGCGGTCGAGGCAATCGCCGAAACCATGGCCTACGAGCTGCAGGAGCACAACATCGAAGTCGCCACGGTCAACCCGGGGCCATTCCTGACCGGCTTCAACGATCGGATGTTCCAGACCTGGGAGAGCTGGGAGGACGACCCGTCTCAGCGGCTTTTTGACTACTCCAAGCTCGCCTTCCCCCGAGCGCAGTTCGATCCTGAAGCGGTCTATGCGACGTTGACGTCCGTCGCTGCCGGAGAGGTCGACAGTTTCCGCAATCTGGAGCCCACGTCGATGCTCGAAGAGACCAAGCGCCTCCAGCAGGTTCCCTGGGAGCGCAAGGTCACGGATGGCCTCGGTACCCGGCATCAGGCCATCCAGCACTCCTTCGAGATGCAGCCTGAGACTCCCGTCGCCGGCTGACCGCTTCCCAACGGACCGCAAGCAATCCGGCCTGAGATGCACTGGAGCCGATCACAGCGGGACGACGGTGGTCGCAGACGGCGGCTACCGAGGCACCAGGCCGCGCTCTCGTGCGCATCCTCAATGTCCCGCGACACCGGTTCCGGTGCGGGCGTCGAGTGAGGAGATCCAGTCGCGCAGGACCGCGACGTAGGTCTGCGGGTCGCTCTGGTGCATGACGTGACCTGCCTTCGGGAACGACTTGTAGTCGAACCGCTGCCCGGCCTGGGTGATGAGTTCGCGCATGTGCCGTACCTGGAGGTCCGAGATGGCCCCTTGCAGCCGGCACGTCTCCTCGTCGACCTTCCAGAAGTGATGGGAGAACAAGACCGGGACCTTCACTGACGCGAGCATGCGGGCGCGGTCGCAGGAGGCGCCGGCCGAGCCGCTGGCAAAGGCGCGGGCCCACTCGGGGTCGTACTCCTTCCAGGTCTGGGGTGGTTCGTCCCCGCCCATGAAGTCACCCATCTGCGCCAGGCCACTGGCCAGTACCGGCGGCAGTTCGCAGGCCATCGCCTCTTTCAGGCCCCGCCAGTCGCCGATCGACCACTGGTCGCCGAGGTACTTGTTGATGAGCGAGAGATTTCTACAACGGGCACCGCCCGCACCAGGGCATTGCGAACGCCCGCCCACTATGCCCATTACCCGTGCCGATCGCTGATCCGGACAAGATAGCCCGCCTCGACATACGACGATGCGATCGCCTCGGGGGCATCCTCCACGAGTACGAACACGCCGCGTGACCTGGGCGGACGGGGTTATCGGCAAGGGCAGGGTTCCATCGACCAAAGTGGCCCGGGCCTGCTCGTCGTTCCACGCGATCTTGGGTTTGCCGGGGTCGGCGTAGTCGTGGGCGGTACACCATGCGGCGGCTACCTCCTCGGCGTCGGGAATCTCGCGGATGACCCGGCGGATCGCGGCGACCAGCTGAGTGATGGTGACTTGGGTGGCGACCGCATCGTCCAGCACAGTGGAGTCCAAAGCACGCCGCTGCCGCCCGGTGAGGACACCCGTGGCCGCGACGGCCTCCCTGACCTTGGCGAACAACCAGTTCGGATCCGCCGAGCGCTGGAAACGGCGACGGAAGTAGGTCAACAGCGAGGGATCGAACGCGGCGTCGTGCAACCCCAGCCCGCACGCCGCCTTCCAGCGCAGATCACACCGCAGCTCCTGCACGGTCTCGAAGTCCGAGAGCACGTACAAGCTCTGCAGCACCATTGTTGAGGCCAGGACCTGCGGCGGCATGGACGGCCGCCCGTTCGTGGAGGGGTACATGTCCGCGAACATCGACCCCGGGAACAGCGTCTCGCGGTGCTCGGCCAGGAACGCGAACACACTCCCCGCCGGGATCAACCCCCGACACGTCTCCCACACGTCCTCGCCGACACTCTCCCCACCCCAATGCCCCTGCAGGTACAGCAGTCTGGCCCCACGTCAGTAAACGCGAGGCCAGAACTCAAAGATTTTCAGTGATCTTCTAGGTCGGGTTGGTGGTGTCCGTCAAGCCGATACAAGCTCTTGCAGGGCGTCTACGGCGAGGTGGCGTGCCACGTTGGTGGCCTTGCAGTCTCGGAGGCTGTCGAGCATCAGGAAATCGTGCAGCATCCCCTCGACGCGCACCGCGGTGACGTCGACGCCTGCTTCGCGCATGCGTGCTGCGTAGGCCTCTCCCTCGTCCCGGAGGACATCGGCTTCGTCGGTGATGACGAGGGTGGGTGGCAGGTCTCTGAGCTGGTCCAGGCTGGCGTGAAGTGGTGCTACCCAGGGGTCCTGCCGCTGGCTGAGGTCGGGCGCGTACTGGTCCCAGAACCACATCATGCCTGCGCGCGTCAGGTAGTAGCCGTCCTGAAACTGCAGGTAGGAGGGTGTGTCGAAGTTGGCGTCGGTGACGGGGTAGAGCAGGATCTGGCGCTTGATCTGTACATCGCCGCGCTCTTTTGCCATCAGAGCGAACACGGCCGCCATGTCGCCGCCCACAGAGTCGCCGCAGACTGCCAGACGAGAGGCGTCAAGGCCGTACTCCTCGCCGTTCTGGGCGATCCATTTTCCGACCGCGTAGTTCTGTTCGATCTGCGTCGGATACTTGGATTCGGGAGCCCGGTCGTAGACCGGGAAGACGCATGCCACACCGGCGCCGGTGGCGAGTTCGCGCACCAGGCGGTCATGGGTGTTCTCGTCGCCCAGCACCCAGCCGGCACCGTGGATGTACAGCACCACGGGGAGCGTGCCGCTGGCTCCGGCTGGCCTGATGATGCGTGTACGGACCTGGCCGTACTCGCCGGCATCGACCGTCACCCATTGCTGGTCGATGTCCGGTTTGGCTACACCTTCTCCCGTTTGAAGGCCGGCAAGGATGTCGCGACCCTGGGCTGGCGGTACCTCGTGGATTTGGGGGTGCCCGGAGGTGGCGTCGGCCAGTTCTTGAGCCGCGGGTTCGAGGACGGGGGTCGGGGGGTTGGGGAGATCCACCATGGAGAGGCCTACTCTCTCGACGTGGGTTCGGACTGGCCCGCCGAAACGGGTCCATTGGGGTGAAACCTATCTTTATGCCCTCATAGGTGCATCCTTCGTGCAACTCGGGAGACCCTTGCTCAACGATCTCCGGCCCCGGCATTTACGAGGCGCTGGCCGCCGGGGCACCAGGCAAGTCCCGCGCCAGGCAGCCGAATCTCCGTGTGGCCAGCCTTCCGCGACACGCCCCACCAGGAGGCCCATGGGTGGCAGGTCCAGCCTCCTCCGCCCCTCAGCGAGGGCGACCGGGATGAGCAGCGCGTCACAGCCACATCGGTCGGAGAACAGCGGCGACGAATCGATAGCTACCGGGCTCATGCACCCAGGTCCGCCCCCAGACGGCGCCCACCCCGACGAGTCTCCGGAGTTGGTTCCAGTTACGGCGCCCAATGTCCGCAGGTGCCGAGAATCTCTCCACCGCGGCGCCACCTGCCGCTCTCAAAGCAATCCCGGAGGCGCAGCTCATCGTGTCGTCTCGGTTCCAAGCATCTCTCAAAGTCACACTCAATCACCCATCGCGGGGCCGTCCAGGGACGGGCCCGCGAAACCACTCAACAGCAGTCGTCGCAGCACTCGCCCGAGCAGTTCGGGTCGTCGCAGCACTCGCAGAACCGCATGGTGTCCTCCATCGTTCTCACCTCCCCCGGCCGTCAGCGGTCACCGGCGGGCACCACGTCCCGGGCGTTGGATCCGGACAGTTCGGGCCGGGGATCTGCCCGAGCATGCCCACCAACTCAACACGCAGCGCGGCCAGACGGGCCATCTCGGCATCGCGCTCCGCCAGATGCCGCTGCAGCAGGTCCTCGGTCGGCTCACACGGACACACACCCGTGTCACGGACCGCGAGCAGACCCCGGATCTCCCGCAGTTTCAGCCCCAGACGCTGAGCCCCCTGGATGAACCGCAGCCGATCCAGAGCAGCCTCACCGAACCGTCGATACCCCGACCGGCCGCGGGGAGCGGGCGGCAGCAATCGGGCTCGCTCGTAATACCACACCGTGTCAGTCGTGGTCTCCGCCCTGCGGGCGAACTCCGCGACCGTCCACCCCACCGCTTCCACCGACGTCGTGATGCCCATTGCGGGTGCCGATAAATCATCCGCCCAGGTGACGGCCTTGATCACCGATTGCTGGCTGTGCCCGCTGCTTGGCCCGCGGTCTTCACGTAGACGGGGCGCGGGCGGCATCATGACCTGTCGTGCTCCTGCGCCTGGCCTACCTCGCGGTCACGAACACCTTCACGCTCCTGCGCCTGCTGCCAATGAGCGATCGGGAGAAAGAGATGGAGATTCTGGCGTTGCGGCACCAGCTGCTGGTCCTGCAACGTGAGGTCGGCAAGCCCGCGTTCACCGACACCGACCGGGCAGTTCTCGCCGGTCTGCTCCACCACCCCCCGAGCGACAGGCTGCCGAACCTCCTGCTGCTGGTACGCCCGGACACGATCTTGCGCTGGCATCGCGACCTGCTCAAGCGACGCCACGCGGCAACCTGTGCACCGAAACGGCGCGGACGCCCGCCCACCGTCCGCTCCGTCCGCGCCCTGGTCCTGCGCTTGGCCTGTGGGGTTCCAGAACGCGGCCACCTGCGATGACCTGGGTCTCTACGCTGCTCGCTCGTACTCGTTGATGAGGCCTCCGAGGATTGGTCGGCGTTTGATCCGTTCGTGGGAGAAGTCGGCGGTGGGGTCCTCCTGGTCCGTGATGGCGTCGCCAACCGATTCACCTGGCCGCTACGGCCTATTGTCGTTGGACCGGACCGGACGGCGCGGTGTCCGCCCTCGACTCCGGGACTGCGCTCGGCGGCCGTGACATCTGATTGCGATTTGCCGGTCACTGCCGCCCAATGCTCCCCGCAGCCGCCATCGCGGCGGCACCTGCACGCAACCTATGATGATTCGCCGGTTCCAGATTGGGGCCAGCGCCGCAAAGCTTCATCACGGACGCCTGCATCCCCGTCGACCATGAGCGCTGCAAGCTGCTGTCGAAATTGATCCATGCGGCCATCAGCGACCATCCAGCTCTCGTAGCCGAATAGCTCGCCGTCCAGCCAATCCACGGTGTACCACTCCTTGGCTCGCGACATCGCCGTGAGCACCGTGCGCAGACCGACGAGATCCCGCCGCCCCAACAAGGCTCGCGCCGTCTCCTGTGTGACCGCGGTGTTATGCAGGTCCAGCAGGAGTCGTTCGAGGGCTAGGCCGACCACTTCCTGATCAGCCCAAGCTGCAAGTCGTCGACCGGCGGAGGCTCTTACCGACCACGAAGGTGATTCCGCTTCGCGGAGCGCTATGGCTAGCTCGTGAGAATTGTCGTCGCGGTGCACGAACACATCTTGCCGGTCGCAACCCTGTGGGACGTTGTCGCCCAATTCGCGGTCGGGGCCAGTTCGATCTCCGCCACCGGCACGTTCACCGGCGGCAGCCAGCCGGTTGTGGCAGGTCAGCCGAATCGGGCGACAGAGTCCCACAGGCTGCCAGGTGATCAGCAATTCGCCCAGGTCGACGCCGTGCCGGGCGGCGTGCTGATAGAACGCGGAGAGCGACGAGAGCTTCCGGTTCACCGTCGCCTCCGAACAGTGTGCCTCCACCGAGGGCAACACCGCGACACTGCTGTCACGCGTCCCCGGCGGACGGCGCAGCCAGGCCACGAACTCGCCCAGATCCTCCAGCCGCACCTCGCGCCAGTCCAAGCCGTGCTGAGCAAGGAAGGCGAAGTAGTCCTTCAGGTCGTGCGCGTACGCCTTGACGGTGTTCGGCGACCGCTCGATGTCTGGCAGGTACGACAAGTACCGCTCGATCGGCCAGACCGGCGCATCGTCGCCACCGAGCACCGTCCACGATTCCTGCCGTGTCATCGGCGAAACGACTCGCTGAACAAGCGTGGCCCCTCCCGGAGTTCGGCGTGATGGACGGTCGTAGAGGACCACCTCCACCACACAGATCACCGGGACTCACAGCACCTTGAACGACATCAAGGACGCCCTCCGGGCGGCTATAGGTAAGTCGTTCAGGAGCGGTCCGAGCGTTGGGGCGCGGGGTCGATCCCGGCCTTCTTCAAGATCTCCCATACGGTGGAGGCAGCTACCTTGCGCCCCAGGCCCATCAGTTCGCCTTGAATCCGGCGATATCCCCAGCCGGGATTCTCGCGCGCCAGACGGATGACCAGCCTCCGCAATGCCTCCGGCTTCGGTGGTTGCCCGGACTCCGATGCGGGTACGTCCATTTCCGGGCGATCCGTCGCGCGTGCCACCTCAAGATCGTCCGCGGGGTGACCAGCAATGTCAGTTGCGCACGGTGCTTCTTGCACAGCAATCGCAGCGGCGCTGCCATGACGGCCTGATCGCTCCGGGCGAACCGGGGTCGCGCATGGGCGCGTTGTACGACAGCAAGCTGGTGGCGAAGCATCAGGATCTCGATGTCCTTCGCCGCACCTGATCGAGCCAACAGCGCAAGCCACCGGAAGATCTGGCAGCCGATCCGGTAGATCAGACGTATCGCCATGACCCCAGATCATGCTCCAGGCTGGCCATCAGACGCTTGTCCTGTGACTACCTCGTAACGCCGAACTTGCAGGTCAGCGTGGGTGACACCGTTTCCGGCACCCACACGCGCGCACTACGGCTCCCCGGTGCCTGCCGTGCTGCGCGAAAGCACGCGAGCAAGCCGTGTGCGTGCGGTGCGGACAGCTGCGGCGCGTGAACAACCGGACCGCCGGCGGCGAGCCACTTTGCAGCGGATGCGGCGTCAGGGCCAAGCCCTGCGTCGGCTGCGGTAAGACCTTCAAACCGGCAGGCCGCACCGGCGACGGCCGTCCCCTGTGCCAGACCTGCTGGGCCAAGGACCCCGGTGCCCGACGATCATGTGACCGGTGCGGTGTCGTGGAACGGCTCTATCACCACGGACTGTGCCCCTCCTGCGCACGCGAACGCAGTGTGCGCGAGGTCCTGACCAGTACGCAGGGGCACCTGCGTCCCGAACTCGACGGCGTCCGGTTGGCGCTGCTCAAGCCGCCGTCGCGCACTATGCTGCGCTGGATCCACAAGACCCCCGCCCGCCGGGCCGCCTTCCGCGCGCACAGCCTCGGACGCCGTCTCGAGAATCTCGGCATCCGACCGCGCGCGGCCCGCAACGCCTCGCTGATGGACATCGCCTCCGAGCTGCCCGCCTACGTCTTCAGCAGACTTCTGGGCTTCAGCCAGTCCACCGCTGACAACTGGGACATCGAAGCCAGCGGCTTCGGCCCTGCCTACGGCGCCGAAATCGCCAGACGCACCCGCGATCACTGACCGGCGGCTCTCGGGATCCGCTACGGCTCTCGGCTCACCCTGCCGATCATGAGCAGAGTGAATTCACTCAGGAGAGTGGCCGACTGCGCCACTCAGCTGTTGCGGGGGCTGCTTCGGCTCAGCCGTACAGACCACAACCGATCAAATGACCAGCCGATCCAAGAGCCACGCTCTAGCTGAAGAAGGGGTCGTCCACCACGTGGGCCCAGCCGCCGTCAGGCTGGCGTCGGAGGATCTCCGTGGTGGTGGAGATGACCGGCTCGGGGCCGACGCCGGTGAGGGTGGCGGTGTTCGATACCAGGGCGACGTCGTCCACCTGTCGGATATCGCGCAGTTCGAGCTTGAGGCAGGCGCCCGTGTCGATCAGCGTTTGCAGGCCCTTCCGGATGGGCGCGATGCCTACCAGGTGGGTTCCAGGGCTGGGGACGAAGTGGGCGTTCGGCTCGTACAGCGACACCAGGCCCTGGATGTCACCCGCCTCCAGGTACTCCATGAACATGGCTCCCACCTGCTCGGGCGTCTCGGCGCGGCGCCGGGCCGCGGCGCCGACGGGCTTGTCGCCCCAGCCTGCCGCAGCGAGCAGGTCGTACCAGTGGGGATGGGCGCCATAGGGCAGATGGTGGCGGAGCAGGGTGCCCGGGAAGGTCATCGGGGACGCCTTGTGGGGCTTGGCCTTGGCCTGGGTGACGATTGCGTCGCTGAGCGCGTAGGCCAGGTCCATGCGGGGGAGCAGGGCGTGCACTTCGTCGGCGAGGCCGGGCGGAAGCTCCTCACGCCGGATTCCGAGGATGTCGGTGCCGATGCCGGCCTGCGCCAGCGCCACCTCTGTGCCCTTCCGCCCGGCGATGCCGTCCGAGGTGTGCAGGGCGATGGCGTCCCAGGCGATGGCGATGCGCCGTTCCTCGACGCCGCGTTCGCGGAGGAAGGCTGCTGCGGTGTCGGCGCCGTCGACTTCGAATCGCTGGTCGCCGTTGCCCTCCTCGCTCACCCCGATGTCGTGCAGGACGCAGCTGAGGAACAGCAGTTCGTCGTCGTAGTCGGTACTGGCGTTCAAGCCCTGGTTCTGGGCGTGGGCTCGGGCGAAGACGTAGCTGCGCACGCTGTGATGGAAGATGAAGTCTGGCGTGGCCCTGGCCACGTAGGTGTAGGCGTCCCGGGTGAGGCCGGTGTCGGGGAGGTGGAGCTGCTCGAAGACGGGCAGGGGTGCGTCAGTGGTCATGGTGTGGCTCTTTCGTTCGGACTGTGCGACTGAAGCGGAGTGCGTGCAGTCGGGTGGCGAATAGGCAGATCTGCGTGGCCACTTGTTCGGCACGTCGATCGACGGCTCGCCGGTCGGCAGTGCCGGCGTGACGAGCGTGGCCTACGCCCGGTGATGGCGCCGGATCACACCTTGCGGGTCCAGGCTGCTTCCTGGACCTCCTTGATGAGCTCCTCGGTCGCCGGGGGCCAGACGTTCCGGTACTTTCCCTGCTCGGTGCCGATGATCTCGACCATCTTGTCGATCATGTCTTGCGGCTCGAACTGGTCGGCCAGGATTTCCGCGAAACGGGCCCTCACGTCCTCGGTCCGGTTGAAGTTGACCGCGTCGTCCAGCCAGCGGAAGGTCGTGTCCGCGATACGGTCGTTGAACCCGGTCGGGTACGCCCCGGGGTTGATGGTCTGAACGGTGATGCCGGTCGGTGCGAGCTCGTCGCGCAGGGTCGCCGCGATCGCCTCGAGCGCGTGCTTGGTCGCGCAGTAGGGCCCCAGGCCAAACGCGGTAAGCATGCCTCCCATCGAGCTGACGATGACGACGCGGCCCGCCGTGCCGGCGTCCACCCAGGTGCGGATCACCCGCTGGGTGAGTTCCAGGTTCGCGAAGACGTTCGTCTCGAACGTGCGCCGGACCAGCTCGACGGGAATCTCCGCCAGCGGCCCGCAGTCACCGATCGCGGCATTGCTGACGAAGGTGTCGAAGTCCCAGCCGGAGACGGCCGCGATGTCGCGGGCGTCCAGGACGTCCAGCTTGTCGACCGTGACGCGGTCCTGCAGGCTGAGTTCCTCGATGTGTTTGCGCAGTTCGGTCACCTGCGACCAAATCTCCGTGGTGGCGATGACTTGGTGCCCGGCCCGGGCCAGGCCGATGGCGGTGCCGCGTCCCAGGCCGCTGCCGGCGCCGGTGATCAGGATCTTCTTCATCGTGCTTCCTTTCCGAGCGCGATGCGGGCGACCTCGCCGTCCTGGACGGGCATGCCGCCCGAGACGCCGATGGCCCCGATCAGAGTGCCGCTGTCGTCGTGCATGGGGAGGCCGCCCGCGTGGGGGATCAGGCCGCCGTTGGCGTACTCGGTCGCGGGAGCCGGGCCGCCGGGCTTGCAGAACTCCCACAGGTCCTCGCTCGGGCCGTTGAACAGGACCGAGGTCTTCGCTTTGGTCAGCGCGATCTCAATCGAGCCGGGGATCGACCCGCTCCATGCGGGCGAACGCGACCAGGTGTCCGCCGCCGTCGACGACCGCGATGTTCATCGCGACGCCAATCGCCACCGTGTGGGCGCGGGCCTTCTCGATCATGGCTTGGGCCGTATCCAGCGTGATACTCATGGCGTTTGCCCCTATCGGTAGCGGTGCGAGGTCGTGTTGCGCCTGGCGGGATCGCACGAAGCTGCCCTCTGCCGTGCACCAGGGGAGGACGGTGGTGACTGGGCGGCCACGATCTCGTCTATGACGTCTCGCGGTGCAGGTCCGGTCAGGCGTTTTCGCCGGCGCTGTGCACCATCACGGTGCCTGGCAGCGGCAGGCGACGTCTTCATCAGTCATGAGGCGACCGTAAGCGCGATCCGGGCGAAGGAGTCAGTGGCATGCATGCCATGTAGCGATAGGATCGTGCCATCGGCGTGGGAGGTGAGATGTCAGGCGGAAAGCACCGCGTGGTCGTGGTGGCTCTCGAGAACGTCCTCGCACTCGACATCGGGATCCCGTTGCAGGTCTTCGGGAGCTGGCCGGATGGGCCCTACACGCTGGCGGTGTGTGCGGAACAGCCCGGGCTCGTCGCGATGCATGGCGGCCCCGTGTTGTCGGTCGCCGAGGGGTTGGACGCCCTGGCTAGCGCAGGCACTGTGATAGTCCCGGGGTACTTGGAGCCCGACACACCCTCCGCCGCGGTCAGCGCCGCGCTCGCGGAGGCGGCAGCTCGGGGCAGCCGCATGGTGTCCATCTGCTTGGGCGCGTTTGCCCTTGCCGCCGCCGGCCTGCTCGACGGGCGACGGGCCACCACGCACTGGCAGTACGCAGCAACACTAGCGAAGCAGTACCCACAGGTGACGGTGCAGTCGGAGGCTCTGTACATCGACGAAGGCCAAGTGCTGACCTCCGGCGGCGTCACCGCCGGCCTCGACCTGTGCCTGCACCTCATCCGCCGCGATCACGGCACCCGACTGGCGAACCAGCGAGCACGTCTGCTGGTCGCCGCGCCGCACCGCAAGGGCGGTCAGGCCCAGTTCATAGACCTGCCGGTGCCCCCCGACCCGGATGACGGACCGGCGCCAGTGTACGAGTGGGCCCTGCACAACCTGCACCAGCCGCTCACCGTCGACCAGTTGGCGCGCCAGGCCGGGATGTCGCGTCGCACCCTCATCCGCCGCTTTCACGCCGACACCGGCCGACCGCCCATGCGTTGGCTACTCGACGCAAGGCTTGGCCTCGCACGGGAACTCCTGGAATCGAGCGACCTGACGGTGGAAGCGGTCGCACGGCGCTGCGGCCTGGGCACGCCGGCCAACTTCCGGGCCCTGTTCAAAGCCCACATCGGAGTACCGCCCCGCGCGTACCGCGAGACGTTCAACTCGGCCCCGCTGAGCAAGGCTTGATTTCTGGCTGATCGTTGTAGTCAGCCAGCGTCCACACGTCCGCCCACACGCCTGCCTTCACGGAGAGTTCGATGCCCAGCGGCTGTCACTGACTAGAGACGCAGCGGCCTACCGTCAGGACAGCGTCGCGTACGAAGTCTTCATTTCCTAGTCGACTCCTACCAGCGTCACGGGATCCCATTCCTAACGGAGAGCGGCTTTTCTGGTCGCCGATGCCGACCATGCTGATCTATGGGGAAAAGAACACAGTGCTGGTTGATCCCCCGCTGACGATCGAGCTGTGCGGGTGCCGATTAATCATCCGGCCTGGTCAAGCGCATGTTGGTACTCGTGAAGGGTTCCGTCGAGTCGGTTTCGGCGGCGGACGTCGAGGTGTCTGATGTGTGCTGGCACGTTGATCGGTTCGGGCAGTGTGCGAAGGGGCGCGGCTTGCTTCAGCGTTCGGTGCGGTCGGTGCTCGTTGTAGAAGGTTTCGAACTCCTGGAGCGCGCGGAGGAGATGGCTCTGGTTCCAGTCAAGGTGTGGTCGAGGAGTTCGCGCTGGCAGGTCTGTGTCCAGCGCTCCGTGAGCGAGTTCATTCGGGGTATCTGGATGCCGGTGGTGACGACCTTCAGGCCGGCGTCGGCCAGCAGTGCGTCGAAGGCGGCGGTGAACTTCGAGTCTCGGTCCCGGAGCAGGAACTTGGCTCTGCTGCCCGCGTCCTCCAGGTCCATGAGGAGATTGCGGCCGAGCTGCACGATCCACTCCGCGGTCGGGTGTGCCGTTGCGCCCAGGGTCCGGATGCGCCTCGTGGAGTGCTCGATGACGGCGAAGACGTACAGGCGTGCCCCGGTCAGGGTGCGGGTCTCGAAGAGATCGCAGGCGAGCAGTGCGGCGGCCTGGCTGCGGAGGAAGTCGGCCCAGGTCGTGCTCTGCCGTCCGGGCGCGGGTGGGATGCCGTGCTCAGGGCTTGCCGACCTGGCGCTGCAGGACCAGCAGTTGGTGCCGCAGCGCAAGGATCTCGACGTCTTTGTCCCGGTCACTCCTGGGCAGCAGGCGCAGGAGCGCGAGGGTGTTGGTCGCAGCGAGATAGGCCAGACGCAGCAGCACGACAGATCATGATGCCGTCGATGCCCTGAGCAGGTGAAGGCTCTGACACGATCGGCGGGCACGGCCCGGAGATTGGCGATCAAGGGCGCGACCTGGGCGGATGATTTATCGGCACCCGCAGGCCGGAGCGGCCGCGAAGACCCCGGGGAACCCGACCACCAGCGGCCGAGGAGAGCCCCGGACGGAACGATCCCGCTCGCCGAGGAAGCGCCGGGGCGAGGGGTGGGGCCTCGACAGACCACCGACCAACCGACGGACAACCACCGAACGGCCCAACACTCGCCAACGAACCCTGGCGGTCATCACCCCACCCTGACCAGCCCCTCAACGCCTCCAAGAGGCCGGGCGAACCTCAGGCGCCTCGGGTGGGAAATTGGGTGCATGGCAATGGTCGATTTCACCGGGGGCTGTTCGTGTAGAGGATGAGTCGGGCCGCGGAAGAGCGGTCCGCAGATGCAAGGAGCAGGTCATGCGGTCGATCACGGCGACGATGTCGGTCACCCTCGATGGAGTTGTCCAGGGCCTTGGCCGCCCGGATGAGGACACCCGCGGCGGATTCGCCCACGGGGGCTGGGGCGGGCAGTACAACGACCAGGTCATGGGCCAGGAGATGGGCAAGAGCATGTCCAAGCCCAGCGACATGCTCGTCGGCCAGCGGACCTGGCAGGACTTCATCGGCGCGTGGGCGGGCGCGACCGACGGCAACCCGTTCACCAAGCAGATGAACGCGGCCACGAAGTACGTTGTGTCCAGGACCCTCAAGGACGCCGACGCCTGGCAGAACTCGATCCTGCTGAGCGGGGAGGCCGTCGAGACGGTGGCCGACCTCAAGGCCCAGCCCGGCAACGACCTGTCGATCATCGGCAGCGCCTCGCTGGTCCGCGCCCTGCACGCCGCCAGCCTGATCGACCACTACCAGCTGCTGATCCACCCGCTGACCCTGGGCAGCGGCACGCGCCTGTTCGAGGGCCCCGCGCCGCTGACCGAGTTCGAGCTCACCGACTCCGTCACCACCACCAAGGGCGTGATCATCGCCCGCTACACCCGCCGATAAGGGAGGGACCGTGCCGCAGTACCTGCTCTCGATCTACCAGCCGGACGGCGCACCGCCCGACGCCGAGACCCTGGCCCGGATCACCGCCGACCTGCACCGGCTGAACGAGGAGTTGCGCGAGAGCGGCTCGTGGGTGTTCACCGGCGGCCTGCACGCGCCCGGAACCGCCACGGTGGTACGGGCCGACGGCATGATCACCGATGGTCCGTACGTCGAGGGTAAGGAGTGCATCGGCGGCATCTGGGTGATCACCGCGCCCGATCTGGACGCGGCGCTTTCCTGGGGCCGCAAGGCGGCAGCCGCCACGACGCTGCCGATCGAGGTCCGCCCGTTCCAGGACGTCGAACCCTTTTGAGCCCCACCCCGATGACGCCGCAGGAGATCGCGGCCGTCTTCCGCGCCGAGTACGGCAGAGCAGTCTCCGTACTCGTGCGCGGGCTCGGCGACATCGACCTGGCCGAGGACGCGGTCGCCGACGCCTTCGCGACCGCGCTGGTCAAGTGGCCGGTCGACGGCGCCCCGCCCAGCCCGGCCGGCTGGATCATCACCACCGCCCGCAACCGGGCCGTCGACCACCTGCGCCGCGAAACCATGCGCGCGCACAAGCACGCCGAGGCGGCACTCGTCAGCGCCCCGGCGGCCGAACCCGTCGAGGAGGGCGCCGTGCCGGACGACCGGCTGCGGCTCGTGTTCACCTGCTGCCACCCGGCCCTGGCTCGCCCCGCCCAAGTGGCGCTCACCCTGCGCCTGCTCGGCGGGCTCACCACGGCCGAGACCGCCCATGCCTTCTTCGTGTCCGAAGCCACGATGGCGCAGCGGCTTGTGCGGGCGAAGGCGAAGATCCGCGACGCGCACATCCCCTACCGGGTGCCGTACGAGGCCGACCTGCCTGAACGCCTCGACGCGGTGCTCGCGGTGCTCTACCTGATCTTCAACGAGGGCTACGTCGCCACCTTCAGCGCAGAGCTCGCCCGCGGCGAACTGTGCATCGAAGCGATCCGACTCGCCCGTCTGCTGGTCGAGCTGATGCCAGACGAGCCGGAGGCCGCGGGACTGCTCGCGCTGATGCTGCTGACCGAGGCGCGTCGCCCCGCGCGCACCGACGCCGACGGCGCTCTGGTGCGGCTCGCCGACCAGGACCGCTCCCGGTGGGACCCCGACTTGATCGCCCAGGGCAGGGCGATCGTCCGCACCTGCCTGCGCCGAAACCAGCCCGGCCGCTACCAGCTGCTCGCCGCGATAAACGCCGTGCACACCGACCCGGTCACCGACTGGAGGCAGATCCTCGCGCTCTACGACCAACTCGCACAACTCGACCCCAGTCCGATGGTCACACTCAACCGCGCTGTCGCCCTCGCCGAGATCGAGGGCCCCGCGGCGGCACTTCCGCTGGTAGACGACCTGGACCTCGGAGCCTTCCACCTGTTCCACGCAATCCGCGGCGACCTCCTCGCCCGCCTCGGGCGAACCGGCGAGGCCCGGCAAGCCTTCGACGCCGCAGCCCGGCTCACCGACAACCAGGCGGAACACGCCTACCTGATCGCCCGGCGCAGCCAGCTCGGCGAAACACCCGGGTGACCGCCCAGGGGGAGACTGGTCCAATACTCGGCCGTATGCCTTCACCTGCTGCTTCAGCGCGGAGAGGATCAGTGCTCGTGGCACTACTGGCGCTGACCAACGCCGAGATCACCCGCTGACAGACGATCAAGACCAACGATCACGGCCGCCGACCAGCCCGATCACACCCGACCGAACCCAGGCCACCCATCCCACCTGCGAAATCAGGATGAAAAATCCTCAATCGCCTCTCGCGTCGACAGTCGCCTCTACCAGGCAGTGCAGACACCGTAGATCCGGCCACTTCAGCGCTGTTCGTACAGTCGATCGAGACAACAGGCTATTGGATCTTTCAGGTGACATTGGCTTGTGATGGCTGTTCAGCTCAAGGCTCGAACGGAATTCTCAGGCTTATGGATGCTGAAGACGCTGTGAGGGGACAGGGGGCCGGGCATTGCGGCTACCAGCTCTAGTTGACACATACAGGCGATGGTTGTCACCAAGATCGCCATTGAGTCTCTGTGAGTGAGCCGTGACAGGGCAGTTGGAACTTGGCCACGAAGCCTGGAACCGCAGCCGGCTCTGCGGCGAGGATGCCCCAGCCAGTTGCTTCGCTGCCAGGTCAGACCCCGGTGGGCGATCCGGGACTGGTGCCAACAAGCGTGGCAAATCGCCGCCGGTGCCAATAAGAGTGTCCCGTCGGTTCCAACTGCGGTGGCCCGTCGCCCGAGGAAACGCAGGTCGCTGGACTGCCGCAGTTCCACCTACCTTGTCACGGCACAAGTGAGCCGGGACACGATAGGTGGGCCCTGGCCAGGCGTGTTGGAACTACTAGAGACGTGTCGCAGTCCGGACAAGGTCGGCGACGGCTCTGGACCGGCTGTGCGGTGGCCAGGCGATCACGGTGGTGACTGTCGGCGCGTCCAGCACCGGCACGGCGGCGAGGTCACCGTGCAGTTGGGCTCGGCACGACTCCGGTGAGACCGCGCAAGCACGGCCGAGCGCGACGAGCTGCAACAACTGCGCGTGGTCGCGGACCGCCGGGCCGGGGCCGGGCGGGTAGGTGCCGTCGGGGTCGGGCCAGCGTGGCAGGGGCAGGCCCGGCAGCCCGGTGATGTCCGCCATGTGCACATGGGCCCGGACGGTGAGCGGATGCCCGGCCGGCAGGACCACAACCTGGCTCTCCGTGCTGAGCTCCTCGGTGTGCAACCCGGCCGTCGAGTCGAACGGCCGGTGCAGCAGCGCCACGTCTGCCCGGCCCTCGCGCAGGAGTCGTCCCTGCTCGGCCGGGCCGCACAGGATGACGTCGATGGGGACCGCGTCAGATTCGGCGGCGTACGCGTCGAGCAGTTTCGCCAGCAGTTCCCTGGACGCGCTGGCTTTCGTGACCAGGACCAGGCCGGGACGGCCGGTCGCGGAAAGAGCTGCGCGGCGGGTCCGGCGCTCGGCGGCGTCGACCGCGTCGAGCGCCGCCCGCCCCTCGGCCAGCAGCACCGAGCCAGCCTCGGTCAGCGCGACGGTGCGCCTGGTCCGGTCCAACAGCACTGCCCCGAGCCGGCGTTCGAGCTGCTGGATCGCCCGTGACAGCGGCGGCTGCGCGATCCCGAGCCGCTGCGCGGCGCGCCCGAAGTGCAGCTCTTCAGCGACAGCGACGAAATATCGCAGCTCCCGGGTCTCCATCCGGCCACGGTACTCCGGATCAATACCCGGACGGTATCGTTGCCCACCCAATCGGTCTTGGACCCCCACCGGGCCCCGAGGGCAGCATGGTCCCCATGAGCAAACCAACAATTGCCCTGGTCACCGGCGCAAACAAGGGAATCGGGTACGAAATCGCCGCGGGCCTGGGCGCCCTCGGCTGGAGCGTCGGCGTCGGCGCCCGCGACGACCAGCGGCGTGAGGCCGCAGTGGAGAGGCTGCGCGCGGCCGGCGTCGACGCGTTCGGCGTACCCCTGGACGTGACCGACGACGCGAGCGCGATCGCCGCCGCGCGGCTGATCGAGGGCCAGGCCGGGCGCCTCGACGTGCTGGTCAACAACGCCGGCATCACCGGCGGCATGCCGCAGGAGCCCACCCGGGTCGATCCCGCCACCATCCGGACGGTCGTGGAGACCAATGTGATCGGCGTCATCCGCGTCACCAACGCGATGCTGCCGCTGCTACGCCGCTCCGCCTCACCATGCATCGTGAACATGTCCAGCAGTGTCGGCTCCCTCACCCGGCAGTCAGGAACGGCTGCTGAGCAGACGACAGGTCCGATCGCCGTGGCCTACGCGCCGTCGAAGACATTCCTGAACGCCGTCACCCTCCAGTACGCCCGGGAGCTGAGCGGCACCAACATCCTGATCAACGCCGGCTGCCCCGGCTACGTCGCGACCGACCTCAACGGCTTCCGCGGCGTACGCACCCCCGAACAGGGCGCGGCGATCGCCATCAAACTCGCGACCCTGCCCGACGACGGCCCGACCGGCAAGTTCTTCGAGGACGCCGGCGAAGTGCCCTGGTGATCTGCACAACGGTCATCACCCGCCAGGTGAGGCAGCTGCGCCCGCGCGTCTCGAACAGGCTTATCGTCTGTGACGGCCGTCCCGGCCAACGCTTCGGCGCTCGGGGCAACGCCCCGCACTGCTCCGAAGGAACACGCCAGTGTTGTTGGCCTTCGCTGCGGATCGCGCCTCCCGCCCATCGTCCTCCACACGCGCACCGCGGATGCCGATCTTGTTCCACTCCCGGCAGGCTTCGCGTCGTAGTAAGCCGCGCGGACGGCGAGGCGTCCGCGCCGGCGGATCAGTCTTCGGTGACGCCGGTCGCGGCGGCGCAGATGACGGTTCTGCGTCGTGCGCTGATTCAGCTGTCGGTGCGGATCTCTACCCATGCTTACTGGGCGAGCCTGCCGGGCACGGCGCCAGCAGCCCGACTGGAGTTGAAGCGAGTGGCTCGGGGCGCGCTATCCCAAGCGCAATTCGCTGACGCGCAGCGCCCTGCCTGCGGGCATGGCTGAGGCTCATCCCGACGGGCCACGCGTTGTCGTGGTGACGCCAGATGGCGAGAAGGTGCGAGCGCGCCTGATCGCATGGCACCGCTGGCCGGGGGACCCCGAGTGGTGGGCACAGTATCTCTACTTCGATCACCTTGTGAGGCACGTGAGTTGGGGCTGGCTCTCGGGCTGAACTTGGCTGGTATCAGTGATGTCTGAGCGACGTTGGCGTCGTTGGCCAGTTCGTGAGATTTCGTGCTGAGCGGGCGTCCCCGCGGGACGGTGCCGTCGAGATCGAGGCTAGAGGTCAACGCCGTACAAGGATGCCGCGTTGGCCGACGAGAACTGTTGACGTTCCGCGTCTGATGAGAAGTGGTTCCGGAAGGAATCGATTTCTTCTCTGGTTGGCCGTTGGAAGGGGTAGTCGGTTGAGAAAATCAATCGATCGACGGAGGTGACGGACAGGGCATGCTGCAGGAGTGCCGGGTTGAGCATGCCGGAGGTGGTGATATAGAAATTCGACCGGATGTAGTCCGATACTGATCGCTGCAAGCCGGCGATGCGGGAAAGGCTGTCGGCTCGGTCCAGCCAGAACAGCAGCATCTCCCCCCAGTGGCCGAGCACGACCTGAAGGTCGGGATGACGGTCGAACGTACCTCGCAGGATCAGCCGCAGTGCCGCTGTTGCGGCGTCCATGTGCCACCCCCACCCGAAGGTGGCGAGGGCGAGATCCGTCATGGGGTCGAATCCGCGGTAAGAGGCGTCACGGACAGCGGCCGAGGGCAGTTGAGGGTGGATGAACACTGGCTGGCCGAGTTCCGACGCGGCGGAGAAGAAGTCGTCATAGGCGAGGTCGTCGAGGAATAGGTCTCCTGATCGGCCGTAGACCATGGTGCCTACGTGTCCCATGCCGGCGGCTCTTTCAAGCTCGCCCGCAATGTCCTTTGGCGACGACATGGGCAGAGTGGACAACGACCGAAAACGGGCCGGATTCTGGGCGAAGGCCGCCGTAGCCACGTCGTTCGCGGCCCGGCTCAGCGCCAGGGCCTCCTTGGGCAGCAGCGGCTGGGCTCCAGGCGGCGTCAGGGAGAGGATCGACACGTCGATGCCCTGAGCGTCCATGGCTGCGATGCGGCCGGCCGCCAGGTCCTCCAAACGTTCCTGATTGTCGCCCATCTCGTCAAAGACAAGGCTTTCGTCGTGGTGCGGCATAGCGCGAAGGGCGGACGTCAAGTCCGGCATGATCCAGTGTTCTTCGATAGCGATGAGAGGCATAGTCCGAGGGTGGCGAGGAGGGCCGGGGCATTTCGAGTGATAAGGCCGTTGGCGGCCCCCGATGGTCGGTTGGCTTACCAGGGCACCGGCTGACCCGAGCGGTCCAGATACGCCAGACCGGGCGTGCCCAGCTTGGACAGCAGGACGTCCACCACCAGCGGGACGCTCTCCTCGATGGTGAACGGCGCGTCCGGCCCCCCGAGTGCGGTGCGAATCCAGCCTGGCGCCATGAGGACAAAGGCGCGCTGAGTCTCGGCTTGCCGGGTTGCGAAGCTGCGCATGAACATGTTCAAGGCCGCTTTACTTCCCCGGTAGACCTCGCGGCCTGCGGTCGTGTTGTTCGTGATGCTGCCTTGCCCGGACGACATTGCTCCGATGAGTCCGGTGGGGGATACGAGGTCTTCGAGCGCTTCGATGACGCGCATGGGGCTGAGAGCGTTGGTGATCATCACCTCGACGAAATCGGCTGTCGGAACCGCGCCGATAGGTGTCTGCTCATTGTTCGTCGTGCCTGCGTTGACGAAGAGCAGGTTGAGCTGGCGTTGCGCGAGACGCTCGTGAAGGGGCGCCAGGTGGTTGGGCTCGTTGATGTCGAGATGCTCGATGGTGACGCGCCCGTCGGCTCGCTCTGCGAGATCGTGCAGGGGCGTTCGGGCGGTGGTGTCGCGGACCGTTCCGATGACGCTCCAACCCCTGTCGAGGAATTCGGCCGCCATCGAGTGGCCGAGGCCGCGCGAGGCCCCGATGATGAGAGCGGTCGGCGTGTGCTGGTCTGTGACAGTCGATGACATCCAGCGTCATCTCCGTTCTTTACGTGGTGAGCTCACTTCGTGCGTCCGTCACCGAGACCCCGGGGCGGCGTCGGTCGGTGATGCTGCTGTGGCTCTTCATCTGTGCGTCGCAAGTCTGTCCGCCGTGCTGTCGCCGGGGCGAGTCGAGGGGGCCTATTTGTAGGATTTCCCTCATGGCAGGTGCATCAATGTCTGAGTACGTCGCTGTGCAGCCCGATGATGTGCGAATCATTCGTGCACTGCAGATCGCTCCGCGGGCTTCTTTCGCCTCGATAGCGGTCGCGCTCGGCCTCACCGAAGCCGCAGTCAACCGCCGGTATCGGCGCCTGCGCGCCGATGGCGTCATCCGCGTCGCCGGCGTGGTCAACCCGGGGGCGCTGGGACAGAGCAGGTGGCTGGTGCGACTGCGCTGCCGCCCCGGCAGCGGCGCAACGATCGCCGACGCACTCGCCAAGCGCAACGATGTCAACTGGGTAGCCCTGAGCGCAGCGGGCTGCGAAATCACCTGCGCGACCCAGTCACGGACTCGAGAACAGCGCGAAGACCTGCTCGGCAAACGACTTCCGCGCACGGCGGCGGTGCTCGACATCAACGCCTTCGCCATGCTCCGTCAGTTCCTGGGAGGCCGCGGCCACTACTGGGCCGCCCTGCAAGGCGCGCTGTCCCCGGAGCAGGAGGCCATGCTCGGGAGCGACGGTTCCCCTTTCACTGAATCCCCGGTCGTCACTCGCGATCCCGTGCACCTCACCGCTGAGGACGAGAAGATTCTCGACACTCTCGCTGCAGACGGTCGCGCCAGTCTCGTCGACCTCGCCGCAGCGGCGGACTCCACTCCGGGGCGCGTATCACGCCGCCTTCACGCCTTGCTCCTGCGCCGCGCCGTCCACATCGATGTCGAGATCGCCGCAGCCGCTTTGGGCTATCACGCTCGGGCGAACCTGTGGCTGCGCGTGCATCCGTCGGCGGTGAAGAATGTCGGACGCACGCTTGCGCAGGAACCCGAGATCGCCTTCGCTGCGGCCGTGTCCGGGCCCTACAACATCCACGCCGTCGCACACTGCCGGGACCTCGACGAACTATTCGAATTCACTTCGGATCGCATCGGGTCCTTGGCCGGCCTGCAGAGTATGGAGGTGTCACCCGTACTGCAGCATGTCAAGCAGGCTGGCACGCTGCTGTCTGGCGATCGCCTCGTCGAGCCACCACATACACGAGCGTGACCTGAGGCAGGCTACCGCCAGGAAGCGCAGGCCGGTTGCGTCCACGGAAGTGCTGTACAGGTTCCCGCCCGTTCCGGGGGTTTGATCCGGTAACCGAGTGAGGGACCGGATAGACGGACGGCCACCGGCTGATCTTCAAGACGGCCAAGTCCTCGAAGGAGTCAGCACGATGACCGCACCTGACAGTCTGCCCCTGCACGCGGTCACCGAGGACCTCGCCTCGGCGAGTCCCGACCTGCTCCGCACGATGATCACGACCTTCGCCAACAGCCTGATGTCCGCTGAGGCCGACGCCCTGTGCGGAGCGGGATACCGGCAGGTCAGTGATGAACGCGTCAACTCTCGCAACGGCTACCGGTCACGGGAGTGGGACACTCGGGCAGGCGCGGTTGAGCTGGCCATCCCCAAGCTCTGAAAGGGCAGTTACTTCCCCTCCTGGCTGCTCGAGCGGCGCCGCCGGGCCGACCAGGCTCACCTCCTCGGCCCTGGCCCGGGCCACCCGTTCCTCCACCAGCTCCCGGCCCAGCCCGGCACGCTCGTCCTCAGCCTCCGCACTTCTCACGGACTGCTCAACGGCCGTCTGTTCGGCCCCGGTTACTCCGGTCACGCGTGATCCGCCTCGGGTGGATGCCGGGGTGCCGAAGTGTGATCGCGTCCCCGGCGCCGTGGCTGGCTGTGTCGAACGGTGCGAGGTCGTGTTCGCAACGCGTGGAGAAGGTGGCTCTGGTTCCAAATCAAGGTGCGGTCCAGCAGCTCGCGCCGGCAGGTCTGTATCCAGCGTTCCATGACGGAGTTCATCCGCGGTATCCGGATGCCGGTGGACGACGTTCAGGCGGGTGTCGGTAGGGCGTCGAAGGCGGCCGTGAACTTCGAGTCGCGGTCCCGGATCAAGAATCTGGCCTTGTTGCCCGCGTCCTCGAGGCCCACGAGCAGGTTGCGTCCGAGCTGCACGATCCACTCCGAGGTGGGGTGTGCGGTGGCGCCGAGGATCCGGATGCGCCGAGTGCTGTGCTCGATGACGGCGAAGACGTACAGGCGCGCGCCGGTCAGGGTGCGGGTCTCGAAGAGGTCGCAGGCGAGCAGGGCTTCGGCCTGGCTGCGCAGGAAGTCGGCCCAGGTGGTGCTGTGCCGATCGGGTGCGGGTGGGATGCCGTGTTCTTTGAGAATCTCCCAGACGGTGGAGGCGGCGACCTTGATGCCGAGGGCGGCGAGTTCGCCGTGGATCCGGCGATACCCCCACGAGGCGTTCTCACTGGCCAAGCGCAGGACAAGGGCGCGGATCGACCGGACCGTGGGCGGGCGTCCACGGCGCTTGGGCACGCAGGTTGCGGCATGACGCCGCTTGAGCAGGTCGCGGTGCCAGCGCAGAATCGTGTCCGGGCGGACCACGAGCAGAAGGTGCCGCAGCTTGTCCATCGGGAGGTGGTGAAGCAGGCCGGCAAGGACAGCACGGTCGGTGTCGGTGAACCTGGGTTTGCCGACTTGGCGTTGCAGGACCAGCAGTTGGTGCCGCAGAGCCAGGATCTCGATGTCCTTTTCTCGGCCGCTCATCGGCAGCAGGCGTAGTAGGGCGAAGGCATTGGTTGCGGCGAGGTAGGCCAGGCGCAGCAGCACGACAGATCATCATGCCGCTGATGCCCAGTGCGGCGAAGGCTCTTACGCGATCAGTGGGCAGCGCCGAAGAGCGACGATCAAGGTCGCGACCTGGGCGGATGACCTATCGGCACCCGCAGAGTAGTCGGGCCAGGGCGGCGAGCAGTGCCCGGTCCGGCCAGCCGGGCTTGGGCGTGGTGACCTGCCGGCGTAGAACCGCGAACTCGTGCCGCAGGATCAGTATCTCGACGTTCTTGGCCGCAGAGGATCGGGACAGCAGGACCAGCCACGCGAAGATCCGCATGGTGATCAGGTAGACAAGTCGCACCAGCACGAGGACTGATCATGCCGGACAGCTGGTGGGCCACGTACGTTTCCCGAGGTCAGGACCGGTGCATCCATTCTGGAGCGCTACGGGGGGCGGGCCCGTGGAGCCTTGTTCGCTCTTTCCTCACCTCATCTACCGCAGCCAGTGGCTACTTGAGGCGCGCGGTGCCGAACGGGTTGGTACGGGCGTCCGGTCGAGGATGGCGCTGACGAGGTCCGCGGTGAGCCGGTGCCATCGGCGGGCGCCGCGGAGCATGGTGTGGCCGCCGTGCGGCATCGGGATTCCGTGGGCCTGTGCCCCGATGTGGCGGGCACGCCGGACAAAGTCCCAGGAGCCCTCGGCCTTCGTGACACGATCCCGTTCGTCGTGCAGCAGGACGACGGTCCTGTCCCGCAGGTGGACGACGGGTTCGTCCGGCGGGCACCACGGTGCGAGGGCGACGACACCCCGCACCGACGGGTGCCCGCCGTTCAGCAGTGCCGCCCGGCCACCCATGGAGTGGCCGACGAGTACGACCGGTATGCGGGGTGCGAGTCCGGTCAGCTCCTCAAGGGCGCTGCGGGTGTCGTATGCGGCATCCGCGCGCATGTCATTCCATCCCCGGCACCGGTAGCGCACGGATGCCAGCAACAGGCCGTGCTCGCCGAGTCTTTGGCGGATCGCCGCACGGAAGGGCCGCATCCGCAGTGCCGGCAGATTGAGCGGCGGCTGCGGGTCGAGACTGTCGGCCCGTCCTCCGTGTAGCAGCACCACCCCGGCCTGTGGAACGCTCGGCATGGTGTGCACCGTCAGCGGACGGTGATCGGCATGGGGCGAACTCCTGTGGCGCATGTGCCCGTGTTCCTGCGAGCCGGTTCTCATCGTCTCCCCGCTTCCTCCTGTGGGGCCCGGCGGGGCGGGAGCGGGAAGAAGCCGCTGGTCCGCGCCGTGTACTCGGTGTATCCGAGCCGGTCTGCCATGTGGCTCTCCAGCAGCCGCTTGCCGCTGCCGCGTGTCAGCAGAAAGGACATCACCAGTGGTGAGACCACCGAGACGGCGACCGCCTGCCAAGTGGCGCAGGCCATGGCGAACAGGCCCCACCACACGAGGAAGTCACCGAAGTAGTTCGGATGTCGGGTCCAGGACCACAAGCCGCGGTCCATGATCCGCCCCCGGTTGGCAGGATCGGCCTTGAAACGGGCGAGTTGGAAGTCCCCGACCGCCTCGAAGCACACACCCGCCGCCCAGAGAACGCCACCGGCCACGGCAGCCGGACCGAGCGGCACCGGCACGTACTGTGCGGCCTGGACAGGCAGTGACACCAGCCAGACGAGGGCCGCCTGGAGCAGGTACACCATGCGCAGGGCGTAGAGGTTCCGGCTGCCGGGCGACTTGGCCAGCATCCGCTCGTACCGGGGATCCTCACCGGTGCCGCGGCTCCGCCAGGCGATGTGGACGGCGAGCCGTGTCCCCCACACCGCTGTCGCCACGGTGACCAGCAGCCTCCGCCCGTCGTCCCCGTCGCCGCCCGAGACCGCGTACGTGACCAGCGCCACCATGGTGAATGCCGGTCCCCAGGCCACATCCACCACTCGGTGCGTGCCCTTGGCCACGGCGGCGGCGAAGGCGCCCAGCATGACGGCCGACGCGGCCGCGGCCGCAAGCGCGAGGTTGGTTCCGAAAGCGGGCCAGGGGAGTGCGGTCACCGGCGGTCCCGAGGCTCGTGCTGTCGGCGCAGCGTACGCGGCACGGTCACGGCGGCGTCGGACGGCCCCGCTTCGCTGCCGTCCCAGGCGCGCAGCCGCGCTGGTGGGTGTCCCGAGAAGTGGGATTCCAGCGGTCGGGCGCGACAGTCCGCGAGACGCGTCACCGGGTGCCCCCGTCCTTCGCTATCTCCCCGGTGTTCAGCAGCAGTTGGTGTACGTCCAGGTAGCGGGCACGGAACCCGGCCTCCGAGTAGGCGAGGTAGAACTGCCACATCCGGCGGAACGTCTCGTCGAATCCAAGGTCCTGCAGTCGGTCCGCCCGGCTGATGAATCGTTCGCGCCACAACCGCAGGGTCTCGGCGTAGTGCTCGCCGTAGGCCTCACTGCTCTTGACCCGAAGCCCGGCGTCTGCCGAGGCCTTCGCGATCCCATCGATGGAGGGGATGACGCCGCCGGGGAAGATGTACTTGTGGATCCAGGTGTAGGTGCCACGGGTGGCGAGCAGGCGGTCGTGCGGCATGGTGATTGCCTGGAGTGCGATCCGGCCTCCGGGGGCCAGCACGCGGTTCAGACTGCGGAAGTAGACAGGCCAGTACTCCTCGCCGACGGCCTCGATCATCTCCACGCTCACCACGGCGTCGTAAACGCCTTCCATCTGCCGGTAGTCGCGGAGTCGGACCGACACCCGGTTCGCCCAGCCCGCTTCCTCGATGCGCCGCTCGGCCAGGTCGCGCTGTTCCCGCGACAGGGTCACGGTCACGACCTGGGCACCGCGTACGGCCGCCCGTAGGGCCAGTTCGCCCCATCCGGTGCCGATCTCCAGCAGCCGCGTGCCCGGACCTACACCCGCCAGGTCCAGCAGCCGGTCGATCTTGTGCCGCTGCGCTGCCGCCAGGACGTCCCACCGCGCGGGGAGACATTGGAAGACCGCTGAGGAGTACGTCATCGTCTCGTCGAGGAAGAGGGCGAACAACTCGTTGGACAGGTCGTAGTGGCGCTGGATGTTCTCCCGCGCGCCTTTGAGGGTGTTGCGCTCGCTTGCCGACTGCCGACGGGCCCAGGCACCGCGCAGCCGCTGCAACGGGCCCGGCACGAGGGCCGTGACGTTGGCTGCGAGGACGGTGAGCACCCCTACGAGGTCGTCGGTGTCCCACTCCCCGGCCATGTAGGACTCCCCGAAGCCGATGAGCCCGTCGGTGCCGATCCGGCGGAAGAACGCCTCGGGGCGACGTACTTGCATCACTGGACCCTCGTGGCCGGTGTCCGGGCCGGTGCCCCATCGCACCCGTATGGGCAGCCGGGCGAGGGCCTGCCGCACAATCAACGCCGTGGCGGCGGTCCGCGCGCATGAACTGCGCGGTACCCGGGCCACGTCCTGCCACTTGGACGCGTCCACTGTGGACGGTGAGGTGAGTGCGGGTGTGCTGTGGTCGGCGATGTGGGAGACCGATGTGGTCACAGGCCCTCCTGGTTGTGGTGACATGGACGGGGGTGGACCGGCAGACGGCGCAGGAAGAGGTGGATGCCGTGCCGACGGATTCCGGCGGAGACCGCCGCCGTGGACCACGGGTGGCGAAGTGCGGTGGCCAGCAGATGCCGGGGGGTGGCCGCCTTGCGCACCCCGTGCACGGTCGCGGCGAACGGCCGCGTCTCACCTCGGCATAGGGAAACCGCCAGGTCCAGCCGCTCTCCCGGTTCCGGCAACCGCATTCGGTAGGAACCGTCGACGGGGAAGAACGGCGAGACGTAGAACTCCTTGGCCACCTCGGCGCGGCCCTGCTCGTCGGTGTCCAGCACGTAGCAGTGGCGCTCGCCATAGGTGTTGTGGACCTCGGCCACGACGCACACCAGTGCACCGTCTGGGCCGTAACACCAGTACAGGGTCAGCGGATTGAAGACGTGGCCCAGAACCCGGGCATGCGCCAGCATCAGCACGCGCCCGCCGTCGAGCCGCACTCCACGAGAGGCCAGGAAGCGGCTCAGCCCCGACCTGATGGACGTTTCCGCCCCGCTGAAGTGGTCCCCGGCGTCGAAGCGGGCAAGGGACCTCAGCACACGGGGAAGGGCGGGCATCCGGTCCAGATCGACCAACCACATGTAGGTGCGGTGCCGGAAGGCGTGCTGCAGCGGAGCGGTACGGGCATGGGCGACCACGCACTCGTAGAGCGCCGGAGCATCCGGTCCGGCCGTCACCAGTGCACTCCCAATGCCGCGGCGGCTTGCGCCCCCGAGCGGCAGCCGTCCTCGTGGAAGCCCCAGCCGTGATAGGCGCCCGCGTAGGCGGTGACGGCGGTGTTGAGGTCCGGCAGGCGGTCCTGCGCGGCGACAGACTCCGGGGTGTAGACGGGGTGCTCGTAGACCATGCGTGCCAACACCCTTCGTTCGTCGATCAGTTCGGGGCAGTTGAGGGAGACGACGTAGTCCTCGGAGGCGTCCAGGCTTTGCAGCCGGTTCATGTGGTAGCTGATCTGCACCACCTCGGCCGGGGCATGGCAGGAGGGCATCCGGTAGTTCCACGAGGCTCGTGCCCGGCGGGCGGAGGGAAGCACGGTGGTGTCGGTGTGCAGCACGGTGGGATTGCGGGAGTAGTGGAACGCGCCGAGCACCTGCCGCTCGTCCTGCGTGGGATCGGCGAGCATGCGCAGCGCCTGGTCGGGGTGAACAGCCAGCACCACCGCGCCGAACTCTCCCGTGGTGCCGTCCTCGGCCGTGACCAAGGCACGGTCGGGGAACCGCCGCACCGTACGCACCGGTGTTCCGGTGCGGACCGCGGTGAGTTGCTTGGCCAGGCGGTTAACGTACTCCGCTGACCCTCCGGTCACGGTCCTCCACTGCGGCGAGCCCTTGAGCGACAACATCCCGTGGTTTTCCAGGAACCTGAACAGATACGCCGCCGGGTACCGCATCGCCGTCTCCGACGGGCAGGACCACACCGCCGAGACCAGCGGCGTCATGAAATGGGTGATGAAGTAGCCGGAGAATCCGCCCGTGGCCAGGAACTGCCGCAAGGTCACGGGATTGGTGCGGTCCGAGGCGAGTACGGAGCGGGCCGCGCGGTGAAAGGCCGGCACCTCGGCCAGCATGCGCAGATAGGGACCGCGCAGCATGTTGCGTGGCTGGGCGAACAACCCGGTCAGTCCCCGAGCGCCCGCGTACTGCAGTCCACACCCGTCGCACCGCACCGACATGCTCATCTCCGAGTCCTGGGTGGTGACGCCCAGTTCGTGGAAGAGCCGCAGCAACCACGGGTATGTGCGTTCGTTGTGGACGATGAACCCACTGTCCACACGCGCCATCCGGCCGTCGCACCCGGCGATGTCATGGGTGTGGGCGTGCCCGCCAAGACGGCTGTCGGCCTCGTACAACGTCACCTCGCAGGCCCGCCGCAACACATACGCGGCGGTCAAACCCGCGACCCCGCCGCCCACCACCGCCACCCGTCGCCGTTCCACAGCCATGGACTCCTCGCCTTCCGTACCGAAACGCATTCGACGCGCCTGGGGCCGATCACCAGTGATTCGGCGCCGAAGACCGCATGGATTGGTCGCGGGCCAGTGGAACTCGCCGCACTGTCGTGCGCGGCTGGCGGGGGCCAGTGGAAGCGCGGGTACAGCGGTGGTGTCATACCGTCAAGAGGGGTTCGGACGATCGGTGGTGAGGCCGGGCGACACCCTTCAGCAACGTGCAGGCGCACCCTTGGAGGTGTGAGCCTGCCACGAAGCGGCGCACCCGGCTGCGGCAGGCGTCAGAGACGGACCAGAGCCAGCGGCGCGCTGGTCGGCTTGACCGAACCACCGTGAGGTTCAGCCGTGACGCCGACACCGTCCGCCCCGTGCGGACCGCCCGCCAGGAGCGTCGCGCCCGCGGAGCTGCTTGGCTCGACGAGTCCCGCGGGAACCATAGTGCCGTTGCGGCTGTACCACAGCTCATACACCCGGGAATCCGGCAACGCGGGGAGGCCGTGGTAGACGAAGGCCGCCCGATCCAGCCGTTGGGAAGCGATGACGGTGCCGGTGGCGCCGCCCGTGAGCGCGGTGGTGCGGAACGTGGCATCGGGTGCCGCCAGCAACGTGCTCAGCGCGGCAGCCTGCTGCTCGGCACGGGCGGCGCGGGCACGTTGCCGGTCCGCTTCGTGTTGTGCGCCCAGGGTTACGCCGCCCGCCACCGCCGCGAGCGCCAGGCAGGCGGCTGCAGCCAGATACGGCAGCCGTCGCCTGCGGCGTCGTGCGGCAAACGGCACCACGGTTGACCCATGGCCGCCGGGCGGGAGCTGCCGGACCTTCGGCAACGCCTCCATCACCCGCGCCCGCAGCCGCGCCGGCGGCACCTCGGCCGCTGCGAGCGCCAGCCGGGCCGCGGTCTCCCGCAGCTCCCTGACCTCCTGCGTGCAGGCGTCGCACTCCGCCAAGTGGCGGCCGAACTCCTCGGCTTCCCGTGTCGACAGCGCGTCGAGTGCGTAGGCACCCGTCAGGGTGTGCAGGTCCCCCGTGGTCATGGCCACACCCCCAGGCAGTCGCGAAGCCGGATCAGTCCGTCCCGCAGTCGTGTCTTGACCGTTCCCAATGCCGCGCCCAGCAGGTCGGCGGTTTCCCGGTAGGTGAAGCCGTTGTAGTAGGCGAGCGTCACTGATTCGCGCTGCAGTTCCGTCAACTGGCCCAGGCATCGCCGCACCTGCTCGCGCTCCAGGCGACGCTCCACTTGCTCACTGACATCGTCGAACGCCGGACTGTGTCCGCGCACCGCCGCCTTGAGCTCACGGTCGGCCGACGCCTGCGCGGAGCGCACCCGGTCCACGGCCCGGCGGTGCGCGAGCGTCATGATCCAGGCTATGGCGCTGCCCTGCCGGGGGTCGAACCGGGCCGCGCACCGCCACACCTCGACCAGCACCTCCTGCGCGACCTCCTCCGACTGGGCAGGGTCGCGCAGGACCTTGCGCACCAGGCCCAGGACCGAGCCTGCCACAGCGGTGTAGACAGCCTCGAACGCTTCCTGGTCACCGCGTGAGACACGTTCGAGCAACGACTCCAACGCACCTGAGCGCGGCGTCGGCGCCTGATCACCGCGTGCTGCGACGCGCATGGACACCTCCGAATCGTGACGTGTTCACTCATGCTTCGGTGCCAAGCTGCCATCGGATTGGTCGGGGCGGAACATCTTTGCGGACCCGAACGACCAGCAGATTTAAGGGCTTTCGGGGAGTCGGAGTCGGAGTCGGAGTCCGACGAAGTTGCCGGCCCGAACCTCGTATCCTATTGCCGTATCAGGCAACGTTCGCCCGCTCGACCACCTCGTGTACGCGGTCGACGGCGGCGTGCTAGTACTCCAGCAGCGTTTCGGTATCCGTGCTGGTCAGGGGGCCGCTTCCGAGCCTATCGGGCTGACGGGGCGTCATGTGTCTGCGGTTCGTGACTCGCGGCGGCGGGTGGCGTTGTGCCGGTGCGGCGGCGGTAGTGGCACAGGCGGGCAGTGGCCTGGTGTCGTCGTCGCCAGCGGGACCAGTTCAGCGCGAGTTGCAGGCGGTGTCGGCCAGCGGGGTTGGGGCGGGCAACATCCATGAGCCTTCGGACTTCTGCCACGGTGAGGGGGGACAGGCGAGGATCACCGTTTCTTCGGCCCCCCTTTCGATCTTGCAGGCAGCCATGGCGGCGAGGAAGGCATGGGCGAGCATGGCCAGGGTGATGTGCCGGTACCAGCCCGGGTAGCGGCGGACTTCGTACTGGTCCAGTCCGCATTCGTTCTTGGCGGCTTGGAACGTCTCC
>JBEYJY010000051.1:0-49708 GCA_040631425.1 Streptomyces sp. NPDC020096
ACAGCCTCAAAGGCATCCGCGAACACGGGATACCGCTCATACAACTCACGGCCCATACCCGACCGCTGCGAACCCTGACCCGAGAACAAGAACGCGGTCTTACCCTTCGCGGCCACACCCTCGATCACACCGCGACCCTGCACAACCGCATCCAGCCCGCGCACCAACCCATCGCGCTCCTCACCCACCACGACCGCACGGTGCTCCAGCGACGCACGTGTCGTGGCCAGCGAGAACGCCACATCGGCCAACGCGGCATTCGGCTCGTCCCGAACAAACGCGCTCAACCGCGCAGCCTGCTCGTGCAACGCTTCGGCACTCCGGGCCGACAACAACCACGGCATCACGCCCACATCACGCGTCGGCGGCTCGGAGTGCCGAAGCGTTGCACGAGCTTCTTCCGGTGCTCGTTCCAGGATCAGGTGGGCGTTGGTGCCGCTGATGCCGAACGACGACACCGCGGCACGACGCGGCCGGTCGGTCTCCGGCCACGGACGCGACTCGGTCAACAACCCGACCGCACCCGCGGACCAGTCCACGTACGGAGTGGGCTCGTCGATGTGCAGGCTCTTCGGCAGAACGCCATGCAGCAGGGCCTGCACCATCTTGATCACACCGGCAATCCCAGCCGCAGCTTGGGTGTGACCGATGTTCGACTTCAACGATCCCAACCACAGGGGACGATCCGCGGGCCTATCCTGCCCGTACGTCGCCAGAAGCGCCTGGGCCTCGATCGGATCGCCCAGCTTCGTGCCCGTACCGTGCGCCTCCACCACGTCGACCTCAGTGGCGGAAACCCCAGCGTTCGCTAGAGCCTGACGAATCACCCGCTGCTGCGACGGACCATTCGGCGCCGTCAAACCGTTCGAAGCACCGTCCTGGTTCACTGCTGAACCCCGAACGACCGCCAACACCTGGTGACCGTTCCGCCGCGCGTCGGACAGGCGCTCCGCCAGGACCAAGCCGAGTCCTTCGCTCCAGCCGGTCCCGTCCGCAGCCGCCGCGAAGGGCTTGCACCGACCGTTCGCTGCCAATCCCCCCTGCCGGGCAAACTCTTCGAAGATCTCGGCGTTCGCCATCACCGTCACGCCACCGGCCAGCGCGAGCGAGCACTCACCGGACCGCAGCGACTGCACCGCCAGGTGCAAGGCCACCAATGACGAGGAGCACGCGGTGTCCACAGTGACCGCCGGCCCCTCGAAGCCGAACACGTACGAGATCCGGCCGGACATCACACTCGCCGCGCTACCGGTCAGCAGATGACCGGCGACCTCGTCGGTGTTCCTGGTGCCGTTCCGGTATCCGGAGTAGCCGGATCCGACGAACACACCAGTGGCACTGCCCCGCAACGACTGCGTGTCGATCCCGGCGCGCTCGAACACCTCCCACGACGTCTCCAACAACAACCGCTGCTGCGGATCCATCGCCAACGCCTCACGCGGCGAAATCCCGAAGAACCCCGCATCGAACCCGGCGGCGTCGTCGAGGAAACCGCCTGTTCGCGCGTAGGAGACGCCTGGCTCGGGTGAACCCCAACCCCGATCCGGCGGGAAACCGCCGACCACGTCAAGTCCCTCGGACACCAGGTCCCACAGCGCTTCGGGCGAGTCGGCACCGCCGGGGAACCTGCATCCCATCGCGACGATCGCGATCGGCTCGTCCGACGCGGCACCGGCCGTCGTGGGAGAGGCGACCGACTCACCGAGTCCGAGCACCTCGCCGCGCAGGTACCCGGCCACGGCGACCGGCGTGGGGTGGTCGAAAAGGAGAGTCGTCGGCAACCGCAGACCGGTCGCCGCCGCCAACTCGGTCCGTAGTTCGACGGCGGTCAGCGAATCGAAGCCGAGGTCCCGGAAGGCCCGGTTCACGTCGATGTCGTCGGGGTCCGCGTACTCAAGGACGTCCGCCGCCTTGACCCGCACCAGGTCCACCAGCACTTCGCGCTGATCCGCTTCAGACAAGCCGCCCAGGCGTTGCCGCAGATCGGCCTCGCTGGGGACGTCCTCCACGGCGTCGCCGCGTACGTCGACCGCACCACTGTCCACCGCGGTGCCGAGGTCTCTCGGTTCGACCCAGTACCGGCTGCGCTGGAACGCGTAGGTAGGCAGCGCAACCCGCTGTCCCCCTCGATCGGCGAAGAAGCTCCGCCAGTCCACCCGGACACCGCGAACGTGAAGCTGTGCGAGGCCGCTAAGCAAGGTCCTCGGCTCCGAACGGTCGCCGCGCAGAGCTGGTACCAGCACGATGTCGGCACGATCGGAGAGGCAGTCGCGTCCCATCCCGCTCAGCACGCCGTCCGGGCCGATCTCCAGGAACGTGGTTACGCCCTCGAGCTCAAGCAGGCGAACACCGTCCAGGAAGCGCACCGTGTGCCGGACGTGCCGCACCCAGTACTCGGGATCGCACACCTGCTCTGCGTCCACCAGTCCGCCGGTGACGTTGGAGACGAAGGGAATCCGCGGCGGGTGGAAGGACAGTCGCGACGCGACAGATCGGAACTCGTCGAGCATGGCGTCCATGTGCGGCGAGTGGAAGGCGTGGCTCACCCGCAGGCGCCTGGTCTTGCGGCCCCGGCTGGCGAAGACCTCGGCCACTTCGGCGACGGCGTCTTCGTCACCCGCGATCACGGTGGCAGCGGAACCGTTGACCGCGGCGATGCTCACCCGCCGCTCCCGGCCCTGGAGCAGCGGCAGTACCTCGGCTTCCGCGGCTTCCAGCGACATCATCGCCCCGCCGTCGGGCAGCTCCTGCATCAGCCGACCACGCGCCGCGACCAGGGCGGCAGCGTCGGCCAGCGAGAGCACGCCCGCGACGTGCGCCGCCGCCAACTCGCCGATGGAGTGGCCGGCGAGGTAGTCCGGCTCGACGCCCCACCGCACGACCAGGCGGTACAGCGCCACCTCGACGGCGAACAAAGCGGGCTGGGTGAAAGCGGTCCGGTCCAGCAGCGCGGCTTCCGCCGACCCCTCGTCGGCGAACAGGACGTCGCGCAGCGGTCGGTCCAGATGCGCGTCGAACTCGGCGCACACCGCGTCCAGTTCCGAAGCGAACTGCGGGAACGCAGCACCGAGTTCGCGCCCCATCGCCAGTCGCTGACTGCCCTGCCCGGTGAAGAGGAACGCGAGGGCGCCGCGCTCGCCGGGAACGCCTCGGACCGTGCCGGGGGCGCGCCGTCCCTCCGCCAGGGCCGTCAGTCCTCGGACCAGTTCGCCGTGGTCCTCGCCGATCAGCACCGCTCGGTGCTCGAACGACGAACGGGTGGTGGCCAGGGAATACCCGACGTCGAGCGGACTCGTCGCGTCAGCCGTTTCCAGGTGCTCGGCCAACCGCGCCGACTGCGCGCGCAGGGCTGCTTCAGTCCGGGCGGAAACCAACCAGGGCACCGGGCCGCCGGCGCCCCGGTCGTCCACTGTGGACGTGTCCGGATGGGGTGGCTCGGCAAGCACGACGTGGCAGTTGGTCCCTCCCATGCCGAACGCGCTCACGCCCGCCACGAGGGGCCGGTCGGCGTTCGGCCATTCGCCGAGGTCCTGCTGGACCCGCAGGTTCCACTCGTCCAACGGGATGCGCGGGTTCGGGGCCTCGAAGTTGAGGCTCGGCGGGATCTTCCGGTGCCTGATGGCGAGGACGGTCTTGAGCAGGCCCGCGATGCCTGCAGCAGCGGCCAGGTGACCGATGTTCGTCTTCACCGAGCCCACCACCAGCGGGGAGCCGGGGGTTCGTCCCGCCCCCAGAACCGCGCCCAGCGCAGCTGCCTCGACTGGATCGCCGACCTTGGTCCCGGTGCCGTGCAGTTCCACGTACTGGACGTCCCCTGGGGCCACTCCGGCCCGCTGGTACGCCTGTCGAAGGTTGTCGGCCTGCGCCGAGGGATTCGGCACCGTCAGGCCGTCGCCCGCGCCGTCGTGGTTCACCGCGCTTCCGCGGATCACGCAGTAGACGGGGTCGCCGTCCGCGAGCGCGCGGGACAGCGGCTTGAGGACGATCGCACCACCGCCTTCACCGAGCACCGTGCCGTTCGCCCGGGCGTCGAACGCGTAGCACCGTCCATCCGGGGAAAGGGCGCCGAACTTCGCGAACGCGACGCTGCTGTCGGGCGTGATGTTCAGGTTCACCCCGCCCACGATGGCCAGCGTCGATTCTCCGCGACGCAGGCTCTCGCAGGCCATGTGCACGGCGACCAGAGAGGACGACTGCGCCGAGTCCACGGTGAGACTGGGGCCGTGCAGCCCCAGCGCGTGGGAGATGCGGTTGGAGATGATTGCGCGGTTGAGCCCCGTGGCCGTGTGCTGGGTGATGGCGGACAAGCCGTTGCGGGAGAGCAGGGTTTCGTAGTCCGCGGAACTCGCACCCATGAAGACGCCGGTTCGGCTGCCTGCGAGCGAGTCCGGGACGAGACCCGCGTCCTCCAGCGCCTCCCAGCTCAGTTCGAGCATCAGTCGTTGCTGGGGATCCATCACCGCGGCCTCGCGCGGGGAAATGCCGAAGAAGCCCGGATCGAAGCGGTCGATCTCGTCGAGGAATCCGCCCCAGCGCGAGTTCATCTTCCCCTTGGCGGAAAGCTCTTCGTCGTACAGGGCGGACACGTCCCACCGGTCGGCCGGGGTCTCGGCGATTCCATGGGCGCCCTCTGCGAGTAGCCGCCAGAAAGCAGCCACGCCGGGGGACTCGGGTAACCGACAGGAGATGCCGACAACCGCGACATCGTCATCTTGCGCAAGGTTTTTGGCACGGCTCAGCCCAGCCATGGCAATTCTCACTTCCCCCGAATACCAGGATTATCGCCAGAGCAGCCTCAGGCGGCCGCGCGTCCCCACGAGCTTCGGGCGCGGCAGGCCTGCCGAGAATCCCCCGTTGTCTGTTCAAACTATGAACCCGCGCAGATCCGAACGACCCGCGCCATCGATCCTGTCCCCCGTCCCCCGGCGGTTTTCATGCTCAGTCCGGACTCAACTCGTCCGTGCAGGAGCATACGTGAAGGTGTATCAGCCCGTAAAGGCTGTTCTGATCAGCGCGTTCGCGGACCGGCTCGGTCTGTCCACCCATCGCGACCTCGTCGGACCTGCGGCTTCGTACCTGCCGGACCGTCCGCTGTGGTTCGCCGTTCACTCGGCGGTAACAGGAGGGAGCCCCGGGCTCCCGAGGGGCCAGGTCCTGTTGATATGGTGTTTTGGGGTTTGTCGCTGGCCCTTCGGGTTTTAGGCGCTTAGCGCCGGGATTTCGTTGGCCGGCTGCCCCTGGGTTGGTGCGGGTGGGGGCCTGTGATGGGCGTTCGGCGGGCCTTGGCAAGGATTTCGAGGCCGATGTAGCGGCGGCCTTCGGCCCATTCGTCGTGTCACTCGGCCAGCGTGTCGCGGTCGGGAAAGATGCCGACGACACCGGTGCGGCGGATCTCGCGGTTGAGCCGTTCCTACGGGTTGTTCGACCGGATCTACCCCTGTTGGCAAATCCAGCAAGCCCGCATCACAGTGGTTCGTTGATGGGAGGCGCCGGCGCCCCGTCCGCCCGGTGCTCCAATGTTCGAGGAGGCCGCACTGTCCCTGTCGCCCGGCTTTGACCGTGAAGTGCCGGACGAGACCGCCCGGGTTGCCCAGGTTGCCTTTTAAGAGGACGTTGTCCATCGGATGCGCAATGCTCAGCCGGGTGATGCCCAGCGACTCGACCGGAACTTCTCCATCCGCCTGGCGGGTTCGAAGGGTCACGTGACGATCGCCCAGCACAGTGACGCCACGCCCTACCGGTAAGGAACCTGCGGTGCGTCACTCCTGGGCACCACTTCTCGCGGGATCTTCTGAAAGAAGTACCACGCGGCGGAGTTGTGCACCTATGATGGCGCCCATTCAAAGATCCACATCTACGGGGGGCACCATGGAATCGAGCGTTCAGCTATACCTTGACCTCCTGGAGAAGGTCGTCACCAACATGATCTACGGTGACGCCCCGATCCCTAACGCGTGGGTTCCCGACAAGGAGTTCACCCACGAGCACCGCGAGAACGGCATGGACTGGCCCAGCCAGGCGCACACCATGGTGGGCCTCAAGCGGGTTCGGAACGTGCGCGCCTGCCTGGAGCAGGTCGTCGCGGACGGCGTGGCGGGCGACTTCATCGAGACCGGCGTGTGGCGCGGCGGAGTCTGCATCTTCGCCCGGGGATTCCTGAAAGCGCACGGTATCACCGATCGTCTGGTATGGCTGGCTGATTCCTTCCAGGGGATCCCGGACACCGGCGCGGACGGCCACTCCCTGGACCGGGAAATGGCGCTGCACCAGTCCAACGAGGTGCTGGGAGTGTCCCTGGCGGCGGTCCAGAAGAACTTCGAACGGTACGGCCTGCTGGACGACCAGGTCCGGTTCCTGCCCGGCTGGTTCCGGGACACGCTCCCGACCGCGCCCATCGAGAAGCTGGCCGTGCTGCGCCTGGACGGCGACCTCTACGAGTCCACCATGGACGCCCTGGTCAACCTGTACCCGAAGCTCTCCCCGGGTGGGTTCGTCATCGTTGACGACTACTTCATCCCCGCCTGCCGCAAGGCGACCGAGGACTTCCGGGAAGCCCAGGGCATCACCGAGCCGCTTGAGATGATCGACACCTACAGCGCGTTCTGGCGTCGCAGCTCGTGAACTTCCGCTAGGCCACCGCTCGTTGGTGCCCACCGGCACCTGTTCCGCGGTTGGGCGGACACTCCCTGCGGTGGTCCCGCGAGGCGGCGTCCAGGAGCAGACGTCACTGGAGTCGACGACCGCTCCCGTGCTGGGCGGACTCCACGTCCCGGCCGGAGCCGCGGTGGCGACCTGGGCCGGGGCCGCCAACCACGACGAGCAGCAGCCCGAGCGGCCCGAGACGTTCGACATCACCCGCATCCCCAACCCGCACGAACACACCAACGCACTCGGGCCGAAGAGCCTCGTAGCCGCGCTCGGCGACAGGCGCACGGAGTGACGAGAGAAGGGACTTCAGTTCAGATGCCAGCGACCCACACCGCCAGCAACCCCTGGATCAGGCGGTTCCATCCGAACCCGGACGCCGGAGCGCGGCTGGTCTGCTTCCCGCACGCGGGCGGCTCGGCCAGCTTCTACTTCCCGGTCTCGCAGGCGCTGGCCGACCGCGTGGACGTGCTGTGCCTGCAGTACCCGGGTCGGCAGGACCGGCGGCGCGAAGCCTGCATCGACGATATGGGGAGACTGGCCGACGAGGTCGCCGAGGTGCTCCGGCCCTGGCTGGACCGGCCGGTGGCCTTCTTCGGGCACAGTATGGGAGCGCTGTTGGCGTTCGAGGTCGCGCTGCGCGCGGAGAAGAAGCTCGGCACCAGCCCGATCCGCCTGTTCGCCTCGGGACGGCGGGCGCCTTCGACGCTCCGGAACGAGAACGTCCACCAGCGCGACGACGAGGGCATCCTCGCCGAGCTGAAGCTGATGAGCGGAACCGACGCGAGGATCCTGGGCGAGGACGAGATCCTGCGGGTCATCCTGCCGGCGATCCGCGGCGACTACAAGGCGGTCGAGACCTACCAAGCCGAGCCGGGAGCGGTGGTGACCTGCCCGGTCGACGTGCTCGTCGGTGACGACGACCCGAAGACGACCATCGAGGAAGCCCGCGCCTGGCAAGAGCACACCACGGCGGACTTCGACCTGCGGGTGTTCTCCGGCGGGCACTTCTTCCTCGCCCACCACCAGGACGAGATCGTCACCCTCATGGCCGACCGGATCGCGTCCTCGCCGACAGCCTCATAGGTCATTTCCAGAATGTCGCCACCAGATTCACCAGTCAACTGTCCAGAGCACCAACGGACATAGTGCGGCAGGCCTGGTACGAGGGGAGGATGCCTGCCACTCGCGCCTCGGCCAAAGAAGGAGCGGCCGAGTCGCGCGCCGACATCACAGGAGCATCCGTTCCCCAGTCAATGGCGAGTTCGACATCGAGCGGATGGACGGTGTGCTCTGCGGGAGGGTTGTACGCCGTGGAGCACAGGTACGACACGGCGGCTTCGTCGGTGAGCGCAACAAAGCCATGTCCAAGTCCCTCGGCCAGGTACAGCGCCTTGCGGTTGGCATCGTCCAGCCTCACGCCTTCCCAGCGGCCATAAGTCGGCGATCCGACACGTAGGTCGACAGCCACGTCCAGAATCGCGCCCCGGACGCACGTAACGTATTTGGCCTGTCCGGGCGGCACGTCGGCGAAGTGGATGCCGCGCAGTACATTGCGGTGGGAGACGGACAGATTTGCCTGCGCCAACCGCAGCGGGTGTCCGACCACCTCCGCAAGCCGGTCCCAGCGGTACCACTCCATGAATGCCCCTCGGGCATCATCGTGCTGGCGAGGCGTGATCTCCACAGCACCGTCGATAGCCGTTCTGCGTAGCCGCATCATCACCCCTGAGGAATGTCATCGACCAGTTCGAGCAGATATCGGCCGTAGCCGCTCTTGAGCAGCGGGCGGCTCAGCCTGCGTAGTTGATCGTCATCGATATAGCCGCACCGCCACGCCACCTCCTCAACGCACCCTATTTTCAGACCCTGGCGCTCCTCGATGACCCGTACATACTCCGAAGCCCGGACCAAGGACGCGAACGTCCCTGTGTCCAACCAGACGGTTCCACGATCGAGAACCGAAACGGTCAACTCGCCACGGCTCAGGTATGCCTCGTTAACTGCTGTGATCTCCAACTCGCCCCGCGCGCTGGGGCGTAGGCCAGCGGCGATCTCCACGACTTGGTGGTCGTAGAAGTAGAGTCCGGCGGCTGCGTATCTCGACTTCGGTTGGGCGGGTTTCTCCTCGATCGACAGCACCCCACCCTTCTCGTCGAACTCGACGACCCCGTAGGCCCTGGGATCGGCTACCTGATAAGCGAAGATGCGTCCACCTCGGGGATCGGTGTGCTCGCGTAGCCGGGTGCCCAGACCGCCCCCGTGGAAGATGTTGTCGCCGAGGATCAGTGCCACCGGGTCGTCGCCGATGAAGTCGGCACCGATCAGGAACGCCTGAGCGATCCCTTCGGGGCGTTCCTGCTCTTCATACGTCAGCGACAGTCCCAGGTGCGATCCGTCGCCCAGCAGCCGCTGAAACTGCCTCTGCTCCTCAGGGCTGGTGACCAGCAGAATCTCCCTGATGCCGGCCATCATCAGGGTGGTCAACGGGTAGTAGACCATGGGCTTGTCGAAGACCGGAATGAGCTGTTTGGAGACCGCCTGGGTCGCCGGCCAGAGCCTGGAACCCGTTCCACCGGCTAGAACTATGCCACGCATCCCTCACTGCGGAACGGCCGCCACCGGCAACCGTTCCTCCCCCCTTCAACTGAGCGTCAAGCCCCGACTCATCACCGCGAGCCGGGTTGCTTTGATCACCACACCAGTCATACCACTGGCTCACGTCACACGCACCACATAAGATCGACGACCATGCGGGTCCTCGTAACCGGCGGTGCCGGCTTCATCGGATCAGAGTTCGTCCGATCTCTGCTCTCAATATCCGAGCCTGGGATTCACCACCCGAACGTCACCGTTCTGGACAAGCTCACCTATGCTGGCGTGGCGGCCAACCTTGCCCCGGTCGCCAACCATCCCCGCTACTCATTCGTCCGCGGCGATGTGTGCGACACCGCTCTCGTCGATGAGGTGATGGCCGGCCACGACGCGGTGGTGCACTTCGCCGCCGAAAGCCATGTGGACCGATCGTTAGCCGGTGCAGAGCCTTTCATCAGAACCAACGTGCAAGGCACCCAGGTTCTTCTTGATGCGGCGGTCAGACACCGCGTCGGCCGCTTCGTCCATGTCTCTACCGATGAGGTGTACGGCTCGATCAGCACCGGATCGTGGACCGAGGACAGCCCGGTCGCGCCCAATTCGCCGTATGCGGCCTCGAAGGCCGGCTCTGATCTGCTGGCGCTCGCCTGTCACCGCACTCACGGCCTTGAGGTCGTGGTGACCCGTTGTTCCAACAATTACGGTCCGCACCAATTTCCGGAAAAGGTCATTCCGCTTTTTGTCACCAACCTGCTGGACGGCCGGAAGGTGCCCCTCTACGGCGACGGGCGAAACATCCGCGACTGGCTTCACGTATCTGACCACTGCCGCGGGATCCGGCTGGCCTTGATGCACGGACGGCCGGGGCAGGTTTACCACATCGGCGGGGGCACGGAGCTGACCAACGAGGAACTGACTGGCCTGCTGCTGAAGGCCACGGGCACAGACTGGGACATGGTCGAACGGGTTCCTGACCGCAAGGGCCACGACTTCCGCTACTCCCTGGACTGCGCCAAGTCCGCGGACCACTTGGGGTACGCGCCGCTTGTCCAGCTGGCGGGTGGACTCGCCGATACGGTCACCTGGTATCGGACCAACCGTCCCTGGTGGGAACCGCTGAAAAGGACAGGGGCCCTCGGATGACTCCGACGCCCATGACTTCGGCGGACCGCACATCACCCGCGCGCCCCGCTCGGTGGCTGGTCACCGGAGCCGGAGGTAAGCTGGGACGTGATCTGCTGGCCGTGCTCGGGACGGACCCGGGCGCCGACGTCACCGCCCTGACCCGGGCAAAGCTCGACATCACCGACCGTGACGCGGTGCACAAAGCCGTCGGCGACCACGACATCGTGGTCAACGCCGCAGCGTGGACGGACGTTGACGGCGCGGAAGCCGCGGAGCCCGCTGCGACGGCAGTCAACGGTGCAGGCGTGCGCTATCTGGCGGAGGCTTGTGCACGGTCGGGAGCACGCCTGCTCCACGTCTCGACCGACTACGTCTTCTCGGGCGAGTCCGGTACCCCGTACCCTGAGGATGCCGTGCCGCGGCCGGTGAACGCGTACGGACGAAGCAAACTTGCCGGCGAACGAGCGGTCGCCGAACTCCTTCCCCACCACGGTTACGTTGTCCGTACCGGATGGCTCTACGGTGCCAGCGGACGCGACTTCCCCACTACGATGCTGGAGCTCGCCGAACGCCATCCGGCCGTTGACGTCGTCAACGACCAGCAAGGTCAGCCCACTTGGGCCCATGCTGCGGCAGGACAGCTGGCACAACTGGGACGAGCCGCCCTTGCGGGCCACGCCCCACCCGGCTCCTACCACGCCACCGCTTCGGGTCGCACCACCTGGTTCGGCTTCGCCCAGGCAGTCTTCGAACTCGCTGGCTTGGACCTGAGCCGTGTCCGCCCCATCGCCTCGACGGCCTTCCAACGCCCTGCGGCCCGTCCAGCCTGCAGCGTCCTCGCTCACGGCCGCTGGTCTGCGGCTGGCCTCGCGCCTCTGCCGGACTGGAGGACCTCCCTGGCAGACGCCTTCGCACGTGGCGTCTTCGACGCCGTTGGCCCAGCGCCCCGCGGCTGACAACGCGTACCGCTGGCTGCCCGCCACTCGGTACTGAGCCAATCATGCGCCGCCGCATCGATCAGTTCAGGACACCAGACCCACACTTCCAGCCAACGTCGGACCGCAACGGTCACCCTCCGGCGTGGCGAGGTAACTTCGGGTCGCTGCCGCCACACCAGGAGCACGAGGCTCCCAGGGACATGCGGCACGAGAGGTGAAACTGCCTTGCGCACCAGCCAAATCATGCTGGCTGAGACCCGCACGACAGAACCTGACGAAGAGTTCGAGGTCTTCCCGTTCACCGCCGCCTGCCAGGCCATCTGGGAGGAGGGTGACCATGTCCTCATCGGCGTGAGCCCGGGAAACAGCTACTTCACCGCACCGCGCATCTGCGCTCTCGCGCAGTGGGCGGCACGCCGTTTCGAGAAGGTGGACTTCGTCCACGCCGATCTGCACGTCGACGCGCTGTTCACCGCGTTCGGCTACACGCCCGAGCATGCGGCCCGCCGCGCCATCAAGGAGATCAAGGCCGTCCGGCGGAGAATCCGGCGCGGAGTCGAGGTGTCCGGCGCCGCGGATCGCATCCGGGTCAGCGCGCTGTCGGAATTCACCGATCATCCGGAGTACCGGCTGCTGCGCCGCCGCGTGGACTTCCTGCTCGACCACGACGCCGAACTGCGCCAGGGCTGCGACGCGATGATCCAGCAGTTCCTCGCCCCCCGGCTGGTGGACTCCGGCCAGCCCGCCACCGCGGAGCAACTACGGGCCTGCCGCGACTACATCGCGGCCGAGCTGCCGTTCTTCATCGATACTCCCAGCATTCTACGGGTGCCCTCGTCGGTGTGCTGCTACCACGTCGTCATGCCGCTCACCGAAGTGCTGTACGGGCGCGGCGGAGGGCTGCGGGCGACCCGCAACCAGGCGTACGCGGTGGTCCGACCGGAAAGGACGGTGCGCGATGACCGTCGAGCAGCATGAAAGCGGCACGGACCAGCTGCTGCAATTCCCGCTCTCCCGCCGGGGCGACGCGGTTCCGGCCGAATGCGCGTGGCTGCGCGAAAAGCGGCCCGTCGCACGGGTCCGTACGATCACCGGCGACTCGGCCTGGCTGGTGAGCAGTTACGCGCTCGCCAAACAGGTGCTGGAGGACGAGCGGTTCAGCCTGCGGCACACGGCGGACCCGGGAGTCCCCCGGCAGTACGCGCTGACGATTCCCCCCGAAGTCGTCAACAACATGGGGGAGATAAACAGCGCCGGACTGCGTGAAGCGGTGATGAAGTCGCTCGCACCCCGCTCGGATCCCGGCCTCGCCGACTGGCTACGCCGCCGGGCGCACACCCTGATCGACGACCTGACGGCCGAGGGCGCCCCGGTCGATCTGCGGGCGGGCTTCGCCGATCCGTATTCGGCGGCGTTGCACTGCAAGGTGATCGGGGTGCCGTACGCGGACTGGCGACGGCTGATGTCGGGACTCGACATCGCGTTCATGACCAGTGCGCGGCCGCATCCGGGCGCGACGGCGAACTGGCGCAAGGACCACGGCTACATGCTGGAGCGGCTGCGCCAGGCCCAGCCGGACGGCGGCGGGCTGCTGGGCCGGTTCGCCGCGCTGCGCGCGTCGGAAGGCGGCGGCGGGCCATCGGACGAGCAGTTGGCGACCGTGGCGGTCTCGCTGTTCGGCGCCGGTGCGGTGAGCACGTCCGCGTTCCTGGTCCATGCCGTCCTGGCGCTCGTCCGCGAACCGGCGCTGGTGCGGCGGCTCCGGGACGAGCCGGAGTCGATCGGGCGCGCGGTCGAGGAACTGCTGCGCTACAACCTGTCCATCGGCGACGGGCTGCCCCGGCTGGCGACGGCGGACGTACGGCTCGGCGATGTCCTGGTCAGGGCGGGAGAGCTGGTTCTCGTGCTGGTCGAGGGCGCCAACTTCGATCCGGAGGTGTTCACCGACCCCGAACGGCTCGACCTCGACCGGGCGGACAACCCGCATCTGTCGTTCGGCGCGGGCCCGCACTTCTGCCCGGCCTCCGCACTCGGCCGCCTGCATGCGCGGATCGCGCTGGACGCCCTGGTGCGGCGGCTGCCGTCACTGCGGCTGGCCGTGCCCCTGGAGCAGTTGGTCTGGCGTACCGGCTTCATCAAGCGGCTGCCGGAGCGGCTGCCGGTCGCCTGGTAGCGCGAGCCGCATGGAATGCGGCGTTCCGGACACTCCCCTGTCGTCCGGAACGCCGCTATCCACTCCGAATGCCGCATACCGATTCACGGCCTCGTAAGGCCATTACCAAGCATTAGCCACCACTTTCAAGGGTGGTGGTACGTATCACCTTCAATTCCACCGACTCTACGCCTGATGTAGGGCTTTTGCCCGAAATGCCCGCTTGTCTCCCCCGCGCCCTCCGTGCGAGAGTCGTGGACAACGACCCCCATTGACCCGGGCTCGGTCGTACCACGCGCGCCGCGGACCACCCCCTTGCTCCTCGGCGCCACGAAGAAGCCCCCATCGCGTCCGTAACCCGGCGCTGGGGGCTTCTCGCATGTCAGCGTTCGACGACCCGCTTCTCGAACCAGGTGGTCTTACCGCGGGGCAGCAGATCCACCCCCCATCGGTCGGAGAGCTTGTCGACCAGGAACAACCCGCGCCCGCTGGTGTCCAACTCCCGTACCGGCAGCAGGCAGGGCAGCGCACGGGACGGGTCGCGGACCTCGACGCGGATCCAGCCCCGGCGGCGCAGCATCCGCAGACCGAAGGTGCGCGCCCCGGTATGCCGGACGGCATTGCCGACCAACTCCGAGACCAGCAACTCACAGTCCTCGCCGAGCTGCGGCAGCGCCCACAGTCGGAGCACCGCCAGGGTGAGCCGGCGCGCGGTGGACGCGGACTCCGGGCGCGAGGTGAGCCGGACCTCGTCAAGCGACGGGTTACCGAGCAGTACGAGAGTGCTGGCGTCGTATCGGTCCTGCGGCATTGACGCCCACGCCGCCGCGGTGGTGCTCGACCGCTGTGCCTGCTCAGATCCGCCCCGACCCACCATGCGTTCATCATGGCCGCCCAGGCGCCGGTTCGGGCCAGAACCAGCGGAATTGAACCCACCACAACGTTGGTTCCCGGCCACCTCAAGGGCATATGCCGACGGCAGTGACACCCCCTCCACAGCCCCGCCCACCTGCTGTGATCGCTAGCAAACCGAGGGTGACGACCGGTCGCGGACCGGACTCCCTTAAGCCTCTCTTAAGGTGGCCTTAAGCTGCTGTCCGCTGCCGCCCGTCACCCACACGGCCGCCCAACCGGCCCCGGCTCAGCCGAACTTGGCCTTACCCGGCCCCTCCTCGACGAAGCTCCGCATGCCGATCTCGCGGTCCTGGGTCGCGAACAGCCCGGCGAACAACCCCCGTTCGATCGCGAGGCCGGTCTCCAGATCCGTCTCCAGGCCGCTGTCGACGGCCTCCTTGGCCGCGCGCAGCGCGAGCGCCGGGCCCTTGGCGAGCTTCGCCGCCCAGGCGTACGCCTCCTCGTAGACCTTCTCGGCCGGCACCACCCGGTCGACCAGGCCGATGGTCAGCGCCTCGTCGGCGGCGACCATCCGGCCGGTGAAGATGAGGTCCTTCGCCTTGGCCGAGCCGACCAGACGCGACAGCCGCTGGGTGCCGCCCGCGCCCGGAATCAGACCGAGCAGGATCTCCGGCTGGCCGAGCTTGGCGTTCTCCGCCGCGATCCGCACATCGGCGCACAGCGCCAACTCGCAGCCGCCGCCCAGCGCATAGCCGGTCACCGCGGCCACCACCGGCTTGGGGATACGTGCCACGGCGGTGAAGGAGTCCTGCAGCGCGCGAGCCCGCACCGCCATGTCCTCGTACCCCATGGCCTGCATTTCCTTGATGTCCGCGCCCGCCGCGAACACCTTCTCGCCGCCCCATACGACGATGGCCCGTACGTCGTCGCGGCGGCTGACCTCCTCCGCGACCTCGCGCAGCCGGTCCTGGGTGGCGACGTCCAGCGCGTTCATCGGCGGACGGTCCAGGCGGATGATGCCGACGCCGTCGGCGGCCTCAAGGTGAACAGTCATGGCCCGACGGTAGCGTCCGCACACGACAAACGGCCCGCCGGGGCGGGCCGTTTGTCGTGTGTCACAGCTACCGGCCGGTCACTGGCCCGCGGTCCACTGCGACCAGGACATGTTCCAGCCGTTGAAGCCGTTGTCCGGCGCGACCGTCTTGTCGTTGGAGTTCTTGACGACCACCACGTCGCCGACCATCGAGTGGTCGTAGAACCACGCCGCCGGTGTGCCGTTGTCGCCGCCGCCGCGGATGTCATGCAGACCGACGCAGCCGTGGCTGGTGTTCTCGCTGCCGAAGACCGACGGGTCGCCCCAGTAGTTGCCGTGCAGGAACGTCCCGGACTGGGTGAGCCGCATCGCGTGCGGCACGTCCTTGATGTCGTACTCGCCGCCGAAGCCGACGGTCGAGCCGTCCATCCGGGTGACGGGGTCCTTCTCGCTGATGACCATCTTGCCGTTGTACGTGGTGTGGTCGGGGGCGCCCGCGGAGATCGGGATGGTCTTGATCGTCTTGCCGTCCTGCGTCACGTTCATCTCGTGCGAGGCGGCGTCGACGTAGCTGACCTGGTTGCGGCCGATGGTGAAGTGCACGTCCTTGGACTGCGAGCCGTACACGCCCGGCGAGCTCTGCACGCCGTTCAGCTTCAGGCTCAAGGTGACCTTCGTACCGGGCGCCCAGTAGGACTCCGGGCGGAAGTCGATGCGCTGGTTGCCGAACCAGTGGCCGACGACCGGGACGGACGGGGAGGCGGTCACCTTGATCCCGTTCTGCACCGCCTTGGTGTCGTCGATCGGCCGGTTGAAGTTGATCGAGACCTCGGTGCCGACACCCACGGTGGAGCTGTCATCGGGCGTGAAGAAGCCGATGAAGCTGTCCTTCGGGACGACCGTGGTGAACGTGGCGTGCTTGGCCGATTCGCGACCCTGCGAGTCCTTGGCGATGGCGTCCACCGTGTACTTGGTGGAGGTGCTGAGGTTGCTGTCCGGCACCCAGCTGGTGCCGTCCCCGGAGACCTTGCCCGCGACCGCGGAGCCCTTGGCGTCCTTGACGGTGACCTGGCTCAACTTGCCCTGGCCGACGGATATCTTCAGCGCGCCGCTGGTGGCGACATCGGTCGCACCATCCTTCGGCGCGACGTTCACGACGGCCTGCGAAGCCTGCTTGTCGGACCCTCCGGAACCCGTCTTGTCCGATCCGCCGGAACCGTGCCCGCCGCACGCGGTCGCCAGCAGCAGTACCGCGCCGATCGCCCCGGCCAGCACAGACCGCTTGGCGCCCGACGCCGCCCGGGTGGCCCGCCGCGCCTGCGGCTGATGTGACAGCAACTCGTCTCTCCCCTCGCGCGACCGTCCGCTTCCGCCCCCGGGCCCGCCTTGACGGCATGCCCCGGTAGCGATCCTGCCCGGTCGAACTCGCACTGATCCCCCGTGTATGCGCCGAGATGCCCTGACCGCACCCGCACAGGCGTCATCCACGCTCGTCGATAGATAACCACACTGATGGTGCGTACGAAGCTACGGGATTGTCACCGTTCCGTCCCAGTCCACGGCGAACCACCCGCAACTGGGCGTAGAGGGGCGGACGTTCGGCGTCAGGCGGGCGGGTCAGGGGGAGCTCACCGCCGACCCCGCGAGCCACTGCGCCCACGTCAGATTCCAACCACTGAGCCCGTTGTCGGGTGCGACGGTCGCGTCATGGGCGTTGACCACCTCCACGACATCGCCGACCAGCGAACTGCCGAAGAGCCAGCCCGCGGGCGTCTGCGCGCCGCCGCCCTTCACGTCGTACAGGCCGACGCAGCCGTGACTGGTGTTCGCGGTGCCGAAGGCGTCCTGCGGCGACCAGTAGTTGCCGTGCACGAACGTCCCGGACTGGGTGAGCCGCATCGCGTGCGGCACATCCGGGATGTTGTACTCGCCGCCGTACCCGACGGTGTCCCCGTTCATCCGGGTCACGGGCAGCTTCTCCGAGATCACCATCTTCCCGCCGTACGTGGCGTGCTCCGGGCTGCCGGTACTGACCGGAAGGGTGCGCACCACCTGCCCGTCACGGCGCACGGTCATGGTGTGCGCCTCGGCGTCCACCACACTGGTCTGGCTGCGGCCGATGGTGAAGACCACGTCCTTCTGCTGGCTGCCGTACACACCGGGCGCGCCCTGTACGTCCCGCAACCGCAACCGCAGGTCGACCCTGGTGCCGGGCGTCCAGTAGTGCTGCGGACGGAAGTCGAGCCGCTGGGCGCCGAACCAGTGCGGCGCCACCTGGGCGGCGGGCTGGGCGGTCACGGCGATCGCGTGCTCCACCGCGGCGCGGTCGGCGACCGAGCGGTTGAAGGTGATCGACACGATCATGCCGGTGCCCACCGTCGCCCCCGCCTCCGGCGTGTAGAAGGCGATGAGGCGGTGCTGCGGCACCAGCGTGGTGAACTCCGCGTGCTTGGCGGCCCGCCGCCCGCCGGAGTCCTCGGCGAGCGCGTCCACCGTGTACTTGGTCTCCAGCGCCAGCTTGGCCGTCGGATGCCAGGCGTGGCCGCCGGACTCGATCCGGCCCGGCACCTGGGTGCCGGTCGCGTCCGCCACCTTCACCTGGGTGAGCACGCCGCCCTCCGCCGTCACCGACAGCGCCCCCGAGGCCGGTACGCCGGAGGCGCCGTCCTGCGGGGCGATCCGGATCGTCGTCTCGGAGACCGCCGGGGCGGCCGCGCCGGTGCCGCGCCCGTCCCCGCCCGCACCGCTGCCGGTGCCGCCGCCAGTGCACCCGGCCAGCACGACCGCACCGGCCAGCACGCATCCGGCCACCGATCCCGTCCGCGGCAGCCTTCGTACCGCCTCGCGTACCCACGCAACCACTGCACTCGTCACGCCGGGGTCAACGACTTCCAGGACTACGGGTTCCGTGAGGACGGCCTCTTAACCGGGAATGACACCATGAAGCCACAAGGGAGAACGGAACCGCGCGCGGTACGGGACACCGCCGCCGGTCCCGTAGAGCCGCGGGAGGCCGCCACGTGTCGAGCGCACCCGATCAAGGTCAGGCCATCGCCGCTCCCGGCGGGACCGCGAGCGGCAACGGCCACCGCGCCGCGGCCCCGACGCTGACCGGCCCGCTCCGCACCACCCAGACGGCGCAACCGGCCACCGAAGCCGCCCAGCGGCGCCCTGACGCCCCGCCACGACCGGTGTGGCCCGGCGCACCCGAACCTCTCGGCGCGCGCTTCCACACCGGGCCTGACGGCACGCCAGGCACCAATTTCGCGCTGTGGGCGGGCGGTGCGGAGGCGGTGGAACTGTGCCTGTTCGACGCCGACGGGACCGAGACCCGGCTCCCGCTGACCGGGCTGACGCACGAGGTGCGGCACGGCTTCGTCCCCGGCGTACGGCCCGGCCAGGCGTACGGCTACCGGGTGCACGGCCGCTGGGACCCGTGGACCGGCGCCCGCTGGAACCCGGCGAAGCTGCTGCTGGACCCGTACGCCCGAGCGGTGGACGGCGACTTCGGGCTGCCGGCGGAGGTCTACGGGCACGTACGGGACTGGCCGGACCGCCCGGTCGCCGACACCGTGCGGGACAACCGCGACTCGGCACCGTTCGTCCCCAAGGGCATCGTGGTGGACGACGACGATGACTGGGAGGACGACCACCGTCCGAAGACGCCGTGGTCCGACTCGGTCATCTACGAGCTGCACGTACGCGGTTTCACCATGCGCCACCCGCAGATACCGCCCGAACTGCGCGGCACCTACGCCGGATTGGCGCACCCCGCGGCCATCCGGCACCTGACGGAGCTGGGTGTGACCGCCGTCGAGCTGCTGCCGGTCCACCAGTTCGCGCACGAGGACCATCTGCTCCGCCGGGACCTGCGCAACTACTGGGGCTACAACTCGATCGGCTACTTCGCGCCACACGCCGCCTACTGCGCCTCCGGCACCCGCGGCCAGCAGGTCGGCGAGTTCAAGCGGATGGTACGCGCGCTGCACGCGGCGGGCATCGAGGTCATCCTCGACGTCGTCTACAACCACACGGCCGAGGGCAGCGAGTTGGGGCCGACGCTCTCCCTGCGCGGCATCGACAACCGCGGCTACTACCGGCTGGGCGACGACCCGCGCGGCTACGCGGACTACACCGGCTGCGGCAACACCCTCCACGTGGTGCAGCCACAGGTGCTGCGGCTGATCACCGACTCACTGCGGTACTGGGTGACGCAGATGGGCGTGGACGGCTTCCGCTTCGACCTCGCGGCCGCGCTGGCCCGCAGCATGCACGACGTCGACATGCTCTCGCCGTTCCTCGCGGTCATCGCCCAGGACCCGGTGCTGCGGCGGGTCAAGCTGATCGCCGAGCCGTGGGACGTCGGCTCGGGCGGCTACCAGGTGGGGGCCTTCCCCCCGCTGTGGACCGAGTGGAACGACCGCTACCGCGACGCGGTACGCGACTTCTGGCGGGGCGCCAGCCCGGACCTCGCCGACCTGGGGTACCGGCTGTCCGGCTCCAGTGACCTGTACGCGTGGAGCGGCCGCCATCCGTACGCCTCGGTCAACTTCATCACCGCGCACGACGGCTTCACCCTGCGCGACCTGGTCTCCTACGAGCGCAAGCACAACGAGGCCAACGGCGAGGAGAACCGGGACGGATCGAACGACAACCGCTCCTGGAACTGCGGCGCGGAGGGAGAGACGGCGTCGGAGCCGGTACGCGAGCTGCGCCAGCGGCAGTTGCGCAATCTGCTCGGCACGCTGCTGCTCTCCACCGGTGTGCCCATGCTGGTCGCGGGCGATGAGATGGGCCGCACCCAGGGCGGCAACAACAACGCCTACTGCCAGGACAACGCGGTGAGTTGGGTGGACTGGTCGCTGCTCGACGTGCCGCGGTGGCGTGAGCTGTTCGACCTGGCGGCGCGGCTGATCGCGCTGCGCCGCGACCACCCGGTGCTGCGCCGCCGGGCCTTCTTCTCCGGGCTGCCGCAGGGCCAGGGCGGGCTGCGGGACTTGGCGTGGTTCACACCGCGCGGCGAGGAGATGACGGAGGCGGACTGGTTCGCACCGGCCGCCGCACTCGGCATGTATCTGTCGGGCCAGGACATCCCGCAGCGCGGTCCCACCGGCCGCCGGGTCCACGACGACAGCTTCCTGACCGTGCTGCACGCCGCGGCCACCCCGATCCGCTTCACCCTGCCGGGCCCGCCGTGGGCGCGGGCCTACGAGGTCCTGGTCGACACCTCGCGGGCCGCGGACGCCTCGGCGGCGGATCCGTCCGGGCCGGGGCGGCATCGCGCGGGCACCACGATCACCGTTCCGGAACGGTGCCTGCTGCTGCTGCGGGCCGAACCTCGATAAAACCCCGTGGGCGTTGTCAGCGGTCGCCTCTAGTCTCTCAATCGAGGGAGGGACGGAGGGGCGGCGATGGCAGACGAACAGGGTGGGTCAGCGGACGGCCAGGGCGCGACGCGTGGTGCGGCACGGGCCGAGGAACGGCGGTCGGCGGTGCGGTCGCTGCTGCGGTTGTGGCCGTATGTGCGGCCGGTCTCGGCGCGGTTGTTCGGGTCGGCGGCGGTGGCGGTGGTGGCGTCCTGCCTGGCGCTGCTGATCCCGTTGGTGCTCAAGTGGATGGTGGACGGCCCGGTGGCGCGCCGGGATCCGTCGGGGGTGTGGCTGGGCGGCGGTCTCGTTCTGCTGCTCGGGCTGCTGGAAGCCGGGCTCTTCGGGCTGCGCCGCTGGTTGGTCGCGCGGCCGATGGCAGGGCTTGAGGCACGGATGCGGGCCGATCTCTACCGCCATCTGCAACGGCTGCCGGTGGCCTTCCACGACCGCTGGGGATCCGGGCAGTTACTCTCACGCAGCACCAACGACCTGCAGATTCTCAGGATGTTCCTGTCCTTCCCGATGGTCTTCCTGGTCGTCAACTCCACGACGGTACTGGTGGGTTTCGCGATCCTGCTCGTACAGCGGTGGTCGCTGGGGCTGATGCTGCTGGTTCCGGTGCTGCCGCTGGTGATGCTCTGCTCGTACTTCGAGTCGCGGTACGCGCTGGCCTCACGCCGCGCCCAGGACCAGACCGGCGATCTGACCACGCTGGTCGAGGAGTCGGTGCTGGGCATCCGGATCATCAAGGCGTTCGGACGGCACCGCAGCCAGGCCGAGGCGTTCCGCCGCGAATCGCACGCGCTGCGCGGCACCGAGCTGCGCAAGGCATGGCTGCTGGCCGATCTGTGGGCGCTGATCACGGCGGTGCCGGATGTGGCGCTCGGTGTGGCGCTGGTGCTCGGTGCCGTGCAGGTGGCCGACGACCGGTTGTCGGCGGGGACCCTGGTCGCCTTCCTGTCCACGGCGCTCGCGCTGCGCTGGCCCGTCGAGTCACTGGGCTGGCTGCTGTCCATGAGCAACGAGGCTGCCACCGCGGCCGACCGGTACTTCGAGGTGATCGACACCAGGGTGCCTCCGGACGCCGCGGCCGAGCCCGATCGGCCCGGTACCGACCGGACCGGGCGCGGCGACGACGGGATCCGCTTCAGCGCTGTGCGGTTCCGCTACCCGGATGCCCCGGACGGCACCGCGGATCTGCTGACCGGAATCGATCTGCACATACCGACCGGCGAGACGCTGGCGCTGGTCGGGGCGACGGGTTCGGGCAAGACCTCGCTCACCGCGCTCATCCCCCGGTTGTACGAGGCGACCGGTGGCCGCATCACGCTCGACGGTGCGGACACCGCGCGGCTGACGCGCGAGCAGCTGCGCGCCATGGTGTCGACCGCGTTCGAGGAGCCGACGCTGTTCTCCGCGAGCGTCCGCGACAACGTGCTGATGGGCGCGCCCGAGGCGAGCGACGCCGATCTGCGGCGGGCGTTGGAGACCGCGCAGTGCGGTTTCGTGGACGCGTTGCCGCATGGCGTGGACACCCAGGTCGGCGAGCAGGGGCTGAGCCTGTCCGGCGGTCAGCGGCAGCGGTTGGCGCTGGCCCGCGCGGTGGTGGGCCGCCCGCGCTTCCTGGTGCTCGACGATCCGCTGTCCGCGCTGGACGTGCACACCGAGGCGCTGGTGGAGGGCGCGCTGCGGGAGGTGCTGGCCACCACCACCGCGCTGGTGGTCGCCCACCGGCCGTCCACGGTGCTGCTCGCCGACCGGGTGGCCCTGCTGTCGGACGGCCGTATCGCGGCGGTCGGCACCCACCACCAACTCCTGGCCGACTGCGCGGAGTACCGCCACCTGATGTCCGGAGACACCGACGAGAGGAGCGCCGCCTGATGACCACCCTCGCCGACCGGCCGGTGAACGGAAGCGACGAGCCCGGAGCGGACCCGCCCGAGCCAGGACAACGGGAGAGCGACCCCTACGACCGCGATGTACTGCCCACGCCCAAGGGCGCCTCACGCGCGCTGCTGCGCGAGCTGGTGCGGCCGTACCGGGCGCGCGCCTGGCTGGCGGCCGTCGTACTGGTCGTACAGCAGGCGGCGGTGCAGGCCGGTCCGCTCATCGTGGCGTACGCGATCGACCGGGCGATCCCGGCGCTGCGCGGCCACGACAAGGGGCCGCTGATCGCCACCGCCGTCGGGTACATCGGCTGCGCGCTGCTGGCCGGGGTGCTGCAGCGGGCGTTCATCAGGGTGTCGGGCGCGGTCAGCCAGGATGTGCTGCTGGACATGCGCGGCCGGATCTTCGGGCATGCCCAGGCGCTCGGCCTGGACTTCCATGAGCGCTACACCTCCGGACGGATCATCGCCCGTGCGACCTCCGATGTGGAGGCGTTCCGCGAGCTGCTCGCCGAGGGCCTGCAGGAGCTGCTCAACGTCGCCCTCTCGGTGCTCTACATCGGCTTGGTGCTGATGTATCTCGACTGGCGTCTCGGCCTGTTCGCGTTGGCCACCGCGCTGCCGCTCGCCTGGGTCATGCGGTCCTTCCGCCGCCGGTCCCGGCGGGTGTACACCCGCCGGTCCGCCGCGATAGCCACCGTGATCGTGCGGTTCACCGAGACCATGAACGGGATCCGGCCGGTGCAGGCGTTCCGCCGGGAGCGGGCCAATGACGCGGCGTTCGCGGAGCTGAACCGCACCCACGAGTCGGCGAACGGCGACGCGATCCTGGAGATGGGCCGGTTCAACGTCAAGTCCTGGCTGATCGCCAACACCTCGGTCGCGCTGGTGGTGCTCTGGGGCGGCTACCGGGTCGCCTCCGGATCGCTGGAGCTCGGCGTGCTCGCCGCCTTCGTGCTCTACCTGCGGCGGCTGTACGCGCCAATCGATCCGCTGGGCATGTTCCTCAACTCCTGGCAGTCGGCGGCGGCTTCACTGGAGAAGATCGCCGGACTGCTGTCGCAGCGGCCGTCCGTGCCGGAGCCCGCCAGGCCGAGGGCGCTTTCCGTGCAGGCCGGGGACCGCCCCGGCCGGGCGGTGGCCTTCGAAGGCGTGCGGTTCGGGTACCGGACCGGCGGCGAGGTGCTGCCGCCGTTCGATCTGGCCATACCCGCGGGCCAGACCGTGGCGGTGGTCGGCGCGACCGGTGCGGGCAAGTCCACGCTGGCCAAGCTGCTGTGCCGGTTCTACGACCCGAGCGGCGGCCGGGTCACCCTCGATGGCGTTGACCTGCGCGAGCTGGCCATGCCCGAACTGCGGCGCGGCGTGGTGATGGTCACCCAGGAGTCGTTCCTGTTCTCCGGAACGGTCGCCGAGAACATCGCGCTGGGCAACCCGGACGCGACCGCGGCGGAGATCGAGGCGGCCGCCAAGGCGATCGGCGCGCATGACTTCATCGCGGCGCTGCCCGACGGCTACGACACGGATGTCCGCAAGCGCGGCGGCCGAATATCCGCCGGGCAGCGCCAGTTGGTGGCCTTCGCCCGGGCGCTGCTCGCCGATCCGGCGGTGCTGATCCTGGACGAGGCGACCTCCTCGCTCGATGTGCCGAGCGAACGTGCGGTGCAGCAGGCCATGGACACGGTGTTGCACGGCCGGACCGCGGTGATCATCGCGCACCGCCTGTCGACCGTGGAGATCGCCGACCGCGTTCTGGTGATGGAGTCCGGCCGCATCGTCGAGGACGGCCCCCCAACCGAACTCATCGGCGGCAGCGGCCGCTTCGCCCACCTACACCAGGCCTGGCGCGACAGCCTGGTCTGAACCGCGCCCCTCTAGGATCCGCGACTTCGCTGACAATGAAGGCGTTTCGTTGACGACGGATCGGCAAATCCATGATCCCGTCGACAATGACTACGTTCAGTAGTGGTCGCCGGTGGGGCTCCTCCCACGCGAGCCTCGGCACCGCTCAGCCCCGGCGTCCTCGCGCAGCCCGACACGGTCGTGCAGACGGCGCAGCGGCCCGGGGGCCCACCAGTTGGCCCGCCCGGCCAGCCGCATGAACGACGGCACGAGCACGGCGCGGACCAAGGTCGCGTCCAGCACCACCGCCAGTGCGAGGCCGACGCCGAGCAGCTTCAGCAGCGTCACCCCGGAGACGGCGAAGACGAACAGCACGACGGCGACGAGGACCGCCGCGGCCGTGATGATCCGGCCGGTGTGCTGGAGGCCGAAGGCCACCGACTCCGTGTTGTCGCCGGTGCGCAGGTAGCGTTCGCGGATCCGGGACAGGAGGAACACCTCGTAGTCCATGGAGAGGCCGAAGGCCACGCAGAAGGTCAGGATCGGGATGGTCGCATCCAGGGTGCCGGTGTGCAGCGGGCTGCCCACCAGGAACGGCAGGTGGCCCTCCTGGAAGACGAACACCATCGCCCCGAACGTGGCACTGAGGCTGAGGGTGTTGAGCGCCAGCGCCTTCACCGGCATCAGGACGCTCCCGGTGAACAGGAAGAGCAGCACCAGGGAGGAACCCACCACGATGCCGATCGCCGCCGGAGTGGCCTGGGCGATCGCCGACGTGCTGTCCCTGACCTCGGCGGCCCGTCCGCCCACCGACACCGCGGCCCCATCCGGCGACGTCACCTTCCGCAGCCGGCCGACGAGTTGGGTGCCGGCGGAGGAGTCCTGCTCCACGGAGGAGATCACGGAGAGCAGTGCGCTGTCGCCGTCCACCAGCGCGGCACCGGCCGGGCCCGGCCCCTGGACCCGGCGGCCGGCGGCATAGGTGCCGGGTGTCGCGGTCACCTGGCGGACGTCGTGCACCGCGGACAGCGCGCGGGCGTAGGGCTCCAGAGCCTGGGCCCGGTCGCGCCCCACGCCCTGCACCACCACGGGGACGGTGCGCAGCACGTCGGCGTCGAACTGGTTGCGCAGCAGCTGCGTGGCGTGGTGTACCTGGGAGTCGGCGGGCAGTGAGCGGTCGTCGAACAGGCCGGGAGAGACTCGGGTAAACGGGGACGCGAGGACGGCCAGCACTACCACCGCGACGCCTCCGTAGAGCACCGGACGGCGCATCACGGCCATGGCGAACCGGTACCAGCGGCCGCTCTCGGGCGCCGCCGGGCCCGCCGTACCGGGGGCGGCCCGCCGCGTCGGACCGCGTAGCCGGGCGAAGACGTCGTAGCGGTTGACCCGGTGGCCCAGGACGGCCAGCAGCGCGGGCAGCACGAAGACCGCCCCTGCCGCGGCGGAGAGCACCACCGCGATGCCGCCGTAGGCGAAGGACCGCAGGAAGAACTGGGGGAAGACCAGCAGGGCGACGAGGGACAGGGCCACCGTCAGCCCGGAGAACGCGACCGTCCGTCCGGCCCTGCGTACCGTGGGCCCCAGGGCCTCCCGCACCGTGGCGCCGCCGCGTAGCTCCTCCCGGAAACGGGCGAGGATGAACAGGCTGTAGTCGATGCCGAGGCCGAGGCCGAGCGCGGTGGTGGAGTTCATCGAGTACACCGAGATCGACACGGTGCCTGCCAGGGCGTTGAGCACGGCCCGGCTCACCAGGACCGACAGCAGCGCGATGACCAGCGGCAGGGCAGCGGCCACCACGCTGCCGAAGACCAGCAGGAGGAGGACGAGGGTGATCGGCGTGGCGATCGCCTCGGCGAGCAGCAGGTCGTGTGCGGTGTGCTTGCCGACCTCCGACTGCACCTGCGCGGGGCCGGCCGCCATGACCGTCAGCCCTTCCGCGTGCCGCCGGATGTCCGGCACCAGCCGCTCGGCGGTCTTCGCCTGGTCGTCCTCGTCACCGCGCAGGGAGAGCGACATGAGCCCGATGGAGCCGTCGCGGGAGCGCAGCGAGGGCGCGTGCCCCGCCGTCCAGTACGAGGTGGCGGCCCGCACGCCCGGGGCCTGCGCGGCGCGCCGGGTCAGGGCGGTGCCGAGGGAGGTCATCGCCGGTGAGTCGACCGGACCCGTGCCGCTCAGCAGCAGCACCAGGTCGTCGCCGGCGGAGGGGAAGTGCTCGGCCACCAGGCGTCCGGCGCGTGAGGACTGCGCGTGGGGATCGGAGAACCCGCCGTGGACCAGCCGGTGTTCCACGCCCAGACCGCCGATTGCGGCCAGGACGACGGCGAGCGCGCTCACCCACAGCACGGCGGCGCGCCGCCGGTACAGCACCGTGCTGAAGCGGTCGGACATGACGGGACCTCCCTGGTCGAGCGGTCTGCCGAGGCGTGGGCCTGCGGTCGTGCGGAGCCGTCGTGTTCACGGCGATTGTCCACCATGCGTGGTTCCGCGGTACCGCGCTGACCCGCGTCCTGTCGGCAGTGCAACTCGGCCGCGCCTTCCGGCGGTTCGGTTGATGGCCGGGTCCGCGGTGGCGATACTGGCTCCCGTGTGGTGACGCCGAGGTGAAGTAGGGTCCATGGATCAGGAACGCGCGCTGCTGGACCTGCTCGGCCTGCTCGACCTCGGCCCCGCGCCGGACCCGGGTGGCGGGGAGCACTTCCTCGGGCGCCCTCCCCTGGAGCAGTCCTCCCCGGTGTACGGAGGGCACTTGGCCGCCCAGGCGCTGGCCGCGGCCGGCCGCACGGTGTCCGCCGGGCTGCCCGTGCACTCCGTGCACTGTTTCTTCCTGCGGCCCGCCCTGCCGACCGCGCCCTTCGACTACCGGGTCGAGCGGGTGAGGGACAGCGCCTCCTTCGCCACCCGACGGGTTCACGCGACCCAGCGCGGCCGGGAGGTGTTCGCCCTGACCGCCTCCTTCCACCGCCCCGAGCCGGGCCTCGGCCACCAGGATCCGATGCCGCCCGTCCCGGACCCGGAGGGCCTGCCGACCTACGAGGAGCGGCTGACCAAGGCGTTCGGCGAGGTGACGCAGTCCCTCGGGAAACCGTACGAGCTGCGCTTCGTCGGCCCGTTGAGCTTCGACGCGGAGAAGGACCCGTCGCTGCTTTCCTCCCGGACCCAGGTGTGGGTGCGCGCCAAGGGCGAACTGCCGTCCGAGGCGACCGCCGACCGCGAACGCCTGCTCCACGCCTGCCTGCTGGTGTACGTCTGCGACGTCACCATGCTGGAGACGGTCCTGGTCCAGCACGGCGTCTCGTGGTTCCACGCCAGCGGCCGGAGCGTCGACTACACCGTGTGGATCCATCATCCCTTCCGCGTGGACGACTGGCTGCTCTGCGCCCTTGAGACCCCGGTGGCCTCCGGAGGGCGGGGACTGGTCCTGGGCCGGGTCTTCACCCGCGACGGGGTGCTGGTGGCCACCCTGGCCCAGGAGGGCCTGATCCGGGTGAGCAGCGGCCACGGGGCCGTCGGCTGAGGGCTCTGCGCCGCAGTGCGACGGACGCCGAGCGCGTCGGCGAAGCGGGCGGGCCGAAGTGAAGACGAACGCGGCGCCATCCCAGCGGAGCCGCCCCAGGCTCACGCACGGCTACACGACCAGGCCGCCGGAGATCTCGATGGCCTGCCCGGTGATGTAGCGGGCCCGGTCGGACGCGAGGAAGCACACCAGGTGTGCCACGTCCTCGGGGGAGCCGAACGCATGCCCGGGGATCAGGGACTTGAGGAACTCGGCCTTGTCCTGCGGTATCGCCGCCGTCATGTCCGTCTCGATCAGACCGGGAGCGACGGCGTTGACAGTGACACCCCGGGCGCCGATCTCCTTGGCCAGCGCCTTGGTGAAGCCGATGACCCCGGCCTTCGCGGCCGAGTAGGCCGTCTGGCCGGGGATGCCGTGCAGCCCGGAGGAGGAGGCGATGTTGATGATGGCGCCGCTGCGCTGCTTCACCAGGGGCATCAGCAGGGGCTTGGTGACGGTGTACATGCTGTCGAGGTTGGTGCCGATGACTTCGTGCCATTGCTGCGGTCCCATGCGGGCGAACAGGGTGTCACGGGTGACCCCGGCGTTGTTGACGAGGACGTCGAACCGGTCCAGGTTGCCCAGGGCCGCGGTGGCGAAGCGTTCGGCCTCCGCGGCGTCGGCGACGTGGGCGTACAGCGGGACGCAGCGCCGGCCGGGGTGGGCGGCGCGCAGCTCGTCGGCCAGGGCGCGGGCTCGTTCCTCTGCGCTGTGGTAGCCGAAGACGACGTCGGCGCCCTGCGCCAGCGCCAGTCGTACCACCGCGGCGCCGATGCCCCGCGATCCGCCGGTGACGATGCAGCCGTGCCCCTCCAGGGGGAGGTCATCCGCCACTGCCCACCCCGGGCACCGGCAGTGTCACGCCCATCGCGGCGGCGGGCCGGCGCGACTCCTTCTTGCGCTGTGCGGCCTCCTCGCGCAGCTCGCGATAGCGCTCCTCGGAGATCAGGGCGGAGATCATGGGGGCGTAGAACGCGCCGTCGCCGACCAGTTGGATCCGCTCCGGGGTGATCTCCGCGTAGCCCCGCTCGGCCAACGCGTCCCAGACGGTGGCGAACTTCTCGTAGACGTCGAGGCCGAAGGCGGCGCGGTACTGGGTCCGGTTGATCTCCGTGCTGATGAGGCTGCGGAAAAGCAGCATCATCAGCCAGTCGTCGGGGGTGTGCCGGAAGCCCCGCTCGACCGGGAACCGGCCGTTGTCGATCGCCGCCTTGTACTGGGGCAGGCTGCGGTGGTTGATGAACGACCAGGAGTGGTCCGGCGGGAGCGCGGGGTTGCCGAAGAAGGTGATCGCCGCGTAGCCGAGCCCGAGGGTGTCCATGTGTTCGAAGCGGGTGATGTAGCCTTCGCGGAAATCCCGGGCCGCGGGGTCGCCGGGGCGGCGGAAGTTGTACGTCGACAGCTGCTGGTAGCCGTGGTCGAGCAGGAAGTCCCGCCCCGCCCGGTACATCTCCAGGTTGGCCAGGGTGCTGGGCAGTTCGTGGTAGCGGTTGAGGGCGAAATCGGTCGGGCCGCCGACGTTCAGCTCGTAGTGCGTGATGTCGTAGACGTCCCAGGAGACCAGGGTCTCCAGGTCCTCCAGCAGGGTGTCGACGGTCTGCTGGGGCCAGCCGAAGATGAGGTCGACATTAGCGGACAGACCGAGCTCGCGGGCCCATTCCAGGCTCTGGATGACGTGCTTGGTCGTCTGTTTACGCCCGCTCAAGCTGTTGAGCCGTTCGTTGATCTGCTGAACGCCCATGCTGATCCGGTTCATCCCGGAGTCGCGGATCGCCTCCATCTTCTCCCGCGTGAAGAGCTGGGGAATGCCCTCCAGGGTGAGGTCCGCCTGTTCTGAGATCTCGGGGAAGAGGCGGCGCACCATGTCCATGATCCGGTGGTAGACGGGGGCCTTGTAGAGGTTCGAGGTGCCGCCGCCGAAGTACGCCCCGGCGAGGACGGCGCCTGCCATCTGCTCCCGGTACATCTCGGCTTCGCGTTCCACGTAGCCGTAGTAGTTCTCCAGGGCGGCATTGCCCTGGAACTCCTCGACGGGGAACAGACAGTACCCGCACTTGCCCGGGTCGGTCTTGATGCAGTACGGGACTCCGATGTACAGGAACACCGGGGACTTGCCGACCGCTTCGCACAGGTGGCGGCGGTCCTCGCCGATCTCTTCGAGTGGCACGGACAGCTCGTTCCAGTACCGCGGCGACGGGAAGCCGTGCTGGATCTTGTTGACCTGGCGCTCGCCGAGGTGGCTGTCGAGGTAGCTGTTGACGAAGTCGGGGCTCAACACGGTTGCTGGTACTTCCCCTCTGGGTGGGATCTGCCGGGTGTGACGGGCGGCAGGTTCAGGAGTCCATCGGGGCGGTGGCGGCGCCGGCCGGGTCCGCCAGGATCACCCGTTGGAGGAGGTACTCCGCCAGTTCCTCGATGCTCTGGTACTCCAGTGCCTCCATCGCCTTGAAGCGGAAGTCGAGCTTCTCCTGGATGCGCCGCTGGAGTTCGGTGATGCTCAGGGAGTCCAGGCCGATCTCCAGCAGGGCCAGGGAGGGGTCGAGGTCGTGAATGTCGATCTCCAACTCGGTCGACATCCGTCCGAGGGTGTCGATGATCTCGTCGGTGAGCCAGTCGATGACCACCTGCCGACGTTCTTCGGCCAGTAGCGGCTCGACGCGCTCCCGCAGTTCCTGCCGCGAGTCGCCGTCCTCCCGGGAGCGGCTGCCGTCCGGTGCGGCCGGGACCGCCGAGGTGTCGGTCAGCGAGGCGATGCGCCGGAACTCGACGTCCTCCATGTCCGCGAGGACGTTCCCGGTGTCGTCGAGGACGCGCAGCTGGGCCGTGATCGCGGTCCCGGTGTCGTTGGGCTGCAGGCGGACGTGGCCCCAGATCTGGTCGGGGAGGGGGCCGCGCAGCACCATGCGGCCGATTCCGACCGGGATATAGGTGCCCCTGGCCGCGCCGTCGCGCGCCGCCGCGGCGGTCAGGTGAAGGCAGCCGTCGAGCATGGTGGCGAACCGGTGCTCATGGCCCACGCGCGACGCCCCGTCCGGAGCGGCTGTGATCCGGCCCAGCGCCTGGCCGCCCGCCTCGTCGAGCCACAGCTCGCGGACGGTGGAGAAGCTCGCGCCGTACTCCATGCCGTCCTCCCGCAACAGCCCGTAGAGCCGCCCGGGCGCGAGCTCCGTGGGCATCGCCGTGCGCAGCTCCCCGGGACGGCTCCCGGAGGAGCCCTGCCGCGGGGCCGGTCCGACCTTCCCCTGGCAGTACCGGGGCGCACCGTCCCCTCCGGCCACGGTGAACCGGAAGCGGCCGTCCGTCGCGGGACCGTCGCCCTCCAGGTCGACCTGAATGCTGCTGGTCCTGTCGGGGGCCAGGAGGAGCGGCCGGACGAAGCCGACGTCGGTCAGCTCAACCGGCGCGGAGGCGTGGCCGTCGACCGAGGCGTAGGCGTTCACGGCCAGGTCCAGGTAGCCGGTGGCCGGGAAGACGGTCGATCCGAGGATGCGGTGGTCCGCCCACGGTGTGCCCGGCCGCACCTCGTGCCGGTGGACGGTCCGGGTGGCGGGCCGCGGCTCGGCCGGGGCCGCCTTCCGGCGCGAAGCCGCTCCCGCCGACTCGTCGTGGCCGACGTCCGGCACCGGCGTCAGCCAGTACCGGTCCTTGCGGAACGGGTACTGCGGGGCGGATGAGGTACGGCGGTGGCGCGGGCCCCGGTAGAGCGCGGGCAAGTCGATCGCGGCCCCCGCCGTGAACAGGGCGCCCGCGGCGGCGAGGAGGTTGCGCACGTCCCGCCGGTCCCGCAGCAGCGTGGGGATCACCGTGACACCAGTGGCGCCGAACGCCTCCGGGATGTGCGCCCGCAGGGCGGGGTGCGGACCGATCTCGACGACCACGGTGCAGCCCAGGGCCGCCACCGCACGCATGCCGTCGTGGAACCGGACCGGCCGGCGGACCTGCTGGCTCCAGTACTCCGGTCCTTCGGCCCCGGTCAGGGCCTCGCCCGTCACGTTGGAGAGCACCGGCACCGCCGGTGCGGCCGGGCGCAGCCCGGCGGCCGCCTTGCCCAGCTCGGGCAGGACCGGGTCCATCAGCGGTGAGTGGAAGGCGTGGGACGTGCGCAGCCGGGCGGTCCGGCTGCCCTCCGCCTCGGCGCGGCGCGCCACCTCCTGCACGGCCTCCGCCCGGCCCGAGACGACCACGGCGCGCGGTCCGTTGACCGCGGCGACGCAGACGTCGGCCTCCCGCCCGGACACCCAGCCCTGCACGGTCTCCGGGTCTGCGGCGACGGCCAGCATCATTCCGTCGCGCGGCAGTTCGCCCATGAGCCGACCGCGTAGCGCGGTGAAGCGGGCGGCGTCCTCCAGGGAGAACATGCCGGCGACGCACGCGGCGGCGACCTCGCCGATGCTGTGCCCGACCACCGCGTCCGGTACGGCTCCCCAGGAGCGCAGCTGGGCGGCGAGCGCGTACTCGACGGCGAACAGCGCCGGCTGGGCCAGGCGTGTGTCGTCGAGCGTCTCCGCGGACTGCTCCTCGAACAGGAGCTGACGCAGCGGCACGGGCAGTTCGCCGTCGAGCACCTCGGCGCACCGGTCGACGGCGTCGGCGAAGGCCGGTTCGCTGTCGTACAGTTCGCGGGCCATACCGGGGTACTGCACGCCCTGGCCGGTGAAGACGAAGGCGGTCCGGGCGGGCTTGGCCGGATGCCCGCTGGTGACCGACGGAGGTGTCCGGCGGGTCCGCCACAGCCGGAGGTCGTTGGCGATCTCGATACCGTTCCGCCCGGTCAGCGCGAGGCGATGGCGGTGCGCGGCGCGCCCGGCGGCGGCGGTGAAGACGGCCGGTGGCAGGGCCTCCTGGTCGGTCCGGGCGAGGTACTCCGCCCAGCGGTCGGCCAGGACGTCCAGACTCGCGGGGGACTTGGCGGACAGCACCAGCAGTTCGGCGGGGCGCGGCTTCGCCCGGTCGCTGCGGGGCCGCGGCTGCGGTGCTTCCCGCAGGATCGCGTGGGCGTTGGTGCCGCTGTAGCCGTAGGAGTTGACGGCGGCCAGGCGTGGGGCGTCTCCCCGCGGCCAGGGCATGGGCTGGGTGGGGATCTCCACCGCGGCGCCGGTCAGGTCGATCTTGGGGTTCAGCCGGTCGAGGTGGACGCTGGGGTAGAAGGTCTCGTGGTGCAGGCAGAGGGCGGCCTTGACGACGCCGAGGAGTCCTGCGGCGGCTTCGGTGTGCCCGAAGTTGCTCTTCGCCGAGCCGACGTACAGCGGCCGGTCCGCGGTGCGTAACCGGCCGTACGCGTTGGCGATGGCGCTCATCTCGATGGGGTCGCCGACCGGGGTTCCGGTGCCGTGCGCCTCGACGTAGTCGACCTGGGCGGGATCGATGCCGGTGCGGGAGAGCACGGTGCGGATCACCTGCTCCTGGGTCCGGCTGTTGGGGGTGGTCAACGCGGGGGTACGCCCGTCGTGGTTGATCGCGGTGCCGACGACGCTGGCCAGGATGGGGTCGCCCCGCTCCTCGGCGAGCGACTGACGGCGCAGCACCGCGGCCACGCAGCCCTCACTGCGGACGTAGCCGTCCGCCTTCGCGTCGAACGCCCGGCACTGCCCGCTGGGGGAGAACAGGCCCAGCTTGCAGAAGGCGATGTGGACTTGGGGGTTGAGGATCAGATTGACCCCGGCGACCACGGCCGAGTCGCACTCCCCGGCGAGGATGGACTGCCGGGCCAGGTGCAGGGCGACCAGCGACCCGGAACAGGCGGTGTCGACCGCGAAACACGGCCCCTTCAGGTCGAGGAAATGGGCGATGCGGCCGGCACTGATGCTGATCGCGTCACTCATCGCGTCGTAGCCCGTAATGCCGTTGAGGCCCAGGGTGTCGTGTTTGAGGACGAAGTAGCTGTTGCTGTTCATCAGCGCCAGGAAGACACCGGTGTTGCTGCCCCTGATGTCGTCGGGGTTCTGCCCGGCATGCTCCAGGGCGTGCCACACGGTCTGCAGGAGCACACGCTGTTGCGGGTCCATGCGGACCGCCTCGGCGTCCGAGATCCCGAAGAACGCCGCGTCGAAGCGGTCGACGTCGTCGACGAATCCGCCGTGGCGGACATAGGTCTTGCCCAGGGCCAGGGGATCGGGGTCGTAGAACGCGTCCACGTCCCACCGGCTGGACGGGATCTCCTCGACGCAGTCCCGCCCTTCCCGCAGAACTGTGTGCATGTCGTCCAGCCCGTGCACTTTACCGGGGAGCGTGCACCCGATTCCTACCAACGCAATGGGCTCAGCATCCATGCCGACTTCTCCTTGGGCGGGTGGGGGCGGCGCTGTCGTGCGGCCCGACACGGAGTCACGGCCTGGGACAGCCAACAGTTGCGGAGCGTCACACGAATTCAGTGCTGGGATCTCGAAGCCTCGAAACAATTGCGGCTCTATGCACAGGTGTTGACCGAATTGTGCTTCGGTGCACCCTCGCAAGGCTAGGTGCGGGCCAGCGAGGGGGACAAGGAGCTACAGGGGGCGGAGCAGCGCTCCCGGAGGGCGTCGGCGACGCCGCATTGTGGCGGGCATGCGCCTCTCACCGCGCGCACGGCGCGCGGGATGGGGCAAGGCGTTCGGCAAGCGATCGGGGGCGCGCCAGCGCGAACGCCCGTCGCGCGCAACGACGTCGGGCGCCCTGGCCAGTACTCCCGCGACCAGCGGAAACATCCACCCAGCAGCAAAAGGGCAGCAGTTGTGAAAGTGCCAACCCTCAGGCGTTGAAGTTCTGGATGGAAGGCCCGTGCGTGTGAGGACCCGCTGGATGGCGGCATCCGTGAGAGCCGCGAACACCGGAGTATGGCGTCCAGGGGCCTCGCGAGAACGGGAGGGGCAACGCCGCCTACGACCGCGCGGTAGGCGGCCTTGGGCTCACCAGTCTTGGAGTGGGCGCGGGCCTGGCTGGCGTCGGGCATGGCCAGGACCCGGCCGGGGGTGATCTCGGCCCACCCCCGGGGGCCGCCGCGGGGTAGAGGGGCGGCGGCCCCCGAAGGGCGGGCAGGTGGGTTAACGCAGCACGCCAGCCGTCATCCCCTCCGCCTCCGCCGGCACGGCGATCAGGCCCAGTTCGGCCGCGGACGCCAGCAGCGGATGCGCGGGCAGCACTCGCACCGTGTAGCCGAAGGGGCCGCTGCGGTCCAGCGCCAGCGGGCCCTCGAACAGCCAGCGGCCCTCAAGGTCGGGGCGGCCCGCCGGTTTGAGGGAGAGCGCTGACGCGTCGGCGATCCGGTCGGAGTCGTCGACCCGCCCGGAGACCACCTGGACGTCCACGTCCTGCGGGTCGAGATCGCCGAGCGCCACCCGCACCCGCAGCGCCAGCGCGGAGCCCAACTCCGCGGTGCCGCCCGCCGATCCTGCCTCGACATGGTCGATGGCGACCCGCGGCCACTGCTCACGCACCCGGGCCTTCCAGCCACTGAGGTCCCGCGCCGCCTCGGCGGTCACCGTGCGGTGGGCCACGGCGGCGGGCGCGTAGAGCTCGTTCACGTACTCGCGCACCATGCGCCCGGCCAGCACCTTGGGTCCGAGGGTGACCAGGGTGTGCCGGACCATCTCGATCCAACGGCGCGGCAGCCCACCGCCGTCGGTGTCATAGAACCGCGGCGCGACCTGCGACTCGATCAGGTCGTACAGCGCTGCCGCCTCGATGTCGTCACGGCGGTCCGGGTCCTCGCCGGAACCGTCGTCGGCGGTCGGGATGGCCCAGCCGTTGTTGCCGTCGAACCACTCGTCCCACCAGCCGTCCAGCACCGACAGGTTCAGGCAGCCGTTGAGCGCCGCCTTCATACCCGACGTACCGCACGCCTCCAACGGGCGCAGCGGGTTGTTCAGCCAGACGTCGCACCCCGGGTAGAGGTGCTGGGCCATCGCCATGCCGTAGTCGGGCAGGAAGACGATGCGGTGCCGCACCCGCGGATCGTCGGCGAAACGTACGAGCTCCTGCACGAGGCGCTTGCCGCTGTCGTCCGCCGGGTGCGCCTTGCCCGCGACCACGATCTGGACCGGGCGCTCCGGGTGCAGCAGCAGTTCGGTGAGCCGCTCCTTGTCGCGCAGCATCAGTGTCAGCCGTTTGTACGACGGCACCCGGCGGGCGAAGCCGATGGTGAGCACATCGGGGTCCAACACCTCATCAGTCCAGCCGAGTTCCAGCGCCCCGGCGCCGCGCTGCCGCCATGAGGCGCGCAGCCTGGCCCGTACCTCCTCGACCAGCTGCTCGCGCAGCCCCCGCCGTACCTCCCAGATCGCCGCGTCGGAGATGTCGGCGACCGACTCCCAGCTCTCCGAGCCGCCGACCGCCAGGGCGTCCTCGGTGCGCTGCACGCCGACCTGGTCGGCGCCGAGCCGGAACACCTCGGGGGCGACCCAGGTGGGCGCGTGCACCCCGTTGGTGATTGACCGGATGGGCACCTCTTCCGGGTCGAATCCCGGCCACAGCCCGGCGAACATCTGCCGGCTGACCGCACCGTGCAGGGTGCTCACCCCGTTGGCCCGCTGGGCGAGCCGCAGCCCCATCACGGCCATGTTGAACACCCCGGGGTCGCCGCCCGGGTAGTTCTCCCGGCCGAGGTCGAGCACCCGGTCCGCGTCGACGCCGGGCAGCTCGCCGCCGTCATCGAAGTGGCGGCTGATCAGATCGAGGGCGAACCGGTCGATCCCCGCGGGCACGGGGGTGTGGGTGGTGAACACGGTCCCGGCGCGCACCGCCTCCAGGGCCGCGTCGAACTCCAACGCGTCCGGCCCGTCGTGGAGTTCCCGGATCCGCTCCAGGCCGAGGAACCCGGCGTGTCCCTCGTTGGTGTGGAACACCTCGGGCCCGGCGTGTCCGGTGAGCCTGCAGTACGCGCGCACCGCGCGCACCCCGCCGATGCCCAGCAGCATCTCCTGCAGCAGCCGGTGCTCGCTGCCGCCGCCGTAGAGGCGGTCGGTGACCTCGCGTTCGCTCTGGTTGTTCTCCTCGACGTCGGAGTCGAGCAGCAGCAGCGGCACCCGGCCGACCTGCGCCTTCCAGATGCGGGCGCGCAGCGACCGCCCGCCGGGCAGGGCGAGGGTGACCAGCGCGGGGGCGCCGGTGGCCTCGCACAGCGGGGTCAGCGGCAGTTCGTGCGGGTCGAGCACGGGGTAGTGCTCCTGCTGCCAGCCCTCACGGGAGAGCGACTGCCGGAAGTACCCGTGCCGGTACAGCAGTCCTACGCCGATCAGCGGAACGCCGAGGTCGCTGGCGGCCTTGAGGTGGTCACCGGCCAGGATGCCCAGCCCTCCAGAGTACTGCGGCAGGGCTGCGGTGATCCCGAACTCGGGCGAGAAGTAGGCAATGGCGGCCGGAAGTTCATGGCCGTCCGCGCTCTGGTACCAACGCGGATTGGTGAGGTAGTCGGAAAGGTCCTCGGCCGCGACGGCGAGCCGCCGCAGGAACCGGCGGTCTTCGGCGAGCGCCGCCAGCCGCTGCGCCGGTACGGCGCCCAGCAGCCGGACCGGATCGCCGCCCGCGGCCCGCCATCCACCGGGGTCGACGGACTGCAGCAGCTCGCGGGTCTCCTGATGCCAGGACCAGCGCAGGTTCTGGGCCAGCTCGCCGAGCGGGCGCAGGGGGTCGGGGAGGACCGTACGGACAGTGAATCGACGGATAGCCTTCACGGTACGAAGGTAGCGGCGCGACGGCCGGTTTCACCCGAAGTCGGCTTTCCTCGGCGAGGATCCCGCAGATCCTTTGCGTTTCGGGCGTGTCCGCGGTTTGGCCGATTCCCTTCCCTCCGGGTCCCTTGTACCGGACGATTTCCTGCGTAAGGCTTCCCCGTGGCGCCCGCGGTGTACTCGGGGGCGCGAAGCACGGCACTTCACCCTTACGGCCCTGACTCGTCATCTGCCAGCCGTTCTCCGCTCGGCGATTCGTCACCGCGTCACCCCTTCGTACGAGCGTCCTCGGTCCGAAAGATGGTGTTCGGGAGGAGTCTCCGGGAAGGCTTCCAGGACACCCGGCACCCTGTTACTCCGTCATGTCTCGTCCATTCCAACCGAGTGAACGCGCTCAGGAGCGGCCATGCAGACGAGTGCTCAGTCGAGGGAGCAGATACAAAAGGCATTGGGGGCACCGAGACCACGAAACGACGCAAGCCCAGGTGAGCAAATGATCGGTCGTATCCCCGTGCTGGATCTCCGCCCGCTGGTGGACTGCGGAAGACGTCCCGCGAAAGCCGTGGTGGGCGAAGCCTTCCAGGTCAGCGCCACGGTCTTCCGCGAAGGCCATGACGCGGTCGCCGCCAATGTGGTACTACGGGACGCGGCCGGGCGGTCCGGTCCCTGGACCCCGATGCGTGAACTCGCCCCGGGCACCGACCGCTGGGGGGCCGACGTCACCCCGACGGCCGAAGGCCGCTGGACGTACACCGTGGAGGCATGGTCCGACCCGGTCAACTCCTGGCGGCACACGGCGCGGATCAAGATCCCGGCCGGTCTCGACACCGATCTGGTACTGGCCGAGGGCGCGGCGCTGCATGAGCGCGCGGCGGCCGGCGTGCCGAAGAAGGACGGCCGCGCGCTGGTCCTGGAGGCGGTGGACGCGCTGCGGGACGGCAAGCGCACCGCCGAGCAGCGGCTGGCGGCCGCCCTGGCCGCGGAGGTCGTGGACGTCCTGGACCGCTTCCCCCTGCGTGAGTTGGTCAGCGCTTCCCGGCCGCTGCCGCTTCAGGTGGAGCGCGGGCGGGCGCTGTTCGGCTCCTGGTACGAGTTCTTCCCTCGGTCCGAGGGCGCGGTGCTGAAGGAGGGTGTGCCGCCGCGCTCCGGGACGCTGCGCACCGCGGCCGAGCGGCTGCCCGCGATCGCCGCGATGGGCTTCGACGTGGTGTATCTGCCGCCGATCCATCCGATCGGCACCGCGTTCCGCAAGGGCCCGAACAACTCTCTGACGGCCGGTCGGCATGACGTCGGCTCGCCCTGGGCGATCGGCTCCCGCGCCGGTGGCCATGACGCGGTCCACCCCGATCTGGGCACCCTTGACGACTTCGACGCTTTCGTGGCGCGGGCCCGGCAGCTGCGCCTGGAAGTGGCGCTGGACTTCGCACTGCAGTGCTCGCCGGACCATCCGTGGGTCGAACGGCATCCCGAATGGTTCACACATCGGATCGACGGTTCGATCGCCTATGCGGAGAACCCGCCCAAGAAGTACCAGGACATCTATCCGCTGGCTTTCGACACCGATATGCAAGGGCTCACCAGGGAGACCCTGCGGGTGCTGCGGCACTGGATGGAGCACGGCGTGCGGATCTTCCGGGTGGACAATCCGCACACCAAGCCGGTGGTGTTCTGGGAAAGGGTGATCGCGGAGATCAACCGCACCGACCCGGACGTGATCTTCCTGGCCGAGGCCTTCACCCGTCCCGCGATGATGCGGACGCTGGCCGCGATCGGTTTCCAGCAGTCGTACACCTATTTCACCTGGCGCAACACCAAGGATGAACTCACCGGATATCTCACCGAGTTGAGCGGAGATGCCGCCTCTTACATGCGGCCCAATCTCTTCGTCAACACCCCGGACATCCTCAACGCCTACCTGCAGCAGGGTGGCCGCCCGGCCTTCGAGGCCCGTGCGGTGCTGGCCGCCACGCTCTCGCCGTCCTGGGGCGTCTACTCCGGCTTCGAACTGTGCGAGAACACACCGGTCCACGAGGGCAGCGAGGAGTATCTGGACTCCGAGAAGTACGAGCTGCGCCCACGCGACTGGGCGCGCGCCGAGGCCGAGGGCCGTTCCCTCGCCCCGCTGATCACCCGTCTCAACCGGCTTCGGCGACGCCATCCGGCACTGCAGTATCTGCGGAACCTGCGGTTCCACGGTTCCGACGATGACGCGATCATCGCGTACTCCAAACGGGTGCCGACGCAGGACGGCGCGCACGACACCGTTGTGGTGGTCGTCAACCTCGACCCGCACCACACCCGTGAGGCGACCGTTTCGTTGAACATGCCGGATCTCGGCCTCCAGTGGCACGAGACCGTCCCGGTGCGCGATGAGCTCACCGGTGAGACCTACCAATGGGGCAGGGACAACTACGTGCGCCTGGAACCGGGGTCCCGCCCCGCGCACGTGCTGTCCCTGCGACCGTCCTCACCGATCGGAGGGTCACCCAATTGACAGTCAACGAACCCGTCCAGGACACCTTCGAGGACACGCCCGCAAAGGACCGTGACCCCGACTGGTTCAAACGCGCGGTCTTCTACGAGGTGCTGGTCCGCTCCTTCCAGGACAGCAACGGCGACGGCATCGGCGATCTGAAGGGCCTCACCGCCAAACTGGACTACCTCCAGTGGCTCGGGGTCGACTGCCTGTGGCTGCCGCCGTTCTTCGCCTCACCGCTGCGTGACGGGGGGTACGACGTCTCCGACTACACCGCCGTGCTACCCGAGTTCGGTGACCTCGCCGACTTCGTGGAGTTCGTCGACGCCGCCCACCAGCGCGGCATGCGCGTCATCATCGACTTCGTCATGAACCACACCAGCGACCAGCACCCGTGGTTCCAGGCCTCCCGTACCGATCCGGACGGTCCGTACGGCGACTACTACGTCTGGGCCGACGATGACAAGAAGTACCAGGACGCGCGGATCATCTTCGTCGACACCGAAACCTCCAACTGGACCTTCGACCCGGTGCGCAAGCAGTACTTCTGGCACCGCTTCTTCGCCCATCAGCCGGACCTCAACTACGAGAACCCGCACGTCCAGGAGGAGATGATCGCGGGCCTGCGGTTCTGGCTGGACCTCGGCATCGACGGCTTCCGCCTCGACGCGGTCCCGTACCTGTACGCCGAGGAGGGCACCAACTGCGAGAACCTCCCCGCCACCCATGAGTTCCTCAAACGCGTACGGGCCGAGATCGACGCCCAGTACCCGGACACGGTGCTGCTGGCCGAGGCCAACCAGTGGCCGGAGGACGTGGTCGACTACTTCGGCGACTTCCAGGGCGGCGGCGACGAGTGCCATATGGCGTTCCACTTCCCCGTCATGCCGCGGATCTTCATGGCGGTACGCCGCGAGTCCCGCTACCCGGTATCGGAAATCCTCGCCAAGACCCCGGAGATCCCGGCCAACTGCCAGTGGGGCATCTTCCTGCGCAACCATGACGAGCTGACCCTCGAAATGGTGACCGACGAAGAACGCGACTACATGTACGCGGAGTACGCCAAGGACCCGCGGATGCGCGCCAACATCGGCATCCGGCGGCGCCTGGCGTCCCTGCTGGACAACGACCGCAACCAGATCGAGCTGTTCACCGCCCTGCTGCTCTCGCTGCCGGGCTCGCCGATCCTCTACTACGGCGACGAGATCGGCATGGGAGACAACATCTGGCTGGGCGACCGCGACGCGGTCCGCACGCCGATGCAGTGGACCCCGGACCGCAACGCCGGGTTCTCGTCCTGCGACCCAGGACGCCTCTATCTTCCGACGATCATGGACCCGGTCTACGGCTACCAGGTCACGAACGTCGAAGCCCAGATGAGCAGCCCGAGTTCTCTGCTGCACTGGACCCGCCGGATGATCGAGATCCGAAAGCAGAACCCCGCTTTCGGCCTCGGCTCCTACACCGAACTGGCGTCGAGCAACCCGGCGGTACTGGCCTTCCTGCGCGAGGCCCCCTCTACCGAGGGGCAACGGGACGACATCGTCTTGTGCGTGAACAACTTCTCGCGCTTCCCGCAGCCCACCGAACTGGACCTGCACACCTGGGAAGGCCGCCATCCCGTCGAGTTGATCGGCGGGGTCCGCTTCCCGGCGATCGGCGAACTTCCATATCTGCTGACCCTGGCGGGTCACGGCTTCTACTGGTTCCGGCTGCGCCGCGACGTCTGATGCGGTTCGGGTGGCTTTTCGGTGGGTTTACGGTAGGTTCGGCACCGCCGGGCTCCTACGTGGTAGTTGCTCGCCGTCGCTGCGGAGAGACTTGTTGGGGGTAAGCCCCCAACACCCCTGTCCGCCGCACCGGCGAGCAACCCCCACGGCGCGGCCCGGCGGTCACCGCACCCACCGCTACCCCAGACCCGAGTTTCACCCCGAAGGGGCCGGGCAGGCTCACCGGTACCCAACACGGCGTCGGAAACGACGCCTAGCCCACTTGCGCCACCTACTCGGATGGTCCTTCGTCCGACACGGTCCCACCGCCGGACACCCGCCGCCGCGCACCCCTTCACTGATGCCAACCCATCGCACTGAACGGGCGTGCGACCCCCGAGGAAAGGACGCCATGTCGGATACCTCGCGGCTCCGCCCTCCGGTCACGGGTCAGGACCCGTGCCAGGAACCGGCGATCGAGACCGACAGCCCCGGCACCCAGCCGGGTGCGGGCGGTCTCGGTAACGGCACCGCCGCCCGGGCGCGGAGGTCACTCGCGAGCCCCGAGCTGCTGCAGGCGCTGACGCCGCTGTTGCGCGAATGGCTGCCGCGGCAGCGGTGGTTCGCCGGTAAGGGGCGGCCGATCTCCGGATTCGGTCTGGTCAGCGCGGTGGAGCTACTCCCCCTCGACGGACGGCTCGGCGGCGCGGGACTGCTCCACCTGCTGCTCGACGTCAACCAACCCGGCATCCCACCGGACTGCTACCAACTGGTGCTGGGTACCCGGCCGCTGCTGCCGCCGCCGCTGGCGCCCGCCCTGATCGGCCACGCCACCGGCGGCCCGCTGGCCGGACTCACGGTGTACGAGGCGCTGTACGATCCCCGGCTCGCCACCCTGCTGTTGGAACGGCTGCGCACGCCCGGCCGCACCGGCCCACTGCGGTTCTCCGCCGAGTCCGGCACCTCGATTCCCACCGGGCTCGCCCCCAGACTGCCCGGCATCGAGCAGTCCAACTCCTCGGTGGTGTACGGAGATACGTTTATCCTCAAGCTATTTCGCCGGGTCTCCCCCGGCACCAATCCGGACCTCGAACTCTCACTCGCCCTGGCCCGCACCGGGTCCGACCGGGTCGCCGCGCCCGTCGCGTGGGTCGAGGCGCTCGGCCTGCACGAGGAGCCCGCGACGCTCGGCGTCCTCCAGCGCTATCTGCCCGGTTCCGTCGACGGCTGGCAGCTGGCACTCGCCGCCGTGGCCGCCCACGACGACTTCACCGGGCACGCCCGTGCGCTCGGCGGCGCCACCGCCGAAGTACACACCGCGCTGGCCCGCGCGCTGCCCGGGGCGACCCTGCGCCGCCAGCAGATCCGGCTGCTCGCGACCGCGATGGCCGACCGGCTCGACGCGGCGGCGGCCGCGGTGCCCGCCCTGGGCCGATACGCCGAAGGACTCCGCGGCGCCTTCCACGACCTCGGCGAACTGTCCTACTCCGGCGTGGCGTTGCCCGCCCAGCGGATCCATGGCGACCTCCATCTCGGCCAGGCGCTGCACACCTCCGCCCAAGGGTGGGTGCTGATCGACTTCGAGGGAGAGCCCGCCCGTCCGCTCTCCGAACGCCGCCGTCCGCAGCCCCCCGTCCAGGACATCGCGGGCATGCTGCGGTCCTTCGACTACGCGGCCCGCCATCACGACCCGGCCGCGCCGGACGCCGCCGCCTGGGCCGAACGCCACCGCGCGGCCTTCTGCGCCGGTTACGCGCAGCGCTCCGGACGCGATCCGCGGGACGCGCGGGTGCTGCTGCGTGCGTACGAGACCGACAAGGCCGTGTACGAGGTGCTGTACGAGGCCCGTCATCGCCCTGAGTGGCTGCCCATCCCGATGGCCGCGATCCAGCGGCTGAGCGAGCCCGCTCCCCGCTGACCCCAACTCACCGTCCGAGGAGGACCTGACCGTGATTCCCCGCGACCCTTCGCGCCCGACCCCCGGGGAGACGGCATCCGTTGTACCGGCCACCTTCCTCCCGTCCTCCACCCCCGCGAACACCCCCGCGAAACCCGGGAACCCCGCGGCGCCCGGTACCCAGCCGGAGGCCGCCGCACGCGGCTACACCCCGGGCAACCGCCCACCCGCCTCGGGCACCGCCCCCCGGCGCCCCCCCACGGCCGCGCAGCCCCGTAATCCCTCCGCGGCGACGCCGAGCACCGCCACGGCGGGCCCCGGCGGCACCGAACCCACCGCGCCCCAGCGCACCGCGCCGCCGGTCGACGGCGGCAAGCCGTCAACCGCCAGGCGACCCGCGCCCCCCGTCGCGTCCCCGGCCACCGCGCCGATCGACCCCGTCGAGGTGGACCGCCTGCTCGCCGGTGCCCACCACGACCCGCACGCACTGCTGGGCGCCCACCCCGTCGCGGGCGGGATCGCGGTGCGCGCGCTGCGCCCGTACGCACGGGCGGTGGCCGTGGTCGCCCCGGGTCTGCGGGTCGAGTTGCGGTCGGAGGGCAGGGGGATGTTCAGCGCGCTGCTACCGCTGCGCGAGATCCCGGACTACCGGCTGCTGGTGACATACGACGACGGGGAGCACGAGGTCCATGACGCGTACCGGCTGCTGCCGTCGTTGGGCGAGCTGGATCTGCACCTGATCCACGAGGGCCGGCACGAGCAGTTGTGGCAGGCCCTCGGCGCCCGGGTGATGACCCACCAGGGGATCCCCGGAACCCGGTTCGCGGTGTGGGCGCCGAACGCGCGCGGTGTCCAGGTGGTCGGCGACTTCAACTACTGGGACGGCGCCGGCCATCCCATGCGCTCGCTCGGCTCCTCCGGGGTCTGGGAGCTGTTCGTCCCAGAGATCGGCGAGGGCGCGCTCTACAAGTTCCGGATCGCCACTGCGGACGGCGGGCACGTGCTCAAGGCCGACCCGATGGCCCGCCGCACCGAGACGCCGCCCGCCACCGCCTCGGTGGTCGAGGACACCCACCACACCTGGCACGACCAGGAGTGGCTGGGCCGCCGTGGCGCACGGCCGGTGCACGAGTCGCCGTTCTCGGTCTACGAGGTCCATCTGCCGTCCTGGCGGCCGGGCCTGACCTATCGCGAACTCGCCGATCAACTCCCGTCCTACGTCAGGGACCTGGGCTTCACGCACGTGGAGCTGATGCCGGTCGCCGAGCATCCGTTCGGCGGCTCATGGGGCTACCAGGTCACCTCGTACTACGCGCCCACCGCCCGGCTCGGCACGCCGGATGACTTCAAGTACCTGATCGACGCTCTGCATCGGGCCGGGATCGGGGTGCTGATGGACTGGGTGCCCGCCCACTTCCCGAAGGACGACTGGGCGCTGGCCCGGTTCGACGGAACCCCGCTGTACGAGCCCGACGATCCACTCCGCGCCGAGCACCCCGACTGGGGCACCCTGGAGTTCGACTTCGGCCGTACCGAGGTGAAGAACTTCCTGGTGGCCAACGCGGTGTACTGGCTTGAGGAGTTCCACATCGACGGGCTGCGGGTCGACGCGGTGGCCTCGATGCTCTACCTCGACTACTCGCGCGAGGACGGCCAGTGGTCGCCCAACGCCTTCGGCGGCCGGGAGAACCTGGACGCGGTCTCCTTCCTGCAGGAGATGAACGCCACCGTCTACCGGCGCTGCCCCGGCATCGTCACCGTCGCCGAGGAGTCCACCGCCTGGGACGGCGTGACCCGGCCCACCGACGCGGGCGGCCTGGGCTTCGGGCTGAAGTGGAACATGGGCTGGATGCACGACACCCTGTCGTACCTCTCCCATGAGCCGGTGCACCGCAAGCACCACCACGGCGACATGACGTTCGCCATGGTCTACGCCTACTCCGAGAACTACGTGCTGCCGATCTCGCATGACGAGGTCGTCCACGGCAAGCGCGCCCTGGTCGCCAAGGCACCGGGCGACTGGTGGCAGCGGCGGGCCACCCATCGCGCCTACCTCGGCTTCATGTGGGCACACCCGGGCAAGCAACTCCTGTTCATGGGACAGGAGTTCGCGCAGGGTGCGGAGTGGTCGCATGACACCGGTCCCGACTGGTGGCTCACCGACCCCGGGTACAGCGCCGCCGGGGACCACACCGGCGTACGCGACCTGGTGCGGGATCTCAACACGTCCTACCTGTCCACTCCCGCGCTGTGGCAGTTGGACACCGATCCCGCGGGCTTCGCCTGGATCGACGGCCACGCCGCCGACGACAACGTGCTGTCCTTCGTCCGCTACGACACCGAGGGCTGTCCGCTGGTCTGTGTCAGCAACTTCTCCCCCGTCGTACGCCATGACTACAAGGTCAACCTGCCGTCGGGGCACGGCGACTGGCGCGAGGTGCTGAACACGGACCGTGCGGCGTACGGTGGCAGCGGTGTCGGCAACTCCGGTGCGGTGTCCGCCGCGTTGACGCTGCCGCCGCTGGCCACCATCTGGCTGCGGCCTGGTGGAATCCGACATTGAATACGGCCTAGTCGAGCACCCGAAGCTGTACGAACCTCCGAAATCGGCGGCGATTTTCGGCCGCCGATTCATCGGTCCGCACGGTGCGTTACGCGGGGTGATCGGCCGTACTCTGACCGAGTGCCGCCCCCCTTCGATCCTGCCGCCGCGAGGCGCTTGCGCCAACAGCTTGGAATGTCACACGCCCATGTTTCCCATGGAATATGGGCCTCGTATGGGCTCCAGATACCGCCTGACACCGTGCTCTGCTGGGAGCAGGGAGACGCTTTCCCCACCGAACAGGAGCTGACCGCGCTGGCCGGTGCGCTGTGGTGCGCGCCGTCCGATCTGCTCGGCGTGCCCACCACGTTGCGCGAGCACCGCTGGGTCCGCGGGCTGGCCGTGGAGGACGTGGCGTTCCGCACCGGCCTGCGCCCCCGGGACTACCAGAAGATGGAGGAGCGCAACCGCTGGACCGGCAACGAGCGGCAGACCGCCGCGCTCGGCGAGGCCCTCGGCCTCACCCTGGCCCAGTTGGTCACCGTGACCGGCCGGGACCGGAAACTGGCCGAATACCTACGCTCGGCGGCAGCGGTCCGCTGGCAGGCCTACGTCAAGCCGGTCAACGTGATCGTCCCGCTGCCCAGAGAGCGGATCGAGCAGGCGCTCGGCCAACTGCACAACGACTACCAGTCGTTGATGACGTCCACCCTGAGCTGGAGCGCGACCGCTTCCGCGGTGGACAAGGGCGCCCCGTACCTGGCGAAGATCCTCGACCACTTCTGGAAACTGCTGGAGCCGTAAGTCCTGCGGACAGCCGCCCCGCCGAGCAACCCCCGGGGTCACCCCCGGGCGCCCTCCAGTTCCCGCTCCGCGGCAGGTTCCGCGACCGCGTCCCGGCGGCGACGCGGCAGCAACACCGCAACGATCACCGTGCCCGCGGCCAGCACTATGGCTCCGACCAAGCTGGTGTGCGCCACCGCATCAGCGAACGCGGAGTGAACGGCCCGCACCATCGCCGCACCCTGCCCCGGCCCCGCCTGTGCCGCGACCTTGCCCGCGACCGCGAGCCCCGCCCCCACCGAGTCCTGCGCCGTGGACAGCACGGCGGCCGGAAGCTTGCCGTGCACGGCGTCAGCCAGGTGCGAGGAGTACGAACCGGACAGCACCGAGCCGAGGATGGCGATGCCCAGCGAGCCGCCGAGCTCCAGCGAGGTGTCGTTGACCGCGCCGCCGACGCCCAGCTCGGACTCCGGGAAGGCCCCCATGATCGCGTCGGTGCAGGGCGACAGGCTGAGCCCGATCGCCAGGCCGAGCACCACCAGCGGGATGACCAGGTCCCCGTACGAGGACCCCGCGTCCACCCTGGTCAGCAGCGCCAGCGCCACCGTGCCGCCGACCATGCCCGCGGTGACCGTCACCTTCATACCGAGCCGCGGCGTCAGCACGCCGGTCAGTGCGGCGCCGACGAACACCGCCCCGGCGAGCGGCAGCATCCGCACCCCGGTGTCCAGCGGGCTGTAGCCGAGCACGAACTGCAGATGCTGGGTGAGGAAGTAGAAGGCGCCGAAGACCGCCAGGAAGAACAGCGCCACGGCGAGGTTGGAGCCCGCGAAGCCGCGGTCCCGGTAGCGCCGTACGTCGAGCACCGGGCGCGGGTGCCGCAACTCCCACAGCACGAAGGCGACCAGGCCGACGCCCGCGATGACAGCGGCGGTGATCGCCGCGGTGCCCCAGCCGAAGTGCGGCCCTTCGATGATCATGTAGACCAGCGCGCCGAGCGAGACCACCGACAGCAGCCCGCCGACCACATCGATCCGCCCGTGGTGCGCCGCCTTCGACGGCGGGATCAGGACCAGCGCGCCGACCAGCGCGACGGCCGCCACCGGGACGTTGATCAGGAACGTCGAGGACCAGCTGTGGTTCTGCAGCAGCATCCCCGCGACCAGCGGACCGACCGCGATGGCCAGACCCGCGGTCGCCGTCCACAGTGTGATCGCCTTGGCCCGCTCGGCCTTGGGGAAGGTCGCGGCCAGCAGCGACAGCGTGGCGGGCATGATCATGGCCGCGCCGACCCCCATCACCGCGCGCGCCGCGATCACCCCGGTGGCGCTGTGCACCAGCGACCCGGCGACGGACGCCGCACCGAAGACCACCAGCCCGAGCAGCAACGCCCCACGGCGGCTGTACTTGTCGCCGATCGCGCCCAGCAGCAGCATCAGCGCCGCATACGGGACGGTGTAGCCGTCGATGACCCACTGCAGGTCAGAGCTGGTCAGGCCGAGGTCCGCAGTCATGTCGGGGGCCGCGACGGTGAGCGAGGTGTTCGCCATCACGATGATCAACAGGCTCAGACACAGCACCAGCAACGCCCACCACCGGCGGGCGTACGGCCGGTCCATGGAGTCAACCGGTTCGGTCAGGACAAGGCGCACGGTTCCACCCCTCCAAGATCTTGCACAACGCTGCGCAATTACACAGCCATGTGCAAGTTACGCCATTGCACAGCGATGTGCAAAATAAAGGGAGGACCCCACCCGTAGGATTCGCGCACATCCACCCGCAGGGGCCCGGGATCCAGGAAGGGACCAGCCATGACCGGCCGAGCCGACGCCAACCGCCGCCGACTGATGGACGTCGCGCTCGCCGAGCTGCTGCGCGACCCGGACGCGAGCATGGACCAGATCGCCCGCGCCGCGGGCGTCGTACGCCGCACCGTCTACGGACACTTCCCGAGCCGCGACGCGCTGATCAGCGCGCTGACCGACGATGCCGCCGAGGCCGTGGCCGCGGCGCACGCCGCCGCCCTGCGCGACGTCGAGGATCCGGCCGAGGCGCTGACCCGCAGCATCCTCGCCGTCTGGGAGATCGCCGACCGCTACCGGCTGCTGGTCGCGCTCGCCCAGCGCAGCGTGACCGTCGAGGGCATCATGCGGCGCCTGGAACCGGTCCGCCGTGCCTGCGCCGAACTGCTCCAACGCGGCCTGGACCAGGGCGTGTTCACCTCACCGCTGCCCGCCGAGGCCCTCGCCTACGTCCATGAGCAGGTGCTGTTCGGCCTGATGCAGGCGGTCAACGACGGCGTCCTGCCGCCGGACAAGGCGGGCAGCGCCGCCGCCGTCACCGCACTGACGGCGGCGGGCGTGCCCACCGATCGCGCCGCGCACCTCGCGCAGGCCGTGAGCGCTTCGGACGGCTAGGCGTCCGTTCGACTCATGGGGTTGCGGCCGGTTCGGCACCGCCGGTGACCGCCGGTGTGGTGGCTCGCCGTCGCGGCGGATCCTTCTCACTGCCGCGACGGCGAGCAGCCCCCCACGGCGCAGACCGGCGGTGCCCAACCGACCGGTGGCCAACATCGTGGTTGCTCGCCGTCGCGGCGGACCTTTCTTATCGCGTTCCGGTTCCTCGCCGCCGAGCAGGCACCCGACTTCCGGTCGATCGCCC
>JBEYJY010000052.1:0-49155 GCA_040631425.1 Streptomyces sp. NPDC020096
CATCTCCCCGGACTACGCCAAGATCCAGATCAACCGGATCGCCAAAACCCGCCACCTCGACCAGGCCAAGGTCGCCCAACTCGTCGCCGACCACACCGACGGACGCCAACTCGGCTTCCTCGGCGAACCCACCGTCAACGTCCTGGAACTCAACATCGCCCTACAGAAGCTCACAGGCTGACCGCCCATCTCACCCGGACCACCCGGTGCGCCGAACTCCCTTCGGCCGCCGGGTGGCCCTTTTCCGTTTGCAGATATGCCCAAGGTGCGCGAACTGGAGACCCTGGCCGTTGATGAAGCCGTGAAATGCCGTTCACGTCATTGACAGCCCGACCAAGCTTGGCCTAGCGGCCAACTCCTCCCCACCCACTGTGCGGGCACAGATAGCGAAATCGTTCGGCAATGCGACGTTCTTCAACGTCGACATGCAGGCTGTCACGGTCGCGATTCTGTTCCTGGCGGCCAACACCGCCTACAGCGGTTCCCCATACTGGTCATCACCTTTGCCCAAGGCCTTTACCTGCCTGGCCGGTTGCGTCACCGCAACGCCCGCCTGCCGTTCTCCCACCGCCCTGACCAGTCCTCGAGGACGCGCAGGGCTGCCCTGGAGAATCCGCCCGACTCGGCCCTCCTGACGTCTCCCAGTTCGGCGCAGGTGATAGCAAGGGCAATGCCATCAGGATCGCGTCAAGGAGTACCGGTCCGCGACCCCATGCCCGTTATGTCTCGTGATCCGGCCGTAATCTCTGCCATGCGACCGCAATGTTCCGCGGTCGGCTGTGAATACGAAGTTGGAGCCATGGCACGCGGCAAATTGCGCGTCTATCTCGGGGCGGCCCCCGGTGTCGAGAAGACGTACGACATGCTCTCCGAGGCACACCGGCGAATGGAACGCGGTACGGATGTCGTCGTCGGTTTCGTGGAGCACCACGACCGGCCGCGCACCGAGGCGATGCTGCACGGGCTGGAGGCGGTGCCGCGCCGCGAACTGGAGTACCGCGGCAGCCGGTTCACCGAGATGGACGTGGACGCCGTCCTGGCGCGCCAGCCAACCGTGGCCCTGGTGGACGAGCTCGCTCACACCAATGTCCCCGGTTCCCGTAACACCAAGCGCTGGGAGGACATCGACGAGCTCCTGGAAGCCGGGATCGACGTCATCTCCGCCGTCAACATCCAGCGCCCGGAATCGCTGGGCGACGTCGTGGAGTCCACAACCGGCATACGCCAGCAGGAGACGGTCCCCGACGAGGTGGTCCGCCGCGCCGACCAGATCGAACTGGTCGACATGTCGCCGCAGGCACTGCGCCGCCGCATGGCCCACGGCAACATCTACAAGCCCGACAAGGTCGACGCCGCGCTGGCCAACTACTTCCGCCCCGGCAACCTGACCGCGCTGCGCGAGCTGGCCCTGCTGTGGGTCGCCGACCGGGTCGACGAATATCTCCAGCAGTACCGCGCCGAGCACCGCATCTCCTCCACCTGGCAGGCCCGCGAACGCACCGTCGTCGGGCTCACCGGCGGCCCTGAGGGCCGCACTCTCATCCGGCGTGCGGCGAGGCTGGCCGCGAAGGGCTCCGGCAGCGAGATCCTCGCCGTCTACATCGCCCGCAGCGACGGCCTGACCTCAGGCTCGCCGAAGGAAATCACCGTGCAGCGCACGCTTGTGGAGGATCTCGGCGGATCGTTCCACCACGTGGTGGGCGAGGACGTCCCCACCGCGCTGCTGGACTTCGCCCGCTGGGTCAACTCCACGCAGATCGTGCTGGGTTCCAGCCGCCGCAAGGCCTGGCAGTACGTCTTCGGACCCGGTGTGGGCGCCACTGTCGCTCGTGAGTCCGGCCCGGACCTGGACGTGCACATCGTCACTCACGAGGAGGCCGCCAAGGGCCGCGGCCTGCCGATCGCGCGCGGGGGGGGCGTCTGGGCAAGGTCCGCACCGCCGACGGCTGGGTGATTGGCTGCCTCGGGCCGGCTCCGCTGACCTGGATCCTCACTGGCCTTCAGCCTGACCTCGGTCTTCCCAACGGCATGCTGCTGTTCCTGGCGATGACGGTGGCGGCGGCGCTGGTTGGCGGCATGGTCCCGGCACTCGCGTCAGCGGTCGTGGGCTCGCTGCTCTTGAACTGGTACTTCACCCCACCGGTGCACGAGTGGACGATCTCCGATCCGCACAACATCGTGGCGATCGTGATCTTCGTGGCGGTAGCCGTCTCGGTGGCCTCCGTTGTCGGTCTCGCCGCGCGTCGCGCCCATCAGGCGGCGCGGCTGCGGGCCGAGGCGGAGATCCTTTCCCTGCTGGCGGGCAGTGTGCTGCGCGGCGAGACCTCGCTGGATGCGCTGCTGGAGCGGGTACGGGAGACCTTCGCCATGGAGTCGGTGGCACTGCTGGAACGCGACGACGACTTCGGCTCCTGGACTTGTGCGGGCAGTGTGGGGCCTCGCCCGTGCGGGCGACCCGATGACGCCGATGTGGAGGTGCCGGTGGGCGACCGGATGTCGCTGGCGCTGACCGGACGGGTACTGGCCGCCGAGGACCAGCGGCTGCTGTCCGCGTTCGCCGCCCAGGCCGCGGTCATTCTCGATCGTCAACGGCTGGTCGGCGAGGCGGAGCGGGCCCGCGAGCTCGCCGAGGGCAACCGCATCCGCACCGCCTTGCTCGCAGCCGTCAGCCACGACCTACGCACCCCGCTGGCCGCCATCAAGGCCGCCGTCACCTCCCTGCGCTCCGACGACGTCGCCTGGTCCGAACCGGACGAGGCCGAGCCGCTGGAGGGCATCGAGGAGGGCGCCGACAAGCTCGACCACCTGGTCGGCAATCTGTTTGACATGTCCCGGCTGCACACTGGCACGGTGACCCCGCTGATGCAGGAGGTCGACCTCGACGAGGTCGTGCCGATGGCGCTGGGGGGCGTGTCGCAGGACGCCGTGACACTGGACATCCCCGAGACGCTGCCGGTGATCCTCGCCGACCCCGGTCTGCTGGAACGCGTGGTCGCCAACGTCGTGGAGAACGCGGTCAAGTACGCCCCCGACGACGGCCGTGTGCTGGTATCCGCCAGCGCCCTGCACGATCGGGTCGAGCTGCGGATAGCGGACCGGGGGCCCGGGGTGCCGGAGTCGGCGAAGGACCGGATCTTCGAGCCGTTCCAGCGCTACGGCGACGCTCCGCGCGGTGCCGGGGTCGGCCTGGGCCTCGCGGTGGCCCGCGGCTTCGCCGAGGCAATGGGCGGCACGTTGGTCGCCGACGACACCCCCGGTGGCGGACTGACCATGGTCCTCGTCCTCCGGGCCGCCGGATTTCAGCAACCTTCTGGGGATCGGCTCCCCGCGCAGGCCACCTCATGACGCGAAAGGCAGGTTCCATGACCCGGGTGCTCGTGGTGGACGACGAGCCGCAGATCGTACGGGCCCTCGTGATCAACCTTCGGGCCCGTAAGTACGAGGTGGACTCCGCCCCTGACGGTGCCACCGCCCTCCGGCTGGCTGCTTCCGATCACCCGGACGTGGTCATACTCGACCTCGGCCTGCCCGACATGGACGGCGTCGAGGTGATCAAGGGTCTTCGTAGGTGGACCCGGGTGCCGATCATCGTGCTCTCCGCCCGCCAGGCCTCCGAGGAGAAGGTCGAGGCACTGGACGCGGGCGCCGACGACTACGTCACCAAGCCTTTCGGTATGGACGAACTCCTCGCCCGGTTGCGCGCCGCCGTCCGTCGAGCCCAGCCGAATGGGGAAGAAGAGAGCGAATCGGTGGTGGTTGACACCGCGTCATTCACCATCAACTTGGCCGCCAAGAAGGTCAACCGCGACGGCAAGGACATAAGGCTGACCCCGACCGAGTGGCATCTCCTGGAAGTGCTGGTCCGCAACTCCGGGCGGCTGGTCACCCAAAAACTGCTGCTACAGGAGATCTGGGGGCCGACCTACGAGACACAGACGAACTACTTGCGCGTCTACATGGCCCAGTTGCGCCGGAAGCTGGAGGCCGACCCGGCGCACCCCAAGCACTTCGTCACCGAACCCGGAATGGGCTATCGCTTCGAACGGTAGCTGCACAAGGATGAGACAAGTAGCGCTGACTTCTGCCTCGTTCGGGGTGCACTGGCGTTCCTCAGCATGGGCGTTGCGACTCTGATAAAGCTTCGTGAGACCGCATGCACAGCTTTCTGCGGGCGGCCTTCCTGCGGCGGCCCAGAAGAGTCACATGACCTGTCACTGCGCATTCCCGGCGGTCGTTGACTCGTCAGCACGGCGGTGGCAGGACCTCGCCACTCCCCTTCCACCGCCGCCCGGGTCGCGCGGCCCCGACGTCGCGCCCGCCCTGACGCATTCTGCACTCGTAGCGCTGGTAGAACATGAACCGGCCGTGATACTGGCCGCTGCCGAACGCCCGCAGTTCGACCTCCCCCGCCGGGAAGCCCCGCTGGTCGACGTCCCAGGCTTTTCTGCCCACGACGACGCTTCCGTCCTGTTCGAGACGGGGTGGATGGCCCAGCAGGGATCCGTACTCGAAACGGCATCCTTGCAGGCCCAGCAGATCCGTGAGCTGCTTCGCCACGTGGTCGACCACCTCGTTCGGTGACGCCGCCGACTGCGCCAGCATGGCGGTGTTGTGCATTCTGGCCAGATAGCCGGCGTCGGTGACGGCGAGGACCTGGAGACGTCGGGCCCGGGTGGCGATCTGCGAGGCAGCCAGGCCTACGAGGGGCAGGAGAACCGCGGTCCGGATGTCCGCGGACTTGGTGATAGTGAAGCGCTCATACGGCTGTGTGAAGAAGAGGTCGAACCACACCGCCGCCGACAACACCGTCAGCGCCCCGGCGAGCCGATGCCGGTCACCGTCCTGCCGTTCGGGCTGGTGCTGGCCTCCGCGGCGTCAGTCGGCGTGGTCGCAGCCGCGCCGACCGCCGTGACCGCGTCGACGGCTTTGTTCGGTAAAATCGACCTCAGAACGCCCGGACGCCTGGTCGGGGGCACGGCGCCTCAACAGCCCTGACCCTCGCGGACACCGCCATGACCGGCCTGACCGCCGTACTGCTCCTCGTGGTCCTCGCCACCGTGGTGGCCGTGGGCGCCAAGCACTGGCGCATGCCCGCGCCCTCGCTCCTCGTACTGGTCGGCGTCGGCATCGGATTGCTGCCGTGGGTACCCGCGATGCACGTGCCGCCTCGGGTCATCAGCGTGATGGTGCTCCCGCCGCTGCTCTACGCCTCCGCTGAGTCGCTCTCCTGGCGAGAGCTACGCGCGGTGTGGCGACCGGTGACGGTCCTGGCATTCGGTCTCGTACTGGCCACCGCGGCCGCCGTCGGCGCAGTAGCCTCGGCGATCACGCCACTCAACGGCACCATGGCCCTCGTCCTCGGTGCGATCCTGGCCAGCACCGATCCCGTGGCGGTGACCGCGCTGGGGCGCAGACTCTCGCTCCCCCCACGGGTCCAGGTGATGGTGCAGGCGGAAAGCCTCTTCAACGACGCCACCAGCCTGGTCCTGTTCAAGGTCGCAGTGGGCACCGCCGTGGCCGCCGGCGCGGTCTCGCCGCCGTCAACCATCGGAAGGTTCTTGCTGCTCGGCGGGGGCGGCGCACTGGTCGGCGGCGCCGTTGCCGGCGTAGTGGCGCTCATTCGGCGGCAGACGGAGGATCCGGTACTGGAGACGGTGATCGCGTTGGTCACCCCGTACGCGGCCTACATACTCGCAGAGGACCTCCACGCCTCTGGGGTGACCGCGGTCGTTCTGGCCGGGGTAGCGCTCGGGGGGCGCACCCGCCAACGGCTGACCAACGCGGCGATACGGCTCCATATCCACGCCGTCTACGGCACCGTGGTCTTCCTGTTGGAAAGCGTCGTCTTCGCCATCATCGGCCTGGAACTACCGTCCCTCATCCGCGAGTTGGCACGGGACGAGCACGGTTGGCCACTGGGCGTGCTGGCCGTGGCCGGGACTGTAACCGGCGTGCGGTTGATGGCAGTATTCCCGCTCGCCGCTCTCATCCAGCGCCGCCGCAGTACCGGGCCCATCTCCTGGCGCGTCCCGGCAGTGGTCTCCTGGGCAGGCACCCGCGGCGTGGTACCGCTGGCCGCCGCCCTGTCCATCCCACTCACAGCGAACAACGGGACTCCCCTGCCGCACCGCCCACTGGTCCTGGTGCTCACCACCGGAGTCGTCGTCCTGACCCTCGTGCTGCAAGGCTTCACCCTGGCCCCCGTGGTCCGCTGGTCCGGCATCGCCCTGGAGCCGGAGCACGCCGCCCGAGAGGAGGCACACGCACATGCCAGCCTCGCCAGAGCTGGTCTCGTACGTCTTGAGGAACTCGCCGACCTTGAAGCGGCGCCCGTGGCCGTCATCGACCAGCTACGACGCGCCCTCAGAGCACGCCTCGACCACCCCGACGCCCACAAGCACCCCGGATCGGCCGTCCCCGAATCCGTCGCCGCCTACCGCGCGCTACGACGGATGCTGATCGCCGCCGAATCCGCCGAACTCCAGCGGCTCTACGCCGCCAACAAGATCAGCGACACCACCCGACGCCGCATCCAACGCGCACTGGACCTGGAGGACGCTGGACTCGGCGAATAGGACCACTCCAACCACCCCGGGCGCTTCCCTGGGGAGACCGCGTGGGCGAGCCGTTACGGTCACGCATCCTTGAACACGCGGCGCATCCGTGCGATACGGATCCGCAGGGACGGGCCCGCCCGCGTGATTGGCAACTGGCGCGGGTCGAAGGCCCGGTGCGGCTGCTGGCGGGCAGGGACACGCTCAGGTGAACGGTGCCCTGCCCGAGGCCGTGGGACGGCCGCCGCTGACGGTCAAGGCTGGAGCGTACCAAGACCCGACCGGCGCCACAGCAGGATCAGCAGGGTGCCGCAGAGCGTCAGCAGATAGCAGGAGAAGCCTGCGGTGGTGAAGGTCCAGGCGGGCAGGGTGACGAGGGTCAGCGCCGCGCTGAGGGCCATGAGGGCGTAGACCGTGCGGTCTTCGGTCTCGGGGTGGCGGTAGCACTTGACGACCGTGGGGACGGCGGCGCAGCCGTCGGCCAGGATGCTCAGGGCGAGCGCGGTCTCCGCCTCCGCGGTGATCCACCAGCCGACCAGTGCGCCAAGGGAGAGGGCCCCGCAGCAGAGTTCGGCCGGGGTCGGGCGGGCGCTGCGGAATCCCGGGCGGCTGAGGGCACACAGGACGACCAGCAGCGGACCGAGCCCCACGCTCAGGGTGGTGAGCGCGGGCAGGCCTGCGTGGCGGGCGACTTGGGCGGTGAATGCCACGCCTGGCGCGAGGGCCCACAGCAGCCAGGTGACGGGGTTGGGCCGGACCGATCCGCGCAGCGTTCGTAGTGCGTAGACGCCGCTGCCGCAGAGGTTGAGCACCGCCCCGATCGGCACCGCGAACGAGCTGAGCGGCACCCGTTCACGCCTCGGTACCGCCGGTCGGCCAGGGCAGCGGGTGGGGAGTGAAGTTGGGACGCGCTCTGGTGGGTTCGTACCGGCGTTGCCAGATGGGAGTGGTCGAGCCGCTGGTGGCGGGCACGATGGCGGACCAGTCGGCCGGGCAGCCGCGGCCGTTGTTGTGTTCACGTTCCTCGTGCCGCACGAACTGCTTGGTGGCGAAGTGGTGGTCGATGATGGACACCCCGGCCTGGTCGTAGGAGTGCAGTACGGCCGAGGTGAGTTCCAGCAGCGCACGGTCACGCCACAGGGTGCGGTCCCGGCTGGTGTCCAGGCCCATCCCTGCGGCGACCTGCGGGAGTTTGTCGTAGCGGTTGGTGTCGGACAGGTTGCGGGCGCCGATCTCGGTGCAGGTGTACCAGGCGCTGAACGGTGCCAGGGTGTAGCGCAGGCCTCCTAGTTCCAGGATTTGGTTGGAGATCGTGGGAAAGGCGTGCCAGCGAAGGCCGAGCTGTTCGAACCACGGGTAGTCGGGGTGGCTGATGTGCACCTCGGGGACCGCGTCCGGCGGCAGGTCGAATAACCGGGGTTCGCGTCCGGGCCGTTGGATGACGAGGGGCAGGACGTCGTACTCGGTGCCCTGGCCGCGCCAGCCGAGCCGCAGGACGGCTTCGGTGAGATCCGCCGTCTCGGGGTCGCCCACGACGGACCCGTCGTGCTGCCGGTATCCGGCGTAGCGGATGAGCTGGCCGTTCCACACCCTGGGCCCGGGCCGATCGGGTCTGCTCGGGGCGAAGACGCTCAGGAGCATGCGTACTTTGCCGCCGTTCCAGGCCCGCCGCAGATGGTCCACGAGAGCGTCGAAGAGGGCGCCCTCGTCGCCGGGGTCAGCCCCGACCTCGCGGCAGTCCCGGGTCTCCAACCCCTTCCAGTAGAACTTGCCGATGCACTGCGGGTTGTTCCGCCAGGCGATCCGGGCGCCAAGGCACAGCTCCTGCGCGCTGTGCCGGTAGGTACCCGTCGCGGCGAGCTCGTCCCTTATCTCCCCGACCCGCTGCTCCGCGGCGTCGGCCGAGAGGTGCCCCTCTGCGGCGAGTTGGCGAACCAGGTCCTCGGCCTCGGCGGCCACCGGCTCAGCGAGCGGGGAGGAGGGTCTGGAGGGTTGTACGCACAGACGTGAGGCTTTCACGATGAGCTCCCTGTCAACTGCGAGGATGGGGCACCCAGTTCACCTGTACGAAACATCTGCCGGCAGCCGAACACTACGCAGAGAAATTCACGGCGCGAACCCGGATATCGCCCCTTTGACGAGACTCATGCGCGCCCTTGATGGCTGCGGTGCGGTCGACGCGAGGCAAGGCCCGTGAGGGGGGTGCTGGAGAACCCGTCGGCTAATTGCCGCCGTCACATCGTCCGGGTGCAGATCAAGGAGGTGGCTTTGGCGGTCCGGATGTAAAGCAGTGATGAGGACTGCGATCTTGTGTCCGTCGGCGGCTGTCTGCTGGTCGTAGCCGCCGAAGCAGCACATCAGAGGGCCGTGGCAGAGCGGGCTCCGCGCTCCTTGCATCAAGACAGTGTCAAGGTGATTTCTCGCCGAGTATGGAGTGCGTCAAGGGGGACTGCCGCCCTCTTCGACAGGGTTTCCATGGACGCGCAGGAAGTGCTCGAACGTACGGATCGGCAGGCAATCGGGTCCTCATGCCACAGAGCCGGGCGCGAAGGAACATGCCCGGGGCAGGGGCCGAAGGCGTTACGGAAGAAAGCGGGAACACCATGGCTGAGGGGACACGAGTCGTCGTTGGCGTCAGCGGCTCGCTGGGCAGCCTCGCAGCCCTGCACCACGGCGTGGCGGAGGCCCGGCGCCGCCAGGCGCTGCTGGTCCCGGTGTTGGCCTGGGCGCCAGTCGGCGGTGAGGTCGCTTACCGTAAGGCGCCCTGCCCGTCGCTGCTCAAGGAATGGGAACGGGACGCCCGCCAGCGGCTGGACACCGCCTTCGAGCAAGCCTTCGGCGGATGTCCGGCACGCGTGGTCGTCCGCCCGATCTTGGCGCGGTCCGCGGCCGGCCCGGCCCTGGTGAAGGTCGCCGACAGGCCGGACGACCTGCTCGTGGTGGGCACCGGCAGGCGGGGCCGTCTGCGGCGGCTCCTCCATGGGGAGGTGAGCCGCTACTGCCTGGCCCGTGCGACATGCACCGTGGTGGCTGTCCCGCCGCCAGCGCTCCTGGAATTCTTGGACCACGCGACGCCTGACTTCGACCCCATGACACTCCTGTCGCAGCCGCCTCACACCGTCACGGGCAGCTGATTTCGAAGCCGATCGGCCAGCCGGAGGGGCCTGGGCCGATCACAGGGCGGTGCGGATCACGAGAAGAGTATCCGCACCGCCCTAACGCTGCCGCCGTCCGACGCACCTGGCCTGGGGCGCTGCGGCCCACGGCTCCATCCACCTACGGGAACGGCGCGGCAGATTCCGGAGCCGGGCGCGGCCCCTTGGTGCTCGTGCCCCCTCGGAGGCACCTTCCCCTCCTCCTGGCTGCGCCTGCTGCGGAAGACACCACCGACACACCGCCCTGACCGCCGACTACTCCCCCTGCGCCGTGCCCGCCGTGTCAAACGCGGATCCGACCTGATCGGCGAGGGTGACCGCGACCAGGCGGGCCTGCAGGGGCAGCTTGGCGCCGGGCATCGGCTGGAAGTGGAACCGGCCGTAGTAGTGGCCGTTGCCGAACGTCCGCAGCTCGATCTCCTCATCCGGGAAACCCACCCTGCCGATGTCCCATGACTTGCTCCCGGCAATGACGCTGCCGTCCGGTTCGAGACGTGCCGGATGACCGAGCAGCGAACCGTACTCGTAACGGCAGCCGCGCAGCTCCAGCGGGTCAGTCAGCTGCTCCTTGACGTGGTCGACAACTTGCGCGGGTGATTTCGAGGACCGCGCCAGCGCGGCGGTGTCATGGATCTGCCCCAGAAAGCTGGCGTCCGTGATGGCGACCACCTGTAGTCGCCGGGCCCTCGCGGCCAGCTGCGAGACCGCCAGTGCGCCTCGACCAGAAGAAGAACCAACTCGAACAACTCCGGTCCGATGCCCTCCAGGACTCCCACGGCGACAGCCAGTAGGTGCCTTCTGAATCGCAGGTCAGGATCGTGTCAACATCGCCGGTCTGCCCATTCGATCGGCTGCCGATGGCGCGACGATGCGGATGAGACACACCGTACGGATCGAGGAGAGCTCACGGTGGCGCACAGCGATCTCGCGGCCGAACCGCCAGATACCAGGCCCGGCCGGCTCAAGGTGCTGCTCGGGGCAGCTCCCGGGGTGGGCAAGACCTACCGGATGCTGGACGAGGGGCATCGGCGTGCCCGGCGCGGCACCGATGTGGTGGTCGCATACGTCAACTGCCGCAACCGCCCGAACACCGAGCGGATGCTCGACGGCCTGGAGGTGCTGCCCAGGGCCCGGCGCCAGTACCAGGAGGGCGACTTCGAGGAGATGGACCTCGCGGCGGTACTCGCCCGCCGTCCGCAGGTGGCCCTGGTCGACGATCTGGCCCACACCAACGTCCCCGCCGAGTGCAACGCCAAGCGGTGGCAGGACATCGACATGCTGCTGGCCGCGGGAATCGACGTGATCAGCACCGTCAACATCCACCAACTGGATTCGCTCAGCGATGTCGTACAGAAGATCACCGGGGTGTCGCAGCATGAGACGGTACCCGACGAGGTGGTTCGCCGCGCTGATGAAATCGAGCTGGTGGACATGCCCGCGGAGGCACTGCGCCGCCGGATGGCACATGGCAACGTCTTCCCACCCGAAAGGGTGGATGCCGCGCTGTCCAACTACTTCCGGATCGGGAACCTGACCGCGCTGCGGGAGTTGGCGCTGCTGTGGGTGGCGGGTCGGGTCGACGAGATGCTGCGGAAGTACCGGAGCGAGCATGCCATAGCGGGGGTGTGGGAGACCCGGGAACGCGTCGTCGTAGCGCTGACCGGAGGTCCCGAGGGCGAAACCCTGATCCGCCGTGCGGCGCGTATCGCCAGCCGTGCGTCCAGTGGTGATCTGCTGGCCGTGCACGTCGCCCGCAGCGACCGGCTCGGCGGCTTCTCGCCGTCGGCTCTGGCGAGGCAGCGGGAGCTGGTGGAGAGCCTCGGCGGCAGCTACCACTCCGTGGTCGGCGATCATGTGCCCACTGCTCTGCTGGAGTTCGCCCGCGCCGCCAACGCCACCCAGCTGGTCCTGGGCACCAGCCGACGCGGACGGCTGACACGCTTCCTGACCGGGCGCGGCGTCGGCGAAACGATCGTGCAGTTGTCCGGCGACATAGACGTCCACATGGTCAACCACGAACGGGCCGGAAGCGGACGGCTGTTGCCGATGCCTGGCAGCACGCTCCCGCTGTCGCGTCGGATCGCGGGCCCGGTCGCCGGACTCGTCCTGCCTGCCCTGCTCACCGCGGGTCTGCGCACAGCGGGCACAGGGTTGAGCCTGACCAGCGAGGCGCTGCTGTTCCTGCTGACCGTCGTGGGAGTGGCGTGCATCGGCGGGGTCGCCTCCGCGCTGCTCGCCGCGGTCAGCGCGTCGCTGCTGATGAACTACTACTTCACCCCACCGATCGGCCAGTTCACCGTCAATCCCAACGACATCATCGCGGAGGCCGTCTTCGCCGCGGTAGCGGTCATCGTGGCGACCATCGTGGACCGCTCACTGCGCCTGTCCCGACGCGCCGCCAACGCCACGGCCCAGGCCGAGATCCTGTCCTCCATGGCCGGGAACATCCTGCGCGGTGACCAGGCCGTGGATGTGCTGCTGGAACGCACCAGGGAAACCTTCGGCATGGACTCAGCTGATCTCGTCCCGTGCTCGGAGCGTGACGGCGAGAACCGTGACGGCGAGACGCGCGACGGCACTGTTGGAGTACTCAGGGTTCCGGTCGGCTCGGACCACGTCCTGGTGCTGCGCGGCCGTGCTCTGCCTGCCTCCGAGCATCGCGTGTTGACTGCTTTCGCCGCCCATCTGGCGGCGGCGCTGGAGCGGGCCAGACTCGCCGAGGCAGCTGCCGAGGTCGAGTCGGTCAAAGCCGCCGACCGTACGCGCACCGCGCTGCTGAGGGCCGTCAGCCACGATCTGCGCACCCCGCTGGCCAGCGGTAGAGCCGCCGTCAGTTCACTGCTGAGCCGGGACGTCGAATTCAGCGAACAGGACCGCGAGGAGTTGCTTGTCACCGCCGACGAGTCACTGGTCAAGCTCAGCCGTCTGATCGACGACCTGCTCAACATGAGCAGGCTTCAAGCCGGCGCCCTGCCGGTCCATCTGTGGCCCACCGAATTCGAGGACATCATTCCGCTTGCCCTGGACTCCCTTCCGGAAGCTCCTGGACGCGTGGAGTTCCAAGGGCTTGAGGAGGTCGGCGAAGTGATGGCCGACCCGCCGCTGCTGGAGCGCGTCATCGCCAATCTGGTGGCCAACGCGATACGGCACTCCCCCGCCGGGCGGCCGGTACTGGTCAGCGCCAGCGCGCTGGCGGACCGCGTCGAGCTGCGAGTCGTCGACCACGGGCCCGGATTGCCACCCAAGCTTCGCGAGCAGGCCTTCGAACCCTTCCAGCGCCTGGGAGACACCGACAACACCACCGGCCTCGGACTCGGCCTCGCCCTCTCCCGAGGATTCGCCGAGGCGATGGGCGGCACACTCACCCCCGAGGACACACCAGGCGGCGGCCTGACGATGGTGATCTCACTGCCAGCCGCCGCCGGTCAGGAGAAGCTGGCGGCGGCCTGACGTGCCCCCCTGGGAGGCCTCGTCGTCTTTCTGCCTATTCGGAGTCAGCCATCCCCTGGCGAAATTCAGAATACGAGAGTGCCTGCACCAGCAACCAATTTCGAGAAAACTCCGCGCGACGAGCTCTATACGGAAATAACAGTCTGCGACTCCAGCCGCGGATCGAACATGTAGCCGACCCGGCGGACGGTCGAAATGGTCGCCCTGTACTTCGGGCCCAGCTTGCGCCGAAGGCGTGCCACATGCACGTCAACCGTCCGCAAGTCGCCGACCACCGGTTGCCCCCAGATCGCCGCGACCAGTTGGGCGCGGCTGTACACCCGGCGGGGGTGGGCGACCAAGTAGGCAAGGAGTTCGAATTCCAGGTAGGTGAGAGTGAGCCGTCGCCCCCCTACGTGAACGGCGCGGCGCTCCGGATCGACGAGCACTCCGCCTGCCGGAGACTGAGCGCTTGCCGATCGCGCTGCACCCAGTCGGTTCACCTGGTGTGGCCTCACCTGAAGGCTTTGACCGGCGTTTGATCCCCGGTAGTACCGGACCTGCATGACCACTCCTCAGAGGCTGGCTGTGCGGGGCTTCAATACCGTGCCGTCTAGCCGCCGCGCCCCCAACTCCGCCGCCAGCTCCCAGGGTGCGCCGCCGCGGAAAGGTCGGCGGTTGTCTCGACGACGGCGCAGGTCCGCCGGGCGGCGTGGTGCCTGTTTCGGTCGTACACCGCCGGACGCAGAGCTCCGAGTACCGGGTTGTGAAGCGGTGCGTCGGCGAAGCGAGCCAGCGCGTCGACGGCGAAGCGGCGTAGCCGCGCGATCCATGGGACGGCGGTGCGCTTGATGCGGATGCCGGTCAGTACGGTCATGCGTGCACCCCCTGAGGTCGAGTCGGAGCGGCGCCGGAATTCACGTAGAGGGCCCTTCGGGTCGCCTTTCCCGGTAGAAATTGATGGTGCTCCGAGCGTCCGGCGACAACGGGAATCGAGGTCGCAACGTCCACCAGGGCGCCGTGACGGGCGAAATGCGCGTGCCGACTCTAGACCCGGATTATCGGCGCACTGCCGCTGTTAGCGGGTTCTTGACCCGATGGGCAGGGGCTTCCTATCCGCGATCAGCGAAATTTAGCCAGCCGGGAGGTCGGGGCGCGCCAGTATCGCGTCAATGCTCGGCCAATCGCTGTCAATGTCGCGTCAGGGCCGGGCACGGACCCCGGAACAGCGGGAATAGCGTGAGTGGTGTGCCCCGGGCCCTACGGTCCGGCCCGGGGACCTCGCCTTCCGCAAGGAGTACATTCCATGGCCGATTACCAGTGCGGGGACGTTCACGAGCCTCCAGATCGCTTCCCGACCGGACTGCTGTACGTTCCCGTCCGGTCGGGTCCCGCGGGGTGTGCGACCCGCCTGTTCCGCACGCCTCTGGGCGGCCGTACGGCCGTCGGCTTCACCACCGAGCGGCGGCTGACCGTCGCGCTCGGCCCCGAGCAGGCGTGGATCAAGCTTTCCGAGTCGGCGCTGCGCGCCCTCACCGAGCCGCTGGGGGCCACGACCCTCACCGTGGACCCCCAGCTCTCCGCCCCCTCCGTAAGCGATGCCCCGCGTACCACGCTCTTGCGCGAGTGGGATCCGCAGGCGATCGGTGTACTGCGGGTGACGGGGGCCGTGGCCCTCGTTGACGCCATGAGCATGTGGATCGGCTGAGGAGGACACCGTCATGACACTCTCTGTCACAACCGGCCGGACCGAACTGAGCCCCATGCTCGATGAGTTGTCGGTGTGGCCCGCCTCCACCCGGCACGCTCCCCATGACGACCTGACCGTCGGCGGTGTAGCCCTCAGCGAGATCGCCGAACGCTTCGGCACCCCGGTCTACGTCCTGGACGAGGACGAGGTACGCAGCCGCTGCCGCGCCTACCGGGCCGCGTTCCCGGACACCGACGTCCTCTACGCGGCCAAGGCATTCTTGTGCCGCGCCATGGCGCACTGGGTGTACGAAGAGGGCCTCGGTCTGGACGTCAGCTCTGCGGGAGAGTTGGAGCTCGCCGTCACCACCGGATTCCCCGCCGAGCGCATGGTGATGCACGGCAACGCGAAGAGTCCGGACGACCTGCACGCCGCGCTGCGGATGGGGGTCGGGCGGATCGTCATCGACAACACCGGCGAGATCGCCCGCGTGGCCGCCGAGGTTCCAGCGGGTGCCCGGCAGAAGGTCCTGGTGCGGGTGATACCCGGGATCGCGGCGGGCGGCCACACCGCGATACGTACTGGCACTGAGGACCAGAAGTTCGGCCTGTCCATCACCGACGGCTCGGCGCAGCACGCCATCGCGCGCATCCTGGCCCAGCCTCGGCTCGAACTCGTCGGCCTGCACTGCCACTTGGGTTCGCAGATCGCCACCGTCAAGCCCTATCTGCTGGCTGTCCGCCGACTTGTGGGGCTGCTCACCCGGATCCGGCAACAGCACGGCATCGCCCTGCCCGAGTTGGACCTCGGCGGCGGACACGGAGTCGCCTACCGGCCGGGCGAGGGGGTCCTCGACATCACCGCGCTCGGCGCCCGGATCCGCGCCGAACTCGCCGCCAGCTGCGCCGCGGCCGACCTTCCGATGCCCCGGCTGACGATCGAACCAGGCCGCGCCATCGCGGCACCTGCCGGGGTCGCCCTGTACCGGGTGCTCTCGGTCAAGCGCACCGGCGAGCGCACCTTCGTCGCCGTCGACGGCGGCATGAGCGACAATCCCCGCCCTGCGCTGTACGGGGTGCGGTACGCCCCTCGGCTGCTCGGCCGCCACTCGACCACCGAACCCTGCACGACGACCGTCGTCGGCCGGCACTGCGAGGCGGGCGACATCCTCGCCTCCGGCATCCAACTGCCCGGCGACACCAGGCCCGGTGACCTGATCGGCATCCCGGTGGCGGGCGCGTATCACCTGTCGATGGCCTCCGGATACAACCTCGTCGGCCGCCCTCCCGTGGTCGCCGTCACCGAAGGCCGGGCCAGGCTGCTGGTCCGTCGTGAATCCTTCGCCGACATCCGCAACCGCGACATCGGCCTATAGCGAGCCGTCGACTCGCTCCCAACAGCCACCTCCGAGCAGGCGTACCGTGCACGTCTGCTCGGAGGTGCCCAAAACAGTGTGCTCTCGCAGCCGTACACACAATCGCTGTTGCTCTGGCCGGGGCGGATTCTGGGCCGCTGTCGCGATCCCATCGGTTCCGGCGTGGTCTGCTCGTGGGGCAATCACGACGATCACGCGACACGGAATCCCGCGTCTTGCGGCGGGTGGCATGCCGCATCATCAGGCGTCCTCGACTACCGCGCAGCGCCGTCCTCGGCGCATGGTCATCGTCCCGCGCTGGCCCTTGGGGCCAGATGCCCTGCGAAATCCGGCCTGCGTTCAGGGAGTTGGCCCTGATCTGCGGAACCCCGAACTTGACCCCTTCCCCCGTCGAGAAATGCACAGTGCTACCGGTCCGTACGCATTGACGCGTACACATCTCGAAGTTAATGTCCCGGCAACACGCGTGTGACCGGCTCCATCGTTCGGAACGTCTGGTATCCCCCCTCTGGAGCGTGCCCGTGTCTTCAACTTCTTACCGAAGAACCCTTCGTTGCGGCTCAGCAGCGGTCCTCCTGGTGGCCGCCTCTGCTACGCCTACCGTGCTCGCACCCGCCGCCCACGCCGACAACGCCGCCTCCTCCGCCTGTCCCTGGGTGGCTTCGAGTGCCCCGGTGGGCCAGCGGGTCGACCAGGTGATGGCGCAGATCACGCAGGACGAGGAGATCGCGCTGGTCCATGGCAACGGCCAGACCACCCCGTACGTGGGCAACGTGCCCGGCATTCCCCGGCTGTGCATACCCTCGCTCGGGCTGGAAGACGGCCCGGCCGGGGTCGGGGACGGGATGACCGGTGTGACGCAGCTGCCCGCGCCGGTGGCCGGCGCGGCCAGTTGGGACACCGCCCTGGAGCAGCAGTACGGTGCGGTCATCGGCGCGGAGGACGCGGGCAAGGGCGCCAACATCGCGCTGGGCCCGACTGTCAACATCGTGCGCGACCCGCGCTGGGGCCGGGCCTTCGAGTCGCTTGGCGAAGACCCCTATCTCGCCGGGAAGATGGGCGCGGCCAACATCACCGGCATCCAGAGCCAGGGCGTCATGGCACAGGTCAAGCACTTGGCCGTCTACAACCAGGAGACCAACCGCAACAGCGACGCCGACAACGCGATCGTCTCCGAACGGGCGATGCAGGAGATCTACCTGCCCGCGTTCCAGGCCGCATCCCAGGCCGGGGCCTCCTCGCTGATGTGCGCCTACAGCTGGGTCAACGGCCAGGACGCGTGCGCCAATCCCTACCTGCAGAACACGGTGATGAAGAGCCAGTTCGGCTTCAAGGGCTTCGTCACCTCCGACTGGGACGCCACCCACTCCACGGACGCCTCCGCCTACAACGGCCTGGACATGCAGATGCCCGGCGACCAATACTTCGGCTCCGCGCTGAACTCGGCCGTCACCAGCGGGCAGGTGCCCAAATCGCGCCTGGATGACATGGTCCGCCGGATCCTGCGGCAGATGTTCACCTTCGGGCTGTTCGACAAGTCGCCTACCGGCTCACCGAGCGCCGTGGTCACCAGCGACGCGCACGCCGCGACGGCCCGCCAGGTCGCCGAAGAAGGCAGCGTCTTGCTGAAGAACGCCGACGGCGTGCTGCCGCTGCGGTCCTCCAACGTGAACTCGATCGCCGTGATCGGCGCGGACGCGGACACCAAGGCGCAGACCGCGGGCGGCGGCAGCGCCGGCGTCAATGCGCCGCACGTCGTCACCCCGCTCCAGGGCATCACCAACCGCGCCGGCAGCGGGATCAAAGTCCACTACAACGACGGCTCCGACCCCAACTCCGCGGCCTCCACGGCGGCTTCCTCCTCGGTGGCCGTGGTCTTCGCCAGCACCTCCGAGCAGGAGGGCGGCGACCTCGGCAACATCGATCTGTCGAGCGCGGACAACGCGCTGATCTCCGCCGTCGCGGCCAAGAACCCGCACACCATCGTGGTGCTCAACACCGGCTCCGCGGTGACCATGCCGTGGATCGACCAGGTCGCCGGCGTCTTCGAGTCCTGGTACCCGGGACAAGAAGACGGCACCGCCATCGCCGCGCTGCTGTTCGGCGACACCAACCCGTCGGGCAAGCTGCCGGTCTCCTTCCCCAAGAGCCTCACCGACGTCCCCGCCAGCACCCCGGAGCAGTGGACCGGCAGCAACGGGCAGGTGCAGTACTCCGAGGGTGTCAACGTCGGCTACCGCTGGTACGACAGCAAGAACATCGCGCCGCTCTTCCCCTTCGGCTACGGCCTGTCCTACACCACCTTCTCCTACGGCAACCTCGCCGTGACCGGGCCCGACGCCAACGGCACGATCAACGTCTCGGCGACCGTCACCAACACCGGCGACCGCCAGGGAGCCGACGTCGCCCAGCTGTACATCGGCGACCCGTCCAACACCGGCGAGCCGCCACACCAGCTCAAGGGCTTCCAGCGCGTCGACCTCGCCCCCGGTGCCAGCACCACCGTCCACTTCACCCTCGGCGCCAAGGACCTTTCCTACTGGGACCAGACCGCCCACGGCTGGACCGCCCCGGCCGGCCAGTACCAAATCGCTGTCGGCGACTCCTCCCGCAACCTCCCGCTCACCGGCACAGCCACCCTCGCCACCACCACCGCCCCGCCGACCGGATCCATCACCGGCATCGCCGGCCTCTGCCTCGACGACCAATCGGCCTCCACCGACAACCGCAACCCGATCCAGCTCTACGGCTGCAACAACACCGGCGCCCAGAAGTGGACGGTCACCTCCGACCACCGGCTGACCGTCTTCGGCAAATGCACGGACGCCAAGGACGGCGGCACCGCCAACGGCACCCTCATCCAGCTCTACGACTGCAACGGCACCGGCGCCCAGATCTGGGAACCCCAGTCCAACGGCGCCCTGTACAACCCGCAATCCGGCCGTTGCCTCGACGACCCCGGCGCGACCACCGACCAGAAATCCCAACTCCAGCTCTACGACTGCAACGGCACCGACGCACAGAAGTGGAACCTCCCCTAACCGGCAAGACCGCTCTCCCGTTCGCCCAACTCCAGTGAAACAGTCATGACGGCAGGGCCTCCTGAACAGCTTGCAGACACGACGCTCCGAGCAGCAGGAGGCCCTGCCGCACGGACGGGCGCGCCGAGGGCAGCAGGATCCGATTACGGCAAACCGTCGCTTGCCCAACCTCTCGGCCGAGCTGGAGCGTTGATGGGTCCCTGGCCAACCTGGCCACCTGCACCACCCGCCAACTCGCAGCCGAGGCCCGAACCCGACTGAAGACGATGCAATACCGTCCCGACCTCCTCGACGGTTGCATCACCGAAACCGCACTGACCCTCGCCCCACCCTGGCCATCACCCCAACACGCAAGCCTCAAGAGCGAGCCCCGCACCACTGCCGACTCGCAGCGGCTTCCACCGAGCCGTCCACCAGGCGGCACGCTGCCTACCCCAGCGCGTGACCGCTTCCCAACCCGCAGCGCTCAATCAATCCAGGCCCGAGACCACCCCGTCGAAGGCCACCAGCTTCTGTCACGTCGTACGACACGTCGGACCAGGCAGCAGGACCCCGGAGCGGCGCGCACCGTACAAGGGCGGAGCCTGCGTCCAGCACGCGTCCGCCAAGGAGGTATCCCCAGCCATGGAAGATCACGGCGATCCTGTGAGAGACACAGGATCACGCCCCGGCGCACGCGGCACGAGGCCAACCACTGCCCGGCGGGCGTGCCGTTGGCATGGCGCGAAAGTCAGCCGGGCAGGCATCGTGCTGGCGGTCGGCTGCCTCATCGCGGCAGTTACAGCGGTCCCGGCCCCGGCCGAGGCGACGGCTGCGACGGTCGCCGGCAGCACGGCGGACTGGGTGCTCAGCACCACGGACACCTCGACCAACTACGCCCCCGCCTTCGTCGGCAACGGCTACCTCGCCTCGCGGGTGCCGGCGGCGGGTGAGGGCTTCAGCCCCGGCGCGGTGCTGATCCAGTCCAACCTGGCCGGGTTCTACGCCCGGCCATCGGGCTCCTACGAGCAGCGAGCCAGTCTGCCGAACTGGACCGCGCTCGGTTTCGGCCGCGACGACGGCAACGGCGGCGTGTACGGCGTCCAGGCCCCGCGGTCCTGTGGCTTCGACCAGCTGTGCCTGGCCGAGTACGGGCAGATCTCCGGCGGCGCGTTCGTCGAGACCGAGCATGGCGGTTCGACGGCCGGCGGCTACCTGGGGGGTCTGAACACCAACAACACGCCGACGGTCGGCGCCACGGACCAGTTCACGGTGCAGAACGCCCCGGCCGGTGCGGCGACGCTGGCGGTGCGCTACTCCAACGGTAGCGGGAGCCCGCAGACCATCCACCTCGTGGTGAACGGGGTCTCGCAGCAGCTGTCCGTGCCCACCACGTCGGACTGGGAGACGTGGAGCGTGCTGCCCGTGGCGGTGACGCTGAACTCCGGCACGAACACGGTCGCCGTCACGGTCGCCCAGGGGGACACCGCGCGGGTGAACGTGGACGACATCGCGGCCTACCCGGTGGGCGCGCAGGCGCCGACCAAGGTCGCCTCGCCCGGCAGCGGCACCACGAGCAACTACCAGCAGTCGCTGGACCTCAGGACCGGCCTGCTGACCACCTCCTTCGACTGGACCTCGCCCGCCGGTGACAGCACCACCTTCACCTACGAGGTGGACACCAACCGGGCCAACGGGCATCTGGGCACCGTGAGCGTGCGGGCGGTGCCGCACTGGAGCGGGACGGCCACCGCCTACGACGAGTTCGACGACAGCGGGCTGTACCTCGCCTCCACCAACGGTGCGAACGTCGACGGCGCGAACGCCACGCTGTCGGAGAACGTCGTCTCGGACGGCAACCTCGCGACCGCCGCGCTGAACTCGGTGCTGCGGGTCAACGGCGCCACGGTGACCTCCGCCCCCGTCAGCGCACCGAGCAGCGGCTCGGCCGGGCAGCAGGTGAGCATCCCGGTGACGGCTGGGCAGACCTACGAGGTCACCAAGTACGTGGGTGTTGCCTCCAGCGTCGACACCGACCGCTCGCCCACGTCCGCAACCCCCCAGCAGGAGGCCGCCAGCACCGCCTCCACCGACGCCGCAGGCGGCTACCAGCAGGCCCTCGACACCAACAACAGCGCCTGGTCGGATCTGTGGAAGTCCACCATCTCCGTCCCCGGCGACGACGCGATGACCGCGCAGATCCACGCCGCGATGTTCTACCTGCTCGCCAGCATGCGCTCCGACACCACCTGGAGCACCACTCCGGGTGGGTTGTCCGTCAACGGCACGGGCGGCTACAACGGCCACGTCTTCTGGGACATGGAGACCTGGATGTACCCGGCCCTGCTCGCGCAGTACCCGGACATCGCCCAGACCGCCGACACCTACCGGCAGAAACTGCTCCCCGCCGCCGAGAAGGAGGCCGCGGCACTGAACCTGCAGGGCGCGAAGTTCCCCTGGGAAAGCGCACTGACCGGCAACGAGTCGACCCCACCCGGAGCCGACGAGGGCAACAGCGAGATCCACATCGACTCCGACATCGCCCTCGCGCAGTGGCAGTACTACGAAGCCACCGGCGACACCGCCTGGCTGCGGGACAAGGCCTGGCCGGTGCTCAAGGACATCGCCGACTACTGGGCCAGCCGCGCCACCCCGGACGGTTCCGGCGGCTACGACATCAACAACGTCATGCCCCCGGACGAATACGCCGACCCCGTCAACGACAGCGCCTACACCGACGCCAGCGCACAGGAATCGCTGCGCATCGCCATCCAGGCCGCCGGCATCATCGGCCAGAGCTCCGACCCGGCCTGGAGCACCGTCGCCGACAAACTGAAGATCCCGGTCGACACCACCGACAACATCCACCCCGAGTACCAGGATTACAGCATCGGCCAGACCATCAAGCAGGCCGACGTCACCATGCTGCAGTACCCCTGGGCCGTCCCGATGCCGGCGACCCTGGCACAAAGCGACCTCGACTACTACAGCCAGCACACCGACCCCGGCGCCCCGGCGATGTCCGACTCCATCGCGACCATCGACGCCGCCGCTCTCGGCTCGCCCGGCTGCACCGCCTACAACCACCTGCAGGACAGCGTCAACCCGTATCTGGGCGCGCCTTTCGACCAGTTCCACGAGTCCCGTAGCGGCGGGACGTTCACCTTCACCACCGCCGAGGGCGGCTATCTGCAGGAGTTCCTGTACGGGTTCACCGGCCTGCGCTGGGGAACCGACGCGGTCACCATCGACCCGTTCCTGCCCTCGCAGCTGCCCGGCGACGACGTGACCGGTCTCAAATGGCACGGCACCACGTTCGACGTCTCCGTCGGCCAGCAGAACACCACGGTCACTGTGCAGTCCGGACCGGCGCTCACGGTGCGCGACCATGACGGGATCACGCAACAGGTCGCCGCCGGCTCCTCCATCCAGCTGCCGACCCGCCACCCGGCACCGACCACCGGCCCCACCAACTGCAGCACCGACCCGACGGGTCCGCTCACCAGCGTCAGCAGCGGCCAATGCGTCGACATCCCCGGCGGCGTCACCACCGACAACCCGCAAGTGCAGCTGTACGACTGCAACAACACCGACGCCCAGACCTGGAACCTGCCAGGGGACAACACCGTGCGGGCCATGGGCGAGTGCCTCGACGTCCGAAACGGCAGCAACGCCAACGGGACACCAGTACAGATCTACCCCTGCAACAACACAGCCGCCCAGCAATGGACCTACGACCCGGTCACGAGCGAACTCAGGGCCTTCGGCAAATGCCTCGACGCGACCGGCGACGCAACGGCCACCGCCAAACTCCAGCTGTGGGACTGCCAGGGCGGATCCAACCAGCAATGGAAGATCCCCGTCGCAAGCTGGCCAATTCATCGGACAGGTGGTGACCGCGGCCGGCCGACCCCCTGATTCCCCGACAGAAAGGCCATGCCATGGCAAACCGATCGACCCGTCGCCGACGCAGACTCCATGGTCGGCTCCTGAACGCGGCAATGTCTGCGGCGTTGGTGGTCTCCAGCGCCGTCGTCGCGTTGACGCAGGCTACGCCGGCGTTCGCGGACACGAGCGCGAATGTCTGGCTCACCACCGCCCGACCAGACGAACAAGCTGACCCAGCAGAGCCCGGTCGCCTTCGGCTCCGGTGGCTCCGGTGGTTCCGACCAGGTCATCACGGTCAACCCGGCCGTCAGCTACCAGTCGATCGTGGGGTTCGGCGGCTCGCTGACGGACGGGGCCGCGTACAACATCTGGAACTCCCCGTCCCGTGACTCCATCATGAACGACCTGTTCGGCCCCAACGGGATCTCGTTGAGTTTCCTGCGCCAGCCCATCGGGACCGCGGACTTCTCCCGTTCGTTCTACAGCCTGGACGACGTGGCGCAGGGCTCGACCGACCCGACCCTGTCCCAGTTCTCCATCTCCAAGGACCAGGCCTACATCATCCCGCTGCTGCAAAGGGCGCTCTCGCTCAACCCCCAGCTGACCTTCATGGGCACCCCCTGGAGCGCACCGGCCTGGATGAAGACCAACGACAGCATGCTCGGCACCCTGAGCCAGGGTCTGGTACCGGGGGACGAAGCCGTGTACGCCCAGTACCTGACGAAGTTCGTGCAGGCCTACCAGGCCCAGGGCATCCCGATCACCTACCTGACCGTCGGCAATGAACCGGCCTGGGCCCCGCAGACCTACCCGGGCATGCTGATATCCCCGGAACAGGAAAGCACCGTCATCAACGACCTCGCCCCCGATCTGGCCGCCGCAGGCCAGAGCACCAAACTCCTGGCCTGGGACGACAACTGGGACGACAGCACCATCGACCCCGTCCTCTATCCCGACCAGACCTACCCCAAGCAGGTGCTGGCCGCCACCGGGGCGAACACCGCCGGTGTGTCCTGGCACCACTACGAGGGCGACCCGTCCGCCCAAACGGCCGTCTACAACGCGTATCCGAGCAAGGAAGTGCTGGAAACCGAAGGCTCCGGTGACAGTGCCACGGGCTGGGCCGGTGCGATCACCGGCCAGGGCAGCGGCACCGCGATCGACGCCCTGCGGAACTGGTCGCGCACGGTCACCTTCTGGAACCTCGCGCTCGACGCCAACGGCGGCCCGAAGATCGGCAACGGCTGCGGGTGCACGGCCCCGGTGACCACTGACGGCAGCAACGTGACCTACAACGCCGAGTACTACGTCCTCGGGCACTTCTCCAAGTTCGTCAAGCCCGGCGCGCTGCGCATCGACTCCAACGTCGTGGGCACCGTCGACAACGTGGCGTTCAAGAACCCCGACCACTCGATCGTCCTGGTCGCCGACAACACCGGCAGCAGCGCGCAGACCTTCCAGGTGTCCTACGGCGGCTCCTCCTTCGGCTACACCCTTCCGGCCGGCGCCATGGCCACCTTCACCTGGCCCGGCAGCGCGACCGGAGTCGGCCCCATCACCGGTCACCAAAGCCTGTGCCTGGATGTGCGGGGCGCCAACACCGCCGACACCACGCCAGTGCAGGTCTACAACTGCAACGGCACCAACGCGCAGTCCTGGACAGTCGACGCCTCCAACAACACCGTCCAGGCCCTCGGGAAGTGCCTGGACGTCCAGACGGGCGGCACCGCGAACGACACCCCGGTCCAGCTCTACACCTGCAACGGCACCGGCGCCCAGACCTGGGTGCCCCGCCCCGACGGCACCCTGTACAACCCCCAGTCCGGCAGATGCCTGGACGACATCGACTATGGCGGAAGCGGCACCCAAGCCCAGATCTTCGACTGCTACGCCAACGACGCCCAGCGATGGAACCTGCCGTAGACAACACAGCCGCTAGCTGACACCGAATCCGCTGTACAACGCATCGTGTGCCTTGCCAACGGCAGGGCACACCATCGCACTGCAGTATTCCCCTTGCACGTCCACACGGCGTACGTCTCCGGCCCGTCCACGGGTTCTGCCTGCGGAGTGCGGCATCAGCCGGATACGCGCGCTGACATCCTGCTGGAGGCATCGTGCAACGTCGCCCCGCCCCGCCGCGCGTTCGAAGCGGCCCGCACCGAAGGCGCCCCCCGGCGCTCGGCACGGTCTTCACGGCCGTCGTGTCCCTCGTGGCGTCGCTCATATTCGCCTCGGGCGGCGCGGCCGCCTCAGCGACCGCGCCCACCGCCGCGTCCAGCGCCGTCACCGACGGCAGCGCCCGTTTCGAGGTCCTGAGCCCGACGCTGATCCGCATGGAGTACGCGGGTGACGGCTCGTTTCAGGACGCTGCGACGTTCAACGCGGTCAACCACTCGTTCCCGGCCGTGCCGTTCACCACGACTGTCAGCAACGGCTACCGGGAGATCGTCACCAGTGCCGTGACGCTGCGGTACAAGGAGGGCAGCGGTCCCTTCACGGCCGCGAACACCTCGATATTCGTCTCCGGCACGAACGTGACGGCCGCGCCGTCCTTCCCGTCCTACTGTGCGTTCGGCACCGCGTGCGAGGCTGAGGACAGTCTGCTCAGCTGGGGCGCGATGACCGCGCACGATCACCACAAATACACCGGCTCGGGGTTTGTGGCCGGGTTCACCCAGACGAACAGCGCCATCCAGCAGGACGTCTCGGCGGTGCCGACCGCCGGGACCTATCAGCTCAGCGTCCGCTACGCGAACGCGACCGGCGGCGACGGACAGGACACCACGCGCACGCTGTCGACCACGGTCAACGGCGCGCCCGGCCCGACGCTCACGATGCCGGCCACCGCGTCGTGGGACACCTGGTCCACCGTGTCGGTACCGGTCGCCCTCAACGCCGGGGTGAACACGATCGGCATCGTGCAGAACGCGTCGGACAGCGGCAACGTGAATCTCGACAGCCTGGCCGTGACCGCAACCGGCGCGGCGTATCCGGCGCCGGGCGCGTCGAGTGCGTTGCTGACCACGGCGTACGGTGCGGGTCCGGCCAACACGCTCGGCGGGTGGGCCAGTTCGCTGGACAACCAGGATCCGGCGACTGCTACCGAGCGTCCCGGCATCCTCGACCGTGACGGCTGGTACCTGCTCGACGACTCGCGTTCGGCGCTTTTGAACGCGGACGGCACAGTCACAGACCGCCCAAGCCACGGCGGTCAGCCATATCAGGACGGATACTTCTTCGGCTACGGCAGCAACTACAAGCAGGGCCTGTCGGATCTCAATGCGCTGACCGGTTCGTCCAACCTGCTGCCGGAGTCCGCCTATGGCGTCTGGTACTCGCGCTACTACCCGTACACCACCTCCGACTACGAGAACACGCTGCTGCCGACGTTCCGCAGCACGCACACCCCGATCGACTGGCTGGTGGTGGACACGGACTGGAAGGCGCCCTCGCAGTGGAACGGCTGGAACTGGAACAGTGCCCTGTTCCCCGACCCGAAGGCCTTCCTGGACTGGACACAACAGCAGGGCCTTGAGACGGCGTTCAACATCCATACCAGCATCTCCGGCTCGGACCCGCAGTTCGCCGCGACCAACTCCGCCGCAGGCGGGCTGACGCTCGAACCCCCGGGCATCGACGTGGGCGGCTCCGGCAACTACGAGTTCGACTGGTCGAACCCGAGCCAGCTGTCCGCCTACTTCAGCCTGCACAAGCCTTTCGAGCAGCAGGGCGTGCGCGAGTGGTGGCTGGACTACTGCGGCAGCTGCGGCAACTCCACCGCCAGCGACCCGCACGTCGCCCCGGACAACTTCATCAACCAGGCCTACGCGCAGGACGGCGCGGCACGCGGGCTGCGCGGCTTCGCCTTCGGCCGCATCGGCTCCTCCGAGCAGGCCGGCGACTCGGGCCACTACGCGGTCGGGCCCTGGTCGGAGCGGCGCAACACCCTGCAGTTCACCGGGGACACCGAGCCGACGTGGGCGATGATGGCGCTGGAGGCGCACTTCGCCGGGGACGAGGCGGCGGCTGGGATCTCCAACGTCAGCAACGACATCGGCAGCTTCCACGGCACCCACCTGGCGGACGACATGTACGCGCGCTGGGTACAGCTGGGCACCTTCCAGCCGATCGACCGGCTGCACTCCGACCACGGCGACCGGCTGCCCTGGAACTACGGACCCGCAGCCGACGCCAGCGCCGAGCGCTTCCTGCAACTGCGCGAAGCTCTGGTGCCCTACACCTACACCCTCGCCGAGCAGGCGAACGCCACCGGTGTCCCGATCATCAGGCCCCTGTATCTCGACTACCCCGGCAACAGCGAGGCGTACACCTCCAACCAGGAATACCTCTACGGCGATGACGTGCTCGTCGCCCCGATCACCTCACCCGACGACGCCAACGGCAACGGCTCGGTCACCGCGTGGATCCCGCCGGGCACCTGGACCGACTACTTCACCGGCACCAGCTACACCGGCCCGAGCACCGTCACCATCACCGACCCGCTCTCCGAGATGCCGGTGCTGATCAAGAGCGGCGGCATCATGCCGACCCGCACCAACTACGTCCAGGATGCCAGCCAGTCACCGCTCACCCAGGTCACGCTCTCGGTCGCCGCGGGCGCCGACGGCTCGTTCCCGCTCTACCAGGACGCCGGCGAGGGAACCGGCTACCAGAGCGGCCAGTCCACCACGACGCCGATCTCCTGGAGCGACGCGTCTCGGACGCTGACCATCGGCGCGGACACCGGTGGCTTTCCCGGCGCCGCGACACAGCGCTCATACACGCTGCGACTGTCCAACACGACCGCGCCGACCGCGGTGTCCATGGATGGCGTCCAGGTGCCGGAGACCGCGTGGTCCTACAACCCGAACCTGCGGGTGACCACCGTGGTGACCGGGCAGTTGCCAGTCGGTTCCGCCCACACGATCGCGCTCAGCGGCAGCGCCACCGGCAACCCGACGAGTGGCGAGGTCCTCGGCGACGGCGGCCTGTGCCTCGACGTACGCGGCGGCACGAACGCCAACGGCACACCGGCCCAGCCGTACACCTGCAACCACACCGCGGCGCAGCAGGTCACGTATACGGCCTCGAACACGGTGCAGATGCTCGGAAAGTGCCTCGACTCCTCGAACGCGGGCACCGCGAATGGGACGACCTTGGTCCAGCTCTACGACTGCGACGGCACCGGCGCGCAGACCTGGGTCGCGCAGACCAACGGCACACTGCTCAACCCGCAATCAGGACGCTGCCTCGACGTACCCAACGGCAACACGACGCCGGGCGCGGTCCAATTGCAGCTCTACGACTGCAACGGCACAGCAGCGCAGGTCTGGAAGTTGCCGCCTGGCCCGATCAATGGCCCCGGCGGACTGTGCGTCGATATCGCCGACGCCGACCCCGCGTCCACCACGGCCGTGCAGCTCTACACGTGCAACCAGACCGACGCCCAACGCTGGTACACCCCGGGCGACGACACCATCCGCGCCTTCGGCAAATGCCTCGGCGTCCGCGACGGCGGCACCACCAACTCCACCCAGGTCCAGCTTTACGACTGCAACGGCACCGGCGCCCAGACATGGGTGAGCCAGTCCAACGGGTCACTGCTCAACCCGCAATCAGGACGCTGCCTCGACGACCCGAACAACAGCGAGGCAGTCGGCGACCTGCTCCAGATCTACGACTGCAACAACACCGCTGCACAGCAATACCGCATCGGCGGCTGACCCCCGCCGTCGCGCGCCCGACCTCGGCCGGCGTCCGAACCCGAGTAAGCGCACTGCCGCCGCGCGGACTACGCCAACGTCCGTGCGGCGGCTCAGTAGCCGAAAACCAGCCTTGTGACCACCCCACTGCTGCCAGAACCCGACGGGCCCTCGTGCCTAGCAAGGCCAACGCCCCACGGGTTCCCGGAAAATGGGTTACGAGAATCTTGGAACCCGTCGGTTTCATGTCGCCTCTGGGTTCTCCGCCCGCTACGGGGCCTCGCATCCGCAGGACCTGGTCCGCCGTGCCGCCGAGCTCGGCATGGACGCGCTCGCGCTGACCGATCGGGACACCGTTGCTGGTGCCGTTCGCCATGCGCAGGCCTGCGCCGCGTACGGCGTGCGGCCCCTCTTCGGGGCCGACATCGCCGTCGCCGCCAACGCGGAGGCGGCCGCGGGGCCGGTTCGACGTACGCGCACCCCCGTCCGAGGCGGCGCGCATGTAGCTGAGCCGGCGCTGCGGGTCACGCTGCTGGCCCGCTCGGCGCCAGGCTGGGCTCAGTTGTGCCGTCTAGTTTCGGCCGCGCACGCGGCTCCTGTCGACGGGCATCCGGTCGCCTCCTGGGATGCGCTGCGGGAGCACCTGGGCGAGGACCTGGTGGTGCTGCTGGGCCCGGCGTCCGAACCGGTACGCGCCGCCGTCGGCGCCCTCCCGAAGGGAGAGATCACCCTCCACGCCAGCACCGAGCAGTGGCAGCACGTGCTCTGGCGCGGCCTGTGGCATCTCCCCGTCCCTCACGGGCCGATGCATGCCCGACCCACTAGTAGGACTTGGACGGCGCCACCGTCGTCAGCTTCTCAGTGCCAGCCGGTGCACTGCTCCGGTGCACCGTTCCGCACCGCGCAGATCGCAACCTTCACCGAGTAGGTCTGCCAGTAGCGGATGGTGAACTTCTTGGGCCGCCCGTGGTCGTTGGCGCGACAGGTGTAGCTGTCCTCGACCCGTTGCGGATGGCTGTCCTTGAGCACGTACATGATCACGCACAGGCCGTCGCTCTTGTCGTCGTAGGTCGTACCGCTGATCATCCCGGAGTAGGGACCGTTGGCCGGTCCGAACCACGAGATCGTGGCGTAGAGTCGGCCGTACCCCTGATGGATCTCCACGTCACGGAAACTGTGCGGTGTCACCGTGGTCGCGGATGCCGGTGTAGCAGCCAGTGGTACGCCCAACGCGATCGCGGCGGCTGCCGCGAAGGCGGCGAAGTGCTTACGCATGGTCTTCTCCCTGTCGAGTGTTCGCGCTCCCGAGGCACGAGGCCTTGGTGCTTGTTTCGGATCCGATGAGATGTGGGCCAGGTAGCGCATCAAGCCGAAGTGTCTGCTGCGGAAAATCTTCGTACTGTGGCCGGTTAGCCGCCCCCCACGGGCCACACTCGGAAGCCGCGGTCCCACCATCGGGTTCGAGCGCGGTTCGCGCATTCGATTCGGTCCTGACCGAACTGCGGGGTGCGATGTGCCGGTTTGGTGTCGGTGGGGTGGCGACAGTGACGGCATGTCAGATTGGTGCTGGTGTTGGGGTTGTTGGCGGGCGGGTTGTCGTGATCTACGCGCAGAAGGGCTGCAAGGGGGGCCGAGCACCTCCTCTCCCGTGGACAGAAGACGCCGGGCACACTTCGTCTTCAAGAGCGTGAAGTTCGGCGGGCACTGAGTCAGTTGCCGTGCAGGGCCTTCCAGGTCCTGGGGCCGACGATGCCGTCGGCATGCAGGTGGCGCGCGCCCTGGAAGGCCCTCACCGCCCGCTCGGTGGCCGGGCCGAAGTCGCCGTCGACGTCGACGTTGTAGCCCCAATAGTCCAGCAGGCACTGGACCTCCTGGACCCTCTTGCCCGTGTCGCCGCGTGAAGTGACGTCGTTCCCGTCGTAGTAGGCACACGCAACCATGGCGTGTGCCTGTGTCTGCTGGTGCGCCGGGGCGGCACTGGCCGACGCGGCCACCGCCGTGGTCACGGCGAGGGCCGCGCCGAGCAGGCCTGTGAGGGCAGCGGTCTTCCTGGTCTTCATCGCTTCCTGCCTTCGTCCGTCGGGTCTCATACACACGAGTGATCCAGCCGGCCCGCCCACGTCCGCGGCCCGACCAAGCCGTCGACGTCCAGGAGATGATCCGCGACGTCCTGGACATCGCCTCCCGCGCCCCGTGGGGCTGGCCGCAGTGCGACACCACCGACCCCGTTTACCGCTGGGCTCTGGGTTGCGCAGACCATGGTGCACGGCGGTGGGTGGGAGAACGAGAGCTGTTCGGTCAGGTGGCGTTTTCTCGGGACGCCCCGCCTTGTGAACTGCTGCGATGGAGCGTGGCGTGACGCTGTTGTGGGACGGCGCCGCCCGTTCACATGTCGTCGAGAGTCGCCCGGCCCAAGACCAGCGGTGGCGCTGCCTCAGACGGAACGTCAAGCCGATGGCGTTCGGAAGCGACCGGTCCGGCGCCGACGCCCGCGCGAGGCCTCGACAGGTCGGCGTCGAGGTTGTCGCGCACCGCCGCTACGGTGGGCGAATGGTCAACAGGGATTCTCAGACGCCGGGGCTGGTGCCTGTCCATGTCGGTGTCCCAGATCCCGAGAACGAGTTGACACCCCGTCTCAACCTCCCGCGCTCCCGGGAGGACAAGCGAGCTCGGCAGCAGCGCGAGTACGCCGCGGTTGCCTGGCAGGATCATGGGGTCGCTCCGCGCTGGGTGGGGCAGGACACTACTGGGTGTGCCGCCGCCATCAATCCACACTTCATCCAAGGCCGGGGCATCGATGAATTCGAACGCTTCCGTGCCGGAGCCCGCAGTCGTGGAGAGGTCGCGCTGTTCGTCGTCACTCTGGGAGACGCCGCTGACGGAAGTAACGTCGGGCGCTTGATGAGGGTTTTGATGCCTCGGTGTCATTTGGTCCCAACCGCGAGGGGGCCTTGGTCGGCGGCCCGCTCCTTGCCACCGACGTAGACGTTCAGCTCGCGCCGAACCTCTCGTCGGCGGACAAGGACCTGGCCTTGCGCGTGCGGCAGCGCTCCGCGGATGGTCCGTGGTGGGCTCTTGCGCCGCAGCAGCTCTTCCTGCATGACCGTGCCGTGGGCGCGACGCCGCTTCCGCCAGTCGGAACGCTGCAACCGATCCTCGTCGACACGCTGGGAGACCCAGTGATGGCCGCCTGGGTGCCGGACGACGACAGTGAGCGCTGGTACATCGTGCCCGACGGCGTCGACTGGCAGACCATCACCGCCTGGCTGGTGGAGCAGGCGCTGCCCGCATACGTCCCCAACGCGTTGCGCCGCGCCCGATCATCGCTGGCAGCCACCGACCCCAAGCTGGAGACTGACGACGAAGCCAGGGCGCGCCAGGCCATGGAAGACTTGGGACCCTCCTACACAGTGGAGAAGGCGCGGCTCGAAGCCGCAGCGCAGGCAGCGCGGGCCGCAGCCGATCCAGTGCGCGACGGGTCTGCTCTACGGCACCGGTGCGGTTCTGGAGCAGGCCGGCTTCCAGGTCACGAGGCTGGACGAAGTTGTGTTGGCTCCTCTTACACAAGACACGCATGTCGCCAGGTGCGTGTAGTGCGAGACCGGCCGGTGTAGCGAAAGGCCTGCTGTAGGCACCGTCACCCCCCTCAAGAATGACGCGGACTGGGTACCCGGCGTACCGGAATACGGCAGGACGTTGAAAAGAGGGCCGCAGGGGCGCTCGGCGGATCCGGGTGTCGTCGGCACTGTGATGCGCTGAGCAGGCATCGTGCCTGGTGATGGGCATCCTGAGCGGGCGCGCTCCCCCACTGTGGACCCACGTCGGAACGGTTCTGCGTGGGTGGGAGGAAGCCGTGTCCGGAGCGCGTGGTGAGGCGCGAGTGGCCGCGTACATCCTGGCGGAGGGTGACACCGTCGCGCCAGTGCCGGACAGCAGCCACCAGTAGGCGGCTTCCGGAGCCAACCGGCTGCCCCCTCTCGCAACGCGGCGACCCCCGCGGACGGTTGGTGCGTCGACCGCGGTGCGCCGAACATGTCGGCAATCAGTTGTCGACACTGCCTCCTGCGGGTTCGTGATCACGAGCCTGGGCGAGACGCGTGTTCGTTTCCCGACACTGAACGCCCGACGGTCATGCCGCGGATCAGGTGATAGTGCGGATGTCAGCCGTGCTTCAGCGCGGCAAGTGCACGGCTTTCGATCCCGAGTAGTTGCTCGGGCATCGGCAGCGGAAGCTGTTCGGCGGTGGTCTTGAACGTCAGGGTCACGGTGATGTTGTCGTAGGCGGCCACCACGACGATGGTCGAGCCATCCTTGCTCTTGCCAGTGAAGCCGCCGTTGGCGGCGAACTGCCGTGGCCGGCTCACCGCGGAGTCCTTGTGCCGCTCGTCGCGCTCGGCCTGCGACACCTGTTGTCTTGCCTTGATGGCGCCGCTAGCTTCGGCATCGGTCTGGTACCTGGTGTAGGTGAGGGTGACGAGTCCGAGGTCGCCGATGCCACCGAGCACGGCGTACTGCCAGGCGCACGTGCTGCCCTGCTGACTGGTGCTGTCGACATGGTTCGCAGTCTCAGGGCCGTCGAACCACGTGGGTGACAGAGTCGCGGCCGTCGCCTCGTTGAGGACGGCACAGGCCCGCGGTGTCCGGGCCAGGTCGTGTCCGCGGGTCCAGGGGTGGTCGAATCCGGTGAGCAGGGTGAGCGCGGCCAGGGTTATGACAACGGTGTTGCGCAGTGGCAGCAGCATCCGGTGATGGTGGACCGGCGCGGGCGAGCCGCGCCGCAGCGTCCACTGCTGGATGGTTTCCACGTCGTCGGCAAATCCGACCGGGTGGAAGGGACGCAGGCGTACCGGTGCCGGCAGCACGAGCCGTCGGGCGACCGCCGTATCGGCCCGGTGGACCGCGACCGTCGTCCCGAATAGCGTGGTACGGCATTCGATGGCCAGCAGGGACACCCATGGCAGGCGGCTGCGGCGCCAGCTTCGGACGTGAACTCCGTCTGTGGCCAGGGTCGTTGCGCCGAAGAGACAGTTCGCCATCCGTGCGGCAGCGGCGGCAAGCAGGAAGCCGCCGACGAAACCGAGCGACATCAGGTCCTGCCGCCACGCCCACCACAGCGCCAGCCCACCCGCCGCGGCGGCCGGAACCATTGCGACGGCCTGGCGACGGGCGGTCACCAGGCGGACCGGATCGGGCGGTAGCGCGGTGGCTACCTGCGGCCGCGGGCCGGGGCGGCGCAGGGCGATGACCATTCGCCCGCGTCCCCCATAGACCCAGCGGCACGGTGTCTGCAGGCCCGGGTGAGCGAGCTGGACCGCGTCGAACAGGAACTGGTACAGCTCGTCCAGGGTGATCTCGCCATCGCCGTCCAGGTCGGCGGCACCGGTCTCAAGCCCTCGAATCAGCTCGCTGGTGAAGACCGACGGCCTGGGGGCCTCGTCGGTGATCGTGCCGGCCTCGAAGGCGTACTCGCGGGCCGTGGTGGCGGTGATCAGGGTCAGCCCATGACCGCCGAAGAACTCCTGGATGTGCACCTGCGGTTCGCTCATCGGCACCATCTTGTGGGCGAAAGCGCCGCTGTAGCAGCAGTCGAGGAGCAGCACGATACGCTTGGCCCTGCAGGCGCTGATCATGTGCTTCAGCAGCGTTGCGGAAAGCGCGCTGTCGGCGAGTGCGTCGAGGTCGGCATCCGATCCGGCGAGGAAGAGTTCGTCACCTTCCCTGATGCCGTGCCCGGTGTAGTAGAGCAAAAGGACGTCGTCCCGGTCCCTGCTCTCAAAGAACTCGCGAGTGTACTGTCGCAGTTGCTCCCCGGTCGGGTTGTCCGCGCTCGTGACGGCGAACCGGCCGATCTCCGGATCGGCCAGGGCCCGAGACAGCTCGCTGACGTCATGCTCCGGAGAGCGCAGCCGATCGAGCCGGGAGTCGGTGAAGGTATGGCTGCCCAGCACGAGTGCACAGCGCGCCATGCCCGTCAGTCCCCGTTATGGCGTTGGATGAAGGCCTCCGCGAGCTCGCGGCTGCGTTCTGGCGAGAACCCTTCGATCTCGACGCTGTCGGCTCCCAGGCGCACCACGACCTTGCGGTTACTGTCCCGTTCGACCCACACCCGCACAGTATCGATGAGCGTGCGCAGGCCCTGCCGAGTTCCCAGTACGGTGACCGCCAGCGCGCCCATGTCGAGCCCGAGGCCCTTCGCGCCCGCGGGCGCTGTCTCGGTGTACAGGTCAGACAATGTGAGATCGGACAGTGCAATCAGCGAGCGCCGCAGAGAGAGCGCGGCGTCGTCGAGATCCTCCGGATCGTCGGAATCCAATAGCCCTACTCTCAGTAGCAGCTCGCGTCGCTCGTGCATAGGACGGGCTCCCCCAGTTGACTAGGCATCGACTCGGCCGGGTGATGGTACGCCGGTAACTCCCGCTCCGTGGGTGGTTTTCGGGCACCTGGCGTTGCCGGAGGAGGCAGAGGCGCTTGGGATGGGGTCGTCCTCGCCGGTGACGCTGATCGTGCGGACCGTGAAGGACGACCGCGGGCGGGTCCTTGAGGTCTGCGAGATGGTCGTCGATGCGTCGAAGTACATCCTCGAATACGACTGCGATCTCTGACCCGTTGATCGCCGCCGTGGTGGTCGTCCTCGATGGCCGCGTGCTGCTGATCCGTCGCGCCGTCGCCGGGGGCGAGTTGCTGTGGCAGTTCCCCGCGGGCAAGGCTGAGTTGGGCGAGCCAGCCGAGGAGGCGGCTGTGCGGGAGGCCCGTGAGGAGACGGGCCTCACCGTTGAGGCGGGCAGAGTCCTCGGTGGGCGCATCCATCCGGCGACTGGCCGCCGGATGCTGTACGTCGCCTGCCGGGTGCTTTCAGGTGCGGCGTGCGTGGCCTCGGCCCGGAAGGTGGCGGAGGTGGCCTGGGCCGACCGTGGCCAGCTCGTCGAGCTGATACCCGGCGGGGTGTTTGGGCCGGTCCGGGCGTATCTCGATGGGGCGCTGCGGTGACTTCTGTGTCTCGGCCGCTTGTGGGGGCATCGAGCGCTCGCTGCCGGGCTACGGCCCGGGAAGTGACCGCGGTGGGCGCCAGGACATCAGCCTGGCACCCACCGCCGTGGCCGAAGAACTCAGTCCGAGTATATGGCGGAAGACCTCGTCGCTGAAATATCCGCCAACATGCTCGTTGGTCAGGCCGCGATGGAGCGCATGACTGAACACGAACGAAAGGGGGAGGGCTGCTTGGGTCGGGCACTGGAATTTTCCCAACGAATAGCAATATCTTGACGCCGAGAGCGCTGCCGGCAAAATATCGAGTTTCAACGAAACTTCCTACATGCCCCAGCTGATCGGCAATGAACTCTTGCTTCTTTGAATGCATGGGGTAGGTCGGGTCCGGCAGCCAGATGCAGCCGGTTGCAGGCTCGATGTCGGCGGCGGCGAAACCGGGTGGTCCGTCCAGGAGGCGTGCAGAGCGCACTACGGGGGGGTGGGGGCCTTCTAGGATTGGGCGGCCTACAGTTCGTGCTCATTGCTAGGCCTCGACGCCGCTCCAGCGGTTCTGCCAGCCCCCGGTACCCCCTTGTGCCGACGCCCTGGGGCGCGTTCTCGTTCGGGCGTATTGGCGCAGTGCGCCCTTCCCGCAGGGGCGCGGCGGGGGTTGACTGGGCGGCCGGACAGTCGACTTCGAGGGTGTACTCGATAACGCGGACCCGGATCGGGTCAGCGCGGAGGTTCTTATCCCGTGTGGCGACGATCTCCGACAGATACGAGCCGTCGTCAAGGGGCTCCACCATGGGCAGCACCGCACTGTTCTTTACCCGCCACAGCAGGTCAGCACCGGACGCGGCGGCGGCTCGCCACAAGTCGAAGCCGACACCACGAAATAGACCACCACCCTCGCCGGAAGAAGTCTGCGACGCTGTTCTTCCCGCCCACACTCAGCGATCGCCTCATCGACCAACTCCGGCGGAAACGCGCGCGTCAGTACACCCAGCGCGATCCGATCCGTGAACCCACTCAACCGCCGATGACTTCACCTGTCCGGGCCTCGGCACACCACACCCAACGACCAACAGCACCCAAAGTCACCGGTATTGCGCCTAGCCCCGGAATACGTCCCACGCCTCAGCGACACAACGGCCACGACAGGAGCGGCACCTGCACCCACCACAGCGGAAGGACGCACCGCAGGACCGGGTACACCTCCTCGGACGCCGGGAACTGCTCCAACTCCGCGTCCCCGCCTTGGCGATGAAGCGCCCGGAGTTCGTCTACGATTCCCGGAGCGTTGATCTTCCCAAGCCGGACCACCAGACGCTTCTCTCCGGACGCCGCCCTCGCCTTTGCCATGACCGAAGTCTCGGCCTCGGAGCAGGTTTCCACGTTGAAAGCCGTGACAGACCACCCGAACCCGCGACGGTTGTGACTCAGCACCCTACTTGGCCAATGCGCGCGTCAAGTGGCCCGGTGACGCGGACCACGTCACTCGGCGGTCGTGCCTGATCCGTACGGGTGAAGGTTCCTGAAGACCGCCGCCGCACCACGACGACCACCCTTTGAATGGCCTCGATGGCTAACCGTGACGATGGAAGGTGTAACGGATGAAGCGATCACAGCAGTGGACAAGGTGGGCGTCAGCTTTGGTGGCAGCGGGACTGCTGACCGCTCACCTGGCCGTTCCCGCCAACGCGGCCCCCGCAAGGGGCATGTCTCTCGGCACTCTTGATTACATCCGTGTGGACAGCGGCGCTTCCGCCTCCCTCCCCGATCCTCCCAACGACCAGTGCATCGACCTCGCTGGTCAGGCGAGGAGCGTGGACAACTACACCGACCAGCACGTCACGCTCTACGCGGGAGCCGGCTGCACCGACGACCACGAGCTGCAAGGCCTCTCCCCTGGCCAGCACTGGGACTGGCGCGACACCGCGATCACCGTCGTGGAGGTGCAATTCGGCTGACCTCGCGCAGCAGGTACGCCTTGGGTCCGGCGGCGCCGACAACATCACCAAGGCCGGCAGCAGCGAACGCCCCCACTACCGAAGCCCCGGCCACGACCTGGACGACCTAACCGAACGGCTGACCCGATTCGACCGCTCCGGCACGTCTTGATCCACAGTTCGGCATCTCAGGACCATCGCGAAACAGCGCAAAAGATAGGCCAATGCACCGAATGCGACAGTCGCGAACAACACAGATCCGATTGCCCTCCATCGTCCGCCGCATGGCGCAGGCAGCCCATGCTTCCGCCTCTTCGTTTTGCGCCCTATTGGAAATTGGCCCATACATGGTAAGCCAACGATCTATAAGCTCAAGGTAACGGCAAGCGTCCTCGATAGCCTGCCTTCGTCGCGCGCCTTCGCTTCGACGCAGGCGCCAGTCTTGAAACGACGCGGTGACAATGGCTAGAAGGGCTCCCACCACCGTAGCCGTGATCGTGACAGTGATCTGACCCCAGATAGGACCGTCGGCAAGCTGTACAACCCCATGAGACAGGACGCTTGTGGGTTGTATGTGCGCATGCATGCCCTCCCTTTTCGGGAGTGCTTTCCGCCGAAGATTCCGTCGCTCAACGTTCTCGACAGCTGTTTGGCGGCAACCGCCGACGGTCCCATGATGCAATGCGGCTTCCGGTTGCGCATGCGATGCATCACACACGGCATGCATAGGCCGGTGAGCAGCAGGCGAAGGCTGGTGTCGGGCAGGTGTCACGAGTGCCCCGGGGGCTTCTCGTCGCCCTTCGGAGGGCCATACCGGGGCGATGCATTCGTGCGGACCGCCTCACTCCCCCGAGGGCAACTCGGCGGCGCGGGCCCGGCGGCCCAAACCGCGACGGGGCCTGCGTTGGCCGCGGGTTCACCGCTGCGCCTAGCGCCTCTTCGAACGCCTCAAGGGCGGAGTCCACTTCCTGCCCACCACGAGGATGCTCCTGGGTGGCTTTGACCAGAGCTCCGACCGCGGTGCGCAATTCCCGATCCTCGTGGAGCAGCATAGGCGCAGCGGCCTCGATCAGACGCTCTAGGGACCTCAGCACTTGGTCATAGGCACTGCGGGTTTGGGGTTTTTCCTCGAAAGCGAGCTCCATCAGACGATCCCAGCCCTCCCAAACAGCTCCAAATCCAGGCCGCTCCGAGTGGCTTCCTCAAGCTTCGTCGTGTCCGTCGTCGATCAGCGCGGTGCTGTCGGTGAGGCCTGAGGAGGCCGGTCCGGAGGTGAACCGGGTGTTAGGCCATTCGATGGTGGACGTGAGAGGGGCGGGGCCGCTTCGGTCTTTGATGACGTGCAGTGCGGCAGTCCCAGTATCCGGGTCTGGACTGGCCATGGCCAAGAGGTCCGCGTCGTACTCCAGCCCACCGTCGCTGCGAAGGGCAGCGACCGACAGCTTGTGCGTGGTGGCATTCCAGCGGAGAAAGACCACAACCGGCATCGCGGCGGCCAAGGCGATGCTCAGCAATTGGCGACCAGCCGCGTTCTGACCTTCCCCTCGTAGCGTAGAGACCTTGGCTACAGGGGAAGTTGAGGGTCATGGCGGGAAAGAGGCGGAAGTTCGACGCAGAGTTGGTGAGGGGGCTGTGCGGATCGTCACCGAGACCGGCAAGCCGATCGCGCAGGTCGCTGAGGACCTGGGGATCAACGAGACCACGCTGGCCGGGTTGGGTCCCGGGCCCGCAGGACTGGCGCGACCGGGGCTGCTGGTGGGCGGCGAACCGGGTCCGGCCGGGTTCGGGGGTGCGTCCCCGGCAGGAACCTTATGACGAGCGTTACCCGGTGGGTGTCAGGTCCACTGCTCGGACGGCTTCACGCCCGCCAGCGGCTTGCCGATCAGAGCCAGCGGGATGAAGAAGTTGACCTGGCCGATGGCGATCGTCAGCGTTGCGAGTGCCTTGTCGTCGTAGTGCTTGGACGCCCGGGCGAACAGTTCGTCGGAGACCCGCTCGCCCTGGGTGGACGGCTGGAGCACAGCCTCCACCAGAGCCAGCGCGACAGACTCGGTCTCGGTGAAGTAGGGCGCATCCTTCCAGGACGCCACCGCGGTGATCCGCTGCTCGGACTCACCGGCCTTGCGGAGGCCGTTTGCATGCATGACGGTCAGGTAGGTGTTGCCGACGATCTGGCCAGCGCGCAGCTGGACCAGGTCGATCGTAGTCTGCGGCACCGAGCCGTTACCGACGGCCTTGAACAGTGCCCCTGCCACAGCTCCCAGCTCGGGAACAAGCTTTACGGGGTTGGACATCCGCGAACCCGTAGTGTTCTGCGTGGCGAGCGACTGAGCTTCCATGGCCGTGTTCCTTTCATGGCTTCGACGTTGCTGTCATCGCTCTGACGGGTCGCGGGGGCTCGATGTGACACATGCGGGAAAGTTTTTTGCCGCGGGGGAAGCCGAACGGGCTGTGCGCCACTGGCTGGAGTTGGGGACCGTAGACGTAGCCGCAGCCGGCGTCGCAGCGCTGTGACAGGCCGGCTGACGGCCGGGCCTCCGCCCGGTGCTCGCGATCAAGGACGAGGAATGGCGGCGCCTCTTCGAGGTCAACGTCCTTAGCGTCCTCCGCCTGGCCCGCCGGTACATGCTCGGCATGTTGGCCCGCGGCCATGGCCGGATCGTCTTCGTCTCCAGCCAGACCGCGATCGACACCCCGGTCGACGCCGTCCACTACGGGATGACCACGTCGCGGCGACGGCCGGCGACTCGTTGGGCCCGGGGACGCACCACGACGGAGCCGCCGCGGCAAGCCCCTGTGCGGGGGCCGCTGCGTAGGCAAGGGCCGGGGTCAACGACACAGACACCACGGGGCTGCCCTGTGGGGAGGCGTAAGCCGTCGCGCCCGATGCTCGTGCCGGTGGTCGCTAACGCCGCCAAGCCGACCAGCGCCGTACGCCGCCTGCGTGAAGTGAACACGATTCCCTCCCGATGTACCGACCGGAGGCAGCCGCACGCATAACGCGTACACCCAAAGAAGGCCTCAACACGGCCGATCTCCCTGACCCCGTTAGAGATCAACTCACCTGCCACAAAAGCCAGTTGAGGGCTCCCGCGATGCCTGAGGCAGCATAAAACCGCCGAACTCATCCCCCAAGCGACTTCTCAGCCGTCCTCGCCCCCACACGACTCCAAGGCCACGTCGACGCCATGTGACGAAGGGAAGAGGCCCACACTGACAGGCGATGCGACATCAAGCAGGCCGACTGAGTTCTCCCTGTGTTATAGACAGGCTATGTCTCCCCGCTTACCCGTTCGACGGGCCGCCGCAGCCAGCGCCCTGGTGGTTGTTGCCTCGATCGCAGCCACGGCAACAACTGACCACACGCAGTCGACACAACACGTCGGCGGCTGGCTGCCCGCGTCCACCCTCCCCTCCGCGGAACTGCGGACCTGGGACTCCCCCATGCCCTTCAGTGAATACGTCCGCCATCACCACCAGACGTCCGCAGGCCCCTCAACGCACTGAGCACAAGTCCGGACGCCGGCCGGCGCTCCACCTTGCGGCCGGGGCCACGTTCGGGAGAACACCGCCGCCTCCGTCCGCTCCCCGGAGCGCTACGCCCGCCCCGGCGCCAACGCCGTCGCCCGCCGCGACCCCACACCCGCCGCAACCACTGAACACACCGCATCAGCACAGGCCAGGACCTACTTCGTCGGATTCACGGCTGCTGCTCAGCCGACCCCGAACCCCTCCGTCCCCAGCATCCACCGGGCACTGGCCGAACATGCCGAACGCGAGGCGTACCCCGAAGCCGTCAAGCAGGCCCACGCCGCCTTCGCCGCCCTCCGGGACACCAAGGCCGAGAGAGAAGGCTGTCCTGTCGCAGCGTAGTTGGCAGGCGCCACGCTGCTGACCTGCGCTGTTGTCATGCCGTTTGAGAACCTCGGGTTCGCTGTTCTCGAACGACATGGCTTTCGCGGAAGAGGCGGAAGATCCGTCCTTACTGGCCCTGGTCGGCGGGGGCGTCGTCAACGCGAAGGCTGAGCTGGGCACCCAGTTCCTGGAAACCCAGAGCTACAGCCACACGCTGTGATGGATAGGGCCGTGCTCTCCACTGCGGCAGCAATCCGGCATCGAGGGCATGGGCCACTGCTGCGGATGCCACGGTCCGAGCCAGGTGTCGGCCCCGACAGTGCGGGGCAACCAGCACGCTCAGGTGGGCCACTGACCGCGGCCAGGACTGGTACCCGGCCGCGGCTACCACCTCGTCGCCCCGGCGGAGCAAGAACGCGGGAGAGGAGATGTCCGCCAGACCGCTTTCGCCGGCCTCCTCCTCCCCGGCCAGGGCCAGCAGCGCGGCCTGGCCGCCGTCGCTGATCGGCAACTGCTCGACCCCGGTACCTTCATGCGCAGGAAGAAAGTCGTCTCGGCCGAGATAGAAGAGCGAAGCCGGCCCGAGGACATCGAGTACAGGCAGCACCGCACGCAGACGAGCGATGTCTACGAGCTCTTCGCGGGACATCTTCCGCGCGGCGTCGTCTATCATCCCGGCGGCCCGCACGCTCGGCGCAGTGACGATGGCAGCGTCACCGATCTGCACGACCCCGGTCCACGACGGCGGACACAACCGCGCCCCGGGCGCGACCACGACCTGCACCCCTCCCCAGGGACAGAACTCGACCGGCGTGCCCGCCAGCTCCACCCACAGTTCCCGGGCGCGAACGAGCAAGAGATCGTCAGCCATGGCCGCATCCTGTCGGCTCCGCAGCCGGAGCGCGACCGGTTTCCTCCCGGACCGACAGCCAGTATCGCAAAACTCAGCCCAGCCGTGATCCATTGGGAATCCGCCACGTCGCGTGAGATGCCATGAGAACCTGCCAGCTTGTATGAGACAGGACAAAGGCTGCACGTCGCCATCGCCGACTCGGCGATCTTGGTGACAACCATCGCGCTCAGGTGACAACTATCGTGCTCCGGCACACTTAATCCTTCCGGCGTCTTTGGTTCCTCACCTTTCAGAAGGAAACGTCGAAATAGTCGATGTCGGTGAAGGCGACTTCGAGGTTGTCTGCGCGGCGTCCGCCGTCCTTGAAATAGATTTCTTGGAGTCCTTCGGCGACGATGTCACGCATCTGCTGGTCGCTGGCGCCCTGTTGCTGGGCTTCGAAGAGGCGGTTGGCGTACTCCGGAGGAAGGTGCACGGTCAGCCGTCGCATCCGGCCGTCGTCGGTCGTGCCGATCGGCGCGGTATAGCCGAACCGGGCCCGGGTCTCCACGGTGATGCCGGTACTGGTAGCGGCCTCCTTGCGGCGGCGCTTGCGGACCTGCGGCTGCCAGCGGGCGCGGACGGCCGCGTCGATCCGGTCGGCGATGTCCTTCGGCGGCTTCTTCCGCTCGCCCGTGCGGTAGCGCTCCACCGATCGCTGGGTGACCCCGAGCTCTTGGGCGACGGCTTTGGTCGTCTTGAGCTTGCTCATCAGGAAGTTGATGCGGGCCTGGAGCCCCTTGGGCGGCTCGCGGGTGAACACCTCGTGGTCCGCGCGCTCCAGGGCGTCGTCAATGTCCCCCACGGTCTACTCTCCTTCGTCCATGACGGCGTCTCCGCCCTTGACGTGCCGGGCCGGGTTGTAGCCCTGCTCCATCAAGTCCACGGCCCACGCCATCTCCTGAACGCCCTCCAGCTTCGCCAGGCCCGGCGTGGGGCCGAGGCGGAAGCTGCCGGGCAGCGGCTTGCCGTCCGGCGTGCGGGGCAGGAAGTCCAGCGGCGAAGGGCCGCCCGAGGCGTAGACGACGCAGTCGGACAGCACCGCGAGCGGGTACTGGCCGGTCGCCTTCGCCGTGTTGAGCATCTTGCGATGCATGTTCACCCTCGCCTTGGAGATGACCGCAGCCCGGATGTCCGGCCGCCAGGTCGGGCGCTCCAGCGCGGGCCAGCGATCCCCGTCCGTGTAGTGGCGGCCCTGCGGGCGCTCCCTGAGTTTGCCAATCCCGCCCTTGACCGTGGACTTGATCGCCGACAGTACGGCGGCCATCCCCGGGTCGACCTGCTTGTGCTGCTCCATCGCGGCGAGGAACGCGGCCTCGTCCAGGTCCTTGCTCACGCCCAGGTCGGCCATGGTCTCGACGTAGGCGTCCTTGAGCCGGTCGTGCCAGGGGTCCAGGTAGGCGCCAGTGTCGGACCGGATGAACGCCTCGATCGGGGCGACGTCGTAGCCCAGCTCCTGGGCGTAGGCGACGGTCGGGGTGGCGTACCAGGCCGGGCCCTCAGGGCGCTGCCCGGACGGCGTGAACGGCGACGGGAGACGCGGATCGAGCCCGATGTGGGAGAGGTCCACCAGCCAGCAACCGGGGCGCCTCTTGTCGAACACCGGGGCCTTCACGTGGTGGGGCTTGCCCAGGCCGACGACCAAGCGGGCGGCGGCAGCAAGGAACGCGGTGTTGATGTCGATGCCGACCGCCCACGGCAGCAGGCACTCCTCATCCGACAGCAACTTCGGGTCGCGCACCCACTGGTACGCCTCCTCATCAAGGAACCCGCCCGTCCAGCCCTGCCCGACCACGACCGGGTGCTCGAGCGTAGCCTCCGGCGGCGCCGGGTCGATCGGCTCGGTTCCAAGCGAGCCCGGGTTGTGGCCCTGGACCCACTCGCCGGACGCCTCATCCTTCACCGCCCGAGTCGGCGGGCGCAGCGCGGTCATCAACTCCAACCCGGATACCGCGGTGGAGCCGCGCGGGGTGATGACGCGGGTCGCGTACACCCCCAGCACCCGGGCGAGCTCCGGCGGCGGCAGCTGGTCGGCGTCGCCCCAGGCACGGGAGTCCAGTGCCTCCCACGGCAGGATCGCCAGCTGCACGCACTGGCGCTGCCCGGCCTTCGCTGGACGGTAGATCCGCGCCCACGGGCCGAACCCGCGCTGGGTCAACTTCCACTTCGCGCGGGCGATCTGCTTGACCACCTTGTGGTCCTCCGGCAGGCGCAACCCCCGGCGCTCAGCGAAGCCCTCCAGCGTGACCGGCAGGCCGAAGCGCTCTGCGGCTGCGGCTGTCAGGACGATCAGCGGGTCGGACTCCTTGCCGTTGCGGTGCAACCTCGCGGCTCCGATCCCGGACTCCTTGAGTGTCCAGTCGACCAGCTGCGGGATGGTCGTGGCCGGGCATTCCAGCACGATGCCGTCCACGCCGTACGCGGTGCCGTCGCCGTCCAGCACGGCGAGCGGGCCGTGCGGAAAGCGAGGGTCGACGGCGGCAGGCTTCTTCGGCGCGGCCTTCTTGGCGGCCGGGCGCCGCGATGTCGACGGCCTGGCCGTGCGCGCCGAACGAGCTGGGGCGGTGGCGGCCTCGGGGGTCGAGGTCGCGCCGGGTTGCTGTGTGATGTCAGATGAAGTCATGCCGCGATGCTGCGGCTGCGGACTTGTGGACAGCGGCTGCGCCGTCGGAGCGGTGGCGGGCGCAACGGGGTGAGCTGGGTAGCGAGCGGCGAGGCCTTCCAGTAGCCGGGCGTACGCGGCACGTTTCGGCGGCCGCGGCTCGGTGCGGCCGGACTCCCAGTTGCCCACCGCCTCGCGCCGGGCTTTCAGCGCCTTCGCGATCTGATCCTGGCTCAGCCCGGCCGCTTCTCGCAGGCGCTTACGCTCCGCAGGTTTTGGCAAGGGGTCCTGCGCGACCTGCTCCAGCAGGGCATCGACAGCACTGAACAGCGCCTGCTCATCGTTGGACACAGGGATCACCTCCGCCCCCCATCCTACCCGAATCGCTCTTTGATCGCATGCAGATCGCTCGCGAATCGCGCATTGATTGCAATTCCGCTGAACCGCTGAAGTTCGAAGCCGATGCGCGTGTTGAGCCGGACCGCAGCAAGGAGTACATCCATGGACGGTCGTCGTCTTCATCGCCGGGCAGCCAGGCAGCGGAAAGACACAGCTTGCTGACCTCGTGCACGCCGTCTTGAACCGGCGCGGCTGCGCGGTCCGGATCGGCGCCGACTTATGCAAGGCCGCGCACCGCCGCTACGCCGAACTCCTGGCCGAGGATGTCCGTAGCAGGCGCTGCATCGGGCCCGGCCAGGCGTGACCGAGCCTGTTCGGCCAGCTGCCAGCAGTTCTTCCGCTCGACACCGGAGAGCAGTGCGAGGAGATAAGCCCGGGCGGTGGCCCGGGGTTCCACCCGTCCGAACCGTCCCGCGATCCGGGCCGTGCCCTGGTCGAACATCGCCTGCCAGCGGGCAGGGGCTACGCAATGGCCCGCGGCCACCGCACGATCCTCAGGAGTCCACACAACCCCTGATGATCACGCAGTGGCCGACCCATTCCCAGCCCTGCTCCTGCCTCGATTCGGGTGCGGTGCGACGCCGTGTCCTATGCGGTGTTGGCACCGTCGAGGAACCGAAGCAGCACGGAGGCTTCCGCACGGAGCTGAGCGACTCGGTCAGCATGCGCGGGCTGAGTCAACTGCGCTGCAATCTCCAGTCGCTCGGTGGCCTCGGCACGCACGATCTCCGCCACGCTGCGCTCGCTCAGCTCGCGCCGCGCTGCCTCGGTAACGCCGACACCAACCGGCGACTGCTCGAGGGCCAAGCCACGTAGCGCGGCTTCGTCCACGGGCACCGCCTCGGCGTTGTCCAGCGCGGCAAGCGTTGCGCGCAGCGCGCTCACCGCGGCCTTGTCGCGGGCACGCATCGCTTCCGGCAGGGCCTGACGCATCCGAAGACGTATGGACATGCCGGAGACCTTATGGCCGTTCCCCTGGACCCACAACGGGATATCCGTACAGCACAGACTTCCCGTCAACTGTGATCGCAGACGCGGCGGCGTTCAGCGCGGAATCACCCAGCCCGGGGCCCAGGTCCCGGCGGCGTCGTGGCCGGCCGTTGTGGCGGCGAGGTGGGCGCGGAGGGTGGCCAGCGCTGGGTGGGGGTTGTCGCGGTGCCAGAGGAGCGAGTGCGGGTAGACGGGCGTCGGGTCGGTCACCGGGATGCGGCGCAGGCCGTGGTCGGCGGGCCAGACGAGGCGGGTCTGCTCGCCCATGAAGGTGGCCAAGGCCGGGGTGTCGGCGACGGTGTCGAGGAGCGCGTCGGAGCCGAAGTTGGGGCCGGTCGCCTCGATGGTGAGGCCGAACTCGGCGACGAGGTCGTCGTAGTAGGCGGCCCACTCGGTACCGGGGACGATGCCGGGCATCCAGATCCGGTGCCCGGCGAGCTGAGCGACGGTCACCGACCGGGCGCCCGCCAGCGCGTGGGCGGGGCCGGTGAGGAGCTGGAGCGGCTCGTCGAGCACCCGGACGGACTCGATGTCCTCGGGAAGGGGCCGACCGGGCACGGCGACGGCGCGGAAGGACGCGTCGATCGCACCGGAGCGGATGGCGGCGACGGCCGTCTCGACGTCGAACAGCATCACCACGTCGAGCTCGATCTCGGGGTGCGCGCGGTGGAAGCCGCGCATCAGGCCCGACGGCGCGACGCGCGAGGCGATCACGTCGACGCGCAGCGGACGGCGGCCGGTGCGCACGGACGCGACCGCGCGCTCGGCGACGCGCAGCAGCTCGCGCGCGTGGGGCAGGAACGCCTGCCCATCGATGGTGAGTTCTGCGCCGCGGGGGGCTCGGGTGAACAGCCGCACGCCGAGGTTGCGCTCCAGCGCGGCGATGCGCTTGGAGACAGCCTGCTGGGTGACCGCCAGCTCGGCGGCGGCCTCCTGGAACTGCCCCGCGTCGGCGGCGGCGACGAAGGTCCGGACGGTGTCGAGGTCCACTCCGATACCCTATGGGCACAACCGTTGGTTGTGGCCGGCGGCCCTGTGGTTGTTTGATTCCTGGTTGTGGTGCTCGCTTTGATGCTTCTGATCGCGGATCGGTTGTGCGGGTGAGTGGCGAGGGGCGGCGGGCATGAGGAGCGGGCACCGGCTGGGGCGGCGGTTCGGGTGGCTCTGGGGAGCGTACGGGACCAGCGCGCTCGGCACGTGGCTCGCCTTCGGCGCGTTCCCGCTGATCGCCATCCGGGTGCTGCACGCCGGACCGGCCGAGGTCGCCGCGCTCTCCTCCGTGGGGGCTGCGGTGGGCGCGGCCGTGGCGGTGCCGCTCGGCCCGTGGGTGGAGTTCCGCCGCAAGCGGCCGGTGCTGATCGCGATGGACCTGGTGCGGTTCGCGGCGCTGCTGACGATCCCCACCGCGTTCGCGCTCGGCGTGCTCACCTTCCTTCAGCTCCTGCTGGTCTCGGTCGTCGTCGCGGCGGCCGACATCACCTTCCGCGCCGCCTCCGGCGCGTACCTGAAGACGCTGCTGCCGGCCGAGGACCTGCTCGTCGCCAACGCCCGATTCGAGTCCACGACCTGGACGACCACGATCATCGGACCGCCGCTAGGCGGCGCGGCGATCGGGCTCCTCGGTCCAGTGGCGACGGTGGTGGCCGACGCGGTCAGCTACCTGCTCTCGGCCCTGGGCATCCGCGCGACGGGCGGGCACGAGCCGCAGCCCGAGCGCCAGGAGGCCGCGCGCATGCGGGCCCGGAACCTGCTCGACGGTTGGCGGTACATCCTCGCCGACGCGACGCTGCGTCCGCTGTTCTTCAACACCGCCTTGTTCAACGGCCTGGTGATGGCCACCCAGCCGCTGGTGGCCGTCCTGATGCTCGGCCGACTCGGGTTCGCACCGTGGCAGTACGGCCTTGCCTTCGCCGCGCCCTCGATCGGCGGGCTGCTCGGTTCACGGCTGGCCCGACCACTCGTCACCCGGTTCGGGCAGCACCAGGTCCTGGTCGCGGTCGGGGCGCTGCGCGCGCTCTGGCCCGTCGGCCTGGCCTTCCTGGGGCCGGGCACCGGAGGGCTGCTGCTGGTGATGGGCGTCGAGCTCGGGCTCATCTTCTTCTGCGGGGTCTTCAACCCCGTCTACGCCACCTACCGCCTGGAGCGCACCGCGACCGACCGGGTCGCCCGCACGCTGTCCGCCTGGGCGGTGACGACCAAGGCCTCGACCGCGCTGCTGACGGCCATCTGGGGCGTGCTGGGCGGCCTGCTCGGCCCGCGTACAGCCATCGGCCTGGCCGGCGTGCTCCTACTGGCGACCCCGCTCCTGCTCCCCCGCCGCACGGCGGCGCCTCTCTGCGAGCCGAAGCCGGCACCGAGCCGCACCTGACGTGCCGCCACGGCCGACACCGCGACCGGGCTGCACCGCCCTTCTTCGGAGCGGTTCACCCCTCCGCGTACAGCTCGGAGATGAGCGCAACGGCCTCCGCCGTGGCCAGTGAGGATCGCGGCCCGGCAAATCGTGGCTCACGTGCACAATATGCCTCAACAGCCCCCAGATACTTGTGAGGCACATATGGCGCACGGCCACCCGCCTCACGTACCTTCTCTGAACTAGTGTCCTGCGCCGGAGATCCGTTGGCAGAATCGGGCGAGTGAGTCGAGGATCTCTTCGGCGGTCTTGGTCCAGATGAACGGCCTGGGGTCC
>JBEYJY010000053.1:0-47929 GCA_040631425.1 Streptomyces sp. NPDC020096
GCAGGACTCGGCGTTCCGACCGGCGGGGCCCGCGGAAGCGGGCGATGTCGACAGAAACATGGATCCCTGGAGTGGGGCAAGACCCCCCTGAACGGCAGAAAACGGGCACTCGGTGATCGCGGAGTGCGTGAAATCGCAGGTCAGGGGGCATAAAGTCCCGAAAATGACCGAATAGTCCAGCTTGTCGGAGAGAGGTAAGTCACACCCGCGCGACCGCGGTCCCCCTCGATCTCCGTTCGCCGCGCCGAGCGCCTGGTCCTGGCCAGCGCATCGGTCGGGAGGTGCGAGAGCGGCGCGGTGTGCTCGTTGAACTCGGCCGATTTCTACGGCAGTTGGGGAATAGTCAGTTCCATTCCGGTCTTGACGCGAAGCGACGGCTGCCGCTTTGCTGTGCGTGATCACCCAAGTACGTACCTGTGCTGTGTGCCTGTTCTGTGCCTGTACACGGACGACCCGACCAGTCGTCCGGAGGGGAAGCGCGCCATGGAGGAAGTCCGTCGATGACGCCGCCTCCACCTCCCCTGGGACGCTCCCGCGGCAGGGACGATGTCGCCTTCGACCCGGCGCTTGACGACGCCGACCTGGCCACCGTCCGGGACGCGCTCGCCCGAGGGCGCTGGGACCATGCCCGTACGCTGCTGGCCGCGACCGGCGACGACTGGGACCGGCGCGGACACCGCCTCGTCGTCCTCGCCGAAGGCCCGACCAGTGCCGCCTGGGCCCGGGACTGGCAGCTCGCGGAGCCGGACAGCGCGGACGCCGCCGCGCTGCTCGCCTGCGCCTCGGTCTTCCGGGCGGTACACGGCAAGCTCACCCCCGAGGTCGCGCACGAGGCCTGTACGGCCGCCGCGCGGCTGGCACCGGAGGACCCCTCGCCGTGGCTCGGCCTGCTCATCCTGGCCCGCCGCACCGGCACCGACGACGAACGGGTACGGGCCTTCGACCAGGTCCGCACCCGGCACCGGGAGCACCACCACGCCCACCATCTGATGGCGGCCTGCCTGGCCGAGCGCCAGGACGGGGACACCGACGACCCGCTGCACGAGGTGTACGACTTCGCCTCCTGGGCCGCGGAGCAGGCGCCCGCCGACTCACCGCTGGCCGTCCTGCCGGTAGTGGCCCACGCGGAGCGCTACCGGGTACTGGCCAGCGCCGGAGTCGAGCCTCGCGATCCCGCCAACTCCCGGCACTGGACCACCCGCCGCGCCCGCCAGGCCATGAAGGCCGCCTTCGACTGGTGGCTGGAATGGGACGACGACCATCACCACCATCCACGGCGCAAGGTCGACCTCAACTTCCTGGCGCACGCCAAGTTCTACGAAGGCCGGACCGCCGAAGCGGCCGCGCTGTTCACCCGCATCGGCCGGCACGCCACACACGCCCCGTGGTCCTACCCGGACCGCGACCCGAAAAAGGCATTCCGCGCCGTGCGCCGCGCCGCGCTCGGCTCCTCGTAACCGCGCCCAACCCCCCTGGGAAGGAAGACCGCCGCATGTTGACGGGCAGCACGAGCGAGATCAGTACCTACCTGGGCCAGGAACGACGGCTGCGCGCGGGCCGTCTCGGCATGCCCGGGCTGCTGCTGTCGGTGGTCGCGGCCAGCGCCCCGATGATGGTGGTGGCTGGCGTCATGCCCACCACGTTCGGCGAGATGGGCGTCGTCGGACAGCCGCTGCTGTTCGTGATCCTCGGTGCGGTCCTCGCGCTGTTCAGCGTCGGCTACGCCGAGATGAGCAGGCATGTGCACAACGCCGGGGCCTTCTACGCGTACATCGCCCGCGGCCTCGGGGGCACCGCGGGTGCCGCCGCGTCCCTCGTGGCGCTGGTCGCCTACAGCGCCATGCAGGTCGGCATCTACGGCATCTTCGGCTTCGAGCTGTCCGGGCAGTTGGCCAAGCACCTTGATGTCAGCGTCGCCTGGTGGATCCCCGCGCTGGTCGCGGTCGTCGTGGTCGGTGTGCTCGGTTGGCTCAAGATCGACCTCAACGCCAAGGTGCTCGGCGTGCTGCTGCTGGTCGAGTGCGTCATGGTCGTCACCTTCGACGTCGCCGGGCTGGCGGACCCGGGCAAGGACGGCCTGTCCCTGCACTCCTTCAACCCCGACACGCTCAGCGGCGCGGGCATCGGCACCGCACTGTGCTTCTGCGTCGCCGCCTTCGTGGGCTTCGAGCAGGCACCCGTCTACGCCGAGGAGACCAGCCGACCGAACGTGCTCGTCGCCAGGGTGATGTTCCTCGCCGTCGGCTTCGTCGCACTGTTCTTCGTGGTCGGTTCCTGGGCGCTGAGCGTGGCCGCGGGGCCGTCGCAGATCGTCGGCGCAGCGCAACGGCAGGGCCCCAACCTGTTGTTCTGGCTTACGGAGAACCGTTTCGGTGCCGGGTTCACCGACGTCATGCACGTCTTCTACGTGACCGGTATGTTCGCCGCCATGCTCAGCTTCCACAACGTCGTCGCGCGGTACGCCTTCGCGATGGGCCGCGAGGGACTGCTCCCCGCGGCGGTCGGCCGTACCTCCAAGGGCAGCGGCGCTCCCGCCTACGGTTCGCTGCTGCAGAGCGTGATCTCGCTGGTCGTCGTGCTGGTCTTCGCGGTGACCGACGGCAAGCCGCACGATGACCCGACCGCGCCCGTGCTCCACCTGTTCACCTGGATGGGCAACGTGGGGGCGCTCGGCATCATCCTGCTGATGGCGACCGCCTCCGCGGCCGTCATCGCCTTCTTCGTACGGCATGGTGCGGCCCGCCCGCAGGCCTGGCGGCTCGCCGCGTCGGGACTCGCCGGAGCCGCCCTGCTGGTGATCGCGGTACTCACGGTCAAGGACTTCGACGTGCTGCTGGGCGCCGACCCCGGTTCCGCGCTCAGCTGGATCCTGCCCGGCATCATCGGGGTCACGGCGGTGGGCGGCCTGGTCTACGGGCTGGTGCTCAAGACGGCGCGACCCGCCGTACACACCCGCATCGGCCTGGGCAACGAAGCCTTCCAACTGGAGAAGGCCGCCTCCTCACAGGCGTGACCACTCGACGAAGGGACCGTCATGACGTGTTGCCACCCCCAGCGCGCGGCGGCCGACACCCATCCCCTCGATCCGCTGACCGCCGACGAGATCAACGCCGCCCGGCGGATCCTGGAACAGGCCGGAAAGACGGGCGAGTCCACCCGCTTCCCGCTCATCCTGCTTGACGAGCCCGACCGGCACACGGCCACCGCGCACCGCGACGGCGACCCCGTGGTGCGCCGACTGCGGGTCACGCTGCTCGACTCCGGTACCGGCGCCGCCGCCGAGGCCGTCGTGGACGTCACCGCCGGGCTGCTGCTCTCCTACCGCGACCTCGATCCGGCCACCGAGGGCCAACCCCCGGTCACCTTCGAGGAGTACGAGATCGTCGAGTCGGTCGTCAAGGCCGATCCGGGCTGGCGCAAGGCGATGGCCGAACGCGGTGTCACCGACACCGAACTGGCCATCTGCGCGCCGCTGTGCGCGGGCAGCGCCACCATCGGCGACAACTCGGGCCGCCGGTTGATGCGTTCACTGACCTGGCTGCGCTGCGACGGGACCGACAGCCCCTGGGCGCACCCGGTGGGCGGGCTGTTCGCCGATGTCGATGTGATCGCGCGGCGCGTGGTCCGGCTCGTCGACACCGGTGCGGTGCCGGTTCCGGCCGAATGCGGCCGGTATGAGGCCGAGTTCAACGGACCGCCCCGCACCGATCTGCGCCCGCTGGACATCACCCAGCCGGAAGGCCCCTCGTTCGAGGTCTCCGGCCACCGGCTCAGCTGGCAGAACTGGCAGTTCCGCATCGACTTCAACGCCCGGGAGGGCCTGGTCCTGCACCAGATCACCCTGCGGGACGGTGATCGCGACCGGTCCGTGCTGCACCGCGCGTCCCTGGCCGAGATGGCGGTGGCCTACGGCGAGGCGGAGGAGTCCCGCAACTGGGTCGCCTTCCTGGACGCGGGGGAGTACTCGCTAGGCCGCAACGCCAACGAGCTGAAGCTCGGTTGCGACTGCCTCGGCGAGATCCGCTACCTCGACGCGGTCCTCGCCGACGACGAGGGCATCCCGTACACCCTGTCCAACGCGATCTGCGTGCACGAGGAGGACGCCGGTCTGCTGTGGAAGCACACCGACATCTTCAACGGCAACGCCGCGACAAGCCGCCGCTCCCGCCGCCTCGTCGTCTCCTGCATCGCGACCGTGGGCAACTACGACTACGGCTTCTACTGGTACTTCCACCAGGACGGCACCATCGGCTTCGAGGCCAAGTCCACCGGTATCGTGCAGACTTCGGCCGTCCGGCCGGGCGCCGGATCGCCGCACGGCACCGAGGTCGCTCCGGGCCTGCTCGCCCCGTACCACCAGCACCTGTTCTGCGTCCGGCTGGACGCCGCCGTCGACGGCCCGGCCAACACGGTCGAGGAAGTCGACGTCGTACCCGTCCCCACCGGCCCGAACAACCCCAACGGCAACGCCTTCACGACCCGCGCCACCCCGATCACCGACAGCGCGGCAGGCGGCCGCCTCGCCGACGCCGCGACCGGACGCCGGTGGCGCATCACCAACCCCGCCGCCCGGAACCGTATGGGCCATCCCGTCGCCTACACCCTCGTCCCGCAGCCCGGCCCGGTACTCCTGGCCCAGCCCGGCTCCGCGGCCCGCCGCCGCATGGCCTACGGCACCAAGCACCTCTGGGTCACCCGCCACCGCCCCGACCGCCGCTTCCCCGCCGGTGACTACCCGAACCAGCACCCCGGCGGCGCGGGCCTGCCCGAATGGACCGCCCCCGGCGAGTCGCTGGAGAACACCGAGGTCACCGTCTGGCACACCTTCGGCCCCACGCACCTGCCGCGACTGGAGGAATGGCCGGTCATGCCGGTCGACATCTGCGGCTTCACCCTGAAGCCGACGGGTTTCTTCGACCGCAATCCGACCCTCGACCTGCCCTGAGCCCTTCCGGCGGATCTTCGTCGGGTTGCGGCGGGTTTGGATGCCGCTGGCCACGAGACCGCCGCAACCCACGGCATCCCGGTGCCCGAAGCTCCGCTGACCGCGCTCACCGCCCGCGGCGCAGCCGCCGCGCCCGGGTGTACTCGCGGGCGAGTACACCCAGTGCGGCCGGGGCCGACGGGCTGGCGGACTCGCGCAGCAGGGCGGTTCCCTTGGCGGCGGCCGCGTCGGCGGTGAGTTCCTCCAGCGCGATCAGCGCTCGTACCAGTGGGCGGTTGGCGGGCGGCACGATGCCGACGAGTGGGCGGGCGGCTTCCAGGGTGGCCTTGGCCTGCCCGATGAGGTGTTGGAGCAGTTCCCGGGTGCCCGCGCTGTCGCGGGCGCTCTCCAGATCTGCGCGGGTGACGCCGTACCGCTGGAGGACGTCCGCCGGAATGCCCAGTCGCCCGCCGCGCAGGTCCTCCGCGAGATCGTTGGCGAAGTCCAGCCGCTGGCTGGCGTCGATGTACGTACGGCAGGCCGCGCGGTAGCCCGCCGGATCGTTCCCCGGCGCCAGCAGGCAGGCGATCAGCATGAACGCCGGAAGTGAGTACTGGTCAACGTAAGCCTGGTAGTCCGCCTCGGTCGGGAAGCCGGAGAACTCCAGGTCCGTGCGGGCCGTGGCGAGATAGTCCTCGACATGGCCGCGTAGCTGCGGATGGGCGGTGATGGTGTGCAGCAGCGGACGGATCACCGGCTGGTCGCTGCCGCCGGTGGCCAGGGCTTCGCGGACCTGCTTCTCCCACTGTGCGTAGGCGGTGGCGCGCTCCGGCACCGGGCCGCCGTCCAGGAGGTTGTCGCCGTGGTGCATGAAGGCGGTCGCGGCGATCACATGGGGGACCAGCGGGCCGGGCAGCAGCAGCCTGGCCGCCAGGTAGGAGCTGCGCCGGTAGCGCGCGATGACCTTCCGCTGCTGGGTATAGTCGCCGCGCAGCCCGGGGTCGCGGACGCTGGCAGCGTCAAGTGCCTTGTTCCACGCGCTCATTGACCGTTGACCGTCTCTCCGTAGTGGCTGACGTGCGCCTGAGAGCCTATCCGGGGCACCACGGCCGAATGTGCGCGCCCCGGGCGCGGTGGCCCGTAGGCTGCGACAGGGAACGGATCCCTCGTCGCCGCAGGTGCTCGCGGATGGCGCGTCGTTCCGCGCCCACCGCGCGTCAGCCGACGGCACACCCAGACCAACGACCAGATGGTCCGGGCGAAGCGGCCTGGGGCCGCCGCCGTCAACCGCCCGAGCGGTGCACCGGGTGAAGACCCGACAGGTCGCGCGGCACGGTGTGGTTGCGGTCGGCGATCGTGCCCAGTGTGTAGTGCGGCCAGACGCCGAAGTACTCGGCGCGAGTGCGCTGGCTCCACCGGCGGGCCAGGTCGGACCGGGTCTTGTAGAAGTTGACCTGGTAGCCGCCCGTGTGGCAGCGCACCAGCGCATAGCCGCCGGGGTACTCCTTGGTGGCCGCGACCTCCAGGAACTCGACGGCCTGGCTCTCCTGCGCGAAGGTGCGTTTGTTGCGGTGGGTGTGCCCCGCGTGGTGGAAGAAGACGCCAGGGGTGCGCCGGTAGAGCGCCTCCAGTCTGCGGGCCTTGCGCTGGTCCAGATCGAAGGCGGGTCCGGCCGCGGTGGTGACCGCGGACTCGAAGGTGACCGGGTGATGGCCGAAGAGCAGCGTCGGACGGTCCCGGTCATGGCGCAACACATGTTCAAGGTCGGCGAGTTGACTGTCGTCGAGGGTGCCGCCGGCGGCGTCGAGCGTCGTGGTGTCCAGCCCGATGATCCGCAGGCCGCCCACCTCGTGGCTGGACAGCGTCTGCCGCCGGTACGGGAAGGTGTCGCCCCAGCAGTCGTGATGGTCGTCGGCGGCCGGCACCGGTGCGCACCCGGTGTAGTCCGGACCGACGTGCGGGCGGTCGTGGTTGCCGCGCGCCACGAAGTAGTCCCGGTTCAACGTGCCCCAGCCGTCCAGCAGTTGCCGCACCCGGGCCACGTCGCGGGGTCTGGCCTCCGCCGTCAGATCACCGGCGACCAGGAGCACGTCGGCGCCGCGGTCGGGCCGCCGCAGGTCGTCCAGCATCGCGCCGAGCATGACCTCCGGATACGGCGGCAGGCCCGGGTCCTGCTGGAACGACGGCGGCCAGTCGCCGACGATGATGCCGCTGGTCTGCTCGCCCATGTGGAGGTCGTTGCAGAGCGCGACGGTGAACAGATGCCGCCCCGGCGGCGGCACCAGCGTGGTGAACACCCCGGGGGCGTCCGTCGACCCGCCGCTGCCCGGAAACTGCAGCATCGACTGCTGGGCGACCTGTCCGGCCGAGCGGCCGATGAACGCATACGCACGCCCGGGTTCCAGCCCGTGCACCTCGGCGTAGTGGAACGCGGTCGGGCTGGTGTCGTGCAGCACCGTGCGCAGCGAGCCGGGGTTGCCCGGCTCGCCCAGCAGCAACTCCGTGTCGGTGGGTACCGGCGTGGGCGCTCCGTAGCGGTCCACCTCGGTCTTCGACCCGGTGAACCAGGTGATCACCACACTGGTGTCGGTGACCGTCACCACTTCCAGGTCCGTCACCAGCAGGGCACCGGAGCGGATGTCGGCCGCCGACCGGGACGCGGCGGAGGCGGTGCCCGCCCCCATGGCCGATTCGGCGAACGGCAGCGTTGCGACCAGGCCCGCCCACACCAGGGCCTGCCGACGAGAGGAGGGACAGCAGTCCATGGCTGGGAAGTATGCTCCTCGGCCTTGAACACCGGGAGACGCCAGGATGACGGGATTGGCGATACGACCCGATTGCCGTATGCGGACGGGCGGTTGCCAGAACGGTTCCGCACCGCCCGGGCCATCCGGTCAGCGGCAGCCCACGGGTTCATGAACGAGTCGCGGGACGCTGGAACCGGACGGGCGATCGGTCCGACTACTGTCGCGTGGAACACAGCAGCGAACAGCCGGGCCAGGTCGCCACACGGAGCCCGGACAGCGAGGCCGGTCTGCCCTTGAGGCTTCGGCACGTGGCGTGCAGGCACGGCCGAACGGAGGCGGTGCGCGGTGTCGACCTCGATGTGGCCGCGGGCCAGCGGGTCGCGCTCACCGGCACCAACGGTTCGGGCAAGACCACCTTGTTGCGCGCGGTGCTCGGGCTGCACCGCCAGGTCGACGGCGAGATCCTGGTCGGCGGCCGGGGGAGCCGCAGCGCGGCCGAGTGGGCCTGGCGGCGCAGAGCGTGTGCGTGGATTCCGCAGCGTCCCGCGCCGGGACGCTTCCCGCTGCTGGCACATGAGTTGCTCGCCAGTGGCGGAGACGCCCGGCAGGCGGTGAGCGCGGCGGAGCGGTTGGGCGTGGGCGCCCTGGTCGACCGGCCGTTGAGCAGTCTGTCCGGCGGCCAGTTGCAACGCATGCACCTGGCGCGGGCGGTGGGCTGTGTGGCGGCCGGGGCCGGGGTGGTGCTCGCGGACGAGCCCACCGCGGCACTGGACTTCGCCGGGCAGGAGGAAGCCGCCGAAGTGCTCACCGGGCTGCCGGTGACCCTGCTGGTGGTGACCCACGACCGGGCGATGGCCGCGCGCTGTGACCGGGTGCTGGAGATGGCGGCGGGCCGACTGCGGGAGGCCGGGTGAGCGCGCTGGACCAGATCGGGGAACTGCTGCGGTTGGTGCCGGTGCAGCGGGCGGGCATCGGACTCGTACTGGCCGCCCTGGGGCTGCCGGTGGTGGGTGTGGTGATCGTCGGCCTGGACATCATGCCGGTGCGCTTCGCGATGATGCATGTGGCGCTGCTGGGTATCGCCGTCGGCCAACTGCTGGGTCTGGACCCGGTGTTGTGCGCGCTGCTGGCGTGCGCCGCGGCGGGTGCGGGCGTGGCGCCGCTGGCCCGTACACCTGACGCGCTGTCCGGTGCGATGGGCCTCCTGATGAGCCTCGCGATCGCGGCGGCGCTGCTGGTGCTGGCGCTGTCGGGGGTGAACGCCAACGGGGCGTTCGCGCTGCTGTGGGGGTCCATCCTCGCGGTGCGCCCGTCCGACCTGGCGGTGCTGGGGGCGTTGGCCGTGGCGGTGCCCGCGCTGTTCGTGTGGCGGCGCCGGGACCTCGCACTCCTGCTGCACGACAGGGAGTTGGCGGTGTGCTCCGGTGTTCCCGCGCAGCGGCTCACCGTGCTGCTGCTGGTCCTGGTGGCGGTCGCGGTGGCGGGTGCCATCCGGCTCACCGGCGCGCTGCTGGTCGACGCGCTCACCTTGCTGCCCGCGCTCGCCGCGCGGCGGTTCGGCCGCTCGCTGGGGGCGATCACCTTGTGGGCCATGGGCATTGGCGTGCTGGTGAACGCCACCGGCTTCCTGATCGCGCTGGGCTGGGATCTGCCGCCCGGCCCCGTCCTTGTGCTCGCGGCGGGCGCGGTGGCCCTCGTCGCGCACCTGCTGCCGGAAAGGGGAGCCAGCCCATGGCGCGTGTTCGATGCCGCCTCGCACGGCGCGGCACCGCACTGACCTGGCCCGCCGACCACCGTGCCCGACACGGCTCAGGTGGCCTCCCGGCCGGTCCCCGCGGGCTGGTCGCGCCCCTCGCGTTGCGCTTCGGCGCTGCGGGCGAGTACGGCCCGGGCGATGGCGTCGGAGTCGGTGAGCGTCACCGAGTTGACGCCCGGCCGCACCCCGGCGGCGGTCACCCAGTGCACCGCCTCGGTGGGCACGCCGAAGGCGAACCGGCGCGGGTGCGCCCGGCCCGCCGCGTCGACGACGTGGTACGGCCGCTCGGTGACCGCCAGACCGCCGGTCTGGTACGTCTCCCCGGCGGGGCCCGTGATGGCGTACGGGCGGCACTGGCCGGTGCGCAGCAGATGCCCGAGCAGCGGGTCGGCGGTGTGCCGGAGGTCGGCCTCCGGCAGCCGCGCCTCGATCAGCACCCGGGCGTGCACCTGGGAACCGGGCACCAGGGGCGATTCACCGTGGTACGTCCCGGTTTCCGGCGCCGCGGATATCCGGGTGCCCGGCCCCAGCACCGTCAGCACTCCCGCCTCGATGAGTGCCGCCATCTCCGCTGTCCGCCGGGCGGGCGGTCCGATGGACAGAAAGGCGTTGAGCGGGGTGTACCAGCGTTCCAGATCGTCCCGTTGGGAGCGTGCGGTCAGCCCGCCGTGGTCGACGATCTGGCGTATCTCGTTGCGCAGGTCCCGCAGTACGTCGAGGGCGGACTTGAGCGGGCCGCTGACGTTGCCCTGCTGGGCGGCCGCCACGTCATCGCGCAGAAGGTCCAGCAGCCAGTCGCGGAAGTCCGCGGGACCGGTGAACCGCCGGTCGGCGTAGGGCCGGGCGATCCGCTCCCAGTCCCAGCGCTCGGCCGGGCCGACGCCCGCCTTGTCCAGCAGCCGCGCCTCGTCGGCGCTTCCCCAGGGCGCGGCCAGGTACCGCTCGCGGAACGACTCGGCGTCACCGCGCCGGGCGACCAGCGCGGTGTAGTAGACGGTTTCGGTCTCCTTGGCGATCAGCGGCCACACCTCGCGCCGGAAGTCCGTACCGGGGCCGCCGCGGCCCCGGTCCCGCAACTCCGCGACGACCCGCGGCGTCAGGACCATCGGCCGGTGGCAGCCGTGCGCGCCCTTCTGGTTCTCGCCGCGCGCGTGGTGCGGGACACCGCGCCGGGAACCGGCGTAGAGCCGCGGCTCGCGCCCCGACGGCCGGTAGACCAGCCGACCGCCCTCGGATGCGAAGCGTCCGCCGCGGCCGACCGTCAACAACGCCATGTGGTCGAAGAAGTTCAGCCCGAGCCCGCGCAGCAGAACCGGTTCGCCGGGCCGCGCCGCCGACAGGTCGACATCGGCCGGATTGGCGGGCGGGATGTAGGTGGCCCCGTGCCGCTCCGCGAAGGAGGCCAACTCCGCCTCCGCTCCGGTGGTACGGGCCGCGGTGTGCCCCTGGGCGAGCACCACGGCGTCCAGACCGCGCAGCACGGTGCCGTCGCTCAGCCGCACGGTCTGGCCGCCGTCCGGTGCGTCGTCCAGCGCCACGGCGTGGGCCTGGTGTGTCACGACGCGTACCGTGTCGGGCGCGGTGGCCGCCGTGCGCTGGAAGACCCACTCCAGGTAATGCCCGTAGAACCGGCGGGTCGGATAGGAGTCGGGGCCCAACTCGGCCGCCTCGGCCAGGACATGGTCGTCCAGGTCCTCCAAAGTCCCCATCACCGTGAGGAATCTGGCCCATTCGTAAAGGCTGGGACCCGGGCGCAGCGGACCTGCCAGCTCCACGCTCTCGTCGGTGAACAGCGTCACCTGGGAGGCGACGGTGTTCATCAGCAACTCGCCCGACTGGTCGGTGCGCCAGATATTTCCGGCTCCTGGCCGGTGCGGATCCACGAGATGCACGGAAAGTTCCGTATTCGGTTGCTCCGCGGCGGCGTTCGCGCAGATGCGTTCGAAGACCGACAGGCCGCGCGGCCCGGCCCCGATAACGCAGACCGCGAACTGCCGTGTTGTCATCCGGTTTCTCCCAGCGTCGAGGCGTCGGCGATGGCCGACATTAGACCCTGCCGAACTGTGAGGCCACGCACCGGGTCGAACCCATCGCCAGGTAATGCGGAGGAAAAGCGTTGACTAGAGTCGAACACTAGAGTAGAACTATGGAAAGTGACCTATGGTACGGGGAGCAGCTAAACCGGACATCTGCGATGCCATCCACGGAGCAACGGGAGGGGCTTCATACGAGATGGATGCCAAAACGGGGGAATGTTCAAGGATTTCGTTGTCTTGTACGGCGGTTGACCGGATCAGAGGGGTGGCGCTCAGCAGCGGCGTACCTCGCCGCCACATCGTGCAGGCGGTCGCCTTGGCCGTGCTCGCGCGCCAGTCGCCGGACCGGGCGGCCACGGTGCGCGGCGGGTCCGCGAGCCTTGTCCTGGCGCTGCGCTCCGATGACACTGTGACCGGTGTCGCGCGGCGCATCGCGGATGCCACCGGGAGCGCTCCCGGGCCGATCGTGATCAGTGCCGCGGGCTCCGGCCCAGGGCTGCCCAGCGGCGGGACCGTGCACGTGCTCGAAGGCCCCGGCGGCTGCCTGACCCTCATCACCGACCTGTGCGAACGCCAGATCTCCCGCGTTATCACGGCCGTTGAGTCGTTCGAGCCAGTGGGAGCCGAAGGGCCCCGGATGCGGGAGCTGTCTCTGTGCAGCCCGGCCGACGCCAAGGATCTGCGTGGCTGGGGACGGCGCCTCGCCAGCGTGCCCGCCATCTCCCTTGACGAACTGGTCGCACGATGGGCCCGGCAGCGGCCGAACCGTCCCGCCGCCGCGACCGGTCCGCGCACCCTGACCTACGCCGAGGCCGACGGGCAGGCCACGCTGCTCGCCTCCGCGCTGATCCGAAGCGATGTGCAGCACGGCGAGCCGGTGATCGTCCGCACGGGCGACCGGCTGGGGACGGTCATCGCCCATATCGCGGTCCTGCGGGCCGGTGCCGTCTGCGTACCGCTGCCCTCCGATCGCGATCCGTGCGATGCCGTCCAGTTGACCCGGGCCCGACTGGCGCTGTGCGACACACCGCTGGCCGCCCACCGCGTCCCGCCGGGGCTGCGCGAGCTGTCCATGGACGGCCTGCTGGACGACAGTGCCGGCGGCGCCGGTCGGATCGACCGCTCGCTACCGCGCTCCGGATTCACCGACTGCGCCTACGCGATGGTGCGCTCGGGGGAGCACGGGCAGATCCACGGCGACTTGATCGACCACCACGCCTGGGTCAGCGCCACCACCGCACGCATCAGCCGCGCGGGGGTCCCCGCCGAACGGGTACTGGTCGACGGCCCGCTGTGCACCCCCACCGCCCTCGCGGGCATGTGGTGGGCGCTCCAGTCCGGCGGCACCGTCTGTCTGACCGGCACGGCAGCGGACCATGGCGCGGCTGAGCGACTGGCCCAAGGCGGTGTCACCGAGGCCCTGTTGGACCCCGAAGCCTATGTTCGCGCTCTGCCGCTGCTGGGCGAAGCACGCCCTCCGCAGTGCGTCGTACTCACCGGCGGTCCCTGCCCGCCGGAACTCGTCGCCCGGCACTTCGGCCAACTGCCCGCCACCCGGCTGTTCATCGAGTACGCCCCGGACGGCGGGCCGCTGCCCTGGGCGGCCGCCGAGGTCAAACCCGGCGACGGTGAATGGGCGGACGACCGCACCGGACTGCTGCCAACGACCAACACACAGCTGCACGTTGTCGACGAGGACGGCCGTCCGCTGGGCCCCGGCCTGGTCGGCGAGGTGTGCGCCGACGGCATGGCGCTGCCCTGCGACCGCATCGCAGGCCCGGCCGGGCTCGCACCGCCGCCGCGGTTGCGGGACGGCGACGGTCCTGCGGCGCATCGGTCGGGGCGCCTGGCCCGCTGGCGGTTCGACGGCACCCTGGAGATTCTCGGCGGGCGCGCCGAGTAATTTCCGGCCAGGTCCCCAGGACGATCAAATTCCGTTTCCGGCACTGCTCCGTGCTCCGTTGATGGCCGGATCTCGGTGCACTATCCGGCATTCCGCTGCGTCTTAGAAGGAAAGAGCGGTACATGGCGTGGATTTACTCACGGCGCGCCTGATAATCCCTTAGGTCCGCCATGCTCTGCGGGCCGTAACGACCGTGCGCCGCTTGACAGTACGGGGGGTGTTGACGAATAGGGCTGCCGTCTGCGGTCCTGCGTGAATTACTCGATCGTTTCGATTTCACTCATCGGGCCGGCTGGCTGCCGCACCGGCCGGTGGCCGCCGTGCGCCGATTTCCCAAACGAACCGCATTTACCAGGAGTTCACCGTGCGCAATACAACAGATCTCACCGGCCCGAATCCCGCCGCATCCGGCACGGGATGGGCCACGACCATGTCCCTGCCCGGCCCCCGACGCGCCCACGCCGCCGGAGGCGAACTCTCCGCTCCGCTGGCCGGGTTGACCGCCCATGGCACCGGCCACGGCACCGCCGGGCGGGTGGCCCTGCGCCATCTGATCGACCTCGGCGCCACCCCCGGCGCCGCCCGCGCCGGGCGGAACGCGTCGGCCGACGGCGAGCTGGTCACCGTGTCGCGGTCCTGTACGCAGCAGACCGCCCGCGTCGAGCAGCCGCTGGTCTCCTGTCGGATCGGCTGGGCGTGCTCCGGCGGCGCCCCGCTCGTCGACGAGACCACCGTGCAGGCGGCGACCGGGCTGATGGCCGTGCACGGCCGCAACCGGGGCACGCCGCGCCGAATACCCGTGGACTACGCCTCGACCTGCGCCGGAGTCATCGCGGTACAGGGTGTGCTGGCGGCGCTGGTGGCCCGGGAACGGGGCGCCGCGGTGAGCGGCGTGGCCACCTGCGTCGCGCATGCCGCGCTGCTGACCATCTCGCAGTACCTGGCCGCCGGGACCGCGCCGGAGAACGAGCACCTCCCGGCCGTCGAGGGCAGGCCCGGGCCGCCTTTCCGCAGCCGGGACGGTGTCTGGTTCGAGATCGAGGCACTGGACGCCGCCCCATGGCAGGCCTTCTGGACCGAACTGGGGGCACCCGCCAAGGACATCTCCCACGGCTGGCCGTCGTTCATGCTCCGCTACCCCAAGGCGGTGTCCCCGCTGGCGCCGTCACTGCACGAGGCCGTCTCGGCCGTGGACTTCGACCGGATCCTGGGCGCCGCCGAGGCGTCCGGGATGAGCGTGTGCCGTATCCGGACCATGGCGGAGCGCCGTGCCGACCGCGACGCGCTGCGGGGCGGAAGGGTTCCACCGCCCTGGCGGTTCCGGCCGTTCGGCGACCCCGACCGCCCGGCGCCGCCCGCCACCGCCCCGCACCCGGACCAGCCGCTGGCCGGGCTGACCGTGATCGAGGCCGGGCGCCGGGTACAGGCACCGCTGGCCGCGCACATGCTGGCGCTGCTCGGCGCCAGGGTCATCCGGATCGAGCCCCCGGGCGGCGATCCGCTGCGCGGTATGCCGCCGATGGTCGACGACTGCTCCGCCCGCTTCCTGGCGCTCAACCGCACCAAGGAGGCGGCGATCGCCGATCTGAAGACCCCGGCCGGGCGGCAGACGGTGCGCGAACTCGTCCGCGAGGCGGATGTGTTCCTGCACAACTGGGCACCCGGCAAGGCGGCGGCATTCGAGCTCGACGCGCCGGAGCTGGCCGCCGTCAACCCGCGGCTGGTCTACGGCTACGCCTCCGGCTGGGGCGACGCGCTCGGCGAACGGCCGCCGCTGGGCACGGACTTCATGGCCCAGGCGCACTCCGGCCTGGCTGACCTCATGGCGGACGGCGGCAGGCCGCGGCCGTCCCTGATGACCCTGCTCGATGTGCTCGGCGGTCTGGTCGCGGCCGAGGCACTGCTCGCCGGTCTGGTGGCCAGGGAACGCACCGGGCGCGGTCAGCGGGTGGACAGCTCGCTGCTGTCGGCCTCCACCGTGCTCCAGTACCAGGCACTGGAGCGGCCGCTCAGGCGCCATGCGCCCGGATGCGGCAACACCGGACTGCCCGCGATCGAAGGACCGTACCCCACCGCCGACGGCTGGCTGGCCGTATCGGCGGGCTCCAGCACCGCCGTTGGCCGCATCTGCCGGGAGCTCGGCCTGGATCCCGCCGCCCCGGGGGAACTGCTGCGCCAGCAGATGGCGACGCGGCTGCTGGACCGCCCCGCCGCCGAGTGGGTCGGGCGGCTCGCCGCCGCCCGGGTGTCGGCCGCCGTGGTGGCGACCGATCTCACCGGGCTCGACGCCGCGCCCGCGACGGCTCACGCCCTCACCCATGACGCGTGCACCTTCGTCAACTCCCCTTGGAGGTTCGGCGCATGACCACTCACTTCCACGACCTGGTGCCCAGCGAGGTCCGCGCCCAGTGGACCGCCGAAGGCCGCTATCCGGGCAGGCCGCTGTTCACCCTGTTCCAGGGACACGCCGAACGGCAGCCGCACGTCCCGGCCGTGATCGACGACGAGGGCACCGTCAGCTACGGCGAACTGCGGCGGCTGGCGCTCGGGCTGGCCCGCTCGCTCGCCGACGCCGGGATAGCCCCTGGCGAGGTCGTCGCCGTCAACCTGCCCAACGGGCGGCTGGCGTGCGCGATGGACCTGGCGGTGGCCGCGATCGGCGCGATCTGCCTGCCGTACCCCATCGGCAGGCGGCGGCAGGACACCCTGGCGCTGCTGCGCCGCTCCGAGGCCGCCGCTGTGGTGATCACCCGCCATGTCGGCGAGACCGACTACGGAAAGCTCGTCCAGGACCTGCGTCCCGAACTCCCGGCACTGCGCGAGGTGGTGGTCCACGGCGACGCGCTGCCCGGCATGCGGAGCCTCGACGCGATACTGGCCGATCTTCCCGAACCGCTGGACAAGGCGGCCGAACCGGATCCGGACACGATCGCTCGGATTCTCGTCTCGTCCGGCTCCGAGGCCGAGCCGAAGATGGTCGCCTATTCGCACAACGCCCTGTGCGGTGGCCGAGGGGAGTTCCTGCGCTCACTGCACCGAGGCGACGAGCCGATGCGGAACCTGTACCTGGTGCCGCTCGCCTCGTCGTTCGGCTCCACGGGAACCGCCGTCACCCTGGCGTTCCTGGGCGGGACGCTGGTCGTGATGTCCCGCTTCGACGCCGCCGAGGCCGTGACGCTGATCGGCCGGCACCGCCCCACGCACATCCTCGGTGTGCCGACGATGTTCCAGATGATGCTCGCCGATCCACGACTGGCCCCCGGCGCGACCGACCGCGTCGACACCTCTTCGCTGGTCGGCGTCGTCTGCGGCGGCGCGGGCGTGGACGCCGCGACGGTGGCGGCCTGCGCGGCCAGGTTCGGCTGCGCCTTCGTCAACCTCTACGGTTCCGCGGACGGGGTCAACTGCCACACCCAGATCGAGGACCCGCTGGAGATCGTGCAGACCACCGCGGGACGCCCCAACCCCAAGGTGGCGGTGATCTGTATCGTCGACGCGGACGGCGATGACGTGCCGCCCGGCGCGGAGGGCGAGATCTGGTCCCGCGGCCCGATGAGCCCGCACTGCTACGTCAACGCACCGGAACTCGACGCGCAGTACCGCAGGGAGGGCGGCTGGGTCACCACCGGTGACCTCGGCCGCATCGACCCCACCGGACGGCTGCGTATCACCGGCCGCAAGAAGGAGATCATCATCCGGGCGGGACTCAACATCAGCCCCGCCGAGGTGGAGGGCCTGGTCACCACCCACCCGGCGGTCAGGTCCGCGGTGTGCCTGGGCGTACCCGACGACCGGCTGGGCGAGCGGGTGTGCGTCTGGATCGTCCCGACTCCCGGCGGTACCGCCCCCGATCTGGCGGAGCTGCGCCGGTACCTGTTCGAGGAGAAGGGGCTGGAGCGCGCCAAACTCCCCGAAATCCTGCGAGAACTAACGGAGTTCCCGGTCAGCCCGGCCGGAAAGGTCGACAAGCACGCGCTGCGCGCCTCGCTCGACGCACCGAAGGAGTCAGCCGATGCCCAGTCCTGACCGTGACGTGGCCACGACCCTCGACGAATCCAGTCACCTCCAGGTGCTCCGCGACCAGGTGCGGGAGTTCCTCGACGAGGAGGTCATTCCGGCGGAGCCGGAACTGGCGGCCGGGGGACCGGGCGCCCGTGCCGCCCTGGCCGGACTGCAGGAGAAGGCCAGGGCGAACGGTCTGTGGGCGCTGCCGCACCCGCGGGAGCTGGGCGGCCATGGGCTGCGCCTCGCCGAGTACCTGTACATCAGCGAGATCGAGGGGCGTTCCGCGTACGGCCCGGTCGTGCTCGGCTCCGACAGTCTGCTGGACGCGCTGATGCTCCAGCGGCACGCGGGCGCCGAGGTCCGCGAACGCTTTCTGGACCCGCTGGTCCGGGGACGCATGACGCCGTGCTTCGGCATGACCGAGCCCGGGCGCTCCGGCTCCGACCCCAGCTTGATGATCACCCGGGCGCGCCCGGAGGGCGGCGGCTGGGTGATCGACGGCCGCAAATGGTTCTGCCGGGCCCGGGACGCCGACTTCATCACCGTGATGTGCCGTACCGAGCCGTTGGGCGTGCCGCACGCCAAGGCGTTCACCATGTTCCTGGTGCCGCTGCCCAGCGAGGGGTTCAGCATCGTGGAGCCGCTCACCGTGCTCGGCGCCGAGGACGGCCACTGCGAGGTGGCGTTCGACGGGGTACGGGTGACGGCGGAGCAGATGATCGGCGTCCGGGGCGAGGGCTTCCCGGTTTCCGGTGAACGGCTCTCGCTCGGCCGCACGCTGCGCGCGATGCGCTGGCTGGGCCAGGCGCAGCGGGCGTTCGACCTGATGTGCACCCGGCTGCACCAGCGGGAGGCGTTCGGCGGAACGCTGGCCTCCAAGCAGCTGCTCCAGCAGCATGTCTTCGATTCTTATACCGACATCCGGTCCGCCCGCTCGCAGGTGCTGCGCGCGGCCGCCATGCTGGACGCCGGTCAGGATGTGTACGTCGAGGTGGCGACCGCCAAGGTCCTCGCCTCCAACGCGCTGTACCAGGTGCTCGATCGGGCGGTGCAGGTCTACGGCGCCGAGGGCCTGTCCGATCGCACTCCGCTGGCCGAGATGTTCCGCTGGGCGCGGGCGACCCGGATCTACGACGGTGCGGACGAACTGCACACCCATATGGTGGCGAAGCGGATCCTCAAGCGGTACGAGCAGCACGGCGGTTACGACTTCAGCGCGGTGTGACGGCAGCGGGGGCGGTGGCCCGGCACTCACAGCCCGGGCCACCGCCCCTCCGGTGTGGTCAACCGTGCGAGTGCCATGGCCAGGAAGAAGTCGCCCCAGATCAGCTCATGGCCGGTGGCCGTCCCGCTCGCCATGTCGTAGCAGCCGTCCAGCAGCATTCCGGCCGGGCGCTCTACCGCCAACTCGCCCTGGTGGCCGGTCAGATGGCCGCCCACCAGCGCCGACGCCAGCCGTCGTGCGGTGGCGTGGTGGTCAACAGCGGCGCCCTCGTCCGCATCGGCGAGGGTCAGCAGTCCCACGGCGGCGATGGCGGCGGCCGAGGTGTCCCGGGGACCGTTCGGGTCGGCGAAGTTCCATGAAGGGACCGCCGCCGCACCGTACTTGGCCCAGTAGCGCGCCGCCTCGTCGGCGGCGGTGGCGAACTCCGGCATGCGCAGCGCCCGGGCCGCGGTGGCGAAGGCGAGGATGCCCCAGGCCTGACCGCGCGACCAACCGCCCGCCGGATGCGTGCCGGACGGCTCCCCGCACGGCTCCGGGGCGAGGGACACGGTGGCTCGCACACCGCCGTCGGCCATCAGGCACAGGTCCCGATGGCGGACCGCGTTGCAGCGTGCGAGGTCCAGCCAGCGCGGTCGATCGGCGGTACGGCTCGCCCAGGACAGCAGCGCGGTCACCGCGGCCACCGAGTCGATGGCGGTGGCCGACGTGCCGTCAAGGCCCTGCCCCAGCGCGGTGCCGAGCGGGATGAGGCCCAGCCGCTCGTCGTAGGAGGCGGCGAGCGGCTCGGCGCCGTCGAGTGCGACAGCGAGTGCCGTTTCATCGCCGCACAGTTGATGGCCGATCGCGGCTCCGTACCAGAAGGTCATGGCCCGGGTGACGGTGTCATCACCTGCCCGCTCCCGTAGCCGGGTCGTCCAGGCGACCGCGCGTCGGCGGTCGTCCACCGCACCGCTGTGCCAGGCGGCCAGCCAGAGCAGTCCCGTCCAGTACCCCGCGGTCCATGAGCCGCGGCGGGTGGTGGTCCACACACCGGTGCCCGGCTCGGCGTAGAGGGGGAAGCGGTCGCCCACCTCCCGCGCGGTGGCCCGTACCCGGTCGAGCATCGCCGCGAGCGCCGCCTCCGGGGTGAACTCATCGGCGGGTCGCGCCACTTCAGGCCTCCGATACCAGCAGGGTCTGCACCGCGCCGCCGATGCGCCCCCGGGAGTCGAGGAGCGCGGCTTCGGCGGCGCCGCCACCGGCCGGGCCGGTTCGGGTGACGGCCCGCAGCGCGATCCACTGCCCGGTCGGCGGGCGGTGGAGATGGACGGTCAGATCAACATTGACGCAGGTGTACAGATCGGGTGCCAGGGTGGCCCCGGCCCCGTACCCGAACTCCGCGGCGGCCACGGCGCGTTGCTCGGGCGGCACGGCCGCGTCGGCGAGCACCGGGCAGCGCAGCCGTACCCATGCGGTGCCCCCGGCCGGGTTCGACGGATCGTCGACCAGCCGTACTTCGACGGCGTCCCGGTTGAACGAGACCGCTTCGCCCGGATCGCGCAGCCGCACGCCCGCGTGCGGTGGCGGTGGCGGGGGTTCGTCCGGCAGGCCGTCCGGGAGCCGTAGTCGTTCCGTGCGCAGATAGAGCGCGCTGCCGCGTGCCACCGGCGTCCCGTCGGCGGTGATCAGGGCGTCGACGACGTCGAAGCTGCGGCCGGAGCGCACCAGTGACGCCATCAGGCGCAGCGGTGCGGCCGGGACCGGCCGCAGGAAGTCCACCGTCAGCCTTGCCAAGGCGCGCTCGGAAGCGATCAGCTGCCTGGCGCGCTGGGTGACCAGCAACGCGACCGCCGCGCCGTGCAGCCGCTCGCCGCCCCACGGCCCGCGGGCATGCGCGGCGGGTACGAACTCGCCGCCCCGCTGGGCGAAGAGCGGACCGCAGGCGGCCGGATCCGCCGCGGTAACGGCGGCCGCGGCGGAGGTCATGCGCCCGCCTTGGCGGCGGAGCGGCGGCCGCCCCAGGCGCACAGCACCGCGATGGCGAACACCGCGGCCACCAGCGTCCAGCCCACCGGGTACCCGCCCGAGGTGTCGACCAGGAAGCCGAACGAGAGCGGGCCGACCACGAATCCGGCGAAGAACCCCATGGACACCAGAGCGGACGCATGGCCGGTGCTCCCGAAGCCGCGGCCCTTTATGACGGCCACCATGGAGACCGCGTTCGCCGCCACCGCCGATCCGCCGAGCCCTATGGCGCCGATCCAGATCAGCCAGTGGGCGCCCGACGCGCTCGGTACCAGTACCGCGAAGCAGACCGCGGCGATCGCCAGCACGATCAACGACGCCGACAGGTTGGCCAGTCGGTCGCTGAACCGAGCCCACAGCACCCGCGCGAAGATCCCGGACACGCCCAGCGCGGCGATCAACGCCCCCGCGGCCTGATCGCCCATGCCGAGGTGCTGGTGGGCGTAGAGCGGTAGATAGGTGTTGAGCGCGGCCAGACCGCTGCCGATGCACAGCGAGTAGGCCATCAGCCAGCGGGTGGCGGTGTTGGGCACACCGGGCAGCGTCAGCCGCTTGGCCTGGCCCGTCGCGGCGTCGCGGGGCAGCAGGGCCGCCAGTACCGCGGCCACCACGGCGACCGGCACCACCAGCGCCAGTGCCCCGCGCCAGGACAGCGCCCGGGCCAGCGTCGGCAGCAGCAGTCCCGCCACGAAGGCACCGAGCTGCACGCCCGACTGCTTGATGCCGACCGCACCCGCCCTGCGCTCCGCGGGCAGATGCGTCGCTATGAGCTTGTTGGTCGAGGGATTGGCGAGGGCCTGCGGTACCCCGGCCAGTACCAGCGTGCCGAGCAGGAACCAGTAGGTCCGGGTGGCCGCCAGCAGAGCGAAGTCCACGGCGATCAGTGCGAGCAGCGCGACCAGCGCCCGGCGGCCGCCTATGACGTCGGTCAGATGGCCCGCGTACAGCGACAGGATGGTGGCGGTGCCGAACGCCACCGCGGTGAGCAGTCCCAACTGGGACTTGGATATGCCCAGATCATCGATGATGAACGGGCCCAGCGACCCGATCGCGTACAGCACGAGCATGGACAGGCCCATGCCGCTGGTGAGCAGCGGCAGCAGGGTCCTGGGAGGGGTGCTCGGTCGGTCGGCGGCCGCCTCCGTCGCGTTGGTGGTCCTTTTTTCAACCGATTCGGTGGCCATCGCTTGCGCCCCCCATTGCCTGGATGCCAATAATGGAGTGAATTTCAATGTAGTCGAACTCTAGATGCACACTATAGTAAGTAGGCAGCGATGGCGATGGCGAAGAAGACCGACGGCCGGCGCGCACGGGCGGAGCAGACCAGAGCGCGGATGCTGGACGCCGCCATGCGCCTGTTCGTCGAGAACGGCTACGGCGCGACGACCATCGAGTCCATCGCCCGGGAGGCCGGGGTCGCCGTGCAGACGATGTACTTCTCCTTCGGCAACAAGCAGAAGATCCTCAAGGAGCTCATCGATCTGCATGTCGCCGGTGATGACGACCCGGTGCCCACGCTGGAACGCCCGTGGGTGGCCGAGGTGTTGGCCGCCGCCGACCCCGTCGACCAGCTACGGCTGCAGGCGCAGGGCGCCCGGGCGATCTACGAGCGGGTGGGCGCGCTGCTCGAAGTGCTGCGCAACGCCGCGGTGGTGAGCGCTGACGCGATGGAGCTGTGGCAGACCAACCAACACCAACGGCTGGTCGTACAGGGGCACTTCGTGGACGCGCTGACGAAGAAGCGGCCACTGCCGGAAGGCCTCGGCAGGCAGCGGGCGGTGGACATCTGCTACGGGCTGCTCGGCCCCGAGCTCTACCACCTGCTGGTGCACGAACGCGGCTGGACGCCGCGGGAGTGGGAGCGGTGGGTGTTCGACAGCCTCTGCGATCACCTCATCGACACGGCGTGACGCCAGGGGCACACGGCAGGACGGTATCGATCGTTCCGGGAAGTGGGGGCATGACGGTGTCCGATGAAGGCCTCGACACACAGGTCGTGATCGTCGGCGGCGGGCCGGTAGGGCTGATCACCGCACTGCTGCTGGCCCGCTGGGGGGTGCGCACCACGGTGCTGGAGCGGCGGGTGGCGCCCTCCCTGCTGCCCAGGGCCAGGGCGCTGACCGCGCGCAGCATGGAGGTGCTGCGCTCGCTGGGGCTTGAGGAGCGGGTGCGCTCGGCGGCGCTGCCGATGGAAGTCACCGGCCGCCACTACTACTTCGGCCACTCGCTGACCGATCCGGACTTCCGTCGGCTGGTCCGGTCGAGGGCATCCCGGCAGACCGAGGCGAGCGCGGTACCACCAGCCATCTGCACCCAGGACCGGCTGGAGCCCATCCTGCGCACCGCCGTTCGCGGCACGCCCGCCATCACCTTGCTCACCGGCGTCGAGGTGACCGCGATCGCCCGGCACGGCGACTCGGTCGAGGTCGGCTACCAGCCGGTCGGCTCAGGACCCGCGCTCAGCGCCCGGGCGTCCTACTGCGTCGCCGCCGACGGCGCGCACAGCCGGGTGCGCGATGCGCTCGGGATCCGGATGAGCGAACCCGAAGAGGCTTCGCACAACCTCAACATCCTCTTCGAAGCGGATCTGGGCCCGCTGCTTGAGGACCGCCGCAGCGCCATCTACTTCCTCGACAGCGGCGAGGCGCACGGCTATGTGATGCCGGGCGACGGCGGACGGCGCTGGCTGTTCAACCAGATCCTGGACGGCCCCTACCGTCCAGGATCCGATGACACCGACCGGTGCGCGGACGCGGTACGGAGGGTCATCGGCCCCGGCGGTCCGGCCGTCACCGTCGTCGACCGGCAGCGCTGGACCGGGGTCAGCCGGCTCGCCGAGCGGTTCGGCGAGGGGCGGGTGCTCCTGGTGGGCGACGCCGCCCATGTCGTCACCCCGTTCAGCGGCATCGGACTCAACCTCGGGGTGCAGGACGCCTGCAACGCCGCCTGGAAGCTCGCCGGTGCGGTGGGCGGCTGGGGCGGGCCCGCCCTCGTCGAGTCCTACGGTCCGGAGCGGCGTGCCGTCGCGGCCTGGACCATCGACGAGGACCGCGAAACGATGCGGGCCGCCCGACCGGCGGACCCCTCTCCGAGCGCGGGCCCCGGGCCCACCCCCGACGACCAGGCCGGGATGGGCCGTTGGAGCGCCTGGTACGGCCGTATGCTGGAGCGCCGCAACGACCAGGGCCTGGTCTTCGGCTACCACTACGACTCCACCGCGGTAGTGCCGGACGGCACACCGCCGCCCCGCAGCGACGACCCGTTCGGCGAGTACGTTCCGACCGGGCGCCCGGGACACCGGGCACCGCACGCCATGGTCGAACTCGGTTCCGGTGCCCGACTGCCGGTCGCCGACCTGTTCGGCCCCTGGTTCACCGTCCTCGCCGCCGACGCCGCACCCCTCGGCCTATCCGAGGCGCTGCGGGGCGCATCCGACCTGCCCCCGCTGCGCGTTCACCAGGTGACCTCCGCCGATCCGGACACCGACTGGACCGAGCTGTACGGGATCGCCAAGGACGGTGCCGTGCTGGTGAGGCCGGACGGTCACACCGCCGCCCGGTACCACTCGCTCCCGGCCGACTTCGCCGCCGTCCTGCGGCGCGATCTGCGGCGGCTCACGGAGCCGCCGCAGGGGGCGCAGCGGTAGCGGACGTCCGGCCGCCGGGCCACCATGGGGCCATGAGCCGGTATCCGTACGTCGTCTACGCCTGGGATGGCCACAGTCCCTACCGGCTGGTCATGTTTCCGAACGAGAGCTACCGGCAGGTACACACCCGGGCGGAGCTGGAGCGACTGGCCAAGGAGTGGGGGCTGGACCTCGACGATCCCGACCAGGTGGTCTGGGAGGGCGGCGACCGCTGGCCGCCGCCACCGTCAAAGGAGTGATCTCCTGGCCGTGGCGGGCGCGTCGTAGCGGACGGCCAGCAACGCGGCGTCGTCGCTGAACTCGCCCCCGGCGTAGGCCCGCACATCGGCGATCAGCTTGTCCAGCAGCGCGTCGGGGTCGTCCGCCCGCATACCGGCGATGCGGTCGCGCAGCGGATAGAACCGGTCCGACGCGTCCCGTGCCTCCGAGACACCGTCGGTGTAGAGCAGCAGCAGCTCACCCGGGCCGAAGCCAATGGTCCGGGGGGTGTAGGTACCGCCCACCATGGAGAGCAGCGCGAGCGGCGGGGCGTAGGCCGGCGGATCGATCTCCTTCGTCCCACCGGTCGCGTCCCGCAGCAGCGGTGGCGGATGCCCGCAGTTGAGAACCATGGTCGGGCCCTGGTCGGGGACGGTGACCAGTACCGCGGTCACGAACTCCTCGTTGCCGGGCCGCCGGGCGAGCGCTTCGTCCAGTCGGCGTGCCACCGCCGCGAGATCCCCCTCGGTCTGCGCGGCGTCCCGGAAGACCCCCAGGACGTCGACCGCCGCCTCCACCGCGGCCAGTCCCTTCCCGCACACATCACCGAGCAGCATCCGCGTCCCGTACGGCGTGGACAGCACCTCGTACAGATCACCGCCGATCCGAGCCTCGGCGGCGGCGGCCACATAGCGCACGGCGATCCGCAGCGGCCCGAGATGCCGGGGGACCGGCCGCAGCAGTGCCTGCTGGGCGGCGGCGGCCACGCTGCGCACCTGTGCGAGTTCGCGCTCCCGCGCGGCGACCAGGACCACCGAGGCGGTGCTGGTGAAGGTCACCGCCAGCACGGTGGCGGCGGCGGTGGCGTGCACCACCATGGGTACGCCGCCGTTGGCCATGCCGAGCAGGAAGACGCCCGCGACGCTGACCAGACCGGCGAGCAGCGGTATCGCCGTCCTGCGCGTGCCGATCGCCGCCAGCACCGGAAGCGCCGCCAGGATCGGCGAGAACGTCCACCCCGGTCCGGTGGCCAGATCCACCACGATCGCGGCCGCGACCAGCAGGTATGAGGTGCCGACCAGGGCCCGCGCACGGGGCGACAGCCGCACCGGCGGCAATTGCGGCTGGGCGACCACAACGTCGGCCATGGCTCCCTCCTGCCCGACTCGCCCGGCAGTCATCCATCATTATCCCGCCCGGCCTTCCCATCCCGCCTGCTCGCGAGCCCGATCAAGAGCCGGAGGCGGCCAGCGAGGATTGGCCGAAAGGGCCACCGGAAAACGAGGGGTCCGGCGGCGCGGGGATCGGACGCCGCGAGCCGCTCGGGGCGCCGGAGCGTCGGATCGGTCGGCCGCGCAGTGACCGTGGCAGGCCGGACCAGCGTGACGGGAGTGTGTGCCAGTGGGGTCAAGGCGCCGTTGAGAGCCGACTGCGACGGTCCGGGGGGTCCCATACGGGTGCGGAGCCTGCATGGCCCATCTGCCGTTGTGCGCCGGGGCATTGACCGTGGCGCTCGCCGCGTTCGCCGCAGCGGGGGCGCGCGTACCGCTCTGCGCGGTCAGGCGGCAGCTGAGCGGTACGCGGCATTCACAGCAGAAGGCCTGCCCGGTGCGACGGGGGATGCACACCGGGCAGGCACATGGATCTTTTTACCGCATCGAGGAGTGGTTATGCATCAAAATCTTGTTCGCTTTGTCGCCCACCAGGTGGTGGGGAGCGAAATCAGGCCATGCGCCCGCACCGAAGGGCGCCTCCGCGACTCCTCCGGCGGCGCAGCCCACCGCGGGGGTGGGCCAGGGGCGGCGCCGGGGCAGTAGCTGCCCGGCGCCGCACCCTGCGGTGCAGGTGGCCCTGACCCCCGTCCGGGGCCACCTCGATATGGGGCCGCGTGATCACGGCTGGAAGGGCCGGGCGCCGTCAGGAGCCCTGGACGCCGGGCGGGTCGGAGGGGAGGTTCATCTCCCGGCGGAACTGGCCGATGATCGTGGTGAGGCAGTCCTGCACATCGGGCGGCAGCCCCACGGCGCGCAGCGCGATGGCGCGTACCCGCTGGTCGCGCATGGCGACGAGGAACCGGACCTCCTCCTCCACGCGCTGGGCCTGGGACGCGGACAGGTCGCCCAGCAGATAGCCGACCGGCACGCCGAAGAACTTGGCCACCGCGCGCAGCACATCGGGACTGGGATTGGCGCGCTTGCCGTTGCGCAGCATGGACAGGTACTGCTCGGTGAGGCTGACCCCGCCGTACTCCTCGGTGCCCCGGCTGATCTCGGCAGCCACATGAGCGTTGGTGAACGGGGCGCCAGGCGGATGCATATGCGCGAACAGGTAGTTGAGGCGTTCGGCCAGCGGGCCGCATGTGGCCCTGGGCGGTGTGTCACCTCCGGCTGCCATCTTCATTGTCCTTCCGACGTCTCACCGCCAGTTAAGCCACTTAACTGCACGCTTGGCATCCTGCCATGGAGGCAACGCCATGCACCAGTCGAATTAAGAAAGCGGCTGGTCAGGCTACTTAACTGGCGGTGAGGAGATCCGCTGGGCCGGTCAGACCCCTACGTCACAGCAGCAGTCACGGCGCAGTTGACGCCCAACGGCCAACCACTCGGCGTCCGATGCCGCCGCGCGGTGGGCGCTGCCGTGATCGGGCGCCGGGAAGGCGCTCACCAACTCGGCCTGCTCGAAGGGGACTCCACCACGCAGCACCGACACCGTCCGCACCAGCGAGTCGAAGTCGGTGAAGGGGTCGCCGTCCACCACGGTCAGGTCCGCGAGCTTGCCCTCCTCGACGGTCCCCAACTCCCTGTCCACGCCGAAGACCTGTGCCGGAATCGCGGTCGCGGTGCGCAGCGTCTGTGCGGCCGACAGGCCGAAGCGGCGCAGCGCGCGCAGTCCCATGTGCAGATGGAGACCCACCGGCACCAGCGGCGAGTCCGTTCCCATCGCCACCAGGCCGCCACCGGACAGTACCCGGCGGTACACGCCGACCTCCGTTTCCAGGGCGGCCAGTTGCGCCGCCGTCGGTGGCTGGGCGGCGAGCTGGCGGACCACCGCCGTGTCCCACGGCGGCATCAGGACCGTGACCCGCGGGTCCGACGCGAGCGCCGGTTCCGCACCCACCAACGGCGCCGCGGTGAACGGTGTGGCGATCAGCCGGAAGTCCGCCGCCGTGTACAGCTCCAGCAGGTCCTCGTAGGAGTGGCCGGTGGCGGTCGTGTCATGGCCGAACTCCAGCCGCTGGGTGGCATGCAGATGTGCCGTCAGGTCCTGGCCGAGCTGAATGCCCGGTGTGCACAGATGGCTGCCGCTGCGTACCCCGAGCCGCTCGTGCGCGAAGCGCGCGGCCGTCTCCATCACCCAACCCGGCGCCCGGACATACGTCTTGACGAAGTCCCAGTCCAGCGCCGCCCCCCGGGCCAGCGAACGGTTCAGCCCCTCAGGCGTGCGGTGCGCCCTGCCCATGCTGTACGCGACCCGCGAGCCGTCCAGCAGCTCGCCGGTCGCCAGCAGCCGGGGCCCGGCCAGCACGCCCGCCGCGACCGCCTCGCGGATCCGCGCCTGCTCGTAGGCGAAGCCGCCCAGCGAGACGGCCGTGGTGATCCCGTAGGCGAGCTGCGAGGCGGTCTGCCGCCCGCCGTAGGTGGACTGCCAGGGGTGTGTGTGCGCATCCCACAGTCCCGGGGTGACGGTGTACGAGGAGGCGTCGACGCGCCGCTGGGCGGGCCGCCCCGCGCGATGCGGTTCGACTGCGGTGATCCGGCCGCCGCGCACCACGACGTCCACGTCGTGCCGGACGCGCTCGCCGGTGCCGTCCCACAGCTGACCGGCGTGCACGACGGTGTCGGCGGCCGCCGGGCGCCGGTAGGTGAGCGGAACGCGGACCGTACGCGCCGCGCCGGAGGCGGCGTCGATCATCCGCAGCGCACCCGCCGACAGGTACAGCAGGGTGCGTGAGTCCCCGGACCACGACGGATGGTCGGCGGGCTCGTCGGTGAGCTGCCGCGGGGCACCGTCAGGCGTGCCGTCCGGCCGTACCGGCAGCAGCCACAGCGCGGTCTCCGAGATCACCGCCATCCACCGGCCGTCCGGAGACCAGACGGGGCCGGAGTCATAGCGGTCGGAGATCGAGGCATGCGGTGCGACGGCGTGCAACCGGGTGGTGCCGTCAGTGGTGTCGACGACGCGGATCAGGTTGTAGCCCTCGCGGAACCGCTGGTTGAGCCGGTTGCGGTCGCAGAACGCCAGGTACCGGCCATCGGGCGACCAACTCGGTCGGCCCGGCAGGCCGCCGCCGCCCAGCGGCGTCGCGAGGACGCGTTCCGTTCCCTTGGCCAGATCACGGACGACGAGGTTGCCCGACATGTCCACGCAGGCCAGCCGGGCGCCGTCAGGCGACAGCGCCGGGTGCACCCGGCCACCGGAGGCGAGCACGGTCTCCGCCCCCGAGGCGAGGTCGTGGCGGCGCACCGCGTACAGCCCGTCCCGGTCGTCCGCGTACAGCAGTGACCGCCCGTCCCGCGCCCAGACCGGGCCCAGCACGTACCGGGTGGGGTCGGCGCGCACGATCCGCCGTGGAATGCCGCCCGAAGTGCCGCCGATCCAGATCGAGTTGAGCGCGGCGAAGGCCACCTGCCGCCCGTCGGGGGACAGTGCGGGCAGATGCACCCCGCGTACCGGCCGCACGTCGGAGCCGTCCAGGTCGTACTTCTTGACGCGGTAGCGCGGGCGGTCCACGGACAGTGCGGCGGCGAACGGGATCCGCCGGGCATCGCCGGGCTTGTCCGGCCGGACGAGCTGGAACTGGCCGCCGACGGTGAGCAGCAGCTCGTCCGGGGATATCCAGCGCGGCGGTATGGGCGCCACATCCCCGTCGATCGGCACCGGCGCGCCGTCGACCACCAGCGTGCAGGAGGCGGCGGGCGCGGCGGTGGTGCGCAGATAGGCGAGCCGTCCGCCGGGCGAGACGGCTGGGACCATCAGCTGGACGGCGGGGGTCGGATCGGTGTGCGCGACCGTGACCGGCCCGGTGCCGTCCGCCTGGACGGAGGCGATCGTCCGGGCGTCGAGCACGGTGCCGCCAGGACCGGCGGACGCCACCGGCCGGGCGCGGACGAACAGTACGTGCCGGCCGTCCGGCGACCAGGTGGGGTCGAAGTCCTCCCAGGGGCCGTCCTGCAGCGGCCCCTGCTGGTCCGTGAGACCGGTGATCCGGGTCAGCCGCCCGGTCGCCACATCGAGCAGCCAGATCCGGTAGGGGCTGCCCGCGACCGGATCGCCGTCGCGCTCCGAGGCGAAGGCGATCCGGCTGCCGTCCGGCGACCAGGACGGGCCGCGGTCGTCCCAGGGGCCGTCGGTGCGCTGCTTCAGGCCCGAGCCGTCGGGACATAGCGTCCAGATGTGGAAGCCGCCGCCCCGGTAGGCGCAGACGGCCAGCAGTTTCCCGTCGGGGGAGAAGACCGGGCGGGTCGGCTCCAGGTCCGGGGTGGTGAGCCGCACCGCGCGGCCGCCGGTGGGCGGTAGCGACCACAGGACGTTCTGCACCTCGGCGACCAGCCGGCCGCCGGTGGGGGAGAGGGTGGCCGAGCCGTTGGTGGCGGAGGTGAGGGACAGTGTGGTGCGCCCGTCGGTGCCGGTGGCGAGGGCTTCGCCTGGCAGGCCGAGCACTGCCCCGGCGGCCGCGGCTCCGGCCGCCGCGTGTAAGAAGCCGCGCCGGGAGAGCGCGGAGTCGATGGTGTCGGAGGGGTCCTGAGCGATGTCCAAGAGGGCTCCCTGGGAAGGGTGTTGACGGGTGTTCGGCTTGTCGCGCTGCCGATCGTGGCATAGGCCACACACCCGTGGTGGACACTCCCGGTGGTGAGTCCCGGACCGCTCGTCACCTCGCGCGACCCGGTCCGCCCGTGAGCCCGTCGACTAGACACACTGGCGGTCCGGAGTCAAGGTTCGGTCAAGTAGTTGCGCGCATGCGCAAGAAGCAGGCTAGAATTCAAGCGAAGTTGCAAGTGGCACCTCGTTCGGTGAGGCGTCTGCACGGACACAGGCCACTGATCCCACCCGTCGAGAGACGCTCCGGATCAGGACAGGTCTCCCCGAGTTAAGGGGTGACCCCAAGTGGCTTCCCGCTCTTGGCGGGACACGCCGTGGAGTGCCAAAGCTCTGACGAGTTGGGGTGAACCAGCCGGTATCGGGCTGGTCCGCTCCTTGCCGAGTCCGTTTGGCGCGATGCGCCCCGGCCGGGAGGAGGCGAGAGACATGGATTGCAGTAGCAGTAGTCCGGGCCATAGTCGGCCCCGCATCCGCTTGTCCTCGTTGACCTCCGGCACGCGGTAACCACCTTCCCTGCGCGCACCACAGCACCACTGATCGCGGTCCCGTACGGCCTCATGCCGTTTGGCCGCGCTCCGGCGTGCGCTCGCAGGGGGGATTGCTGCTGCGTGCCCCCTAGCGACGCCCCCCGCCGAGGGGGCCTGGGAGGCCCGTCATGACCAACCTGACCACCGCCACGCCGCCCGCCGCGATCGCGGCGCAGCGCTCGGCCGCCGTCCTGGACGACGCGCACGTCGGCGACATCCGCGGTGCGCTGGGCACCATCCGGCTGGACGACACCGCACCGCGGCTGGGTCTGTCGGCGAAGTTGAAGACCCTGCTGGCCATCGTCGGGCCCGGCCTGATCGTCATGGTCGGTGACAACGACGCCGGTGCGTTCGCCACCTACGGGCAGGCCGGGCAGAACTACGGCACGAAGCTGCTGTGGACCCTGCTGCTGCTCATCCCCGTCCTCTACGTCAACCAGGAGATGGTGCTGCGCCTGGGCGCGGTCACCGGGGTCGGGCACGCCCGGCTGATCCTGGAGCGGTTCGGGAAGTTCTGGGGCGCGTTCTCCGTCATCGACCTGTTCCTGCTCAACGCGTTGACGCTGGTGACCGAGTTCATCGGCATCACCCTGGCCGCCGGATATCTGGGTCTGCCCAAGGCCGCCTCGGTGGTGCTGGCCGCAGCGATCATCATCGCCTCGGCGTTCACCGGCTCGTTCCGCCGCTTCGAGCGGATCGCGATCCTGCTGTGCGCGGCGTCGCTGCTGCTGGTGCCGATCTACTTCATCGTCCACCCGGCCACCTCGCAGATGGCGCACGACTTCGTGGTGCCCACCATGCCCGGCGGTTCCGGTGAGTTGGCGACCGTGATGCTGCTGATCATCGGCATCGTCGGTACCACCGTCGCTCCCTGGCAGCTCTTCTTCCAGCAGTCGTACGTCATCGACAAGCGCATCACCCCGCGGTTCATGAAGTACGAGAAGGCCGACCTGTGGATCGGCATCGTGGTCGTGGTCATCGGCGCCGCCGCGATGATGGGCTTCACCGCCGCCGCGTTCGCCGGGACCAGGGGCTTCGGCAACTTCGGTGACACGGGCGGGATCGCCACCGGCCTGGAGGCGCACGCGGGCAAGCTGGCCGGGGTGCTGTTCGCGATCGCGCTGCTGGACGCCTCGATCATCGGCGCCTTCGCCGTGTCGCTGTCCACCGCCTACGCCATCGGCGACGTGTTCGGCATGAAGCACTCACTGCACCGCGGGGTGAAGGGCGCCAAGGGCTTCTACGCCGTGTACGCCGGTCTGGTCGGCGCCGCCGCCACCATCGTGCTGATTCCCGGCTCCCCGCTCGGCCTGCTGACCGAGGGCGTGCAGACCCTCGCCGGTGTGCTGCTGCCGTCCGCCTCGGTCTTCCTGCTCCTGCTGTGCAACGACAAGGCCGTCCTCGGCCCCTGGGTCAACGGAGCCAAGACCAACGCCTTCACCTCGGCCGTGGTCGGCGTCCTGGTCAGCCTGTCGATCATCCTGACCGCATCGGTGCTGTTCCCGGACATCTCCGCCAACGCGATCATGAACATCATGGCCGCCTGCGGCGTGGTCGGGGTCGTCGCGATCGGCTACGCCGAGGTACGCCGCCGCCGCAAGGGCTGGGCACGCGCCGGTGCGGACATCGACCGCAGCGGGCGCGACGAGTGGCGGATGCCGCCGCTGGAGACGCTGACCAAGCCGGTCATGTCCACCGGTCGCAAGATCGGCATGGGCGCGCTGCGCAGCTACCTGCTGGTGGCGATGGTCCTCGTGGTCATCAAGATCGTCGAGGTCGCGCTGAGCCAGTGAGGTCCACCGGTGGCGGCGGGCACGAGGCCCGCCGCCACCGGCATCACAACGTCGCCTCCGCGCCCGGTTCCAGGGTGAGTACGCCGTCGTCGGCGTCGTAGTCGAACAGCTCGCCGTAGCGGCCCCAGTCGATGGCGATGTCGAGCTGGCGCCGGGCCTCGTCACCGGAGAACCTCCGGCGCAGCAGATCGAGGAAGAAGCCCTCACGCAGCTGGTGCCCCTCGGTCGCGGCCAGCGCCTGGATGATGGCACGCACCAGTGGTGCGTGCTGCGCCGCGTGCCGTGCGAACAACTGCTTGCTGGTGAGGATGTCGGCGGCGGCGAACTCCCGGCCCTGCTCGGTCAGCGTGATCCGCGGACCCTCGGTGCGGGCCAGGCCCAGCAGAACGGCGGCGTCCACCAGCGGCAGCAGATCGTCGATCTCAAAGCTGAGCTCGTCGGAGATCTCCGCCAGACCGTCCTCGCCACCGCGCGCCGCCAGGATCTCCAGCAGACCGGCGAGCCCGCCCACGCTGACCTCGGGCAGCGGCACGGCCAACGGTGTGGCGGCGGACCGCGGCGCCCCGGCCGCCACGGTGGGTACCTGCGAGGCGGCGGCCGCCGCTTCCGCGGCCTCCTCCCGGCCGGTGAGGATCCCGTACACCGTGTCGACCAGCGCCTCGAACTGCGGGGTGCGGCGGTCGCGCGGCCGGGGCAGCCCGACCGTCAACTCGGCTTTGATTCGGCCCGGGTTGGAGGACAGCACCAGGATCCGGTCGGCGAGGAGCACGGCCTCCTCGATGTTGTGGGTGACGAGCAGCATCGAGCGCACCGGCGCCTCATGTCCCTCCCACAGTCCGACGATCTCCCGCCGGAGGTTCTCCGCCGTCAGCACGTCCAGCGCGGAGAACGGCTCGTCCATGAACAGCGCGTCCGGCTCGACCACGAGCGCCCGCGCGACCCCGACGCGCTGCCGCATGCCGCCGGACAGCTCCTTGGGGTAGGCGCCCTCGAAACCGTCGAGACCGATCAGGTCGATCGCCTTCAGTGCCCGCTCCCGCCGCTCGTCCTCCGGGGCACCACGGGCCTGCAGGCTCAACTCCACGTTCTGCTGGACGGTCAGCCACGGCAGCAGCGCGAAGGACTGGAAGACCATCGCGACGCCGGGGTTGGTCGCGGTGAGCGGCGTGCCGCGGTACGAGACGGTGCCCGCCGATGGTGCGATCAGCCCGGCGAGGCATCGCAGCAGCGTGGACTTTCCGGAACCCGACTTGCCGAGCAGCGCCACGATCTCGCCCTCCTTGACCTGGAGGCTGATCGCGTCAAGCACCGGAAGCTCCCGCCCGTCGGGCGTGGTGAACGTCTTGGTCACCGCTTCGGCCTGGACGATCGTCGGCCCGCCGTTGGCTCTACGGGGCGTGGTGGTCGTCATCGGCAGCTCCGGGTCACAACGCGTAGCGGGTCTCGGCCAGGCGGTAGAGGCGGCGCCACAGCAGTCGGTTCAGCGCGACGACGTAGACGCTCATCACCGTGACCCCCACCAGGATTTTGGGGAAGTCGCCGGTACCGGTCGCTTTCGCGATGTACGCGCCCAGTCCGTTCGCGGTGAGGTGGTGGCCGCCGAAGTTGACGACCTCCGCGACGATCGAGGCGTTCCAGGCGCCGCCCGCCGCGGTGATCCCGCCGGTCACGTAGTACGGGAAGATCGCGGGCAGGATGAAGTACCGCCAGCGCAGCCGTCCGCCGATGTGGAAGCAGGTCATCGCCTCACGCAGGTCGGAGGGGATCGCCGAGGCGCCCGCGATGACGTTGAACAGGATGTACCACTGCGCGCCCAGCGCCATCAGCAGAACGCTGCCCACGTTCAGCGAGATGCCCAGCGTCACGAACGCGGCCGTGGCGAACGGGAAGAGGAAGTTCGCCGGGAAGCTGGCGAGTACCTGGACCACCGGCTGGGCGAACCTGGTGACCTTGGGGTTCATCCCGATCCACACCCCGATCGGCACCCACACCACCGTCGCGAGCACCAGCAGCAGCACCACCCGTCCGAACGTCGCCGCGCCGAGCGCGAAGGCGTGCCCGAACTCGCCGAGCCCCACCGAACCGCGGACATAGCCCAGCGCCTTCCACGCGCCGTAGACGACCACCGTCGCGATCGCTCCGGCGAAGAACACATCGCCGGTGCGCTCCCGTCCGCCGGGCCTGGTCAGCGGGTGCTCGGCGAGCCCGAACGGCCGCGCCGCCTCGTCCAGCGCCCGGCCCGCGGACCGCAGCGGACGCGCCATCAGGTCCGGCAGCGAGGAGCGGCGCAGCAGATCCAGTACGACGCTGCGGGGCCGCTCCGCCGCCTCCGACTCCTCCACCCGGAACCGCTCCGACCACGCCACCATGGGCCGCCAGAACAGCACGTTCACGCCGATCACCAACACCACCATTACGCCGATGGCGATCCCCACCTCGCGAAGGTCGCCCTTGCCGATCGCGGTGGCCGCGTAACTGCCGATGCCCGGCAGCGCGTACTGGTGGTTGAGGACGCTGATGGTCTCGGAGGCGGCCAGGAAGAACCAGGCGCCGCCGAAGCTCATCATCCCGTTCCAGACCAGCGGGATCATGCCGCTGGGCACGTCCAGCCGCCAGAACCGCTGCCACTTGGTCAGCCGCATCACCCGCGCCGCCTCGTCCAGCTCGCGCGGCTGGCTCATCAGCGAGTGGTAGAAGGCGAACGTCATGTTCCACGCCATCGACGTGAAGATCGCGAAGATGGAGGCGCACTCCAGACCCAGTGTGGAGCCCGGGAAGAGATTGATGAACGCCGTCACGACGACGGACAGAAAGCCCAGCACCGGCACCGACTGCAGGATGTCCAGCACCGGAAGCAGCACCTTCTCGGCCCTGCGCAACCGGGCCGCGGCCGTTGCGTAGACGAAGGTGAACAGCACCGAGAGGATCAGCGCGATGAACATCCGCAGCAGCGAGCGCACCGCGTAGAACGGCAGATTGGCCGGGTCGGTCGACACCGTCCTCGGCGCCTGCTCGGGCAGGAAGGGCGCGTTGAGCGACGGCGCCAGCTCCAGCAGCCCATACAGCAGCGCCACCAGCGCCGCTGCCACCAGCACATCCACCCAGCGCAGCCCGGGACGGCGCCAGACACCCCGCGACGGAAACCCGCCCGCGCCCGTCACTGCCTCACCTCCGTCGCCGTGGCACTCAGCGAACCACGGCCCGGCGACACCGCCGCGGGTTGCGGACGGCAACACCCCGACGCCCACCGGCTTGGACGACAGGTGGCGGTGGCCCGGAACCCGTCAGTGCGGGTGCGGCCCCTCGCGGTGCACCGGGCCGTGCGCGTCCGCGCAGTGGCCGTTGTCCTCGTCGGCGCCTCGGTGGGTGACCGCCAGCAACTGCTCGGGGGCGTGGTCGACCTGAAGTGTGGTGTGGGTGATGCCGTAGTCGTGGCGCAGCAACTCCACCAGGTCCCGTTGCACCGCATGGCAGTCCCCGGCCGGTTCCACCAGGATGTGCGCCGACAGCGCGGGCTGACCGGAGGTGATCTGCCAGACGTGCAGATCGTGCACCTCGACCACCGACGGGTGGCAGACCAGCCGGTCGCCGATCGCGTCCGGGTCGACCCCCGCGGGCGCGGCCTCCAGGAAGATCCGACCGGACTCACGCACCAGTCCCGCACCGGCCTTCAGCATCAGCGCCACCACGACGAGCGAGGCGATGGCGTCCGCGCGGGCGAAACCGGTGAGCAGTACGACCAGTCCGGCGACGGCGGTGGCGATGAAGCCGTACAGATCGGTGAGGATGTGCTGGAAGGCGCCCTCCACGTTGAGCGAGGTGCGGTTGGCCTTGGAGATGCACCAGGCCGCGACCACATTGACCGCGATCCCGACCAGCGCCGTCACCAGCACCAGGGAGCCGGTCACCGCGGGCGGCGAGATCAGCCGCCAGGCCGCCTCGTACGCCAGCCACAGCGACAGCACCAGCAAGGTGATGCCGTTGGCCTGTGCCGAGAGGATCTCCGCGCGCTTCAGCCCGTAGGTGAAGCCGCCGCGCGCCGGACGAGCGGCGAGCCGCATCGCCACCAGCGCGAGCACGATCGAGGCGGCGTCGGTGAGCATGTGCGCGGCGTCCGAGAGCAGTGCCAGTGAGTGGGCGAACAGGCCGACGACCACCTCGACCGCCATGAAGCCCACGATCAGGCAGAGCGCGATGGTCAGCCAGCGGCGATCGGCGTCGGCCGCCACACCGTGCGAATGACCGCCGTGCCCATGGTCATGCCCATGGCCGCCGTGGTCGTGGCCGTGCTGCTGCTCCGCCTCGTGGCCCATCCCCGATCCCTTCAGCAGTGGACGTCCTGATCGGGCATCTCGTCGTACCCGGTCCAAGGCAGTAGACCGCGAATCGGCGAAAGATCCAAAGACTGCACTGGCAACCGTTATCGACGCCGGTAAGACCGCTGTGACCTGCGGTTTCTCGGGAGCTTCGGTTCACCCGAACGGAGTAGCCGAGGTGGTGGCCCGGCCATGGCCGACCGGATCGGGCAGCCGTCAGGCCCGCTTCGCCGCCACCCACTGGGTGACCGGCATGGCCTGCCGCCACCCGGTGAAGCCGCCCACCGGGACCGCGTGGGCGACCCCGATACGCACCAACTCGCCCCCGTACCGCCGGTACCAGTCGGCCAGCAGCGCCTCGGACTCCAGCGTCACGGTGTTCGCCACCAGACGGCCGCCGGTCGGCAGCGCGTCCCAGCAGGCCGCCAGCAGTCCCGGCACGGTGGCGCCGCCGCCGATGAACACGGCGTCCGGCGTGGGGAGTTCGGCGAGTGCGTCCGGTGCGCTGCCGGTGACCACCCGCAGCCCTGGCACGCCGAGCCGCTCCGCGTTGCGCACCACCCGCTCGGCCCGTACGGGGTCGCGCTCCACAGCCACCGCCCGGCAGGTGCGGTGGGTGCGCATCCACTCGATGCCGATGCTGCCGGAGCCCGCACCGATGTCCCACAGCAGTTCACCGGGGGTGGGGGCGAGCGCGGCGAGCGTCACCGCCCGCACCTGACGCTTGGTCAACTGGCCGTCGTGCTTGAAGGTTTCGTCGGGCAGGCCAGGGGTGTTCGGCAGGCGCGGGGTGCCCTCGGTCGCCGCGCACTCGATGGCGATCACGTTGAGCGGGTCGCCCGCGGGATGCGACCACGTGTCGGCGGCGCCGCTGATCTGGTGCTCCCGCTCACCGCCGAGTTGTTCCAGTACCCGCATCCGGCTCGGCCCGTATCCCCGGTCGCGGAGCAGCGCCGCGACCTCGGCGGGGGTCGCGGCGCCCGCGCTGAGCACCAGCAGCCGCCGTCGGGCGTGCAGCGCGGCGGCCAGCGAGGCCACCGGCCGTCCCACCAGGCTGACCACGTCCGTCTCGTCCAGCGGCCAGCCCAGTCGGGCACACGCGTAGCTGACCGACGAGGGATGCGGCAGCACCCGCAGCCGCTCGGCGCCCGCCACCTCGGTCAGCGTCCGGCCGATGCCGAAGAACATCGGATCGCCGCTGGCCAGTACGCACACCCGGCGCCCGGCGTACTCGGCCAGCAGTCCCGGAACGGCGGGGCGCAGCGGGGACGGCCATGCCACCCGCTCGCCCGCGCACTGCGGCGGCAGCAGATCGAGCTGCCGCGGTCCGCCGATCAGCACCTCGGCGCTGCGCAGCGCCTCCCGGGCGGACGGTGGCAGACCGTCCCAGCCGTCGGCGCCGAGCCCCACGACCGTGACCGGTGCGGCGCCGTTGTCGCTGGCGGATCGGGCGGAACTCACTGGTCACCTCGGTGGTCAGGGGCGGAAACGGAATCCGAACTCTACTGACCCGCCGTAGGCGGAAGACGCCAGGGAGCTTTATTGCATACTCTTTGCAACTGCGTCTTGTGTGTGGAGCCGAAGGTGTGCGGAGCCAGAAGGGAGTGCGGTGTGGGCGGTTCGCCGATCGTGCTCGGAATCGAGTCGTCCTGCGATGAGACCGGAGCCGGTCTGGTGCGGGACGGGCGGCTGCTGGGCCACGCGGTGGCGTCGAGCATGGACGAACACGCCCGGTACGGAGGCGTGGTGCCGGAGATCGCCTCCCGCGCGCATGTGCACGCCATGGGCCCGGTGGTACGGGCCGCGCTCGCCGACGCCGGACTCGGGCTCGATGACATCGGCGCGGTCGCGGTGACGACTGGACCCGGCCTGTCCGGAGCCCTGCACGTCGGTGTGGCGGCGGCCAAGTCCTACGCCTACACGCTGGGCGTTCCGCTCTACGGAGTGCACCACCTCGCCGGGCATGTCGCCGCCGACACCCTGGAGCACGGCCCGCTGCCCGACCCCTGCATGGTGCTGATCGTCTCCGGCGGCCACACCTCCCTGCTGCTGGTACGGGACCTGGCGCGCGACCCGATCGCGCACCTCGGTGACACGCTGGACGACGCGGCGGGGGAGTGCTTCGACAAGGCCGCCCGGCTGCTGGGGCTGCCGTACCCGGGCGGACCGGCCATCGACCGGGCGGCGCGGTCAGGCGATCCGCGGGCCATCGCCTTCCCCAGGCCGCTGAGAGGCCCGGGTGATCAGCCGTACGCCTTCTCCTTCTCCGGGTTGAAGACCGCCGTCGCCCGCTATGCGGAGGCCCGCGGCGGGGTGGCCGAGGTGGGCGACGCCGCGGCCTCGCTCCAGGAGGCGGTGGCCGACGTGCTGACCGGCAAGGCCGTCGCCGCCTGCCGGGAGTACGGGGTGCGCACCCTCGTGGTGGTCGGCGGGGTGGCGGCCAACTCCCGGGTGCGGGCGCTGGCCGCCGGGCGCTGCGCCGCCGCGGGGATCGAACTGCGCGTCCCGCCGCGGCGGTTGTGCACGGACAACGGCGCGATGATCGCCGCGGTCGGCGACCTGCTGGTCCGCTCGGGCGCGCCCGCGGCGCCGCTCGATGTCTCGGTGGACCCGTCCGCTCCGCTGGAGTACGCGGCGCTGCATCCGGTGGCCGCCCGGCGCGCGGCGGTCGCGGGACGCGGCGCGCTGGCGCCATGACAAAGGTGCCGGTCCCCGCGAACCGCGGGGACCGGCACCTGAAACGTTTCAGCTGAGCGGCGGCTGCTGCGCGCTCAGAAGCTGAAGACGTACGCGTTGTTGGCCTTCATGATGCACTCGTTCGGGTAGGTGTGCGCGTACGAGATGCGCTGACCGTTCCAGACGCCCTGGGCGGTGACCGTCACCGGGTTCCAGATCATCGGGCATATCGCGTGCGGTGCGTTCGTGCTCAGCTCGGCGAAGTTCCCGCCCACGGCGCCCAGTTCGGCGCAGGCCTGGTACGAGTCCGGGTGGTCGCCGCCAACCGCCGGCGAACAGCGGAGGGTTGCCGCCCGCTCTACGGTGGCGGTGTTCGGGTTGGTGCCGTTGGCGATGGTGAGCACCAGGGCCGAGGGAGCTTGCGTCGCCGGGCTACCGGCGGCGGCCTGCGCGGCGGTGGCCCCGATCCCGGTCAGGCTCAGGGCGAGGGCCGCGACGATCCCCATGGTCCTCTTGGTGTACCGCATTCCGAACACTCCTTGACTTGTGGGTGCAGATAGCGGACGGGAGTCTTGCCGAATCCTCCACAAGACGCACATCGAACGAACACTTCCGGTCACGGGGCGCGATCATGTGATGGCTCTTTGTGGCGTCGAGGCTGCTCGGAGCCTGTTCCCGGCTGTCGCTCGGTGCCGGCTCGTACCGGAATGGCGCGGTACGTAACGACCGTTGACACCTTGCCCACCTGTACGAATGTCGAACAGGTCATCCCCTTGAGTTGTGCCGACTCGGCTGAAAAAGGGCACCTCGGCTGTGCACGGGGCATATCCACGAACGCGGAAACACCGCGGGCCCCGCAGCTTTCGGCTGCGGGGCCCGCGGTGTTCGCGGTGGGGCTCAGCTGTCGCGGCGCAGCCGGGCCAGCGGTGCGGGCGTGGTGATGAAGCCCTCGGCGCGGGCGTTGGAGATGCCGATCCGCGGCAGCTGCGAGGTCTTCTCGAACAACAGGAAGCGCGGCTCCCAGATCGGACGGTACTTGGCGTTGGAGCGGTACAGCGACTCCAACTGCCACCAGCGCGAGAAGAACATCAACGCGGACCGCGTCATGCGCAGAATCGGCCCGGCGCCGAGCCGGGCGCCCTCCTCGAAGACCGAGCGGAACATCGCGAAGTTCAGCGAGATCCGCTCCACGCCCACCGTGGAGGCGTTCTGGATCAGCTCCAGCACCATGAACTCCACCAGGCCGTTCTCGGACTCGCGGTCCCGGCGCATCAGGTCCAGGGACAGGCCCTTCGGCCCCCACGGCACGAAGCTCAGCAGCGCCCGCAACTGTCCTTCCCCGTCAACGCACTCGATCATCACGCACTGGCCGTCGGCGGGGTCACCGAGCCGGTTGAGCGCCATCGAGAAGCCGCGCTCGGTCTGCCCGTCGCGCCAGCGGTCGGCCGCGTCCAGCAGTTGGGCCATCTCGTCGGCCGGGATGTCGGCGTGCCGACGGATACGGGTGGTGTAACCCGCGCGCTTCACCCGGTTGTACGCCTGCCGTACGCCGCGCATCGCGCGGCCGTCAAGGGTGAACTCGCTGGTGTCGACGATCGCCTCGTCGCCCATCTCCAGCGCGTCCAGACCGTGCCGGGCGTAGACGTTGCCCGCCTCCTCGCTGGCGCCGGTCACGGCCGGGATCCAGGCGTGTTCCCGGGCCTCGGCCAGCCAGGCGTCGATCGCGCCCGGCCAGGCCTCCACATCCCCGATCGGGTCACCGGACGCCAGCGACACCCCGCCGATCACCCGGTAGGTCACCGCCGCCTTGCCGGACGGCGAGAAGATCACCGACTTGTCGCGGCGCAGTGCGAAGTAGCCCAGCGAGTCACGGGCGCCGTGCTTGTCCAGCAGGGCCCGCAGCTTGTCCTCGTCGTCCCGGTCGAGCAGCTCGCGCCCGCGCGGCGAGCGGAAGAGCGCGTACAGCACCGCGAGCAGCAGCGCCAGGCCGGTCAGGTTGATGCCCGCGCTGACCCAACGGGCCACATGCAGGGTGCCGAAGTCCTTGTCGTTGGTGAGCGTGGTCAGCCGCAGCGCCACGTACCACACCCGGTCACCGATGCTGGCCTCGTCGGAGCCCACCGCCGTCACCAGGGTCGCGCCGACGAAGACCGAGATCAGCGCACCGACGCCGAGCACCGCGAGGGCGAGCTGCGGATTCGTGCGGTCGCCCTTGGCGTAGAACTCGCGGTGTGCGACGAGGGCGAAGAGCAGCACCAGGCAGGTGACCGCGAAGGAGATCCAGTTGAACGGGTGGTCGCGGAACTCCCCCCACGTCACCAGCCACCACGCCGTCAGCGCCGCGTACCCGCCGCAGAGCAGCATGAACACGATCCACGCCATCCGCTTGCGCCGCCCCAGCATCATCGCCATGAACAGCGCGGCTGCCGCCGAACCGAACCCCGCGAAAAGCATGAACGGCGTGAACAGCTCACCCGTGTTGTGTTCCTGCACACGCTCGCGGAGTGCGAACGACACCGCGGTCAGCAGGTTCAGCACCCCAACCAACCGCAGGTACCAGATCGGTACCAGCGCGCTGCGCCGCGTCAGGGCGGTGGACTGCCTGCCCGACCGCCGCGGCTGCTGCCCTCCGGCCCCCGGCCCGGTGCCTGCATCGGCACGCGGCGCGGCACTGACAGCATTGCTCATGGATGACGCCTCTCAGATCCCTCGAAATCCGCTCGATGGTGCGCCCCCATTGTCGAACCGCGTTCCGCACCAACCCTCGACTTTACCAATCACACGAAAGGGTGACACCGCTCTGTGCCTGGCCAAACCGGGCGTCTTCTGTGTGGGAACTGTGCGGCAACCATGGGGCGGCAAAGTGGCGTCTATCTCATAGCTCATTCCACCCTCCAGGCCCGAACCGAGGTCATCGCTGGTCGAGTTTCGGGTTATTTGCGGGCTATTTTGTGGCGGCGTTGACCGTGATGACACCGATACCGATCGTTATGCTTCCGGTTCCGGCCGCCGGCGCGCGGCGGCGAGCGACTCCACCGGAGGACTCAGCGGCCGAGGATCAACTTCTCCAGAGCCGCCCGCGCCCTGGCGTCCGACTCCGCGCGTACCGCGATGGCGCTCGCCAGCGCCTGCACCCACTCGTCGAGCGCGACCGGGCGGCGGGAGAGGACCACGCCGCGCACCTCCTTGCACACCTCACCCGTCGGACGACCGCCCGACAGGTTCAGCACCAGCCGCTGCTCGCCCAGCGAGACGTCCAGCCGCTCCACCCGGCCCTCGCGGCCCGCCAGCCGGTCCGCCATGCCGCGTTTGCGTTCGATCGCCACCGAGCCGGGCGGCAGGGCGTCCGCGAGCGTGCCGGTGAGCACCTGCGCGTACACCTCCAGATCGGCGGCGTCCTGGCGCAGCGCGGCGGCCAGCAGGTCCACGGAGTCGGGCGCACCGCCCGGTTCGTACGGCGTCGGGTCGTTGGAGGTCATCGAGAGCCTTGTCTGGAGTGTGTTCTACGGTACTTCCCGGGGGCGCCGCGGCCTAAGCGGCAGACGCCGCGGGCCCGCACCCCCAGGGGTGGTCAGCCGTCCAGGCTGAGCACCATCGTCGGCCGCTCGATGACATGGTCCTCGCGCAGCGGCCGTACCGCCGTGCCGATCGCGAAGAACTCCGTGGTGTGGCCGCCCCAGCGGTGGTTGTGCGAGTTGAGCTGAACGCCGACGATGCCCTCCGCGTGCAGTTCCTCCGCCTCGTTCTGCATCCGCTCCATCGCCAGCTCACGCGCGTCGTACAGCGCCTGCGTGAACGGCTCGATCTCCACGTTCTTGCCGATGTTGGAGAAGACCGAGCCCATCTTCTGGTGCGCGATGTGGTAGACGCAGGTGCCCATCACCATGCCGAGCGGCGCGTACCCGGCGCGGATCAGCGTCCAGAAGTCCTGGCCGCTCAGGTCGGAGGTGAACGGCTGGCCCTTGACGTTGCGCCAGCTGCCGTCGCCGCCCGGTGCCGGGGCGTCCGCCTTGACCGCGGTGCCGATCGCGATGAACTCCGCGATGTCGTTGCCGAATTCACGCGCCTCGACCGACAGCCGCACCCCTACGATGCCGTCCGCGCCGAGCTGCGCCGCCTCCGCCTCCATCCGCGTCATCGCCAGCTCACGCGCGTGGTACATGGCCTGGCTGAGCGTGGTCAGCTCCTGGTTCTTGCCCCAGCGGCCCAGCTGGATCCCGACGTGGTAGATCGAGCTGCCCAGCACCAGGCCGATGGGCCGGAAGCCCGCCTCGCGCACCAGCAGGAACTCGTTGACCGACAGGTCGCTGGTGAAGAGCCCGCCCGGCTTGCCCGGCTGCAGCTCGGCCAGCCGTCGCATCGCGTCGGCCGGTACGCCCTGGGCGGTGGGGTCGATGGCGGTCATGATCGGGTTCCCCTTGTCGCTTGGTGATCGGCGGTACGGTCGCGCTGCTGCCAGTCGATCATTCCGTACCGTCCAGTTCCGACAGCTCGGCCAGCATCCGGCGCACCTCGGTCGGATCGGTGCCGTACGAGTCCAGTTCGCGGGCGATGCGTTTGCGCAGCCGCTTCCGCTTGGAGTCCAGCGGCATGACGCTCAGGGTGCGTGGCGCCGCCTCGCGCACCTCGAAGGCGGCCACCGCCGTGCCGACCAGCGTGGCCTCCGCGGCATGGTCCTCGGCGTCCGACTCGCTGTTGCGGTTCCGCGCCCGGATGCAGCGCTCACCCCAGACCCGCAGGTCACTGCTGCCCAGCACCACGCCGCCCGCTCCGGCACTGGCGGCCTGGCCGTACAGCTGGGCCCTGGCGTCGTGCCGGGTGGCGCCCACCAGGTCGCTCCAGCCGGTGACCTCCTGGTTGCCCGCGCCGAACCAGTTCTGCCGCCGCGTGGTCCAGTCGTTGTGGCGTACGCCGATGGACAGGCCGATCAGCAGCTCGACCGGCACCCAGCCCGCCGAGATCAACTTGGCGAACCCCTGTCCGTCCAGATGCGTGGTGAACGGACGCTTCGGGCGCACCGGCCCCTGCGCCCGCACCGCGGTACCGATCACCTGGAACTCCAGGCAGTTCGACGAGGACGGGAACGGCGCGATGGTCAGGTCGGCGGCGACCACGCCATCGCCGCCCAGCGCCGTGCACTCGGCGGACATCCGGGCGAGCGCCTTGTGCCGGGCAGCCATCAGCACGTCGACCAGCGCCCGCGACGCGGCCCCCTGACCGGAGACGGCGACCTGCGCCGGGTACGACATCCGGCCCGAGAAACCGGCGTACTGGTACCCGCAGTCGTAGTAGCCCCAAAACGGCCCGCTGCGTGACACCTGGTAGACGGCCGAGCCCATCACCTGGCCCACCGGCTCGAAGCCCACCGAGCGGATCGCCGCGAACTCGCCGGTCGACACGGCTGAGGACCAGGTGCCGCTGCGCCGCGCCGCGGCGGTTCTGGCCGCCGCTACCGGGGGCAGGGCCGCTCCCTGGGACCACTCCCCGCTCATCGAAAACCAACTCCCCGTTCGCGTTAGCGCGCTGGTTTGGGAGGCCGAGTCTAGGACCTCATACCGGCAGCACGCACGCGGGTACCGGGGCCGCGAACGGCGGCTGGGCGGCGGACAGTCGGCCGGTGCGCCGGTGGACGTGGAAGACGGTGACCGAGGCGGACTTCTGGTTGGCCGCGAACAGCAGCCGCTGCGCCGGATCGAAGGCGATATGGCGCGGGAAGTCGCCGCCGACCGGCGTGCGGTCCAGCGGCCGCAAGGCGGCGCCGCCCGATTCGATCGCATAACGGGTGATCGTGTTGTGCCCCCCGGTTGGCGAGGTACGCGACCGAGCCGTCCGCGGTCACCAGCACCTCCGACGGATAGCTGCGACCGGTGCCGATGCCGGTGGACTGCGGCGTTCCGGGGGTCGGGATGGAAGGCGAGGTGGCGCGGTCCGGCGCCGGTTACGCGGCGCTGCGTAACCGACCTGGCGCAGCGTGCCGCTGCGCGGATCGAGGCGGTACGTGTAGACCGCGTCGTTGCCGAGGCCGACGGCGGGCACATGGCCGCCGTCCGGGCTGGTGATGATCTCGTGGGCGTGCGGGCCGCCCTGGCCTGGGCCTGGCGGGGGCCACGAGTGGTGGACGAGGTCGGTGCGCTCGCCGAGTGAACCGTCCGGCTCGACGGCGAGGGCGGTCCCACCCCTCGCTGGGGACACCCATGCCGCATTCCCGCCTGTCCGAGCCCGAAGCGGAAACCGTCATGGACACAGTGGCCTTGATCACAGCGAGTGACAAGATGTGCAACGGGGATTGCATATGATGCAACGTCCGACGGTGACTCCCGGGACTGTGGCAGGGCTGCCGCCGACTGGCCGATACTGTGCTGACATGGCGATCAACGGGGCGGCAGACCACGAGGAACACGGTTGTGCGCTGCTGCTGACCTCCGCACCTCCCGGCAGACACCGTGTGTTGGACACCGCCTCGGCGCTGCCGCTGCTCGCGGCCGTCCCGCCGCATGTCCTCACCGGCACCCAATCCGGCGGCAGCGTCGTGCAGTTGGTGGATCCGGTGGACGCCAACACCGTGACCACCCATCTGCGCACCGCCGCGGCCGTGCCCGGTCCGCTGCTGGTCTATGTGTGCGGGCAGGTCACCATCGACCGCAAGCAGCACCTCCCGCATCTGGTCCTCGGCCGGACCACGGCGGACACGGTGCGCTACACCGCGCTGCCGTGGCACTGGCTCGCCGCCGCCTTCCAACAACGGCCGCCCGGCACCACGACGGTGGTGTGCGATCTCGTCGCCGACGAGACGGCGTGGCAGCAGATATCCGTGCGGCCGGAGCAGTTGACCGCTGGCCTCGCGCTCTACGGGGTGCTGGCGCCACCGCCGCCCAAACGCGAGATCGTGGCCTGCTCCTACAGTCGGGCTCTCGCCGATCTGCTGCGGGCCGCCACGGCTCGTCCGCACCTGGCGCAGTTGCACCAGGAGGCGGCCGCGGCCGCCGGGGCAACGGGCGGACGCCAACTGCTGTTCGGCGGGGCGCCGGTGCAGGTGGGGGAACGGGAGCCGCAGGGGCGGTCCGCCCATCCGGTGCCCCAACAGCCTTACGGCGCGGCGCAGTCCGTCGGTGCCGAGCACACCGGGGCGGGGATCGTTGCGCCGCAGAGCCTGCCGTTGGCGGCGGCCCGAGTCGCCGCGCCTGCGGGCGTGCCGCCCCAGCCCGAGACTCCGCGCGGCGGCGGAGCCCAGCGATCCGACGCCTGGCCGGCGGCGCTTGCCGCACCGCAACCTAACGACTTCATACCCGCCGCGCGCCAGGCCGCTGGCACCGAGCCCGCGGCGCCTCAACTCACCGACGACGGACCCGCGTTGCCGGACCACGCCGACGCGGCGCCCATGACACCCGCGCCGGATGAGCTGGCACCGCCAGCCCATCCCGACACCCCCGGCACCCCCGCCCCACAGCGCGCCGACACCCGCCCGCCGACCCTCCCCGCACCCCCACCGGCCGTGCCCGCGCCTGTACCGTCGCCGTCGGCTGCGGTGTCCGCGCCTGTCCCGCCGTCGTCCGCCGCCGTGCCCGGCTCTGCCCCGCCAGCGTCCGCCGCCGTGCCTTCCCCCATCCCGCCGCCGTTCGCCGACGCCACGTCAGCGGCACCCCGGTTCGCGCCGCCGCAGTCCGCCACGCCGGCACCGCCACCCTTGCCCCCGGCCGCCCCTGCCCGTTGGCAGCCTCGGCCGCCCGTCGTGGCCGACCCGCATGACGCCATCCGTGACGCCGCGCGCGCCGGTCGCCACACCGAGGCCGCCGCCATCGCGGCCGCGTGGGAGCAGGCCGCGCTACGCGCCGCAGGCCCCTCCTCCGCGGAGGCGGTCCACTGGGTCGAGGTCCGTGCCGACCTCGCCATGCTCGCCCATGACACCGGGCGCGCCTGCGAGCTGTGGCTGACCGCCGCGAGCGCCCGGCTGACGGGCGGCCAGGACACCGAGAACGAGGACGTGATCACCGCGGTAGACCGCGCCCACCACTGCTGGTCGCGCATCACGGACCCGGCTCGGGCCCGACAACTCGCCCCGGACCTGGTCAGGTTGCGCCGCCGGGTGGTAGGCCGCCAGCCCGACGCCCTGCGCGCCCTCCAGCAACGCCTGGATACCCTGGGCACGGTCCCCGCGGACGGCCACGCCCCGAACTAGGCCCTGTCCAGCGGGCTTTGGCCGGGGCAGCGGCTGGTCCGGCACCGCCGTTGCGGGCCGTGGGGGTTGCTCGTGTCGGGCACGGAAAGCTGGCTGAACGGTGGCTCCTACGCGGTGGTACGCCGTATCCGGATGCTGCTCGACTCCTGGGACCACCTGCCGTTGGACCGGCAGGAG
>JBEYJY010000054.1:0-45258 GCA_040631425.1 Streptomyces sp. NPDC020096
GGACGGGGACCGGTTCTTCGGCCGGCACCTGAAGTGAGGCCGGGCCGTCAGGCCAGCAGCAGACGGTAAGCGGCGTCGGCCATGATGCCGTCATCAAGGACAGGTCCCGGCCCTCCTCGATGACGGCGCCCGGCAAATGCACAACCGCCCCGATCGCGGCGGTACCGGCCAACGGCGGTACCGGCCGGTCGGGGCGGCGCGAGGGCGTGGACGCCTAGGTTCGGTGTCAAGCGCCTCGATTGGATGACAGGGCGACTGGCTTCACTGTCCAAGGACAGTTCGCACGCGAGGAGGCTGCCCCACCAACTGATGCCCGCCTCATTCCGTCACCCCGCGAACCGCATTTCGTCGGTAGCCCGTTTCCAGGGGGCACGTTGAGAGGCTGCCGGAACGGGACCGAGGTCAAGCTGGGTGTGTTTCTGTCGAACAGCAAGTCGAGGCGCGCCAAGCTTTCCACCGACAGGCTCCGGGCGTTGGCCGACGTCGGGCTGGAGTGGGCGGCGGAATAACGTCGCCGTGCGCGGGTGCGGCCCCGGCCGTACTGCGTCCCGCCGTCAACGGGGACCGGGGCCTGTCCCGCACTCTCCATTCCGGTGCGGGCCGAGGGGAAGCGTAGTCCGGCCGTCGGATGACGCGAGGCGCTCTTGTGCCCTGACGCGAGCCTGTCTGAGGCTGGGCCCGACTACACATGGAGGGGGCCTGTGATGGGACGGTTCAAAGCGAACAAGCCGCGACGCGACAAGCAACCACGACAAGAGCGGTTCCGTATCGATGACCGGGTCGTCAGCCAGGCGGAGATCCTGGCGGAAGGCGCCCGGCTGGGCGACCACGTCGCGACCACGGGCGGCCGCTGTTCATGGACTCCCCCGTTCTCGGCCTGGGCCAGGTCGCCACCGGAATCGACCCGGAGACAGGCTCCCTGCAGACCAGCGATGGTGAAGACCCGATGCCCGTGGCGCTCTTCGAACCGGAGCGGTCGATGTTGTCCCGGCTTCCCGGGGGCGAGCCGCGAGAGCTTCAAGTGGAGGGCGCGATCGCCAACGGCTTGCGGCGCTTCCCCCGCGGAATCGCCCAGCTGCAGACCATCCCCGACTGGGGCCTGCACCGCCTCGCCGACGACCAGCTCGAACTGCGCTCCCCGGACGGCGGGATCTACTCCCGGATCACCGTCGCCTCCGCCCCCGACTGGTACTCAGCCGCCCTTCACCACGGTTACGTCCTGTGCTTCTACGGGCCACAGCTCGGGGTGCGTACCCCGTCGGGGAGTACACCCGAGCCGTACGGCGACGCCAAGCGGCTGGAGGAGTTCCGCACCGCGCGCGGCCGCGGTCTGGTGGCCGCCGGGATCATCGCCTACCACAACAACCGCTGACCACAGCCGACTTGGGCTCACCCGTCGGGGCGGGTGAGCCCAAGGAGGAGCGGAGCCTCGCCCACTGGCCGTCGGCGATCCAGAACCGGTGTGCGGACAGGATCGTGCACAGGGCCTGGTTCATCGCGGCCTGCTGGGCATCGCACAGCTCCAAGGGAAGGTGGTGGGCGGCCGCCGGGTCTTGCTGCCACCGCACCCGCAGCCTGCGGCGGTCCTCCGGCACCAGGGCCACGCCGGTCTCCTCCCCGTCCGCGGCCGCCTCGATGTTGTACGGCGGCAGGCCGGCCAGCAGCACGACCTCGAGTACCGCCCGCGTCAGCTCTTCCTGCACCTCGGTGAGCGCCGCGCCGTCCAGCACAGCCCTGGGCGCGAAGTAGCGCGCCTGCCGCTCGTAGTCCCCACCGCGTGGGTCCATGATGTCTTCCCCCTGCCGTCGTGCTGTCAGCGGCATTACAGCGGCGCGGTGGTGATCCGCTGCTGTGGGTCATCGGGCGGCGGCGGAGGCTCTTCCCACCCCGTACCTCCTGCCGTGACGCCCTCGCCGAGTCGCGCCACGAGGACGTGCGCATCCTCATCGAGGGCCGCCGCTACTTCCTCGGCACGGGCGGGCGGGCACAGAAGCGTCGTACTGACGCGGACAAGCCGGTCACCCCTCTCCCACGCCCGCCAGCGGCGCTCCGCCTTCTCCTTGTCGGCGGCTACGTTGCGCGTGCTGTGGTTGATGCAGGCAATGTCCAGCCGGTCCGCGAGTTCGGTAAGTGCACCGGCGAATCCCTCCGCCGTGGCGGTGCCGGACGCGCCGGGGGACAAGTGGCGGTCCGCGAGCCGGTGCAGGAGCAAGCTGGTCTGCTCGGCCGGCATGTAGACCAACCCTTCGGATCCCACCAGCAGGACATCCAAAGGATCCTGATCAGCCATCTCCGCGGCTCCCTCCGGACGCAGGGTCTGTACATCTTCACGATGCCCGGTGCCCGCTCGGCACCGCAGCCGTACTCCCGAACGAGTCAGGCCAAGTCGCCCTCGCCTCGATCGGTCAGAACAGCGTGAGCGCGTCCCATCGGTCAGCCTCGGCCGTGAGCATCGCGTCCAGTCCGGCCAACAGGTCGGCCGCCTCGGCGCGCACGTCGCGCACCTCGGCCAGCAACGCTCCGTCAGTGCCCGCTGTCGACGTCAGCACCGGCCAGAACCCGGCTCCCGGGCTGTGCACGTGCTGACAGGCAGCGCCGACACGTGGGCCGTTATCTGCTCCCTACCCCGGAACGGGCGGTGCGGCCTCTTTTGACGCCGTACCGCCCATATCCTTGCTGTGTCTACGGCGTCACATAGCGGGCGCCGACTGGAGGCAACACCTCATGTTGATTGCTCAGCGCCCGTCCCTGACCGAAGCGGTCGTCGACGCATACCGCTCCCGGTTCGTGATCGAGCCGCTGGAGCCGGGCTTCGGCTACACCCTCGGCAACTCCCTGCGTCGCACGCTGCTCTCCTCGATCCCCGGTGCGGCTGTCACCAGCATCCGGATCGACGGCGTTCTTCACGAGTTCACCACCTTGCCGGGCGTAAAGGAGGACGTCACCGACCTCATCCTTAACATCAAGCAGCTGGTCGTCTCCTCCGAGCACGACGAGCCCGTCGTGATGTACCTGCGCAAGCAGGGCCCCGGCCTGGTCACCGCCGCCGACATCGCCCCACCCGCCGGCGTCGAGGTCCACAACCCGGACCTGGTCCTCGCCACCCTCAACGCCAAGGGCAAGCTGGAGATCGAGCTGACCGTCGAGCGCGGCCGTGGCTACGTCTCCGCCGTCCAGAACAAGCAGCAGGGCCAGGAGATCGGCCGCATCCCCGTCGACTCCATCTACAGCCCGGTGCTCAAGGTCACCTACAAGGTCGAGGCGACCCGTGTCGAGCAGCGCACCGACTTCGACAAGCTGATCATCGACATCGAAACCAAACAGGCCACGCTCCCGCGCGACGCGATGGCGTCGGCCGGCAAGTCCCTGGTCGAGCTGTTCGGCCTCGCCCGCGAGCTCAACGTCGACGCCGAGGGCATCGACATGGGCCCGTCCCCGACGGACGCCGCCCTCTCCGCCGACCTCGCGCTGCCGATCGAGGAACTCGAACTCACCGTCCGCTCCTACAACTGCCTCAAGCGCGAGGGCATCCACTCCGTGGGCGAACTCGTGGGCCGCTCCGAGGCCGACCTGCTCGACATCCGCAACTTCGGCGCCAAATCGATCGACGAGGTCAAGGCGAAGCTGGCCGGCATGGGCTTGACCTTCAAGGACAGCCCGCCCGGATTCGACCCCACCGCCGCCGCCGACGCCTTCGGCACGGACGACGCCGCGGACGCCGGGTTCGTCGAGACCGAGCAGTACTGACCTGGTTCATGGCGGCCTGCTGAGCGTTGTACAGCTCAGCCGGGAGAGGGACCTTAAGCCGCAGGTCATCACCGACTCCTGACCGAACTGGTGGTAGTCAGTGCTCCTGTGGGCCAGCTGCCGGCTTCTGCCAGCGGCTGGCCAGCAGGCCGTAGAGGAGGGTGTCGGTCCATTCGCCGGTGTTGATGTGCAAGGTGAACTCGGGGCGCCGGCCTTCGAGATCGAAGCCGACGCGTTCCAGCAGGCGGGCCGAGGGGGTGTTGCGGGCGTCGCATTCGGCGGAGACCCGGTGGAGTCCCCGGCGGAAGAGGTGGCCTAGCACGGCGCGGACGGCTTCGGTGGCGTATCCCTGGCAGTGCAGGGCCGGGGCGAGGGTGTAGCCGAGGTCGGCCTGCAGGCGGTTGTCGTGGAGGTTCACGCCGAGGTCGCCGACCATGCTCCGGTCGGCTTTGAGTTCGATGGCGTACTGGAACCAGCCGGGCCGCTCGGGGTCTTGCTCGCTATAGACGCGGGACTGGTCGATGGCGGCCTCGGGGGTAAGGGGTGAGGGCCATGCCTGGTAGCGGGCTATGTCCGGGTCATTGCGGTACGCCGCCATGGGGGCCGCATCCTCGATGCGGAAACGGCGCAGGACCAGGCGCTCGGTCTCGATCTCGATCATCGGCGCAGTGTCACACAGGATGGCGGGAGGACACTGCACAGCGAGCGATCCCGGCGCCGCGTGCACCTGCGTACCCGCCGGAAGGGGGGCGGATCAGCTGGATGGGCCGTCGCCGAGCGATCGTCGCTCCGTCTGCGGTGTCGCCGCGGGCGGCTCCTCGCCGGGATCGGCTTGGTCGTGCCCGACCACCTCGGCGGCCTCGGCCGCGAGTTCGGCGACGGTGGCAGGGCGGCCCTCGCGCGGGGCCTGGCGGGCGTAGGCAGCGGCGGGGCCGGTACCCAGGGAGCGACGTATACGCACCCGGGCAGTCTGCCGTACTCGACAGCCCCGGGGCAGCGTGCGGGCCCATCGGCCCACGCGCCAGCAGGCGGGGAGCAACGGTCGCTGAAGCACATGGCTATGGGCACACCGCAACCTCGACCCGCCCACTGGGGAGTCCTCGCCTGGGGCCGACTCACATCTCAGGAACTGCCGGAACCGCTCAGTTTGTTCTTTATGGTCTCTGCCTCCGCAGGGCGAGCTTGAGATGATCACCTCTCTTCGTGGGTAGTGCGTCGTCGGACGTCGGCCATCAGTTTGCCCAGGAGTGCAATGAGCACCGGCCGTTCGTGCTCCGACAGGACGCTGACGAGTGTGGCCTCGCGGCCAAGGACGGTGTCGACGGATCGCTCGATGAGTGCGTGGCCTTCGGCTGTCAGTTCCACCAGCACGGTGCGACGGCCGGTGGCCCCGGGTGTTCGTTGGACGAGGCCGTCTCGTTCTGCCCGGGCAACGCGCTGTGAGATCGCGCCGGCGGTCACCAGGGTCCGCCGGGCGATCTCGCGGGTGCTGAGGGTGTAGGGCGGGCCGGAGCGGCGAATGACAGACAGCAGATCGAGGGTGGCCGCATCGATCCCAGCCTCTCGAAGGGCGCGGTTGCGGTCGTCAGTGAAGAGCTTCGCCAGCCACCAGATGGGAGTGACGATCTCGATTGATTCAGTTGGGGTTCCCGGTCGTTCCCGCTGCCAGGCCGTGGCGATGTCGGTGGCGGAGGGAGCGGGCTCGGAGTCCTCTGACCCGGTTTCGATGTTGGTCACGGTGTGGTTCCCTGTCATCATCAGCTACGTTTAGATCTAAATATAAAGGGGGCAGGAGGACTCGTGACCCGCACCGTGCTCGCCACCGGTGGCACCAGCGGTATCGGCCGCGCGATTGCCCATAGACACCTCAGGCGATTAGCAGGTCAAGCGGCGACCGGGAGTTCGGTGGGGAAGGCCGTGCTCTCGTCGAACAGTGTGTGGTTCTGGAGGCCGTGGTAGAGCTGGCCGATCATGCGGTTGAACAGGTTGCGCTGTGCGGCGGCATGCCAGTCTCCGTGGTCATCGCGCCGCCTGCGGTAGTGGGCCTTGGCGCCGGGTGAGGCAGTGATCGCGGAAAAGGCCCACAGGTAGCCGGCGTGGTTGAGTCGGTCGTTCTTCACCCACCGGCGGGTGATGGACGACTTCTTGCCGGAGGCGCGGGTGATGGGTGAGGAGCCGGCGTACGCCTTCAGACCGCGGGCGTCGGCGAACCGCTGCCGGTCGTCTCCGATCTCGGCCAGCACCCGGGCGCCGAGCTGGACGCCGAGACCAGGGAAGCTGAGGATCACGTCAGCGTCCGGGTGCTGAGGGAAAGCCTCCTCGACCGCCTCGGCGAGGTCGTCGGCTGCGGTGCAGGCAGCCTCCAGTTGGACCAGCAGGGCCAGCATCTGCTTGCCGAGCGCGTCCTCGACGAGCGGCGGCTGGTGGGCCCACTCGGCGCGGAAGACCTCGCGGAGCCGTTCGGCCTCGGCTTCGATGCCTCGCTTGCGGCCAGCGCGTTTGAGGGCGGCCTGGATCTGCGTGCGGGTCAGCCGGGCGGCCCTGGTGGGGGTGGGGGCGGTCTTGAGGAGTTCGCGGGCCTCGGGCCGGCACAGGCCGTTGTTCCACTTGGCGAAGGCGTCCAGAGCGGCCGGGTAGTACTCACGGAGCAAGGACCGGAGCTGGTTGGCGCACTGTTGCTTGTTCCACGTCGCGTCCTGCTGGGCGCGGGCGAGGACGGCGAGGGCCTGGGCCAGGTCGCTGTCCTGGGGCAGGGGGCGGTGGGCGTGCATGTCGGTGCGGAGGATGTTCGCCAGCACAAGGGCGTCGCCGGGGTCCGACTTCTTGCGGGAGACGCTGTGGCGGTCGCGGTAGCGGGCGGCAGCCATCGGGTTGATCGCGAAGACCTGCCGCTTGCCGGTCCGCAGTACCGCCACCAGCAGGCCCCGGGAGGTCTCGATCGCCACCGGAATTGGGTTGTCCTCGGTGTCGCCGTATTCGGCGAGCAGGTCCAGCAGGATCCGGTAGCCGGCCGCGTCATCGGCGATGTGCCGCTTGGCCAGCAGCTGGCCGGAGTCGTCGACGAGGGCGACGTCGTGAGTTCGTTCGGCCCAGTCGATTCCGCAGTAGATCAAGTTGCTCCTCCCCTGAGTGTTGACTGTTTGCGCTGGTCACGAGCGCATGCGGGCCACGCAGCGACCTAATTCAAGGACTCGACCCCATGGCCGGTCCGCCACCTCAGCAGCCGTTCGTGGCGCCAGCTCACCCCACGGGCCTCGGTCTAAGCCGGAGCTCGAACGGCTCGGGCGTATCAAGAGGTCACCGTGCGACGGGCTCGCACCACCAACACCAACGAGCGATCACGCGACGGGTGTTGACGTGGTGGCGGCCGCGAAGGCACCGAGCGTCACCGCTCTATGCGGAGGCATCAACGCCGTGTTCGCCGAAGGTATCCGCCCGGTGCCCACGCGACCGCCACCACGAGATCCGCCGGACCGTCCGCCGCTCTGATGCGAGGCGTCAGTCGCCAGGCAACGTTTAGACATCACGGTCCAGTTCGAACAGCACCGCAAGGCTCACAGCTCCTCGTGGCACCGTTAACAAGGAATTAGGCAACGTTGGCCCGGTCGACGACGGCGCGTAGGCGCCGGTCGTCGGCATGGTGGTTTGTTGGTGTTTCGTTGGCGGCTGGGGTACTTCGTGGTTGCTCGCGCAGTTCCCCGCGCCTCTGGCCGCCTTGGGTAGTCTGCCGCCTGGGGCGACGGGGTGGGCAAGGCGGCCGCCCAGCGCCGGGCGACCGATCAAGCGGGCGCTGGCCACGGGCCGGTTACAGCACCCCCGCGTCCCGCGCCGTCCACACCGACATTCTGGCCCGAGCACGCCAGCCGCGAGCTGAACTCGGTGGCCGCGGCCTTGGGCGTGGCTGCAGCGGCCGGTGGGATCCTCAATCTCGATGCCCGTCGGCCGGTGCCTTCACCAGCCGGTCCAGCTCCTTCCCGGCCTCGTCGTACCCGGCGTCGGAGATCCGTTGCAGCTCGCGCAGGTCCCTGGTCGCCACCGCGCGTCGAGTCAGCAGGAACCCAGCGTGCATGGATCCCTCGTCCAACAGCTCGCTCAGCTCCCCGAGGTCGCCGGCTGCGTCGGCGAGGTCGGCCAGCCGGTCCAAAGCGGTCTCGTTGCCCTCATCGGCCAGCTCACGCAGGGTCTCCCGATCGATACTCGTGTTCGCCATGACGCCATGCTGCAACCCTGCCCCAGGGGAAAGGTCAAGTGGGACGATAGCGAGGTGATCACCATCGGGCAGCTGGCCAGGTACGTAGGAGTGTCGATCAAGACCATCCGCGTCTATCACGACAAGGGACTGCTCCCTGAGCCCGACCGCGATGCGTCCGGCTACCGGCGGTACGGCGCGAACGACGCCATCGAGCTGATCAAGATCCGGACGCTCGCCGAAGCCGGCGTTCCCCTGGCCCATATCCGGGACCTGAGATCAGCGACCGACGAGGAGTTACAGCAGGCGCTTCGCGAAATGGACGACGAGCTCACCGCCCGCATCCGTGGTCTGCGGGCAACGCAAGGCCGTCTGCGTCAGCTCGCCGCCGGGCATCTGGCACCGCTGCCCACCGAGGTCGGTGTCCATCTGGAGCACCTGGCCCGCTGGGGATTCACGCCTCGATGGGTGGACCTGCAACGCGACCTGTGGATCCTCGTGTTCGCCACCCACCCAGACCGCGCGATCACACTGTTTCACGACCAAGCCGAGATCCTTGCCGACTCGGCGCGACGGCAGCTCTTCCTTGACTACGACCACGCGCACGACCTCGACGCCGACGATCCCTGCATCGACGACCTCGCCCGCCGGATCGTCGAGGCGACCCGGGAACGCTACAGACCGGACGAACTGCCCGAGCTGGATGCAGCCTCCGAGATCCCCGCCCTCATCCAGGGCACGATCAACGCCTCGTCCCCGGCATGGCAGCGACTCGACACGCTCATTCGCGCACAACTGGACGCGTGACTCGACGCGTACGAACGCACGGTCCCGGCCGCGTTCGGAAATCAGTCAGCGCGCGCCGCGAACTACAGGGCAAACGTTGCCTGTTGCGGCACTAGCTCAGGGCAGCGATGGCCGCGTCGTAGTTGGGGCCGGCCTGGATCTCTTCGGCCAGTTCCGCATGTATGACCTTGTTCTTCTCGTCCACTACCACGACGGCCGGCGCGGCCAGGCCGGCCAGGCCGGCCAGCGGGCTGGTTGTGATCGCCACACCGTAATTCGTCTGGAACTCACTGTCACGCAGAGTGGACAGGGTGACCACATCGCTCAGTCCCTCACCTTTGCACAAGCGCGACTGGGCGAAGGGGAGGTCGGCGGACACACAGGACCACCGTGTTCGTCAGCCCGGCGGCGGACGCGTTGAGCTTGCGGACGGCGTCGGTCCCAGTGGGCGAATCCACGGTCGGGAGAATGGCCAGCAGCTTCCGCTTGCCGGCATAGTCGGCCGGCCGGTGGTCAGTGAGGTCCAGACCGGCAAAATCAGTCGAGCCCCGACGTAGTTGAAAGGCACCCGCGGAACCTCAACGGCGCCGCACGGTGCGGTTCCCCTCGGCCTGTGTGGCCGAGCCGAGGGGAACCGCTGGCCGTCAGCAGCCGGGCCGACCGAAACGCAAGGTCTTCGTTCGGGCGCGGACTTCGGCTCCGTGGGCGTCGGTCAACTTGTGGTGGATTTCTGGTGCCTGGGGTGCTGGCCAGGACTGGATCAGGTAGTCCTCGACCGGGTCGTCGTTGATGTCGAGGTCGATGGCTTCGGCACCTTGGTCGCGGCCGCGGGCGTGGATGCGCAAGCGGTACCAGCCGGGACCAGCGGCGGAGATGGGCATCTCTTCCAGTTCGTCTTCGATGGCTCCGCCCAGGCTTTCCAGGTCGGCTTCATTGGTGTCGAAGTGGCTACTGACCTCGACCACCTCGTCCCACTCCCCCAGGTCCAGGATGGGCTCGTGGGCCTGGGCGTCGACGGTGACTTTGACGGGGCCGCAGTTCACGCCGGTGGCGATGGTGGCACTGCCGTGCCCGACCCAGACCAGGCCATTACCGCCGCTACCCCCCCGCCGGGACCTCCTCGCTGGTCGGCTCGGTGATCCAGAAGGCGGAGTCCGTTACATACAGCAGTCCGGTGGAAAGGCTCACGGGTGAACCGCCCTCCAGAGTGCCGCCGTCGCTGCACACGTGTTGTCACTGTCCGCCGTGGTGGACCACGGTCTCCGCGTAGGGGGCTGGCCAGGCGAGGACCTCGTATTCCTCCTCGCGGCTCGCGCTGTCGCGCCCGCGGATGTGTACGGCCAGCCGCCAGCGCTCTTCGCCGGTCGGCGGGGGCAGCACGGCCCAGTTGCCGCTGTTGGGGTCGTTGTCAGGTTCGAAGAAGAGCTGGTCGGTGTCGCCTTCCATGCTGAACTCGATGATCTGCTCCCAGTCGCCAGGGGAAGACGGCGGTCGTTGCCGGTAGCTGGTGACGTTGCCGTACACCTTCCGATCGCCTTGCCCGCGGTTGGCGATCCGGGCCGCACTGCGATCAGCCGAGACCGTCAGAACGCCCTCGCCAGCCTCTGGCACCGGGGTATCCACACCGATGCGCAGGCTGAGGGAGTGGCATTGGTTGTTCAACAGCATCGGCCACGAGCCGACCAGTTCGGGATCCGGCTGGTACGGGGTGCGCGCGGAGAGTCCCAACTGGTCGGTGAGCGTGTGGCGGACCTCAACGTCCCTTGGGGCGGGCCAGAGTTGGATGAGGTGTCCTTCGATGACGTCGTCGCCGTCGTTGGCGTAGACCTGGGTGGGGGTCTCGTCGCGGCCGCGGACGTGGAGTCGCAGGCGCCACCAGCGGGCGCCGTCCTCGTTTCCGGGTAGGTCGACGGTGTCTTCGTTGTCGTCGGGTGAGGTGAGCAGCAGGCCGCCTTCGTCGAAGAGCATGCTGAACTCCACGACGTCATTCCAGGCGGCGATGTCCAACGCTGGCTCGTTAGTGTGGAGGTGGCAGGTCACGTCAACGTCCCCGTACTGCACCCCTGTTGTGACGTGCGCGTACAGACCGTCAGCCATCGTCCATACCAGGCGTTTTGCTCACTGACAGGCGGGGCGAAGGGCGGTTCCGGGATCGGGTTGCAGAACTCGCCGTCGGGGACGGCCCCGGCCATGGCGAACTGGTGGTAGGCCGCGTGGAAGCGGAACTGCTGGGTGGAGAGTGGTTGCGGCACGCTGCGTCCTCCCCTTGAACAAGCCGCGGCTCCCGCCCCCTTCATCGGGGGCGGGAGCCGTCAACCTATCGGGTGTGGGTCAGGCGATGACGTAGAACGGGTCGCCGTCCAAGACGCGGTAGCGCTTCTTGAACGTGGTGATCCGCCCGCCTTGGCTCTTGTTCTCACCGGGCAGTACCCGCGAGATTTCCCGCTGGTTGGCGGGAAGATGGGTGCCGCCCTCGTAGGTCGAGGCGAACGGGTACTCGTCGCACGAGGTACGGCCGACGCGTTGCATCGCGGGTGGCGGAGTCGCCTTCCCGCACTGCCTGCCGGTTGTGATTGGCCGTCGTCTCGTCGGTCATCATGTGCAGCGGGCTGCCGCCGTTCGGGTCACCGACGTGACCGTCGTGGGCACGCAGGTCGCGGATGCCTTGGGCGATGTTCGGCAGGCCCGCCATGCTGATCTCGGTGGGGGCTGTGGGGAACACACACCCAGCCACACGCGGCGGACGCTTGCCGGTCTTGCTCACGAACATGTCGTCGCAGCGATGGTTCGCCGACTGGTACGAGAACCCACCTGGCGTGAAGCCCGGCTTGGTGAACCGGTAGGTGTAGGTGGTGTGGGTCAAGTTCGTGCGGAACTTGACGACGCTGTCGGTGTACTTCACCGTCCCGTTCGCCGGCGAGCCGAGGAGGTGGCTCTCCGGGAAGGACAGCGACGCCTTCGTCGTCCCCCCGGCGGTGGCGGTCACCACCATCTCCACCCCAGAGGCGTTCACCAAAGTGGCCTTGCCCACCTGGAACGTCTCCGACCACGACCTGGAGGACATGTTCAACGTCATCGAGTGCTTGATCCCGAACCTGGCCGAACCCACCGGCTTACCGTTACGCAGCAGGTTGACGCCGGCATTGATGTCCTCGCACTCGCTGGTGCGCGTGACGACACGCTGGTTGATGTGCAGGTGGCCACCGCATCGTCCGAAACGACCGACACCGTCTCCGGAGCGGTCACCTGCACGGCGCTGAAGCTGTACGTCGCCGGAGCCGCCTGCGCGGTACCGATACACGTGCCAACAAGCGCGAGCGCCGCAGCCGAAGCGGCCACGGCACCTTTCACGTAATGCTTGTTCAACTGGTTGATCCCCCTCGCCACCGCACCTACCAAAGTAACCGTGTGCTCCTGGCGTTACGGCAGCGACAGGACGCTACGACCGATGCACAGCCACCTCCATGCCCTCCCTGCACCGGTGACCGAATGACGCGCCGGTATGGCCGGTTCCGGGCACCTTGCCGTCGTTCGCGATCCCCTGGCGGCCCACGGTGCATCCGGAGCTGACGGAAGCCGACATCCAAGCCCGTGCCGCATACGCAGAGGCAGCTGGCCGCCCGATAGAGGAATACACCCGCACCTACACCGTCACGCACCACGAGCCACCGCAGTGAGGACGTCAGGCCACGCTCAGCATCTCCGCGCGAGACCGCCCACGACACGGGCGTCGTCTCGGCGCGGGATCCCCTGCCAGGCGCACGGCCACCCACCCGACGCGCTCCATCACCCCCGACACCACTCCACGGCCGGAAGTGGCGGCGCCTCGTCCCGGATGACCGGATAATCAGGGGAACTGACGTCTGGGAATGTTTTCGGTAGGGCTGGAAAGAATGCACCAAGAGCGGGGACTCAACAGCATTGTCCCAGGGGGGGAATCCATGCCGGACAACCAGTCGATCACAGCGCAGGACAACACCACCCGCGGCGGAAGCCCGGACTCTGCAGTGGACCGGGTGGCCGACTTCTACGGGGCCTATATCGACGCCGTCACCGACGGCACCGACGATCTGCCGGAGCGCCTGCGCGCCCACTACCTCACGGAGGACCTCCGGCAACGCCTGGCCGCCTGGGAGGAGGTCAACCACGCCGATGGCGTCCTACGCGCCCAGGACGTGCCCACCCACTGGGAAGTGCGCTACTTCGATTCCGGTGCCGGGCACCTGTTCACCACGGTCACCCTCACCTGGGGCACCGGCCCGGACGCCGGGCACACCCAGCTGGCGGTGCAGAGCGATCTGAGTACCAAGCTCATCTCCGACATCGAGGACAGCCCAGCGGACTCCTGAATCGGAGTCCCAAGATGTGACACGAGAGTCCTAAGGACGCCCCATCAGGGGAGGTTGTTCGGCAGTCTTCGCCGCCAGCCTGACCTCACCCGCGCCGCACCGGTCCAACTCCGGGCCGGTGCCGATCAGGTAGCGCTCGCAGCCTTACCAGGGCAGGCTCCAGCTTGATCAGCTCGGCGAGTGCTGCGGTGGCAATGCCATGCCCCCAGTAAGGCCGCCCCAAGGCATACGTGACCTCACGCACGCTCGGCGACCCAAACACGGCCGCGTACCCCGCTACGACACCGTCAGCGAGAACGGTCCGCACGATCACCACGGGATCCGAGCTCACCTTCGCCCAGTGCTGATCGAAGTAGCCACGGTCATAGTGGTACTTCCCGCTCACGGCCACCATTCGCTGCAACTGGGGATCCGTCAACTGCGCCCTCGGCATGCCCTACGTCCACAGCGTCGTCACTCGCATCGACCCCACGCAGCGAAAGGAGGATGCAAAGGAGCAGTCCGGAGCACTACAACGAGGAGATGACCGTGTTCCTCTGCTCCAAGTGCGGCGCCGCGATCACATCGAACCTGGTGGAGCTCCCGGCAGTCCCTGACCCCTCAGTTGGCGAACACGACCGGGATAAGCGGACACGTCGGGCACCTGCGACCATCCCGCAGGGGCACTACGCGATCGACCCCGAGCCCTGGGGGCCTCCCTATGTGATACAGGACGATCAGGAGAACCCGAAGCCGGCTCAGCCCCGCGGACCTTTGGTCTGCGGTGACGAGGGCTTCGTCATCTCCGCGGGCAGCCGGGACACTGTGGTGATACACCCCGAGGACGCGTCCGGCCTTCAGCCCCTGCCCAACTGGGAGAACAGCAGCGGGTGCTGCGGACCGACGGGCAACGAGGGACTCAACCGAGCCTGTCCCTGCGGAGCTCCGGTCGCGACGCTCGCAGCCGACTGCTTCGGACCCTACGAACTGCACCTCGACCCCGTCCGGACATACGCATTCTCCCAGTAGAGCCGCAGGACACGCGTGATCCCCGACGCACGACGCGGCTATCGCACGGCGTCGACGACGTCCCTGACCTACGTCGGCCAGGTGTTGGCGGGCCCTCGTCGCTGGTTGCTCGCTTCCGGTGCTGGCACGGGTGCCTCAGGCGCACTTCATACGTGGGAAGCCGAGTCGGCTGGACATGACCGAGGAACCGGCTGCGCGCACCCCCGGCAAGGGTCACCGGCCTGCCGGTTCCCTTGCGATCACGGGGCGGACCTTGGTGGGCATCAGGTCGAAGACCCAGCCAGGCTCCGACCAGGCACGCCCGGCGCTCGACGCGGCATTCGTCAGGACGACAGGTCGGCCGGAGAACCCGTACGAGGGGTGGTGACGGCGGGCTTGGGCGCGGCGCCCGTGCGCACCGCAACGCCGCGCCGTCCGGCCAGCCGGCACCCGAGGCAGCCCGCGTGCCCTCCGCGCGCGGCGCGGTCCCGGACCTTCAAGCCCCACTGGTCGGCAGGCCGTGGGCCGGGCGGTTTGCCCCAGCCTGCGAGGTGTAGGCCCCAGGTGACCAGCACCGCCGCAGCAATGACGCCGAGCCCCAACCAGGTCCCCGGGCGCCAGCCGCAGATGCCCGCGCCGGTGACCGCGGCCCCGACCGTGGCGACGGCGCTACCGGTCCATCCGGCGACGGTGTGGCCCTCGTCGTGCTGATGTCCGCTCACGTGCCTGCCTCCTCGCGCCCGCTGGGCTGTGCCACGGCATGCCGTGGCAACGCCACGGATGCCGTACCTATGATGTCTTAGCAAGTGAGGAATTTATCTTATACGCTAAGGGAATTTCAATGAAGGGCAAGCCCCGCCCCGCCGCCTCCGCCTCGGACGCGATCAACGCGATGGACGACCTCATCGCGACGAGCATCGTCGGCCAGCAGGAGTTCGCCCGGAACCTGGGTCTGAGCGTCACGGACCTCATCTGCTTCGCGTACGTCCTGCAAGCCGGGGACGCCCCGGTCACCGCTGGCGACCTGGCCGGGCGCGCACACGTCACGACGGGGGCGGTGACCGGCATCCTCAACCGCCTGGAACGCGGCGAGTTCGTGACCCGGCAGCCGGACCCCGCCGACCGGCGCCGGGTGCGCGTCGCCGCCGTCCCAGCCGCCGCCGAGCGCGTGCGGGCCGTCTACGAGCCGTACTACGCGCGCCTCGCGGAGCTCTTCGCGGACCACACGCCGGACGAGATCGCCGTACTCGCCGACTGGTTCACGCGCGCCGGTGCGCTGGCGCGCGCTTACCTGGAGGAGTCGCGGAAGAGCTGATCGTCCCGCCGCTGGGGATGAGGGGACACTGGGTTCCGGGTCAGGCCCGAGCAGAGCGCGTGGCTGGCCACGCGCGAGGAGGAGGACGGGCGGCCTTACCCGTTGATCAAGCTCGTCGCCCGCAACGCGTTTGGCTTTCGCAACTCCGACAATCAACGCCCGCGCACACGCTGCGTCACCACCCGCCGAGCCCGCGGACACCTCCACGCCGCTCAACTTTGAAGACCCTGTTTGGTCGAGCCATGCTCATCTACCGAAGCGCCAGGTCTCGATACGGCAGCTCGACCGCGCGGCGGACCAGCAGGACACGGCCATCGAGGATGACCACCACGGCAGCAACTGGCGACGTCGTGTCAGCCCCCATGCCTGCGCCCCTTCCACCATCGTGTGTACACGCAGCGTTTCCCGAGAGGGCATGCGTCCCGCCACCCATGCTGAACAGCATGCTCACTCTCGCACGGATCGCCCGACTCGCCACCCTCGGCTTCCTAGGTTGGCGGCTCCTCGAACAGGGCACGTCATTGTTCGATCAGCTCACGGCGCGCACCGGAATCCAACCACGCTGTCAGCGGAACCAGGTGGGAAAAGCGGAATACGACTACCCACTCGTTTTCCCCGGTGGAACTCGGCGGGTACTGCTCCGTCCCCTCGAACCCTTCGAAGCCTCGTGCGGTCTCGTTCGTCCGATCCTGCCACCGCTGGTAGTCGTCTTCGCGGCCCGCACGAACCTTCTGCGACGTCACAACGGTCGCGGTGTCGCTATGGGAGCCACGGTTTGCACGGGAACTCACCCTCACTAGACTAATCTGCGAAGAAAAATTTCCGACAAATTTCCGCTCATGAATATTGAAGCTTCTCCCAGTTTTTCACATCGGCCTCTTCACATCGGGGATCACGCGCGACGCTCTGATCGGAGGCGCTGACCATGGGGCAAAGGGAATTCATGGCTGAGGCCGTCGCGTTGGCCACCGAGTCTGTCGAGAAGGGCTGGGGCGGCCCGTTCGGGGCGGTGATCACCCGCGACAGTGAGGTCATCGCTCGCGGACAGAACCGCGTCCTGCTGACGGCAGATCCGACCGCACATGGCGAAGTGGAAGCCATCCGGAAGGCGATTCAACTCCTCAACCCCGATGCGCCCACAGTCTCCGAAGAGCATCAGAATGAGTACACGCTGGAGTTGGTGCCCCGCCCCGAGGGGCCCCCGGACACCCTGCCGGAGCGTGCTCGCATGCTCCAGGGGTGCTCGATCTACACCAGCGGCGCACCCTGTCCGATGTGCATGAGCGCCATCTACTGGTCGTGGATCGGCGCCGTTTACTACAGCTGCGACTGGAATGCCACCGAGGAGATCGGGTTCAGCGACGCGTTCCAGTACGAGGACTTCCAGCAGCCCCCGGACCAGCGGAGCATCACCGTCGAGCAGGTCTACCCCGAGTTGGGCGCCCATGCCTACCAGGCATGGACGGACAAACCGAACCACCACCCGTACTGACGGCCTTCCCTTCCGTACCCCCCGGCGGTGCCGGATGGATCTGAACACCATCACCTCGGTCGTCGAGATGCCCACGCGTGCGGATCAGGCGACGTGGCAGCCGGGCGACGCGTGGCTTGCCGGTGGTACGTGGCTGTTCTCCGAACCGCAGCCACAGTTGCGCCGGCTCATCGATCTGAGGGGTTTCGGCTGGCCCCCATTCCGGGTCGACGCACACGGGCTGGAGATCGCCGCTACCTGCACGCTGGCACAGCTCTTCGAGATCAGGACGCCAGCGGAGTGGACCGCGGTCCCCCTGATCGGCCAGTGCCGTCAGGCGCTGCTGGGTTCGTTCAAGATCTGGAACGAGGCGACGGTGGGTGGCAATCTGTGCCTGTCGCTGCCCGCGGGCCCGATGATCTCGCTCACCGCGTCACTCGACGGCATCTGCGCGATCTGGACGCCCGACGGCGGAGAGCGGCAGGTCTCGGCCGCTGACTTCGTCACCGGTCCGCAGCGCAACGTGCTGGCACCTGGTGAGCTGCTGCGCTCGGTCACCCTCCCGGCTTCCGCGCTGCGCTGCCATTCCGCCTTCCGCTGGATCTCGCTGACGCCGTACGGCCGTTCCGCGGCGCTGGTCATCGGCAGGCGGTCGTCTGACGATGGTTCGTTCGTCCTGACGGTGACCGCCTCCACCGTCCGCCCGGTCCGGCTGGCGTTTCACGGGCTGCCTGCGTCGGCCGAGCTTTTCGCCGCCGTGGAACAGGCCATCCCTCCGGAGCTCTACCACCGGGACGTGCACGGAGCGCCGGCTTGGCGGCGGCGTATGACGCTCCGGTTCGCCGAGGAGATCCGGTCCGAGTTGTCGCAACGGGAGGAGGGGGGACGGCGATGAGGGTCGAGGTGAACGGCCAGGTTTTCAGCGCTCAGCCGCACCCCGGGCAGTGCCTGCGCACATACCTGCGGGAACTCGGCTGGTTCGGTGTGAAGAAGGGCTGCGATGCGGGTGACTGCGGTGCGTGCACCGTGCACGTCGACGGACGGCCCGTGCACAGCTGCCTGTTTCCCGCACTCCGCGCGGACGGCCATCGGGTGACGACGATCGAAGGGCTCGCCGGTGACGGGGAGTTGCATCCGGTACAGCGGGACTTCCTGTCGGCGCAGGGATTCCAGTGCGGCTTCTGCACCGCAGGCCTGATCATGACGGTGGCCGGTCTCGACCCCGGTCAGCGGCAGGACCTCGCCAGGGCTCTGAAAGGGAACCTGTGCCGGTGCACCGGATACCGTTCGATCGAGGATGCCATCCATGGGGTCGTGCGGGTCGAAGAAGGTCCGGGAGGGCAGCCGTTCGGGCGGAACCTGCCGGCACCTGCGGGGCCGCAGGTGGTGACCGGAACGGCCCGCTACACCTTGGACGTTCACATCGACGGCCTGTTGCACATGAAGCTGTTGCGCTCGCCGCACGCCCACGCCCGGATCACGGCGATCGACACGAGCGCCGCACGTGCCGTTCCCGGCGTGCGGGCGGTGTTCAGCCACGAAGACTCGCCGCCACGGCTGTACTCGACCGGACGGCACGAGGACCCCAGGTTCGACCCCGCTGACACGCTGCTCTTCGACGACGTCGTTCGCTTCCGCGGGCAGCGGGTCGCGGCAGTGGTGGCCGACACCGTGGCCGCCGCGGAGGAGGGCTGCCGCAGGCTGGTCGTCACCTACGAAGTGCTGCCTGCGGTCTTCGACCCCGAGGAGGCGATGGCGCCCGGCTCTCCCGTGCTGCACGGCGACAAGGGGCCGGGGCAGGACATCGCGGATGCCGAGCGCAACATCGCCACCGAGGTGCACGGGGACATCGGCGACGTCGAGGCGGCCTTCGTGAAGGCCGACGTCGTCCAGGAACACACCTACGTCAGCCAGCGCATCCAGCACGCGCACCTTGAGACACACGCCTCGATCGCCTGGCTGGACGAATCCGGTCGACTCACCGTGCAGACGAGCAGTCAGGTGCCGTTCCTCACCAGGAACGCGCTGTGCACCCTCTTCGACCTGCCCCCGGAGAAGGTACGGGTGCTGTGCCACCGCGTCGGCGGCGGCTTCGGAGCCAAACAGGAGATGCTCACCGAGGACGTGGTCGCACTCGCGGCACTGCGCACCCGGCGGCCCGTGCAGTTGGAGTTCACGCGTGAGGAGCAGTTCACCGGCACCGTCACCCGCCATCCGGTCAGCGTGCGCGTCAAAGCCAGCGCACGGCGCGACGGAACGCTCACGGCACTGCAACTGCGGGTCGTGTCCAACACAGGCGCGTACGGCAACCACGCCAGCACCGTGATCCACGGCTGCAACGAGTCGATCGCCGTCTACCGCTGCGCCAACAAGAAGGTCGACGGCTACGCCGTGTACACCAACACCGTGCCCTCCGGGGCCTTCCGCGGATACGGGCTCAGCCAGACGATCTTCGCCGTCGAGTCGGCGATGGACGAACTCGCCCGCGCGCTCGGCATGGACCCGGTCGCCTTCCGGGAACACAACGTGATTCGGCCAGGCGATCACATGGTGAGTATCAGTACGGAGCCGGACGATGTCGAAATCGGCAGCTACGGCCTGGGCCAGTGCCTGGCCATCGTCGGCGAGGCGCTGCGACGCGGCAACGACGTGCAGGCGCCGCCGGGAGAAGAGTGGCTCGTCGGACAGGGCATGGCGCTGGGGATGATCGACACGATCCCACCACGAGGACATCGGGCCGATGCACGGGTCGCGCTGCTGGCCGACGGTCGCTACCAACTGGCCGTCGGCACGGCCGAATTCGGCCAGGGCACGACAACCGTGCATCGGCAGCTAGCCGCGAGCGTGCTCGGTACGCGCCCCGAGCGGATCCGGATCGTGCACGCCGACACGGACGTCGTCGGCCATGACACCGGCGCATTCGGCTCGACCGGAATCGTGGTCGCGGGCCTGGCGGCCACCCGTGCCGCGAAGGCACTGCGTGAGCGCGTCATCGCCGCGGGCGCCGCATGCGCCAGTGGCGAACCGTCAGACTGTGAGCTCGACGACGACCATGTACGCTGCGGCGACGTGCGTGTCCCGCTCGCCGAGATCGCGGCTTCCCGGGCCGCGGGTCGGGAGTTGTACGCGACCGGGTCGAGCGAGGGCTCCCCGCGTTCGGTTGCGTTCAACGTCCAGGGGTTCCGGGTCGCGGTGCATGCCGGGACCGGCGAGTTGAGGATTCTGCAGAGCGTCCACGCGGCCGACGCCGGTCGGGTCGTCAATCCGATGCAGTGCCGCGGGCAGATCGAGGGCGGCATCGCGCAGGCCGTCGGGGCGGCCATGTACGAGTCGGTGGTGCTGGACGAGGACGGACACGTCACCACGGCGACCTTCCGCAACTACCACATCCCCGCGTTCGGTGACGTGCCACGGCCCGAGGTGTACTTCGCCGATACCGCCGACGTCCTCGGACCACTGGGGGCCAAGTCGATGAGCGAGAGCCCCTTCACCCCAGTCGCTCCCGCCCTGGCCAATGCGGTGCGGGAGGCCACCGGGATCCGGTTCGACACGCTGCCGTTGGCTCGCGACCGCATCTGCCTGGCCATCGCCGCCGACCGCGAAGCGCACGCCGCTGCGTGCGAACGATGAGCTGGCACAGACGAGTCCCGGGTTTCGGGGGGGATTCTGGTGCGGCGGGACGAGGCCGGCTACGAAGGCATCCGCCGGACCGTGATGTGGAACAGGCTCGCACCGGCGCGGTTCCCGGACGTCATCGTTCGCTCGTGCGGGTGCCGATTATTACGTCCTCACGGGTCAAGCAGCATGTGCGTACTCGTGGAGGATGCCGCCGAGTCGATCACGTCAGTGGACATCGAGTCGGTCGCGGTCCGTGATCGGTTCGGGCACTGGTCGCAGGGGCGCCGCGCTGTGCAGGGCGCGGTGCGGCCTGTGCTCGTTGTAGAACGACTCGAACTCGCCGGGCGCGTGGGGCGGGTGGGCCTGGTTCCAGATCAAGGTGCGGTCGAGGAGCTCGCGCCTACAGGTCTGCACCCAGCGTTCCGTGATCGAGTTCATGCGGGGGACGCGGATGCCGGTGGTGACGATCTCGATGTCTTCGGCGGCGAAGATGGCATCGAACGCTCGGTGTACTTGCTGTCGCGGTCCCTGATCAGATGCGTGACCGTAGCGCCGGCGTCTTGGAGGTCCATCACCAGGTTCCGGGCGGCCTGGGTGAGCCAGGCCGCGGTGGGATGGGCCGTCGCACCGAGGATGCGGACGCGGCGGTTGCCGTGCTCGATGACGGCGAAGACGTACAGGGTCGCGCCATTGAGAGTGGTGACGGTGAAGAAGTCGCAGGCCAGGATCCCGTGGGCCTGGCGGCGCAGGAAGGATGCCCAGGTTGGGCGGTCGCGTTCGGAAGAGGCGCCGCGGCGGCTTCTACAGCCACCTGACCCAGCAGGCAGCCCGCGACGCCGTCGATCAGTCCCTGACCACCGCCGACCGCGATCTGAGCTGACACCATTGGCCCAACTGGCTGCGACCACGCCGAGATCACATACCCCGGTCCCCCAACCCGCTCAAAACCCTCTACTCCCCCACAGCGGACATCAGTTCGCCCACCGCATCCACACCCCAAGAACCGATGCGACCACACTGCGACCGCCACACCACAGGACAGCCAAAAGGCCGCTCCCTCGACCTCGAGAAAACGGCCTCCGACCTGCGAAAACGCTGGTCGGGACGACAGGATTTGAACCTGCGACCCCTTGACCCCCAGCGCGCTCCGGTTCATCGCGGGAAGTGTGATCACGACGACCGCCGCAGGCGGGCGAACCCGCTTCCCTGGCTGGTCAGTGCCCTGGTCAGCCTCGAAATGATCACAGGGTTCGTCCCGTCCCGCACCGTGGGGTTGCCCGGCTATCGCGACGCGAGTGGCGCCCATCGGCGAATTCGACCGCGCGTCAGCGGCAGGTGCCCGCGGCCGCGGCGCGGCAGGACGCCGATCACCGACAGTGAGTGCCGTCACGATGGTGCCCGTCGTCCACCTGCTGGCGCCGCCTGGCGTGGTCAGCAGAACTGCCCCAGCTCAGGGGAGAACGCTCACCCCAAGGTGCCTGGAGGAGACCAGGAGCACTCTCGATTCGGATGAATCGTGAACATACCTCGTGACAGCTGCGTAAGCCCATATAGCTAGCCTATAAACAGATATACCCTGCACGGCGGGATGAGTGGCCGAACCGATCCGCACAAGGCCACGGCGGGACAAAAGAACCCCCTTGGCGACAACACAGCGGACGCGGGCTCGCGGCCATAGCGTCTCGCATCCATCTACAACAACGTTCAACCAAGGAGGGCCGCAAACATGAGCGCCCCCATCCTTCGTCGCGGCGCCGCCGTCATGGTGGCGACCGCCATCGCCGGAGCCGCCGGTGTGGCGCTGGCTGGTCCGACCGCCGCCACCCCAGCCCTGAAGGGGCAACGGGTGATCGTGATCGTCGAGCGGGGACACGAATTCTGCCGCTTCGGCCACCGGACGGTCGTCGTCATCGTGAAGAAGGACCACGGCCGAGTGATCATCATCCGCAAGATCGTGCGGTGTGACTTCCGTCGGCACCACGAATTCTTCCGGCACAACGTTTTCTTCTTCCAGAACGAATTTCGCCCGATCCACAGGTTCAACATCGGCAACAACCGCGTCCACGTCATCCTGCCGAAGGCACCGCCGCACGTCACCATCACGGCGCCGCATGTCACTACTTCCACCACCCCGCCGCAGATGTCCGAGCAGACCGGCCCGGCGCAGATCTCCGTACAGCCCAACCTGGTCCGCCCTTCGGTCAACCTCACCTCGCCAAGCTCGCTCGGTAACCTCGTCCCCGACCGTATGAACGTCTCCGGCGCCATCGATGTGAGTCCCGGCAACAACAGCATCGGTGCTGGTATCGGAGCCGGGCTAGGTGGCGGTCTCGGTGCCGGTCTCGGAGCCGGTGGCGGTGGCGGTGCCAGTTTCGGTGGCGGAGCCGGTGGCGGAGCCGGTTTCGGTGCCGGTGGCGGAGCCGGTTTCGGTGCCGGTGGCGGAGCCGGTTTCGGTGGCGGAGCCGGTGGCGGCATGAGCGCCCACTGATAGCCGCCGATGACCGCACGTTGGACCGTGTCCCGGAACTCGGCGAGGAGCGTCACGACCTTCCCTGCGGCCCGCACGCCGGCGTCGCCTCGACGGCGGCAGCCTTCCGCCAGGATCGCGGAAACGCAGTGCCTGGCGGCCCTGGCGCGAAGAGACACTCGCCGATCCTCGGCTCGGCGAATGGCCGAGCCGAGGACCCTGGACGGGGTATCCACGGCCATCGGCAGTTCCGCCACGCCATGCAGAAGAGGCCCTGGTGGACGACGCCCGCGTCCGTGCCACGCTTGTAACGATCAAGGCGCGCCCCGACGCTGCGGCGGACAACGACCTCGTCCATGCGGAGCGTGTGGGGCGCACCGCAGCTCTGCGGGTGCCGATGAATCATCCGCCCTGGTCGCGGCCTTGATCGCCATCTTCCGCCTGCCCGCCGATCGCGTCAAAGCTTCACCTGCTCAAGGCTTCGACGGCACCATGATCTGTCGTGCTGCTGCGCCTGGCCTATCTCGCCGCGACCAACACCTTCGCCCCCTTGCGCCTGCTGCCGATGAGCGACCGAGACAAAGACATCAAGCGCGCCGTCGGTGGCGCGCTGCATCGGCTCGGTAGCCAGAGCGTCTTCACTATGCGGAAGCCACGACCTGGCCGGACATGACCTGGGGAGGGTTGGGGAGCAGTGACGCAAGGTTGTCCCGCACGAATGCCGCCGCCTTCTCGATCGATTCCTCGGCCCCTGCCTCGCTCTCGAAGACGGTGGTCGAGACCATGACTCCGTTCCCGGCGTCGACCCAGTAGTAGGCCAGGAGACCGGGGATCTGACGGATGAGCGGCACGAACCCCTCGTTCACCCGACGCCCTGCCTCGGCCGAATCAGTCACCCCTGAGTACCGTCTGACGGCTGCGTACACGGCTGATCTCCTCACGAGTCTGGGGCATCTGCTGCCGAGACGCCGTACCCCTGCGACGTGTGCTCCGCTCGCGATTCGTCCGGCAATCACCGGAAGGGGCCAGTCGGTGGTCCGAATGGCGGCCTCTCGTGATGAGCGGAGGAATTGTCAAGACTTGTAGATGTGGGGCGGTTTGCTGCTGGCAGGCGGATGGGCTTGAGTCTCCAGTAGGGGGAGGCGTGAGGGTGAGGGCATGGACGGCGACACGCTCTACTCGATCGGTGATCTGGCCCGGCGGACCGGACTGACGGTCAAGGCCATCAGGTTCTACTCCGACTGCGGGATCGTGCCGCCGACTGACCGTAGCCCGGCCGGCTACCGCCTCTACGGCATCGACGCCGTCGCACGTTTGGACCTCGTGCGGACGCTGCGCGACCTGGGACTGGATCTCCCCACGATCCGGAAGGTCGTGGACCGGGAGATCTCGCTTCCCGAGGTCGCCGCGGCGCACGCCGAAGCACTGGCGGTGCAGATCCGCATGCTGCGCCTGCGGCGCGCGGTGCTGACGACGGTGGCCAAGCGCGGGTACACCCCTGAGGAGATGGATCTCATGCACAAACTGGCCAAGCTCTCCGAGGACGAACGTCGACGTCTGATCGGCGATTTCCTCGACACCGCCTTCGGTGGCCTGGATGCCAACCCCGAATTCGGGGGGATCACGCGGTCGATGACTCCCGAACTTCCCGACAACCCCGAAGCCGAGCAGGTCGAGGCGTGGGTGGAGTTGGCCAAGCTGTCCCAGGATCCGGACTTCCGCGCCGACATGCGCCGCATGGCCGAGCACTATGTGGCCGATCGCGCTCAGGGCGGCACCACGTGCTTGCGCCGCGACCCTGCCTCGGCGGTCCGTGACCAGGTCGGCCCAGCCCTGGTAGCCGGCATCGCCCCTGGCTCACCCCAGGCCGATCCGGTCGTCGCGGCGGTCATGGCCCAGTACGCGCACGTCTTGGGCCGCCCCGACGACATCGACCTTCGGCGCCGACTGTTGACCCGGCTGGAGACCGCGAATAACCCTCGCAGGGAGCGGTACCTTCAGCTGCTCGCAGTGATCAACGGCTGGTCGGCCCCGGAAAGCCAGGCACCGGCGTTCGACTGGTTCATCCAGGCATTGGGTGCCCGGATATCGAGGTAGTGGTCCGGTGGCAACTCGGCGTTGCCGGACCGGTCCACGTCATGCCGCCTTCGCCTCGTCGCGTTCGACCAGCAGGCCGTGCTCGAAGCGGGCTCCGGCGCGGACCAAGGCGACGAGGTGGGCGCCGTTGACGGCTCGCCAGCGGGCCTGGGCGGACTCGACGAGCTTGAACACCATGGCGAGCCCGGCGGCGCGGGAAGGTACCGCTCCTGCGGCATGGAATCCGGCCGCCCTCACTGGCACTACTGAGGCTGTCCAACGGGCTTGTCGCCGAGGGGAGGCAGACTGGGCACATGACTCGGCGCGCCTCTGGGGAGGCCCGACAGCGTGCAGCTGGTTGACGAACACCCCCCAGTCGTCGTCGATGCGGCGGCCGTCGCGCGTGTAGTCGAAGGTGTAGATGGCCTTCGCGGCGCAGGCGCCCAGCCGCACGGTCTCTGTGACTCCGAGCCGGGAGAGAGCCGCACTGTCGGCCCGGGTGCCGGGTGGCGTCTCGTGGTACATCAGGAACGCCCAGTCGCCTGCCTGCCCAAAGCAGAAGGTCTCCCAGGCGATTTCCCAGTAGTCGCGGCCGGCGCCGTCCATGCTGCGCAGGTCCGACAAACGTGTCCCGGTGGCGGTCTGATCGGGGTTGGCTCCGTGGAGCAGGGCGATCTGTTCGGCGCTGATGCCCTCGCCGCGGAAGAAAGCGAGGTTGGTGTAGGGGTCCTGCTCGCGCCATGCGCCAGCGATCCAAGCGAGGCGCTCCAGCGGATCGTGTCCGCACGGCTGTGCCGTCTGCGTACCGTCCATGCCGCCGCTGCGGAATCTACTTCCCCATGCGGAGTTGAGCTGGTCCAGCATCTCGGCCTGCCCGGTGACGAGGTTGGTGACCGGGCCGGGGCCCGGGGAGCGAGCCACGGTGTGCTCGGCGAGACTACGGACCGCTTCCTCGGCAGCGAAGTACAGCACCTGGTCGAGGTCCTGGGTGGCGAAAATCTCCTGGTAGGGGCTGTGGTAGCCGCGCACAGTGCCGTCTTCGTCTAAGACGAGGAAGAGGCCACCAAGATCGCCTGCGCGCTGTGCGTACTGATCGGGTGATGTGCCGGTGGGCGGGAGCATAGCGTCGTCGAGCAGGTCAGAGCCTGCGGCTATCCCTGTGCCAGGCCCGTTTGAGTGTGTGCTCCGCTATCTGCATGGGCGTCAGTATGCGGCCACGCACTGACACGACCTGGTCCGCGCCTGAACGCCCATGACGTCTTGGAACCTCTAACAGAATGATCAGCAGCCGGATGCCGAGCGCGCCGCTGGGGCCTACCCCGCTTGCCACGCAACGGCGGCACCGCTTCCCCGAGGCCCTGCTGCGTCCGGGCTGCGCGCTCATCTACTGGAGGCGACTCCCGTCAGTGCGTCAGCAGTTCTGACCCACCCGCTGTGCGATCAGCGCCTCCAAACCGTCCAGGATGCGCTCAACTCCGAAGGCCTGTCGGGTTCCAGAACTCGGCCTGCCCGATGACCAGCAGCGATGGTCGTAACCACGTCCGCCAGGAATGATCTCAGGCCGTGTCGCTACGTCTGCTCTACCTGATCTTTGCCCGGCTGCTCGGCTCGCTGATGCTCCTGTGCCGTTCCTCCACATCCAAGGACATCGAGCTGCTGGTGCTGCGCCACGAAGTCGCGATCCCGCGCCACACAAACCCCAAGGCACCCTTCGACTGGACCGACCGCGCGATCCTCACAGCTTCGGTCCGGCTACTGCCGAAGGCGCACCGGCAACGCCGCTTGGTCACACCGGGAACAATCCTGCGCTGGCATCGCCGCGTGGTGACGCGAAAATGGACCTACCCCAACCGCAGCGGCCACCCGCCGCTCGACCACGGCATCGCCGCACTCATCGAACAACTCGCCCTGGACAACGCCTCGTGGGGATACAAGCGCATCCAGGGCGAACTACTCAAGCCCGGCCACCATGTCGGCGCCTCAACGATCCGCCGGGCCCTCAAGCGCCTGAAGACACCGCCAGCTCCCAAGCGCCAGACCGACACGACATGACGGCAGTCTCTCCCCACCCAGGCCTCGACCATGCTCGCCATCGACTTCTCTCACATCGACTGCGCGATCACGCCGAGGCGGATCTACGTACTCTTCGCGGTGGAAATCCGCACCCGCTACCTGCACATCCTTGGTGTCACCGATCGCCCGGACGGCCCATGGACCACGCAGCAAACCCGGAGCCTCATAGCCGATCTCGACGACCACACTGGCGAGTTCACGTTCCTTGTGCGAGACCGGGCCGGCCAGTTCAGCACAGCGTTCGATGCGGTCCTGGCCGCAGCGGGCATCGAAGCCGTGAAGATCCCACCCCGAAGCCCAAAAGCCAACGCGCACACCAAGCGATTCGTGCGCGCCATTCGATCCGAAGTCACCGACCGGATGCTGATCTTCGGGCAGCGGCATCTGCGCATCGCGCTGAACGAATACGTCCACCACTACAACGGGCGGCGGCCTCACCGCGGACAACAACTGCGCCCGCCACGCCCCGACCACCCCATCGCGGACCGCTCCCACGAGCGGATCAAACGCCGACCGATCCTCGGAGGCCTCATCAACGAGTACGAGCGAGCAGCGTAGGGGCCCAGGTCATCGCAGATGGCCGCGTTCTGGAACCTCACAGGGTTCCCGGTATCTCGGCGTTCGCCATCACCCGCTTGTGGTTCAGCCATGATCAGGCGTCGATGATGAACTGGCTCAGACCGACGGGGAAGCCTCTGGAGACGGTGGCGCCTCACCTTCGATACTCCGTTGACTCTGGCTGAATGGCCGTGCGACGGTGAGGGCGCGCTCCTCTCGAGAACCGCTGGGAACTGGAGGCAGGCCGCTGTGACCTTCGGAAACGATGACTCCCGCCAGGCCATGGACCGCAGTTTGACCCCAGATCAGCTTGAGCTCTTCGAGAAGGAGTTCGCCGCCCGGCCGGTGAATCGGCTGATGCAGAATGCTGTCACCCAGACGCCGGTGGACGATGTCGCCCTGGACCGGCGGGTCCTCACCAGCATCGACCACTCGGTCTCCCACCACCTGGACGACTGGAAGGTCACCAACCAGAAGCAGAGCGGGCGCTGCTGGATGTTCGCCGGGCTCAACCTGCTCCGGGTCGGCGCCGCGCGGAAGCTGGGCGTGAAGGACTTCGAGTTCTCCCAGAACTACCTGCTCTGGTGGGACAAGTTCGAGCGGGCGAACCACTTCCTCGAGGCGGTCATCGAAACCTCAGACCGGGATGTGGACGACCGCACGGTGGCGCACCTACTGGCGAACCCGATCGGTGACGGCGGACAGTGGAACATGTTCGTGGCGCTGGTCGCCAAGCACGGCCTGGTACCCAAGTCGGCCATGCCGGAGACCGACAGCTCCTCCGCGACCCGGGCGATGAACCGGGCCCTGAAGACCCTGCTCCGCCAGGGCGCCCGCGACCTGCGCGGGCAGGCCACCGAGGGAGTCGAAGCGCAGCGGGAACGCAAACGGGAGGTGCTGGCCGCCGTCCATCGGGTGCTCAGCATTCACCTCGGCACGCCTCCGCAGCGGTTCCTGTGGCAGTGGGAGAACGAGGGCAAGGAGTTTCACCGCGACGGCTGGCTCACTCCGGCAGAGTTCGTCGCCTCGTATGTGCAGCTCCCGTTGGACGAGTACGTCTGCCTGGTGCACGACCCGCGGGAGTCGAGCCCGGTCGGCCGCACCTTCACCGTCGAGTACCTGGGCAATATCGTGGACGCCCCGCCGGTGGTCTATCTCAACGTGCAGATGGGGCTGCTGAAGCGGCTGGCCATGGACGCCATCGTCGGTGGCGAGCCGGTGTGGTTCGGCTGCGACGTGGCCAAGATGATGCGCGCGGACGTCGGCGTCTGGGATGCCGGGCTCTTCGACTACGCGGCCGTCTACGACGCCCCCTCCACCATGGACAAGGCCGCCCGGCTGCTGCACCACGACACGCGGATGACCCACGCGATGCTGTTCACCGGCGTCGACGTGGTGGACGGGAGCCCGCGCCGCTGGCGGGTGGAGAACAGCTGGGGTGAGGAGAAGGCCGACAAGGGCTTCTGGACCATGAACGACTCGTGGTTCGGTGAACATGTCTTCGAGATCGCGGTCCGGCGCTCCGCGCTGCCGCCGGAGCTGGCTGCCGCCCTCGACCAACCGCCGATCGTCCTCCCCGCCTGGGACCCCATGGGCGCCCTCGCTGACTGAGGATGTCGAGCAGGCCTGCACCACGCGCGCCCGCGAACTCCATGACACTCCAGGGCAGGGGCTTCATCCCACACTCGCGATCCGGGTGAGTTGTCGTGTTCGACGGACACCACAACGGTCGCTGCTGCCATCCCTGTACGGTGCTGTGACTCTTCCCTTGCCGATAACCTCATCCGCCCTGGTGAGAGCCGGTGAGCAATGAGTCGCGGGGTGTCGGCCGTTTCGCCAAGTCGGCGCTCTGGCGGAGACTGACGATCGCTCCGGCGGAACGGGAAGTTCCCCGACGTATTCGACGCCGTGCTCGCCGACGTAGACGTGCAAGTCCTCCTCTCACCACCGAGATCGCCGCAGGCGAACGCTCACGTCACGGACTTACGCGATCTTGCAGACACACTCGGCTGCCGAGAGCGACGTGCCCCGTTGAGGCTGGTGGAGCTATCGACGAGTCGCTGAAACTCCGGGTTGGTGCGGAGGAGTTCGGCGTACGTTCCCGTGGCGTGATCCGTACCGTTCGCGAGCATGACGACGGTGTCGGCCGCTTCGATGGTGGACATCCGGTGGGCGATGACGAGAAGGGCGCATTCCTGCCGCAGGTTGTGCATGTTGTCCGTCAGGACTGCCTCGTTGGCGGGGTCGAGGTGGGCGGTGGGTTCATCCATCAGCAGCAGCCGGGGACGGGCCAGGACCGCTCGGGCGATGGCGATCCTTTGGCGTTCGCCGCTGGACAGGCGCAGGCCATGTTCGCCGACCTCGGTGGCCAATCCTGCCGAGAGGCGGTGGACCTTCTGGGTGAGGTTGACGAGGTCGAGGACCCGCCAGAGGCTGTCGTCTGTGGCATCTGGCGCGGCGTAGCAGAGGTTGTCCCGCAATGTGCCGTGCAGGATCGGGCAGTCCTGTTCGACCCAGCCGATGTGCGAGCGCCACTGATTGAGGCTGAGGTCCGTGGCGGGCTGCCCGTCGATGCGCATGCTGCCGCTCCATGGCTCGTAGAACCGGTTGATCAGTGCGAAGGTGGTCGACTTGCCGGCCCCGGACGGGCCGACCAGGGCGACGAGCGCGTGATGGGGAACGGTCAGTGACAGTCCCCGGAGCACCGGTGTGTCGGGGCTGTACCCGAACCGCAGATCGCGAATCTCCAACGAGGCGGTCGCGGGTGGGCACTGGGACGGTTGCCGCCACGGCATGTCGCGGCTGATCGCGACGATAGTGCTGTCTTCGGTGGGGAGCGCGTAGACCTCTTGGACGCGTTCGATGGCGCCTTTGGCCCCGTTCACCGAGGCGATGCCCTCCATCAACTCGGTGATGGGACCCGCGAGTTGGGTGGCGTACAGCAGGATCGCGACGAGAGCGCCGAGGGAGAGGGACCCTTGGTCGACACGGACCGCACCGACCAGCAGGATCAGTACGAACGCGGCGTTGATGGCCATCTGGGCCGCGGGAGCGATCGTCGCTGTGAGCCGGGCGCTGCGCATCGCGGCGTCGTAGGCGCGTTGGGCGAGTGTGCTGAGGTGGTCGATTTCTCGTTGTTCGGCGCGGTTGGCCCGGACGGTGCGCACAGCTGACAGTGCTCGTTCCAATGCGGCGGAGATCGCGCCGACGGCGGTCTGCAGCGTCGTCGACGCGCGGCCGACCCTCGCCGCCAAGCCGTTGATCACGATGCTGCCAGCGAGCAGCACGCTCAGGATGAGCAGCATCATGACCGGATCCATCACGAACATGGCGCCGATGCTCCCGAGCGCGACGCACAGGTTGGTGGCGATCTGGACGGAGACGTGCGTCAGCGCCTCGCGTAGGACGGCCACGTCCGTCGAGGCGCGAGCCATGAGGTCGCCCACGCGCAGGCGGTCGAAGGCCTGCATCTGGATCCGCAGCAGGTGTGAGAACAGTCTGGTGCGCATGCCCAGCACGAAACGCTCGCCTGTGCGCTCCAGCAGGAAGGCGGCGAGAGCGCTGATCAGCGCATGGGCCAGCAACAGCAGGACGAGGACGGTGATGGAGAGGAGGAGCGGTTGGTGTCCGGTGAGTGCGTCGACCACGTGCTTGGCGGCCAGGGGCTGCGCGACGCCCACGGCGGCCGCGATCAAGGTGAGGAGCAAGGCGGCACCCAGGGAGTGCCGCTGCCCCCGGGTCAGGGTCCACATCTGTCGAAGCATCGCGTGCACCGCTTCCTTTGAAGCCCGCCGCCTGGGCCGGCACGAGCAAGCTGAGGGCAGGACGACCGGTGCCGCGCGGGGCGCTGCGGGCCGGGTCCGGGTGTCAGCCGGTCTCCACCAGCCCGGACGCCTGGAGTTGTTCGGTCATCGTCGTGATGTCCTCGCGTGCTTGGGCCGGTGCGATGTCGAACCGGGTCGTGAACTCCTCGGCTACTTGATCCGTGGTGCAGCCGTCCAACAGGCGCTGCAGTGCGTAGGCACCGGTCGGGTTGAGCTGCCAGTAGTGCCCGGTGCGCTGGCTTAGCAGCACCGCGCCGTCGTCGGTGTCGGTGGCTAGCGTGTCGGCGGTCAGGCGGAGCGTCATGGGGTCCTCCGAGCGTGGGAGCGGCTGTCGGGCCGCTCACTTGGTTGGCTTGGGGCGACGGTGAGCAGCGGCCGGTAGTAGCCGTCGGGGTACGGTTCGTCGATCACCTGGCCGTCGGCTTCGATCCAGGCGTGGGCGGTGAACGGTGTCGTACGCACGCCGGCCTGCCAGGTGGGCCACACTCCCTTGAAGCGGCACAGCACGGCTGTTGCGATCGACCGCTGCAGGCAGTTGTGGACGGCGCAGCGCAGGCTGACCGCGACGACCGCGGTCCGGGCCGCGGACGCCTGTGCGGCGGTGCCCGGACGGGCGCCGACGCGCAGCGTCTCCAGAACGGCGCGCAGATACCTGGCCGGCAGTGTGGCCAGCGGCCTCGCGATGGCCACAGCGGTCAGCGGCAGCAGGCGCCGGTGCAGGGGCAGCCGGGTGCGGGGCGGCAGCGCGCACGGGGGACTGGTCATGGCGTCTCCTCGGGTTCGGGCAGACGGTGGGAACGGCGGGCGATGCTGGCGGGTGTCGGTGTTCCGGCGGGGCGGCCCGCGATCTCCCGCAGCCACAGCTCGGCGCCGAGCGTCGCTTCCAGCTGGGCGGACCAGACGTCCCCTGTATGCGGCGGCGTGAGCAAGGTGGTACGCAGCATGGACACGTCGATCAGGCCACGGCGCGCAAGCAGCGAGTCCGCGAACAGCTCCAGCAGGTCGGGAACGTGCTCCTGTAGAGCCCGGTCGACGGGCTCCTCGCAGTCGCCCTTGGTGGACCGGTCCAGGATCACGTCGGGCACAAGGCCGCGCATCGCCGCGGCCAGCACCGGCTTGTACCGCCAGGGTGTGTAGCGCTCGTGGGGAAGGACCGACAGCACAGCCTCGACCACCCGGTCATCCAGGTAGGGCAGCTCCAAGCGCAGGCCCTCGGCGGCGTACTCACGGCCAATCAGCCGGAGCACAGGCCCTGCGCTGCGCAGCGCGGTGAGGGCCTCGTGCTGCCCCCGGTCCCGTGCCAGTGGGGCGGCCTGCTCCGCCACGTCGTGGAAGATCGTCTGTGTGGTCCTCACCGCGTCCCGGGTGGCCCACGGCGTCGCCGGAACCCGTTGCCCCCAGCCCAGGGCGGGGGCCGGGGGCAACGGCGCGGGCCGGGCGAGGTCGTCGGCGCATCGTCGCCACCATGCGCCGAGCCCTCCCCCGCGCAGCAGCCCGGCCAGGCTGGTGGCCAACGGCCAGCCAGACAGGGCTCGATGGGCACGCAGTTGCCGCAAGGCGGTCACCGGCCTGCGGCGAAAAAGCGTGTGCAGGTACGCTGCGCCGCCCGTGAACAGCTCGTCGGCCCCGTGCCCCGCCAGGTGCACAATGGCGCCGTGCTCGACCAGCAGCCGAATCCCGGCGCGGATCGCGTTCATACCCCGGGTGGTAGCCCGCGGGGCTTCCGTATCGGTCGCCCAGTACGGCGGGGCGAACAACGGCGGAGCATCGGTGTCCCGCACTGTCAGGTGCTCGGCGTGCTCCAGCAGCCGCTCGGCCTGGGCGGCGTACAGCGGGTCGTCGTCGATCGCACTGCCGCCGGTCCAACGAAAGGTCAGCAGATCGGGGCGGTGCTCAGCGGCGAGAAAGCACAGCGATGTGGAATCCATGCCGCCCGATAGATCCGCTGACAACCTGCCCCGATGGGATTGCCGCACGGCCACGGCCTCCCGCAACCTCTCACGCACCCGGGCCGCGCCCCGCACCAGGGGTAGGTTCGGCTCCGGCGGATACCACCAACGCACCGTGCGGGCCGCGCCGTTGCCCGGGATCACCAGGTAGGAGTCCGCAGCCACCTGGTGCACGCCCCGCCACCAACTGCGCTCGCTCAGCGGCGTGAAGAACATCCCGTAGGTCACGCCCGCCGCGAGCAGGTACTCGTCCGGCTCCGCACCGGTCATCGCGGCCAACACGTCGGCCCGGTCGCCGGCGACCGGCACGTCGTCCAGACGGGCGGTGAACACGCAGCGGGTCCCGGTGACGGTGCCTTGGAACCGCACCTTCCCGAGGACCGACGCCACCACGTGCGCACTGCCGGGAAGTTGGCGGACTAGCCGGTCCACGTCTGGCAGGTCGCGTACCGAGGAAATCAGCGCGGCCAGACGATCCGGCGTGATCGAGCCCGAGCCGTACACTGCCACCCGCACCGGGCCCGCCTCGGCGACCACCATGTCCTCCGCCGCCCACGAGCCGGCCAGCCATGGCCGCCCGGACGCATGGGCCACCATCTGCGGCGCCCCGGCTCCGACCCGGCCGTGAGCCCAGGCGCCGCCTGGGGAGTCCGGAAAGACCACAAGGTTGTCGTTCAGCGATTGCACATGCCTCACCGCCAATATCAAGGCGGCGCCCGCGCCGCCGGCACCGCGTCCACCCCGCCCCGCACCGGCCCCGGCCGGTACGCGGCTGCCCTGTCAACACCTCCCCCAGTAGCGACGGCACCACGTAACACGCGGGCAACGGGCGGGCCCCGCACTGCCCCGCATAACGACCGCCGCCCCTGAACCGGCTACGCCCCAGAACCCCATTCCTGCCACAGACCAGACGACCAGCTGGCGACCCCGATTAATCGCCGCTTGGGCCGGAGCGCAACGCCCACCACAAAACCATGCACCACCGGTGGAATATCACGCAACGGAGCACGGTTAATATCGCGCCACCAGCGGCCCGGAATACCGCAAGAGAATTTCAAATGCGATAATACGCTAATCGACAGCGATCCTTAGAAGCAGACATACATAACGAGTCAAGTTCCCCACCCCGCCCCGCATGGATGTCCACTGAACCGATTCCATCCAGCCCCTGATGGACGGAATGGCAGGTCAGAGGCTGGGCGACCCACAAGGCTCCTGAACGTCGCGTCGACGTTCTCAACCCAGCATGCTTTGTTCCGGTGAGCCTCGCCCATTTGAGTCTCCTGCCACACCCGATGTGCATATGGACTGGTCGAGCGCTTACGTCCTGGCTGGGTCGGGCACTCAAGCGTGAAGTCGGCTGGGGGTGGCGGAAATCGAAACACTCAAGTAGACACCACAGAATGAAGCCAGCAAAATTTTTGACGTCATTCCGGTTCACTCCAGAGGGAAAGAAAATGATCAGGAACACGCAACTTCCGGACCGCTACACTCCCCCCACCGTCGCCAAGGTCGGCCACTTCAACAGGGACACACACGGGACCATCTACACCAAGAAGGACGCCACGACGGTGGGCTTCAAGAAGCCGCGCTGACGCGCTTCCCCCGATGCCTCTGAAAAGTCTGCGGGCAGGTACTCAGAGAACAACTGCTGAACCCGCCACACGCGGACGTTGAGAGGACAGGGGAAACGCCGCGCCAACCCCGGTTCTCCTTAGCCTCTCCCGCGAGTCCTACGGCGCGTCGGGCAGACCATGCGTGTCCCTCGCTGCCCGGCGCGCTTCACCGCAGCACCTATGGGCTTCAGCGCCATCTCGGACGAGCTTTCGGCCGACAGCGGCTGGCCGGAGCAGGCGGCCAGGATCCTCTTCATTGACGTTGTGGGACTCTGTCGCCCGATTCTGGCGAACGCCTGACACGGGGTTTTGCAGAGTGTCATGCCACCGCCGCACCGGGCGATAGGACTGCTTCTACGCCCTGAACCTCCCTCAAGGGTCGCATCCCACCGAGCAGATCATCCGTCGAGCGCTCACGCATCGCTGCCCCTCGCCCACGACCGACTTTCGTGTTGCCGCGCTTTGCGATGCTCCTCAGCCCCGGAATCGCAGGCCAGCTGTGCGCGCGGGGCATCGGTGGTCGGCTGTCACCCGAGACTCTCACGCCGGCGTCGGCCGAATCTCCACGTGCCGACTCCGTGCTGGCGTCCCGTTTCGGCGCTGGGGATCCGCACCTCGTACTGCTCGCCGAGGCTCCTGGTTCGGTCGACGAGGCCCTGGCCGCGAAGACCGGCCGGGCCCTGACAGACAGGCTCGCAGCCGATCCCCGCACCGCCTGGGTGCGTGGTTACTGGCCGTACCGCCTCCAGGAGTTTCGGTCCTCCGACAGGCACCACGCCTTGGTGCTGGTCCGGTTCCGTGGGGACGAGCGAGCGGTGCGTTCTGCTGGTGACGACGCAATCGCCCGGTACACGCGGAGGATTGGCCCGCTGCGGGTCGCTGCCGCAGGTGAGACCGCCGTTCTCTCCGAGACTGAACGCCTCAGCAAGCGCGGCCTGCTCCGGGCCGAGATCGTTACCGCCCCCCTGGTCCTGGTCATCCTGCTGTGGACATTTCGCAGCGCCGTCGTCGCGCTGATCCCGACAGTGGTGGGCATCCTCGCTGTCGTTGCCACGACCGCGTTGCTGCGCCTGCTTACCGATGTGACCTCGGTGTCGGTATTTGCCCGACTACCCCGTACGGAACCGCCACATCACGCCGTTGACGAGCCTGCGCAGGTCGGGGATGGGACCGCGTTCGCCCAGCGGCAGTAGCGGTTCGAACGCAGCGGCTTGACGAGCGCCGGTGTCCTGGGCGTGATGATGCCACCCTCCCGGTTCGACAACGTGCCCACTCAATCGTGATCGTTGGCCAGTCGTTTCCACTCGGATCCCGCCCCCGCGACGTACTCCGGGCGCAACAGTGCCGCCAGTCGTTCCGGTGGCAACAGCCCCTTCTCCAGTACGAGTTCGCCTACCGCCCGTCCCGAAGCCAGTGCCTCCTTGGCGATCTCCGTTGCGGCGGTGTAGCCGATGTGCGGGTTGAGGGCCGTGACCAGTCCGATGGAGTTCTCCACCATCGACCGCAGCCGTTCGGTGTTGGCGGTGATGCCGGAGACGCACCGCTCCGCGAGGGTCAGGCAGGCGGCCCGCAGGTGTGTGACGCTCTCGGAGAGGGAGTGCAGGATAATCGGCTCGAAGGCGTTGAGCTGGAGCTGTCCGGCCTCGGCGGCCATGGTGATGGTGACGTCGTTGCCGATGACTTCGAAGGCGACCTGGTTGACCACTTCCGGGATCACCGGGTTGACCTTGCCGGGCATGATGCTCGAACCCGCCTGCACTGGTGGCAGGTTGATCTCGCCGAGGCCTGCCCGAGGCCCGGAGGAGAGCAGTCGAAGGTCGTTGCAGCTCTTGGAGAGTTTGACCGCGATGCGCTTGAGCACTCCGGACAGGTGCACGAAGGCTCCGCAGTCCTGGGTGGCCTCGACGAGGTTGCCGGCGGTCACCAGAGGCAGGCCGGTGATGTCCGACAGGTGGTGCCGGACTGCTTCGGGGTAGCCCGCGGGGGTGTTGAGGCCGGTGCCGATCGCGGTCGCCCCGAGGTTGATCTCGTGGACCAGCCGTACGGCTTCGGCGAGTCGGCTCTGGTCCTCCTCCAGCATCACGGCGTATGCGGAGAACTCCTGACCGAGCGTCATGGGGACCGCGTCCTGCAACTGGGTGCGGCCCATCTTGAGGATGTCGTGGAACTCCTCGGCCTTGGCGGCGAAGGCCTCGCGCAACACCGCCATCGCGTCGAGCAGTTGATGGACGGCGGTGATGGTGGCGATGTTGACGGCGGTCGGATAGACGTCGTTGGTCGACTGGCTGAGGTTGACGTCCTCGTTGGGATGGAGGTGGCGGTAGTCGCCGCGGGCGTGGCCCAGGATCTCCAACGCCCGGTTGGCGATGACCTCGTTGGCATTCATGTTGGTCGAGGTACCCGCGCCGCCTTGGATGACGTCGACGACGAACTGGTCGTGGAGTCCGCCGTCCCTGATCTCCTGGCAGGCGGCGACGATGGCGTCGGCCTTCCGCGCGCTGAGCAGCCCGAGTTTCTCGTTGGCGCGGGCGGCGGCTTCCTTCACCGCGGCCAAGGCGTTGATCAGATGCGGGTAGGCGGATATCGGGGTGCCGGTGATGGGGAAGTTCTCGGTGGCGCGCAGGGTGTGGATGCCCCAGTACGCGTCGCCGGGGACGTCCCGGTCGCCCAGCAGGTCGTGTTCGCGGCGGTGGACGGCGGTCATGGGTTGCGGGTTCCTTCATGCTGTGGGTGCGGAGCGGGACCAGAAGGCGGCGGGGCGAGTACGAGCGGGCCGGTTGCGCGCAGGCTTCCGACCGGCACCCCGCCGCCGAGGACGGGAGTGCGGGTGAAGGCGGCCAAGAGGCCGGGGTCGACCCCGCAGCGGGCGAGTGCCGCGGCGGTGATCGGCATCCGGGCCCGGTCGGCGCCGTCGGCTATCTTCACGCCGACCGCCCGCCCGTCCGGCAACGCCGCGATCTGCACACCCTCGAAGCCGTCCTTGGCGAGCAGCCCGGGCACCGCGTGCACCAGTCGGGCGACGTCCCTGCCGGTGCCGGAGACCATCTCCGGGTGGACGCGCATCGCCTGCCCGACCCGGCCTTCAGGCGTGTCCGGCGTGGCCCGCGCGATCCGTGCGACGGCGCGGGTGAGCCCACGCAGGGAGACCGCGAACAGCGGCGCACCGCACCCGTCGACCGTGACCGCGGCGATGCCCTGACCGGTCAGCTCCGCCACGGTCTCAGCGACGGCCTGTTGCAGCGGGTGGCAGGGATCGAGGTAGTCGGCCAGCGGCCAGCCGCGCCGTCGGGCAGCGAGCAGCATCGCGGCGTGTTTGCCCGAGCAGTTGTGGGCGAGCCGGGTGGGGAACAGTCCGCTGCGGAGCCACCGCTCCCGCACCGCCGGGTCGTAGGGTAGGTCAGGGCCGTTGCCGAGCGCGTCCTCGGTGAGCTCGGCGAGCCCCAGGATGTGGCGGGCCCCGGCGAGGTGCCGTTCCTCGCCTGAGTGGCTGGCGGCGGTGAGGGCCAGCAGCTCGCCGTCCAGCGGCAGACCGGCCCGGAGCAGGGCAACCGCCTGGACTGGTTTGAGTGCCGAGCGCGGATAGAACGCGGCCTCGATGTCTCCGGCCTGGAACGCCACGCTGCCGTCCGCGTCCAGCACCACGACCGAGCCGTGGTGGACGCTCTCGATGACGCCCCCGCGCTCGGTTTGGGCGAGCGGGACGTGCATCGGTTCGCGGATGACGGGTGGCTCGACGGTGCCTTGGGTGATGGTCTGGTTCATGGTCTGGTCCTCGCTCAGCCTTCGTCATCCGTGCGTTCGGCCTGCGCCGCGTGCCATACGGCCGCTACCCGGCCGCGTACCGCGAACCAGCCGACGACCAGGGTGACAGCGATCCCCGGCAGGGACAGCACGGTGATCCGCGCGGGTCCGCCGTCGGCCCACATCAGCACCAGGACCGAGCCGAGGAACACCAGCGTGGCCGCCTCGGTCCAGGGCGAACCCGGCAACCGGTATGCGGGGCGGGCAAGTTCGCCCGCGCGGGCCTTCCGCCAGAAGGCGAGATGGCAGACCATGATCACGGACCAGGTGGTCAGGATGCCGATGGCCGCGAAGTTCAACACGATCTCGAACGCCTTGCTGGGCACGACGTAGTTGAGGCCCACGCCCAGCACGTAGACGCCACCGGTGAGCAGAATGCCTCCGTAGGGGACGTGGCTGCGGCTCATGACACCGGTCATCCTGGGCGCGGATCCGCAGGACGAGTTCCCCCAGCGCCCGCACCACCAGGAAGGCGAAGACACCGCAGATCGCGTAGGCCACCGCGAGCGACGGACCGACGCTGGCGAGACGGCCTCCGGCGCCTAGGAAGAGCCCGGTGCCGATCGCGCCGCCGATGGCGATCATGTTGATGTGCCGGGATTGCAGGGATTTGCTGTATCCGGTGTCACCGGCGTCGAGATGCGCGGAGGCCTGCGGTGGTTTCCGCTCGGCGTCGGGGAGGGTTCGCTCGCTCACGCCTGGGTTCCGCCTTCCGTCGGGGAGAGACATCAGATGTCTGCTGTCTGATGTCGTGTCCCCGGCATCGTGGGGCGACCGAGAGGTGATGTCAAGGGTTCGAACAGCTGGGAGTCCGCCGTCGCCCATGCGACCGCGCCGCGCAATCCACATCTATCTGAACAATTGCCCCAAAAACTTGACGCAGCGAGCACACGACTAATGACATCAGACGTCTGCTGTCAATGCAGGCTCGACCTTGGCTGGCGGGTCCGCGCGATCCGCGCCTCAACCGCACGTAGGCCGATCGGGCAGGCAGGGGGCAACCACTCCACGGCACCGCTGTGGCACCATGGCTACTTAGCGGTCATCTGATGTCAGCGGAGGCCCCATGCCGCGTACGCCCCTGCCTGATGATCTCGCCAACCAGTTGCTGGACGAGATCATCGACGGAACCTACCCGCCGGACTCGGCACTCCCGAGCGAGCTGGAGTTGGCGGAGCGGGCCGGAGTGAGCAGGCTCACCGTGCGTGAGGCCATCAAGTCGCTACGCGTCCGGAACATCGTCCGCGTCGAGCGCGGCAAGGGGACCTACGTCAACCCGCACGATCGGTGGACGGCGCTCGACGCTGTGCTGCGCGCCGCGCGCTCGCTGGGCGGGGCCGGGGCCGAGGGCGTGCCCTACCGGCTCCTCGAAGCCCGGCGGATCATAGAGGTCAGCGTGGCCGAGCTGGCCGCCGCGCGGCGCACCGACGACGACCTGGCCGCCATGGCACGGGCGATCGACGGGACGGTCGCCGCAGCGGCCGCCGAGGACGTGGAGGCATTCGCCGCCGCGGACATCGAGTTCCACCAAGCCGTACTGGTCGCGGCCCGGAACCCGTTCATCTCCGCGCTGCTCGACCCCTTGGGCCAGCTCCTCGTCGAGGCCCGCACGCAGACTTCCACACACGCGCCCCTGCGCCAACACGCCATCGAGCACCACCGCTACGTCCTGGAGGCCATCCGCGCCCAGGACCCGGAACAGGCGAGGTGGGCGATGCACGCCCACCTGCGGCAGACCGAGACCGACCTCGGAACGTACGTCATCGACCGCCACGGTGGAGGCCAGACCGAGCCGTCCGCTGCCGCGCCCAAGTAGCCCTGCACCAGCGCCGGTTCACTCCCTCGGCAACTGATCCTCCGGTCGGACCGAGACTCGCCCAACCGCCGCAGATCGCGGGGCGACAGTGCGCCTGCCGGAAACCTCATCCGTACAGGTCAGCGCGCTGCCTGACACCTGCGGCATGATGATCAGTCGCGTTGCTTCGTCTGACTTACCTTGCCGTGACCAACGCGTTTGCCGCGCTTTGTCCATTGCCGATGAGCGACCGCGCCAAGGATGCGGAGATCTTGGCACTGCGCCACCAGAACACTCTCCTGGAGCGGCAACTCGGTGTGGGGCTCAAAACCACGAATTTCGTTCGGCTTTGAAGCCCGTCACTGTGAGGAACGGGAGCCCCGTCCCCGGGCAGCGGCTCTGCCGCGTCCGCGACCATGCTCCGTGATCCTGTCCACGGTGTACGCCTCACCCGCCGCCTGCTCTCGCTGCCCGCGTTGCTGCTGCGGCGTGACGTCTCCAAGGACGCGGAGTTGCTGGTGCTGCTCCACGAGAACGCGGTCCTGCGCCGACAGGTCCCGCGCATGCGCTACGAACCAGCCGACCGCCTGTGGCTCGCCGCACTCTCGCACCTGATACAGCGCCACCGCTAGGCCCTGGTCTTCCCAATCACCCCGGCCACGCTGCTGGCCTGGCGCCGCAAACTCGTCGCGAAGAAGTGGGACTACAGCCAGCGACGCCGACCCGGACGCCCGCCCACGGCCGCCGCCGTCAAAGCCCTGGTCCTGCGCATGGCGGCCGAGAACCCGGGATGGCACCTCGCCGAGCACCGCGTCCACCGCACGGCCGTCCTCGGCGGACTTATCAACCAGTACCAGACCGCCAGTTGACACCACCAAGAACCCGCGAATCAGCAACGAGTACAGATATGCCGCTTGAACAGGAGCGAAGACTATTCGAGCCCTACAGGTTTTCGGCACCCGCAACGCCGCCGGACAGATCAACGGTCAAGCACTCAGGGCGTATCACTGCCGCGTTCCTCCACGACCGACCGTTTCGTAGCTCTCCCTCAGAGGCACACATGGCCGCCTGACCCTCTCGGACATATTTATCGGCACCCACACCGTTGGTCGGTCGTGGTCAATGGCCTCGCCCTGCGTCGTCGCCGTACCAAGAGATCAGGACTGCCAGAGCTGGGTGATGCGGATGATCAGGCCTGCCGAGTTGTAGTCGACGTGGTAGTAGTTCGGGCCGCAGCTGAAGGGCGGGGCGACCGGGTAGTGCTGCTTGCACTTGTCCAACACCACCCGCAGCTCGTCGACGGTTGCGGGGACCATCCGAGACCGGCTGGCGTCCGTGGAGTCGATCAGGGCCACGGCGGCCTGTGGGGAGACGTAATACGGCCCGATCGTCCCCTTCGTGTTGTCGAAGTACGGCTGGTCGCCGTCCGGGTTATGGCAGACCAGGTCGTTCTGGGTTGCGCCGAGGCGGTCGTCGGTGGGCTGGATGCCGGCGATGGTGACGACGTCTCGCGGTTGGTACGGGAGCGGGACCGCAGAGCAGAAGTCGCGCGCCGAGCGCACCTTGGTGTCGGCCACCGCCGATGCCGACGCCGACGGCGAGTAGGAGGAGGATGGCGATGCCGACGTCGAGGGAGGCGCCGTGGCGCTCGGTACGGCGCTCCGTGTGGCCAACGCGGACGCGGTTGGCGCTGGGCTGCTGGCGCTCGTCTTCGGCGCGGCGTGATCCGGACCGCACCCCACGAGGCCTACGGCAAGCAGAGCGACCGCAGCCGCCCGCCGACTCCTGCTCCACTCCCGCATGTCGCCCCCCGCTTTTCAAGCTATCCCGATCACGGTAGCAGCGCTGCTGAATGACGACCATCAAATAGCATATCGGTCGTTCGCCGACAGAGACGAACGCGCTACCGATCCCCAATGAAGTTGGCCAAGCCCTTGTGGGTAACTCGCTGTGAGCGTGTCAGCCCATTGCAACGGGCCGCGGTGGCGGGGTGGTTGCGAAGGTACGGCCGTCGCGTATGAGAGCCCACAGGACGTTCAGGCGTCGTCGCGCGAGGGCGACGACGGCTTGCTTGTGGCTCTTCCTCTCGGCTCGCATTCGGTCGTAGAACGCTTTCGAGGTGGGGCAGCACCGGGCTGTGGGTGCCGGAATGTACATCCACGCTGGTCAAGTGGCGTGTCGGTACTCGTGGAGGGTTCCACTGAGTCGGTCGTGTCGGCGTATGTTCAGTTGGGCAATCTGGTCCGGATCGGCGATTGGTGTGGGCCGTGATCTCAAGGGTGCGCCCTGGTCGAGGGCGCGGTGGGGGCGGTGCGTGTTGTAGTGGTTCGCGAACTCGCTTAGTGCGTCGAGGAGATGGTGCGGATCCCAGATCAGCGTGCGGTCGAGGAGTTCACGCCGGCAGGTGGCCACCCAGCGTTCCATCACCGCGTTTATCCGCGGCATCCTGACGCCGGTGAGCACGGTCTGGATCCCGGCGTCGGCGAGGATCGCATCGAAGATCTGCGGGTACTTCCCGTCCCGATCGCGGATGAGGAATCGCGCTCGGTACCCGGCGTCTTCCAGGTCCATGACCAGGTTCCGTGCCGCCTGGGCGACCCAGGCCGCGGTCGGGTGCGCGGTCGCGCCCACGATCCGAATCCGGCGGCTGGCCTGCTCGATCACCGCCAGCACGTGCAACTTCGCGCCGGTGAGGGTGACGGTCTCGAAGAAGTCGCAGGCCAGCTGGGCGTCGGCCTGCGAGCGCAGGAAAGCTGACCATGTCGTGGTCGCGCGCTGCGGCGCCGGGTCGATCCCCGCGGCACGCAGGATCTCCCAAACGGTCGAGGCCACGACCTTGATCCCAAGCACCGCGAGCTCGCCATGGATACGGCGATACTCCCAAGTCGGATTTTCCCGCGCCAGCCGAAGCACAAGCAGCCGGATGGACCGGACTGTTCTCGGCCGACCCATGCGCTTCGAACGTGAGCGTTCGGCATGCCGGCGGCGGAGCATGTCGCGGTGCCAGCGCAGCACAGTGTCCGGTCTCACCAGCAGCCGTACCTGACGCAGGGTTCGCTTGGGTAGGTGGCGGAGCAGGGCGGCGCGGAAAGTGCGAACCGCGGGCGTGAAGCGGGGGACGGGCTCCGTAGAGCTGGCGCTCCAATATGGCGAGTTGGTGCCGGAGCGCCAGGATCTCCACGTCCTTCGCCCGGCCGCTCATCGGCAGCAGCCGTAGCGCGGCGAAGGCGTTCGTCATCGTCAGCAGAAGCCAGCTTGCGCCCCACGACGACCCGAACATCACCCCCCTACCCGCAGCCCGGATCGCGCGCCGGCAAGCCGTCGCCAGGCTCATCAACGAGTACCGCCGAGCAGGCTGACCATCCGACAAATCCCCAGGCCACAGCCGGTGAAGCCATTTCGAAGCACTACGGGTGCGGGTCCGTGATCAGTTGGGTGAGCTGTTCGCCGGATCAAGGGCGCTGGCGGTTTTCCTTGCGCCGGACGAACTTCAGCCCGGACCAGTCCTCTCCCAAGGCGGCAACCTTCACATCGACGACACCGAGTGGGAGGAAGAGGTCGCGCAGGGAATTTTCGGTGATATCGCTGGCGTGACCGGCCGCGCGGCGGGGCCAGGTGATCCACAGCATCGCTTGGTCGGCCAGGTCTTTGACTAGGCCAGGGGCCTCGGCGGACAGCGTGTTGAGGGAACGGTAGAAGGCGATGGTGACATCAGCGCCGGTCGGGCCGCCGTCGGTGACCGTGCAGCCCTCGGGCAGGCCGGGAATCTCCCACTGGCTCGGCCCGTGGAACATGTGGACCTGATGGCCGGGCTTGATCCCGATCTTCTTGGCGAGCGGCGTTCCAGAGTACCCCCCACTCGCCGTGGGTCCGCGGCCGGTCACCTGCGGGCCCGTTCCGCTTCAGTGGTCTTGAGCCGGTGGGAGTCGATGCCGGTCTGGATCAAGGTGCCTTTGAAGGTCAGCCGGTTGTCTACCGTGGCGTTGAGCCAGTCACGTACCTCGGCATCTGCCTCTGGTGCGGGTGGCACTGTGCTGTCGCCGGGCTTGTCGGTGACCGCGGCGGCGGCCCGGCGGTTGCTCTGGCCCATGTGCTCGGCGAGGTCACGAAGTGTCCAGTCGCCGCAGTGGGGCACGGGTGCGCTGAGGTCCTGTCTTAGGCAGGCGCTGAATGCGTCGGACTCCTGGCGCAGCAGCTGCAGGTAGGGAGGCGAAGCCACGGTGCTGACCTTACCGCTCTCACCCCAGGGGGCTACGCGGTGGTTTCTCCGCGTTCATGCCGCGAGGGCGAGTTCGAGGCGGCTGAGGTTGTGGGTGCCGAAAAGTCCATCCATGCAGGTGAGAGGACGGATCGCTCTGTATTGCCTGAAGGGTTTCTTAACTTGATCTTTAACCTTTGCGGCGTGGGCGAGGGGTAGTTGACTTCTTCGCTTTCCGTTTCGTGGTGTGTGACTTGCGGACTGTGTGCACGTCGTGGCGTGGTGTGGGCTGGGTGTTCTTGCGGCCGGGCGGCCTGCCTGGGCCGGGGCGGGAGGGTTTCGGCGCTCTGGCGGGGCAGGCAGTCTTCGGGCGGAGGTGCCGGAAGTCGCGGCGGACACGGGCTGGGGTCAGTCTGTTCTGCGGTACGGGCTTCTCCCA
>JBEYJY010000055.1:0-43874 GCA_040631425.1 Streptomyces sp. NPDC020096
CACGGCCGGTTCCCCACATCCCATAAACAGGCGGAACACCGCCAACGTCACGGCTGACGAGCCGAACTCCACAAGATCGTGTTACGAGTTCTAAGAGAGGTTATGGCTTTGGGGGCGATACGGCGGCTCCTTGCCAGCGGTGACATGCGCCGTCTAAGCAAGATGTGCGAGCAGCGCCTGGCTGACTTCCCGCTACCTGATCCGTTCAGCCTTGAGGGCTTGATCGGCAATATCGAGGCAGCCCGGAATTGCACCATCACCTTGGTACCGGTCCGGGGCATGGGCACGGATCTGCGCACTGCCTGCGGTCTGCGCGTTCGCGTCGGTGTGACAAATTTCATCCTCTACAGACCGCGCCCCACGCCGAACCAAGTCCAGAACACGATCTTTCATGAACTGGCGCACCTCTGGTTCGATCACGGAAGGGACCTGGAGGAGGAACGTCGCCTTCTGCCGCCGATGTTCCAGGACTTCATCGCTGAGCAGTTCGGCCCCGAGATGGCCGTCCAAGCGCGCGCACATTACGAAAGCATCGAAGAACGTGAGGCGGAGCTGTCCGCTTCGCTGATCAAGCAACTCATACGCCGACGGTCGGCGCCCGGAAGGGACTTGGTCAGTGCCATGGAAGCCAGCCTCACACATCCCCTTGCCCCACCGCGGACAATCCACCAGCCTTAGGAATGCTTCGCCTTGGAAGTTCTTATCCTCCTTGTCTGTATCGCGATGACCATTGTGGCGCTGTGGCGTCTGCCAGCCATCCGCTACGGCGATCCGCTTCGCCGATCGTTGTGGGGCTGCAGTGCGGGTTTCGCTGTCGCTTTGTGGACCCGGTTTCCCCCGGTCAAACACACCCTCGACCAGGTGGGAATCGTCGACTTCGACGCCTTGGTGAAGTACCTCGTGTCGATGGGCGCAAGCTTGGCGCTGCTCAGCTATGCCGTCACCAGCTACGGGGTCGGCGGTGACGATGCACCCAGACACATCGCCATTTGTCGCAGGGTCGCCCGCGTCTCACAACGGGCCACCATCGTCGTCATCCCGCTGATGGTCTTGCTCTTCTTCACGGTCATCCCGCGTAAGCACCCCAGCCAGGACTTCGCTGCCGACCATGCCGGTCAGTTGGGCGCTGCGTTCTTCATGACCTGCTTCTACCTGTACCTGGGGTCGTCGGCGGCGACATGCGCCTATCAGTGGGCCCACGTCAGCCGTCGCGCGGAGTCGGCCGTCCTTCGCACCGGATTGACCCTCGGGGCAGCCTCAACCTGGCTATACACCGCATACTCAGTGCTCCGCCTGAGCTACATGTGGATCGCGGAGTTCGCGCCCACGGGGCCAGCGTTGGACGCCAAGGTAGCTGCTACCGGCAACGCGCTGAACGTCCTGGCCGCAGCCTTGTTCGCCGCGGGGGCCAGCTTGCCAACGACGGGGGTGGCCGCCCAGCGCTGGGCGGCCTGGCGGATGCTGTGGCGCCTTTACCCGCTGCGACGCGATCTGACCAAGCAGTTCCCCGGCGTCACCTTTCAGCCGCCTGCTGGCCGCATCAGGGAGATCACATGTCTGTGGCCGCCGGTGGATGTGCGTCTCGACCGGGTGATCCAGGAATGCGGCGATGCCGTTGACCAACTACGTCACCACGCAACACCAGAACTTTGGTCAGTTGTTTCGGAGGCTACAGCCGGGCACTCCGATCCGGAGACGGCCGCCGAGGCGTACTGGATCGCGGCTGCGTTGCGGTCTGCCTCGAACGGGCGACGATCCCCGCTTCCGGTGCAGGCCCTACCGGACAAACCGTTCGCCACCAGCCAGGCTGAGGCGTGGGGGCTCGCCCATGTCCAAGCCGTCTATGCCGGTATCTCGGCGGGAGAGGTAACCGTGATTCTCACCCGCGCAGGAGAACCACCGGTCAACTCGCAGTAGTAACCCACGCTCTCCTGGCCTCACGGGTCGCAAACGCTGGGTTGCAACGCGGCGGGCGCGTTGCGCCCGCCGCACTGGCCTTCCGTGCCTGTTCAGCCGGTGCGTATCACTGCTTTCCGGGGTCGTGCTTGTCTGCCTCGCGCTGCAGCAACTCGGCGACGGTAGCTAGCATGTCGCTGGAGATGCCCTGCTCAGCGCCGCGGGCCGCCACGTTCACGCCTTCACGACGCACCAAGGACAAGAAGCGCAGGCGCTCCATGAAATCACGCTCGACCTCTTCGCCCGACTGGAAGAAAAGGGGCGTCGCCCCGAGTGCTTCAGCCAGCCCCTCATAGACCGTGGCCATCGGCAAGCCTTCGAGGACCTCTTGTGCCGGCAGCGCCTCCGTGCGCAACGCCTCGACGGCCGCAGGCTCAATGATCTCGGCGTGAGCCTTGGCGTTGATCGCGGCTGCGATGGCCTCGTCCGTCACCTGACGGCTTTGCAGGAGAAAGCTGATCTTCTCCCCAAGCGTACAGGGCGTTTGAGGGGCAGAGGCGGAGGTCGTCAGGATGCCGAAGGATCGGTCTTGGGCCGCTTCCAACTCCTCAACGCTCACCTCGTACAACTTCGCCGCACGCGGAACGAGGGAAGGGCTGAGTCGGCTCTCGCCGTTCTCAGCGAGACTTAGTGGCGGCCGGTGGATGCCGAGGGCTTTGGCGGCGTCGCCCTGGGTGTATCCGGCGTCGCAGCGCAGGTCGCTAAGGTCAGGGTCGCCCAGGCGCGGAAAGAGGGTGTCGAGCCGCTGTCCGAGCGCCTTGGCGATCGACGGCAGACGGTCAGCGTTCGGCGACTTCTTACCGTTTTCCCAGTCCCCGACGGCGGTCTTGCTGAGACCGAGGATCTCGCCAAGGTCCCCTTGCGTGAGACGAGCTGCACGGCGCGCGTCGCGTACGCGTTGGCCATCGAACTGGCGTGGCGGCACCAGACACTCCTGAGACTGCGCGGGTATGACGAGGTAACTACTCTAGTCACCGGCTTGATACCGGAAGCTGACTGAAGTAGCTTTCGGTATCGAACCTTTGGGGGCGCCTCGCGTCCCCTTATATCGGTTCTTGCACTGTTCTCCGCGCTATCGGCGCGGAGTCGCCGGGCCCGGCCAACTACTGGCCTGAGAAACCGGTTGGCCGGGTCCGACGCCATCACCAACTAGTGGAGACATGTATGAGTGTGGCATCAACCGCCACAGCTTTGCAGACCAGCCGCCGGTTTCGGCGTTCGCTGATAGCTGCGTCAGTGGCGCTGGGCGCGACTGCGCTGCTGGCGCCGAGCGCATCGGCGGCTGACTCACAGGGGCCGGGCTATTGGATCCCCGACTCCGCCGGACACGCCAGCGCCTCCCACATCGGCGCTTACGACATGGTCGTACCGGGCGCGCTCGCCTACTGCACCGACCCCAACCATCGCGGGCCGCAGGCCGCCGACGGTTACGGGGCGGTTCGCACCTACACCTCGTGGACGTCGCAGGCGACCGGCAAGGCAGCCACCCCGGCGGAGGTGTCGCAGGCCGCGTACATCCTGTCGAAGTACGGACAGACCGCCTCGGACGCGCAGGCCGCAGCCGTGGATGCGGACATCTACAGCCTGCTGAACTCCGGGTCGCCGTACGCGCTGCCCACCGGGACACGGGCCGTGCAGCGGCTCGGGTATCCGCAGGTGTCACCGCAGGCCAAAGCCGATGCCGCCGCGTACCTGACCGAGGCCGCGCGATACGCCGGTCCGTACAAGGTCAGCCTGCGTCCGCTGTCGGCGCTCAAGCCGGGAGTGAATACGGTCATCCAGATCGCCGTGACCTCCGCCGCCGGATACAAGGTGCCGGGCGTCCAGCTCAACGTGAAGGCTCAGGACAGCGCGAAGGTGTACTCGAGCACGGAGCCCACCAACACCGAGGGCATCGCCTACGCGCACGTCACCGCGGCCAAGGGCGACCACGTCACGCTCACCGCCCAGGCCACGGACCTGCCCAGCAGCACGTTGCGCGCCATTCTCCCCCACAACAACGGCGCACAGCGCATGGTCATCGCCGGAGGCAGCACCAGCGCTGCGGCCCGGCTGACGATGACGGCTACCGAGGAGGGTAGCCACATCAAGGTCCTCAAGACCGCTGGCGACACGGGTCAGGCCCTGGCAGGCGTCGAGTTCGCGGTCCGGACCAAGGAGGGCAAGACCGTCGCGACCGGCAAGACGAACGCCGATGGCGTGTGGCAGACCGGCGACCTGCCAGCGGGCGAGTACACCGTCCGCGAGGTCGAGGCAGTGGAGGGCTACCAGCTGGCGTCCGACCAGCACGTGGTGGTTACGGACGGCAAGACCGCCGCGGTCGCGGTACGGGACGCCAGGATCCCGGCCCCCGTGGCGCCCAAGCCTCGGACGGTGACGATCACGGTGCTGCCGCAAACCGGCGCCTGACACCCACGCCGGTTCACGGGCTCTAGCCGCCCACCGGCGTGACCTCCGCAGCGGGGCGGGGCCCTCACCAGGTCCCCGCCCCGCCGCATACCTCCCCTCCCACCACCTCGCGCCCCGGATACCCCATGCCTGAATCCCGCAACTCACCCAGCAGCACCCCGCGTCCGGAAGGTCGGACTCCTGTGCGGATGCGCGGCGACATGTCGCAACCCACCCTCGCCGCTCGCCGGGGCAGTCACCGCCGAGGCGTCATCGCCGCCGGTATCGCCGCCGCCTTCGCTCTCTCCGCGACAGCAGTGGTCGTGTCGCAATCCAGCAAGGCCCCACAAGGCCGCTCGGCATCCGCATCGACGCGATCCGCGCCTTCCCTCGCCAGTCCGTCTGCCCGCAGCACCGGCGGCAGCACCACCGCCGCGACCCGGCAGGCCACTCAAGCCCTGGACGACTGGGCCGACCACAACTCCATGTCCACCACGAGCACCGCTTCGGGGCCAGGAGGCTCCATCACCGACGTCGTACGCATCCCCGCGCTCGGCCAAGACTGGGCACAGCCGGTCTACCAGGGCACCGGCCCTGATCAACTGCGCGCCGGGCTCGGGCATTTCGACGGCACCGAAGCGGCGGGACAGATCGGCAACTTCGTCTTGGCCGGCCACCGCTCCGGCATTCCGTCGCCGCCACTGCGCGACATCGACACGATCACGCCGGGATCGTCGATCATCGTGTCGACGCCGCAACGGATCACCTACACCTACACCGTCACCGGCATCTCCACCATCGACCCGACCGACGTCGCTGTCACAGCCCAAGTCCCAGGCCAGCCCAGCGCGACACCCGCCAAAGCGCTGCTGACGCTGGTGACTTGCTGGCCCGCGAACGGCCACAGCAAGCGCGTGGTCGTCGAGGCCGCGCTCGCCTCATCCCGAGGCGGCGAGCTGTGAACTCCTCGACACCCGGTCGCGAACAGTGTGATAAGGCGTCACTTTCTGCGACCGCTACAGAGTTCTAGAACCAAGTCTGGATCTTGACGCGGGTCCGTGCGTATGTTCGTCGTCCCCCGGGCAGCCCCGCCCGGCACCACGAACGTGAGGAGCACAGCAGCAAGCACCGACCAGACCGTGTAGGTCCACATGAAGCGACGGCGCCCGAGAGCGGCTACTCCCGGACGCCGAACGCTCAACGGCATAACCCGCCCCGGCAAGGGCGGAGATTGCCCACCATCACCACGCTGATCCCTTCCACCGGGCGCTTCAGCGTGGCAACACTGCAAAGGAGATTGTCGCATGCCCTCGGCCCGGCGCAAAAGGTCCGACAGTGCGGCCCGCGCGGCAGTTGAACTCGCCATACCGCCTTCCCGGTGCAGCCGTGAGCGCACCACCACGGCCACGGGAAGCCACCGGTTCCGCCTCGTGGGCGGGAGCGGCCGATGAGTAGCGATGCCCGCGAGTGGGTGTGGAAGCGCAGCTCCAGCCGGGGAACCGCGCGCCTGGTCCTGCTGTCGATCGCCGACCGCGTGCCGGACGAACAATGCACTGCCTGGGCTTCCTTGGCCAGCCTGGTCGAGCGCACGAACGCCTCGCGCACTGCGGTGCGCGCCGCACTCGCTGCCCTTGTCCAAAGCGGCGAACTCCAGATGCTCGACGACCTGGACGGTCCGCAGCGGGCAACGGTGTACCGCCTGCCCCAAGCCGCCGCTTGGCTGGCCAAGGTCGCAGCAGCCAAGACGGGGGACCCCGACGCCGAGGTGGAGCCGCCGACGGAGTCGGACCCGGTGCCCGAGCTAGACGTAAAGCGGCTCCGGCAGTACCGGATCTGGGCCAAGGAAGGTACGGAATCCGACCCCTCACGACGGAATCCGACCCCCCGACGTGCCGGAATCCGACCCCCCAAAGGTACGGATTCCGACCCCCAGAACCGTAGAGAACCGAAGGTGAACCGTAAAAGCAGCAGTAGAGGTGCTGCCGTCCTGCCTGCTGCCGCATGGCAGATCGACCCAGCCACCCACGCCTGGGCCCACCAACAAGGCCACCTTGCCCGCCTCGGCGAAGACGGCCTGCAAGCGGCCGACGCGAAGTGGCGTGCCCACCGCGCCGACCGGGCCCCTCGCGCCGCTGCAGCCTGGGCTGCCGACTGGCGGTCCTGGGTCGCCCGCGAGCACGCCCCTGGCCGCCCGCGCCTCTACGCCCTGCCCGGCAACGGCGGCCCCGCCCCTGCAGGCGGCCTGACCCGCGCCGAGGCGCATACCGCCGCCCTCCTCGCCGCCCTCAACGAGCCGACCGGAACGGAGTAACACCCCAGTGACCCCACACGAAGTCGGCGCCCTGCTGGCCTACCTCGGCCGACTCGACCCCCGTCTCATCCGCGTCGACACCGGCGAGGCCCGCGACCAGATCGCCCAGTGGCACGAGCTGCTCGGCGACGTACCCCTGGCCACCGCACACGGGTGGGACGCCCGCGCCGTCGCCCGCGAGTACATCCTCGACTCTCCGTACCCGATCCTTCCGGTGGACATCGCACGCAAGTGGCGCGCATACCGGCGCCACCGCCTTCAGCGGCACACCGACCCCACCCCGTCCGTCGATCCGGACGACCAGGCGGCCTGGACTGCCGAGCTGCTCGGAACCCGGCGTGCCGTGGCCTCGGGCGCTGCAGCGCCCACACACCACCGACAGATCACCAGCAGCCGGGTCAGCCCGCAGCTGGAAGCACGGCTGCGAGAGGTCGGCTCCTGCATACCTCCGGACGCCCGAGCCGCCCTCGCGCCCTACCGGCCCGCCCGCGCTGCACGGGAGACGGCTATCGCCGCAGGCCAGCCCGACGCTCTCTCGGTCCGGTGCGAGTGGTGCCACGCGCAGGCCGGCGAGCCATGTCGCCGTCGGCGCATCGGCCTCGACGGCAGAGCACGCGGTAACGCCCCGCGCGCCACCCCGCACCCCGGCCGCCTCGACTTCGCCGCCGCCCAGCCTGTCGAACAGGCTCAGCAGCCTGCGATGGCCTGACCGGCCCGACCGGCGGTGCACCCCGTCCGGTGCACCGCCGCACGCCACCGTCCGGCCCCGGCTGCGGCGCCCGCCACGCGCCACAGCCATCCCGGACGCCGTGTCCGCGCTCCGGCGGCCCCACCAGCCGAGGCGGCAGCACATCGGAGACCACCTTGCGCCACATCACTACCCACGACGCGCCGGCCACGGGCCTGCGCGGAATCGGCGACACCAGCTGGCACACCCGCGGTGTGTGCAACGGCATGGACCCCGAGGAGGCCGACGCCGTCTTCTTCCCGCTGCCACGGGATCACGAGGCCATCGCGGAGGCCAAGGAGCTGTGCGCCGCCTGCCCGGTCCGCCGCGACTGCCTCAACTTCGCCCTGGAGAACGTCTTGAAGGACGGCATCTGGGGCGGGCTCACCGAGGCCGAGCGACGCCCCTGGCACGTCGGGCTGGCCGCCCGCCTCGACTACAGCCGCGTGATCGCCTTCTTCAACGGACGCGACGTGCACCTGACCGATGCCGAGCGCCAGATCGTCATCGACCACGCCTACGCGCGGGGCTGGCGCGCCCACCGGCTCGCCAGCGCCCTGCAGATCAGCTACAAGCACGCCCGTGAACTGCTGCGGCAAGCCGCCAACAAGGTCTTCGACCGCGACTTGCACCTCGGGGTGCCCAGACAGAAGAAGAACGAGAAGAAGGGGACGCAGACCGCCCCGGCAAACGGCCGGCCCTCTTCCGCCAGACCCGGCACGAAACGGCCGGTATCCCGTCTGACGACGTCGACCTCCGTGGCTCTGGGAACGGCCTGCGGCCCTACCCCACCGGCGGGAGCCGGTCCGACCACGGGTTCGCGGAAGTCGGTTCCAGCGAGTTCTGGCCCCACCCCTAGATCAGACCCGTCACCGCAAAGGCGGGGCCAATGCTCACCCCCGATGAAGCCCCACGAAGATCGCGAAGTGGGGCCAGGGGTCACCCGCAGCTGGGTCCAACTCTCGTTCCTGGAGCCCGCCTCCGCGCACGCCCCTCTCGGAAAGGTCGCATGACGCACCCCATCCTGGTGTCCTTCGGTACCGTCACGCGCCTGCCCCTCCTCCTCGGCGTCACCGTCGCCGTCTTCGCTCTAGCCCTGACCAGCTGGGCAATCCGGCGCCCGGGCACGCGCAAGCACACACGTCTTGGCAGTCCAGCAGTGCAGGTTGCCGCGCTCGCCGCGCTCGCCTGCACCGCCTACAGCGCGGACACGAGCTGGCGCTTCGCAGCCGACTATCTCGACATTGCCGGCACCGCAGAGCGGGCCGCTATGTTCGGCGCCGCCGAACTGGCTCTCTTCGCGACCGCCCTGATGGCCCGACAGAACCTGACCGCCCAGGGGGCACCCGGGCTGCCAGGCACCCTGGTCTGGGTCATCACCGGCGTGCAGGTGATCCCCGCCTACGCCGAGAGCGGCCCCATCGGCGGCACGGTCCGGGCCTTCGTCGGCCCGGTCATGGCAGCGATGCTGTGGCACCTCGCCATGGGCATCGAACTGCGGCTGCGCACCCCCGGCGCCGCCTCCCGCGGCCTGATCGCGACCCTGGGCCGGGAGGCGCGCGAGCGGCTGCTATCCCGCCTCGGCATCGCCACTCGGGACCGCGACGCCGCGCAGATCACCCGCGACCGCGCCACCGCCCGCGTCGTCACCCTCGCCGCCCGCCTCGCCGAACGCACGCCCGAGCAACAACAGGGCTGGCACGGACGGCGACTCACACGGAGACTGTCGAAGGCGATCGGCCGAGCCTCGGTCGGCACCGACCCCGTCCAGCGGGCCGAGTTGCTCGGCCAGCTCGCCGCGCGCCGGCACGCTCTCGCGCTCGCCACGATCCCGCTGTCCTCCCCCTGGTGCCCGGACGATGAAGGCACCGCAGCGGTCCCCATCAACGGTCCCCGTGCTGACACCGAAGCGATCGGGGACCGGGGACCGCGTGAGGAAAGGGGTCCGGTCCCCGGGACCGTCCCCGCTCCGGGTGAAGAGACGGTCCCCAAAACCGCGGACGGTGACGCGGGGACCGGGGACCGTGAAGCAAGGACCGAAGCCCTCATGCCGGAGTCCGGTGAGGAACTCGCTAGTGGCCAGGGGACCGTGCAGCCCATGGGCGAAGCCCCTGGTCAAGCCCCTGATTCGCGCCGGGGACCGAAGGGCGCCGAGTCGGGGACCGACCCCACCGGGGACCGGGGACCGAGCGACACCGACACGGGGACCGACCCCGCCGGGGACCAGGGACACAGGCTCGCCCTCCGGCGGAAGCCGACCACGAAGGCCAAGAGCAAGGGCAAGCGCGGTGGCCGGTCACACAGCCCGCAGACACAGCGTCCGGCGCTGGAGCTGCAGGAGTCCGTGGACCAGCTCGTCCAGCAAGTCCGCCCCCACGTCCCCGATCTGCTCGCCCGGGACGGGAACGAGGCCGTTACCCGGGTCCAGCTGAGGGAGATTCTCCGGCGCGAGGGCCTGGCGGGCAGCCGGAACGACCGACTGAGCCTCGTTCTCCAGCAACTGCGGAGCGAGGAAAGCACTACGACGACAAGGAGCACCGCCCGATGAAGACCTGCCGCCACTTCGCGAGCATCCGTGAGGGGTACGAGCAGGAGATCAGGTTCCTGAGCGCCCACTCTGAGCGGCATGCTGGCAGGCCGTCGGCGAAGTCCAGCGCAAAGCACGCGCTCTCGGCGAGAGCGCAGATGGCCAGGGCGCTCAGCGGCCACGTCGAGCGCTGCCCCGAGTGCGGCTGAATCTGCAAAGCAGCATCTCAAGCCCCCACCCGCATCCTCGCGGGACCGGCCGACGTCATCGTGATGGCCGCCACCATCCAGCACCGCATCCGCTCTACGAGGCCCGAAACCCGATGATGGACCCCAAGAAGAACGGCACCGCCCCGGAACCTGCTCCTGACCTCAACTCGGTCTCGGAGCGAGCAAGTTGGAGGTTCGGACACTCCCCCGCGGGGGGAGTGTCCGAACCAGTCCCCGCCCCAGGGGTGGCGGGCACCGTCCAGCGCCAGGGGGCGCTGGACGGGAAGGCTGCGACCGAGGGCGGATCGCAGCTGGGTACCGCCCGCAAGGGGCGGTACAAGGGAAAGGCACGCCCGCGCGATAAGAAGCAGCGTCGCGCTTACAGCGTCCGCCTGAACGAGCCCGAGCATGCCCTCATCCAGGCTGGCGCAGACACCGTCGGCATGAGCATGGCGGGCTTCCTCGCCTATTCCGGTCTGGCCATGGCCCGAGATCAGTCGCGCACCGCCGTTGCCATCGCCACCGAACGCGATGTGCTGACCGAGCTGTTTGCCATGCGTCGTCAGCTCGGCTGGGCCGGCAGCAACCTCAACCAGGTCGCCAAGGCCCTTAACTCCAGTGGCGATGCACCCCACCTCCAGGACGTGATCGCCGACATCCAGCGTGCGGCCAGCGCCGTGAAGAGGGCCGCCGACCGGGTCGCCAACCGGCAAGAAAGCGGGGCGAGTTGATACCCCGGGTCCACAAGCAGGGCAGCAACACCCTGGGCCTGCTCCACTACCTCTATGGCAAGGGCACCCACGAGGAGCACGTCGACCCGCATCTGGTCGCCTCCTTCGACGGCATGGCACCCGACCCCGGCCGCGACCCAGCGGCGACAAAGAAGGACCTCCAGGAACTCCTCGACCAGCCCCTGCAGCTCCTCGCCGCAGACCAGCGTCCCGACAAGCACGTCTGGCACTGCTCGGTGCGCGCCGCCCCCGACGACCCGGTCCTGACCGACGAGCAGTGGGGCGACATCGCCCGCCGCATGGTGGCCGCGACCGGCATCGACCCCGGCGACGGTGCCGGGTGCCGCTGGGCCGCCGTCCGCCACGCCGACGACCACATCCACATCATCGCCACCCTCGTACGCGAAGACGGCCGACGTCCCAACCATCACCGGTCCGGCAAGCGAGCCCAGGCCGAGTGCCGCCTCATCGAGGCCGACTACGGCCTGCACCGCGTCAGTGCTGGTGACGGTACGGCCGCGCCGCGGCCCACCAGCGCGGAGCGCCACAAGGCCGGGCGGCAGGGTCGCGAGCGCACCGCGCGGGAGGAACTGCGGGAGACGGTGCGCCGCGCGGTGGCCGGCGCCACCAGCGAGCAGGAGTTCTTCGACCGGCTGACCGCCGCAGGACTTCTGGTGAGACGGCGCCTCGCGCCCTCCGGCGATCTGCTGGGCTACACGGTCGCGCTGGCCGACGACCGCAACAAGGACGGCGAGCCCGTGTTCTATCCAGGCTCCAAGCTCGCTCCCGACCTGTCCCTGCCCCGCATTCGTGAACGCTGGTCCCAGGATTCCGCACCGCACCAGAGCAGCGAGGCGCCTTCGGATCGGATGCCTGGCATGGCGTCGAGCGGCCCGGCCATGGCGCGGCGCCGGGCGGCCACGGCTGCCTGGCAGGCGGTGCTCGTCATCGACCACGGCGACGACGCCCAGATCGCCGCGCACATCGCGGCGGCCGGAGAAGTCCTCGACGCGCTCGCCAAGACCTCCGCCGCGCACACCCGGCGTGAACTTCGCGAAGCGGCCTGGGTGTTCGAGCGCGCCACCCGTTCCCACATACGCGCCGAGCGCGGGCACGACCGTGCCCTGCGCCGGGCCGCCCGCGATATCGTCTACAGCGGGCCGGCGCTCGGCCGTGGCGAGGACGGGGCCACCACGGCGATGCTGATCGACATGGCGTTCTTCCTCGTCACCGCCGCCGCCCACTGGCACGCGAAGAAGAACCACGCCCAGCAGGCCGCCGCAGCCCGCGAGGCCGCCGAGCACCTGCGCGCCGCCTACCAGGCCGCCGCAGCCCAACCCCTCGGGGCCCTCTACCAGCGGGGCCGGCGCCTCAACCGGGCGCTGCGTCAGCGGCAGATGGCGGTGCTGTGCGAGGCGCTGCCGGAGCTGGCCGAGCAGATCCTCGCCGAGCCCGGCTGGTACGCGCTCGCCGCCACCCTCGCCGACGCCGAGGCCGCCGGCCACGACCCGGCCGCTCTTCTCGCCGATGCCGCGGGGCGGCGGGAACTCGACACGGCGGAGTCCGTCAGCGACGTCCTGGTGTGGCGGCTGCGCCGGGCAGCGGACCTGCCTGCGGATACCACCGGCATGGTGCCCGACGGTCACGCAGCGCAGCGCTCGGCACAGCGCGCCGGGCAGCGGACACCCGGACGGGCCCGGCCTGGGCGTGGCCGGTCGTGACTGTGGACTTTGTGAATTGAAGAGGTCAGCGGGCTTCGGGCACGATCATGACGCGTGCAGGACGAGACGAGCGAGGACACCGGGGTGTTTCATCGGATACGACGCCGCCGCGCGGAGGAGCTCAGCGATGTGCAGCGCCAGGTGAACGAGGCGGGGTTGCGGATAGACGGCCAGGTGCCGCCGGTAGTACAGATGCGGGCGGCACAGCAGCCTGCGGAGCCGGTGCCGGTGGTGGACGACTTTCTTCCGCCGGAGCTGCGCGTCCCGAGCCACGACCAGCTCGATGGCCGGATGATGCCCTGGCAGTGGCCGGTCGTCCTGGACGGCGAGGTCGTCGCCTGCGCTGAGTGCGGCGCGTACCGCGACTGGCTCATCCTCTCCACCCACGACCAGGTCTGGCTGCGCTGCCGGGCCGGCCACCAGCAGCACGAGACGCGTCTCGACACCGCCTGGTTCAACCGGCACGCCGGCCCGGGGGATGCCATCCATGCCACGTTCGAGGACGGCCTGCGGCACCTCGGCCACCGCTGACCCCCACTCCTGCGACCCCTTTCGGGCCCACGGCCCGCACTGCCCAACCGTCACCGAGCACCAAGGGGTCAGTTCACCCATGCGCGTTCGCGTAGCCACCACCGCCCTCGGCCTCACCGCCGCCGCCGTCCTCGCCCTGCCCGCCTGCTCCACCGGCACCAGCCAGGCGAAGTCCGCCTCCCCGTCCTCCGCCCACGCCGGCAACCCGGCCGCCGCCAAGCAGGGCGACGCTCCGCTGTCTTCGGCCGCGCTGGAGGCCCGCCTGCTCGACAAGAGCGACCTCGGGCCCGGCTACACCCGCAAGCCCGAGTCCCCCGCTCAGCACGATGACGTCACCGTCCTCGGCTGCCCCGCCCTGACCAAGCTGGGCGCGGACGCGGCAACCGGCGGCTCACTCAACTTCCCCCGCCAGGCGAAGGCGACCTTCACCTACACCGGCGGCAGCGACTCGCAGATCTCCGAGGAGCTGTACAGCGACACCGCCACGAAGCTGTCCGACGGCACCAGCCGGATCTTCGACGCCATGACCGGATGCCTGAAGTACCAGGTCCTCGCCGGCAGCACCGCGATCGACGTCACCACGCAGAAGCTGGACGCGCCCCCGCTCGGCGACGAGCGGTGGAGCCAGCTCCTGATCTTCTCCACCGGTGGGCAGGACAGCGTCGTCAAGCAGACCGCGGTCCGCTCCAGCAATGTGCTGCTGATCGTCTCAGGCTCACCCGCCCTCGTCGACCGGAACCTCGACAAGGCACTCGCCAAGGCGACAGCCCACTGACGCCCCGCGCACTCCCCGGTGCCCCCGGCCACGAGGCGACGGCTGGGGGCACCAGAGTGTTCCGCCCCCGCTCCGAACGCCCGGACCAGGGCCATGACGACAGTGAGCCGGACGTGGTGCATGCGTTAGAGGTCTTGGAGGGTGGATCCGCCGGGCCGCCGGGTTCGCACACGCGGGCCAGGCCGCCACGGACCGCCGGATTCCTTCCTCCCCCAGCTGAGCTAGGCCGCCTGTCCCTGCCGGGGCCGGAGTTCGGGCCGTCCGAACAACAGGGCGTAGCCCTCGGGGAGCTGGTCGAGGATCCGGTCCAGCAGGTCCGGTCCGGTCAGCTGGGCGAGGACGGAGAAGACTGTCCCGGTGTTCCAACGGGCGACCGCGGGCGTGGTGCCGGATCGTCGTGCGAGGTCCTTGACGAAGGCCCAGCCGGTCAACTGCTTTGTGGCGGGGGCCTGTCCGGTGAATTTCAGTGCGGCCTGAAGCGGCAGCCGGGCGGCCAGTGCGACCCGTTCGTCGCCGGTGAGCTGGCGGCCGAGCGCGGCGAGGACCTGGAGGGTGACCTCCTGGGCCCGTTGCCGGGTGGGGTAGGCGCCTTCGTACCGGACCTTCGCCAGCAGGGCGTCGAAGGTCATCGCGACGTCGGGACGGTCCGGGTGGCGCTGGTCGATCATGTCGGGTGTCATGCCTTTCGTGTCGACGTGGCGCCCGCAGGCCGCGCCCGCGCCGGTGCGGCGGGGCAGCGGCCGGCGGGCCGGGCTGGGTGGGGGACGCCAGCGGGGTGTGTGGTGCGGGCCGGGTCAGGCCGATTGGGGGTGGCCGAACAGCAGGTCGTAGCCGACCGGCAGTTGGAGCAGTAGCCGCCGGGTGAGGTCCTCGCCGACGGCCTCGGCCACCACGCTGAGGACCGCGCCGACGTCCCACTTGGCGGTCTGTTCGGTGGCCCCCTCGATCCAGGCCGCGGTGGCCCGCACGAACCGTTCGGGATCCAGTGGTTCGGCCGCGGGCAGGGGGTTGAGCAGGATCAGGGCGAAGGTCTCGGGCAGCCGGGCGGCGAGCGCGGACCGCTCCTCGCCGACCACGTGCGCGCCGAGCAGGGCGAGCACCACCCGGGCGGCGCGTTCGGCCTCCTGTCGGGTGTCGTACTCGCCGCGTTCCCGGACGCGCTCCAGGAACTCCTCCCACTCGATGGCCACCATGGTCACCCCTCCTCCGCAAGGTCGGGGAGCGGACGTGGGGAGGCGGGAGCGCCGGGGAAGTGTGCGCCCGCCTCCGCCGCCGCTGCGGACCGGGATTGGGTCAGCCGCTGATCTGCCTGCGCTCCGAGGAGCCGCCGATGGTGATCTTGCGGGGCTTGGCGCGCTCCGCGATCGGGATGCGCAGGGTCAGCACCCCTGCGTCGTAGTCGGCCTCGATGTGCTCGGCGTCGAGGGTGTCGGCGAGCATCAGCTGGCGGGAGAAGACCCCCAGTGGCCGCTCGGACAGCTCCATCTGGACGTTCTCGTCCTTGGCCGTCGGCCGGCGCTCGGCCTTGACGGTCAGCATGTTCCGCTCGACGTCGATGTCGATGGCGTCGGTGCTCACTCCGGGCAGGTCCAAAGCGATCACATACACATCGCCTTCGCGGTAGGCGTCCATCGGCATCGTGGACGGCCGCGACCAGGTACCGGACGTGCCAAGCAGCTGCTGGGTGAGCCGGTCAAGTTCGCGGAACGGATCGGTGCGCATCAACATCGCGAAACACCTCCGGGGAGACGGGCAGTAACTGCTGCCAATGCGCTTCACCTGCCTCCCGTTGTAACATGTCATCGAAACGATGACAAACAAGCTGTCGTCTGAGTGACGACGAAGGGAGGGCTTCCGTGACCTCGGCCGACGAGCAGGCCCAGCAGCGCCTGACCCCGGCGTCCTTCCTCGCTGCGGAGGCGGCCCTGCGGGCCATAGATGAAGCAGTGCACGCGGCCCGCACCGCCCCACCAGGCGGGGCCTCCGCACCGCCCGGCCCGGAGCATGCGCTCGCCGTCCTCCTGCTGCTGCGAGATGTACGGCACCAGCTCGCCGACTGGGAGCCGGGCCTCATCGAGGCGGCTCGCGCGGCGGGCGCCAGCTGGGCGGACCTCGCCGGCCCCCTGGGCGTCGCCAGCCGCCAGGCCGCCGAGCGGCGCTATCTGCGGGTCCGTCCCGGCACCGCGGGCAGTACGGGCGAGCAGCGGGTCCAGGCCACCCGTGACGGCCGCGCCGCCGACCGCAAGGTCACCGCCTGGGCCCGCGGTAACGCCGGCGAGCTCCGCCAGCTCGCCGGCCAGATCGCGGCTCTGTCCGACCTCCCGGACGCTGCCCTGCCACCCGTCCGCCGACTCGCCCGGGCCCTCGCGGACGACGACGCCGCCCGGCTGCTCGCCCCGCTCACCGATACCGAGCCGCACCTGCGCGGCAGCCACCCGGCGCTCGCCGCCCGGATCGAGAGCCTCACTCACCACACCGACCGGCTCCGCCACCACAGCAACACCACCCGCCGCGCCCAGACATGACGAAGCAGTGACCCTGTGGCCTTCCACCGCTTCCCGGTCCATGCGCTGTCAGTCGAGCGCGCGAGCTCGCCCCCGCTCCAGGCCCGCCCGGTCCGGCCAGCCCTCACCCGCCCCGGCTCGGTAGACACCGCCGCCGCCCCGGCGTTCCCTGGAGACACAGGCGCACCAGCCACGCCGAGGGGGCGCCGTGCTCGACGCGCTTTACGTCGAGGTCCACGACTGCGGACCTGACAGCTGCCAGGTGATCGTGACCGGGGAACTGGACATCGCCACCGCCCCGGACCTGCGCGCGGCCCTCTACTCCGCCGCCGCCACGTACAAGCGGATCACGGTCGACCTGTCGGCTCTCCGGTTCATCGACTGCGCCGGACTCAACGCCTTGATCGGCGCAGCCCGTATCGCAAAAGCCCATGGCAGCGACCTCCGCCTCCGCGCGGTCCCCAACATCCTCGCCCGACTCCTCCGGCTGTCCCACACGCACGGCGCGTTCACGATCGAGCCGAACCACTGACACTTCTCATGTCGGGACCCACTGACAGTTCCGAGTGTTAGCGATCTGCCAGGACAGCGGCCCGGGTTTTGTGCCCGGTCTCCTCTCGCGCAGAGGGTGACGGGCTGTTCGTCGGCGTGGCTTGGCAGGGAGCTGCCGGATGTCGCGGTTGCGGGTCTGGTTCGATGAGGCGTCGCTCGTGTCACCGTCTGGGAGGGCCTGGTCCTGAACGCCTCGCTGGCGGAGGTGCTCTCCGCCGCTCTGCTCGTGGTGGTGCTGGCGTGCGCGGTGGTACGCCCGTGGGGTTGGCCGGAGGCGGTCGTCGCCGTCCCGGCTGCCGGTGTTGTCATCGGCACCGGGGCGATCTCGCTGGACCACACCCGCGCGGAGGCTGAGCGGCTGGGGCCGGTGATCGGCTTCCTCGCGGCGGTGCTCGTCCTGGCCCAGCTGTGCGACGACGAGGGACTGTTCCGCGCCTGCGGGGCGTGGATGGCCCGTACTGCGGCGGGTCGGCCGCGCAGGCTGCTGGTCTACGTGTTCGCCATCGCCTCGGTGATTACCGCGGTGCTCAGTCTGGACGCCACGATCGTGCTGCTCACGCCGGTGGTGTTCGCCACCGCCGCCCGGCTGGGCGCACGGCCCAAGCCGCACATCTATGCCTGCACTCATCTGTCGAACACGGCCTCGCTGCTGCTGCCGGTCTCCAACCTGACCAACCTGCTGGCGTTCGCCGCCAGCGGATTGAGCTTCACCCACTTCGCCGCGCTGATGGCGCTGCCGTGGCTGGTGGCGATCGGCACCGAGTACGTGGTCTTCCGGCGGTTCTTCGCCACCGACCTGGACGCCGGCGCCCAGGCGCCGCCCGCTGCCGAGCCGGCCGAGGTGCCGGTGTTCGCGCTGGCCACGGTGGCCTGCACGCTGGCGGGCTTCGTCGTCACCTCCGCGTTCGGGATCAACCCCGCGTGGGCGGCCTTCGCCGGCGCGCTGGTGCTCGCCGCCCGTGCCCTGGCCCAGCACCGCACCACCCCGCGCGCCGTCGTGCGGGCGGCGGCGGTGCCGTTCCTCGCCTTCGTCCTGGCGCTGGGCATCGTGGTCCGCGCGGTCGTCGACAACGGACTCGCCACCGCCCTGGGCCATCTCATCCCGGGCGGCACCAGCCTGCCCGCGCTGCTGGGCATTGCAGCGTTGGCCGCGGTGCTGGCGAACGTCATCAACAACCTGCCCGCCGTGCTGGTGCTGCTGCCGCTGACCTCCCCGGCCGGGCCCGGCGCGGTGCTCGCGGTGCTGCTCGGGGTGAACATCGGTCCCAATCTCACCTACGCCGGATCCCTGGCGACCCTGCTGTGGCGGCGCATCGTGCGCGAGCACGACACGGAGGTCGACCTGGGCGAGTTCACCCGCCTCGGCCTGCTCGCCGTGCCTGCCACCTTGGTGCTCGCGGTGGTGGCACTGTGGGCCTCGCTGACCGCGATCGGAGGCTGAAAGACCCGTGACCGTCATCGCCTGGATCGTCGAGGGCACCTGGCCCGCCTGCGTGGACGCCACCCGCACCCACGCGCCCGAGGGAGCCGACATCGTGCTGCTGCACGTCACCGGCCCCGAGGCCACCGGCGCCGCCCACGGCGCCTACGCCGGACTACTCGGCCGCGCACGGCCCGAGCGCGACCCCAGTACCCGGCTGGAACACCTGGCCGCCGCCTCAGCCGAACAACTCCTCGCCGCCGCAGCGAAGCGGTTGGGGCGCCCGTGCACCCGCCTGGAGCGGACGGGACGGATCGAGCGGGAGGTCGTGGCCGCCGCGGAACGCGCTGACCTGCTCGTCTGCGCCCGCGACGGCGACCGCACCCACCTGGGGCCCAAGAGCCTGGGCCCGGCCAGCCGCTTCATCGTCGACCACGCCCCCTGCCCCATCCTGCTGGTCTGGCCCGAACCCGCGCCCAGCGTGGCCACCATCCCGCCACCGCCACCGCACCCACCCCACCACCGGTAGCGCCAAACCGGAGTCGTCACCTGCGCCGGAGCGGTGCAGGGTGGAGACGTGGCCGTCCGGCAGCGTTTCATCGGCCTGCGGCAGCCATGGCAGACCCGCCATGCGCTGCTCGTGATCCCGGTCGTGCTCATCGCGGTGATCACGATCGTGGACATCGTGGTCCCAGCCGACGTCCACCTCGGTCCACTGCTGGTCATCGCCCCGGCGATCACCGCCTCCTTCGCCGGACCCCGGCTGACCGGGGTGATCGGAGTGCTGGCGGTGGCAGCCCAGGCGTACATCGGCTGGCACCTCGGCACGCTGTACACCCGCAACCTGATGGTGCAGATCCTGGCCCTGGCGGTGCTGTCGTTCCTGACCGTGCTGTTCTGCGCGGTGCGCGAGCGGCACCGCAGGGAGCTGGCCCAGGTGCGGTCGGTCGCCGAGGCCGCAGCATGTCCTGCTGTGGCCGCTGCCGGACCGGATCGGCCCGCTGCAGGTCGCCTGCCTGTACCTGGCCGCTGAAGATGAAGCCCAGATCGGCGGCGACCTGTACGCAGCCACCCGCACCGAGCACGGCACCCGCGTAATGATCGGGGACGTGCGCGGCAAGGGCCTGCCCGCCATCGGCGAAGCCGCCCTTCTGCTCGGCGCCTTCCGCGAAGCCGCCCACCAGCACACCACCTTGCCCGCACTCGCCGCCGGCCTGGAGAAGAGCGTGAGCCGCTACCTGGGCGACTTCGAGCCGGAGGACGAGGCTGGGGAACGCTTCGCCACCACGCTGCTGCTGGAGATCCCCGATGACGACCCCATCACCCGGATCACCAGCTGCGGACACCCGCCGCCGCTGCTGCTGCGCCCGGGGGACGCGGTCACCGTCCCCGTGCACCCGGCACCCCCGCTGGGGGTCGCCCGCAGCTCAGCGGCGGACTACACCCTGGATGTCTTCTCCTTCCAGGCCGGAGACACCCTCCTGCTCTACACCGACGGCGTCATCGAAGCCCGCGACGCCAGCGGCGGCTTCTACCCGTTCACGGAACGGGCCGCCCAGTGGACCGACCACAACCCCGCAACCCTCCTGCACCACATCCGCCGCGATCTGCTCGCCCACGCTGGCGGACGTCTCGGTGACGACGCCGCCCTGATCGCGATCCGCCGCACGGCCACCGGCCACCGGGGCCGCCACCACGCAAGGATCATCCACGCCGACGGGTTCCGCCATCGCTCCGGAGGCGAACCGCCACCGAGCTGATCAGCAGCGTGTGGGGGCTGGTGGAGCCAGCTGCCGGACCGGGCGGGGCACAACCGCGACCGGCCGGTCCGGCAGCCTCGTGGCCGGGCGGGCGCCGAGGCTGCCGGCCAGCACAGCGCGCGGGGGCGGCGGGGGGATGTGACCGCGCCACGCGCGTACGGAGTACAACGCTTGGGGCGGTGGAGGGTTACTCGTCGCCAGCACGCGCGTACCAGCGGCCTGACCGTCGGCGGCTGCTCGCCCGAGCGGCGGGTTCGAGTGCGCTCCTTGGCATCGACAGGCCCGCTGTCACACGGACACGCGGACCTGTCCGCTCTCACCCGGTCCATCTCACCAGCCACCAGTGACAGACCCGACCCCGGCCGTCAGCCGGCCGGGGCGCGCAGGAGTCGGTCCCTGGTGCTCTCGGGCAGCACCCGGCGCAGGACCGGTGCGGTGGAGCTGAGGGAGGCGGCGAACGCGGCGACGAGGTCGTGCGGCACGCTGGCTGCGAAGGACGCGGCCCATAGGCATGGTGTGCCCAGCACGGGTTCGGCCCATGCCTGCCACCCGGCCGGTCCCTCCGCGTCGGCCTCGGCGATCAGGGTGCGCGGGTCGGCGTCCTGGATGAGGGGCGGGACCTCTCCGAGGCTGAGGTGGGAGGTGAAGGTCGGGTCCGTCGCTGCCGCGTGGGGCTGGTCGATGTCGCGGAGCCAGCCGTGGGCGGTGACCGCGTCGAGGACCAGCTCAGGTCCGGCGAAGGACACGGTGGGCTGGTCCCGGGCGTCGAGCGCGACGAGGAAGTCGACCAGCACCTCTCCGGGGACCTCGGGGGTGAAGTAGGCCGACCACTGCGCGAGCGGACTGCTGGTATCGGCGCGGGCGCAGACCTGCCAGGCGATCGGCAGCTCGCCGAGGTGGAACGGCTCCTCCGCCAGCGTCCATTGGGCCCACCGGAGGGCGTCGGGGCTGATATGGAGGACGGTGCTGCGCAGGACCTGACGGTCCTCCAGCGCCTCGTTAGGCTCCTGGCGTCCGCGGACGATCGCAAGACTCGACCAGCCTAGGCCAGCGAGCGCATCGGCGACGGCGTCGTAGAGGCGTCCGTCGTCACCGGCTAGGTGCCGGGGACCGGCCCAGTACGCGCGCTGGGCGCTGTTGCCGGCGGACAGATCGAGGGGAATGTCGGGGTTCAGGAGCGCCTCCAAAGGCTCGGTGCGGGTCTACTTACCGCGTGCGGTGCGGCGTTCTCGGCGAGGGGGTGCCTGGACGGGAGAGTGCCAGGTCAGGGCGACGGCGACCTCGGGGGGCAGATGACCGAGCTGGGCCTCCGGATCCCGGCCCTCGGCGAGGTACACGACGGGCTGCCCGGTCTCGTCCCCAGCCTGGACAACCTGTGCGAGGCGGTGCGCCATAGGGAAGAACGGGTTCATCGCCAGCCGCAGCGGAATACTGCGGTCGAATGCGGACAAGTGGTCGATGAGATCGCCGACGGTCATCTCCGTGTGCTCCACGGAAAGCCTCCTTGACGTGAGGAACGGGATTGATGAAACGGCGCAGTGTCGAGCCGCCGAGGCACGGGAAGGGCGATGAGCACGGCCGGGCAGGCCCCCGAGACCGGCCTCGGTTTCTCCGTCACAGGGGCCGGGAGGTTCCCAGCACACTCGCCACGGCGGCGGCGACGACCTCGGCCGGTGTCTCGGTGTCGAAGGTGATGCTGTATCCGGGGACCTTGGCCGTGCCGGTGACGGCGATCTTCCAGCCCTCCCCGTCCGTGCCAGGGCGGCCCTGCGGGAACCAGCCGCAGTAGAAGCGTCCGTCCTTCGAACTGATGTGGACATCGGCTCGGTCGTCGACGACCAGGTTGAAGTCGACGGCGGAGAACTGGTCCGTGACGAGTGTGGGCTGGCCCGGGCCGAGCTGCCACTCACGCAGCCGCAGGGCCTCGACGGTGGTGGAGAATCCAGGGCTCACGGGAGCCACGGTCACGGCGATCACCTCTCTGACCTGCAGTGTTCCGGGAAGGTCGTCTAGGTTGACATGCCCCTGCCCGCAGATCCAGTCATTCGTGGATCTTTCCCGTCTGCTCCCGGCGAACTGCGACGACCACCTCGCCGTTGCAGGGTCCGCGATCTGATGCGCATTGCCGGCGCTCGATGCGTCCAACAACTCGACGGAGTTCCCCGGCGCGCACGGGAGGAGAACGCCCCCTCCACGACCGAACGTCGTGGGCCGGAGGCGCGCTTCTTCCCCACGAAGCACTCCAGGTCGAGCACGACGATCGATGCGACCCCGGCCGAAGTGATGGCGGTGATCGCGGACTTCGCCGCGTACCCGGTGTGGATGGAGTCGGTCAAGGAGATTGCGGTGCTCACCGAGGGCCCGGAGGGGCGTGCCGAGCAGGTCCGCCGGCTACTCGACGAGGGCTCCATTAAGGACAAGCCTGCGAACAGCATGTTGAAGGTAACGGCCCGAAATCTCTTGGCGGTCGACGCCATGACGCGACGCTACTTCCACACACCGGGACCTGAGCCGCCGAACCGGGGGGACACAAACCCCTACCGCGGGGTTGAGGTCCAAGCCACGGCCTGGAGACTGCGTGTGTGCCGGGTTCCTGGAAGGAATGCGGCCCCCGCCCCGCGGAAGAGGCGACCTGCAGTTTGGATGTTCAACGTCCGGACACCCGCTCCCGGGACCCGGAGGACAGCTGCCCAGGCCACGGCGGCTTGGGTGGTCGGCAGCGGCCGGGAGTCAATCGGGCCTCCCCGCTGGATACCCCTCTGCCCACGTGGCCTGCGTCCGGTGCTGGATACGTCTGACCATCCGGTAGTCCTCCCCGGCGACCTGCCGGACCCGATCCTTGGACGCGGGCACGAAGAACTCGATGTCATACGGGTCTGCGGCAAGGCGGCATGGCTCCTGCGTGCGCATCCACAGCGTGATCGAACACTGCGCCCACCACGCGGAGTCCCCCGGCCACCGGTGCCATGCGATCAGGCGGGCGCGCACCTTCTCGCCATCCGGCGTCACCACGACAACGCGTGGCCCGTGGGGATGGGCGCTAGCCATGCCCGCGGGTAGTTGGACGCTGTGAGGCAGTGGCCCGCTCCTGGGACAACGCGTCCCAGGCTGCTCGCTTCAGCTCTAGCCGGGCTGCTGGCGCCGTGCCGGGCAGGCTCGCCCAGTACGCATGGGTCAAGATCCGTACCGACAGCTGAACCAACGCACGTCGCAGAACCGTCATCTGCGCCTCATGCTCCACCCCCGCGAGCTGCCGGTACACGGCGTACCAGTCGCGCTGGGCCTGAATGAGGTCGTCGGGGAAGGTGTAGGCCATGACAGGATTCAAGCATATGTTCGAATTCTCGGCGCATCGCTCGATCGGGTGATTCCTGTGGTCGGTGTGACTTAGTTCCTCAGATGGCCCGTGAGCGGTCGAGTTGGCCTGGCTGAGTGCCGGAGTTGCCCCGCAGGGCAACGGTTGGCGCTTTCACTGCGGGTGTCAGCGGCTCGACGTCCGCACCGTTCTCGCGAGCCTGTGCGGTGAGGCGCGCCGAGCACCTTCACTTCTTGACGCTCTCGACCCGCTTCTTCAGCCCGGTCAGCTCCCGGTCGATGATGGCCTTCTCGGCCTTCCGCTTGATCACGCCGAGCATCGGAATCTTGACGTCCACGGAGAGTTGGTACGTGACCTCCGTGCTTCCGGCGGGCAGCGCGCACAGGCTGTAGCAACCGTAGAGGGTCTTGAGCATCTGGCTGCCGCCGACCAGCATCCAGCTCACCTCCCGGTCGCCGTCCCAGGTGTAGGCGCGACGCTGGATTCGGTCCTTCGGAGCGGTGGGGCGGTCAGATGGCCTTTCTGCGATCGCTCCAGCCGGACATCCTCACCTTGCAGGAGTGCAATGGTTTCGAATTGCTCGGGCGACGGCGACTGCATAGGGCTGTCAACGATCTGGGGATGGCGCGCTGCTTCCTGGCCATGGCCAACGAGACTACTGCCGGGCACCGGTTCCATACCGCAATCCTGGTCAGCGAGCGTGTCCGCGTCCTGGCGGAAGGGGCGGATGTAACGCGCTACCACCACGTCATGGGCTGGGCGACCGTCCAATTGGCGGGCGTTGACGGCGTCATGGAGATCCGGCATCTCCACCTGGACCCGTTCGACCCTCGGAACAGGGCCCGCGAGATAGGGCCCCTTGAGGTGCTTGCGGCTCCGGACCGGCATGCGCTGGTGATGGGCGACTTCAACGCGGTCGGCATCAATTTCCCGGAGCCTGATTGGTCAGCGATGGGCGCGCATCTACTCAACGGGCATCTGCGGCCCCCGGGGCAGCCCTGTGTGTCGGATCGAGAGGCGGTGGAGTTGCTGGACCGTGCTGGGTTCCGTGACGCAGCCGCCCTCTCCGGGATGGAGCACGTTCCTACGGCGGCATTCGGTCAGGGCGACGTTCCCCGCCGCCAAGACCTCATTCTGGCGAGTCCGACGCTGCTGCCCGCGCTGGCGAACTACCAGGTTCATCGAGTGCCCGTGGACGAGGGGCTCTCGGACCATTGCGCGGTCAGCGTCGATCTGCGGCCAGCACGGCTTCCGGCCTCACGCGCGCGGTGCTGACCTGAGCCATGGACGGTTGCGCTGTTTCAGACAGCGTCGGTACTCAGGTAATGGTGTTCCAGTGAGGGGACAGCCCAGGTGGCGGCCCAGCGGATGAGCGGCACTTGGTAGGGGGTCCACTCCGACGGCAGATCACCGTGCTCGAAGAGTTCGGGCTGCTCGATGAGTTGGCCGTAGAGCCTGCTGATCTCATCTGCGTCGTCGGCGAGATCGTGGCCACGCGCTTGCAGGCCCACGCGCAGGAGGTTTACCGCCTCGGCACCGGGCGCCTCGCCGGACATGGCTTGGACGAGGGTCGCTGCGGTGAACTGGTCTGGGTCTTCGTCTTGCGAGGTGTACATCAGGAGGGCGATGGTGGGCAGTGCCCAGGTGAACGGACCATAGCTGTAATGCTTCGGCCACACCGGTTCAAGCAACTGGGCAGCTCGACGAAGCGAGTCCTGCCACCGCGCAGTCCGCCAGTCGCCTGGTCGAATCATGATCGCCGACCATCGGCCCGCAGCCCACCACAAGTCCCGTACTCCACGGGCTTACGGTACGGCCAGCCGAGTGATCGTGGTAGGGATCCAAAAGAATGCGCCCCGGCGCGAAACTCTGCTACGACTACGACGCCTCCGAAGTCCTCCTTCCCGCAATGGAATTGGGCCAGGGCTACGGATAGCCGCAGCGGTCCGGTCACACCTGGGCAACACCCCTCGGGGTAGAGCGGGAATCCTCTACGGTGTCGCGCCGTCCTGATCATCGGCGGCAGCGGATTCCTGGGCACCGAGCTGGAACGCCAGGCGACAGCAACGGGCACACGACGGCCGCGACCTTCACGACCAGGCCCGGCAGCATCCCGCAGGCCACGTGGTACGCCCTCGACCTGCGGCACGCCGAGCGCGTCGAAGCAGTCGTGGCCAAGGGTGGCCCGGCGCCTCGTCGTCGTGGCCTGATCCTGTCGGCCGCGAACCCCACCTACGCGGCTAACCGTGTCCGGATGGCACACTGGCCCCGGCGATCGCTGGGGGGATAGACGTTGGCTGACCTGCAGATCCACGCTGTTGATCTCATCAACGCTTCATGGGGTATGCACACCCTCAACGAGACACTTGTCGACACCGTCAACGCGCTTGCGAGTGAACTCGACGGCCAGCATGGCATGGCCGGTGACGACGATGCTGGCCATGCTTTCGCGAAGCTGTACCACAGCGCAGCGAAGACCACCGTGAACCAACTCGGCCAAGCAACACACATCATGGGCCGAGGCAGCGAGACGACGTTGCGGGCCGCCGACGACTTCATGGCGAACGACAGCCAAGTCGCCGCCGAAATGCTGCGCGCCATGGGCCAGGTCGGAGTAGAACCCTCCGGCGGCGCGGGCAACTCGCCGAACTGCACGGCCGCGCCTCTGGGACGAGGCGAGGATCTACCAGAAGTCGTGGGTGAGACCAGCGCGGTCACCCAATACCTGGTCGGCGACCGCTTCCGCGGCAGTCCTGAGAAACTACGCGATGTCGCCGAGACATGGCGCAAGGCCAGGAGGATCGCGGAACGCGTTCTGGTCGATGCTCAGGACTGCTGGAGCACGGCCACCGCCCATGCCAGCGGTCAGACCGCGGACGCGGTCAACAACTTCTTCACCAAGTTCGTCGGCAAGGACCATCCGCCGGCCAAGGTCGACGAAAACTGCACTCTGCTCGCGAACCTTCCGACCGCCTGCGACCAGCTTTCCAAAGCCTGCGACAAGTACGCCGACCATATAGAGACGGCCAGCCGCCGCGCTCCCCAGGACGCGATGAAGGATCTCTTCGACAAGAGCCCCATCGAGAACCTGCTGGACAGTCCCATGCTGGGCGGCAATGGCGACGACGGTGGCCTCCATGCCGCAGTCACCTCGGACGACCACATACTCAACCTCGCCAGCCTCGGCCACACGCTCGACACCACCCAAGCCCGCGTCCCCGTACCCCAACCCGGGTCCGAACCGGCCCTGCCCGGTGCCCCCTTCCCACCGTTCCTTCCCTCCATCGGCGATGTCCCCGTCCTGATCCCCGCGGGATACAAGCCGCTACCTGGAGGGATCCAGTTCAGGGCGCCGGTCCCTCCACCCGTGCCGCCCGACCCTCGATTCCCTGCGTTGACACCAGCCGAACGCCAGCAGTTCGATGCCTGGGCCAACACACTGCGCGACAGCCACTTCGCTGGAGGCGATCCCGACGAGACCGCCTACCAGTACCGGGTGGCCGGATACCCAGAGAAGGAAATCCCGATCCAGCCGGGCATGTCACCGAACGGCACGATCCTCGCCGACGGCCTACGCTCCACTGATGGCATGGCGATTGAACCCAAGTACGTACACGAACCGGGATGCAGCAAGACATGGCGCACCCTTGACAAGCTACAGAAAGCCGACAAGTTCCAAAAGCAGATCCTCATGGGCGGGGACCGCGACGAGCTGTTGAAGTACAAGTCGGCCATGGAGTACGGCCCCAACAACGGCCAGCTGCGCGGCGTGGAGATCGACACCAACGATCCCGCCTCCGTTCCCTACTGGGACGCCATGCTCGCCGCCTACCAGGTCAAGGGCTACGCCCGCCACGTACCGTAAGCACCCGAAGGAGCAACCTGCCGTGCCGCGCAGCGCCGCCGAATTCCGAACCATGTTCCTGTTCGGAGCCCCCAATGAGACACCCCACTCCTGGAACCTAGGCTTCGACGACTTCACCGCAGCCCTGCTTCGGCGCAACCCCCAAGCATTTACCCGCCTGACCCGCGATCCGCTGCTCGGCGACAACCTGTCCTTCACCTTCGACACCGCTGACGGCACCCGGGAAGGGATGGTCTCCGTCGACCCGGATGGGGCGGCCCTCAACGACTGCACCGCCGGTGAGGCGTTGGAGTTCGCACTATGGCTCCGGCGCGAAATCGTGCCCCCTGACGCCGAAATCCACTTCAACCTTCGCGAGGCAGCCGCGATCGACCTGCCCAATCTCCCCCTGCCAACCGGCGACCCCACCGCGACCGAGAACGCCCTGCTCGACTACGTCAGTGACATGCTCGCAGCGCGGGCACGGGGCGAGCTGTAGGCCGCGACCGGCGTCAGCGCCGCTGATCAACGTGGCGGCGTTACCGCGGCGACGAGGCGGCCTCACCGCAGCGTCGGTCCCTCTCCCACTCTTCCAGACGTGCCGCGAGCATCCGGCACACCCCGCCGCTGCGGAACGTCATCCGTCACGGCCACCGCTATCACCGCCCGCGAGACGACCACGCCCGCACCGCCGCCACCCCGGCGACCGGGCTATGGAGTTCGGCCTCCACCACCCCCGAGTCGCCCTTCCCGCAGCGCCCCGGGATCACGGCCCGAGCCATCCACAGGCTTGTCCACGCCCAGCCAACGCCGCGGGTCAAGCGCTCCCCTTCTCGCGTGCAGAACCACAGGCGACCAGGGACGGACAACGCCAGGAGCGTCGCAGCCCAGCGTCGCGGGAGAGCCGTCCGAAATCGGCCAGGTGGCCGATTGTGATGCGCCTATGCCTGATGCCCTCGACGTCCCCGACGACCTGGTTCAACTGCAAAGGTCGGCCGACGAAGCGCAGGCGGCGTTGAGGGAGCCGAACGCCGGGCCGCCATCGGGTTGGACGCCGGAGCAGCGGCAGGCGCACGACGAGCGTTGGGAGGCGTGGCGACGGGCCATCGGTGATGTGATGGACCACCCCGTCATGCGCCGAGCCACCGCCGAACACTGCTTCCATCAGACCCAGGTGGCCCTCCGCGCCCAAGCGCGGCATACCGCCAGCGGGTGAGACCTGCCAATCAGGCCGCAGTGGCCGTCCCGTCGCGCAACCCTCCCTCAGGCAAGTGTGGCGCCCGTGGGGCACCGTCCCTCCCGGCCCGCAGCAGTGCCGCCAAACGTCACGCGGGACGGACGGCACGCATGCGACCCCAGGAATCGACGCGGCTTCCGGGGGGCGGCTTCCGTGGCCCAGGCTTCCCAGGGTCCCCGGAGAAGCGCCACTTGCATAGGCCGCAGCCGCTGTCGCCCGTCAGTTACGAAGCCAGTGCGGCGGACCGGCTCGGTGGAGATCAGCGAGGCGGTGAAGGCCGCGACAAGCGTGGTGGGCGTCCGCGGTCGGCGGACGCCCAGTTGCACCTCTTCGCAGCTGACAGAGGGGCTGAATATGCCCGGTTCTCGCCTTACCTCCTGATGGAAGATCAGCGGGATAGTGAAGGGTTCGCGGAAGTGATCAAAGGGAGGAACGTGTGAGCGATCCCCGGAAGTCGCTGCTGGAGGACCTGACCCAGGGTGCCCCGGCATGGGCCGTGCAGCGCGAGGACGGGTCATGGGGGGTGGACTGGCCCGGCAAGGAGGCCGAGCGTTTCGAGCTACTGCGGCGGTCGGCCGACGGCAGCGTGAACGTCGAGGTCCTCGCGCACGGGGCGGACATCGCGGCACTGGCCCTCCCGAAGGATGTCGATACAGCCGGTATCGGGGCCTACGCCGTGCTCGCCACCACCGGCGGCCGGCCGATGGCGCTTTCCGCCGTCGGTGTCGGCGAGCGGGCTGGCAAGGTCGACCTGGCCGCGCAACTGGCCAGGTGGAAGCAGTGGAACGAGCTCGCTCCGCAGAACCCGGACGACAAGAGACCGACCAGTGAGCCGACGGTCGAATACGTCAATGGGCTCAAACGCACGACGCAGTCGTGGACGGCCACCAAGACACCGGAATCGATCGTCACCTTCAACCCGAACACGAACACGATGTTCCCCGGCGCGATCGTCCAGGCCGACCCCGCGATCAAGCAGGGACACCTGATCTCGGCCCAGATCGAGGACAGTGAGCGAGCGCCGCTGACGATCGTGGTGGACGCCCTGTCCAGCGGCAACAGCAGGGTCGTCAATGTTCCGAGCTATGGCAACGTCCTGGACGCCATCAGGGACATGGTGCAAGGAAAGCCGAACAACTCCCCCGACATCATCTTCCGCAAGACCGAGGGATACAGCAGCACCGAGGCCGCGCTCTCACTCGGCATGTCGGCCAGCTTCGGCGGATTCGCCAGCTCCTTGAACGTGGAGGGCAAGCGCAAGGAAGGCCAGAACACCCTGGTCGTCTACATGCGGGAACGCGCCTTCACCGCCTCCTGCGAGATGAGCACCCCCAACGCCCTGATCAACGACACCTTCACAGAAGAACGCCTCACCCGGCTGGTCACCCTCGGGGCCATGGGAAACACAAACACGCCCCTGATCGTCTCCGACGTCGTCTACGGCCGCATCCTCACGTTCTCCTTCACCTCAAGCGCCTCCGAGTCAGAGATCAACGCGGCACTGGACGCCAGCTACAGGGGGTTCGGCAACATCAGCGCCGAACTCAAAGCCCGCTACCTGCACATCATCGGGCAGTCCAGCATCGAAGTCATCAGTCTGGGCGGCAATCCGAACGTCATCAAAGCTCTCCTCCAGACGGGCGACATCAGCAACTACTTCGGCGAGCAGCACACCCTCGACGAGTACTCCCGGATCGGCTACGTGCTCAAGACGCTGGACGGCCGCCCCGCCAAGATGAGCGAAACCACCAATTACGACCAGGTCGTCTGGGGCGGCGATATCCCCGTGGTGCTGGGACTTGCGTCCTACCTGAACTGGTTCATCCGTGTCGATCTGATGATCGACGGGAAGGTGACTGAGCACTCCGACGAAGGAGCCTTGTCCGGCGTCCGCTACTTCTCGCCAAGCGCTACAGACAACTCACCGTTCAACTTGATGTACCGCGTCGTGGGGGACAGCAGGTGGTACGGCCCGTTCTCGGCCGCGCCAGATCGAGACTTCCTGACCAGCCAAGAGGAATCCCGCATCATTCTCATCGAGGCTGGCGAGTCCGGCTTCTTCACGGGCGCGTGGGCCCGGGTCAACCCGTAGTAACGGCCACGACGGGATAGATCCAACGTCTGTGCCGCCACCACTTACTACTGACGTGCCGTCAAAGTTGCTGGGCCCTGGTCAGACAGATCAGGGCCCGAGCCAGCCACTCAATGCGCGAGCTTCCCCCGTCCGCATCGCCGACATAGCCGCGACGCATCACTGCAGGTCGCAGTCGACCCGGACACGACCCCGGTCGTTAATTCTGCAACCGCACCCATTGCGTCACCGCAGGTCAGACGGGATCGGAAAGCGAATCAGCAGGTCACGGGCGCGCAGAGCTGACAATGCGCCACCTTTGCCCGGTCGACGCATGCCGCTTGAACTGCGGCGATACCCCGAGTGCGGTTGCAGTGGCGGTGCGCCGGTGACGGGGGTGGCGTAGTAGGCGTTGCCCACGATGGTGCTGTCTGCGAAGGGCAGGTGGCTCTGTTCACGAGTTCTCGTGGACAGAATCAGTCGGGGACGGAGCCTTGAATCCGTTGCCGATACGCAGCAGGCCCCCGGGAACTCCCGGGGGCCTGCTGGGCGAAGGTGGTCGTGGGTTAGGCGGAGGGCGTCGGCTTGGCCAGCTGGGCCGTCGCGGCGGGCGCCCAGGTGAGTGTGCCGGTCACCGCGGCGGTGACAGCGGCAGAGCGGACGGCCCGGCGGACGATACGGGCGTGCACGAGAAGGGGGGCTCTTTGATCGGTGGGGGGCAGGGCGTCAGCGGGTCCGGCCCGGGACCGGGCCCGCAGGGGCAGCGGCGACCGGCGAGGACAACGGCGCCCGGTTGGCCGTCGGTGTCGCCTCCGCGACGTAGAGAAGGCGGCGGGTGTGAAAGGGGACGTCGTTGACGGTGCGGCGGACCGGCTCGGTGGAGATCAGCGAGGCGGTGAAGGCCGCGACAAGCGTGGTGGGCGTACCGAACGAGAAATGCGCGCGCCAGTACGGCTCACTGGCATAGCCGCCCCAGGCCATCCAGCTGGGCGCGTCGATACCGGTGGCGGCGTACCGGTGCCGCACGCCCCCGAGCCCTTCCGGGGCGCCGAAGAGTTGAGTGCCGTCGGTGTTCGCCTGGTGGCTCCAGCCGCGGGCGAGCAGCGGCGTGTACGCCTCCTGCGGCGCCGTGTCGTCCTCGAACAGCCAGTCGCGGTCGCTGTGGCGGTCTTCGAGGTAGAGGTCGAGCAGTTCGGTGTGGACGTCGTGCAGCAGCTCGATCGGGGTGGTGGCGTCGAAGGTGATCTGCCAGGTCGGCGGAGCGAAGGGGACGCGGGTCGCAGTAATGGTCCACTTCCCCTTGCCGGGAGTGTCGGGTTCGGGGACGAGGCCGGTCCACAGCCGCAGGCTGGGGCTGGTGGCCAGCGCCGGTCCCTTCTCGGGCTGGTGCAGTGACCAGTCCTCATCGAAAGGGAAGGGCCAGGCCGTCCGGAGGTCGGTGGGGCCGGGGCCTGCCAGGTGGCGGGGAGGACCTTCACTGCCTGATCGGGGTCAAGGTTCTTGAAAGGGTCGGGTGACACGGGGCTCCTGAGGAAGGGCGCGGAGCAGCTGCAGGCGTGGGCCGAGAGCGCACGCGGGGAGATGGAGATGGTGGTGAAGGGCCGGCGATTCAGCGGGCGCGGCTCCCCCTGCGGGAGGGCGGCGGGGGCGGGGCCTTGAGAGCGGTATGGCCAGCGGCCTGGGGCGAGGAGGATGCCTGCCAGGCGCCGGGGAACCAGATGGAGGTGTACTGCTCGATGGCATCACGTAGTCCGGTGGTGACAGCGCCCTCCCATGGCGGCTCACCTGGGCGGTGGTACTTGTCGAAGGTGCCGTACCTGGAGTCCTGTTGGGATGTGTTTTGGGCTTCGTCACGGCGGTGGAAGGTGCCGTGGTCCAGGAAGCTGAGTGCCACGGAGTCGATTTCGCCCCTATCCGCATGGACGGCTGCCACGCGGAGGCCGCCGTACGTATCGGCGTAGATGGTGCCGGTGAATGCGATCCGCAGTCTTAGCGGTGCGCCGGTGACGGGGGTGGCGTAGTAGGTGTTGCCCACGATGGTGCTGTCTGCGAAGGGCAGGCACAGTTCAGCGAAGAACTCGGGGGCGTGCAGGGACAAGAGGAGTCTCCGGTAGAGGTCGAGCTGGTGCTATCTGCGCGGGCCGGGCAGGGCTGGTCGGCTGGTGGTGCTCCAGCGCGGCACGCTGGCGGCGGGAAGTGCTGCCGGTCGGCGGGACGTGGCGTGCCGAACCTCCAGCGGTGTCGGGGCCGGTGGACGCTGCGGGGAGATGGGGGTGAGTCGGGCCATGCCCTTGACGTAGCTGTAGGTCTCCTCTTGCCACCGTGGTAGCGGTGTGGGGTGGGAGACGCACTCGGTGACGGCTTTGAGTAGGGCGATGGGGGTGTCGGTGCTGGCGGTGGCGTACCAGGCGGGACGGTCGATGGAGGTGCCGGCCCACAGCTGCCAGCGGGCGTCGCGGGTGGTCAGTTCGGCTTCGGGGTCGAGATCGCCGGTGGTGAGCTTCAGCCCGGCGAGCCCGTCGGGTGACTGGATCGCGAAGACACCCCAACGGGGCTTGTCGATCTGCCAGCCGCGGTTGATGAGCGGTACGACCGCGAGGAACGGGTCGCGGTCCGCGCTGCGCGGGTCCGGCGTCGCGAGATAGGCATCCGGGCCTTGCTCGTACGCCTCGGCGAGGGCCGTGGTGAAGGCTCGGACGAACTCCGTCGGACAGGAGTCGTTGAAGCACACTCCCCAAGTCAGAGCACCGAAAGGGTCCTTGTAGGCGTTGATGCGCCACAGACCGTCGTCCTCGCCTTCGGGGAGGTAACCGAGGCGGACCCGGCGATCGGGCGCGTTCAAGTAGGCGTTAGCGAGGTCGTCGTGTTCCAGGTGCCAGCCGAGGTCGAGCAGGGGGGCGAGGGCGGGGTCGCCAAACCCGGTGGTGCTGGCGAGATAGCGCGGGGAGACATAGACGTCCCCGTCGATGGTGCGAAAGTCGTCGTGGGGTGGCACGCGGCTCCTAAAAGGTTGGGGTTTTTGCCGGGGTGGGGTCAGCCCGTGGGGAGCGGTGCTGCTTCGAGGTCGGTGGGCGAGTCGAGGATCACGGAGTCGAAGCTGGTGTGCTGGGTGGTGAGGGGCAAGGGGTGGGGTGCTCCAGGGCTCGGTGGGAGAGGGCGGCGACGGCGGCTGCGAGCAGGGCGGGCAGCAGCAGCGCGGTGGACAGAGTGGTGATGCCGGCGAAGGCCCCGATGAGGGCGGGCCCGGCGAGCAGACCGAGGTAGCCGGTGACCGCGACCGTGGCCACAGCCCTGGGGCCCCCGACGCCGGCGGCGGTGATCAGGGAGGGGACGGTGAGGGACAGGCCGAGTCCGAAGACCGCCCAGCCGGCCAGCGCCAGCGGCACCGTGGCGGCCAGGACGCCGGTGGTGAGCCCGACCGCCGCCAGGAACGCGCCGGCACGGACGATGCTGGGAGCGCTGAAGGCTGCGGTGAGGCGGTCGCCACTCAGGCGTCCGGCGGCCATGGCCGCGCTGTAGAGGGCGAACGCGCAGGCGCTCACGGCCGCCGAGGCACCCAGACTGTGCAGGTGGACCGCGGCCCAGTCGGCTGCCGCCCCCTCCCCCAGCAGGCTCGCCGCGGCCAGCGCGCCCAGCAGCCACAACTTCCCTGCCGAGAGCACCGGTTGCGCCCCGGACAGCGCCGGGAGCTGGTCGGTTCCGCTCAGGGAGCGGGTTGCCGGCCTTGCGGCGACCGCAAGACCGAAGAGGATCAGGCCCGTTGTGAGGAAGAGGGTGCGGTGCGGGGTGTGTGCGGTGGCGGCGGCCAGGCCGGCACCGCCGAGCGCACCTAGGGAGTAGGCGGCGTGCAGGCGGGACATGATCGGTCGGCCGTAGGCGTTCTGACAGCGCACCGCCGCCGAGTTGGCGGCCACGTCCGCCACCCCGTGGGCGATCCCGAAGGCCCATGCCGCCCCCAACAGCGAGGGCAGGGTGCGGCACTGGCCCAGGAGGACCAGGCACCCCGCCAGACAGACGGATCCGGTGGTCAGCAGGGCAGGAAGACGGTCGGGCCGGGCCAGGCGTCCTGCGATCTGCAGGCCGGTGACCATACCGAGCGCGGCGGCCAGCAGCACCAGGGCCAGGTGTGCGGTGCTCAGGCGGGCAGTCTGCTGGACGGCGGGCATCCGGGCGCCCCACACGGCCATCACCACACCGAGCCCGAGGAAGTATCCGGTCAGCAGACGACGGCTGGTCCGTACAGCCGCAGGCGTCTCGGTCACTCGGCCGGAGCCGTAGCAGCGGCGGTGGGGGTGAGCTGGACGGTGAGGGAACGGGCTGCCTGTTCGGCGCGGGCTCGTGCCAGATCGCCGGTGGGTGCGCTGGTGATGAAGTAGCCGATCCGGGCGGTGAACATATCCCCGCCGTCCGCGGGCAAGAGGAGCTGGTCGCCGGAGTGGTGCTGGAAGTGGATGCGCTCCAGCCACGGCGGGCGGGCACCGTCGAAGTGCAGCTCGGTGAGGGTGCCGGAGGTCTCGGGGTAGAGCAGGTGGATCGCGGCGGCCGATGACCTGGTCGGGGTGAGGTCGGGGTCGCGGTCGCAGGCGATGTCGGCGGCGGCGCGCGGCAGGTCGATGCCGGTTGCGCAGCGGACCAGGTGGCCGATCAAGTCGCCGGCGATGCGTCCGTTGACCTCCACCAGCCGGGGCCGGCCATCGACCAGGCGCATCTCGACGTGGCTGACGCCGCTGGTGATCCCCAGCGCATGGATCGCGGCCCGCGCGGCGGGGGCGACCACATCCAGGAGCGGGTCGGCGGCGTCGACCGAGTGCGCCAGTTCCTCGAAGAACGGCGGGGCGCTGACGGTCTTGCGGGTGAGGGCGACCACGGTGGTCCGGCCCCGGTAGGTGGCGCATTCGACCGAGACCTCCGGCCCGTCGAGGTACTCCTCGACCAGCACGCTCGTGCTCTCCAGCCCCCGTCCGGCCGCCCGGGCAGCGAACGCGTACGCCGCGGTGAGCTGTTCCGGTGTATCGACGCGGATCACGCCGATGCTGGCCGCATGGCTTGCCGGTTTGAGCACGACCGGATACCCGATCCGCTCGGCCGCCGCCTCAGCCTCCTGCCGGGTGCGCACGCTCACCGAGGTGGCCGAGGGAACCCCGTGGCGGGCGAACAGAGACCGTGCGGTGGCCTTGTTGCGGCACGCCTGCATCACCTCCGGCGCGGTGGTGGGCAGGCCGAGCTGGCGTGCGAGGCGGGCGACCGGCACGAGGTACCACTCGGTCCAGGTGAACACCCCGGCCAGGTCGTACCGGTCGGCCAGCGCGCGGCCCGCGGCCAACAGCGCCGCCTGATCGGTCGGGTCGGGCACGACCATGCAGTCCCGGATGTATGGCACCTCCCACGACGGCTCCTCGCCGGTGATCAGGACGACGTCGTAGACGGCAGCCACGCTTTCCAGGCAATAACCGCGATACGCCTCGGCTTCCACGTCGGCCGCGGCAACGACCAAAACGACAGGACGGTCGGACAAAAAGGTGCTCCTCAAAGAATGAAGTCAGGGATAGGCGAAGGTTGGATTGGAGAGAGGTTCACGGGCTGCGACGGCGGCGGAGTTCGATCGCGGACGACCACTCCGGGTGCTCGGCGAGCAGCCTGCGGGCGTACAGGGCCGTGTAGTTGTTGTTCAGGCCCTTCACTGCGTACGGGTGGCGCCAGCGCAGGGCCTCGAACAGCGCCTTCATCCCGACCCGCTTCGCCCCGGCCGCAATGCGCTGGCCGACAAGCCACTCCAAATCGCGGTAGACCCAGGGGTGTTGGGCGTCGAAGGCACGGAACTGCTCGCTGATCGTGGGCCCCTCCCGGTTCGGGAAGGCGAGGCCGGGCAGTCCGTCCTGCGTGATGGTGGACATGAGCAGAGGGCTCCTCTCGAAACCAGGAGGTCAGGCGGGAATTGCGGGCAGGGTGCGCAGCCGGAAGAAGGCGGCCGTCAGGCCGAGGGCCTGCAGGAGGGCGGCGGCGACCACGGTGTGCCCGAGCTGGTCGGGCGGCACGGCGGCGACGAGCAGTCCGGCGGCGGGGAAGGGCAGCAGGAGCAGCAGGATCGTCACCGCCAGGGTGCTGCCGAACACCTCGGGCGGGATCAGGTGGGATCGCAGGGTGCGCAGGACGACCGTCAGACCCCCTTCGCCGGCCATCAGCACGGCCACCAGCAGCAGATATCCGCGGTAGGTGTCGGCTTGGGAGATGGCGAGGGTTGCTCCGGCGGCCACGGCGGCGGATACCACGCCGACCGGCCACAGGCCCCAGCAATCGATCGCACGCCGTGCGGCGGTGATGGCAAGTAGGGAGGCGATGGCCGCGGCGGACCAGATCCCTCCGGCGTCCGCGCTGGAGCGGCCCAGCTCGGTAACCACGATGACCGGCATGGCCGCCTGGAGAAGGGCCACGGCCGTGTTGGAGACGACCAGGCCGCCGACCAGCCAGGCAAGGACAGGCAGCGAGCGCAGCGTCGCCCAGCCCGTCCGCAGCCCGCTCGCCGACTGCTCCCTTGATGCGGCACCGCGCGGGACGGCCCGCTCGCGGGGGCTGAGCACGGCGGCAAGGAGGGAGAAACCGGCGAGCGTGCCGAGCATCGCTGCCGGTCCGCCGTGCTGCAGCAGCAGGCCGGAGACCAGGGGCACGGCGAGCATCGCGCTTTGGTCGATCCCCAGCAGGACGGACTGCACCCGGTGCGCCCCGGCTCCGGCCGTCCGGCTCGCCTGGCCGCCGGCGGTCTCGGCCGCGACGTAACTGAACTCGGTGGCAAAGCCGGACAGCGCGGCCAGCGCCATCACCGTGGCCGTCGACGCCGTCGTCGCGGTGCCGACCACCGTCAAGGCGAGGGCTGCGGCAAGGACGACCAGGGCCCGGACCGCGCACGCGGCGCGGAAGACGCGCCCGGTTCCGTGACGGTCGACGAGCGTGCCGGCCACCGTGAACGCGGCGAGCCTGGGCACCCACTCCAGCGCGAAAGCGAGCCCCGTCAGCGCCGCCGAGCCGGTGGTTGCCAGTACCAGCAGGGGGATGCCGTAGGTGGTCATCGCGAACGCGGCACCATCAGCGGTACGGGGCAGGTAGACGCCGCGCAGCAGGGTCGTCTCGGGGCGGCGTGTGTGCCGGGGGGCGGTGGGCGCCGTCACGCGGCAAGCTCGGGCTTGGCGAGCTGGGCGGCCTGCGCGTTGGCGTGCAGCCACTGGTTCAGCAGGTCGCGGGGCCCGGCAAGGTCTGCAGCAGCCTGGGCACTCGGCAGGTGGTCGGCCGCCGGTGTGTCGGCCAGGAGGGCGAGGGTGTGCTGGATGCGGCCGGTGAAGTCGCCAACCGGTGCCGGGTAGGCGTGGCGCCGAGCCCAGCGGGCGATCGCGTCGTATACGTCAGCCAGCTCCGCGCCGGAACCGGTCAGGCCCAGCCCGGCGCCGGGCCGGACACGGACGAGGCCGAGGGAGCGTGCGAGGTCGGTGGCCTGCCGGAGTTGGTGCGGGGTGAGATCGGCGAGGGTGCGTGCCAGTCCGCGCGGCGGGATGGGCCCGTTGTCGTCGATCTCGGTGATCAGGCGGATCAGGCCCGGCGAGGACAACTCCGTGCAGAACCCCCGGACATCAGCCGTGGAGAGGGAGGTGCTCATCGGCGCGGGCCTCCCGCCAGGAGGGCCGTCGCCGGGCGCGCCGCGGTGGCGTGGGAGAACAACTGGCGGTGCTGCCACGCCGGTGGTGCGGGCGGGCCGGTCCTGACCGGTGCCGGCGCTGCTGGCGGGGCGGGCAGCCGCGACAAGTGGCTGACCCAGGTACGCGGAGCCGGCGCGGTGTCTGCTGCTCCCCAGACCGGGTGCCGGGCAGCCTGCGCGAGGGGCTCTCCGACGGACCACGCCGACAAAGCCCCGAAGACGGTCCCCAGGCCCTTTCCGGCCACGGACAAGCGGTAGGGCTGACCGATGCCGTCGGTGTCGACCAGGGCGTCGGCGACGAGCTGCCGAAGCGGCGGATAGATGTTGGTCCAGTCGCTGCCGGGCATGACGATCCGAGCCAGGGAACGGCCGCTGGCCTCCCCGCGGGACTTGAGCACCCACAAGATCGCGGCGGCGTGTCGCCGGGTCAGGAGGGAGAGGCTGTCCTCGATCTGCTCGATGGCGGGCAGCGGCCGGTCCGGCTTCTCCAGGTGCTCCTCGGCCCAAGTGGCGATCAGCGGCAGTACCGGAAGCAGCGCGGCTCCGCGGTCGGTGTGGCCGTAGGTGACGTGCCGTGGGCTGTGCTCGGTGCGCTCAACGAGGCCGTCATCGCACAGAGTCCGCAGCTTCGGGTGAAGCTGGCCGTTCTGCAGCCAGGAGATCTTGCCCGCGATCTCGCTGTAGCGCAGCGGACGGCCGGAGAGCGCCAGCAGGATCCGCACGTTCCAGCGCGGGGTGATCATGGCGAGTGCCTCGGTGACCCGGGCGATGTCGGCGTCCGTGTCGGGGGGCAGAGCTGTGATGGCCAAGGGAGGAACTCCGGTGTGAGGGAAGGGGGATGCCTGAAGGTCAGCGGGTGGGAGCAGCGCTCGTGGCCCGGGCGGGAGGAGCGGGCAAGGCCGCCGTGTGGGTCGGCGGCGGCTCGGGCCGGTCGACGGGGGCCAGGCTGTTGAGAACGGCGGAGACGGTCTTGGCCTGGACGTCGCGGACGGCGACCGCTTCGGCGAGGCGACGGGCGCATTCGAGGAGGTGCGACACCTCGTGGGCGCCGATCTGCCGTTCGGGATGGACGATTTGGGTGAGGCGCTCGCGGTGGAAGGTGATGCTCTGCTCGGCGAAGGCGAGGTCGTGGTGGCCGGCGAGGAGGGCGGCGAGCATGCCGGGCGGCTGTCCCTGGGCGTGGGCTTCGAGGACGGCGAGCGGAGCGCCGTACAGTTCCTCAATCCGTCCGGCTATCTCGGTGGAGACAAGGCGAGGCAATCGGCTGGGGCTTTCACAGTCGGCGGGCCCACGCCGCCCCGGCACGCTGCTGTGCCGGGACGGCGACGGCGGGGGGCAAGGTGGCGGTGACCGTCTGCTGCGCCATGCGGACAGGCCGCGGCTGCTGGCCGGGAGGCGGCATGGTGCGCAACAGGTCATCGAGCGCGGCCCGGTAGCCGTCGCGGGCATCGAGCGCAGCTTCCAGCCACTGCGCGTCCATCCGCAGCTCATCGGCGGACAGCTCGTCCATGTCGCGGTCGGCCGCCATCGCCTCGTGCACGCGGTCGCGGACCCGGGCAACCTGCTCCTCGGCCATGGCGAGGAACGAGCGCAACTCCATGGCACGGGTCACGGCAGCCGAGGCGTCCGGACCGGTCGCCATCTCGTGCAACTCGACCACCGGAGCGCCGAAGACCTCCCGGAGCCGGCCGTCCAGGGTGCTCGGCTTGTGACGGACACTCACCGCAGGGCTCCTCGTCCTGCCGGTGCCGGGGCCGTCGCGGGCCGGACCGGCGCGCTGGTCTGCACCGCCGGTCCCGTTCGAGTCCCGCGGCTGAGGCGGGCGAGCCGTTCGGCGGCAAGTCCCTGCTTCCCGGGGGCAGCAGGGTCGAGGAGCCAGCGCACGACCATGGCGCGCCCGTCACGCGCGCTGACGGCCGCGTTGACGCGGTGGGCGAGGTCCATCGTCGGGTCGTCGACCTCGCTGGGCTGGGTCTCCAGCGCGGCGAGCAGCTCGTCTTCGGCGCGTTCGAGCGCCGCCTGGGATTCGACGAGAAGGCCGTGCCACTTGACGACGCTGGTGGCCTCGGGGTTGGCGGCCGGTGCCACCGTGACCGCGGCCTTCAACTCGTCCATGCTCATGGCGAACCGAGCCTCGATCTGCTCGGTGAGGACGCCCACAACATCCTCTATGTCGTCGGTCACAGGAAATCCTTTCCGCGGGACAGCGCGAGAGCGCCGAGCATGGCGGCGGATATCGCAATGCGGGTTGCTCGCATGCGGAAGAAACCTCCGTACAAGAAAAGAGAAATGCGTGGAGAGACGGCCGGGGCGTCGCCCCGGCGGCCGTATAAGAGTCCGGAGAATCGTGCTTTTGGCCAACCGCCGATCGTCGGCTATATTCCGCCGCCCCAGTCAGGTTTGAAGCTCAGCGCGCTCGTCCCGGTGGACGCGAAATGGCATTCTTCGGCACTGCGGCCGGGCGGGTGGATGACGCGGCGGGTCGCACAGTCGGCAAAGGGCTGGCTGTGCCGCTGAGCCGGTCATCGCACAATTGGAGGGCTTCTGCGGCCGTGGCGAAGCCCCCTTCGCGCAGGGTGTAGGTCCACGCGTCGGTGTCCAACTCCTCGACCACGACGCGGAATGGAGACGGGGCGCGCTCGTCAAGGGCGCGCAGGGCGACGAGGATGACCATGTCGTCGGGGTCGTCGCGGGTGTAGCTGTACCCGAGGGCGTAGTGGTCGCCGTCCCCTACCAGACGGCGCTCCAAGGCCCGTGTCACCTCGTCCGCCGGTGCCGGGCCCATCCCCGCAGCGAGTCCGATGGCGTCGGCAGGGCAGCCGCGGTGGATGAGCCAGGACTGCGCCATCGCCGGCAGCGGAAGCTCAGCGTGCTCGAACTGGAACGTCCGCGTCTGCATGTCCCGGTGGATGTGCAGGGCGGCGTATTGCGGTACGCCGGGGTGGTCGTAGGTGGCCGTGGGGTCGTGCAGGACGTAGAAGCTGTGGGCGCCATCCGCGGTGTGGTGCTCGGCCAGCGGGACGAGATCTTGCTCGATCACTCCGACCTGGTGGAAGAACGCGTCGGCGGTCTTCTCGTCGGCGGTGAAGCCGTCGAGTTGGACGTCGAGTTCAGGCATGCGCCCGGGGGCCGCGGGGGCTGGTTCGTTCGAGGACATAGAGCCTTTCGTCAGGGAGCCGGCGCGAGTCAGCGCCGGTGTGTGGGGGTGGCTGGCCATGCGCCCGGCCGGGCCGCCGCCTTCGGCGCCTCGGTGGTTTTCGGGCGGCGGGCGGCGACCAGGGCGGCGCGGCCGGTGTCGGTGAGGGTGACCGGTTGGCCGGCGTGGACGGGATGGCCGGTGTCCCGGGAGACGAGGCCGGCGGATTCGAGCCGCTGCAGATCGTCGTACGGGATGCGGGTGCCGGAGGCCGTGGCCACGGACATTCGCCCCGTCAGGAGATGCTGGTAGAGCTTGGCGCCGCCGGCGATGGCGAGCAGCACCGCCTGGTCGGCAGCCGCAATCGGTTCTGCGCGCCCCACCGGTGCGGTGCGGGCGGCGGCTTCGATGGGCTCCAGGGCGGCGAGCACCCGTCGCGCGGCGGCATCGCGGTCATCGGCGGCCTCCTCCAGCTGGTCCACCGTGCGGTCGATCCGCTCGAACAGTGCGGCATCGACGGGGAATTCGCCGCTGGCCAGGTGGTGGAGGAGGGTGCGGTAGAAGGTGACGCCGGTTTCGGCCTGGGCGAGCTCGCGGTGCAGATCGACCAGCCGGGCGTGTGGCTCGTCGAGGACGCCGCGGTCCCGGTAGGCCCACAGGGTGTCGACGTCCTGGCCGGTGACGGTCTTGATGCGGTCATCGAGCGGAGATACCGCACGCCGGACTGATGCCGACGCGTGGGCAGGAGGCATAGGCACGTGCTCCTTGAAGTCAGCGGGCTTGGTAGCGGGAGGGGCCCTGTGCCGGGCGGGGCAGGCCCGGCATGGCGGAGGGCAGCGGGCTCGGTCTGGGCACCGCAGTGCGGGTCGTCAGCTGCGGGGAGCGGGCGCGGGCTGCGTGGGTGCGGGCGCTGAGCGGGCGGCGGGTCATCCCCAGGCGGCGGCCGACGGTGTCGTAGACGTCGTTACCGGCGCGCGGCCGGACCGCGACGACGTGGATCTCGCAGCGGTGCGCGGATGCCTCGGGTGCCGTACGCACGCCGTAGACGACGCGCCAGTCCTTGCGGGAGTCCACGAACAGCTTGCGGTAGCCCTCCAGATCCCCCGTGAGCCGGAGCCCGAACCGCTGGGCGTTCACCACTTCCTGCAGGTAGGCAAGGGTCAGGTCGCGGATGTCGCTGGGCGCCTGGAGCAGGTCGGTCAGCGCGCGGGGGTCGAAGCTGAGGCCGAAGGCCGGCTGCCCGGTGCTCATGACGTCGGCTCGCCTGGCTTACCAGGACCGGACGACTCAGACTCGGCCGCATTCGCCTTCTCGGTGCGGGCCGACGGCGGCGGGCTGGACAGGAGCCGGTGCGCGGGACGGTCCGGAGAAGTCATGCAGGCCGACAGCGGCCCGCCGGGCGCACGGATCGCTGCGACGGCGTGGGTGAGGAAGTCCCGGTGCCACACGAACAGCCCGCTGAGCCCGGCTTCGGCGTCCTTGTGCTGCTGATAGGCCAGCCACAGGGCGTGGAGCCAGGCCACGACGTCGTCGTGCTCCTGCCACTGCAGACACCACGGCGCCGCCGTCGTGACCTCCGCGCCGTAGACCGGCAGGAGGAAGTCGTCGACCCAGTCGGAGAGCGTGTCGAGTTCGTCCTCGTACTCCTCGCCCTCCAGCTCCAGGATCGGACGCGGCTCCGGCGCAGCCGCCGGGGGCGGACCGCCGAGCCCGGGCATGCCGAACGCCGCGAACGGCGAAGGGCCGGGGCTCGGCGAGGAGGCGAGGTGGTCGAGCTGCCGAGCCTGCTGCGCCGACTGCTCCATCAGCCGCCTCACGCTCGCCTCGATTCCCTCAAGGTGAGGGGCCGGCACACGCACCGGCTCCAACTCCCCTTCGGCTGGCGGTTCTACGGATTCAGGCAAATCTGGCCTCCTAAAAGGACTGGGGGAAGCAAGGGCGTGAAGCGAACGCACCGCCAAGCCGAGCCACCTGGCAGAGGCGGGATTTCACCAACGCACGCGGGGCGCCACGCGCGGGACGAGGTCCCCGAGTACCCGTCGGGAAGGGGGCGTTGGAGTGTCAGGCCGTCAGGCCCATGTCGTCCTGGGTGAGGGTTTCGCGGACGGTCTGGGTGAGCCGGTCGGCTGCGATCGAGGCGTAGTGCTTGGTCTTCTCCACGCCAATGAAATCCCGCCCCTCCAGCAGGGCTGCGACGCCACTGGAGCCGGAACCGGCGCAGAAATCGAGCACTGTGCCGCCAGACGGTGCGATCTTGACCAGCTCACGCATCACCTCAACGGGCTTCTGCGTGATGTGCTGACGCTGGGCGCCCGACGGCTGCGAGGCGGAGTACATGCCCGGCAGGTAGACGGGATTAGCAGAGCCGTCGATTGCGCCCTTAGAACTCGTAACACGATCTTGTGGAGTTCGGCTCGTCAGCCGTGACGTTGGCGGTGTTCCGCCTGTTTATGGGATGTGGGGAACCGGCCGTG
>JBEYJY010000056.1:0-41146 GCA_040631425.1 Streptomyces sp. NPDC020096
CTGCAGACGCCCCTCCCGCGTCAGACCCGTCTCCTCCATATCCACGGGATAGCACAACCAACTCCCCGGTCAACCCCAAAATCAAGCCTCAGTAGGAGGGCTGCCGGTCGGCGACCCGGACGTCATCACCCCTGCCGGCGCAGTGTGTCGAGCGCCGCGACGTTCCGGGCGGGCTGATCCACGAGCACCGCGACGCCGCCTGACCAAGGTCATCGCAGCCAGGAAAACGCGAGGTCAGCACGCGTGCAGACTCTTGGAACCCCACAGACTGGTGGCGCAGCGTCAATATCTCGATTTCCTAGTCCACATCGCTCATCGGCAGCAGCCGTATGAGGGCGAACACGCTCGACACGGCGAGGTAGGGCAGTCGCAGCAGCACGATCGACCAGCCTGACACGCCTACCCGGCGATCATCGGCCGGTCGCGAGAACATGCACGTCACAGGCCACGGATGGTGTTTTCGGCACTCGCAACGACGCCGTACAGATCACTCGTCAAGCGTCAAATGCCGCTCCCCCACTCAACCCACCACGGACTCTGCCCATCAGCCTCGCCGACACCGTCCCGCGGTCGATTGCTCGAGCTAAGCGGACGCAGAACTACGGACACGTCATTTGACCAGCACGGATGATTTATCGGCACCCGCAAAGCCTCGGGTGCACCCTCATTGCCGACAAACCAGACAGGAGCCGGCGCCTCCGTACCGCCGCTGTGACGCTGCGCCAATCAACCACCAGGATCGCGCAGAGCCGACCAGGTCGCTGGAATTGTCTACAACCGCGTCGAGTTGATAGCGCAGGCGTTCCTGTCATCCGTATCGTGCGTCGCCCTGGGCGCCGCGGGCCGAGACGGTCGGGTCTGGGCATCTCTCCTCTTCGGCCCACCCACGTTCGTACGGGCCTCTCCGGGGTCGGTGAGAATCACCGTGCTGCCCACTGCGGACGATCCGATCGGCCCGCGCGACCCCGGCGACCACATCGGCTTGATCGCCATGGACTTCGCCCATCGCCGCAGGCTGCGGGTGAACGGCAGGGTACTGACCTGGGGGCCACGGCTGATCGAGATCAGCGTGGACCAGGCGTACGGGACGCCTGACCTGCGCCGCCGACCTACGTCGCAGTGCGCGGAGTGTCTTTGTGGTGTCTTCGGTGTCCGGCGTTCCAGTCCTGGGAGCAGGCTGGTGGTGCGCCAGGTCACTCAGCCCTCGAGTGACGTGGCGCTTTCTTCACCTGCACAGGACGGGTGGCTCTATTGTGCCGCTGGCTGGTGAAGCCAGGGCGCGCTGGTGGCCCAGAATATGCAGTTGGCTCCGAGGGTGTTCGTGCCGAAATCGGTGAACTCTTGCCGGGTGTATGGTTTTTTCGTTTGAGGGTTGGTGTATTGGAAGTCGGGTTCCTGTACAGCCATGGCCACGATCGGTAGCTGTCCTCGGTACCGCTCGAAGAAGGGGTACGAGTTTTGCATCTGCGCCGGTCGGTTCGGCAGGATGTCAGGTCCGCCCAAGCCGATGCCGTGCGACTTGGCGAATGCGAAGGTTCGCCCCATGTAGTTGCGACTGTTGTTCCATTCACCCGGCCAGAAGTTGACGTACTGGACGAACGGCGTCCTGGTGAAGACCTTCTTGCCATAGGCCATGTTGTCGAGCTCTGCGTTGAAGTAGGAATCGTCGGTGAATCCGGTGTGGTCCTTGCTGGTGTCCACCTCGGTAGAGGTTTCCGGAAGATTCACTCCGGCGAGACGATCGTCGAATCGCTGAGCCAGCGCCTTCAGTAGGTGCTGGAAGCGGTCCCGCACCTGCGGAATCCACTGCGCAGCGATCGCTCCGGGCTGACCGGGGCCGAGGCCGTTTTCGTTCTTCGTCGGAGCGGCGCCCCCGTGGTACTCGGGATCGGTCAGCAGATATTTCGGGAGCCTGGCCGGCAGCGTGAAGAACCGTTCCTGGACCTGGACGAACAGCTTCTTGTGGCGCGGCTGCAGATAGTTCAGCGCCTGCTCGATCGATGAGAAATCATACTGATTCTTCTTTGGTTCGAGCATCTTCCACGGCACCACCACCTGCACGCCGGCGATGTCCGGGCGATCGATCAGCGGTTTGACCGTGGTGTCGAAGTCTCCGATCGAAGCGTACAAATAGTTCGCCGCCGTCTTGTTGTTGGACGCCGGAGTGGCAGTCTTGTCGGGCGCAGGAGCGGGAGCCGCGGACGCCGCCCCGCACGCCCCTGTCAAGGTCATCGCCATCAGCACACCGACTCCGGCAGCAACGCGTTTGATCACCATGGATGAAACGCTAGGGAGCAATCCTGAACGAAAGCTGAGAAGCGCAACCCTGTCCGTGCCGAAAGCGCTGAGCGGTGATCCACCGGATGTCGACCGCGCCGCCGAGTCGGCGCACCCTGGCGAGACTGCCGATCACCCCGGCATGATGATCAGCCATGCTGCTGCGACTGGCGTACCTGAGTGTGACCAATGCGTTCGCGATGCTACGGCTGCTGCCGATGAGCGACCACGACAAGAACGTCGAGATTCTGGCGCTACGTCATCAGGTCTCTGTGTTGGAGCGGCAGCTGAGCGGACAACGGGTGCGGTTCCAAGCGAGCGACCGGGCCTTCCTTGCAGCCCTGCTGTACCAGCTACCAGCGCACGCGCTGCGTCGGATGCGATTGCTGGTGCAGCCCGACACGGTGCTGCGCTGGCACCGCGACCTGGTTGCCCGACGTCACGCTGATCGGTCCCGACCCAAGAAAGGGGGCCGGCCGCGCACCATCCACTCCATCCGGGCCCTGGTACTGCGCTTGGCCTCGGAGAATCCGAGTTGGGGTTATCGGCGCCTGCATGGCGAGTTACTCGTTCTCGGGGTGAAGGTGGCCGCGTCCACGGTCTGGGAGATATTGAAGGAGGCCGGGATACCGCCTGCACCCGAGCGTGCCACGACCACCTGGTCCGACTTCCTGCGCTCCCAGGCGGACGTCCTTCTCGCATGTGACTTCTTCGAGACCGTCACCTTGTCCGGCGCACGATTGTACGTGTTCGCGGTGATCGAGCACGCCAACCGTCGGATCCGGATCCTGGGCGCGACCGCGCATCCCACCGCGTCCTGGGTGGCACAGGCTGCCAAGAATCTCGTCATGGACCTCGAGGACGCCGGATGCCGGGCGCGCTACATGATCAGGGACCGGGACGGGAAGTTCCCCGCACTGTTCGACGCGATCCTCAAGGACGCGGGCATCGAGGTCGTGCTCACCGGGGTCCGCATGCCCCGCATGAACTCCATCATGGAAAGGTGGGTGCAGACCTGCCGTCGCGAGCTGCTAGACCGCACGCTCATCTGGAACCAGTGCCATCTGCTGCACGCATTGCGCGAGTTCGAGCACTTCTACAACGAGCACAGGCCACATCAAGGCCTCGCGAACGCTCGCCCACTACGCCCACTCCCCCAACCGATCACCGCCCCCCAACAAATCAAGCACCTCGTCATACGAAGGCACGCACGTCTGGGGGGCCTCCTCCACGAGTACCAAAATGCGGCCTGACCTCGGTGGATGAGGTTCTCGGCAAGGGCAAGGTCCGACTCGCAGCTCTCGCTGTAGTGGACTTTGTAGCCGTCCCAGAGCATGCCGCGTTTGCCACCGCAGCGTGCGTCCGGATCGTGCGGGCTGACCAGCCGACATCTGCCTGGCGGGAGGTCTTTGCCCTCCCGCCAACGCACCCCCTCGCCGTCGCTGTTGCGGTGGTACTGCTGGATCCACGCGCGGCGCAGGACCTGCACGGCCGGCAACTCGCGCAGCCAGGTCGGCGTGGCGGGCCGGTGGACCGCCTCCAGCAGGGCGAAGCCGTCCGACCCGACCTGCACCGCGAACGCCCCACGCTCCGGCTCGCTCTTCGGCAACCGGTAGGAATCCGCACGCGCCCCGTACCGGTCCTGCCAGGACACATCCGCGGTCCCCGCATCGCGCAGCCAGTCGGGGGCGGCGACCGTCAGGGCTTCGAGCGCGCACCGCACAGTCTCGGTGCAGAACTCGAGTCGGTTCAAGTCCCGCACCAAGGCCAGGACGTGGGTCGCATCGGTGCGCACGCGCCCACCCGAGCGCAGGAATCCCAGCTCGGACAGGCGTGTCAGCAGCCGGTCCAGCACCACCCGTTCCTGGCCGTGTTCGACGAGGCGTTCCCGGAACCCGGACAGGACGGAGAAGTGGAAGCCCGCGTCCTCCAACTCCAGCCCCAACAAATATTTCCAGTCGATCCTGCCGCGGACCGCGTCCGCTGCCTGGCGGTCCGTCAACTGCTCGGCGAACTGCATCACCGACACCACAGCCAGCATCCCCGGAGCAAGGCTCGGACCCCCTCTAGTGGGAAACGCCGCCGCGAAGTCGGCGTCCTGGAAGAAGACACCCAGCTCATCGCGGACCCGCATCGCCAGGCAGCCCTTGGGAAACGCTGCCCGCGCTACCCAGACCGTGGTCTCCGGAACCTCGCAAGCAGGGACAGGACGCAGCGACACCTCGCCGATCCTCCTCACTTCCCCGCGAACAGACCGATCTTCACCACCGTCCCACCCCAAGAACCTGCACGTCAGCCGTTCCCAAGAATCGGGCGACAGAGTCCCGCAGGGTCGCAAAATGCGACAAGGCGCCCAACACCGCATAGGCGACAGTCGCACCGGGACGCGCCCCGCACGGGTGACCACGCGTGGGCACCGCGCCCGGAAAGCCCCGTCAGCCCACTGGCACCGGCGTGTCCAGCGCCGTGCGCCAGCGGTCGGCCGTGGCGACGTCCACGGGCCCGTCCCACCCGAGAGCAGCGCCGCACCGCCGACGTGGAAGGCGTCGAGCCCGGCGGCACGCAAGGCGAGCAGGTGGTCGAGCCGCGGCCCGCCGCCCACCGTGATCTGGGGCCCGACGGATGCGATTGCAATGTTGAGCGGCATAGACCGCCCCTGGCCGCCGTGTCGAGTTCTTGTCATCACCCACGACGGGCAGGGCTTGGCTTTCTGTGGTCTGCGCGCGTGAGAGGGTGCGAGCGGTCAGGAGAGCCAGTCGGCGTAGCGGGTGGCGGCGAGGTGGGCGTTCTTGTCGGTGAGGACGTCGCCCTTGACGACGGCGAACATGCCGGCGGTGGGGTCGATGACGACGGTGCGGTTGTCGCCCTTGTGGGACATAGTGATCCGGCCCAGCTCGTCCAGGGCGAAGGTCTCGGGGCCGGCGATGTTGCGGATGCCGTTCAGCGGGGCGCCTGCGGCGACCTCCGCCACCGCGTCGGCCACGTCCTTGGAGGCGATGGGCTGGATGGGCGTGGCGGGCAGCCAGACGGTGTCGGCGTCAGCGCTCCAGGACAGGACGGCGTCCATGAACTCCATGAACTGCGTCGCCCGGACGATCGAGTAGGGGATCGGCCCGGCCGCGAGGATCTTCTCCTGGAGCACCTTGGCGCGGTAGTAGTCCAGCTCCGGCACCTCGTCCACGCCGACGATCGAGAGGATGACGAAGTGGCCGACGCTGCCCTTGTGGGCCGCGGCCAGGAGGTTGTCCATCGAGGTCTGGAAGAAGGCCAGGGATGCTTCGTCGAAGGTCGGGGAGTTCGTCAGGTTGACGACGACGTCGGCTCCCGCCACCGCCTCGTCCAGTCCTTGGCCGCTGATGATGTCGATTCCGGTGGACTTCGAGTGCGGTACCGCCTCGTGCCCGGCGGCGTTCAGGTTCTTGACGACCTGCGACCCGATCAGTCCGGTACCGCCGATGACTGCGATCTTCATGACATGCCTTTCTTGGGGATTACGTGCGCAATATGGCATATGAACCGCTATGCGGATGCAGCATGAAACGGCTCGTTGATCGACCAATGAGGGACGGCGTCAGAGACCGTCGACGAACGTGACCGTCTCGTCGAGCGGCGCCCGGCCTATACGGGCTTCACCCGCTGTGACGTCTTCGAACCCGATCGACATGCCACAGAAGAGGATGAGTCCGTCCGGGGGCGACAGGACCTCCGCGACGGTCTTGTGGTACTTCGCCCAGGCCATCTGCGGGCAACTGTGCAACCCTTCGGCGCGCAGCAACAGCATGCCGGTCTGCAGATACATGCCGACATCGGCCCATTGGGGCGAACCCATGTCCTTGTCGATGTAGCAGAACAGGGCGGCGGGTGCGCCGAAGCAGTCCCAGTTCGCGGCGGCGGCCCGCTGGCGCGCCTCCAGGTCCTCACGCGCGATGCCGAGTGCACCGTAGCGCTGCTCGCCGAAGGCGGATCGGCGCTCGCGGTACGGAGACTTCAGTGCGGGCGGATACATCTCATACTCCGGCGCGTCCCAGTGGTCGCCCGAGGCCAGGCGCTCGCCGGCCCGTTTCTTGAGTTCGGCCAGTGGTGCGCCGGTCAGCACGTAGGTGTGCCACGGCTGGAGGTTCGATCCGGACGGCGCCCAGGCCGCGGCGGACAGCACGCGCTCCAGCGTCTTCCTCGAGACAGGCCGGTCGGTGAATCGACGCACCGCTCGTCGGCTCGTGACCGCCTCGTAGACGTCCATGATCACCCGCCTCCATCTACTCTCGGGTTCACCTTCATCACACTCACGACGGTATCATTCGATACCGTATCGTGTGCAACTATCGGGGGGTGCGAATCCTCAGCCCCTGGTTTCCCGCTCGGGGCATCGTTCTTTGGAGAAAGCCCATGGCTACGCTGCTGCACATCGACTCGTCCGTGTTCCCGGGCGAGGCGTCCTCGTCCCGTTCGGTCACGGCCGCCTTCCGTAAGACCTGGGAGGAGCGGCACCCGGAGGGCACGCTGATCTACCGCGACCTGGCCGCCGCCCCTGTTCCGCACATCACCGCCGACGCATGGTCCGCCGGTTACGCCGCCCCCGCCGAGCGCACCCCGGAGCAGTCCGCCGCGTTCGCCGCACGCGTGAAGCTCATCGAAGAACTGGAAGAGGCGGACGCCGTTCTGATCGGCGCTCCCATGTACAACTTCTCAATCCCGTCGACCCTCAAGGCGTGGCTGGACAACGTGCTCCTGCTCGGCCGCACCGCGGGCGAGGCGCCCTCAGCTCAGGGCACCCCGGCGATCGTCGTCGCCAGCCGTGGCGGCTCCTACGCGCCGGGCACCCCGCGCGAGGGCTACGAGTTCGTACAGAACTATCTGGAGGCCGTCCTCCAGGGAACTCTCGGCCTGGACCTCGACTTCATCGTCCCGGAACTCACCATGGCCCCCCGCAACCCGGCCATGTCAGAACTGGTCCCCCTCTACGAGGCGTCCCGCAACCGTGCCTTCGAGGACGCGACCACCAAGGCCAAGGAACTCGCGGAGCGCCTCGCCGCGTAACCCCCGGCCCCATAGACGCCGTGTGACACCTCGCCCCAGGACGTCGCACGGCGCCCTCGTCTCCCGCGCCCTCTCCGACGGTGACGGTGGCGCTCTGCCCCTGGGGGCCAGTGACCCGGCCGGGGGCGGCCGGGGCGTTCGGCCTGCCAGCAGGCCACACATCGAGGGACGGCAATGCGTGCGAGGGTGAAGAGCGCGCCGCCGGCCAGGGATGCCGCGCGGTAGCCGCGCGGACAGCTCGGTCCCCGTCGGCGACGAAGCCCTGCCGCCGCCCGCAGCGAGGGGCGGCGCGTAGCGACGATGGCCGCAGCCCTCAAAGGCCGGGTTCGCCGCGAAAGCCGCATGAGCGCGATGCACGCCCACGCGGCGGGCAGCCGGTGCGTCGGCGCTTACGCCTCACCGTCTGCGGGACAGGTGAAGCGAGTCAGCAGGTCCGTCAGCTGCTCGGGCTCGCCGGGCCCCAGTTCGGCGACCAGGCGCTCAGCCAGCGGTTCCGCCGACACATGAGCTGCGTCGAAGAGCTCGAGTCCCTGAGGCGTGATCTCCACCGCCCGCGCCCGCCGGTCCCCCGGGACGGTCTTGCGTACAGCCAGCCCCTTACGCTCCAGGTCGTCCACGACCCGCATGATTCCGGCCTTGTCCGACCCCGTCGCCGCCGCCAGATCCCGCTGCACCGTGGGCCCGTGGTTGGCCAGCTCGATCAGCACGGCAAAATGCCTCAGCTCGATGCCGAGCGGCCGGAGCGCCTCCGTCATCACCGCGGCCGCATGCCAGTGCGCCCGGCGCAGCAGCAGGCCGAGAGCGAATGGGGAGGTGTCCCCGGGGCGGTCGGTCGCACGCGAGGCGGTGGCTTGGTCAGGAACGTCGGCGGCCATAAGGACACATTACCAGCCATCCACTCATTCGATACGGTATCGTTTGAAACTAAATGCGGTTGTATCTGCTGCGGCCCTGTTCCTCGCGCCGGAAGGACCTTGTAGGTGGCGAGAACTACGTCCGCGCTGGTCACGCTGCATGCTGGTATTCGCGGAGGATGCCACCGAGGCGGTCGTGTCGGTGGACGCTGAGGTGGGTGAGCTGGCCGGGTTCGGGTAGCGGGCGTAGCGGCGCGGCGCCTTCGAGGGTGCGGTGGGGGCGGTGCTCGTTGTAGAACTGCTCGTACTCGCGCAGCGCGTGGAGAAGGTGGGCCTGGTTCCAGATGAGGGTGCGGTCGAGGAGTTCGGCCCGGCAGGTTCGCACCCAGCGTTCCATGATGGCGTTCATGCGTGGCATCCGGACGCCGGTCTGGACGACTTCGATGCCTTCGGCCTGCAGGACGGCGTCGAAGGCGGCCGGGTAGCGCGCGTCCCGGTCGCGGATCAGAAACTTCACCTTGACGCCTGCGTCGTGGAGGTCCATGACCGTGTTGCGGGCAAGTTGGGTGACCCAAGCCGCGGTCGGGTGCGCGGTTGCGCCGAGGATCCGCACGCGCCGGGTGGCGTGCTCGATGACAGCGAGGACGTACAGGGTCGCCCCGGTCAGCGTCGGGGTCTCGAAGAAGTCCCCGGCGAGGATGGCCTGCGCTTGGGAGCGCAGGAATGTGGCCCAGGTGGTGTGGTTGCGCTCGGGTGCGGGGTCGATGCCGTGTTCCTTGAGGATGTTCCACACGCTGGAGGCGGAGACCTTGATGCCGAGGGCGGCGAGTTCGCCGTGGATGCGCCGGTACCCCCAAGTGGCGTTCTCGCTGGCGAGCCTCAGCACCAGGGCACGGATCGAGCGGATGGTGCGCGGTCTACCAGGACGCATGAGGCAGGAGGCCTTGGCATGCCGGCGGCGCAGGAGTTCACGGTGCCAGCGCAGCACCGTGTCGGGAGAGACGATCAAGTGAAGGTGGCGAAGATGTACCCGGGGGGGCGGTGCAGGAGTGCGGCGAGCAACGCGCGGTCCGGCCAGGTGAGTCCCGGTCTGTCGATCTGCCGCTGCAGCACGGCCAGTTGATGGCGCAACGCCAGGATCTCCGCGTCCTTGTCGCGATCGCTCATCGGCAGGAGCCGAATGAGGGCGAACATGCTTGTCAGGGCCAGGTAGGGCAGTCGCAGCAGCACCGGATCATCCTGGTGCCGGCCGGAGCTGGCGAGCAATTACCCAGTGAGACCTCCACCGTCACGCTCGATTGACGGGGCCTCGCCACAGCGCCCCTACACGGCCTGACCAGCGTGGACGAGGTTTCTGGCACCTACAAGGCCAGGCGCAGCAGCACGACAGGTCATGATGCCGCCCGCGCCCCGTCTACGTGAAGACCGCAGGCCAAGCAGCGGGCACAGCCAGCAATCGGTGATCAAGGCCGTCACCTGGGCGGATGAGCTATCGGCACCCGCAGAGTTGCCGGGCGGATCGGTCCGGCCTGTGCGAGGCGCGGTGATCTGTCCGACGCGGAATGGGCTCGGTTGGAGCCGCACATGCCGAAGGACGTAGCAGTGCCGTCCGGCGCCGCTTCGGCAAGACCGACGCGATCGACGCGGCAGCGGCGACTCAGGCGGGCGTACTGCGTGCGAGCCAGAGGTCTCACGCGTCGGCCGGAACTCGGCGGGGCGGGGGCAGTTGGGCTTCGAGTGTACTATGGCGACTTTCGTTGATGTGGGGGCGACTTTCGGGAGCAGAGCGGAGGGGCGCTGCTTGGCGATGGTGGAGCGGTCATCGACTGGTCCCGTCGGCCGCAGAGGCAGAAGGAGTTCAACACCGCTATGGGAAGCAAGAACACGAAGGTTATTGAGATCACGGTCGGATACGTGTTCGCGTGGGCGGCCCGCGAGGCGCGGAGGACGGCAGGCAGGGTGGGCGCTGAGGCCGACCGTACGCTGGACGCCGCGACGGACCAGCTCCACGGCCTGGTCAGCCGCAAGCTGGGCGAGGACAACCACACCAACTAGCCGGAAAGATCGCTAAATCACTGGTATTGCCCCTAGACCAGGGTCGACAGACCTACTCGGCTGGCGTTGCTCGCAGCCAGCTTCTTTGCACCGGCAGCACGGCGCTTGCCGTACCGCTCCATCGTGTAGCCCAGCGAGTGGTGCCGTACGTTCGCCGAGACCTCCACAGGGTTCTCTCCGGCATCCAGGGCGTTGGTCACCCAGGAGTGACGCCAGTCATGGATCCGGAAGTCATCGGGCAGGCTGAGAGGTCGTCTCATTTGGTCAGTCTGCGGTAGCAGATGAGGGTGCAGGTGATGCTGGTAAAGGCCCGGAAATGGTCCGCCTTGCGTTCGTAGCGTCGGTGGAGGCGGCGGCAGCCGGCCAGCCATGCCATCGTGCGTTCGATCGTCCAGCGATGACGGCCCAATCGCGTCGAGGATTCGATGCCCTTGCGTGCGATGCGGTGGGTGATGCCTCGGCCGCGTAACCATCGTCGCAGCTTGTCGTAGTCGTAGCCCTTGTCTGCAGGGAGTTTGGCCGGGCGTCGCCGACGCGGTCCGCGACGGGAGCGGATGGGCAGTATCCCGCGCACGAGGGCCGCCGAGGCCCTGGCCCAGCGCTACGGGGTCAGTCCTGGTGTGTGATCCCGAGCCGCAGATCGCCGCGACCGCGCTGCTCGGGCTATGGCCCGTCCAGTTCCGGGCCCTGCGCACGCACCTGGACGGCACCCGTACCCCGGAACGGGTCCGCGACGCGATCACCGCCGAGGTCCGCCGCGCGGCCCGGCTCCTCGACTCCGGACTGGGTGACTTCGGGCGCTTCGTCGGCGGCCTCACCAGCCGCCTGGCAACCTTCGACAGTGAATAGCCGACCTGGGATGCCATCGTCGGGCTGACTGCCCGATGTGCCAGCCTGCTCGCAACGAGGTGGCGTACGGTCGGTGCCAGGAGGTGCTGTGGTCGATCGGGGTGTGGGTGCGGGGTGGCTGTTCCGATTCCACCTGGGGGACGAGACGGTCAGCGGCGCCGGTGTGCTGGACGTACGGCATGGCGGTGGTCTGCCCGGCCGGTTGGCGTGCGCCGCGCTGAGGTTTCCGCGGGCGGGTACGGCGGTGCCGGTACGGGTGCGGGTCGACCGGTCGTCAGGCGTGGAGTCGTGGCAGCGCCGGATCGGCTCCCGCTCGATGAACAGCCGTCAGATCTGCAGCGACGTACGGTTCCTGGAGCGGGCGGGCCCGCTGGAGCTGCGGATGCGGTACGTTCCCGGGGACGCGTCGCTGCGGGTCGTGACGGAAGGCGCCGCGCTGTGCGTGGGCGGGCTGCGGATCCGGCTGCCGGGGCGGCTGGCGCCGCGGGCATCGGCGGCAGCCTGGGCGGCAGCCGAGGACCGCGCCGCGGTGCCACCGAGTTTCCACATCGACGTACGAATCCACGTACCTTTGCTCGGCGCGCTGTTGTCCTACTCGGGGCAGCTGCACGAAGAGGGCCGGAGGCGCGGTGATGGCTGAAGTCGTCTGGCTGCTGGGGGTGCTCGGACTGCTGGGTGCCTTCGACACGGTGTACTTCCACGAGATCCGCGGCCAACTCCCCGCCCGGCTGCCGGGGTTACGCCCCGAGCTGGTACTGCACGCGGGTCGCAGCTTCGTCTACGTTCCCGTGTTCGGCACCCTTCCGTGGATCGCCTGGTGCAGCACATGGGCCGGTGTCTTCGCTGTCCTGCTGCTCGCCGAAATCCTCATCACGCTGGCCGACTTCGTGGTCGAGGACCAGGTACGCAAACCGCTGGGCGGGCTGCTGCCGGGCGAGCGCACCACGCACACGATCATGGCGATCGTCTATGGGGCGATGCTGGCCCATCTCCTTCCGGCGCTGTGGCACTGGTGGGCGCGGCCCACCGGGCTCGTCGTCGATCCCGCGCCGGTGCCGCTGCTGCTGCGGCTCGCCCTGACGGCGCTCGCCGCGGGCACACTGTTCTCCGCGGCACGAGACACCTATGCGGTCGGGGGATTCCCGCGGCCATCGGCGCGGTGGCCGTGGCGGTTGTCCGCCGGGCCCGCTGATCCGCCGGGATGAGGCGGCGTCGTCAGCACCGGGTGACCTTCGTGGCGGCCGGTGTCTACAACATCGTCTGGGGCTGGTACGCCGTACTCGACCCGCAGTGGTTCTTCCGCCTAACCGGCCTGCCGCTGTCCAACACCCCGCAGATCTTCGCCTGCCTCGGCATGGTCCTCGGCCTGTACGGCGTGCTGTACCTGGAGGTGGGCCGGGTGCCGGAAGCCGGCTGGCTGCCCGCTGCGGTCGGCCTCACGGGCAAGGTCCTGGGGCCCCTCGGCCTAGCCTGGCTGATCGTCACCGGCACGTGGCCGGTGTCGACCATGATCTTGGTGCTAACCAACGACCTCATCTGGTGGCTCCCCTTCTCCGTATACCTCCACGACGCCTGGCCCGCTTTCCGCGCGGGCTCACCCCGCGGCGGGCCCGCCTGAGGCGGGGGCACCGCCGGGACTCGTTGGACAAGCGTCTCTGATTGGCTTAGGGATACTGCGTCAGATGCAGCATCCAGCCAGGGTTTTACGCCCCACGTAAGCCAATCGCCTTCGTGCCCTGGTGCCGGAGAGCTGCGCGAAGCGGCGTTCCGGCCCGTGTGAGCACGTCCCTCCGGACGCTGGCCGGTCGGACCTGTACGGGCCTGACCGGGGAGGGTGCCCGGCTCAGCGCCCTCGCGTACGCCACCGCGGTACGGCTCCTACTGCTCGGTGTCGGCGTCCGGCCCGGGTTTCGTCGCGGGTTTGTCCGGCACGACGACGAGGCTGACGATGTGCCGGGTGCGGCCATCGTCCCGGTCGTGGCCGACCCGTGCGAGGACCGCGCGCTCGATTTCCTCGATCATCACGACGTGTTCTTCTTCGGTCAGCCACACCGCCGCCTGTCGGTAGACCACGCCGTCCGTGTGGGGATCGGCATCCTGTGCCGTTCGAAAACTCATCGCTGCTGCTTGGAGTGGGCCTGGCGCGCCACTATGAGCTCCTGGAACCCTGTCCGGATGCTCGTCTCACTGGTGTATCAAGTGGCGCGGAAGCTGCTGTCAGTCCCGGCGGTGCTGCTACGCCGACGCGCCGCAAAGGACGCTGAGTTGCTGGTGCTGCAGCATGAGAACGCGCTGCTGCGCAGGCAGCTCAAGGGACCGATGCGGTGTGCACCGGCCGACCGCCTGTGGTCCGCGGCGTTGTCTGCGCTGATCCCCCGGCGTCGGTGGGCGCGCGCGTTCCCGGTGACGCCTGCAACCGTGCTGGCGTGGCACCGCAGACTTATCGCGCGCAAGTGGGACTACAGCAAGCGCCGGAGCAGGCCGGGCAGGCCGCCGACCGCGAGCGCGGTGAAGGCGTTGGTGCTGCGGCTGGCCCGGGAGAATCCGCGGTGGGGCTGCCGTCGGATCCAAGGTGAACTCGTTCGTCTGGGGCATTCGATCGGCACCACGACGGTCTGGGAGATCCTGACGGCGGCCGGAATCGATCCCGCCCCGCGCCGCAGCGGGCCGACGTGGCGTGAGTTCCTCACCGCGCAGGCCGAGGGCACCATCGCCTGCGACTTCGTACACATCGATCTCGTCGATCTGCGCCGGCTGTACGCGTTGGTCTTCCTCGAGCACGGCACGCGCCGCCTGCACATCGCCGGCGTGACCGCCCGACCCACCGGGCCTTGGACGGTGCAGCAGGCAAGAAACCTCGCCATCGAGTTGGGTGTGCGGGCCGACTCGCTGCGCTTCCTGCTCCGCGACCGGGACGCGAAGTACACGGAGTCCTTCGACGCAGTTTTCACGGCCGACGACATCGAGGTCGTGAAGACCGCACCGCGAGCCCCTCGGATGAACGCGCACTGCGAACGGGTCATCGGCACCCTGCGGCGCGAGGTCCTCGACCACCTGCTGATATGGAGCCACGTCCACGCCCGACAGGTCCTGGACGCCTATGCCCGGCACTACAACCGTCATCGCCCGCACCAGGCCCGGGGGCAGCTTCCACCCCTCGCCCGCGAACACCCAGCGCCCCCGACCGAGCTGGCCGCGCGCCAACTCCTCCGCACCCGAGTACTCGGCGGCATCATCAACGAGTACAGATACGCAGCCTGACCAGCAGCGACGAGTTTCCGAACGGCACACGACTCAGGAGGCGGACGGCTCGATCTCCCCCGCAAAGACGATGACCTGGTCGATGAGGCTCCGCCGCAGATGGACGACGTCCGTTCCCGCCAGGCGGGGGCCTCCATCCGGCGTGGTGAAGGCCCACTGGTACCGGGCCCACTCGTCAGGCATGTCCACCGCTGAGCAGCGCACCATCGTGCCGGTCCCCGCCGGGTGGCGCCGGATGTCCAGCACGAACCGCTCGACCGCCGCGATTCCTTCGCTGCGACCCAACGGCCCCCAGAAGACCACGTCTGAGGTCAGGGCCTGGGAGAGCAGGGCAGTCACATAGCTGTCGTCCGAGGCGTTAAACGCGGAGATGAACGTGTCGATCGCGGAGCGTGCCGTCTCTTCCTGCATGCCCCAGTAATACCAGCCGTTGCGCGTGCGCTCGTCCCGCGAGCCGCCTTCCGATCACGGTGGACCATCCCGGTCACAGCACTAGGTGACACCAAGGTGGGTCGGTGAGCTGGCGCCGAGCACGGACTTGAGCGCGGTAGCTGTCACTGTTTGGGCATTCCAGTTGTCACTAGCGAGTCTTCAAGCGAATCCTCGTCCCCAGCAAGGACCCACGTGTCTGTGCGGACCGTCCGGCGGTGATGACCTCGACGTCACAGGGAGTCGAGGCCGTCACCCGCGGCATCCCGGAATATAGGCAGCGGGCCGGGAGAATCTGTTGCGTCAGGAAGCGGGCTTGTCCCAGATGATCAGGACGTAGCCATTGCCGCCGGGCTGCCCGTCTGTGCCGAACAGTCCGCCGTGCCCGGCCTGCCCACTGCCCTCGGGGCGGCGGTTGATCCCGACCCCGCCGCGCCCACCCTTGCCGCCGTCGCCGCCCGTACCGCCCGTACCGCCGGCGCCGCCCAAGCCCACGTTCTCCGGGGGTGCGATGTCGGTGTATTGAGGCTTGCCACCCTGGCCGCCCGTGCCGCCAGCGGCACCCTTGCCGGGTTCACCGGCCTCTCCGCCCGGCTGGCCCTGCAGGCCGATGCTGCCATCGCCGCCGCGTGTGCCGACCGTGCCCTGGCTGCCGTTCTGGCCCTGACCGCCGGCCCTGGAGTCGTAGCAGGCGCCCGTGACTCCCTCGCCGACGGTCCCGCAGGCCCCTCCGTCACCTGCGGGCTGGGCTGCACCGCCACCGCCGGGCGCACCGGCGTCACCACCGCGGTAGAGGTAGGGGGGCTCCGACACGCAGTGGGGCAAGGTATGGCCAGCGCAGCCGCCCTTGCCGCCGTGTCCGCCGGCGCCGGGATGGCCAGCGGAGCTGCCGTCGACGGCGAGCAGCCAGCGGCGGGACTCGATGTCGGTATGGTGTGGCTCGGTGACGGTTCCGCCTGGGAGCAGTCTTTATGTAGGCGTCTACAACAGAGGAACTGTCCAGAGTGGGGATGTTAGAGCTTGGAACGCCGCCGATGGTTCGTTCATCAACAGTGTTTTCGCAGTCAACGCCACTGATTCAACTTCGACGTTCATATGGAAGAACGGCACGAGTTCTGCCGTGACCTTGCAGATGGAGGTCAGTGCTCACGAACACTGCGCCTGCCGAGAATCCCATCCGTGCTGGTCAGGGCAATGCGGGCGCTTACGGCAACATGTACGTGTGTTGCTCCGCCTGGCCTATTTGACGGTGACGAACGCTTTCGCTGCGATGCGGCTTCTGCCGATGAGCGACCGCAAGAGGGACATCGAGATCTTGGTGCTCCGCCATCAGCTGACCGTTCTGGAGCGGCAGTTACATGGGAGACGGGTGCGTTTCGCGCCAGAGGATCGGGTACTCTCCGCCGCGCTGCTCAAGCCGCTGCCGCGCAAGGTGCTTCGGCGCCTGCGGCTCCTGGTGCGGCCGGACACAGTGCTGCACTGGCATCGCGAGTTGGTGCATCGCCGGCACGCCCAGCAGTGCCGGCCGAAGCGCCCAGGACGCCCGCGGACGATCCGATCTATTCGCGCCCTGGTACTGCGGCTCGCTCGGGAGAATCCGAACTGGGGATACCGCCGCATCCACGGTGAATTGGCCACGCTGGAAATCAAGGTCGCGGCCTCCACAGTGTGGGAGATCCTCAAAGAAGCTGGGCTGGAACCCGCGCCGGGCCGCTCGGCGACAACCTGGGCCGCCTTCCTTCGCTCGCAGGCGGACCCCCCGCGACCGACCGACTCGGCGGCGTCCTCCATGAGTACACGAGAGCAGCCGCCTGACCAGCCCCGATGAGGTTTTCGGCAGGCGCAGAGTTCCCGCTCCGGCTCGTCGCTCGTGCGGCGTCGGTCGCGCGATCCCGGCAGATCCGCCCCCATGGTCATGCCCATAGGCAACCACGGGAAAGACGTCGTTGCGGCCTCCGTTGGGAGGAATCACTCATGTGAGTTGTATTCTTGTTGCACCCCTTGTCGGGGTATCACCCGATTGGTACATTCACCGCCTCGGTACGGCAGCCAAGGGGGGCGAGCCATGGCGGAGGTCATCGTCATCGGGGCCGGACTGTCCGGGGTGGCAGCCGTGATCGCCCTGCGGCGGGCCGGTATCGATGATGTCATGGTCCTAGAGAAGTCCCCTGTGGTCGGCGGGACATGGCGTGACAACAGTTACCCGGGATGCGGATGCGACGTCCCCGCCATGCTCTACGAGTACTCCTTTGCCCCCAGCGCCTGGAGCAGCTGCTTCGCCGGCCGGAGCGACATCCTGGACTACCTCCGGACCACGGCGGTAACCCACGGCGTGGACAAGGTCGTTCGCCATGGCGTGGACGTCCTCGGCGCACGCTGGGACGCCGCCACCCATCGCTGGCACCTACGGACCAGCGAGGGCGCCTTCACCGCCCGCGCCGTCATCGTCGCCACCGGCCTCTGGCACCGCCCCCGCCACCCCGACATCCCCGGCCTCGACACCTTCCCCGGCCCCGTCTTCCACTCTGCCCGCTGGAACCACGAGGCCGACCTCACCGGCCGCATCGCCGTGGTGGGCACCGGCGCCTCCGCTGTGCAGTTCGTCCCCGAACTCCAGCCTGTTGCCGCGCACATCGACGTATTCCAGAGCACGCCGCACTGGGTGCTGCCCAGGCCCGACTATGCCCTGCCGCCCTGGCTCCACCGCCACCCGGCGGTGCGCCGCGCCTTCCGAGGCCAGCACTACTGGACCCAGGAAGCCATCGGCGCCCTCCTGCGCCACCCCCGGCTTCTGCCACCCCTGGAGGCCATGGCCCGGCTCCATCTGCGCACCTCTGTACCCGACCCGGCACTGCGCCGGGCGCTGACGCCCCGCTACCGCATCGGGGGCCGCCGTCTGTGCGCTTCCGACGCCTACTACCCGGCCCTGACCCGGCCCAACGTCCGGCTCCACCCCACCCGGGTCACCGCCGTGGAGGGCCGGGAGGTCGTCGGCGCCAACGGCACCCGCGTCAGCGCCGACGCCGTCATCCTCGCCACCGGCTTCCACATCGGCGACCAACTACCGCTCGCTCAGCACCTGCACGGTGCCGACGGCACCTCCCTGGCCCGGACCTGGACGCACGACCGCCGCGCCTACCTCGGCACCAGCGTCAGCGGCTACCCCAACCTCTTCCTGCTCACCGGACCGAACCTGTTCTCCGGCACCACCGCGGTCCCCACCGTCGTAGAAGCCCAACTCCACTACATCATGAGCGCCCTCACCCACCTCCGCGCCAGCGGACACACCGCCCTCGACGTCCGCCCGGACGTCCAGGAGGCCCATTGCACCGCCCTGCAAACAGCCCTGCGGACCACGGCCTACAACACAGCCGGCTGCTCCAGCTACTACTTCGGCCTCCCTGGCGTCAACACCTTCTGCTGGCCCTGGTCCACGACCCGCCTCGTCAAGCGGCTCCACGCCTTCGCCCCCAAGGCATACACCTGGTCAACGGCGCCCGCCCGATCCACTACTGACCAGTTTCCATCGTGATTCGTGCAGGTCAACGGCCCTGGCATGACAGGCGGTTGAGGGGCACACGTATGTCACGAGCGTGATCGCCGCAGGCAGATCATCCCTCACCGTGTGGGGCTCAAAAACACGAATTTCGTATGGCCTTGAAGCCCGTTACCGTGAGGAGCGGGAGCCCCGGTCCCCGAGCAGCGGCTCTGCCGCGTCTGGGATCATGTTTCGTGTTCCTGTCCACGGTGTTCGCCGTCACTCGCCGCCTGCTCTCGCTACCTGCCTTACTGCTGCGGCGCGACGTCACAAGGACGCGGAGTTGCTGGTGCTGCGCCACGAGAACGCGGTCCTGCGCCGACAGTGCGCCTGCCGAGAATGTCATCCGCCCAGTTCAGGCGCTTGCAGGACGGTCGCGGCAGGATGGGCATTCGTGTTACTTCGTCTCGCCTACTTGACCGTCACCAACGCGTTCGCCGCGCTGCGGCTGCTACCGATGAGCGACCGCGACAAGGACGCGAAGATTCTCGCCCTGCGGCACCAGATCATGGTCCTTGAGCGGCAACTCGGTGCGGATCGGGTGGAGTTCCGTCCGGAAGACCGGGCCTTCCTCGCCGCTCTGCTGGTGCCTCTGCCGAGCCAGGTCATGCGCCAGCTCCGGTTGCTGGTCCAGCCCGACACCGTGCTGCGATGGCACCGCGGCCTGATCAAGCAGCGCCACGCCCGCACCTGCCGACCGAAGAGGCCAGGCCGCCCGCCCACCGTTCGCTCGATCCGCATCCTTATCCTGCGCCTGGTCCGGGAGAACCCGTCGTGGGCTACCGCAGGGTGCACGGCGAACTCGCCACCCTCGGCATCAAGGTCGCCGCCTCCACCGTCTGGGAGACCCTCAAAGCCGAAGGCATCGACCCCGCGCCCGACCGGGCCGCCACGACCTGGGCCGACTTCCTGCGCTCCCAAGCCGACGCCCTCCTGGCCCGCGACTTCATCGAGACCGTCACCCTGACCGGCCAACGCCAGTACATCCTCGCGTCCATCGAACACGCCACCCGCCGCATACGGATCCTCGGCACCACGGCGCATCCCACCGCGCAATGGGTGAGCCAGGCCGCACGAAACCTCGTCATGGACCTCGAGGACGCCGCAGCCACCGTCACTTACCTGATCCGGGACCGGGACGCCAAGTTCCCCGCGCTCTTCGACCCGATCCTCGCAGCCGCCGGCATCCAGACCGTGCTCACCGGCATCCGGATGCCCCGCATGAACGCCATCATGGAGCGCTGGGTCCAGACCTGCCGCCACGAACTCCTGGACCGCACCCCCATCTGGAACGAGCGCCACCTGCGCCACGCCCTCTGCCAGTTCGAGCTGCACCACAACGCCCACCGGCCCCACCAAGCGATCAATCAGGCGGCACCCCTACGCGCCGTCCCCGAACCGCTCGACTCCAGACAGGCCACCCACATGAACATACGCCGCAGAGACCGCCTCGGCGGAGTCATCCACGAGTACCACCATGCCGCTTGAACGAGCGTGTCTGAAAGATCGTGTAAGTCCGTGGATGTGACAGGCTGGCCGGGCCCTGATCTGGGCCCTGACCAGCCGGGACGGACGGACATGAACGAAAACGAGATCCCGGCCGTTGAACCGGTCGAGGACAAGCTCGTGGATGAGGTCGTCGAGCGGCTGATGGACCGCGCCGACGCCTCAGGTGCAGCCCTCCTGGGCGAGGGCGGCCTGCTGACCGAGGTCACCCGGGCCGTGCTGGAACGGGCCCTGGACGCGGAGATGACCGAGCACCTCGGCTACGAGAAGCACGATCCGGCAGGCCGCGGCTCGGGCAACAGCCGCAACGGCACCTCGCCGAAGACGGTGCTGACGGATGCCGGGGCGATCACGCTGGCGGTGCCGAGGGACCGTGACGGATCCTTCGAACCGCAGTTGGTACCCAAGCACGCCAGGCGGCTGGCGGGGTTCAACGAGCGGATCCTGTCGCTAGTACGCGCGCGGCATGAGCGTGCGGGACATCCGCTCCCACCTGGCCGGTATGTACGGCGTCGAGGTCTCCCCCGACCTGAGCAGCAAGGTCACCGACGCTGTTGCCGACGAACTCGACGCCTGGCAGAACAGGCCGCTGGACGCCGTCTGGCCGATCATCTACATCGATGCGCTGCGGGTGAAGATCCGCTCCGGATCCGTGGCTTCCCGGCCGGTCTACCTGGCCGTCGGGGTGGACATGGACGGCTGCAAGGACGTGCTCGGCTGTGGGCTGGCGACGAGGGCGAAGGCGCCACCACGTGGATGACCGTGCTGTCCGAACTGCGCAACCGCGGGGTCGAGGATGTGTGCATCGTTGCCTGCGACGGCCTGAAGGGCCTGCCCGACGCGGTCACCGCGACCTGGCCCAAGGCAACCGTGCAGACCTGCGTGATCCACTTGATCCGGGCCTCGCTGCGATTCGCCTCCAAACAGCACCACCCCAAGCTGGTCACGGAGTTGAAAGCGATCTACACACGCCGACCGAGCAGGCCGCCGAACAGGCCCTCGCCGACTTCGCCGCGGGCGAACTGGGCCAGCGGTATCCCGCGATCGTGCGGACGTGGCAGGCAGCGTGGAGCGAGTTCACTCCCTACCTGGCCTTCCCACCGGAGATAAGGAAGGTCGTCTACTCGACGAACCTGATCGAGTCGATCAACGCACGGCTGCGGAAAGCCACCCGCAACCGCGGGCATTTCCCTTCCGAGCAAGCGGCGTTGAAGGTGCTCTACCTCGCCGTCCGCGAGCTGATCACCCCCAAAGCCCGCGATGCCAACCACGTCGCGGCACACTGGAAGAAGGCACTGAACCAGTTCTCGCTCTTCTTCGAGGGCCGACTCAACACCAAGTAAAGCCCGAGGACTTACACAAAGATCCGTACACGCCCGCTTGAACTGCACGGATGAGGTTTTCGGCAGGCGCAGAGCTGAAACTTACCCCTTGAGGGCGACGGGAATCGCCCGAGATCAGCGGGTATCACACCGCACTCACAAGGTCCGGAAAACACGTCAAGGCCGCTCCCGCATTACTGCGGAAATGGCCTCCGACCTGCGAAAACGCAAGTCGGGACGACAGGATTTGAACCTGCGACCCCTTGACCCCCAGCGCCAAATCCTCCTTGTTCCTTATGTATTGAGCATCCTTCGCACCTCAAGCGATGTCAAGCGCCCTACAACGCTGTAGAGATCACTCGTCAAGCGCCAAATGCCGCTCCCCCACGCAACCCACCGCGGACCCTGTCCATCAGCCTCGCCGACGCCCTCCTGCAGTCGATTAGATGAGTTAAGCGGAAGCAGAACTACGGACACGTCACTTGACCAGCACGGATGACTTATCGGCACCCGCAGAGGAGATGTCGTGCTCGGTGCAACGTTGTCGTGGCTACCGGTTGGCCGGCAGTGGAGGCAGAGTGGTCCGGCGCAGCCACGCGTCGAAGATGCCGTCGAGCGACCCCCCAGTGTAGTGCTGCGCGTGCGCGGTGAAGTCGCTCGTGGTGACCACGCCGTGGCGGTGTATCGCGATCCAGTCCCTGAGCATCCGGAAGAAGTCCTTGTCGCCGAGGGCGCAGCGCACCGCGTGGACCGCGAGGCCGCCGCGCTGGTACAACCGGTCGTCGAACATCAGCTTCTTGCCCGGGTCGGCCAGCCGCAGATCCTGCGGCAGACCGGCAAGCAGGGCGTGCGCGGCGGCGGCGTGCGCGGCGGCGGTACGCCCTCCCGCGTGATCCGACCACAGCCACTCTGCATACTTGGCGAAGCCCTCGTTGAGCCAGATGTGCCGCCAGTCGGCGATCGAGACGCTGTTGCCGAACCATTGATGGGCGAGTTCGTGGGCGACAAGACGCTCCGAAGTTCCCTCGCCGTCCACATGGTTGGTGCCGAAAGTGGCCATGCCCTGGGCCTCGACGGGGACGTCGAGTTCCTCGTCGGCGACGACCACCGCGTACTCGTCGAACGGGTAGGGCCCGAACAGTTCCTCGAAGTACCGCATCATCGCGTCCTGGCGGCCGAAGTCCGCGGTGAACTGCGGCAGCAGCCGGGCCGGCAGGTAGGCGGCCTGCGGTACGGAGCGCAGGGGCGTGGAGCGGGTCGGCCCGGACGCGGAGGCCGGGTCGGTGAGCCGTACGGTCTCGTACTGGCCGATCGAGACCGTCACCAGGTAGCTGGAGGTGGGAGCGGCCTGCTCGTACACCCATGTTGTGCTGCTCGCCCGGGTGGCGCGGGTGAGCAGCTTGCCGCCGACGATTACCGTGTAGGGGGACGGCGTGGTGATGGATATCTGGTACGACGCCTTGTCGGCCGGCCGGTCGTTGCAGGGGTACCAGGACGGCGCGCCGATCGGCTGGCTCGCCACCAGCGCGCCGTCGGTCAGCTCCTCCCAACCGAGCCCGCCCCATTGGCTGCGCACCGGTTTGGGGTTGCCGGTGTAGTGCACCTCGACGGTGAAGGGCGCGCCCGCGGCGACCGCCTTCGCCGGGCGAACCCGCAGCTTGCCGGCCCGGTGGGTGTAATGCGCGGCGCGGCCGTCCACCAGCAGCCGGCCGATCTTGAAGTCGGCCAGGTCGAGGGCGAACTCACGCAGCGGCTCGCTGCTGGCGAGCGCGCTGAGCCGAGCGGTGCCGCCGAGCCGGTTGGGCACCGGCCGGTAGTCCAGGGCGAGTTCGTAGCGGTGGACCCGGTAGCGGGCGTCCCCGTGGGTCGGGAAATAGGGGTCCGCCTCGTGGGCGGGCGCCTGCTTGGGCCTCACCGGTCGTACGCTCCCCTGCGATCCGCTGTCTGTTCCTGTACCTCGTGCCACCGTGTGGTGCGACGCCACACCGTGCCTCAAGCCGACGGCTACCACGCCTCGATCGGGTTGCCCAGCCACCGCGTGTCCTTCGGCACGGCCTCCGCGCGCATCACCAGCGAGGCCGGCCCGAGCGTGCTGCGGGCCCCGATGGTGCTGCCGGGCAGCACGATTCCGCCTGGGCCGAGCGTCGCACCCTCGCGCAGGATCACACTATCCATCCGCATGATCCGGTCGTGGAAGAGGTGAGTCTGCACCACACAGCCCCGGTTGACGCTCACCCCGTCCTCCAGGGTGACCAGGTCCGCCTCCGGCAGCCAGTAGCTCTCGCACCACACGCCCCGGCCGACCGTGGCGCCCAGGCCGCGCAGCCAGAGGTTCATCACCGGCGTGCCCGGCACCCAGCCGATCAGCCACGGCACCGCCAGCACCTCGACGAAGGTGTCGGCCAGTTCGTTACGCCATACGAAGCCACTCCACAGCGGGCGTTCGACCGCACGGAACCTGCCGACCAGCAGCCATTTCGCGGCGATCGACACCAGGCAGCCGATGCCGCCGGAGGCCAGCAGCACCACTCCGGAGAGGGCCGCCGCCGCCAGCGGGGAATCGGTCCCGGCCAGCCAGGCCAGGGCGGCCAGGCTCAGCACGCAAAGGCCGCCGGAGGCCAGCACCGGCAGCAGCCGGCACAGCTCGACGAGGCCGCGCGCCCACAGCAGCCGGGCCGGCGGGTCGTACGTCAGGCTCTGGTCGCCGCTGTCGGCCGAGCGCGGCAGCCGGATCGGCGGCATGCCCAGGTAGGAGCTGCCCTTCTTCGCCTTCTTCGGGGTGGCCGACAGCACACCCACCAGACCGCGATCGGGGACGGCACGTCCCGGCGCGGTCATGCCGGAGTTGCCGAGGAAGGCCCGTTCGCCGATCTCGGCCTCGCCGATTCGCAGCCATCCACCGCCCAACTGGTAAGGGGCGATCAGGGTGTCGTCGGCGAGGAAGGCGCCGTCGCCGACCGTTGTCAGGCTGGGCAGCGCGAGCACGGTGGAGATCTCGGCCCGGCTGCCGACCTTCATACCGAGCGCCCGCAGCCAAATCGGGGTGATCAGGCCCGCGTAGAGCGGGAAGAGCGTCTCGCGGGCCACGTCCATCAACTGGCTGACCGTCCATGCCTGCCAGCCGATCCTGGCGTGCAGCGGGTGCCAACCAGGTCGCAGGCCGAAGCTGAGCAGCCGGACGGCGATCACCAGCAAGGCCGCGTACGCCAGCCCGAAGGCGAGCGTGGCCGGTACCAGGGCGACGAGCGCGGCGCGCACCGCGGCGCCGAGGTCTGCGGAGGCGGGCACGAAGCAGCCCATTACCGCGAGGGCGGCGAGCCCCGGGAGCACCGGCAGCAGGCTCAGCCCGGCGCCGCTCGCTCCGTAGAGCGCGGCCCACCAGGCTCGGCGCGGCGGACGTTGCTTGTGTCGGCTGCGGTCCGCCTTGCCCAGTTTGACGGCGGGTGCGCCGCCCCAGCGCTGGCCGGTCGGCACGTGACCCCCGACGCCGGAGCCGGCGATGACCTGGGCCCGCTTGCCCACTCGGGCGCCGGGAAACAGGATGCTGCGGGTGCCGACGACCGCGCCGGAGCCGACCTTCACCGGACCGATCTCCAGCCGGTCGCCGTCCAGCCAGTAGCCGGACAAGTCCACCTCGGCCTCGACCGCGCAACCGCGGCCCAGCTTGAGCATCCCGGTGACCGGGGGCAGCGAGTGCAGGTCGACCTCATGGCCGATCTTGGCGCCCAGCGCCCGGCCGTAGCGCACCAGCCACGGGCCGGACAGCGCGGTGGCACCGCTCAGCTCGGCGAGCCGTTCCGCGGCCCACAGCCGCAGATGCACACTGCCGCCGCGCGGATGGCTGCCCGGGCGCACACCGCGCAGCAGCAGCCGGGCACCGCAGGCCGCGATGGCCAGCCGGCCCGGTGGGCTGAAGAGGAGCAGGCCACCGGCGGCGACCAGCCACCATGAGGCGGTCGGTGCCCACGGATAGCCGCCGAACCAGGCCAGGACGTTGCCGAGCGCCAGCAGCGCGACCGTCCAGCGCAGCCCGACCAGGGTGAACAGCGGCAGCAGCAGGAGCAGCTGAATGATCTTGGCCCGGGTCGGTACCGGGGTCACCGTGCGCTGTCCGCCGTCGGCCTGCGCGGAGCGCTCCAGCAGCCGGGCCAGCTTGCGCAGCGTGGGCTGCTGGTAGATGTCGCGCACCGCGACCGCCGGGTAGCGCTCGCGCAGCAGTGTGGTGAGCCGGGCGGCGGCGAGGCTGCCGCCGCCGATGGCGAAGAAGTCATCGTCTGCGCCGGTGACCGGCACGCCGAGGATCTCGCTCCACTGCTCGGCCAGCCACGCCTCGGTGCCGTAGAGCTGCTCGGCCGGTCCGGCGCTCTCCAGCTCGGGCAGCGGCCACGGCAGCGCGTTGCGGTCCACCTTGCCGGAGGTGCGGGTGGGCAGCGAGTCGACCGGGGCGAGTAGCGGTACCAGTGCGGCGGGCAGTTCGGCGCGCAGTCGCTCGACGGCCTGCTCCCGGTCCCAGCCGTCCGTGGTGACCAGGTAGCCGACCAGCAGCTGGTTGCCGCCCTTGGAGGTCCGTACGGCGGCGGCCGCGCCGGCGACGCCGGGCAGTGCCTGCAGCGCCGCGTCCACCTCGCCGAGCTCGATCCGCCGGCCGCCGAGCTTGATCTGCTCGTCGGCTCGCCCCAGGAAGAGCAGCCCTGCCGGCTCGGCCTGCACCAAGTCGCCGCTGCGGTAGGCGCGTCCCCAGCCGAGCGAGGTCAGCGGCGCGTACTTCTCGGCGTCCTTCTCAGGGTCCAGATACCGGGCCAGGCCGACACCGCCGATGACCAGTTGGCCGCTGCCACCCATCGGGACCGGGTCGCCGGCCTCGTCCACCACGGCCAACTCCCAGCCGTCCAGCGGCAGGCCGATGCGGACCGGGCCCTCACCGGTCAGCAGCGAGGCGCAGGCGACCACGGTGGCCTCGGTCGGGCCATAGGTGTTCCAGACCTCCCGGCCCTCGGTGACCAGCCGGTCCACCAGCTCGGGCGGGCATGCCTCGCCACCGAAGATCAGCAGCCGGACCTCATTGAGCGCTTCGGCCGGCCACAGTGCGGCGAGCGTGGGCACCGTGGACACCACGGTGATCTCCTGCTCGGCCAGCCACGAGCCGAGGTCGGCGCCGCTGCGCACCTGGGAGCGGGGCACCGGGACCAGGCAAGCACCGTGCCTCCAGGCCAGCCACATCTCCTCGCAGGAGGCGTCGAAGGCCACCGACAGGCCGGCCATCACCCGGTCGCCGCGGCCGATCGGCTCCTCCTGGAGGAAGAGCGCGGCCTCGGCGTCCACGAAGGCGGCGGCGTTGTGGTGGGTGACGGCTACGCCCTTCGGCTTACCGGTGGAGCCGGAGGTGAAGATGATCCAGGCGTCGTCACCGGGCCCGGGGCGACCAGGCTTACTGTCAGTGCGGCGCCTGTCGCTCAACGTGAGGCTACGGTCGGCGCCCAGGACGCCGCTCACCGCGGCCTCCCCGAAGACCAACTCCGCGCGTTCGTCCGGGTCCTCGGCGTCCACCGGAACGTATGCGGCGCCCGCAGCGAGCACGGCCAGGATGCAGATGTAGAGGTCGTTGGTGCCCGACGGGACCCGGATGCCGACGCGGTCGCCCACGCCGATCCCGGCCGCGGACAGACGGCGCCGCTCGGCCGTCACCTCAGCGGCGAGCGCACGGTAGGTGAGCACCGTATGCCCGTCGTCCAGAGCTGGCTCGTTCGGGTGCGCGGCTACGGTGGCGTCCAGTACGTCGACCAGCGTCCGGGCGGCCGGAGCTGGACGCCCAGGGAACGACGCGAGCTGGCGCACGGCCTCGTCCGCCGTGAGGTCGCGTTCGGGATCCCGTACCGGACGACTCCCGGTGATGACAGACATGCCTCTCCTCGTCCCTTCGTAATTCCCCGCTCCCGAGCGATGCCGGGCCCTTGGAGGTGGTCACGTGCGCCGCGTGAGGCGCTACATGTCAGGCCGAAGCACGAAAAGCCGAACGAGTTTAGCCCGGCCGATATCTGTACGAATAATCAAGATGGGACGGATCGGGCATGCTGTGGCAGGACTCACGGTTCCCGGATCCCATGCGGGGCTTGTCGAACACCGGCCGTGTGGCCCTGAGGAGTTGGGACCTACTACCGCCTGTTACCGGCCTGGGTGCCCTCACCTGACGGCGGTTCGGGTTCCTCGGATAGAGCATTCGTACAGGGGCTGGGCCGTCCCTGGGCGGTCGGCGGTACCGGATCGCCGACTTCAGGGGTGGGAAGCCGGCTTGTCGACCGAATAGTCCCGTGGGATGCAGCTGTACGGGTCGTTGCCGTCTCGGGTCTGGCAGGTGCCCTCGTGGGCGCAGGGCGCCCACCGAGAACGGCCGTTGCCAACCGCGGCTCCGGGACCGCGGCCAACGACGAAGCCCCGGCCATACTTGGCGTCCAACGCATCGCACCGCAACGCGCTGGAACACCCGGGAAGGCCCGACTCACATACGGACGCACCCGGTTGGCCTTCCGCCGGATGCACAACTGAGTGTCAGCATCGAAGTCCGCATCCGAACTGCTGCTCGTGGAGATGGCTCCCGACATCGACGCCCGGTTCGAACGGCTCTACGGCTACCTCAACGACGACCTCACCCCGCGCGGGCCAACCATCGGGCCCGCGCTCGAACTGTGCGGCTGCAAGGGGCTGGAGCCGGGCGCTTCCGGTTCTCCGCCCAGGCCCCGCTGATCGCCGGAGGACTGCTGGGAATCACCGAGCCGGAGCGCCCGCTGCTCTCCAGAGGGCTGCGCGTACCCGACCGGGTGACGGCCCATCTGCTCGGGGACGACGAGCTCGACGACGCGCTGCACGGGCTCGTCCCCGTCGGCCTGGGCGCCGACGGCCGCCCCGCGGAGCCAACTCGCCGCATCGGCGCCGCCGCGTCAAGCGCCGGCGGACTGGTGCACCCGCTCGACAAGGACGGCAACGCCGGCCGCCTGGCGGTCGACGCCCTGGTAGGCATCGGGCGGCGGCCCCTGGTCCTCGACGCCGCCGCGCTCGCCACCTGCCCCGCCGACACGACGGTGAGCGCGCTCGCCAGGGAGGCGCGCCTGAGCGGAAGCGGTGTGGTGCTCGGTCCGTTGGACAGACTCGAACGCCAACGCCCCGAGCGCGCACGGCAGTTGCGAGGCCAAGTTCCCCAAGGCCACCGAGCACCTGGACGCCGCCCGTGGCGACCTGCTGGCCTTCACCGTCTTCCCCCGCGAGATCTGGCGGCAGATCTGGTCCAACAACCCGCAAGAACGGCTGAACAAGGAGATCCGCCGTCGCGCCGACGTGGTCGGGATCTTCCCTGACCGCACCGCGCTGATCCGCCTGGTCGGCGCCGTGCCGGCAGAGCAAAACGACGAATGGACCGAAGGCCGCCGCTGCATGAGCCGCGAGCTGCTGGCCAGAGCCTGCCTCCACCCGATCGACGCAGAAAGCGACGATCCCATCCTGCCGACCGAACTCACCGCATAGCTTGAAAGCGGATCACCGAGTGGCCGCCGATACACCACTCCACGGGACGTGACCCAGCGGACTTCGCCCAACCGAATTAGCGCACCTCATCACATGGTTCGCCGATGGCGTCGAAGACACCAGTAGAACACCCACCGACTTAAGGCTTCTCAACGGCTTCAGGGAATCTCAGATAGATCAAGGTGACGCACCTCAAGCCCTTCGAGCTCCAGGCCATAGATGCCCATGCCGTCGGGCGTGCAGGTCATCAGCCGACACCAAAACTCAACATTAATCTCATTCGCAGGCAGGGATTCAAGTCGACGGAGCAACGACCGATCTCACGTGCCTGAGACGAGGCGAGAACCCACAATGCTGATCGCCTTCCGTTCCATGAACGTTCAACCCGCTGTCCCTGTGTGTGCTTTGTGCCCTCCATAAGGTCCCTGGAGACGTCGAAAGAAGGGACCCATGGACACACCCCTTTCCCTCCGGGCTCGCGGGATCACCAAGCGTTTCGGCGACGTCGTCGCACTCGACGGCATCGACATGGATGTGGCGCAGGGCCAGATACACGGCTTGGTCGGACCGAACGGCGCCGGCAAGACGACGTTGCTCGGCCTCCTGCTGGGGCTGGCCGTCGCCGACAGCGGTCATATCGAGATCCTGGGTACGCAGGTCGGGAGGAAGGCAGCCGCTCCCGACGGTGTCGCCGGCTTCGTGGACGGGCCCGGGCTCTACCCCTCGCTCACCGCCAGGCAGAACCTCGCCGCGATGGCTGCTCTCCGCGGAAGCGACGCGCAGACAGCGGGAATCGACGACGCGCTCGACCAGGTCGGGCTCACCGATGTCGCCGACGATCGGACCCGCGGTTTCTCCCTCGGCATGCGTCAGCGTCTCGGGCTTGCCGCCACCTTGCTCATGACGCCCCGGCTGCTCGTGCTCGACGAGCCTTCCAACGGCCTCGACCCGGCCGGCAAGAAACACGTCCACGGTGTCCTCACCCGACTCGCGGCGGACGGAACCACCGTCGTGCTCTCGAGTCACCGCATGGACGACCTCGAGGCACTGTGCTCCGAGGTCACCATCCTGTCCACCGGACGGATCGTCTTCTCCGGCCCGCCCGGCAAGCTGGCCGCCGAGAACCGTGAACTCGACTACCGGCTGCTCACCTCCGACCCGCAGGCCGCCCGCCGGGTGGCTGTCGACACCGTCGGGATCCGTGTCGTAGACGACGCCGGGGCACGGCATGACGCCGAGCGGCTCGTCGTGCGCGCGCTGGTGCCCGCCCTCGACGAACTGGTGGTGCGGCTGGTGCACGCGGGCATCGCGCTGCGCGAGCTCGCACCCGTGGTCTCCCCGCTCGAGGCCGCGTTCCTCGCCCTCACCGAGCCGCAGGAGGCGAGCAGATGACCGCGACCACCGTCACCGACCACGCTGCCGCTGCCCGCCCGGTCTCGGTACCGCGCGGCTACCGCTTCGAGCTGGTCAAGCTGGTTTCGCAATGGCGGATCCGCCTGCTGGTCCTCGCCTGTTGGATCGCGCCGGCGCTCTTCGTCGCCGCGGTGAGCCAGCAGAGCACGCTGCCCGCAGACACCCTCTTCGGTCGCTGGATGCACTCCACGGGGTGGGCGGGACCGCTGGTGATGCTCGGGTTCGCGGGCTCCTGGGCGCTCCCGCTGCTGACCTCTGTGGTCGCCGGCGACGTATTCGCCTCCGAGGACCGGCTCGGCACCTGGCGCCATCTGCTCGTGGTGGTCCGGTCGCCTCGACGGATCTTCGTGGCGAAGTCACTGGCCAGCCTCTCCGTCATCCTGCTGCTCGTGGCCGGGCTGGCCTCTTCCAGCACGATCGGCGGGCTCGTGGCGGTCGGTAACCAGCCGCTGGTCGGGCTCGACGGCCACCTGCTCGCGCCTTCGGACGCCGCCGGGAAGGTTCTCCTCGCCTGGGTGTGCGTGCTCGCCCCGACCCTGGCCCTCGCCGCGATCGGACTGCTCGGGTCGGTCGCGCTGGGACGGTCCCCGATGGGGCTGCTGCTGCCCGCGATCGTCGCGCTCGCGATGCAGCTCGCCCAGATGCTGCCGCTGCCCGTCGCCGTACGACTCGCCCTGCCCGGCTACGCCTTCATCGCCTGGAACGGTCTGTTCGCCGACCCGGAGCAGGTCGGCCCGCTCCTGATCGGCATCGCCGTCAGCCTGGTATGGGCCGTACTCGCGACCGCGCTGGCCTATCTGCTTTTCCTCCGGCGCGACTTCACCAACCTGGCCTACGACGGCTCCGGGCGCCGCGTGCTCACGACCGGACTCCTGCCGCTGGTCGGACTGGTCGCCCTCACGGTCACGGTCGTCGCCGTGGCGACCCCATCCATGGGTTCCGGAATCGAGCAGGACAAGGTGCAGCGGTCGGTCGCCACGGCGTTCGCCCACCTCTACCGCTTGCAGACCGAGCGACTCAACCGTCCCGCCGTCACCGAGGCGCAGCTGCGGGCCACGGCGGCGTGCGACAAGGGGGACGGCCAGGTCACCGCTGAGGGGCCGGGCAACGACTGGCGCTGCGTCGTCTCCTGGCATCTCCCCGGCGTCCAAGCCACAGGGTCGGCCATCTACCAGCTCGACATCAACGCAGCAGGGCGGTTCGTGGCCGATGGCGACGGACCAAAGGAAGTGAACGGCTACTTCCTGGTGCGGACGCCGGTCGGGGACGCACCGAACCCGCTTTGGCAGTTCGACGCCAACGTCGAACTGCTCTCCACCTCCCCGAAGGGATGACTCCATGCAGATAACGCGCCGCCGTCGGCAAGTCGAGAAGGAGTACTTCGACGTGCTCGGCAGACGTGTCAGCCGCAGGGCAACGCTGGTCACGGCATGCATCACCACTGCCGCCCTGGCCACCGGCACCGCTGTCGCCGAAACGCGCCAGTTCGGCACCGAGCAGGTAGGCCAGGTCACCGCCAAGGGCCAGGTCGTCTCCAGCGACCAGTACATCGCCCCGTACGGCAACCGCCTCGTCATCAACGACGGCAAGATCATGTCCTCGACGGTCAGTCCGGACGGCAGCCACCTCGCGGCCTCGGTCGCCGACGGTGATGCGGCGCTGGTCGTCGTGGACCTCAAGACCGGGCAGGTGAAGCAGCGCGTCGGCAGCTCCGCGTCGGACGACCTGCACATCGGCAGCAGCGCCGTCGGCCAGGAAAGCCCGATCTACTCGCCTGACGGCTCGCAGCTGTGGCTGGGCCAGGCCGACGGCTACACCAGGTTCACCGTGAACCCGGACGGCACCCTCGCCAACCCGACGCCCGTCTCGATCCCGGCTCAGGGCGCCGAGCACGCCTTGGTGGGTGCGGCGGTGTTCTCGGCCGACGGTTCCACCGTGTACTCCGCGGTCAACGGCCAGAACCGCGTGGTCGCCATCAACGCGGCGACCGGGGCCGTCGAGCGGAGCTGGGCGGTGGGCAACGCCCCGCGCGGCGTGGCTCGGGTCGGCAACAAGCTCTACGTCAGCAACGAGGGCGGGCGGCCGGCGAAGGCCGGCGACTCCACGCTCAACTCCTACGGCATCCAGGTGCCGGCCAACCCGAAGACCGGTGCCACCACCACCGGCACGGTCAGCGTCATCAACCTGGCGGACCCGTCCGCCGCCGTCGAGACCATCGACGTCGGTCTGCACCCGACCGCCGTGTACGCCAAGAACGGGGCGGTGTTCGTCACCAACACCGCCGACAACAACGTGTCGGTCATCAAGACCGCCAACGACAAGGTCGTGCAGACCATCTCCACCCAGCCGTGGCCGGAGGCGTCGGTCGGCTACGAGCCCAACGCGGTGACGCTCACCGACGACGGCCACCTGCTGGTGACGCTCGGCCGCGCCAACGCGGTCGCCGACTACCGTTACACGACCCCGCAGGAGCCGGTGAGTTACGTCGGCCTGCTCCCGACGGACTACTTCCCCTCGGAGATCACCGCCGTGGGCAAGAAGGTGGTCGTCTCCAACACCCGTGGTATCGACGCGCGCCGCCCCGACAGCGCCGGCCACGGCACCCACGACACGACGTCAAGCCTGACGCAGTTCACGCTGCCCAGCGACCGTGTCATCAGGTCGGAGACCGCCAAGGTCTTCCAGCAGAACGGCTGGACAGAGGGCGCGGTCGCATCGGCCGACAAGAGCAGCAGGGCTAAGCCCGTACCGGTCCCGGCGCGCATCGGCGACCCATCGACGATCAAGCACGTCTTCCTGATCGTCAAGGAGAACCGGACCTACGACCAGGTCTTCGGTGACATTTCGAAGGGCAACGGCGACCCGTCGCTGACGCAGTTCGGCGAGAAGGTGACGCCGAACCAGCACGCGCTGGCCCGGCAGTTCGGGCTGTACGACAACACGTACGACATCGGCACGAACTCCGCCGAGGGTCACAACTGGCTGATGCAGGCCGACAACCCGGAGTACACCGAGTCCTCGGCCGGTGAGTACGCGCGCAGCTACGACACCGAGGACGACGCTCTCGGCCACCAGCGGACCGGCTTCCTCTGGACCGGTGCGCAGGCGGCGGGCAAGTCCGTGCGGGACTTCGGCGAGTTCCAGCAGTTCCTGACGAAGCCGTCGGGCGCGAGCTGGCAGAACCTGTACTGCGACGCCAAGAACATGGACGCGACCGGGCAGAACACCGCCTACACCCTGAACTCGTCCTCGCCGATCCCGTCGCTCAACAGCGTGTCGGTGCCTGGTTTCCCGAAGTTCGACACCAGCGTCCCGGACCTCTACCGGTACGAGATCTGGAAGCGTGACTTCGAGAAGAACGGTCCGTCGAACCTGAACATGTTCTGGCTCTCCAGTGACCACACAGGTGGTCCGGCGAGCCCCGCCGCCCAGGTCGCGGACAACGACCTCGCGACCGGCAAGATCGTCGACGAGATCTCGCACAGCAAGTACTGGAAGGACTCGGCGATCTTCGTTGTCGAGGACGACTCCCAGGCCGGCCTCGACCACGTCGACGGCCACCGTGCGCCGATCCAGATCATCAGCCCCTGGGCCCAGCACGGCACCGTCGACAATCACTACTACTCGCAGATCACGATGATCCGGACGATCGAGCAGATCCTCGGCATCCACCCGATGAACCAGAAGGACAGCGCGGCCAGCCCGATGCGTGGGGCGTTCACCCAGCACGCGGACTACACGCCGTTCAAGACGGTGCCCAACCAGACCTCGCTGACCGACGGTCTGAGCACCCCGCCTTCCTGCGGCGTGGACACCCCGGCGCCGCAGGACCCCAGCGCAGCTGCCGTGCCGGCGACGAAGATGCCGGCGGACAAGCAGTCGCTCGCGGCGGAGTGGAACGCCTGGAAGTCGAAGCAGCGACTGACCGGGCCGAGCGCCGTGCCCGACTATGCGAACCCCGCGCAGATGAACCACTTCACGTGGTACCAGACGCACAACTGGACGAAGCCGTACCCCGGCGAGACCAAGATCTACGCGCCGAACGACGTGCCTGGCGCCTACATCCCGTCGTCGGAGTCCGACGGCTGACGCAGCCTGATCGCGTCAAGGGGCCCCTGACCGGCGTCACCACCGGCCAGGGGCCCCTTCTTCTGTCCCCGGCGCGGCATGGGGACTCAGGCTGCAGCGAGAGCTGACCGGAATCGCCAGCGATTCTGGCCCAGCCTGGCCACGCCGATGCAGGCGGTGGCCGCCCACGCCGTAGCCAACCTGCGGGTGCCGACAAATCATCCGCCCAGGGGTCACGGGCTTGATCGAGTATCTCAACTGTGCTCGGCGCGCGCCACGGAGTCTTCACCTGTCCAAGGCATCGGCGGCATGATGATCAGTCGTGCTGCTGCGCTTGGCCTATCTCGCCGCGACCAACGCCTTCGCGCTCCTGCGACTGCTGCCGATGAGTGACCGATACAAAGACATCGAGATACTGGCGCTGCGGCATCAGTTGCTGGTCCTGCAACGCCAGGCAGGATAGCCCGTGTTCACGGACACAGACCGCGCTGTCCTCGCTGGTCTGCTCCATCACCTCCCGACGGACAAGCTGCGGCGCGTCCTGCTCCTGGTACGCCCCAACACGATCCTGCGCTGGCACCGCGACCTGCTCAAACGACGCCATGCTGCAACCTGCACCGTAGCGCGTAGCGAGACCGCCTGTAGTACTTCCGAAACCTAGTCACCGGGTCTGATCTGGTGATTCACGCTGTGGCTTCGTACTCGTTGATCAGTCCGCCGAGAACGGGCTTTCGGCGGATCCTCTCTGCCGGGGCTGGGAACGGGATCACGTGCGGGTCGTCGTCGGGGGCGCGCAGGCTCAGTGCGTCGCCTTGGTGGCTGCGACCGGTGTTGTCGTGCTCGACGTACTTCGACAGGACCGTGCGCAGGTGGTGTTCGCCGGTGATGAGCATCCGATCGGTGCACTCGGCGCGGACGGTGCGCACGAACCGCTCGGCGATCGCGTTCATCCGCGGCGCCTGGGGCGCGGTGAGGAGCACGTCGATCCCGACCTCGGTGAACACGGCGTCGAAGGCGCCGGTGAACTTGGCGTCCCGATCCCGGATCAGACGGGTAAAGCGATGCCCGACTTCTTCGAGGTTGGCGGTGAAGTCCCGGGCCAGCTGGGTGGCCCACGCGCCGGTCGGATACCGGGTCACCCCGAGCAGGTGGACCCGGCGGCTGTGGTGCTCGATCACGAACGCCACATACAGCCGCGTCAGGGAGAGTGCACAGTCGACGTGAAAGAAGTCGATTGCCACGATGGACTCGGCGTGGGCCCGAAGGAACGTGCGCCAACGCTCTCCGCGTGCGGCCGACGGTGGGATCCGGTGGCTGCGCAGGATTCTGCGGATCGTGCCCGCCCCGATCCGGTGTCCGAGACGGCGCAGCTCACCCTGGATGCGGACCACACCCCAGGTCCGGTTCTCGGTGGCGAGGCGGGCGATCAGCTCGACGAGTTCATTGTCGAGTGGTGGACGCCCCGGCGGCCGAGGCTGGGACCACTTCTTCGTCACCATCCGGCGGTGCCAGCGCAGCAGCGTTGCCCTTGCCGAATACCTCATACACGCAGGTGGGAGCGGGTTTTGGTGTCGGCCACTGGTTGCCCGAGTCGGCGCTCTCGCGCGGTTGGCGGTGGTCGCGGCATGATGATCGGTCGTGCTGCTGAGACTGGCGTACCTGGCTGTGACGAACGCGTTCGCGATGCTGCGCCTGCTGCCGATGAGCGATCGGGAGAAGGAGGTGGAAATCCTCGCCCTGCGCCATCAGATTGCGGTCCTGGAGCGGCAGTTGAACGGGCAGCGGGTCCGGTTCCACGCGAGCGACCGGGCGTTCCTGGCGTCGCTGCTCCACGGCTTGCCGCGAGAGGTCCTGCGCGGGATGCGACTGCTGGTTCGGCCGGACACGCTGCTGCGCTGGCAACGTAATCTCATCGCCCGCCGTCACGTCGCCCAGTCCCGACCGAAACGCGGAGGCCGGCCGCGCACCGTGTACTCGATCCGAGCGTTGGTACTGCGCCTGGCGTGCGACTTCTTCGAGACCCTCACCCTGTCCGGGGCCCGCTTGTACGTGTTCGCCGCAATCGAGCATGCGAACCGCAGGATCCAGATCCTGGGCGCCACCGCACATCCGACTGGGTCCTGGGTCGTCCAGGCGGCGAAGAATCTTGTCATGGACCTCGAGGACGCCGGCTGCCGGGCGCGCTATCTGATCCGGGACCGGGACGGGAAATTCCCGCGTTCGAGTCGTTCTACAACGAGCACAGGCCGCACCAGGGCCTTGCGAACGCCCGCCCCCTACACCCGCTGCCCGCTCCCATCGAAGACCCGGACCGGATCGCCCACCTGAACATTCGACGACGAGCGCGACTCGGCGGCACCCTCCATGAGTACGCACACGCGTCCTGACCAGCACGGATGAGGTATTCGGCAAGCGCACCGTCGTCACGCTGATCGGTCCCGGCCCAAGAACGGGGGCCGGCCGCGCACCGTCCACTCCGTCCGAGCCCTGGTTCTGCGCCTGGCGGGAGAGAACCCGAGCTGGGGCTACCGGCGCACCGCGCATCCCACCGACTCCTGGGTGGCGCAGGCCGCGAAGAACCTCGTGATGGACCTCGAGGACACCGGATGCCGGGCGCGCTACATGCTCAGAGACCGGGACGGGAAGTTCCCCGCACCGTTCGACGCGATCCTCAAAGACGCACGCATCGAGGTCGTACTCACCGGAGTCCGCATGCCCCGCATGAACTCCCTCACGGAACGGTGGGTGCAGACCTGCCGACGCGAGCTGCTGGACCGCACACTCCTCTGGAACCAGCGCCACCTACTTCACGTATTGCGCGAGTTCGAGCACTTCTACAACGAGCACAGGCCACACCAAGGCCTCACCAACGCCCGCCCACTCCACCCACTCCCCAACCGATCACCGAGCTCGGGCACTTTACCCACCTCGACATACGAAGGCGTGAACGTCTGGGCGGCCTCCTCCGCGAGTACCGGCATACCGCATGACCAGGGCGGACGAGGTTTTCGGCAAGCGCAGGGTGGCTGGCTCCAGCTTGGTTGCGAAGAGGCCTACACGTCCATGTGCACGCGCAGGGCGAAGGGGCCTCCATGACGCGGCCCTTCGTGCTGCTCAGCCCCATAGGACAGGCAGGGTCATTCGCCGAACGCATAGCGCGCTTGAGATGAACTCGCACGCCCGCGGACCAGCGGTCGCTGGGCCGAGACTGCAGACATTCGAGTGAATTCATCTTATAAGCCGGAAATTGCGTCAATCCCCGGATGTGTCGCGCTGAAGATGAAGCTGTCGGGCGAGCATCCCCGAACGCGTGATGTGCAGCCCGACCCTGATGGGTAGCCAGATAAGGGGTACTGACATGCTTCTCGCGCGCCTTGGCCGACCGCTGTGGAGACGGGTCATCACCGTTGCTGTAACGGCACTGATGGCCACCGCAGCGTCTCCCGGTGCATGGCAAACCGCCATGGCCGACACCGGCAGACCAAGCCACACCGGCAGACCAGTCCACACCGGCAGGCTAGGCGGAACGGCCCTCGCCTGGGGTCTCAACTCATCCGGCCAGCTGGGCGACGGTACCACCACCACCCGCACTATCCCGGTGCTCGTCTGCGCACCCGGCCAAACTCCGCCCTGCAACCCGCCGCTCCAGCACGTACGCGCTATGGCCGGGGGTGGCAGCCACAGCCTGGCGCTGCTCAACAACGGCACCGTCCTCGCCTGGGGGCTCAACTCCTCCGGCCAGTTGGGCGACGGCACCACCACCACCCACACCGCACCGGTGCGGGTCTGCGCACCCGGCCAGACCGCACCCTGCACCAGGTTCCTCACCGGCGTACGCGCCATCGCCGCGGGGTTCAACTACAGCCTGGCCCTTCTCCGCAACGGCACCGTCCTCGCTTGGGGAGGTAACGGCTCCGGTCAACTGGGCGACGGCACGCTCACCAGCCGCAGCATCCCGGTGCGGGTCTGCGCAGTCGGCCAGACCGCACCCTGTACCCGGTTCCTCACCCACGTACGCGCCATCTCCGCGCAGTCCGAAGGCGGCTTCAGCATGGCGCTGCGCCTGAAGGGCACCGTCGTCTCCTGGGGGGGCAACAGCTCCGGTCAGTTGGGCGACGGCACCACCACCAGCCGCAGCATCCCGGTGCGGGTGTGCGCTGTCGGCCAGACCGCGCCCTGCACCCGATTCCTCCGCCACGTGCGCGCCATCTCCGCAGGCAGCTTCCAAAGTCTCGCGTTGCGCCCGAACGGCACCGTCCTCTCCTGGGGCGACAACAGCCGAGGTGAGGTGGGTGATGGCACCAGAATCAACCGCACCACTCCGGTGCTGGTTTGCGCAGTCGGCCAGACCGCACCCTGCACCCGGTTCCTCACCGACGTACACGCCATTGCCGGGGGCGGCATGTGGAGCCTCGCGCTGCGATCACACGGGGCCGCCCTCTCCTGGGGGCTCAACGCTTTCGGTGATCTGGGCGACGGCACCTTCACCGACCGGACCATCCCGGTGCGGGTCTGCGCAGTCGGCCAGGCGGCACCCTGCACCCGATTCCTCACCGACGTACGCGCTCTCGCCGCGGGCGGCGACACCACCTTGGCGTTGCGCGAGAGGTGGGCAGGGCGGGCGCTTTGGCGCCCGCGGGTTGCCGTTCTTGCCTGGGGGCGCAACTCCAACGGTCAGGTGGGCGACGGCACCTTCACCAACCGGACCACTCCGGTGCTGGTTTGCGCAGTCGGCCAGACCGCACCCTGCACCAGGTTCCTCACCGGAGTACGCAGTGTCGCCGCGGGTGACCGCCACAGCCTGGCCATCTCTTGGTTTCCCCGGGTCCGCACCGTCAAATGACCGCCGCAAACTGACCACACCGGCACCCCGCCGGGCGGCGCCGTAGACCACTGCGAAGGGCCCGGCACCCGGCGCCCGGGCCCTTCGTCCCACCACCATCCACGTCCGCGACTCCAACGGCTCCCAAAGCCTGGGCGGCCTTCGCCGCAGGTCTCGCCGCTCTCCGCGGACCCGCGAAGCTTTGGTCGTTACTTAAGCGGTGTCCCGTAAATGCTCTACGGCATGATGGTTGACCTGCTCGTTTGCCTGTTATCCGGCGAGTGTGAGGTTGTGCAAGCGGGCGATGCCGAGCATGGCGTGGTGCACGCCGTCGCCCTTGAGGCGGCAGTCGCGCAGGATCTTCCAGGTCTTCATACGGGCGAAGGCGTGCTCGACCCGAGCGCGGACCTTCGGTGGGAAGCATTGTGTTCCTCTTTCCAGGCCGGGAGTTCGGCCTGGCCGCGCTTGCGGCGGTGCGGGATGACCAGGCCGGTGCCGCGGTAGCCACCGTCGGCGATGACCGTGGTGTTGCCGACGGCGTCCTTCGTACCGGACAGCTCCCACGCCTTGCAGTCGTTGCGGTTGCCGGGCGCCGGACGACCCACCGCGACGACGAGGCGGGTGTCGGCATCGATGACGACTTGGTGGTTGGTGGAGTAGCGGTAGTTCTTCGACTGCTCGGCGATGCAGTGGTCCCCCGTAGGTACCAGGGTGCCGTCGACGATCAGTACCGTGTCCTTGCGGAACCGCTTTCGTGGCTGCAAGCCAAGCGACGGCCCGAGGTGGTCGATGATGCGGTCGGCTGCGGACTTCGACACCCCGAAGAGCGGCGCAAGTTGCCGCAGTGTCAGGTTCGTGCGCCAGTACGCGGCGACCAGCAGCACCCGGTCCTCCAGCGGCAGACTCCACGGTCGGCCCTTGCGGATCGGGTCCGCACCCTCTCGGCGCAACGCCGTGATTAACTTGCCGAACTGACGAGGACTCAGCCAGCTGAACGGGGCTATCCAGGACGACACCGACGCCGTGATCGCACCTGCCACAACAAGATCGTCTCACCCCTGACCAGCAGTTACGGGACACCGCTTAGGCAGTCGAACGCCCGATATTGCCGGATCAAGCTCAGTAGTTCCCCCAACCGCGCGGGCCGCTCGCCATGCTCATCGCGCGTCTTGGCCGCGACATCCTCGGCCGGGCTGCGATCGAGGGCTTCCTCGGGGTCGATAGATACTTCCCCCGGTGCAGGAGCAGGCTCTCGCTCACTTCAACAATGAGTGTCCAGAGTCAACCGACCATGCACTGATCCGTATCTCAACGACAGTAGGCAGAGCCACCAGCTCAGGCGCACCGCACTCGGCCGATGGCCGCCGCTAGGGCCGACCGGCATCAGCCCGCGCAGCCAAGCCTCACTGGAACAGATAGCCGTAGCACATCGATCACAGCACTCACTTCAGCTTCACCTGTAACCACACCGCAGCAAGAACGCATCCCGGACCCTCACCGCCACGACAAGGGGTACGCCCAGGCCAGACTGCGTGCGCCACTGCAGGTGGTCACGTGGTGCGCGCTGCGGCGGACACTGAGCGTGTCGGCATCCCACGCTCCACCCGGGAGGCGATCATCATGCGCTCCTTTGCCGACCGCGGGCGTGTCTACCGCCGCTGCGGCTGCCGCGACGCCCAGCACCACCAGCTCGGCACCAGGTGCACCGCACTGGCCACCGACCCCGATCACGAAACCTGGAACTTCGCCGTCGACCTACCCTCCCCCACCGGCACACGCACCACCACCCGACGCGGCGGCCTCCCCAGCCGCGACACCGCCCAAACCGCCCTACACCGGCTACTCGAAGGCGAAGCCAGCGGCTTCAACGCCGACCCGAACCAGACCGTGGCCGACTACCTGACCGGCTGGCTCGAAACCAAAGCCCTCGCCCTCAAGCCCACACCCTGGCTCGCTACCGCGACTACGTCACCAAGGATCTCGTCCCGGCCTTGGGCAGCCTCAAGCTCGACGAGCTCGGCCACCGCCACATCGCCGGCTTCGTTCATACTCAACTCGCCCAAGGCCGAGGGAAAGTGACCCTCCATCGCTGCCTCGCGACCCATTCCAGTGCCCTCGGCGACGCCGTCCGACAACGCCGCCTCCCCCACAACCCCGCACGCCCCGCCGTCCTCCCCCGACCACCAGCGCCCGAACGGCG
>JBEYJY010000057.1:0-40688 GCA_040631425.1 Streptomyces sp. NPDC020096
CCAACAGACCGCCGGCCGCGGGACCAGCAGATTCCGCCCACACCCACACCATCAGGCGACGACAGAACAACTCAAAGACTCACGAACCGCCCTCTGAAGTCTGCTCGCAAGGAGTTTGGGGAGGCCCTACCAGGTGTGACCGAAGTCCGAGACCGACTCATCCACTTCGGCGAGCGCGCGCGGTATCGTGAAGCCGCAGAAGAAGATCACTGCTCGTGACGGCATTGACGAGCGCACGATCGTCCGTGACATGTGGTACTTCGGTTATGACCCGGCGACGAACGAGATCACATCGGGGCGTGACTGTAGGTTCAACATCGACGGTGCCCACAAGGCAGCGTCGAAGCTGGCACAGTCCATCTGGTGGGCGGGACACGTCTACGCATGCACGCAGCCCGCCCCCACGTGCCCGGTCTGCCGTGACGTTCGGTGATAAGCCGCGCGCGGCCGCGCGGGGTCTATGGCGGCACATAGTTGGCGCAAGTCCCTCGCCGACGACATCCCCGGCTACGACCTGGCTGCGGGCATGGCTGGCGCTGATGTCCCTTCCGGCCCATGACTGGCATGCGACGCTGTTGCCCGTGGCATTACCGTCAGCTTCTTCCTTTGGTCAGCCTGACGGCCACTGACCACTGCCTTACAAGAGCTGGCGATGGCCCGCCCTGATGGTCCGTCCCGCTGCGGCTACTTATGCCGCGAGATGTGGATGCGGCCTGTTTGATGATGGTGAGCAGCGCTGGGGAAGCGTGACCGTACCGGGCTTGTGCTCGAACGTGTCCATCACAAGCCACTCGTCCAACTCAGGGTCGTAGAGATTCTGGATGCCGAATTGCAGCACCTGCCAGAACGTACTCCGATCGTGCTGATCGACATAGATGTCGCCTAGTGCAAGGGGGAAGCGCAGGAATTTCCCCGGAGGCTGCTTCGGCAGGACGACGCCGACCCTCCAGTGGTTCACGTGCCGGTTCGGGCTCCGCTGGAGGATCTCCCGCCCGACGAACCGTGCGCCTCGGAATGCCTGGTTCAACTGGTCGAGGTCGAAGCCCGGGATCTGTGAGCACGGATGTTCGGTCAGGCCGGGCCACTTATAGGTCAGCGTGTAGAGCGTGCCGTGGTAGATCAGGTTTGTGAACCAGATCGGGTACTGCGGGCCGCCCGCGACCATCTGGCTGTCGCCGTTTCTCCCCTCCCAGGTGAACGGGACCGTGATGCCCAGGTCCCGGACAACCCACTTGCCCTTCCCGCGAAAGTCTCGAGGGAGGTGAGGAGGACGCGGCATCGGCGAACTGGGCCGTTTCGCCGCCACGGTCGCGAACGCCTGCGCGACCCCGGTCCGCGTTCCGGCATGGGCCGGCGGCAGCACCGTCGAGACCATGGCGATCGCTCCGGTGAGAGCCGCTGACGCTGTCGCCCGACGCGTGAGTGTCCAACCCATAGTCTCCCTCGACTGTCGCGTCAGGCGCCGTCGTGGCGCGGGGTTCGAACGCAGAGATGCCATTCGGTCGCCATCTCTGGGAGCAAGAGCGCACCAAGTGGAACATTTCCTATCAGACGACAGGAGGGTTGACGCTTAGGCGAGCCGCACGCCCCCACACTTTCCCCTGTACGGCGGGGCGGCTAGATCGCGACATGCGCAGTCCGTTGCGGGCTCCTGGGAAACGGCTCCGGGCTGGCGACCATGCGCTGTCGACCCGGAGGGCTGGGCCGGGGACCGGAGACGCCGCCGATTGGCGGCTACAGCAACGGCAGGTTTGCCAGCTCGCACGCCGTGACCTTGGAGCGGTGCGCCTCCCACTCCGACTTCTTGTTGCCCGGGTCTTGTCGGGGATCTTGGTGAGCTGCGTCTTCCCTGCTCAGGGATGGTTCGCTCGTGTGCCTGGTGGTCGTCGTTGGTCGTCTTCGGCCACTGTCGACGGCCTCGGGCGGCCCGGAGACGGCCCAGCCTTGCCGAGTCCAAGACCGCGTTTCGGCTGACGGCGGTGCGCCTCCGATGTGGTCCGGCTGAGCCTCAGTCGACGACAGTCAGCCACGACGACGGGTCAGCCGACCCCGCGCCCCTCCGCTCCGTCGCCGTCAGTGTCCGGTCGAGAACCGTGCCGTCCCGCAGCGAAGCGGCGCAGATCAGTGGCACGAACCCGGGTTTTCACGCGGGACAGGTTGGGCGAGGGTGGGTTGATCGGGTCCTTGGCCGGGCGGGTGATGCCTATCGAGGAGAGTAAACGGTGTTCATTCAGTAAACAACGTTCTTCCATTGAACAGTGTTCATTCCGCGTGCTACTGTCGAGTCATGGCTAAGAGGAGCACTTCGCGCGACCACGTTTCCCGTGACCAGTGGGCGGCGCAGATCGCAGCACTGGACGCCACACCGAGTGCGCCCACGTCTCGCAGGGCACCCATCACGGCCGGCCGGATCGTGGACGCCGCTCTCCGGCTCGTCGAGGCCGAAGGGTTCGACGCTTTGACGATGCGCCGTGTCGCCGCTGTGCTGCAGGCCAGTCCGGGGGCGCTGTACGCGCACGTGCGCGACAAGGCGGAGCTCGATGATCTGATGATCGGAGAGCTGTGCTCACGAGTGATGCTGCCCGTGCCGGATCCCGCGCAGTGGAGCGCGCAGGTCATCGACGTCTGTCGGCAGTTGCGCGACCAGTACCTCCGGTACCCGGGAATCTCGCGCGCCGCGCTGGAGGGCACCCCACACAGTCTGGACGCGCTCCGGATCTACGAAGGCCTACTCGCGATCCTCCTGGCCGCAGGGGTTTCGCCGCAGTCCGCCGCGTGGGCGATCGACGGCGCGTTCCAATACGTCGGTGCCTACAGCCTCGTATGGCTGAGGCGGCATCCCGAGGAGGACACCGAAGGACCAGTCGTCGACAGGGCTGAAGTCATCGAGCGTTTCAAGATGCTGCCCCCGAACCGCTTCCCGAACTCGGTCGCGTATGCACGGGAAGTGACCTCCGGCGAGGGACACGACCGGTTCGACTTCACGCTCGGGCAGCTCCTCCGAGGACTCGCACCACAGATCGAAGGTCACCATGAGCACTGACACGTCACCCGAGGAATCCAGCCGACAGGCCGCCCCCAGCGTGACCCGTGACCGCAGTGCCGTGAGCAGCGGACCCCGCATGGCGAATCGATGGATCGCACTCGCCGTCCTGAGCCTCGCCCAATTGATGGTCATTCTGGACTCCACCATCGTGAACATCGCGCTGCCGACGGCCCAGCACGACCTGGGGTTCTCCACCGACGACCGGCAGTGGGTGGTGACCGGCTATGCGCTTGCGTTCGGCAGCCTCCTGCTGCTCGGCGGACGTCTCTCGGACCTCTTCGGACGCAAACGGCTGTTCATCATCGGCGTGGCCGGCTTCGCGGTCGCGTCAGCGGTCGGCGGCGCGGCTGGAGGCTTTCCGGTGCTGCTCGCCGCACGTGTCGCCCAGGGTGCGTTCGCGGCGATGCTCGCGCCAGCAGCTCTGTCGCTGCTCTCCGTCACGTTCGCGGACGACGCGAACGAGCGCGGCCGCGCGTTCGGGATCTTCGGTGCGGTCTCGGGTGCCGGCGGTGCTCTGGGGCTGTTGCTTGGCGGCGTCCTCACGCAGAGCGTGTCGTGGCGGTGGTGTCTGTACGTGAACCTGATCATCGCCGTGGCCGCGTTCGTCGGTGCGTTGATCTGGCTCAGAGCTGGCGACCGCCCGCAGCGGGTACGGCTCGACCTCGCGGGCACGGTCACAGTTGTCCTCGGCCTGGTCGGGATCGTGTTTGGTCTTGGAAACGCCGCATCGAAGGGCTGGACCGACATATGGACGCTCGGCGCAGTGATTGCGGGCGCCGTCCTGGTGGTCATCTTCGTGCTGATCGAGCGCCGCGCCCACCACCCGCTACTGCCGCTGGGAGTGATCTTGGATCGCGATAGGGGAGCGGCGTACTTGTCGGTGGGAATCTCCGGAATCGGATCGTTCGCCGTGTTCCTGTTCCTCACCTACTACCTCGAGGAAACCCTGAAGTTCACCCCCATCCAGACTGGCATAGCGTTCCTGCCGATGGTCGGTTTGCTGATAGTGGGGGCGATCGTCTCAGGGTCAGTGCTCATGCCGCGCACCGGACCGCGTCCGCTTGTCCCCATCGGATGCCTTCTCGCTGCGACCGGAATGGTGCTGCTCACCGGCATCGGCACTGGCTCCAGCTACGCCGGAGGCGTTCTGCCGGCTTTGCTCGTCATCGGTTTCGGATTCGGGCTGATCTTCGGACCGGTGCAGAATGCCGCGACCAGCGGGGTCGAGTCCCACGAGGCTGGCGTGGCGTCCGCGATGGTCAACACCGCCCAGCAGATCGGCGGGTCGATCGGGACAGCCGTGTTCAGCTCAACCGCCGCGTCGGCGATCGCGAACTATCTCCATGCGCACGCCGCGACGGCGACGCAGGCCGCGACCCTCGCCGACGGGACCATCGCTGGCTATCACCTGGTGTTCTGGATCGCGGCAGCGGTATTCCTGGGCAGCGCCGTACTGGCTGCCATCCTGTTCCGCAGCGGCCCGCTACCGGTCGATGCGGATGCCGCGCCCGTCGCCGCGCTCTGATGCCCGTCCACGCGTGTCACGACGGACGGACACACCCAGCCAGTTCGATCCCTTTTCCACGTCCGCCCTTGGGATGAAGCGGCACCTTGCCCCCTGGGTGCCCTGCCAACCAACCACAATCGCCCGCAGATCGATCCGTCGCCGAAATCGCGACAGACGACGCACCAGCGTGCGTCGAATGGAAAGGAGCATCATGAAGGCAGCACAATTCAGCACATTCGGAGGACCCGAGGTCCTGGAAATTGTGGATCTTCCCGACCCGCATCCAGGTCCCGGTCAGGTCCGGATCGTCGTGCACGCGGCCGGAATCAGTGCAACGGATTGGAAGCTGCGCAAGGGCCTGCTGAGTTTCGGTGCAGGGCTCCCGCAGACGACAGGTCGCGATGTCGCGGGTGTGGTCGACGAGGTCGGCGAGGGCGTGACCGACGTGGCCGTCGGCGATCGAGTGTTCGGCGTCTCCGACGATGGCGCCGGTGCGGCCGAACTGGCCCTGCTGACCTACCGCGCGATCATTCCCCCCTCACTCGGGTTCATCGATGCCGCAGGACTGCCTGTCGCGCTCGAAACGGCGACGCGCAGCCTTGACGCGCTCAACGTCGCAGCCGGAAGCACGCTTTTCATCAACGGCGCCTCCGGCGGGATCGGCAGCACAGCCGTCCAGCTCGCCGTCGCGCGCGGCACGCGCGTGATCGGCTCCGCCGGCGCTGCCAATCAGAGCTACCTGAGCTTGCTGGGCGCGGAGCCCGTGACGTACGGCGAAGGCATGGTCGAGCAGGTTCGCGCTCTCGCTCCCGGCGGCGTCGATGTCGCACTCGATGTCGCCGGAAACGGTATCCTGCCCCAGCTCATCGAGCTCGCCGGCGGCGCGCAGAACGTGGTGACACTCGCCGACTTCGAGGGTTCCAAGGAACACGGTGTGCTGTTCAGCAACGGATTCCTCGGCCACGCTTTCCACGCACTCGCCGAGGTGGGCAAGCTGATCGATGCCGGGCGATTCTGGCTTCCTGTCGACCGGACCTTCCCGCTCGCCGAGATCGCCGAAGCACATCGCACCAGCGAGCACGGCAACGCACGAGGCAGGCTGGTGCTAGTGATCGGCTGATGGTCGCGGTGGAGGTGGCACGAGTGCCGGTGTGCCCCTGTCCCGGCCTGGAACTCCTACAGCTCCAGCGGGCCGCCACTGGCTTGATCGGTTTCCGTCGCGGTGAGTTGGAGGCGCTGGGCGGGGGACGTCAATGGTGACGGTCGAACAGCTGCGCCCACCCCGTGATCAGCTCAAGCGCGACATTCGCGGACTACCCCGGGGCCCTGCTCGGTGGAGCACCGCTCGCACAAGGGGCTGAACAACCGGGCGGAGAACAGCCATCAGCCCACCCGCCAGCGCGAACGCGCGATGATGTAGTTCCGCTTACTCCGCCAAGCCCAGAAGTTCCTCGCGGCATTCAGCCAGATCTCGCCTCCACCTGATGACCGCAGCCGAGTACCGCGCCAATGTGCAGCACCGCTTCACCATCTGACATCGGATCACTGGCGTGTCCAACATGGCCCGAACACGGCACCGCCACCGGACCCACCACACCCCGGCACGCTCTCAAACAGCAACATCCTCGCCAAGTTGACAACGCCCTTGTTCTCGATGTCGGCGAGCATGGTGGCCACTTGGCGGGCGATCTGGCCGCTGATCAGTGGCAGGACGCCCTTCGCTCTCTTGCGGACCCTCGTCCCCGCCCAGGCACCGTGCCCGTCTTGAAATATCCGCCACAGCCATCCGGCAATTGGTCGGGGGGGTTGACAGGCATGGCGCCGCGCCGGAGGATTCCAGGAATGCAACGCCGGATCAAGTGTTTTACGAAAACGCCATCGTCCTGCGGCTGACGCAGAAGAGACGCTCGTTTTGTGCCAAGGTCGATCTCCAGCCATTCTTTCCCTTCCTCAAGACCCAGGGCAGGTCTCCGACACCAGTTCGACATTCCTTCCACTCCTTCCACCGAGCACGAGCACGGCCGAATCCGGCCTGCCTTCGCGCACCAGCACCGTGCCGGCTCGGTGCCCCCGGGGGTATCACCGCGGCAGCCGATGGATCCGTACGGCGCCGCACGGCACGCAGCACCTCACAGATTGCCGTCTGTCCACTCCAGCCAGCCTGTGACCGGAGGGTGTCTTGGATTCTGTGAAATTGGATTCCGTGAAAGCGGATGTGGCCGAATTAGGTGGCGGAACTTCCGTCACTCCTGAAGGAGGATCGAGGCTTGGATAGCGAATCGCAGGACCGTGTGTACGCAGCTACCTCGGTCACCGCCTTCGACCACATCAGGCTAGACGTAGCGGACATCGACGTCGCCGAACGGTTTTATGCCGACGCGCTCGGGCTGTCTAGCGTCGTGCGCTACGATCTGGCCGATCGCGTCATCCTGCAGATGGCGCCGGACGGCAGACCAGCGGGTGTAGAACTATGGCAGGAACGAGACCTCGTGCCGAACCCGCATCCTACTCACCACGTCGCGTTTCGCGTCGCCGACGTCCCGGCATTGGTAGAACACATTCGCGCGCTCGGCTACCGAGTCGTCACCGAGCCATACCGAATCGAGCAAGAGACGGTGGCGTTCGTGGCCGACCCGGATCGCCACACCATCGAACTCAACGACTTCCTGGGACGCCCGACAGTAGGTGCACCGGCATGACGGTCGACACCTCGACCGCTACGGACCACCTGAACCAGCTCACTACAGCCCTGAGCGAGATAAACCTGCCCCGGGTCGCGGACTGGGGATCACGGCTGGCTCAGTTACGCAGCAACGGTCAGCGTCTGCTGGTAGCCGGCAACGGCGGGTCCGCAGCGCAAGCCCAACACCTGACGGCCGAGCTGGTGGGTCGATTCCAGACGGAACGCCCTCCGATGTCCGCGTTAGCGCTGCACGCCGAGACGTCTTCGGTCACCGCAATCAGCAACGACTACGGCTACGAGCACGTCTTCGCCCGGCAAGTCCGGGCACACGCGCGTCCAGGCGACACTGTGCTGCTCATGTCCGGCTCCGGTCGCAGCCCCAACGTGTTGCGCGCTGCGGAGGCCGCGCGCGAGGTCGGCGCGGTGACCTGGGCGCTGACGGGACCAGCACCCAACCCGTTGGCAACGCTGGTAGACGAAGCGGTGACCGTAACCGCGCAGGCGCTATCCACGGTGCAGGAATGCCACCTCGTGGTCATCCACCTGATGTGTGCTGCCATGGACGCCGCCGTCGCTGCCATGGGCGCCACCGCCACGGACGCCGTCGGTTCCGCTCCGTCCGTGCCGCCGCCTTTATCCACCTCGTCACCGGAGCCGGTGAGGGAACGCCAGCCAGCTACGGCACGCAGAGTCCGCCCGAACCTGGTGGTGGTCGGCGACGCGTTCCTCGACCACGACCACCTTGGCCGTGTGGAGCGGGTCGCATCCGACGAGCCCGCCCTGGTCGTGGCCGGTGGGACCACACACATGCGCCCCGGTGGTGCCGCACTGGCCGCTGTATTGAGCGCGAGACGGGGCTACCCGGTCACCCTCGTCACCGCGCTCGGCCAGGACGCGGTCGGCGACCGGCTGCGCACGCTGCTGGACGAAGCGCGAGTCGAGGTGGTCGATCTCGGGCTGGACGGCTCGACCGCGGTGAAAACGCGGATCCGCGCCGCCGGGCGCACCCTGATGATGCTGGACGAGCACGACGTCTGCCCGCCCGTTGGGCGGGAGGGCGAAACGGCATTGGCTGCGGCACGGCGCGCGTTGATGGCAGCCGGCGGCGTCCTGGTGTCCGACTACGGTCGAGGCGTCGCCGCGTATACCGACCTGCGTGCCGCACTAGTTGAGGCTGCCCGGCGATCTCCGTTGGTCTGGGACCCGCATCCGCGCGGCGCGGTTCCGGTCCCCCATACGGCTGTCGTGACGCCGAACAGCCGAGAAGCTCGGGTGATCGCCTCCCTCGCGGGCAGCGACACGTTGTCCGATGACGTCGAAGCGGCACGTGCGGTATGGCGCGCGTGGGAGCCGATCCAGGTGGCGCTCACCCGGCACGAGCATGGCGCTGTCCTGCTCGCCGACGCGGATCTGCCGCCACTGGTCGTGCCCACGAAGGTTGCCGCAGGACGGAAGGCCGACCCCTGCGGTGCCGGCGACTTCTTCGCCGGTCACCTCGCCACCATGTTGGCCTGCGGCCAGCTACCCAGCGAGGCGGTGGCATCGGCGGTGTGGGCAGCGTCGGCGTACGTCGCAGCGGGTGGTCCCAGGTCCTTAGACCACCCGCCCGACGACGGCTCACCGATGACCAGGCTCTTGAGCGCCGGGCCCGCGGCGGCCGCACACGGAGCGATCGAGCTCGCCGATGCAGTCCGTGCCAGGGGCGGTACCGTGGTCGCTGCCGGAGGGTGTTTCGACCTCTTGCACGTCGGGCACATCCGGCTGCTCGAACAGGCGCGCCAACTGGGTGATTGCCTGATCGTCTGCCTGAACAGCGACGACTCGTTGTCCCGACTGAAGGGCCCTTCGCGCCCGATCGTACCGGCGGCACAACGCTCCCTCGTGCTCGAAGCACTCGCTTCCGTGGACGCCGTTCTGGTGTTTGACGAGGACACCCCCGAAGCGGCCATACGTGCGCTGCGACCCGCGATCTGGGTCAAGGGTGGCGACTACTCGGGAATGGAAATCCCCGAGAAGGAGCTGGTCAGCTCCCTGGGCGGACGAACCGTGGTCGTACCTTTCGTCGCCGGCTGGTCGACGTCGTCGCTGATCGAGTCGGCACGGACACTGTGATGAGCCAACAGAGCGTGCTCGTCACGGGAGCAGCCGGATTCATCGGAAGCCACGTGGCACGGGCTTGTCTGGACGCCGGGTACCGGGTCACCACGGTGGACTTCACCACGTCACCAAAACAACCACGTTGAAAGCGCGTCAGTCGGGGCGCGGAACAAGCCGATCGATGGAATTCCCGAAGGGATGGAGATCACGTGAGTATTGATACGGTCGTGGTGAGCAAGGACAAACTGGACATGCTCATGCCTCTGATCGTCGAGCAGCAGTATGACTGCGGAAAAGAGGTCGACCTCGACACCACCCGCACCTTCTTCGAGGGCATCGTCGACCATGAGGCGAGCTTCCAAATCATGGCGGCTGAAGAGGGCGTCGCTGTGGGCTTCGTGATGGTCGATCCCATTCCAAACCTCCAGTTCGCCGACAAGGTGGCGTACGTGCACGACGTCTTTGTGACCGAGTCCCTTCGTGGTGTCCGGGGCATCGGAGCAATCCTGATGGCTGCGGGGTTCGCGGAGGCGATGCGGCGCGGCTATGAGTTCGCCGAAGGCGAGACCGACCCCGACAACCGTCCCGCGCGGAAACTCTACGACCGCATGGCGAAGAAATTGGGAATCGGCTGCAAGGAGGTGGCCTCGGTGCGTTACCTGGTGGACCTTCGTCCCGGTATCGAGCGCGCGCGCCGCGAGCCCGAGTACCTGGACCTACTCGCTACCCCCCGGCTCCTGGGCCGTCAGAGTGCTCAACCGGGAGCCGATAGTCAGACGCTGTCCTAGAAGGGCAAGTATGCGTACTGCAATGGTCGTGATAAACGAAGGCGTGGGTAACGGGATCATTGTGGCGCCACTACTGGCGGCGCTTGAGCGACGTTATCCGGGGTGGCGCTACTTCATGGCACCGAACATTGCGCTCGACGCTGAATGGGTGTGTTCGGCGGTCGGCATGCATGGTGCTTCCGGGACGTTCCCGGCATTGTGGCGACGGTTCTTACCGGCTGACCGGGAGGCGCTGTGGAATTTTATCGATCGTACTGGGGTGGAACTGGTCGTAAACCTCAGAATGGAGTTCGCCGAAGAGGACGGAAACTACTTCGAATTCCGGGCGGAGGCGACGAAAAGGGGAGTCGAGTGCTGGGATCTGCACGAATTGGGCGGGCGGCCGCAGCGGCTGCCCTTCGGTGAACAGGCCGCCAATCTCCTGCGCGCGCACAACGTCCCCGTCGACCTGAATCGCCCGGCCTGGCTCGCCGACCGACGACAACCACGTCCGGGCGTGGTCGGTTGCTATGTCGGTGCCAGTGCCGCGGTCAAACGCTGGCCGCAGGGTGACTGGTCGACTCTGATCACGCATCTGGGCGACCGGGGGCTGATCGTCGAGGTCGCGGTCGGCCTGGGAGCGGACGAGCAGGCATTGGCGCGTCGGCTGTCGTCGGCGCCGGCCGTCGCCGACACGGTGTTCCTGCACACTCTGGAGGCTTTCCGCGACTGGATCGCCGGGCTGGATGTGCTGGTCAGCAACGACACGCTGGCCGTACACCTGGCGGCCGCACTGGGTTGCCCGGTGGTCACGCTGTACCTGGCGACCGACGGTGACATCTGGTCACCGGTGGCGGCCCCTGATGTCTCGCGGGCCGTGCAGAGCGCTATCGCGCTGTCCTGTTCCTACATGAAGCCGAACGGCACCTGCCGGCGCTACTACCTCGGCTGTCCGGCTCCGTGCGCGGCCGGTGTGCGCCCGGCTGATGTGCTGATCGAACTGGACCAGCTGGAATGGAGTGGGCGGCAAGCCAGTCACCAGGAGGTGGTCAAATGACCCGCAGGCGCGCGATCGCGGTGCTCGGTGGCCGGCCCGGCAATGCGGGGGCTGACGTCCTCCGGCTGGCGGAGATGATCGGCAAGGAGCTCGCCAAGCGTGGCTACGGCGTGGTGAGCGGCGGCGAGGGTGGCGTAGCGGCCGCAGCCAACAAGGGCTGCCAGGCGGTCGGCGGCGACACACTCGCGTTGTTGAAGTGGAACCGTCTGTCCGACGCCGAGGATGGGACCACCTGGGCCCTGCCAACGTCGATGGACCTGGCCCGGAGCAACATCCTCAACTGGTGCGGTGACGGCATGATCGCGTTCGAAGGTCGTTACGGCACGCTCACCGAGATCGGTCTCGCCCTGGACACGGGACGCCCGCTGTTGGTCTTGGGTAACCACCCGTTTCTCACCGCCGAGGCGTTCGCGGCTCCCACTTGTCGCGTCGTGCCGGACCCTCGGCCGGAGGACGCCTCCGAGCTGGTTGACCTGCTGGAAACGCTGATCGCGGTTGGCGAGCAGGCATCGGTACGGCCCGGTGCCGCCGTCGTCGAGGACGACCAGGTCGACGAGAGCGGTATCGGTTTGCGACGTGCGATACCGGGGGACCTCGAGCTGTTCCGCCGAGCGTTCGGCGACGCCGACGTGCTGGCGTGGCGAGCGCTGGAACCGACCGACGGGGTGCTCAGCCGATTCCAGCACGAACGCTGCCTGGTGATGCTCGAGCGGAATCGTCCGGTCGGCTTCCTGGAGTACCGCACGGAGGCTGATCCGGAGCTCGACCATCTCCAGGTCAAGGCGGTGGCGGTGGCCGACGCGGCCGACCGGGGCCGGTCGATCGGGACACGAGCGTTGAGGTTGTTCGCCGGGTCGGTCTTCGCCGCCGGCCGGCACCGCATCACCGCGGCGCCCCATCCCGACAACAGCGCTGCCGTGCGGTGCCTGGATAAGGTGGGTTTCCAGCAGGTCGGCCTGATGAGGGCGTACGAACGCCATCGTGGTACCTGGCGGGACGCGCTGCTGATGGATCTGGTCCCGAGCGACCTGGCCGGCAGGTCGTCCAGGCCACCGGAGATCGAGGTCGGGCACGGATAACTCTCCCGACCACCCAGCCGCGGTGACTGGTGATCAGGTTGGTGTTCGATCCGGCCTTGTCGCGATCGGTCGGATTCGGTCCGCCAGTGGCCCCCTTGTGCAGCCCACACGCTGACGGAGTCGACTGCGCACCGGGACCGGTCCAGTTCCCCGCGGGCGCCGAGTTCGTCGAGGATGACACGGTGCAGCCTGGCCCAGACCCGGGCTTTGCTCCACTGGGCGAAGTCCGGTAGGCCGTGGGCCGGGCCGGGCCAGGCGAGGCCGGGCCGAACACGGGCGGGAGCTGCCGCCCGGTGCAGCCCGACGTAGCCACGAAGATGATCGCGGCCAACGATTCACGGTCACCGGGCCGTCGTCGGCCCCTGCCCTGCGGTCGTATGACCTCCGTGCGAGGCACCACCCGCCGAAACAACTCCCACAACTCGTCCGGCATCAACCGCTCAACCAGATCAGCCGTGAACTGACCAACGACGCAGCAAGCCAGAAGAAGCGATGTATGAGACGAACGGAGGATCGCCATGGCCGGACCAGGAGTTTCCCGCATCGGCCCGGAAGAGGAGGCCGAGGTTCTGGACGTAGTGCGTGAGCGAGAGCTGAGCCGGTACCGCTTCGACGACCACGACGGGTCTGCGCGGTTGTCGAAGGTTGCGCGGTTCGAGCAGGAGTTCCGCACCTTGACCGGTGCGCGCCACTGCCTGGGCATGAACAGCTGCACCAGTGCTTTGTTTGCCGGTCTGCTCGCGGCAGGGGTCGGTCCGGGCGACGAAGTGATAGTGCCGGGCTACACCTTTATCGCCCCGATCGCCGCAGTTGTGCACACGGGAGCCGAGCCGGTGCTCGCTGAGATCGACGAAAGCCTCCTGCTCGATCCGGTGGACGTGGCTGCGAAAATCACCTCGCGTACGAAGGCGGTGATCGCCGTGCACATGCTCGGAGCGCCGTGCGACCTTGATGCCCTCGACGCCCTCACACGTGAGCACGGGCTGCTGCTCGTGGAGGACTGCGCGCAGGCCGGTGGTGGCACGTACCACGGCCAACACCTGGGGACATTCGGTCGATTCGGCGCGTTTAGTCTCAACGTCTTCAAGACCTTCACGGCGGGCGACGGTGGCGTGCTGCTCACCGAGGACGACGATCTGTACGAGACGGCGTTCGCCCTGCACGATCACGGCGCCGCGCCGTTGCGGTTGGGCGTCACCGAGGGGCCGCCGCTGTTCGGTCTGAATCTACGGATGCACGAGCTGACCGGCGCGGTCGCGCTTGCCCAGGTACGCAAGCTGCCGGACACCCTGCGGACGTTGCGAGCCAACCGGGACAAGTTCGCGGACGCGATCGGCGACCTGCCCGGAGTGACGCGTCGTCTGCTGCACGACCCGGACGGCGACTGCGCCACGGTGCTCGTGTACACGTTCGCGTCCGCGGCCATGGCCGGCGAGGTGGCAACCCGACTGGGCACGATCACCCTGAGCCAGTCGGGCAAACACAATTACGCCAACATGTCCCAACTACAACCGGATCGACTGATCTCGACGGCGTCCGAGACGTGCAGGCCGGATCGCGCCGCCCTGCGTCGGTCCTATCCGCCGGGCAGCCTGCCGCGCACGGACGACCTGCTCAACCGCAGCATCGCGTTGAGCGTCGGGGTGGTCGACTCCTACCTCGGCAGCGGAGTAGGCATCGACGTGACCGCCGAGGACGACGCGATCGAGGCAGCGGCGCTGCTGTTCAAGACCACGGTTGAGGACGTTGTCAAGGCAGCGTCATGAGTGTGGGAAGGGATACCGACGCCGAATGCGAAGCGGCCGCGACGACCTTGCTGCCGACCGTCGCACTGCGTGGCTGGGCCGCCGTTACGGAAGCGGAGGCTGAAGCGGCTCTGCCGGCCTGCGTCGAGCAGGCGTTGCGGTGGAAGGAACGCACCGGATGAGTACAGTCGCGTTCGAGTACGGCGCGCGGGCGGCGACGGATTTCCTGGACGCGCACCGGCTCTCAGCGCGGACGCCGTTCCAGACGCGCGGTTGGTGGCGAGCGTGGATTCGTGAGGCGGCGGACGCCGAGGGGGCGACCCCGGTGCTGGTCCACATGACGTGTGCCGACCGGCCCACCCTGGTGGTCGGCCTGCAGTTGCACCAGGACGGCAGTACGGCGGTCCTCCGCCCATTGTCCTGGCCATGGGCCGACTACCACGAGGTCGCAGTGGTGGGCGACGCGTCACCCACCGGCCCCGAGCCCGACATTGGGGGGTTGGCCGAGGCGATCGACCGGTGTCAGCGGGAGTTCGGCGCCCGACTGGAGTTGAGTAACCTGATTGCCGATGGACCGCTGCTACGCGCCGTGTCCGAGTTAGGCGCCGCGCCCCGGCCGTCGGAGATGGTTGTCCGGCTCGACCTCACCGATCCCGACGTCGTCCAACGCGTCAGCGAGCGGCGCGACATGCGGCGAAAACGCCGACGGATCGAGCGACTCGGCACGCTCCGGCTCACCTGTGCAGACACCTCGGCGCGGGTCGCCGCCCGCCTGCCGGCGTTCATCGACCTGCATACTCAACGGTGGCGTGACCGGCCTGATGCTGTGGCGCCATTCGACGGCGGCATGGTCGACCGGACGTTCGCGGCCGTCGCAGCCGAGCCGTCCAGCGCCGCGCGATTACACGAGTTGTGGCTGGACGAGACCCTGCTCGCCGGATGGTTCGGCTTCTGGCACGATCGCACATACTACGCCTACCGTGCGGCCTACAACATGGGCCACGGCCGCGACTCGCCGGGGCACCTACTGGTGGCCGCGATGGTCACCGAACTCGCCGCCCAAGGGACTGACACCTTCGATCTGACGCGCGGTGCCTACGCCTACAAGCTCGAACTGCCTAGCATCCGCGCGCTCACCATGGCGGCAAGCCTGGAGCAACCGTGCCGGGTGTGACCCTCCGTCGCTTGAGAGCCCTCGGTCACAGGACCGCCTCGCCGACTTGGCGGAGCCATCGGCCGCGGTCGCCCCGTGCACATCCTGCGTCACCTCGACCGGCGGCCGAGGACCGCTGAACACGGGGAGAGTTACGGCTCGTTCGTCCGGCCACGACGAGGTGTGGCACCGCCCTGTCCGGACCGTGCAGACAGGCGTGGATTCCGTCGAGCCGAACGCTGCGGTGAGCAACAAGCCGTCGGAGTCCCCGGTGCATTCGAGCAAGGCAGCCTCGGAGAACAACTCTCCTGCCCGTCCGCTCCAGTTGGTGAGGACGACCCGGGCAGACCCGGCGACCTGGAGGGCGCGCGACGGGCGGATTCCGACTGGAGGACGAGATCGTCGGGGTGGGACGGACAGGGCGGGACCTGGTCATGGTGCCGATGCGTGCACCTTGAGCATCAGTGGGGCTGATGCGCACCGCCCAGGCGGTCGCCTCACTCCCGGATGACAACACTCAGACTACAAACAACTGTGGGGTGTCAGTGGGATCGTCGGTCGACGTGGAGACAGTCGTAGTCGGCGCAGGAATGGCCGGCCTCGCGACAGCGGCAGAACTCGGCCGACGGGACCGGGGTTCGGTGGCCGTACTGGAGGCTGGGCCGGACCGAGGCCGCACACATATCCAGAACGAATATTCCTCGGCCGAAGCGCTCCAACTCTGGTTGCGTCCGGACACCGACCCCGACTTCCGCCGTCCGTATCAGACAGTCGGCGGGGTCTACCGCGACTTGGCCGGCCTGCGTCGCCGGGTCGGCGGCCGCTCGCTCTACTGGGGTGGCGTACTGCTACCCATCGAACGCTGGGCCCTTTCAGAGGAGTGGCCGGGCGCGGTCGTCACCGAATTGACCGAGACGTGGGATGGGGGGCCGTCCCTGTACCAGCGGGTCGTCGACGACGTGGTCAGTTGGGGCGCCGAGCCTCCCGGAGCACCCGGGCTGACCATCGGTGAACTGGCGTTCGATCGAACGCCGCACGCCACCCGCACGGAACCTGCCGGCGGGTGGAGCGCGTTCAGTCCGTTGGCATGGTGGGACGACCACGGCGACTCAAGGGTGCGCCGTGTGCCGATCCTCGCCGGCCATGACGTTCTTGGGGTCCGGGTCGAACACGGCAGGGCGACGGGCGTGCTGGTACTCACCGAGGGCGGTGAGCTGCGCGACCTACGTGCGAACCGGGTAGTCCTGGCCGCCGGTACGGTCGTGAACAGCCGGCTGGCTATCCAGGCCCTGGCAGCCTCGGACGCCGATGCACCGCGTGAGCTGCCGGGACTCGTGGACAAGATCTCACAAGGGTTCACGGTCGCCTTCACCGATGTCGAACGGCTTCCCGATGCCGTCCGGGCGGCTGCCCATGAGGGCCACGTCTACCATCGGATCGGTACCGCCAGTACCCGGTCCAACCAGTTCGTGCGATTCACCGAAAGCGTGAACGGCACGGTCACCATGGACAGCTGGACCATGGGCGAGCAGCGCCGCGGCCCGCACGGCCGGGTGCGGTGCGACGGCAGCGGCGAATGGCCCTGGTCGACGACTGTGCACGCCCGACTTGAAGCGGCCGACGAGGCGGTGCGCACCACCCAGCAACACCTGCTCGGCGAACTGTGGGCTGAAATGGCGCACCTACTCAAGGTTCCGGCTGACACGCTTCACTTCTCGCCGCAGCACGGTTCGCCTGACCTGGCCGACCGGCTGACAGCGGTCCGCAAACCGACGCCACTCACCTACAGCTTCCCGCTCGGTTCCGAGCAACACGAGGCCGGCACGTTGGCCCTCGGTGAAGTCCTCGACGAAGACCACCAGTTCACCGCCGTACCGGGTCTGTACGCGTGTGGGCCGTCGGTGATGCCACGCACCGGAGCGGCGAACCCGTCGATGACAACGCTCGCGCTCAGCAAGCGGTTGGGAGCGATCCTCGCCGGGTGACAAGCACCAGAAGCAGCGAGCAGAGAGGGAGTCCCGATGCAAGGAATGTCGATCGCGGTTTCCGGCACCGAATTCACGGACACCGAGGGCGTGGACGGCCTGATCGAAATGGCCAGGTCCGCTCAATGCGACGCGGTGGAATTCTGGTATCCGAAGAACGCCCTGCGGGACGGTGTCGACGCCACACTCCGCAAGCTGGACCGTGCCGGGCTGCGGATAGCCTGCGTATCAACCCCCAGCCAACTCTACGGTTCCGGCGAAGCGGACGCCGTCTCGCTTCTCCACGAGGCGATCACGATAGCGGCACGGACAGGCAGCAACCGGGTGAACACCTACTTCGGTCACGCGCCGGTGGTCGATGACCAGAGGGCAATCGCGGCGTACGCCAGCGCGCTGGCACCGGCCCTCGACCACGCTGCGGCCGAAGACGTGGTAGTCGTGTTGGAGAACGAGTTCGACGCGTTCGGATGGGACCCGGTCGCGTCCGACGTCAGCAGGCGGCCGGTAGCGTTGGCGGCGCTGTTCGCCCGGGTTGACTCGGCCTGGTTCGGCTTGAACTTCGATGCTGCAAACTTCCTCTGCGCGGCGGTCTCCCCGGCCCGCGACGCGTTGCCCCTGCTCCTGCCATGGGTGCGCTATGCCCATGTGAAGGACGTTCGTCGAGCGCCGGCGGAAACCCCGCCCGATGGCTGGACCCGGTACACCGATCACGGCAGGGCCTACGACACGGCGCCTCTCGGCACCGGGGAACTGGACTGGCCGGCGATCATCGGAAGCCTGGCGACCGCGGACTACGACGGGTACCTCACGCTCGAACCACACTGCGCGCGGTCGATTCTCCTGGCCGAGACGGCCGGGGCAGCCGACTACCTGCGCGACGTGATCGACGTTCACGCGCCGTCCCACCGGTGATCCAGGAGAATCTTCACACTACGACTGATTGGCAACCGCGCGTGCTCTCCGACATCGAGGCACTCAGAACCCTTGCCCACACCCTGGGCCAACAGCTGCTTACCCGGTCGCAGCCACGAGGTTCGGTCGCCTCCACCGCCGACCTGGCCAGCGAGTTCGACGTCGATCGCGGCGCCACCAGTTATCACCTGCGACAGCTAGCCGGGTTCGGGTGCGTCGGGGAGCACGCCGAACGCTCTGCCGGCCGCCGGGAGCGGAAAAGGTGTGGGGCGTTCGTCGGAGCCGCCCAGCACTGCTTCGGCGGTACTGCGCTCACCTCGGAGGAGTTGGCCCAGTTCGACGAGGAGTACATCGCCTTGCTCAAAAGCTGGCACCGTGAACCCGCCCCCGGCCCACGGCACATCACCGTGCTGTTCCATGCCTTCCCCACCCCCGACCCGACGGAGGCGTCGTGACCTCCGCGGCCGCCGAGCCGTCGCTGTGGCGCAACCGCGACTTTGTCACGCTCTGGAGCGGCCAGGTCGTCTCCACCCTCGGCGCCCGGATCAGCGCGACAGCGATGCCGCTGCTCGTACTGGCCACGACCGGCTCGCCCGCCGACGCGGGCCTTGTCGGAGCCGCCGGCACTTTGCCCTTTCTTGTCGCCTACTTACCGGCCGGACCACTGGTGGACCGGTACAACCGTCACCGGATCCTGCTGACGAGCGAGATCCTGGCCGGCTTCGCTCTGGCAACCGTTCCGATCGCCCTGTGGCTGGGGCTGCTGACGGTCGCTCAGCTTATTGTGGTCGCGTTCGTCCAGGGGCTGTGCTTCGTGTTCTTCAGCCTGGCGGAGACGGCCGCCCTTCCCAAAATCGTGCCGGCCGTCCTGCTACCTGCGGCCCTGGCCCAGAACGAGGCCCGCAGCCGCGGCGCTGCCCTGGCCGGTGGACCGCTCGGCGGCCTGCTCTTCGGAATCGACCGCGCCCTGCCTTTCCTGGCCGATGCGATCTCCTACGCCGCCGCCTCCATCGCGCTGCTATTCCTCCGCAAGGACCTGCAGAACAAGACGACCGCGTCGGCCGAGCCGCTGTGGCAGGCGACCGTGGCAGGACTGCGCTGGATCTGGCGCCACCCGCTCATCCGCACCGCGATCCTGCTGATCACCGCCACCAACATGGTCTTCCAGGCGCTCGTCCTGACTATCGTCGTCCTCGCCCAACGCCACGGTGCCACCCCCGGCGCCATCGGAACAATGCTCGGCATCTACTCCGGTGGCGGGCTCATCGGCGCACTGGTTGCCACCAGGGCCCACCGTTACTTCACCCCCAAAATGGTCATCATCGGGGTCAACTGGATCTGGGCCGCGCTCTTGCCGCTCTTCCTGCTCACCACCAACCCCCTGCACATCGGGGCGATCGGCGCAGCCACCGCGTTCATCGGACCAGTATGGAACGTCGTGATCATCAGCTACACCGCACTCCTGGTCCCCAACGAGATCCTGGGCCGGGTCACCAGTGCGGCGATGACCCTCGCCTGGGGCGTCATGCCCATCGGCTCCCTCGGCGCCGGGTTGTTGCTGACCACCGCAGGCCCCACCGGTGCCGTCCTCGCCCTCTCCGCCATCATGCTCGTCACAGCGGTCGGCGCGACCATCAGCCCGGCCGTTCGCCGCGCCCCGCCGCTGGCCGCACCCGAGGATGCGATCTGAGGGCGCACTCTGTCCCTGCCCAGCGACGTCACCAACGTGGTCTTGAGCGAAGCGGGGTCAACGCCCGGCCAGTTGATCGTCCGCGTGCTGGGCGATGGCCGACGGCGGCGGGCGTTCGCCGTGGAACCGGCTGCCCAGATCTCCGAGGCCGGCCTGACCGAAAGCCGGGGCGGTGAGGCCATCGTCGTTCCGTACCTGAACGGGCGCTCCACGAACCCCTTCGTCATCCGACTCACCCAGCAGGCAGGCACACCATGAACCCGCACGTGTTAGTCACCGGTGCGGCCGGCTTCATCGGCCGGCACACCACCGCGGCCTTCCACCAGGCCGGTTACCAGGTCACTGCTCTCGACCTGCGCTCTGCCCCCGGGCACCTCGCCGAGTCAGTGCGCTGGCAGCCCATGTCCTTCACCTCCCGGGCTGTCCTGGACGAGACTGCCGCCGGCCGGTACCAGATTGTCGTCCACCAGGCCGGGATCAGCGACACCCGTGCGGTGGCAGGACCGGAACTGGACGACACCAACACCCACGGCGTATTGCGGCTGGCCGAGGCCTGCCGCACCGGGGGTGCCCGCCTGATCTACGCCTCCTCGCACTCGGTTTACGGCACCCTGCACCACCGAAAGCCGATCCCCGAGCACGCCGACAGCGACCTCACACGTTGCTCAGGTCCGCTGAACCCGTACGCGGCATCCAAGCTCGCCCTCGACCAGCAGATGCGCTCCCGGTACCGCACGGGCCTGGACTGGGTAGGTCTGCGCTACACCAACGTGTTCGGCCCTGATGAGACAGACAAAGGCCCCATGGCCTCGATCCTGTCCCAGCTCCTGCGCTCGGCCGCCAGTACCGGCGAAGTGCGCTTGTTCGACGACTCTCTGACCGCGGCCCGCGACTATATCCCCGTCGAGATCGTCGCCGCCACGATCCTCCAGCTCGCCCAACAGCACGTGCCTGCCGCGGTCTACAACCTCGGCGCCGGCTTCGCCGTGTCCTTCGCCGAGATCACCCAGTGGTGCGCCCGCCTGCACCGCGAGACCGGCGGTGAGGCGCCGCTGCGGGTGACGTTGGTACCGAACGCAGTTGCAGCCGCCTACCAGTACTACACGTGCGCGGAGATGACCGCCCTGGACACCGCGCTACTCGGCCGGCCCACAGTCTCCTTCCAGGGTGTGGAGACCCAAGCTGCCGAACTGTTCCACGCCTTCGGCACCCGTGAAGCAGCATGACCGACCCGGCGCGCACCAGCGCTCTTCCGCGGCCGGCGGTGTTCCTGGACCGCGATGGCACCCTCACCGAACCCCGGCACTACCCGTCCCGCCCCGAGGACCTGGTACTCCAGGCGGGCATCGGGCCACCGCTACTCGCCCTCCAGCACGCAGGTTTCGCCCTGGTCGTGGTGACCAACCAGAGCGGACTGGCCCGCGGCCTGGTCGACGAGGCCGCCATCGCACCGATGCACCAGCGGCTGCAGGAACTCCTGGCCCACCATCAGGTCCAGCTGGACGGGATCTACCTGTGCCCGCACCATCCAGGCGGTACCGTGCCGCGGTTCTCCATCGCCTGTTCGTGTCGCAAGCCCGCCCCGGGAATGCTCCACCAGGCCGCTGGCGACCTCGGTCGTGACCTGTCCTCCTCGTGGATGGTCGGCGACTCCGTCTGCGACATCGACGCCGGCCACCGCGCCGGAACCCGCACCGCCCTCGTCGGCCCACAGCCCCTCGCTGGTGTCGCACCGACCCTCTACCGGACCACGACCGCCCAGGCACTCACCGCCATCGCGGCCTCCGAAATCCCCAGTTACGAGAGTAGCGATCTGGGGAGCAATGATCTCGGGGCGAAGTGGGCGGCCGTTCGAGAGCCGGTGCTTGGTGAAGCTCACCAAAACGATCGGCCAGGCCTTGCGCGTCCCGTTCACGCCGTGGATGCTCACCCGGGACAGGACGATCGCCGAACTTGCCCTGAAGATCGACGCGTTGTCGGCGGCTGAGGGACCGCCCTCAGGGCGAGTGCGACCCGATCCGTAGAGCGCATACACGGACCCGACGAACTCAATGGAGAACCATCGTGTCGTCAGCTGATCTCTCCCCAGATCTTGCCGAATGGCAGTGGCCCGCTACGGTTCCATGCACCGATGACCCGCACTGTCGGGTAGTGATCGCCGGAGGTGGGCTCGCCGGCCTAGAAGTGGCCCGGCAACTGGCCGCTCTCGCTCTCGACGACGTCCTGGTCATCGAAGCTGGACCCGCGCAGGATCTGTTACACATCAACTCCGCGCACAAGCACGATCAAGCGCTGCGCACCTTCCTCGATCCCGCCAGCGACCCACACTTCCAGCGTTGTTGGACATCGGAATCCGCCCCGCACTACGCCGTCAACGCCGGTCTACGCAAGCGCCTCGGTGGACGTTCACTGTACTGGTACGGCGCGTCACTGCCGGTTGAGGACTGGGCGCTGGCCGACTGGCCGGAGTCGATCGTGACGGACCTGCGCGGCTCGTGGCGGGGCGGCGGACCGCTCTACGAACAGGTCGCGGCAGACCTCCGAATAGATCCGAACCGACTCGACTCGCAGCAACCGGTTCTGAAGCTGGGAGGATTCCGTCTCGTCCGCACCCCGCAGGCCGAAACCCGGTTCGGTGACGATGGCCGCTGGTACGCCTACTCCCCGCTGGACCATTGGCGACACCCGGTAACGGGCGCCGCGCTGGACGGCCCGCGCGGCGTCCGGTTCCTGTGTGGCACCGAAGTCCTCTCGGTTGACATCAAGGACGGGCGAGCCTGCGGCGTCCTCGTCCGGGAAACCGGCCCGAACGGCAGGGCCCGCCGGATTTCCGCGGACTCGGTGGTCCTGGCCGCCGGGACCATCGAGAGCAGCAGGCTGGCCATCCAGGCGCTGTGCGCGATCGACCCCAGCCGCCCGCCCCGGCTGGACGGGCTTACCGACCACATCGTCCAGGGCTTCTTCCTGCGTGTGCGCGACGCTGGCGACGACAGGGCATCCCATGGCTTGTCGGACGTCGCATCCGGCTCGTACGTGACCGCGTGCGAGGACGTCGTCCGGTCGAACCTGTTCATCACGGTCGAACGGCCCGAACCCGGTGTCCTTCTGTTCGACGTGCGGCTCACCGGGGAGCAGATGCCCGGGACTGGTAGCCACGTTACGTGCGAGCCGACCGGCGAGTACCCGTGGCGCACAACTGTCACGGCGGATCTGGCCCCGGCCGATCGGGACGTCATCGGACGCCAGCGCCAGGTGCTGGACGGGGTTTGGCGCCAGCTGGCCGCCGAGTTCGGTCTCACCGCCTCGCCCCTGGCTTTCGACGACTTCGACCACCCGGGTCGCACCAACGCGTTCGTGCTGCCGGAGTCGATCGGCGCGGAGACGTCTGAAGTGCCCTTCACCTGGTCAAGCCTGCTGGGTACCGAGGACCACGAGGGGTGCACGTTGCCGTTGGGTGACGTACTTGACAACCGCCACGTGTTCGCCGCCATCCCATGCCTCTACGCCTGCGGGCCAGCGACTTTTCCTCGCATGGGCGCCGCCAACCCCTCGTTCACCACCCTGGCTCTCGCGCGGCGACTAGCCCACTTCTTGGCAGCCACTCATGGCGAGCGGTCACACCGAGCGACATCGGAGGCAGACGCGTGATGCTCACGGGCAAGCGGGTCCTGGTCACCGGAGCGTCGAAGGACATCGGTCGGGGCATCGCGCTCGACCTGGTCGGGCGCGGAGCAACCGTCGTCGGCACGTACAACACCGGCGCGGCCGACGCAGAGCAACTCCTTGCCCTCGGTGTCAAGGAGATGGTCCACCTCAATCACTTGGACCGGGAGGAATCAGCGGCCACGCTCGGCCGACTGGCCGCTACCGGCCCCTTCCACGGGCTCGTGAACAACGCCGCGGTGATTGAGTTCACTTCCTGGGAGTCCAGTTTGGACTCCTGGGACAGGGTGCTGGACGTCAACCTCCGGGGCCCACTGGCCACCACGATCGCGCTTGCCTCCGCCATGCCGCCCGGCAGTTCAATCGTCAATATCTCGAGCACAGCGGGGACGATGGGCTCATTCGATTCGCTCGCCTACTCGGCGAGTAAGGCCGCGCTCACCAACCTGACGAAGAGCCTCGCCAACGTGCTTGGGCCATCCGGGATCCGCGTCAACGCCGTCTCGCCCTGCTTTATCGACGTCGATGCACCCGCGGAATCAGCCGGACTGACTCCGTTGAGGCGCAATGGGTTCCCAGATGACATCGCCTCGGTCGTGGCGTTCCTGCTCACCGACGGCGCTCGCTTTGTCACAGGTACGGAAATCACTGTGGACGGCGGCTACACGGCTGCGGATGTCCTCGCGAAACGCACGTATGACGCGGGATGCGGACCGGGATAACAGAGCGCCTGCGGGGGCTGCGGAACGTCTCGCTGATCTGCTTGTCGATCCGCTTCAAGCGCTCGTCCAGGGCCAGGATCTGCGTCGCCAGGTCGGCCAAGATCTGGGCGGCGACGTCCTCGCCCGGCAGCCGGTCTGCTGGTGCGGGTGCCGAAAACCCCATCTGTGGCCTGCGAGCTGCGGGTTCTTGCGAACGTCCGCCGGTCGCCGGACAGGCGTGTCAGGCTGATCGATTGTGCTGCTGCGACTGCCCTACCTCGCTGTGTCGAGCATGTTTGCCTTCATACGGCTGCTTCCGATGAGCGATGTTGACAAGGACATCGAGATATTGACGCCGCGCCACCAGCTGGCGGTTCTGCAGCGGCAGATCGACAGTGCGCCTGCCGAAAACCTCATCCGTGCAGTTCAAGCGGCATGTTGGTACTCGTGGATGACTCCGCCGAGGCGGTCTCTGCGGCATATGTTCATGTGGGTGGCCTGTCTGGAGTCGAGCGGTTCGGGGACCTCGCGTAGGGGTGCCGCCTGATTGATCGCTTGGTGGGGCCGGTGGGCGTTGTGGTGCAGCTCGAACTGGCGGAGGGCGTGGCGCAGGTGGCGCTCGTGCCAGATGAGGGTGCGGTCCAGGAGTTCGTGGCGGCAGGTTTGGACCCAGCGCTCCATGATGGCGTTCATGCGCGGCATCCGGACGCCGGTGAGCACGACCTGGATGCCGGCGGCTGCGAGGATCTGGTCGAAGAGCGCGGGGAACTTCGCGTCCCGGTCCCGGATCAGGTAAGTGACGGTGGCTGCGGCGTCCTCCAGCTCCATGACGAGGTTTCGTGCGGCCTGGCTCACCCATGGCGCGGTGGGGTGCGCGGTGGTGCCGAGGATCCTGATGCGGCGGGTGGCGTGTTCGATGACCGCGAGGATGTACTGGCGTTGGCCGGTCAGGGCGACGGTCTCGATGAAGTCGCAGGCCAGGAGGGCGTCGGCTTGGGAGCGCAGGAAGTCGGCTCAGGTCGTGGCGGCGCGGTCGGGCGCGGGGTCGATGCCTTCGGCTTGGAGGATATCCCAGACAGTGGAGGCGGCGACTTTGATGCCGAGGGTGGCGAGTTCGCCGTGCACCCTGCGGTAGCCCCACGACGGCTTCTCCCGGACCAGGCGCAGGATGAGGATGCGGATCGAGCGAGCGGTGGGCGGGCGGCCTGGCCTCTTCGGTCGGCAGGTGCGGGCGTGGCGCTGCTTGATCAGGTCCCGGTGCCATCGCAGCACGGTGTCGGGCTGGATCAGCAACCGGAGCTGGCGCATGACCTGGCTCGGCAGAGGCACCAGCAGAGCGGCGAGGAAGGCCCGGTCTTCCGGACGGAACTCCACCCGATCCGCGCCGAGTTGCCGCTCAAGGACCATGATCTGGTGCCGCAGGGCGAGAATCTCCGCGTCCTTGTCGCGGTCGCTCACCGGTAGCAGCCGCAGCGCGGCGAACGCGTTGGTGACGGTCAAGTAGGCGAGACGAAGTAACACGAATGCCCATCCTGCCGCGACCGACCTGCAAGCGCCTGAACTGGGCGGATGACATTCTCGGCAGGTGCAGAGTCACCAGGATCCCCGGTCGGGCGATGTCCACGAGTTTTGACGGCACTGCGGTACTTGTCAGGGCAACATTGAGGGGCTCCGTGAAAGGGGCTGGTCATGCCACGGGTCGGAGAGGAATCTCGAAATGATCGCGCGGATTCTGCGGGAGCAGGAAGAGCGGGAGCACCTTGCCCAGGTGCGGAAGGTGTTCGCTGCCGTCGATCGGACGGTTCACTGGTGCTTCGAGGCGGACAACTCGCTTGCGCTGGCTAGGAGCGTGGGTCAGTAACGGGCAATACGCCGAGCGTGTCAGGGCATGACCGTAGGGCTGTTGGATCGCAAATGAGCCGCCAGGTTGGACAGAAGAAGCGGCCGCCTCAACAGCCGTAGGTATGATCTAAAGCATGATCAGCTTTACGATGGTCGAGTTCCCCACCGCCTCGGCTCGGGGATCGGCAGAGTTCTTCGGGGCCGTCTTCGGGTGGGCGGCAACCCCGTACGGCCCGGAGTACACCGACGTGGACTGCGGCGGCGGGGTCAGCCTCGGCTTCCAACAGGACCGCGCAGAAGCCCCTGCCGGGCCGCTGGCCGTGATCCAGGTGAACGACCTGGAAGCGACGCGCAACGCGGTACTCGAGGCGGGCGGGACCATCACGGTCGAGGCTTTCGACTTCCCCGGCGGCAGGCGCTTCCATTTCCGCGAGCCGGGTGGCAACGAGCTTGCCGCATGGACCCCGACGGGACACTGAACCCGCTGTAAGCACGCTGACGAAACAGATCGCCGGCAACGGGCGAGATCGATGGGACAGCCCTGGAGCACGGGACGGGAAAATCCCGGTATGCGTGATCAGGAGGGGTTGTTCGAGGCCGGGCCGGTCGGGCCGAAGCGGCAGCCGCTGGCGCGTGCGGCGGGGGTGGACAAGCGGTTCCGGGCGTTCGACCCGCGCCAGGTCCTGCTGCTGCCGCCGTCGCTGGACGACTGGCTGCCCGAGGACCACCTGGTCCGGTTCGTCGCCGACCTGGTCGACGAGGTCCTCGATCTGTCGCCGGTCCTGGCCGACTACACCGAAAAGCGCGGCTTCCCGCCCTACGACCTCCGCCTGATGGTCCGCCTGCTGATCTACGGCTACACCACCGGCGTCCGCTCCTCACGGGCGATCGAACGCCGTTGCGTGAACGACGTCGCGTTCCGCTTCCTGGCCGCCGACCAGGCCCCGGACCACCGCTCGATCGCACTGTTCCGCCGCCGCCACCTGGACGCTCTGGCTGACCCGTTCGTCCAGTCGCTGCACCTCGCGCAGAAGCTGGGCATGGTCAAGATGGGCTGCGTCGTCCTGGACGGCACGAAGCTGGAGGCGAACGCCTCCAAGCACAAGGCCATGAGCTACGGCCGACTGATCGACAAGGAAGAGCGCGTCGAGGCCGAGATCGCCGAACTGGAAGCCAGGGACCAGGCTCTGCTGGCCGACGCCGAGGCCACCTACGCCGCCGAGGACCGGATCTTCGGCGTTGACGGCAAGGACGTCGATCTTCCCGCCGAGCTGGACCGCTGCGAAAAGCGCCTGGCCAGGCTGCAGGCCGCCCGCGCCCAGATCGAGGGGCCGGTCCGGTGTGGTGGAAGATCTTGCGGACGGCACTTCGCACGAGATGGCCGCCCCCTACGAGCCGTTCGCCTTCTGCGGTGACTCCGACACGGAGTGCGAGCTGCTCGGCGGCCCGATCGTCGACTTCAACGTCATGGTGCGGCGCGCCGATGCGACGGTGGGGGTCCGGATCGTGCGCGACCGCTTCGCGGTGCGGCCGGAAGCCGGAACCTGCGTGCTCGCAGTGGTCCTTCACGGGTCGGCCGCCCTCGGCCGGGAGTCCGTCCGCCTCGACCGCCTGGACGCCGCACTGCTCGCCGAGGGGGACGCCGACGACATCGACGTCGACGGGGTTCTCGCACTGGTCACCGTCGCCGACCGCGGTGCGGACTGACCCGGCGGGCCCGGTTGCCCCACCGGCGCGGGTCGCGAACAGCGGCAGTCGCTGGGCCCCGGCTTCCTCGGGCCATGGGCAACGCAGTCCGTTTTCGCGGCACCGAGGATGACTCTCTCCACTCGCCGTGACGTCATTTCTCGTGAACATTCACAACGTCGAGGAGCGCAGACCGCCGCCCAAACCGAGGGACAAACGCTGTTGTATCCTCAGCCTGCAGGACGGCGTCGAAGGCGGCCGGGTAGCGAACGTCCTGGTCGCGGATCGGGAACTTCGCCCTGCCGCCGGTGTCCTGAAGGTCCATGACTATGTTTCGGGCGAGTTGGGTGACCCAGGCCGCGGTGGGGTGCGTGGTCGCGCCGAGGATCCGCACGCGCCGGGTGGCGTGCTCGATCACCGCGAGGACGGTCATGGTTGCCCCCGGTCAGTGTCTTGGTCTCGAAGAAGTCGGCGGCGAGGATGGCGTGAGCTTGGGAGCGCAGGAACGCTGCCCAGGTGGTGTGGTCGCGTTCGGGTGCGGGGTCGATGCCGTGCTCCTTGAGGATGTTCCACACGGTGGAGGCGGCGACGTTGATTCCGAGCGCGGCGAGCTCACCGTGGATGCGCCTGTAGCCCCAGTTGCGGTTCTCCCTAGCGAGCCGCAGCACCAGGGCGCGGACAGATCGCACGGTGCGCGGACGGCCCGGGTGCTTGGGGCGGGATGCCTTGGCGTGGCGGCGGCGCAGCAGATCGCGGTGCCAGCGCAGCAGTGTGTCGGGGGAGACGATCAACTGGAGTCGACGAAGTTGCACTCGGGGGAGGCGGTGCAGGAGCGCGGCGAGCAGTGCGCGGTCGGGCCAGGTGAGCTTCGGTTTGACGATCTGCCGCTGCAGCACGGCCAGTTGGTGGCGCAGTGCCAAGATCTCAGCGTCCTTGTCGCGGTCGCCCATCGGTAAGAGCCGTATCAAGGTGAACACGCTCGTCAAGGCCAGGTAAGGCAGTCGCAGGAGCACCGGACCATCCTGGCGTCAGCCGGAGCCAGTCGACAATCACCAAGCGAGGCTCCCACCGCCACTCCCGACCCGCAGGGGCTCACGACAGCGCCCACACGCTTCCTGAGCAGCACGGATGAGGTTACTGGCACCTACAGCGTTGCTGATAGCGGCGGGGGACAACCCAGAACGGATGGGCAGCGAAGCATCCTTCGCCGCACTCTGTGGCGTCAGCCCGGTGGAAACATCTTCAGGCAAGACCCGACGCCGCAGGCTCAACCGCGGCGGCGACCGCCAGGCCAACTCCGCGCTCTACACCATCATCCTGGCCCGCCTGCGCTGGGACACCCGCACCCGCAACTACATGGAGCGACGCATCAGTGAGGGCAAGACACGCCGAGAAGCCATCCGCTGCCTGAAACGCTACGTCGCACGAGAGATCTACCAGACGATCAACCCGCCCAGGCAGACCGCTGTGACACCAGCATCAGCCGCTTGACATCCATAGGGGCATCAAGACACCCGCGAGCTACATGGCGGGGCTCCAGCTACCCGGATCCATCATCTGGATGCGCAGCCTCAACCTGGGCCCGCGGTCGCGGCGTCCGGCTGGCAAGCCGGCCGCCGCGACCGCGCACGTCAGACCAGGAGGCGGCGTGCAATCGTCAGAGGAACGTCACGCGGGTCGCTTCCTGCTTGCCTTGGGCGTAACCGGCACGGGCGGCGGGGATGCGGGTCGCCGGATCCATCTGGTTCGTGCCCATTGCGGCTAGGGAATCGGCGTCCGGTGTGATCACCTCGACGCGGCTTCCCTGCTTGCGCAGGGCCTCGACCTCGCTTGCCAGGTCCGTGCCCCATTCCGGGTCTCTGCGCAGGCCCTCGAACTGGCCTGCTTGCGGTGGGGTCTGGCTCCATCCGCCGAACGGCGAGAGCACCACGACGTTCGCAAAGCCCGAGGCAAGGTCGGCGTTTTCGCCGGAGCGCACGCCACCGTTGATGTAGCGAGTGCCATTGATGCTGTGCGTGGGGACCATACCGGGCAGCGCGGTGCTCGCGGTGACCGCGTCCACCAGGTCGACGCCGGAATCGCGATCGAACGCAGCCAACTCGCCGGTGTGCGCGTCGACGGCCACCACGATCATCGGCCTGTCCGGCCATTCAGCGCGAGGCAACCTGGCGGCAACCATTGCACGCCGCTGTCCCGCCGCCGCAGGTCCGAGTATGGAGTCGCTCTCCAACCCGAACGCGCCCATCGCACGTCGTAGATCGGCCGCCGAGGTGGCGGCGGCGCCGATGGCCCTCATCCGCTCGAACACCGTGGCCATCGGTAGGGACGGCGGCAGTTCCCGGTTCTGTCCGACCGGTTGAACCGGCGGGGACAGCACCGAGGCCAACAGTTCGGCCGCTGGTATGCCGCTGCGCACGTGCGCTGCCGTGGTGGAACCGGACGAGGTGCCGACCACCAGATCGGCGGCCTCTGTCAGATCGAGACCAGCCTCGGCCAGACCTGCGATGGCACCGATCTGCCACGCTTGTCCGGCAGCCCCACCACCACCGAGAACCAGAGCAACATTGTGAACCATAGGTTTCGCCTTCCAGGAGTGCCTTGTTGTCGAGGCGCTCCCGGCGATACCTATGTCAATCGCCCGACCGTGACGGGAAGGGGGAGCACCCACATCGATACAGCGTTCATGGGTCTCACCTCCTCGGACGGTGTCGCGGTCGACTGCAAGCTACCAGCCCGACGCGATACCGACCAACCCTTTTTCCCGCCACGTGATCACCACTCCAGACAGGCCCTAGTTGGCGATGCCGATGACTTGCTTGATTGTCTGGGGTTGCTTGAGTACGCGAAGCATGAGATCGGCGACGTCGGCGCGGGAGATGACGAAGCCGCGCCGTAGGTTCTGTCCGTGGGCCGTCCGGTAGGTGCCGGTCAAGGGCTTGTCAGTCAACCGCGGCGGTCGTACGGCGGTCCAGTCCAGGCCACTGTTCCTCAGGACGTCTTCCATCGCCGAGAGGTCCGCGTAGTGCTTGCGCAGCGCGGCCTTCGTCAACGGACTGAAAAGGTTGCGCATGAAGAACCCATCTCCCGGGTCGTGCTTCGGCGGCTTCGGGCGGCCCGGCGAGGGCACGGTTCCGATCGGTGCGGCGCTGACAACGACGATGCGTCGTACGTCAGTTGTCTTCATGGCCTTGACCATGGCTTGCGTACCCTGTGAAGCAACTCCGGCCTCCGACGCTGACCGTGCGCCGAGGGTGGAGAGCACCGCGTCCGCGCCGCCGACCGCGGACTCCAGCGCCGCCGGGTCCGCGGCCGCCAGGTCGGCGGTAACAATGCGGACTTCCTGCCGGGACAGCTTGTCCGGGTTCCGTACGACTGCGGTGACATCGTGCCCTGCGGCGATGGCCTGCTCGAGGAGTTGCCGACCGACCCCGCCGGTCGCCGCGAAGATCGTGAGCTTCATCTGTGGCTCCAAGATTGCTGTGCTGTCAGTTCTGGAATGCCTCGGCGTGGTCGGTGGCCCACTGGGCGTAGGTGAGCGCGCGGCGGCCGAGGATCTGCTCCACTTCGCTGCTGGTGAGCGCAGGTTTCCCGACGGCGCTGGCCTGCATCGACAGGTAGGCGTCGGCAAACGGTTGGGGGAAGCCGAGGTTGACCAAGCCGCGCTTGGCCACCTCCGGCGGGATTTCCTCGTAGCGCAGCCGCCGGCCGATCGCGTCGCCGATGATGGTGACCATCTCCTCCTGGTCGAGGGATTGCGGACCGGTCAGCTGAAGCCGTCGGCCCACCAAGTCATCGGTGAGCAGGGCGCGGGCGCCGACTCCGGCCAGATCCCGCTCGTGGATGGGCGCAGCCATGGCTTTTGCGTAGGGGCCGCGCACGATGTCACCGGCGCGGATCTGGGCCGACCAAAGGCCGATACTGTTGGTGGCGAACAAGGCGGACCGCAGGCTCACCCACTCCAGGCCGGACTCGGTGACTGCATCCTCGACTTCCTTGTTGAAAACACCCCCGGCCCGGGATGGCTGCAGGGCGGGATCGTCGTCGACGTTGGTCGCCGAAAGGGTCACAACCCGCCTCACCTCCCGCTTCCGGGCGAGCGTGAGCAAGTCGCCAGCGGATTGCCCTATGGCCCGCGGGTTGAGGAACATGCTGGTGACGCCTTGCAGCAGGGGGGCGATCGTATCGGGCCGAGACGGGTCTCCCTCGACGACCTCGACACCGGCGGGCAGTTCGGCGGCCTGCGGGTTGCGGGTCACCGCGCGGATCCCTGCGCCGGCGGAGGCGAGGAGGTCGATGAGGGGGCGCCCGACGTTGCCGGTCGCTCCGGTTACCAGGATCACTGAGTACCTTCCGATCTTCATCGTCAGCGTTCGGTCGACTAGGCAAACCGTCGGAGCCTTGGCGAGGGCACAGATGCTGCATACGTGGTCGCCTTGCGGCGGCATGCCGCAGACTCTCCTTCGGGGCGAGAACTCGTACAAGAACAGGACGGGGGAGCGTGGCGAAAAGTGACAGCGGAGGCGTTGTCACTTCTCTGGCCGCTATCTCGTCCTAAGCATGTGAGCGCATGTCCCATCGCACGGAAGGCTTCACCGTGACCAGACCGGCGACCGGCGACCGCATCGCCGAGGCGTGGCGGGCCCATCACGCGTATCTGGTTGATCTGGCGTTCCGGATGCTCGTCGACATCGGCGAAGCCGAGGACGTGGTGCAGGAAGCCTTCTCCCGACTTGCCCGGAGCGCTTCCGGTGAGATCGAGGACGAACGCGGCTGGTTGACCGTCGTCAGCACTCGCCTGTGCCTCGACCAGATCCGCTCGGCTCGCTCGCGTCGCGAACGCCCCCACGACACGACCGTGCTTGAGTCGATCAGTCCCCTGGCCCTAGTGCCCCCCGTGGACCCCGCGGACCGGATCACCATGGACGACGTCCGGCTGGCCCTCTTCGTGGTCCTGCAACGGCTGAGCCCAGCAGAACGGGTGGCCTTCATCCTGCACGATGTCTTCCAGACACCCTTCGAGGCCATCGCGGAAACCCTCGGACGGCCAATAGCGACGTGCCGCCAGCTCGCCCGCCGGGCCCGGCAGAAGATCGCTGATACTCCTCTGCGCCCCAACGAGGTAAGGCTCTCCGAGCACCGGCTGGTCACCGAGAAATTCATCACCGCCTGTAGCAACGGGGACCTCGACGCCCTGTTGGCCGTGCTGCACCCGCAGGTCTGGGGGATGGCCGACTTCACCGTCGAGTCCCCGATCCGGCCACAGGCCAACCACGGCGCGGACCTCGTCGCCCGGAACCTGATCTCCTACTACGGACACCGGGCGACGCTGGTCCACCACCCGGTCTGTGGCCGGCCGACCGTCCTCGCCTTCTTCGACCGGACCCTATGCGCGGTCATCACCCTGACCGTGGAACACGACCTGATCACAAAGATCCACGTCATCGTCGACCTTGACGCAATCGCCCTGCACGCCAGCCCACAACGCAGCTGGGACCGAAGTGATCGGGACCAACAGCGACGGTGAACCCGACATCTGCCTCCCTCACCCGCCAAGTCGCGCTCCAGGCGGCCGTGTGGGTGCCGATAATTACGTCCGCGCAGGTGTAGGGTTCCAAAAGTCCTGCACATGCGCTGACCTGTGTGTTCGTCAGCTGTCGTGGCCTTCGTCAGGCGGTGTTGCGGTACTCGTGGGCGAGTCCGTTGAGGACGTCGTGGCGTTGGATCCGTTGGGTGGGGAACGGGATGACGTCGGGGTCGTCGGCAGGGGCTCGAAGTTGCAGCGCGCGGTGCGGCCTTCCGGTGTTGTAGTGGCAGGCGTACTCGGCGAGCACGTGTCGCAGGTGCTGCTCGTTGTAGATGAGCAGCCGGTCGGTGCACTCGGCGCGCACGGTGCGTATGAACCTCTCCGCGTGTGCGTTCATCCGTGGAGTCTGCGGAGCACTCTTCAAGATGTCGATGCCGGCGGCGGTGAAGACCGCGTCGAAGGTCTGGGTGTAGCGGCTGTCGCGGTCGCGCAGCAGGTAGCGGAAGCCGGCGGCGTCCTCGCCGAGGTCGGCGAGGAGGTTGCGGGCGAGTTGGGTGGCCCAGGCCGCGGTCGGGTGGTCGGTGACGCCGAGGATGTGCACGGTTCGGGTGCCGACCTCCAGGACGAAGAAGACGTACAGGCTGGCCAACGCTGCGGTGTCGACGTGGCAGAAGTCCGCGGCGAGCAGGCCGGAGGCCTGGGCACGTATGAACTGGCGCTAGGTCGGCCCCGCGTTGAGCCCCCGGCGGGGTGCGGGGTCGAGTCCGGCGCTGCGCAGGACGCGGCGGATGGTCGAGGCTCCCACCCGGTGCCCGAGGCGCCGCAGCTCGCCCTGGATGCGGGTGTAGCCCCACGAGGAGTTGTCGCCGGCCAGGCGCAGGATGAGGGTGGTGAGCTCCTCGGTGATCGGTGGTCGTCCGATGCGCGCCGGTTTCTGCTTCCACTTCCAGCGGAGCAGTCGGCGACGCTCACTCGGCAGAGCCACGGCCTGCTTGGCGGGGGCTGTTGCACCGGCCGGGATGCTTGAGAGTGGCGACGGTCAGTCAACTTGCCGCCGATGCTGCCGAGTTGGAGAACGGTCACGCGTCCGGGGGAGTTCAACGAGCCCGCCTTCTTGTATGCAGGGCGTGGCAGATGGCCATGGAATATGGCGCTGAGCGGTCGTGCGAGCAACTGATCCCGGCGAGAGATCGCCTTCCATCCCCGCTGTGTTCTTGTGGGCGCCGGAGATTACGTCCGTCGCCGACGCGCTGGCCGCCCGGGCGGTCGAGGCCGCTGGACGCCAGCACACCTCGGTGGCCGGTGAGAAGGCCATTGCCAAGATGGTCCACACGCTGACGAAGGAGGTGATGCTTCTCAACGAGAAGATCGCCGAAACCGACAAGCTCATCGAGGAGCGGCTTCGCCAGCACGAACTCGCCGAGATAGTCCAGAGCATGCCCGGCAACGGCCCTGTTCTCGGGGCCGAGTTCCTGGCCGGCATCGGCGGCGGCTTGGACGCATTCCCGTCCCCGAGCCGCCTCGCTGCGTTCGTGGGCCTCTGCCCGGCTCCGCGGGACTCCGGGAAGGTCAGGGGCAACCTCCACCGCTCTACGCGCTACCACCGGCGCCTGCAACGCGTCTTCTACGCCTCCGCGCTGATCAGCGTCCAATGCGATCCGAACTTGCGGAGGTTCTACGACCGCAAGCGCGCAGAAGGCAAACGGCACAGCCAGGCTGTCCTCGCCCTCGCCAGGCGCCGCGTGAACGTCCTCTGGGCTCTCCTTCCTGACCGACGGCGCTACCGAGTCACACCGCCAGTGACCGCGGCAGCTTGACAATCAACATTGGGAAGCCAGCGCAGCACGGTGTCCGGTCTCACCAGCAGCTGCATCTGACGCAGGGCTTGCTGGGGGAGGTGGTGCAGGAGGGCGGCGAGGAGTGCGCGGTCCTCGGGCGTGAAGCGGGGGTGGGCCCCGGGGAGCTGGCGCTCCATTACTGCGAGTTGGTTCCGCAACGCCAGGATCTCCACGTCCTTCTCCCCACCGCTCATCGGCAGCAGCCGTATCGCGGCGAGGGTATTACTCAGGCGTCCGCACACTGCTGCAGGAACTGGGCTGCGTCAGCCAGCAGGAACAAGCCCTTCGCCGGGGAGCCGCACAACTCGGCCGGCACGAGTGGTGGCTGACCGACCTCGCCCGCGAGCCCGGCATGCCCCGGGTGACGCAGGCATCTTCCTCTGGTCCGCACGGTGATCCAGACGAAAGTCCCCAGCTAGTTGACAGGGGCGCCCGTTCCATTCATCCTCATTACACTAATGAAGTAGTTGAAGGAGGGTAGCGGACGCGATCCTGGGGAAACGAGGAGCACGGTGAGCGATGGAGCGGGTCGCCAGGGCCCGGTCGGCCGGATCTGCGGGCTGGTCGGCCTCAACGGGGCTGGGAAGACAACGTTGCTGGAGATCACGACCAACCTGCTGGAGCCGACCGCCGATGCGGTTCGGGTCTCAGGCGTGGTGCCCGAGTCGGCGGCGGCCGACCGCCGTACCGCTTTCCTCAACCAGGAAAAGCCGCTCTTCCGCCGCTTCACCGTGGAGGAGACGCTGCGCCTCGGCCGCGAGTTGACCCCGGGCTGGGACCAGCGGGCCGCCGAGGAGTTAGTCCGGGCGGGCAACGTGCCGTTCAACGCGAAGGTCGGCGCCTTGTCAGGCGGGCAGCGTACCCGGGCCGCCTTCGCGGTCGCCTTCGGCAAGCGCCCGGACCTGCCGCTGCTGGACGAACCCATGTCCGACCTCGATCCGCTGGTGCGCCACGAACTCTGGGGTGCCCTGATGTCCGAGGTCGCCGAGCGCGGCACCACCGTTCTGATTCTCCTCCCACCTGCTCACCGAGCTGGAAAGCGTTTGCGACTACCTCTTGGTCGTCGCCTCGGGCGGGCTGCGCCTGGCGGGGGAGGTGCGCCACCTGCCGACCGCCCACACTCTGCTCACCGGCCTTCGGGCCGACGAAGGCCTCCTCGCCGAGCTCGGTCGTCATGCTGCCGTCGAATCGCGCGCCAGCGCATGGCAGTTGACCGCACTCGTGCATCCCGAAGGGCCGATCGGCGGTGACTGGCAGATGGGCACCCCCAACCTGAAGGGGCCGGTCCTCGCATATCTGCGCTCCGCGGAGGCGCCGACCCTGTTGACCGGAGCGCCCGGGTCGCCGACCCGGGCGGCGCAAAGGTGGTGACATGACCACCCGGACCGGCAGCACGACAACCGCTTCCCTCCGGGCGGCCCGTGGCCTGCGACTGCGGGGCGTGACCTGGCTCATATGGCGTCAGCACCGGGCGACGTTCTGGACGATGTTCGCCGCCACCGCCGCGGGCGTCGGCTGGATCGCTTTCCAGCGAGCCCGGATGATGGAGTACCTCGACCGGTACAGCTGGCCTCATCCGAAGTCGGACGAGTGGATCCAGGGCTTCACACCGCACATCCAGTCGTTGCACCTGAGCGGCTACGCCATCGCTCTCGTCCCCGTCCTGCTTGGCGTCTTCGTGGGCGCGCCGCTGCTCGCGGGCGACCTGGAGAACGGCACGGTGAAGCTCGTCACCTCCCAGTCCGTGAGCCGTGTCCGCTGGCTCGCCGCCAAACTCGGCATCACCCTTTGCGTGGTGGTGGTCTGCACCGTGGTCCTCTCCCTCGCGTTCGGGTGGTGGTGTGGACCGGTCAAGGCGACCCCGGTCGTGTCGTGGGCCGACGATTGGGTGATTGACAGCACCGGCCCTATGCCCACCTCGCTGTCGCTGTTCACCGTGGTCGCGGGCGTGGCGATCGGCATGCTGCTGCGTCGGGTGCTGACGGCCATGGTGGTCACCTTCGGCCTCGCCGTCGTCGTGCAATTCCTGTGGGGCTACTTCCGGCTCAGCCTCGGCACCGTGGCCACGGTGACCACTCACGACGGCGTTGCAGCGCCGACCCCGTGGCTGCCGCCCGGGGCGTACCTGACCGACCAGTCCTTCCTGACCAGCTCGGGCAGGACCATAGCTTGGAGCACCTGTACTTTCGAACCGCCGGGCAAGGCCCACGCCGCCTGCCTGGCCAGGGACCACGTCGTCGGCTGGTCAGTGGAATACCTCCCGCTCTCACGCATGTTCACGGTGCAGTGGGCCGGGGCGGCGGTACTGCTGGCGATGGCTGTCGCCGTCATGGCGTTCGTCCTCCTGCGCGGCCGCCAACGGCTCGTCTGACTGTGGCGCCGACCCACGGGCGACCCGGGGGCCGGCCGTCAGGGCACGCGGCGGATCCAGGCGAAGCAGAACGCGGTGAGCAGCACCGTCAGGACCAGGCACATCGCGGTTTCTGTGACCATCATGGGCCAGTTGGCAGCCGCAGAGTGGATGTCGGCGTAGGCCCGGACGACCTCGTGCTGGTGGGCCAGGCACAACGGCTCGTTCGATGGGCAGGACAGCTGGGCGCTGCCGCTCGTGCTGTTCATGTCGGTCGGTTGCGGGATACGTAGTCCGTCCGAGGTCAGGAAGCCGTTGCCCACCAAGGTGGCGTCGGGGGGCAGCGCCGGGGCGAAGAGAGCGGACAGTCCGGTCGGTGACCCCGGGCCGACCGCCACGAGATGTACCGGCGTGGTGATCGTCTCCGGCCGCACGAACGCCAATCGCAGCCGCTCGATCAGCACCCGCAAGCCGGTCATGACGACCGCGGTCACCGCGATGGAAGTCACCGTCCGCCGCACGAGGAGGCCGATGGCCGCGCCCAGGGCGACCCCGAGCAGACAGAAGCCCACCACGGCTGGTCCGGAGGTGGACCGGGACATCCACGTGTACCACTGGATGTAGGCCGGGAACCGGCCGAGGACGGTGTTCACCCACCAGGTGGAGACCACCGCCAGGATGGTGGCGCCTGCCAGGGTGACAGCCAACGGCACGCCCAGCCGCCCGGCCAGCCAGCGAGTGCGGGAGATCGACTGACTCCATGCCAACTGGTATGTGCCACTTTCGAGTTCCTTCGCCAGCAGGGGCGCCCCGCAGAAGAGCCCCAGCGCGGGCGGCAGCGCCATCAGCACGAGACCGGTGCTCTCCACGGCGCTGCCGTGGGCGTCGTCCAAGGCCAAGACCGCAGCCGAAGTCCCTTCGCAACGCCAGGGCTGGTAGACGATGGTGCAGCCCTGGAGGTGGTGTGCGGTCACGTAGGAGCTGACCTCGTGGCCCTGGTAGGCCAGCCAGCCGCAGACCACGATGAGCGTCGTCAGGGCGGCGCCGTAGACCGTGCGGCCCTGGCGAGCGCCCACCCAGACCACGCCCGACAGCCGCGGGCCGCAGCCGCGCCAGAGCCGCCGCGCCCGCCCGCCGAATCCGCCGCCGGACGGGCGCAGTGCACTGAGGCTCACCGACCCCTCCTCGCCGTGTCGCGGACGGTGGCCGCACGTGCGCTTGTGGTGATGAAAGGGCGCGCCTCGGGTGAGCGCAGGTAGGACATGAGGACGTCCTCCAGGGTCGGCGCCGCCACCTCCCACCCGTCGGCGACCCCGATCAGCGGGCGCACCAGGGCGGTCAGCTGTCGCCCTGACCGCCGCACCTCCACCGCGTCATGCAGTTCCGGCTCAGGCAGCGGATCCTCGGCGTCGTGTGTCCCGACCAGCAGCCGGTGACGGTCGAGTATCTCGTCCACGTCACCGGCCAGCAGCGTCCTGCCCGCGGCGAGGAGGAGCACGAAGTCGCAGATGCCTTCCAGTTCACGCAGCACATGAGAGGAGATGAGCACGGTGGTGCCGTGTTCGGCGGCCTCGGCCATCAGGACACCGGTGAGCTGACGCCGGGAGACGGGGTCGACGTCGGACATCGGCTCGTCGAGCAGCAGCAGTTCCGGTCGCTTGGCCAGAGCCAGCGCGAGCGCGACCCGGGTGCGCTGGCCGCCGGACAGGGAGCCGACGCGTGCGGTCAGGGGTAAGTCGCCCTGACGCACCACGTGTTCGGCGGTCGACTGGTGCCATCCCGGGTTGAGTTCCCGGCCCAGCCGGAGGGTCTCTGCGACGGTGAGACGCGGGTAGAGCGGCTTGTCCTGCGCCAGGTACGCGACGCGCCGACGCGACGACGGGGTGCCGGGAGGCTCACCAAGGACGGCGAGGCTTCCGCTGGTCGGCCGGATCAGACCCGCCGCCAGCGCCATGAGCGTGCTCTTGCCCGCGCCATTGGGTCCCACGAGGCCGCAGACGCGCCCCGAGGGTATCCGGAACGAGCAGTCCCACAGCGCGCGACGGCGACGGTACGACCTGCTCAGCCCGATGGCTTCCAGGGCCGGGACGCCGTCGTACGAGATGGGCGGCGTCGGCGTCTCGGGCGGGTGACCGAACGAGTCCTCGGGGGCGTGGGACGCCTCGCTCATCGAGCGTCCTCCGCGCGGTGTCCCACCGCGGTGGCGGGCGTGACGGGGAACCAGCTGTCCAGCGCGGAGGCGATGAGCGCTGCCGCGTCCTCCCGGTCGAGCCCTGCCGCGCGCGCGCGCCGCATCCAGTCCGCCAGTTCGGCGTGCAGGGGGGAGTCCGCGGTCGCCTGCGGCTTGCCGAGCGATTGCCGCACGAACGTGCCGACCCCACGGCGGCTCTCCACCAGTCCTTCGCGCTCGAGCTCGCGGTACGCCTTCAGCACGGTGTTGGGGTTGATGGCGGTTGCCTCGACCACCTCGCGCGCGGTGGGGAGCTGTTCCCCGGAGTGCAGGAATCCCAGCCGCAGCGCCCGCTTCGTCTGCTCGACGATCTGCAGATAGGTGGCGACTCCGCTGCGCCGGTCGATGAGGTACTCCATCACGCCCCTTTCGTCTGCTCTGCCCACCCATTTTCCCTAGTTATCTAGTGAACTCTAGTCCGTCGCCGCGCCCGCAGGTCCTCCGGCGACGCTTGACAACAGCAGCTGGGTCATGGCCACTATTCAACTAGTTATCTAGTGGAAGCGGGGAAGTCGTGGGCGATCTGATCGGATACGGCGGCGCACTCAGCGCCCCAGTCGCCTCAGCTCGGCTCCTCGACCGGATCCCGGAGGGGGTCCCGGTCGCCCTGACCAACCGGCTCGCTCCACGGCTGGCCGATCGCGCCGCGGTGAGTCTGGTCTGCCGGGGATCCGGCGTCGCGGGAACCTCTCCGGTCGCCCTGCCCCGGCAGCTGCCCGACTGGGTCGTCGTCGACCGCACGGACCCGACCGTCAAGTCGCCGTGCGCCAAGGGCGAGACCTCGCGCAGGCTCGCCGCCTACCGCGACTACGGCTATCGGACCGTCTCCGACGAGAACGGAATCGTCATGCCGCGCGAACCTGCGTCGCGGTGAAAGCCATGTTCTTCGATCCAGCCCGAACACACCAGTAAGACCAAAGGACATGAATGTGCAAAGCTCCAGTCAGCTCAAGGTCGCCGTACAGCTCGACGTTGCCATTCTCGTGGAGACTGAGGTGTTGTTGCAGGGGCTCACCTCACTGCTGACGCAAATCTCACGCGTGACCATCGTGGGTCAACGCGAGTTGCCCTCCGTGTGGCCGGAGCGTGACCCTGACCGCGCGCGCCTGATAATCGCCACGCTGCCCGAGTGG
>JBEYJY010000058.1:0-37535 GCA_040631425.1 Streptomyces sp. NPDC020096
CGCCTAGTCCCCCCCGTCTGTGTGCGTTGGGGGGGCCCCCCCGTTTGGGGGGGGGGGGCGGGGCGGCCCCCCGCGCCGAAAGGCGCGCGCCCTTGAGCAAGTAAAGAAGAGTTACTCCGCGTCGGGCTCAGCTTTGGGGGCTCGCTTGGCCTTGGCCCTGGTCGGCGTGAGCGGGTAGGCGAGACGCGTGCGGGCTGCTGCGGCGCGCAGCTCCTCCACCATCAGCGGGCGGTCGTCGGCGTGCGTGACGCGGTAGGTGATCAGAACCGTGGGGCTGGTGTCCCCCACCATGAGCGCCATCCGCTCATCGGGCAACGCGGGGCGTGCAGTTACGTACTCACACCACGCAAGGCTGTGCCCGGCATCCTGCAACGCGTCATAGAGATCGGCTACCGGGCGGTCCGGGGACTTGACCACATCAGGGGCAGTGCCCGACAGGTCCATGGGGATGGTCACCCGGTGCAGTACCCGGTGCCCCGCATCATCAACAAGCACCCTGTCCACCCCCATTGCCTCGTCCTCGTCGTTCGGGTCGCGGCCCAGGTAGGAAGCTGTCATCCCGTCAATGACGGTGCGGCTTACGGTCGGCTCGCCTACTTGGGTGTAACCCTCGTCAACGACGTGGTGGCGGCCCCTGCGGGTGACGCTGCGGGTGATCGTGGCGGCTGGCGCTGAACCTGCGAGCACGAACGTTCCCTTGCCCTGCAACGTTTCGGCTAGCCCTCGATTTCGCAGCTCCTGAAACGTGTACCGAACAGTGTTTTTGGAGACTCCCCACTGAGCGATCATCTCTGACTCGCTCGGAAGCTTGGATCCGGGCTGGTAGTCACCTGCGGCGATCCGTTCGGCAAGGTAGCTGGCAATCTGCTGGAACTTGGAAGCGGGCGGCTGGAGTTCCATGACGGCGGGCGTCTCCTTCGGCGGGGCTGTCAGAGCTGTGTGATATGGGGCGCGCAACTTACACAGGGGACAGGATAAGTGCCTGCCCGGACCTGTCTAGGGGGCACGTAGGCAGTGGACCACTTAGGCAGGGGACCAGTGGACCAGGGAACCTATGGATGAGTGGACCCGTTGTGTGAGTGAGGGCTTCGGCCTGGTGCTCTCGAAGGGAAGGAAAGCAATGATCAAACCGATAGCGGCGGAACGCTTTGAAACGGCGTTGTGCCTGGTCCCTCCGCGTCAGCGCATGGACCAGAACGGACAGCCGCGCAAGGATCGCGATGGCGTGACGCAGTGGGTTGTCTCGGTCGCGGTGACCGCCAGCACGGGTCGGCGCACGGAATCTGACGTGATCGAGATCGTTCTCTCTGGTGAGCCGCAGGGCATCACCTCCGGTATGCCGGTCAAGATCGTTGACCTGTGGCATGCCGAATGGGAAGTCGGCGGGCGCTCGGGCGTCACATGGTCGGCGGGCGCGATCACTGCGGCTGATCAGCCTGCCTCGGCTCCGACAACGCGGGGCGGTAAGGGCGGTGATGCGTGATGCCGCTCATCAATGATGACGGACAGTTCGGGCGCCTGATGCGTGATCTCCGCTCGCTGGCCGGTGCTGAGGCGCTGCTGATGACCGAAGACGACGCTCCCACGCTGGAGTACGCGCTTGCCCTCGTGGGGCGTCGTGGAGAGGACGCTTCGGCGCGTGCGCGACTGCTGCTGGCGCGTCTCCAGGCAGCACAGGACGAGGGGGACTGACGTGCTCGCACGCTATGTATGGCTGGCTGCCGTGGTCCTGGCGGCTGTCGCGTACCTCACTCGGCGGCGCTGGGAGCCTCGTCTAGCTCGCCGTGGGATCAATGTCCGGACGATGCCCTGGCGGTGGTATCTGCTGGGGTTCCCGGCGACCGTGATCCGGATGCGGCTGACCTGGCGGCAGACCTGCCTGCTGAACAATCTGTCGATCAGCCCCCGGGGAAACCGCGGGCTCCTCGGCGGCCTGGTGGTGCAAGGAAGCGCGCTGCGGCAGATTCCCCCGCGCCTGGGCCTGCCACGCCCTACACCTGGCGGCCTGGTCGTGCGGGTCGGCTTACATGCCGGGCAGACGCCCGCGCCGTTCCTGCAAGCCGTGGATGCCTTCGCGCACGCCTGGGGGGTGTACGGGGTTCGGGTCACGTCTCCGGCGCGTGGTGACGTCGTCCTCACGGTGCAGGGCCGCGATCCACTGGACGGTGCTTCGGCTCCGGAAAGGCCACAGTCCGCACGGCTGCTGGCGGCGCCGGTCGGCCGGATCGAAAGCGGCGGGGCCTGGGTCGTTGATCTGCGGGCGGTAGCTCACTGGCTGGTCGTCGGCGCGACGCGCTCTGGCAAATCCAACTGGCTGAACGCGCTTCTCGTGGCGCTGGCCAGTCAGCCGGTGGGCCTGGTCGGCGTGGACTGCAAAGGCGGGCTCGAACTGTCGTTGTGGGCTCCTCGGCTGTCAGCCCTGGCGATCAACCGACGGCAGGCACGGGCGCTGCTGGAAGCACTCGTGACAGAGATGGAAGATCGCATGTCCGTCTGCCGGGCGGCGGGAGTGCGCACCGTGTGGGAACTGAGTGATGACGACCGCCCGGTGCCGCTGGTGGTGATCGTGGATGAGATCGCCGAGTTGTACCTGTCGGATGGGTCACGGGACGCGCGGGAGGAAGCGGCGGCGTGCTCGGTCCTGCTGTTGCGGCTGGCACAACTCGGCGCGGCGCTCGGGGTCCACCTCGTGGCGGCCGGTCAACGGTTCGGCGCTGAACTCGGACCCGGTGTAACGGCGCTGCGGGCACAGCTCAGCGGGCGCGTGGCGCATCGCGTCAACGATCCGACTACCGCCGAAATGGCGCTGGGCGACCTGGCGCCGGATGCTCTCGCGGCGGCCCAGATGATCACCGAGGAGGAACAGGGGGTCGCCGTGACCACAGTCGGCGGCCGGTGGCTGCGGGCTCGCTCCACGCTCGTCACGACCGATCAGGCACGCACGGCTGCTGCCGAAAGCGCGCCGCTCCGGCCGGAATTCCCGGCACTGGCGTCCGCCACTGCGGAAGGAGTCGAGGCGGTATGACCACACCGATCAATCCCAGTGAGCTGTACCTAGTCGAAATCGTCCTGTTCGTCATCTGGTTCATGGCCGTACGCAGCAAGGAAATCCGCGTGTGGCATGTGGTGGTCATCGGCGTCTTCTTCTTTGAGATCGGTATGACCCCGGTCGGCTACGGCGTCGCATGGGTCGTCAACGGCATCCTGCACATGTTCCTGCCCTAATGCGATCCGGGCGGCCACGGTCGGCCAACTCCCCGCGAGCGATGCGCAGTCGCTCCGCCTGATCTGCAAGGAAACCATGCCCGACCTACCTCCTACGCCAAAACACGTCCTGGTGGCCCTGCGTTGGGCTGCCCCCCTGGGAAGGTCTCCGCCGTGCGTCCCACTGGTAACCCGCACATAGACGTTGATGCGCGGCGCTCAGCCCTTGATCTGGCTGGGCGCTTGCGCGCGCTTTCCCTCACGCAGGCCGATATGGTCCGCGTGGCAAGTGAACCGGGATTTTCCCGGTGGCTGGAACAGATACGCCATATCGGCGGCTGCGCGCACCCCATATATCTGTCGGGTCACACGACTGCGTACGATCCGGTTTCCGGGGACGTCGTGCGGCGGTATTCGAGTGGGGCAGAGCCAAGTGGACGGTTGGCAGTGCGGTGCGGCAACCGCCGGAAATCACGCTGTGAGCCGTGCAGTTACCTGCACGCTGGCGACACCTATCACCTGGTGCGCTCCGGCCTGGTCGGCGGCAAAGGCACCCCTGGGGCGGTGAGGGATCATCCCCGGCTGTTCGTGACGCTGACAGCTCCGTCCTTCGGCGCAGTTCACCACACTGGCGGCCGGTGCCATCCCAGGCGGGACGGCGGTCACTGCGAGCACGGGCGGCCGGTCGGCTGCGGCCTGCTCCACGCAGACAGCGATCCCGCGCTTGGTCAGCCGCTGTGCCGTGACTGCTATGACCACGTCGGGCACGTGCTCTGGCATGCCATGGCGGGCACGCTGTGGAACCGGTGGGCACACGCGGTCCGGCGTCACCTGGCCACCTCGGCAGGCATCACACAGAGTCGCTTTCCCGATCACGCGCGGTTGTCCTTCGCGAAAGTCGCGGAGTACCAAAAGCGCGGGGCCGTGCATTTCCATGCGGTCATCCGGCTCGATGGTCCCGACGGACCCGATACGCCCCCGCCTGAGTGGGGTACGACTGAACTCCTCCAAGACGCGGTGCGGTCGGCTGTCGAAACGGTGACCGTGCGGGCTCCGTACTCGGCTGCCGTGGGCGAACGGGTCATCAGGTGGGGCACGCAATTAGACGTGCACCCTATCCGGGCATTTGGCGACGGTGAGGCCGTCAGTGATGACGCGGTAGCGGCCTACGTAGCGAAATACACATCGAAAAGCGTCGGCGACGCGGGCGGCACCGACCAACGCGTGACCTCGCTCGGGGAAATACCGCTGCTGGCCGTGAGCAGCCACGTACGGACACTCATGACGACGTGTTGGCGCTTGGGCGGTCTACCCGAATTCGAGGGCCTACGGCTGCGGGCATGGGCTCACACGCTCGGCTTTCGTGGACATGTACTCACCAAATCCCGGGCCTACTCGACCACGTACGCAGCCTTGCGTGCTACTCGGGCCGACTACCGGCGAAATGCAACCGATACACAGGCGGCCTACGGCGTCGGCGCCATGGTCACTGAGTCGGCCTGGCGCTACGTCGGAAGCGGCCACACGCTCGGGCAAGCCTGGTTCGCTAGAGCCATAGCTGACCAACGAGCACACGCCCGCGAGGATGCGAGAGACGCGCGGGGAACGGGGTGGCTCGATGTCGCAGCGTAAGCGACTGGATCCGGCGACGGAACGCGCCCGGCACTTGGAACGTATCTGCGCGAAATTGCCGACTCGCATTAGCCGAGAGGGTGCGTGTCGCTTAGCGCGATTGCTGCGGCTCCCCTCGGAGAAAGAGAACGAATAACTAGGGGGACCCTGAATCGGGTCCCCCTAGCCGTTACAGCGGGTTGGGGTCGATGTCGACTCGCCCATAGTCGAATGTGCGGCCTCGTGTGCTGGACGCGTCAATTATGATTGCGGCGAACAGGAAACGAAGAACGGCGTTCATCCGCTCGTGCTCTCCAGCCTTTTCTAGCGCCTTCCAGCTTGCGTGCGCATGAGGGCCTACCAGTCCCTTAAGGACTTCGACTGTGGGCCGTACGACTAGCTTCCGCTGAACGCTGGAGATGCGCTCTTCGATGGTCTTCCGCATTTCTCGGTACTCGCGGGTTTTGATCTCGCGCGCATCCCACATCGCCTTTAGTTCTTCTAGTTCACGCTCGTCTTCCTCGATGGCTGCTATATTGTCCGCTGACAACTCCGGTGCGGTGGTAGCTCCTGTGACTTCTAGTTTTTCGAGTTGCTTTATCGCTGCGTCGATGATGAATTGTTCGAGCGTCGGGGCGCTTACGGCGCGTCCGCATGCTTGGGCGTCCGTGCGCTGGCTGCGGCTGCACAGGTACCTACCGTCTGAGCCGGACATGTAGGTGCCGCAACGCTTGCACGTGACGATGCCGCGGAGAACGTAGAACCGATTCGACTCATTGTCTGCTGATTTCGGCACTGCGCGGTAATCGCGCCGGTCTCGTACCTCCTGCCATGTTCCTCGATCAATGATGGCGGGCCACTCTCCATCGCCAACATCTCTGCCGTGGAAAACCTGGATGCCAGCCACGTGGTGATTGTCCAGCAGTGCGCGAATGGTGTACGGGTTCCACTCCTTGCCTAGGGCCGTGGGCTCTTCTCGCTTATTGAGTTCGCGGGCAAGTTGCTGAGGCGTTTTCCCGTCTAGGTATCCGGCGAAAACTTCGCGGACAATGTCGGCCTCTTTCGCGATGATGTTGAGGCCGGTCTTGTCGTACCCGTACCGGCGCTTTCCTCCGTGCGGGAGTCCGTCCTTAGCTCGGTCGGTTGTCGTGTCTGTGAGGCGTCGCGAGGTGTCGTCACTGGAGCGGCAAGCGTGAGCTACCTCGATGCGCAGAAAGAAGCGATCATCCGGGTCTGACAGATCTCGCTGGTTCGCTTGGCCGTGTAGTGTCAGGTCGTTGTCGTCTGCGACCTGTAGCAGCTCCTCCAGGTCGTAGGGCTGCCGCATCAAGCGGTCGGGGTGGTACACGAGGATGTGACGCACTCGGCCTTCGCGGGCGGCATTGAGTAGGGCGTCCCAGCCCTTCCGCTTGCGCTTGCGACTCCATGCCGAACGGTTGTTGTCTACGAAGACAAGATCATCGGGCACGTTGAGCTGTAGGCGCTCGGCTACCTCTCGGCATAGCCGCTGCTGGCGGTCCACTCCGGTTTGGTCATCGTCGTTGACGTGCGAGATTCGGCAGTAGATCGCGGCCGGTTCCCCCACCCAACTGGCGTGGTCGCGCTTCCCTCGCCGAACGCCTGCGATCGCTGCTATCCGACGGCTGCGTAACGGCTTCCGGCTGTTGCCCTGCTCGTCTGCGGTCATGGGAATAGGTTACGAAGGGGGCATGACCCAGGCAATCACCATGCCGTTGTTCTTCGGCTCCAACGCGCTGTACCCGGTGTCCGTCATGCCGGGCTGGCTCCGGGTGGTCAGCCGGATCAACCCGCTCAGCTACGAGGTCGACGCGCTGCGCGGTCTGCTGATCGGGACCCCGTCCCACTTGGCCTTGGACTTCGGCGTACTGGCCGTTGCGGCGGCACTGGGGATTGCGGCCGCGTCCTCTCTGCTGGGGCGGCTGGCGCGGTAGCTGTGGCGCACGTAGGGCCCCTCGCGTTATGCGAGGGGCCCTACGTGACAGGTGCGCCGCCAGGGACTTGAACCCCGAACCCGCTGATTAAGAGTCAGCTGCTCTGCCAGTTGAGCTAGCGGCGCTCACCGACGTGGAAATATTACCTGATGGGGGGCGGTGCGCGTGACCACCTGCGGTGCGATTCGGTCGGGGTTCGGGATTTTTGCCCACCCTCCCGCCCGTTACCGCCAGCCTTTGGGCGCCGTTGCGCTCTGCCGCCTTCGGGTCGGGGCCGCGCCGGGGTGTCTCCTCACTCCGGGTATCGCTTCACCGGTTGCGGTGCTTCCTGGGGTCGCTGCGGGGACACCCCGGCACGTCCCCTTGCGCCGTCTTCTGCGCTGCGGCTGGTTCCCAGAAGAGTGGGCAGGGGGTGCGAATATCTTTTCCCCCTCACCCCTCCGGGAACGCACCCCCACCCACCGATCCGCGAGCGCGGGAACTCACGGAAGGGGGTGTGCCGGGGTGTCCCCGCAGCGACCCCGCGAAGCACCGCAACTGTGCAGTGACAGCTGGAGTGAGGAGACACCCCGGCACACCCCCGACCCACAGGCGGCCGAGCGCAACGGCAAGATGCGGACCACGGCAAGGGGGGGAGGGAGGGGGAAGACTGAACGCAAAAAAGCCCCTCACGCAAGCGTGAGGGGCTGTGGTGCGCCGCCAGGGACTTGAACCCCGAACCCGCTGATTAAGAGTCAGCTGCTCTGCCAGTTGAGCTAGCGGCGCCCGCTCACAGGAAACTCTACCGGATCCGAAAGGGTGCTCATGACCATGCGCTCGATCGGTACTGGTCCAGTCCAATCTATTGACGTGATCGCGTCACCGGGTCACCCTGTGGGGCATTGGTCTGTACCACCTCCACCCCCCCACAGGAGGCCCTGTGCCCAGCAGACTCAAATCGCTCGCGGCCGCCGCGTCGGCGGCCGCCCTCGCCATCGGTGCCCTGACCACCGTCGCGGCCACCAGCCATGCCGCCCCGGCCGCCGCCGCCAGCGGGGTCGGCGGCAACTGGTACGCGGCGGCGCCGTACCTGATGCCGCTCGACAACGACCCGCCGGACCCGGGCGCCGTGATGGACGCCACCGGTCTGAAGGCCTTCCAGCTGGCGTTCGTCCTCGCGCCGAACGGCGGTGGCTGTTCGCCCACCTGGGGCGGCACGGACGCGGTCTCCTCGGACACCGCCGTGGCCAATGTGATCTCCGCCATCCGCGCCAAGGGCGGCGATGTCTCGGCCTCCGTCGGTGGCTACGGCGGTACCAAGCTCGGCCAGACCTGCGGGACACCGGAGGCCACCGCGGCCGCCTACCAGCAGGCGATCGACAAGTACGGCCTCAAGGCGATCGACTTCGACCTTGAGGAACCCGAGTACGAGAACTCCGCCGCCATCCACAACGAGATCGGCGCCGCCAAGATCCTCCAGCAGCAGAACCCCGGCATCTACATCTCGGTGACCACCGCCGGTACCACTGACGGCACCGGCTGGTTCGGCAAGCAGATGCTGAGCGAGGCCAAGTCGCAGGGGTTCACCCCGGACAACTTCTCCATCATGCCGTTCGACGGAGGTTTCAACGGGGCGGCGGCGCAGACCAGCGCGCTCACCAACTTCAACTCCATCCTGCAGTCGACCTTCGGCTGGGACGCGGCCACCGCGTACGCGCACGAGGGCATCTCGCAGATGAACGGCCGCAGCGACAGCGGCGAGTACTTCTCCCAGTCCGACTTCCAGACGGTGCTGGACTACGCGACCAGCCACCACATGGCGCGCTACACGTTCTGGTCGGTCAACCGGGACCGGCAGTGCAGCCCACCGGACAACAACGGCAAGACGTCCGGGACGTGCAGCAGCGTTCCGCAGGGTGCCTACGACTTCACCAAGTACTCGGTCCGGTTCGCCGGATCCAACCCGCCCACCACGACGCCCACGCCGACCCCCACCGGGCCGTGCGCCGCGCCCGCGTACAGCAACAGTGCCGTCTACGTCGGCGGCGACCAGGTGTCGTACAACGGCCACACCTGGAAGGCCAAGTGGTGGACACAGGGCGAGGCGCCCTCCACCGGCGGCTCAGGCGTCTGGCAGGACGAGGGCCCCTGCTAGCGCGCCAGGGTCCCGCATGATGGGTCGGGCGCTCGCCCGGCCCATCAGTGGCTCAGATCGACAGTGACAACAGCACCGGCGCGGCACGCTTGTTGAGCGTGTCCGCCGCCTTGCGCAGGGAGTGCGCCCGGTCGAGCGGCATCGAGACCGCCAGACAACCGACCGACGCGCCGACGCTGATGGGCACCGCCGCGCACACCGTACCCACCGCGTATTCCTGCAGATCCAGCGTGGGGACGGTGGAGGGATGGCTGTCCAACGTGGTGAACAGCACCCGCTCATTGGTGATCGTCTTGGACGTGAAGCGGGCCACCTTGTGCCGTGAGACGTGGTCCCGGCGGCCGTCCAGGTCGAGTTGGGTGAGCAGACACTTCCCGACCGCGCTCGCGTGCGCGGCGTCGCGGAAGTCCACCCACTCGTTGACCTTGGGCGCCGTCGGCCCGTCCGCGTAGTCGACGATCCGGACCTCACCGTCGTCGTAGCGGCTGAAGTACACCGCCGCGCCGACCTCGTCACGCAACCTGGTGAGGATCGCCTTGAGCTTGTCGCTCAGGGCGCGCTGCCGGGTGCCGCTACCAAGCAGGACCGCCGATTCGCCGACCACATACGCACCACCGGGCTGGAGATCGAGATAGCCCTCGTTCTTCAGCATGGAAAGCAGTGGTGCCAGATAGTCGACGGGCACACTTATGTCACGGGAAAGCTGGTCGGCCGTCACGCCGCGGCCATGGCGGTCCACGGTTGCCAGTACGCGCATTGCGTACTGGACCGCCGCGTAGGCCGGCGCGGTTTGTCGGTGCTCCAGCGACACGGTGTCCCCCTCGCAGGTATGACCGCTTGCGTCATGGTCGCGGCTGCCGGGTGCCGTCGAGAAGATCGGCGGACCGGTCCCGGCAGTGGACCGGCTTCCACGATAGCCCCAACCGGGGCGCCAAGAGCCCTGGTTGCGCACTTCGATGAGGGCTCTCGCGCGTATATGCAGGGACGTACCACCCTGGCATATGCCCACGTCATGAACCGTGCCGGTACGGTCCTTCTATTTCCGCCGGATGCCCCTTGGGCACCCGGCGGATAACCGCAGTACCGGGGCCGTTCAGTGGACAGCGCTGAGAAATTCGCGGGTCCGCTCGTGTTCAGGCGCACCGAAAATCTGCTCCGGTGGACCGGACTCAATCACCCGGCCCGCGTCAAACATCAGCACCCGATCCGAGATGTCCCGCGCGAAGTTCATCTCATGTGTGACACACAGCATGGTGATGTCCGTACTACGTGCGATGTCCCGTAGTACGTCCAGCACCCCCGCCACCAACTCCGGGTCGAGCGCCGAGGTCACCTCGTCCAGCAGCAGCACCTGCGGGCGCATCGCCAGCGCACGCGCGATCGCCACCCGCTGCTGCTGGCCGCCGGACAGCTGCGTCGGATACGCGTCCAGTTTGTCACCAAGCCCGACCATCTCCAACAGGCCCTTCGCACGCTCCACGGCCTCATCCTTGCTCAGTCCGAGGACATGCACCGGCGCTTCGGTGACGTTGCGCAGCACCCGCATGTTGGGGAACAGGTTGAACTGCTGGAAGACCATGCCGATCTTCTTGCGCACTTCCGCGTCAAGCGGCCGGCCGTCCACCAGGATCCGGCCCTCGTCCGGAGTGAGCAGCATCATCAGCAGCCGCAGGATCGTGGTCTTGCCGGAGCCGGACGGGCCGATCAGGGTGACGTGCCTGCCCTGGTCGACGGTGAAGTCCAACCGGTCGAGGACGGTGGTCGCGCCGAAGCGCTTGGTGACCCTCTCGAAGCGGACCAACTCGCCGCCGGGAGAGGTCTCGGAAGTCGTCTGGTGAGGGATCTCAGTTGCCAAGGCGGCGCTCCAGGGCTCGGATCAGAAGGGACGTCGGGTACGCGATCAGCACGAACAGCAGGCCGACCACTGTGATCGGCTCGGTGTAGCGGAAGGACTCCGCGCCTGCCTCCTCGGCTTGTTTGAGCATGTCCAGCACGGTGATGGCGGCGAGCATCGGCGTGTCCTTGAACATCGCGATGACGTAGTTGCCGAGCGCCGGGACCACTCGGCGGATCGCCTGCGGCAGGATCACCGCGACCCAGGTACGGCGGCGCGGCAGGCTCAACGCGGTCGCCGCCTCCCACTGCCCGGTCGGCACCCCGTCGATCCCGGCCCGGTACACCTCGGCGGTGTAGGTCGAGTAGTGCAGCCCGAGGCCGATCACCCCCGTGGTCAGCGCGGAGAAGGTGATACCGGCGGTCGGCAGCACGTAGAACAGGAAGAACAGCTGCACCAGCAGCGGGGTGTTGCGGATGAACTCCACCGCCGTGCCCACCGGCCAGCGCACCCAGCGGCTCGGTGTGCGCAGTGCCAGCGCCCACACCAGGCCCAGCGCGAAGGCCAGCACGGAGCCCAGCGCGGTCGCCTCCAGCGTGACCAGCAGCCCGCGCAGCAGGTCGGGCAGCACATGCCTGGTGTACGACCAGTCCCAGGTCTTCATCGCGCACCGCCCCCGACCGTGCCGACCCCGGTGTCGACGGCGCCCGGCGGCACCCGTTTCGCACTGCTCGGGTCGCGCCGCGGCGCCCGGCCGACCGAGGCCTTGGCCCGCCGCTCCAGCAGTCGCATCCCGCGGGTGATCAGGAACGCGACCACGAAGTACATCACCAGGATGATCCCGTAGACCTGGGCGCTCTGCCCGGTCGCCAGCCGCACCAGCTGGGCGCCGAAGGCGAGTTCGCCGATGCCCAGGATCGAGGCGAGGGCGGTGCCCTTGAACAGCTCGATCAGCAGGTTGCAGAACGGCGGCACCATCTCCGGAACCGCCTGCGGCAGGATCACCAGCCGCATCCGCTGCCACGGCGTGAAGCTCAGCGCGATCGCCGCCTCTCGCTGCGCGGCCGGGACCGCGCGGATCGCACCGCGCACCACTTCCGAGCCGTAGGCACCGTAGGAGAGCCCGAGCGCCAAGGTGCCCGCCCACAGCGCGGCCAACTGCCAGCCCAGCAGCGGCAGCGCGAAGAACAGCCAGAACATCAGGACCAGCGCGGAGGTGCCGCGGAAGAACTCGACGTAGACGCCGGAGACGAAGCGCACGATCCAGAACCGGGACAGCCGCGCCAGACCGGCCGCGAAAGCGATCAGCGCGGCCAACGCCGCGCTGAACACGGTGAGTTGGAGGGTGACCCACAGGCCCTTGAGGAGGAGTTCGTAGAGTCCGGTCGTCATCAGCCGCACAACTCCTTCGCGGTGAGTGTGGTCGACTCGGTCTCGGTGAAGCCGAACGGCCTGATCAGACGGAGGAGTTCACCACTGGCACGCAATTGGTGCAGCTCGGAATTGAACGCGTCGCGCAGCCGGGTCTCGCCGGGCCGGAATCCGTAGCCGCCCGCGCCGTACTGCTTCTTGCCGCCGACCACCGGAATGAAGGGCTCGGTCAGCTCGACCGTCGGGTGGTGTCCGGTGGCGAGCAGATTGCGCAGCGTGAGACTGGTGCCCGCGAAGCAGTCCATACGGCCTGCCTTGATTCCTTCCAGGCCGCTGAGCTGGTCATTGTAGATATCGACCTTGCCGCCGGGGACGCCGTAGCTTTTCGCGTACTGAATCTCGATGCCGCCGGTGGCCACGCCCATGGAGGCGCCGGACCTGGCGATGTCCGCGTAGCTGCGCAGTCTCTTCGGATTGCCCTTGGGGACGATGAGTGCTTCCTGCACCTGGTAGTCGGGGTCGGAGAAGAGGATCTGCTGGCACCGGGTGGGGTTGATGAACATCCCGGCCGCGATGACATCGAACTGGTTGGACCGCAGACCGGGGATGAGTGAGCCGAAGTCGATGGGCACCGGCTGGGTGTGCGGAACGCCGAGCCGGTTGAAGACGGTCCTGGCGACGGTCGGCGCCTCGCCGGTCAGCCGGCCGTTCTTGTCGATGTACGCATACGGGATCTCGCCCGCGATCCCCAGGCGTACGGTGCCCTGCTTGCGAAGCCGTTCCAGCAGGTTGCCGCCATCGGTGGCATCGGCGGTGGGGACCCGGCTGCATCCGGCGGCGGTGAAGGCGCCGAGGCCCAGGGCGGTGAACGCGGCCCCGCCGCGCAGCAGACCGCGTCTGGTGAGCCCTTGCGCTGTGTGATGGTACGTGTTGTCGTGGTAACTCATGCTCCTCCAGGCGCAGTTGTGCCATCGCGCCTTTTCGAGGGGTGGCGCGCGGGTCATGGCCGCGCGGCTACCCGAGCTGGCGGAGGGTATGAGGACCGAAACCAACCCGTGACCGTGGGACGGTCACGGGTTGCCCGGGGACGTCTCGTCAGTGCGCCCGCTCGACCTCGGCCGCGAAGTCCCTGGGGGCGACCGGCCCGGTCTGCGTCAGTACGTTCAACCGTGCGCCGTTGAGCAGCACGGACGGGGTACCGCCGACCGGCTTGCCGTCGCGGGCCTTGGCGTCGTTGAAGGCCTTTCCGGTCTTCACCGCCCACGGGACAAACGTTCCCTCGCGGACCTCGCGCTCGAATGCCGGGGTCTTCAACCCGGGCACCTTTCCGGCCAGGTCCAGCAGGTAGTCGGTGTCCGCGAAGCGGTCGGTCTGCTCCTCGGGCTGGTTCTCGAACAGCACCTTCTTGTACGCGAGGTACTTCGGCACGCCGCCCTGGTCGAGTGCGGCGCCGAGCGCCGCGAGCGCGGTCCTGGAGCCGGACTCGTCCTCGGAGCGGTCGAGGAAGGTGGCGGAGTGGTACTCGACGCGGTACTTGCCCTGGTCGGCCAGCTTGCGTACCTCGTCGCCGTCCGTCTGCTCGAACATCTTGCAGATCGGGCAGCGCGGATCCTCGTAGACCGACAGCACGTTGGCGTTGTGCTGGTCGCCGTACGGGACCGTGATGCCGTCGGCGGCCACGTTCTTCGGGGTCTTCAGCGGCTTGGACGCGGCGTCGGAGGGTATCCGGGCCCAGTTGTCGCCCTCGCCGGTGCCGGAGGCCGAGCTGGCGAACACCACGCCCGCCGCGGCCGCTGCGGCCGCGGCGACGGCGACCGCGCCGATGCCGAGGCGGCGCCGCAGCTTTGACCGCCGCGCCGCCCGCTCTCGATCGGCCTTCAGCCGATCACGTGCCGACTGCTTGTTCTGCCAACTGTTCCTGCTGCTCATGAAGGGGCGTTGCTCCTGCTGTTCGGTGTGTTGCCGGGAATGCCACCTCCGAACCTACCCGATAGCCATATAGGTCATAGTTCAACTACAACCCTCTCTTATCGGTCATCCAAGCGGGCGTTGGGGCCGCGCGTTCCGGCCGTCACCGCTTCCGACCACAGCGTCAGGGCCTCGTCCACCTGCTCGGCGGTGACGATCAGTGGCGGAATCATCCGCACCGTATTGCCCAGCGCACCGCAGGTGAGCAGCAACAGGCCACGCGCGCAGGCCTCTTGCTGCACGCGTGCCGCGGTCGCCGGATCAGGGCGGCCGTCCGGGTCGGTGAACTCGCCGGCACACATCAGCCCGAGCCCGCGGACGTCCCCGATCGCGGGATGCGTGCCGGCGGTGGCGCGCAGTCCGGCCAGCAGCCGGGCGCCCTGCTCGGCCGCGTTCGCCACCAGCTTCTCCTCGCGGATGACGTCCAGCGTGGCGAGCGCCGCCGCGCACGCGACCGCGTTCCCGCCGTACGTACCGCCCTGCGAGCCGGGCCGGGCGCGGGCCATCAGCTCGCGCGGTGCGGCGATGGCGGACAACGGGAAACCGGAGGCCAGGCCCTTGGCGGTGATGAGGATGTCGGGCAGCCGGTCCTCGGCCGCGAAGTGCTCATGGCCCCAGAAGCGCCCGGTCCGCCCGACGCCGGTCTGCACCTCGTCCAGGACCAGCAGGATGCCGTGCCGGTCGGCGCGTTCCCGCAACTCCCGCAGGAAGCGGGCGTCGGCCGGTACGTAGCCGCCCTCGCCCAGCACCGGTTCGACGATGAACGCCGCGGTGTCCTCGGGGGCGCACACCGTGGCGAGCAGATAGTCGAGTTCGTCGAGGGCGAAGTCCACGGCCCGCTCCTGCGGCCAGCCGTACCGGAAGGCGGTCGGGAACGGAGCGATGGCCACCCCGGGCATCATCGGGCCGATTCCGGCACGGAACTTGGTGGACGAGCTGGTGAGCGCGCCCGCGCCCATCGTCCGGCCGTGGAAGCCGCCGTGGAACGCGACGATGTTCTGCCGCCCGGTGACGTGCCGGGCCAGCCGTACCGCCGCCTCCACCGCCTCGCTTCCGGAGTTCACGTAGAACAGCGAGTCAAGCCCAGACGGCAGCACCTCACCGAGCCGGTCGGTCAGTTCGAGCAGCGGGCGGTGCATCACCGTCGTGTACTGGCCGTGGATCAGCGTCGCGATCTGGCGCTGGGCCGCGCGCACCACCGCCGGATGGCAGTGTCCTGTGCTGGTCACGCCGATTCCGGCGGTGAAATCGAGGTAGCGGCGGCCGTCGGCGCCGAAGAGGTGGACGCCTTCGCCGCGCTCGGCGAGCACCGGGGTGGCCTGTTTCAGCTGGGGGGACAGGGCGGTCATGGAGTGCGACTCCCTCGCGGTCGTAGGATTGTCGACAACCTGTCCGGCATGCAAGCATGGCCGAGAACTGTGCGCAAGGGACAGGGAGTTGGCGTGAATCTGACGGACAAACGCGAACGCCTCGTGGTTGAGCACGTGCCCAAGGGGCTGTTGATCGGCGGTCGGTGGTGGCCGGCCGCCAGCGCGGCGGAGTTCGAGGTGGAGGACCCCGCACTCGCCGCACCGCTGTGCGCGGTACCGGACGCCGGAGCCGAGGACGGGCTCGCCGCCCTGGCCGCCGCCACCGCGGCGCAGCCGGACTGGGCCGCGGTGCCACCGCGGGAACGCGGGGACATCCTGCGCCGCGCCTACGAGGAACTTCTGTGCCGACAGGAGGAGTTGGCGCTGCTGATGACCCTGGAGATGGGCAAGCCCGTCGCCGAGTCGCGCGGCGAGGTCGGCTACGCGGCGGAGTTCTTCCGCTGGTTCTCCGAGGAGGCGGTACGCATCGAGGGCGGTTGGCAGACCGCGCCCGACGGCGGTGGCCGCATCTGGACCATGCGCGAACCGGTGGGCCCTGCCCTGCTGATCACCCCGTGGAACTTTCCCATGGCGATGGGCACCCGCAAGATCGGCCCGGCCGTCGCCGCGGGCTGCACCATGGTCGTCAAGCCCGCCCACCAAACGCCGCTGTCCATGCTCGCGCTCGCCGGAATCCTCCAGGAGGCCGGGTTGCCGGACGGCGTGCTGAACGTGGTCACCACCACCCGTCCCGCCGAGGTGTGCGAACCTCTGCTGCGCGACGGCCGGATCCGCAAGCTCTCCTTCACCGGATCGACGGCGGTCGGCCGACGGCTGCTGGCGCAGAGCGCGGACCAAGTCCTGCGTACGTCGATGGAGTTGGGGGGAAACGCCCCGTTCATCGTCTGCGCGGACGCGGATCTGGACAAGGCGGTGACCGGTGCGGTCACCGCGAAGATGCGCAACATCGGCGAGGCCTGTACCGCCGCCAACCGGCTCTATGTGCACACCTCGCTGGCCGAGGAGTTCACCGGGCGGCTCGCGGAGAGACTCGCCGCGCTGCCGGTCGGCCGGGGTACCGAGCCGGGGGTCCAGGTCGGCCCGCTGATCGACGCGGCGGCCCGCCGGAAGGTCGCCGACCTGGTGGACGACGCCAGGCGCGGCGGCGCCCGCGCTGTCCTGGGCGGCGAACCGCTGGACGACCGGCCGGGCTACTTCTATCCGCCGACCGTGCTGGCGGATGTGCCGCCTGATGGGCGGCTGCTGCGCGAGGAGATCTTCGGTCCGGTGGCACCGGTCGTCACCTTCGAGTCGGATGACGAGGTCATCGCCCGCGCCAACGACACCGTGCACGGGTTGGTGAGTTACGTCTTCACGGAGAGCCTGCGGAGGGCGCTGCGCTATGCGGAGTCGTTGGAGGCGGGGATGATCGGCCTCAACAAGGGGCTGGTGTCCACGCCCGCGGCGCCGTTCGGCGGCATCAAGCAGTCGGGGGTTGGCCGGGAGGGTGGCCGGGCCGGTATCGAGGAGTTCCTGGAAACGAAGTATGTGGCGCTCGACGCGTGAGGGTTCTTTCCCACCCACCCGCCCTTACACCGGGAGCTGCGCCCCCCAACCCCGCCGGGGGGCTGCGCCCCCGAACCCCGCCTGGGGCTGCGCCCCCGAACCCCGCCTGGGGCTGCGCCCCCAACCCCCGCCTGGGGCTGCGCGCCGAACCCCGCCGGGTGGATGCGCCCCCGGGCCCGTCCGGGGCTGCGCCCCGGGCCCGCTTCGAGCGCAGCCCCAGGCCTCCTGGGGCTGCGCCCCGTACGTCACTGGAGGTGGAACGATGACCGAACGCTTTGTCGAGATCGGCCTCGCCAAGCGCGCGGTGTCCTGCCGGGTGCGGTTGTTGGACGACCGCGCGCCGCTGACCTGTGCCGCCGTGTGGGACGCGGTGCCCCTCGCCGGGGACGTCTACCACGCCAAGTACGCGCGCAACGAGATCTACACCCTGCTGCCCGCGTTCGCGCAGGAGGAGCTGCCGCTGGAGAACCCGACGATCACGCCGATCCCCGGCGACCTGATGTACTTCTCCTTCACCGACACCCTGCTGGGCACGGCCAGTTACGGCTACGGCAGCGAGACGGGCCACGCCGGTCACCCCAAGGTCGTCGACCTGGCGCTGTTCTACGAACGCAACAACCTCCTGCTGAACGCCGACACCGGCTTCGTCCCCGGCACGGTGTGGGGAACGGTGGTCGAGGGCCTGGAGCAGATGGCCGCGGCGGCCCAGGACCTGTGGCGGGCGGGCGCGCTGGGGGAGACGCTCACCTTCCGGCGGGCGTGAGGCGAGGCGGCGCGGGCGTACCGTGCTCAAGCGCGTGCGCCGCGCGCAGCACCAGCGCGTCCGCGTGGCGGGCCGCCACCAACTGGGCGCCGATCGGCAGGCCGTCGGAATCCGTGCCGCACGGGAGCGAGGCGGCCGGTTGCTGGGTCATGTTGAACGGGTACGTGAACGGGGTCCAGTCCGTCCAGCGGCGGCCGGGCGCTCCCGGTGGGGTCTCCACTCCCGCCGCGAAGGCGGTGAGCGGCACGGTGGGCGTCAGCAGCAGGTCGTACCGCTGGTGGAAGCTCCCCATGGCGTGCCCGAGTGCCATCCGGACCTCCGTGGCGCGCAGGTAGTCCAGCGCGCTGTAGCGGGCGCCCCGCTCGCAGATCTCCGCCAGGCCCGGGTCCAGCAGCTCGCGTTGGGCGGCGGTGAGCCGGTCCACCACCTTCGCCGCACCGCTGAACCACAGCACCTGGAACGCCTCGACCGGGTCGGTGAACGGCGGGTGCGCCTCCTCGACCCGCGCGCCCAGTTCCGCCAACCGGTCCGCCAGTTGGCGGACCGCCGTCTCGACCGCCGGAGCCACCGACACCGAACCGCCCAGATCAGGGCTGTACGCCACGCGCAACCCGGCCACCCCGCCCGCCAACGCGCCGCTGAAGCCGCTCTCCTGCGGTGCCAGGCCTGACCAGTCCCGCCAGTCCGGGGCGCTGATGACGTCCATCAGCAGGGCGGCGTCGGCCGCGTCCCGGGTCATCGGGCCCACGTGCGACAGCGTTCCGAAGGCGCTGGCCGGATACAGCGGTACCCGGCCGTACGTCGGTTTCAACCCGAAGATCCCGCAGAACGCGGCGGGAATCCGCACCGAACCCCCACCGTCCGTGCCCAGGCTCAACGGCCCAGCGCCCAGGGCGACCGCCGCCGCACTGCCGCCACTTGAGCCGCCGGAGGTGCGCCGCGGGTCGTGCGGGTTGCGGGTCACGCCGTACAGCGGGCTGTCGGTGACGCCCTTCCAGCCGAATTCCGGGGTGGTCGTCTTACCGACGAAGACCGCGCCGTGTTCGCGCAGCCGGGCCACCGAGGGCGCGTCCTCGTCCCACGTGCCGCCGGCCGGATCGATGGTGCGCGAACCGCGCAGCGTCGGCGCGCCGCGCAGCAGCAGGATGTCCTTCACCGACACCGGCACGCCGTCCACCAGCCCGGTCGGCTCGCCGCGCCGCCACCGTTCCCTGGACGCCTTCGCGGCCTCCAGCGCGCCCTCCTCGTCCACCCGGCAGAAGGCGTTGACGGTGCCGTTGGCCGTCTCGATCCGGTCGAGTACCGAACGCACCGCGTCGACCGGCGTGAACGCGCCGGAGCGGTATCCGGCGATGAGTTCACGTGCCGTCAGTTCATGTAGGTCAGTCATCGGGACCTCCAGATCCTCGGCGAACGGGCACGTAACCCAGCCGCTTGTCCACCACATTGAGCAGCGGCCGCCCTGCCGTCCAGCGCGCGAAGTTGTCCAGGAACTGTTCGGCGAGCTCATCGCGCCAACCAAAGGTGTCGCCGCTCATGTGCGGCGAGATCAGCAAACCCGGTACGTCCCAGAGCCGGTGGTCGTGGGCGAGCGGCTCGTCCTCGAAGACGTCCAGCACCGCGCCGGTGATCCGCCGCGCCAGCAGCGCCCTGACCAGATCGTCGGCGACCACCAGCGGCCCCCGGCCGACGTTGATGAAGCGCGCCGACCCCTTCATCAGGTCGAAGGCCGCGGCGTCGAACATCCCTCGGGTCTCCTCGGTGAGCGGCGCCGCACACACCACCCAGTCCGCCTCGGCCAGCAGTACCGGCAGCTCCGCGCGACCCCGCACCCGGCCGAATTCCGGGTCGCCGTCCCGCTCCGTGCGCCCCACCAGCGCCACCTGGACGCCGAGCGCCGCCAGTGTGCTGCCCACCGCCCGTCCGATGGGTCCGGCGCCCACCACCACCGCCCGTGTGCCGGCCACCCGCATCGTCTCGCGGTGCCGCCAGCGCCGCTGCCGCTGCAACTCCCAGGTGCCCTGGAAGTCCTTCGCCATCGCCAGCACGAGTCCGGTGACGTATTCGGCGATCGGCTGCTCGAAGACGCCCCGGGCGTTGGTCAGTACGGTGCGGGACGCGATCAGGGCGGGGAAGACCAGCCGGTCCACGCCCGCGCTCGCGGTGTGCACCCAGGCCGGTACCCGGCCCCGGACCGGCCAGGCGTCGCGTACCGCGTCGGAGGTGAAGTCCCACACCAACACCACGTCGGCGGCGGCGAGTTGATCTCGCAGCCGCTCCGGATCGGCCCGCACGATCCGGGCCGCGGGACGCAGGCGGTCCAGTTGCCGGGGAGGTTGGTCGCCGAGGACAAGTACCGTCGAAATCCCGCCCACCCGTCCTTTCCGGGGCTGCCACCCCCAAGCCCCGCTAGGCCCTGTACACCGCTGGCGACGGGCCGCGTGCGGCCATCGTCCGGTGGATGGATTGACCACGCTAAGAATCCGTATCTACCGTTGTCAACAATCCTCCTGTCCACACCGCTTGCCGTCCTCTGCACTCCTTCCGTCCTGCGTCCGCAAGGGGGACCCTCGTTGGACATCACCTTCCTCGGCGGGCCGTTGCCGCAGCGCGGTGTCGGCGTCGTCGCGCCGTTCGACTTCGCCCTCGACCGCGAGCTGTGGCGCTGGGTGCCGGACGATGTGTCGTTGCACCTCACGCGTACTCCGTTCGTACCGGTCGAGGTCAGCCTCGACATGGCCCGGATCGTCAGTGAGCACGAGACGTTGCGGGAAGCGGTACGCGCGCTGCACGCGGTCAAGCCGGAGTCGCTCGCGTACGCGTGCACCTCCGGCAGTTTCGTCGGCGGCGTGGCGGGCGAGCGGGCCATGAGCGCGGCGATGAGCCAGGCCTCGGAGGGCGCCCTGCCCGCGGTGACCACCTCGGGCGCGCTGCTCGCGGCGCTCGCCGAGATCGGCGCCCGCCGCATCGCGTTGGTCACCCCGTACACCAGGTCGGTGACCGACTCCCTGGAGGCATTCCTCCGCGAGGCCGGGATCGCGGTCACCGGACGTGCCTATCTCGGGCTGACCCGGGAGATCTGGCGGGTGCCGTACCGCGACGTGGTGGACATGGCCCGCAGTGCGGTGGTCGGCGCCGCCGACGCGCTGTTCATCAGCTGCACCAACCTGCCGACGTACGACGTGATCCCGCAGCTGGAGGCCGAGTTGCGGCTGCCGGTGCTGTCCGCGAACCAGGTGACGATGTGGGCCGCGCTGCGGTGCATCGGCGCCGCGCCCGTCGGCCCGTATCAGGCGCTGCTGGATGCGGCGGCCCGGCCCGGGACCGGTCTGGTGGTACGGCTGCCGGTCGAGCCGTTTCCGGTGGCCGAGACATCGGCGCTGCCCGAAGTCGCCCTGCCCGAAGTCGCCCTCGCCGGGCAGCCGTTCGGTGACGCCGAGGCCTTCGACGCGCTCGATCCGCCGCCTCCGCCGGACGATCCGATGGTCAACTGAGACGTGAAGCGTGGAAGGGGTTCGCATGGCTGTCGGTTTCCTCTACCCCGGCTACTCGGCGGAGGACGACTATCCGCGGCTGGAACGGCTCCTCGCGGCGTCAGGACCGCCGGTCCGGCTGCCGCTGGTGCACACCGACATCGGTGAGGACGCCCACCGCGTTGACGCCCTGCTGGAGATGGGCTCGGCGGTCCGACTGGCCGACGGCGCACGGCAGTTGGCCGGGGCGGGCGTACGGGCCGTCGTCTGGGCGTGCACCAGCGCCAGCTTCGTCTTCGGCTGGGCGGGCGCGCGGGAACAGGTACGGGAGCTGTCCCGCACCGCGGGGCTGCCCGCCTCCTCGACCTCGTTCGCCTTCGCGCACGCGGTACGGGCGCTGGGCGCCCACCGCGTCGCGGTCGCCGCGACCTACCCCGAGGACGTGGCCGAGCACTTCGCCGCCTTCCTCAAGGAGGCGGGGGCGGAGGTGGTGAGCAGCACGGGCAGCGGCATCGTCACCGCCGCCGAGGTCGGCACCTGGGGCCGCGCCGAGGTGCTTCGGCTCGCCAGGTCCGGAGACCATCCGGACGCCGACGCCGTGCTGCTGCCGGACACCGCGCTGCACACGGCGGCCTGGCTCGGCGACCTGGAGGCCGAGGTGGGCAAGCCGGTGCTCACCGCGAACCAGGTCACCGTGTGGGAGGGGCTGCGGCTGATCGGCGCGGACCGCGTACGCTCCGGGCTGGGTACGCTTTTCGCCGCGGTGGGCACGTAGGCCGCCGCGAGCACATGAGACGAGGGGGAATGATGACCTCCGGCCCGGGGCGCAAGCCGTCCTCCGGCGCGGGGATACTCGCGCCGGTCAAGCGTGAGCCCGCCGCCATCGTCATCGCGCGCCGCCTCACCGAGGCGGTCATGGACGGCACGCTCGCGCCCGGCCGCCAGCTCGGCGAGGTCGAACTCGCGGCCCAACTCGGCGTCAGCCGGGGCCCGTTGCGTGAGGCCATGCAACGTCTGGTGCAGCAGGGGATCCTGCGGAGCGAACCGCACCGCGGGGTCTTCGTCGTCGAGCTGACCGCCGACGACGTCACCGACATCTACCTCGCCAGGACCGCCATCGAGGCGGCCGCCTGCCGGATCGTGATCCGCGACCATCCGCGGCGCACCGCTGACCGGTTGGCCGAGGCGCACCGCGCGATGGCCGAGGCGGCGGAGCTCGGCGACCCGGCGGCGCTGGCCGCCGCCGACATGGAGCTGCACCAGATCCTCATCGCCGAATCCGGCAGCCCCCGGCTGGCCCGGATGGCGGACACGCTGTTCGTGGAGACACGGATGTGCCTGTCGGCGCTGACCGTCACCTACGGCGCTCCGGTCGATCTGGTCGCGGAGCACGCGGCGATCATCGAGGCGCTGCGCGCCGCGGACGAGCGGCTGCTGATAGAGCTGCTGGAGGAACACATGCGCGACGCGCTACGTCGACTGGTCCCCCAGTCGACACCGGCCACACCAGTCCCGGGCCCCCGAGAGAACCGCCCCGCGTAGACCTGCCCGGCGGGGGTTCGCTACTGGGTTGCGGCGGGTTCGTCGCCGCCGGTCCGCGTTGGTGGGCGTTGCTCGCCGTCGCGGCGGTGAGATTCCTGGCGCTGTCCGCCGACCTGCGTCGCTGTGGTTGCTCGCCGTCGCGGCCGGAATTGCTTGCCGTGCAACGTCGGCGGTGGGTCGTTGCGCGCCGTTGGAGGGCAACAACTTTTCCGCCGCGACGGCGAGCGACCACAACGCCGGGGACCGGCGGTCTCGAACCCTCCGTAACCCGCGAAGCCCCGCGAGGCGCGTGCCGCAGCGCAACAACTCTCCGCCGCGACGGCGAGCGACCACAACGCCGGGGACCGGCGGTCCCGAACCCTCCGCAACCTCGCGAAGCCCCGCAGGGCGCGTGCCGCAGCGCAACAACTCTCCGCCGCGGCGGCGAGCCCCCACAACGCTGAGGCCCGGCGGCCCCGTACCCATCGGAACCCGGCGAAGCCCCGCGGGACGCCCCCCCGCTGTCGGGGCGGGAATAACCGGAGCCCCCATCCGGTTACCAGCCTTCAGCAGGAAACCAAGCACGGAGCGGGAGGCGGACCGACGTGGGTGACGAGCGGCGCAGCGGCGATGAGATTCGCGGGGTGGTGCGCGGAACCGCGCCCGTACCGCTGTCCGTGCTGGACCTGGCGACGGTCGGCAGCGGTCTGACCGCCACGCAGGCACTGCGCACCAGCGCCGAGCTCGCCCGGCTGGCCGAGGCGCGTGGGTTCCAGCGCTTCTGGGTCGCCGAGCACCACTCCATGCCCGGTGTCGCCAGCTCCTCCCCTGCCGTGATCCTCGCCAACATCGCCGCGCACACCGACACCATCCGGCTGGGCTCCGGCGGCGTCATGCTGCCGAACCACGCGTCGCTGGTCATCGCCGAGCAGTTCGGCACCCTGGAGGCGCTGGCGCCCGGCCGCATCGACCTCGGGCTCGGCCGTGCGCCGGGCACCGACGGCGCCACCGCTGCGGCGCTGCGCCGCAGCGACTCGCTGCGCGAGGACGCCGACGACTTCCCGCGCCAACTCGCCGAGCTGATCCGCTTCCTGGACGACGACTTCCCCGACGGCCACCCGTACCAGCGGATCCACGCCGTACCGGGTCCGGTCCAGGGCAGTGCGCCGGGCGGTGTGCAGTCGCCGCACCGGCCGCCGGTGTGGCTGCTCGGGTCCAGCGGGTTCAGCGCGCGGCTGGCGGGCGAGCTCGGGCTGCCGTTCGCCTTCGCGCACCACTTCTCGGCCCGGAACACGGTTCCGGCGCTCGACCTGTACCGGGAGACCTTCCGCCCGTCGGCGGTGCTCGACCGCCCGTACGCTCTGATCGGTGTGCAGGCCTTCGCCGCCGAGGAGGAGAAGGACGCGCGCCGCCAGGTGCTGAGCGGCGCGCTGTCGATGCTCCGGCTGCGTACCGGCCGGCCAGGTCTGGTGCCCGCGCCGGAGGAGGCGGAGGCGTATCCGTTCAGCCCGATGGAGCGGGACTTCGTGGACTCCTGGCTGTCGAACGTCGAGTACGGGACGCCCGAGACGGTGCGCGACGGGCTGAACGCGCTGCAGAAGCGCACCGGGGCGGACGAGTTGATGATCACGTCCAACGCGCATGGGCGGGACGCCCGGCTGCGTTCGTACGAACTGATCGCGGACGCCTATGAGTTGCCCGCGGTGCGGACCTGACGGGCTCGGCGGACGTGGTCCAGGCCGGTGGGGTGTATCCCACCGGCCTGGACTTTTCTCCGTATGTGAATTGGTCTAGTCCAAGATTAGTCCGGACCATTGACGTGGACCTGACCGGTCGGTATTTCCATAACCAGCCGGTGATATATCGGGGGCCTTGCCCCCTCCGCCCGGCCTCCACCCTGCTCAGGAGGTCCCCCACGTGCGCCTTACCCGTAGCACCAGCAGACCGCTGACCGCCGCGCTGTCCGTGCTGGCCCTCGCCGCGGCCGGTCTCGGCGCCGCCGCACAGGCCGACGCCTCGTCGGCCGCCAAGCCCGCGGCGGCCGCCGCACCCGCGTCCAACAGCACCGGCGCGGGTGCCACCAGCGGCGGCCTCAAGGTCGCCTACTACGACCAGTGGTCGATATACCAGAACGCCTTCTACCTCAAGAACGTCGACACCGAGGGTATGGCGGGCAAACTCGACTACCTGATCTACGACTTCGAGAACATCGACCCCACCAACCTCAGCTGCTTCGAGGCCACCAAGGCCACCGACCCCGATCCGGGCGGCGAGAGCGACCCCAATGCCGGGGACGGTGCGGAGGACTCCTTCGCCGACTACCAGAAGTCCTTCGGCTCGGATATCAGCGTCGATGGCAGCAGCGACACCTGGAACCAGCCGATCGCGGGCAACTTCCACCAGCTCCAGGAGCTCAAGGCGAAGAACCCGCACCTCAAGGTGCTGCTCTCGCTGGGCGGTTGGACGTACTCCAAGTACTTCTCCGACGCGGCGGCCACCGATGCCTCGCGCAAGAAGCTGGTCTCGTCCTGCATCGACATGTTCATCAAGGGCAACCTCCCCTCGCAGGGCGGTTACGGCGGCAGCGGCACCGCCAAGGGCATCTTCGACGGCTTCGACGTCGACTGGGAGTACCCGGGCGGTGGCGGCCACCTCGGCAACCACTCCAGCACGGCCGACAAGCAGAACTTCACCGCGCTGCTCGCCGAGTTCCGCTCCGAGCTGGACGCCCAGGGGCAGGCCGACGGCAGGAGCTATGCGCTGAGCGCCGCGCTGCCAGCCGGTCAGGACAAGATCGCGAACGTGCAGACCGACAAGATCGGCCAGTACCTGACGTTCGGCGACCCCATGACCTATGACATGCACGGCGGTTGGGAGTCCACCGGCCCGACCAACCACGCCTCGCCGATCTACGACAACCCCAGCGACCCCAGCCAGCCGATCGCCCCCGGCACGGAGAAGTACTCCGACGACGCGGCGATCAGGGCGTACACGGCGGGCGACGCGCAGTACGGCATACCCGGCGGCTTCCCCGCCAACAAGCTCAACCTCGGGGTGCCGTTCTACTACCGGGGCTGGACCGGCGTGGCGGCGGGCAGCAACCACGGCCTGTTCCAGACCGCGACGGGACCCGCCGGAGGCGCCGCGGACTCCGGGAACGTTCCCGGCATCCGGATGTACAAGGAGCTCTCCGGGGTCGTCGACAACCCCAACGACACCTTCTGGGACCCGGCGGCGCAGGCAGCGTACTTCTACGACGGCAACAACTTCTGGTCGGGCGAGGACGCCCAGTCCCTCCAGGCCAAGGCCGACTACCTGCACTGCAACGGGCTCGGCGGCACCATGATGTTCTCGCTCTACGACCTGGACCAGGGCGCGACGCTGTTCAACGACACCGTCAGCGACACCAGCGGTTCGGCGGCGTCCTGCACTCCGAGCCCGACCCCGACCCCCACGCCGACCCCGACCCCGACTCCCACGCCCACCCCGACTCCCACACCGCCGGGCACCTGCACGGCCGCGCCCTGGGACAAGTCCGCGATCTACACCGCGGGCAACACCGTCTCGTACGGCGGGCACAGCTGGAAGGCCAAGTGGTGGACGCAGGGCGAACAGCCCGGCACCACCGGCCCATGGGGCGTCTGGCAGGACCTCGGCGCCTGCTGAGTCATCCGCCGCACCGCGTCCCCCCACCCCCGATGCTCGGCGGGTCCGCCGCTCAATGCCCGCCGAGCATCGCGGAGATGCGCTCCGCCGCGACCGGGCGCGAGTAGAACCACCCCTGACCGGTGTCGCATCCGATCCGCCGCAGCCGCTCGGCCTGCTCCGCGTTCTCCACGCACTCCGCGGTGACGGTCAGGCCGAGCCGGTGTGCCAGGTCCACCAACGCCACCACAATCGTTTCGTCCGCGGGGTTCGGATGCTCCTGCGAACGGAATCCCCGCACAAACGATCCGTCCAACTTCAGTGCGGCCACCGGAAGTCGGCTCAGGTACGCCAGATTCGAGTAACCGGTCCCGAAGTCGTCGATGGCGATCCGCACGCCCATCTCGCTCAGCGCGTGCAGCGTCTGCAACGGCTGCCCGGCCGATCCCATCACCGCCGACTCGGTCAGCTCCAACTGGAGCAGTTCCGGGGGCAGTCCGGTCTCGTCGAGGATCTCGGCCACATCGGCCACCAGATCCGAGTCCCACACCTGCCGCACCGCCACATTGACGCTGACGAACAGCTGCTCGTCCGGGTGGTCCTTCTGCCAGGCCCGCGCTCGGCGGCACGATTCGGCCAGCACCCAGTGGCCGAGCTGGACGATCGACCCGTTCTCCTCGGCCAGTCCGATGAAGCGATTCGGCGCCAGCCTGCCGAACTGCGGGTGCTCCCAGCGGACCAGCGCCTCCACCCCGCGCAGCGTGCCGCCCGACAGCGCGACCAGCGGCTGGTACTCCAACATGAACTCGCCGCGCTCCACGGCCTGTCGTAGCGTGCTGGACAGCGACTGGCGGGTCATCCGGTGGGCGTTGCGCTCGGGGTCGAAGAGCGTCCAGCGCGCCTTGCCGTCCGCCTTGGCCCAGTACAGCGTGGTGTCGGCGGCCTGCATCAGGCAGGTCGGCGAGGTACCGGCGGTGGGCCGTTCGACCACACCGATGCTGGCCGATACCGCCAGCCGGTGCCCTTCGAGGTCGAACGGCCTTTGCAGCGCGGACAGTACGGTGTCGGCGAGCGCCACCAACTGCTCGGTGTCCTGCGACTCCTCCACCAGCAGGGCGAATTCGTCGCCGCCGAGCCGGGCGGCCAGATGGCCGCCGTCCGCCACGCAGGCGAGCAGCCGGGTGGCCACCGCCGCCAGCAGCCGGTCGCCAATGGCGTGCCCCAGCGTGTCGTTGACCGCCTTGAACCCGTCGAGGTCGAGATAGCAGATCCCGACCCGGCCGCTGGTCGGAGAGCGAAGCGCGGCCGAGAGCCGCTCGAAGAACAGGGCACGGTTGGGCAGCCGGGTCACCGGGTCGTGCATCTCCAAGTGGCGTAGCCGCGCGGCCAGTTCGCGCCGCTCGGTCACGTCCTCCACGGACAGCAGCGCGCCCGCGGCGGGTACGCCCTGGTCGCACTGGCGCAGCGCCTCGACCGTGACTTCGGCCCACATCCCTTGGCCGTCACGGCTTTTGAGACGACAGGTGCGGCGCAGCCGGTCGCGCGCGCCGCGCAGTACGTCCTGGTACGCGTCCCTGGACCGTTCGTCGCCGTTCAGCCCGACGAGTTCGGCGGCCCGGCGATCGGCCAGCCGCGCCGGATCGGCGCCGAGCAACGAGCCCAGCGCAGGGTTGGCCGCCAGCAGCCGCCCGTCGCGGTCGACCAACGCCATCGCGGTGCGCGCGGCGTTGAAAGCGGCGTGATAATCGCGGAGCTCCGCGGCGGGGCTTCCAGGGATCGGATTGTCACACTCCGTGACGTCTCTGGAGCACTCCGCGGGCTCGCTCTTCCGGTCGACCAATGGTCCACCTTCAGCTTGCTCCCGCATCGCAGTCGTCTCGCACAGGTAGTCGGGGAGGTGTGGGAGAACCGCCGGATGCGGTTCCTATGCTGGAAATGTGGCGATCATAGAGGTTCGTGGCGGGCCTGAGCCACTGTCATCGTGGTGATTCTTGGCACGTGAAAGAGGGCGGGAATCGGAGTGACCGTTCCTCCGATATTGATGTACCCCTCCGCGTCGAATGCTGCACCCAATTGATCGAACGGGATCGTCGATTACAGAAAGTAGTTAGCTGAGTCTGTCTCAAACGGCTCAGTAGAACAGGGCGTACACCCGCAAACCATCCCAGGCTGGATGGGGTCAGCGAGAGTGGCCCGAGTCCTTCCGGGCCGGATCCGTCCGGGAGGCGGTGTGCGAGATCGCCTACGGCGCGTTCGGAGCCGCCTCCAAGCCCGCACGCACGGCGTCGCAAGCCGTCGCACGCCCAATGCGCTCGGCGTATCGGCTTCGCCGGATGCACCGAATGCCCCCGTTGTACGGGGCCTGGCGGGTTTGACGGGGGCACCCGCTGAATTGGGCCGTTCGGGTGCGGGGGAGCGCGTGCCTCCGGTCGCGCGGGGTGGGGCGGGTCGGTTGCGGGCAGCGGGTCTGCGCGGCTCGGCATCGGGCGGAGGTGGCGGGGAGTCACCTTGGGCCGGCGGTGTCGCCAGCAGGGCGGGTGCGGGCGGGTCGGGTGCGGGCGGGGCCGGGGGAGTGGGGTGGCGGGCCGGGGGCGGCGGCTGGGACCGGCGGCGGGTGGTGGCCATGGCGGTGGGGTTCGTGGCGCTGGTGGCCTGGAGCCTGGTCGCGGGACCCGCGGCCGCCGCTCCGGTGCGGGGGCCGTGCGCCCTGGAACGTACCGACGTGCGGCACTCGGAAGGCGTGGACCGCTGGAACAGCGGCTACCCGCGGCCGTTGGGTGACGTCAACGCGGTCATGCTCTTCCTCTCGTTTCCCGACCATGTGCCCGATGTCGCCACGCGGGCGCTGACCGCGGACCACTTCCCCGCCACCACCACGTTTCTCACCCGCGCCTCCTACGGGCGCTTCCGGCTTCACCCGCATGTCCTACAGAGGTGGTTCCGGATGCCGCGCCCCTCCACGGTGTACGGGATCCATCGCGACTGGGCCGACGGCCTGCGTGCCCAGTACCTGCAGGACGCGATCGCCGCCGTCGGCAGAGCCGTTGACTTCCGGCGCTATCCGGTCATCTACCTCGTCGCCGACCCGGGGGCGCGCGGCGTGGACGCCGACGCCACCAAGGTGATCAACCTCGCCCGCCCCATCCACTCCGGCGGCGCAACGATCGACCGGCTGGTGACCGTGTTCGAACACCACCCGCCGGACCAGAACGTCCTCGCGCATGAGACCAACCACGTCTTCGACCTGCCCGACCTCTACCTCCGCCCACCCGCCGGTAGCAACGACTCCTGGGACACCCGGGTCGGCGACTGGGACCTCATGGGCAGCCAGTTCGCCCTCGCACCCGACCTGTTCGCCTGGCACCGCTGGAAGTACGGCTGGATAGACCCCGGCCAGGTCATCTGCGTGGAACACCCCGGCATCACCACACGCACCCTGACGCCGGTCGAGGTCCCCGGCGGCACCAAGCTGATCGTGGTCCGTGTCAGTGTCACCACGGCCCTCGCGATCGAAGTCAGAGAGGCCCGGGGCAACGATGAACACGCCTGCACCCAGGGCGTATTGCTCTACGAGGCGCGCACCGATATCGAATCGGGCGAGGGACCGATCACGGTCATAGACGGCCACCCGTGGACCGGGGCCTGCTACGGCACCTCCGTCTACCCGCAGCTGGCCGATGCGCCCCTGGGCACCGGTGAGTCGTACACGTACCACTTCGGGCGCCTGGCACAGGACGTGGTGCGCATCCATGTCGACCGCCATGACCGCCGCGGCTGGACCGTGACGGCGGACGAGCGATGACACCTTCGACGTACCGGTCGGACCGGCGGGAGACCCGCGGGACCGGCGGCAAGGGCATCAAGGGCATCAAGGGCGCCGTGATAGCCGGGGTCCTGCTGCTCGGGTGCGGCGGCTCCGCCGTGATCGGCGGCGCGCCGACGGTCAGCATCAGCCCACCGCACGCGGCTCGGCCCGCCCGGCCCTGCGCCCTGCGGGCCCATCGGGGCACCGAGATGTCCGAAGGGTTCCCCGCCCTCCGCGACCCCGTCTACGCGAAGTCCACCGGCGAGCTGCGCGCCCTCACCCTGTTCATAGACTTCCCCGACGCGCCCGCCCGGGAGAGCGCGCGCAGCCGCTACGCCGAGTTCTTCCCGTTCGTACCGCAGTGGTACGCCCGTGCCTCGTACGGCAAGCTTCGCTACCACTCGTTCCCGGTGCTCCGGTACTTCCGGATGCCGCGCACGTTCGACTCGTACGGAATAGCGCGCGGCTACGGGTGGTCGGTGCACCGCGCGATGATGCGGGACCTGGCCGCGGTCGTCGGGCGCACGGTCGACTTCCGCGGCTACGACCTGGTCAATGTGATCGTCACGCCGAACGCGGGACCGCCCGCCACCGAGACCGTGCTCTCCGTCACCTGGACCGGCGGCACCGCCGCGCTCACCCAGGACGGCGCCCACCTCGACCGGGTCTCCGTGATCTACGGACACGATCAGGCCGGGCCCCGGGTGCTGGCCCATGAGAACGGCCACATACTCGGGCTGCCCGACCTCTACGCCTTCGACGACTTCCGCAGAACCGACCGCCTCGCCGGTCAGTGGGACACCATGTCGTTGGACTGGGGCCTGCAGGGCGACCTTTTCGCCTGGCACAAGTGGCGCCTCGGCTGGCTGGACGACGCACAGGTCGGCTGTGTGGCGGCGCCCGGGACGCGGGTCTTCCAGTTGGCCCCGGTCGAACTGCCCGGCGGTCGCAAGGCCGTGGTGATCCCGTACGGCCGCACCGTCGCGTATGTCGTGGAGGCGCGCAGGGCGCGGGGCAACGACGGCGCGGCGTGCACCGAGGGCGTGTTGGTCTACCGGGTGCGCACCGATGTGGACTCGGGGGACGGTCCGGTCAAGGTCATCGACGCCCATCCGGCCACCACCGCCTGCGACTTCAGCAGCGGCTCGTTCAACTCCCTCAACTACGCGCCCTATCGGACGGGCGAGCGGTTCGCCGACCCGGCCAAGGGCATCGGAGTCGATGTGCTGGGGCGGGACGACGAGGGCGGATGGACGATACGGGTCACTCGACGCTAGGGCCCGAGCACGCACCGTGATGGACCGTGGACCGCGTTAAGGCCCCCCACGTGAACGCGAGAGGCCTTGGTGGTGCGCCGCCAGGGACTTGAACCCCGAACCCGCTGATTAAGAGTCAGCTGCTCTGCCAGTTGAGCTAGCGGCGCTCGCTGGTGGAGAAATAGTACCTGATGGGAACGGGTACCTGTGACCACCCGGGGGCCTGGCGACGGGGGTGGGCGGGGGTCGGTGGGGGTGCGAGGCCCCGAGAGGCGCGGCGGGAACCCGTGGAAGGCGCGGGCGGAACCGCCGGGGTCCGGGGGAGCCCCCGAAGGGGCGTGGGAGGAACCCCCACAAAAGCATTTGGCCCCACGCGTGAACGCGTGGGGCCGTTGTGCGCCGCCAGGGACTTGAACCCCGAACCCGCTGATTAAGAGTCAGCTGCTCTGCCAGTTGAGCTAGCGGCGCCGGTTGATGTCGAAGACCTTAGCATCCGGATCCGGAGGATGAAAAATCGATAAGTCTTCAGTCCTGGTTCACTCCGGAATGCCCCCTTCCAGCTGGCCCGCGGCCCCCTCCGCGCGGGCCGCGCGCAGGCACGCCCAGAGCAGTACGGGGGCGCCTGGCAGCCAGGGATGGCGGGTACCCGGCGCCACCAGCCAGCGTGACGGGCGCCCCTGGACCCGCTGCGCGCCGTCACTGTGACGTCCGCCACTCCGCGATCCGGGCGCCGGTACCAGCGGCGGTACGGTCACCGCCTCGCCGAGCCCGTGGTACATCAGCGGCGGCATCCGGGTGCCCCACTCCTCCCAGGTCAGCAGCGCGGGCAGCCGCTCGGCGGTGCCGGGTCGGGCGAACACCAGGATCCGGCCGCGATGCGCGGCCACCGGTCCGCAGCCCGGACCGGCCGCCCATAACCGGTCCAGCACCCGGCGGCCGAACAGGGCCGGGAGGTTCACCACGTCGAACGCCGTACCGCACGGCAGCACGCTGGGCTCCGTGGGGCGCACCGACCACAGGGCCTGGACGCTGCGCGGGAAGGCGCTCGCCGAAGCGAGCCAGTCCGCGCCGTCGACCGTGACGTACTCGGCACGCAGCATGGCGTCGGGCTCCCAGATCCAATCCGTCATGGCAGACAGATCTACCGGCGCGCGAGGTTCCGTTTCCCTGGATCACCGGAAACCGGGACGGCCGAACAAGCCCGGCAGTACGCTTTGCGCATATGCCACCGGCTTGTGGATCCCGTGCATCGGCACGTGCAGGACGTCACGATCGGATCGCGGCACGTCACAAACGGATCGCGATGGAGCCGGTTCAGTCGCTCGGCGGCTGCTCGTTGAGCAGTTCCAGGCCGAACTCGACCATGCGCTTCGCGTAGTCCTCGCTCCACTCGGCCCGCTCCGCGATCGCGGCGATCGACTCCCGGTCGAACCGCCCGGGGTCCGCCAACTGCGCGGCCGCCATCGCCTGGAACTCCGTGGCGCGGTCGGCCGCCGCCCGGAACGCGAGGGTCAGCTCGGTGGAGCGGTCGAGCAGCCGACCCGGGTCCTCTATCGACTCCAGGTCGAAGAAGTGCTCGGGGTCGGAGGCCGCCGCCTCGGGTTCGAAGAGCAGTCGCGCGGGCCGCATCCGGTGCTGGGCTCCGTCCGGCGTCTGCTGAGCCGACTGCGGCTCGGACATCTAGGTACCTCCAGATTGTGGGCCGCCTACCATTGTCCCGCACGTGGCAAGGCCGCCGGGGGAATCACCGCCCACGACCCGGCCAAGGCCTCGTTACGATCTCCACCGCACACGGTGCTCCGACAGCCGCGCCAGCACCGCGTGGTTCGCCTCCCAGCCGTCCGGGAACTTCACCGTCACGCCCAGTTGCACCGGCTCCATCGACGGATGCTCGTCCAGCAGCCCGGCCACGCCCGCCCGGCACACCACCACGCACGCGTGCCGGTGCCGCGACGCCAGCACGCACAGCCGCCCCGTCTCCAGATGGAAGGCGGTCGCGTCCGGCCGCCCGGACAGCGGATGCAGCACCACCGTCACGTCGAACTCCCGTCCCTGCAGCCGGTTCGCGGTGTCCACCGCGACGCCGGTCACCGCGAGCCGGGCCAGCGCGGCCCGTACCGCGGCGGCCTGGTCGCGGTGCGCGGTGCCCACCGCGACGCGGTCGGCGGTGAGCGGCACCGGGTCTTCGGCGCGCTCGCTCACCGTGACCCCGCCCCGGTCCAACAGCCGCCGCACCACCTGCGCCAGGGCCGCCACCGCCTCCGGGTCGGTGCGCGGAGTGTGCCGGGCGGGCAACTCCAGCAGCCCCCAGCCCGACGCGGCCGCCTCGTCCAGTACCCGGTCGGGGCCGCTGCCGTCCGACGCCACACCGAACGACAGACCGCGCTCCCCGGGACCGGTACCGCTGCGGAACAGGGTGTACGGATAGAACGCGTCCGAGATCAGCGGCGCCGCCGAGGCGGGCAGCCGCCAGGAGACCGGCAGCCGGTGCTGCGGCAGCTGCGGATTGTGCGCCAGCAGCGTGACCACCGCACTCGCCGACGGGTCGTACGACAGGCCCGCCCACTGCTCGGCGCCCACCACGCTGAACGGGTCCAACTGGCCCGGATCGCCGACGAACAACGCCCGCTCGAAGAGTCCCGCCACACGCAGCAGCGCGTCGGAGCGCATCTGGTACGCCTCGTCGACGATCGCGTGCCGCCAGGGCGGGGCGCCCTTGACATAACCCCACTTCGCGGCGGTGGCGATCACCACCTGCCGTTCCCGCAGGTCCGCGACCTTGGTCGACTTCACAACCGCCGCATGCCGCTCCAGCACGGGATCCGGCGGGGAGTCGCTGCCGTGCAACCGGCCGATCGCCAGCTCGGGATCGGCCGTCGCCAGCCGGTCCACGAGATCGTCCACCTGGGCGTTGGTCTGCGCGACGATCATCAACTGCTCGCCCGCCGCGGCCAGTTCCCGCGCGGCACGCACCACCAGGGTGGACTTCCCCGCGCCGGGCGGGGAGTCGACGACCACCCCGCGGTGCGGGCTGTCGCGGGTGTCGCGCAGGATCGCCTCGGTGGCGGCCGCGGCTGCCGCCGCCGGGTCGCTCGCGGCTTCCCGGCCCATGCCGGAGGCCAGGGGCGCTTCGCTCACAGGTAGTCCTCGCTCGTTACGGGGTCCGGGACATCGGCGGTCAGCGCGGTGGGCGGCGGACCGCCATGGGTCCATGGTGTGGCCTCGGCGTCCGGCAACTCCGGGCCGCCGCGCGGTGCGTGCTCGAACAGCGTCCAGCACACCCGGTCGCCCGCCGCCGGGACCGAGCCCTCGTCCGGCACCTTGCCGCGGCCCATACCGTTCAACAGCTGTACGACGAGCACGCCGGGCGCCGTCCACGCCACGAAGCGCGCCTCCTGCGTCCGGCCGTCCGGGAGCGCCCGGTACACCCTGCCGTCCTCGTCCAGATGCGGCAGGTCGCCGGTGGCCACCGTCAGCAGCGGGCGCGGCCTCGGCACCTTCGCGTCGGAGTACGCCATCTCGACCGCGGTGACCTCGCCCGCGAACGCCTCACCGGCCAACCGCCGCCCTGCCATCACCAGCGGATCGTCCAACGCCTCCTGTGCCTCAAGCCGCACCTGGGCGGTCTCGCGGCCCGCGAGCTTCTGCGCGGCGGCGATCGCGTCGTCCCGCTTGGGCTGCGGCGGCTCGCCCGCCCGCAACCGGTCGCGGTGGCCGGTGTACGACCAGCGGTCCCGTTTCCAGCGGTCCTCGACATGCGCGCCCGGTGGCAGGGCGCGCAGCAGATCGATGCCGCGCCACACGTCGTCCCACGCCGGTCGCAACTGGCTCTCCAGCAGCGCTCGGATCTCCCGTTCGGCCGGAGCGGTGTCCGCTCCGGCCGAACGTGCCGTGTCATAGCGGGCCATGGCCGGGGCGAGCGCCGTGTTGTCGAAGACCGGATCGGTGGCGGGACCGGCGGGCGGGCAGCGCAGCAGCCCGTCCGGGCCCCTGCCGACCTGCGCCCGCAGCGCCGCCACCGCGCCGTCCACGCCCTGCGGCGGGTCTATCCACGCCAGCAGACCGCCCATGTGCTGGTCCTCAAGGCCGCTCTGGCCGGTGGCCCAGTGCCTGGCCAGCACCTCGGTCATGGCGAGCAGCAGTGCGCTGCCGGGGGTACGGGCCCGCTCGCCGTAATGCGTCAACCAGCGGCCCAGCAGCGGAACCCGCGATGGCGCGGGATAGGGCTCGGCGGGATCCTCCTCGGCCGTCCGCCGGAACCGGGTGGCCCGGCCCAGCAGCCGCACGTACTCCACCCCGGCGGTGTTCGGGACGATCAACTGCGGTGCGTCAACGCACAGTTCCCGCTCTACGGCGACCTTCTTGCCGGTCTCCGGGTCGGTCTCCTTGCCCGGTTCCAGGGCGATCCGGTCCTCGTAGGACATGAGGTACGGCAGGACCTCGTCCGCGAGCTCCGCCAGGAAGGCGGACCGCAGATCGCGGTCGCGCGGCTGCGGTACGGCCAGGAGGCGCGGCGCGTCCCGTGCGGTGCCGACGAGCGCGCCCAGCGGAGCGCCCACCTCGCCCGCCGTCGTCAGCGGCACGAAGACCAGCGGCTGGTCGGAAAGCCACCGGTGCCGCACGGTTGCCAGCGGCTGCGCCCGCCCCGCGGCCACGGCCTGGGCCTTGGCCAGCGTCTCCATCAACGGCATCCGGCCTCCTGGAGTGCCTCGGCGCGCAGGGCCGCGGCGCGGCGCAGTGCGGCCGCGGCCGGGTCGTCGTCGGGGGCCGGTCCGGCCGGTGGTCCGAGCGCGGCGGACAGGATCTGCTCGACCGTGGTCAGCGTGCCGAGTTCACCGCGCAGTGAACGGCCGAGCGACTCCACGGCGCCATCGGCGCGGGACCGCTCGCGGCAGTGGTAGGCGAGTTCACAGGTGTCCAGGCACTCCGGGGCGTACGCGGCGGACACGGCGTCCACGGCGGCGGCCACCTGCGCCGCGGGCCGCTCGCAGGTCACGTCGAACGTCGTACCGTCCGGCAGCGCGCCCGCGATCTCCTCGATCCGGGTGAGCCGCGCCAACTGGCGTCGGGTGACGGACAGTTGCTTGCGTACGTCGACCGGTCTGGCGGTCGGCACGTTGGAGAAGTCCCTGGGGCAGACCAGCAGCACGTCGTGCCGGGGCGGCGCCACGGCCAGCCGTTCCAGCGCGAACACATAGACCGCCGCCTGCCGGGCCGCCGCCCCCACCTTCACCGCGTCGGCGCTGCCGTCCAGGATCGGGAACGACTTGACCTCGATCACCGTCGCCGAACCGTCCGGACGCAGTGCGACCGCGTCCGGCTCCAGGTAGGCGGGCGCGCCCGCGACGTCGAGTCTCAGCAGCGGGTGGTCGAGCAGCGTCCATCGTCCGGCTGCCGCCGCCTCCTCAAGCGCCAGCCGGGTACGGGCTGCACGGCCCTCGGGACCGGCCGCCGACAGGTCGGGCAACACGGTGTCGACGCTGTCGTCGACACCGAGCAGCCGCAGCAACTCCGCACAGCCGTCGGCCTTGACGCGTGCCTCGAACGCGTTGCCGCGGACGAACGCGAACCGCGACTGGCCGAACCGCGCGGGCGCCCCCAACGCCTGCGCCACCGCGCCCTTGTCGACCCCGGCCGCGTCCAGCAGCGCGCGGCGCTCGCAGCCTGGGTTGGCCGCGAGCGCGGCCAGGCCTCTCGCGTCCAGCGCTTTGGGCTGGACCCCGGGGCCGCGCAGCTCCGCGAGACGGCGCCGTAGGTTTGCGGCGCCTGGTGCCGTTCCGGTGGCGGTGAGGTCGTTCACGCCCCGCAGTCTGGCATCTCCCACCGACAATGGGGGTTTTCTCCCACCAGCCCACCCGTTGCTGGAACCGTATGCGCACCGTTGCGCGCTGTTTGTTCGCGGGGCGGGGCCGGGGGCGGAGGGGTGGGGGTCCTGGACCGTATATTTACGGGCCGGTCGCCCCCAGCGTTTTGGTGGGCCGGAAGTTCGGCCCACAAATACACGTCAGCGTCCAGGACCCCCACCCCTCCGCCCCCGGCCCCTCACGTTGTTTCCTGCGCTGCGGGCCGGTGGCCCATACGGT
>JBEYJY010000059.1:0-37028 GCA_040631425.1 Streptomyces sp. NPDC020096
CGGCAGTGATCATGGCGATGAACGAGGGACTGGTGTGAGCGCGTCCCGGCGCGTACTCGGTCGCTGGAAGAGCGCACGCGGCCGCCATCACCTGACCCCTCGTGTTTCGCGGTTCTGGTTGATCATGTTTCGGCGGCGGCCCAGGCTGCGAGGACGGTTTGGGTTTCTTCGGATGTGACCTGGTGGGGGTGTGAAGGCCGAAATCTGTCGGCGATCAGGACGCGCCGCAGTTTGATCGTCATGTCTCCGAAGGACGGTTCGGTCTTGGTGGTGTACCAGCGGGATCGGGAGCGGCGTTCGGTGGCATCTGCGGGTGAGTGGCCTGCGGTGGTGTACCAGACGGTGACCAGGCTCAGGCAGATCAGGCCGAAGGGGACGGTGCGTTCGACGGCGCGTCGGGTGCGGTTGCGGGCCTGTCCGACGCCGAGGGGCTGGCGGGCGTCGAAGAAGGCGACTTCGATGCACCAGCGGGCCACGAGTTCTTCCGGGGTCGAGGTCAGATCGGTGGTGGCCAGCGGCAGGCCGTAGCCGCGGTCATCGCGGGTGCGGGGTGTGTCGTCGCGGACCAGGATCAAACGCAACGTTCGGGTGTGGAACGAGCCGTACCACAGGCACACGATCTCGGCGATCTCGACCGTGTCGATGCGTCCGTAACGCCTCACTTGAGTCGTGCGCCATGCGGTGGTCCGGGCGAGGTCGGCCGGGGTGCCCAACCGTTCGCCCTTCGTACGCGGCCGACCGGACCTGCCTGTGCGGGGCGGGGCCAGCGCGTGCAGCACCGAGGTGACCTTCAACCGGGATGTCCAGGTCAACTGGGAGCCCAGCCCACGTAGATGGTCGCCGACGTAGGCCGCGTCGCCGACCACGTGCACGATCCGATCGGGGTGGCGGGCGGCGATCAGCTCGGCCATCTGCCGTGCTTGAGCGAGCTTGCCGGTGTGGCGGGGACGCCACAGCCGGGCGAGCACCGGAAGGCACACCGGCCGGGAGGTGAACGGCAGCTCCAGCACGATGCCGGCCACCACCCAGCAGTTCCCGAACCCGATCGGCTTCGGGCCCTTCGCCGCACCGTCGTGATGCCACGCGGCACCGAACACCTTCTTCCCCGACCGCTTAAACAACGTGTCGTCGACCACCATCGTGATCGGCGAGCCGGCCGGCAGCAGACAGGTCACGATCACCTCAGTCAACGCCAACCCAACCTGGTCGGCACACCACCGGGCCCCGGAGAAGAATCGATGCGCACGGCTGTGGTGCCACACACGCTCCAGCCCCGCACCCAGCAGCATCCCGCATACCGTTCGCCGCCGTGTCTGCGCGATCAACCCCACCACCAGGCCGGCGAAGGTACGGTAACCCGGCGCGGTGAAGCAGGAACGAAAACCCATCAACAGGATGGCCAACGACGGTGACGTGCCCTCTGGAAGCATCGGCGGATCACCTTCAACCAGGGTGAAACAGACACCGCCGATGCTTCCGCGTCTGCCCCTTCATCCGTCTCTGATGCCAGCCGACATCACCCCAACAGGCCATACAGCACACACCTGTTCGCACAAGTTTCCATCACGAAAAGTGCGAAACACGAGGGGTAGGCCGGAGCCTCGTTTGCCGGTCAGGGCCCGTCCGGAACGCCGTTGGGTCTTCGCGACGGGTAGATGCACATGTTCTGCGCGTGGCACTCGGCGACACGGTCCCGCTGATGCCCGGAGTGCGGAACGAAGTCAAGCTCGTCGAACGGGCGACGTTGCCGACGGCGTCGATGGCGCGGGCCTTGCGGGTGGCAGTCGTACGGCGGGTTTCGGTCGGGGCCGCCTTGGCCTGGCGCAGCTCCTGCAGGCCGGCTCGGTGTGCCGTCACCGGACTGTGGCGCATCTCACCGTACAACATGAGGGCCCCCTCGGATTCCCTGTTACAGTCGAAACATGAGGGCCACCTCCGGTTGATGTCGGTATCAGTGCCATCGCAGTGCTGCACCGCTTGTCCATTCGTCAACCTTTCCGGCCTCGACCTGTCGATAAGGCGCCCACCGCTCGGAAATGCGGAACGGTGGGCAAGTCAATGGAGAATGATCATGAACAAGCTCGCGCGGCGCATCGTGCCCGTTGGTATCTCGGCTGCGATCGTTGGTAGCACCCTTCTTGCCGCCGGGGGTTCCGCTTCGGCGGCGACTCTTCCAGATGGTGGATCCCCCCGGGCAGCCGTCGTCGAGGTCAAGCCCGACGCCCGCTACACCCCGTGGATCGCCGACCAGCTGGCGATTTTCGCTGGCCAACGCGATGGTGCCGGCTACGGTGCCCGCGATGTCGACGTTCGCTTCGACCCGTGGGTTGCCGACCAGCTGGCGATCTTCGTTGACCATGACGGTCCCCATCACCATCGCCTTGGCCGCAACTGGCACCACTATGAGCGCTGATCGCGACGCCGGATCTGGCGCCGCCTGTCGGTGAGGGATTCGGGATCCGTGAGTGCTGTGGAAGGTCGCGAGTTGTGCGGACGCCTTGTCGTGTCAAAGGAGTCCTCCGGTGCCGTGTGCATGGGGCTTCGGTGCCAGGCCGCCGACCCCTACGCCGTCCGCGCCACGTTCCGTATCGGCGGCGGTGAGGCGGTCGAGTGGATCTTTGCCCGCGAACTGCTTGCGGAAGGGTGGCGACATCCCGTCGGCGTCGGGGACGTCCGCGTACGGCCGACCGCGGGCCGTAAGTGCAAAGTGGTGCGCATCTGCCGCGGAAGGCGAGGCCTTGCTGGAAGCCCCGGCACACGACGTGGAGGCGTTCCTGAGGCAGGCGGACGCTGTGGTGCCATCGGGTGTCGAGCACGGTCATCTCGACATCGACGCCCGGCTTGCGCACATCCTCGCGGCGGGCTGAGGTCGGGCTCGGCTCTACTGCCGCACCTGCCCCACGGTGCAATCCAGCTCACGTTTCGGTTCCTTGGTGCTCAAGGAAACAAGGATCTACTTGTCGCAGCAATTAAATTACTGTAGACGCGACCAGGATCGGCATCATTCTCGGGAGTACGCGACCCGGACGGAACGGGGAAGCCGTAGCCCGCTGGGTGCACGAGATCGCCGCCCAGCGGACCGACGCGGAGCTTCGAACTCGTCGACCTGCTGGACTGCAAGCTTGCGCTGCTGGACGAGGCGTACCCGCCGTCGATGGGGCAGTACACCCAGCCGCACACCCTGGCCTGGGCGAACAAGATCGCATCGTTCGACGGATTCGTGATCGTGACGCCGGAGTACAACCACTCGGTGCCAGGTGCGTTGAAGAACACGGTCCACTTCCTCTATGGCGAGTGGAACAACAAGGCCGTGGGGTTCCTCAGTTACTACCGTGATCAGCTCGGACGATCCGGTCCGCGTCTACCAGCGCTACGCGACGCTCGATGCCGTTTCGAATGGCCGTGCAGAGGTGATTCTCGGTAGAGGTTCGAGCACCGAGCCCTTTCCCTTCTTCGGCTATGAACTCGGCGGCTACGACCGCCTTTTCGAGGAAAAGGTCAACTTGTTCGCCGAGTTGCTGAAGGAGAAGCCCGTCACCTGGTCCGGCAGCACCCGCGCGGCCCTCAACGGTCTGTCCGTCTACCCGCACACCGAGTCGGGGCCGATCCCGACCTGGATCGGCGTTGGCGGCAGTCCCGATTCGGTGGTCCGTACCGCACGATACGGGTTCTCCCTGATGCTTGCGATCATCGGTGGTGAGACGGCGCGGTTCGCCCCGTTCTCACGTCTCTTCCGGCAGGCACTCGAGAAGTTCGGTCAACCCCGGCGGCCCGTCGGTGTGCACTCACCGGGCCACGTCGCCGCGACGGACGATCGGGCGGTGGAGGAATTCTGGCCCTACTACGAACGCGCGATGCGTATGGTGGCCAGAGAGCGCGGTTTCCGTGTCCCCACGTTCGAGCACTTCATGCGCGATGTCGGTCCCGGCGGGGCGTTGTATGTGGGATCGCCCGAAACGGTGGCACGGAAGATCGCCACAACTCTCCGGATGTTGGACGCGACCCGCTTCGATCTCAAGTACGGGATGAACGGTCTGCCGCACGACGCGCTGATGACCACGATCGAGCTCTTCGGTACGAAGGTGGCCCCTCTCGTGTGGGATCTGATGTCTTCCTGAGGCGTCTGCGACGGGCCGGTCGGTGTCCCGCGTGAGCGTGGCGGAAAGCCCCCGAAGCGGCGGTGACCCGACTCTGGTCCGGTCATAGCCGGGGCTTGAGGTGCGCGTTGGGCAGTTCGGGGGCCGGAAGCACGGTGGTCCACTGTTCGGGGAAACGCCCGAAGGGGCCCGCTGCAGTGTGGTCAGCGGCCGCCTGTCGCTGCCATTGCGACCGGAACTCGACGATCTCCGCGTGACTGCGGCCGATGAAGTTCCACCACATGATGATGCGTTCGTTGAGCGGCTCCCCGCCCAGCAGCAACGCCCGCACCGGCCGATTCGCCGTTTCGACCGTCAAGATGTCGGAACCGGTAGGCAGGTAGAGCAGCTGCGTGTCAGCGGCAGCGACTCCGCTGACCTTGATATCGCCGGTGTTGACCAGGATGCCGTGCTCGAATGCAGGATCCACCTCGAGCCGCACCGCTGCGTTCGCAGCGATGTTCAGTTCGGCACCCAGCAGTCGTGTGCTCGTATGGACCGGTGAGGTCGAGCCCGCCAACGAGCCGAGGAATACGCGGACTTGCGCGTTGCCGAAGGTGAACGGTTCGGGCACGTAGTGCTCGAACCGGGGTTCAGCGAAGCGGTCGTTCTCGGGCAGCGCGACCCACAGTTGCACGCCGTGCAGGGCTTTGGTCCGAGCCGTGGAGTATTCGGAGTGCGCGATGCCTCGGCCGGCTGTCATGAGGTTCATCTCGCCGGCCCGGATCAGGGACCGTGACCCGATGGTGTCCAGGTGCTCGAGCGCGCCGGAGAACAGCCAGGAGACGGTCTGGAGACCGACGTGCGGGTGGCCGGGCACGTTGATGGCGGTGGCAGTGCCGATGTCCGTGGGCCCGTAGTGGTCGATGAAGCACCATGCCCCGATCAGCGACCTGTTGCGGTGCGGCAGCGTCCGCCGCACCGGCAGGGCACGAGGCCCACCCAGCGGGACCATTCGAGGTTGCAGGATCTCCGCCGCAGCCGGCGCCCCCTCGGTGGCGTGGTGGTGTGCGACCGCCGACCGCGTTTCCATAGTGCTCACAGCGAGTTCCTTGAGAAGACCGGACCGCTCACCGAGGGTTGGTTCTCGGTGGATCGACTTGCAGGGTTCACCACTGTCGGCTCGGCGTACAAGAGCCTGGTGAAGAGCAGCCCGTGCCGGCGTCAACGCGGACGAACCGAGGTGACGCCGACACGGGCGCGATGAGATGAGGATGCCGCTCAGCTGTCTCGACCGACAGGGGCCTCATCCGGGGGAGGTATCAGTCCCCGACGAAGGTGAGCTGGTCCAAGTACCACTGACTGATGCCGTACTCGTGGACCTGGATGACGATGATCCACCGGTCCTCGTGCCAGCGGTAGAGGCGGTGGCCGTCCCAGCGGTAGTTCTGGCCGCGGTCGTAGCTGTACCAGTACCAATCGCCGTGGCGGTCCTTGCTGTAGTGCCAACCACGGTGGCCGTCCCAGCCGTAGTGCTGCCCGTGGTCGTAGCCGTGCCTGTACCAGCCACCGTGTTCGCCGCCGTCGAGGCGCTCGCCGCTGACGGCCTGGACAACGATGGTCGGGGACGGGTCGTGCCGGTCGGCCCCAAGCGTCGCCGCCGACGCAGAGCCGCTGGCGCCGAGTATCGCGCCGCCGGCAATCGCGGCAGACACAGCCGCGCCCGTGATGCGTCGCATGGGCTTGTTCATGATCATTCTCCTCGGATTGCCCACAATTCCGTACTCCGGGCGGTGGGCGCTGTTTCGGTAGGTAGGGCCAGAGATGGTTGAGCGGTGGAGAACCGTTGCGGCGCTGCTGTGGCGCCGACATCAACCGGAGGTGACCCTCATGTTTCGACTGTAACAAATAATCCGAGGGGTGCCTCATGTTTCGTGGTGAGGCTCATCACGGGCAGGCCGTCTTGCTGTCGCCGCGGCTGCGCCGTGCTCTGTGCCGGGCATGAAAATCCAGGCGGGAGCTACCGGATGCCTGGTACGGAAAGGGCCGCTCCGGCGGTCACTCCTGGCAGGTGCCACCGATGGTGGTCAGGGTCTGATCCACCTGGCTGACGGTCAGCGGGGGCTCGGGGAGTGCGTGGGCATGCTCGGCGCGGAAGGCGTCCAGTAGGAGGTGGAGGTAGCGCCGCCAGGCGTTGGGGGCGACGGTGCGGGTGGCCTGGATGATGCCCGCCTGGGACCAGATGACGAAGGCGAAGTCCTCTGGGGTGACATCGTCGCGCACAACGCCCTGTCGCTGGGCGTTGTGGAAGACCTGGCGGCCGAGTTCCTGCGCGCGCTCGAACACCCGCACATTGATCGCGTCAGTGGGCAGCCTGGTGGAGGCCAGTTCATTGAAGGCGCGGTCGTGGGCCTGGAGTTCGCAGAACTTCTCCAGGTAGAAGTGGAATCCCTCCCAGGCGTCGTCCATGGTGGCGGCCTGTTCGGCGGCTTCCACCCATTCGGTGAACTTCTCGCTGAGGAGCGTCTCGATCAGGTCGAGCCGGGTGGGGAAGTGTCGGTAGAGCGTGCCGATGGCCACACCGGCTTGGCGGGCAATGCCCTCCAGTGAAGCGTTCAGACCCTGCTCGGCGAAGGCGCGGCGGGCGACGGCCACGATCGCGTCCCTGTTGCGCTGGGCGTCGCGGCGTAGCGGCTTGGCGGGGGCATCGGACGCTTTGGGGGTGGACCGGTGTGGCATGACTCTCACGGTACAACATGAGGGGGCCCTCGAATAAGTCGCCTGAAGACTCACGGGTTCGCGGCTGACCCGTGCACGGTTGCGATGTTCTGGGCGGCCGTGAGTTGAGTGAGGTCGTAGCCGTCGACGTGGTCGAGGAGATGCCGTCGCACGCTGGCCAGATGAGTCGGCCAGGTGCGTTCCAGGCGGGCGAGCCCCGGCTCGGTCAGTACGGCGTTCCATCCGCGGGCATCTTGATGGTACTTGGCGCGCCGGACCCAGCCTTGCTTCTCAAGTCGGTTGATGACGCGCGTCATCCCGCTGAGTGAGAGGTCGCAGGCGGCAGCGAGTTCGCTCATCCGTATACGCCCCAGCGGAGCCTCGACAGGTGCATGAGGGTCGAGTGCTCGACAAGAGGCAGTCCCGCGTTGTGGGTCATGTCCGTGTCGACTGCGCGTGGCAGTGCCAGCATTACCCGACTCGGCGCGCGCACGAGAGCTTCCTCGCTCTGGCTCAGGGGCTGGAGCGGCTGTGGTTTCGGCGGCATGTACACACCCTCGCTCCTTGATGCGTCAAGGAGCCTCGCATTTTATTGACTGGACAATTACTTTGCTCGATAAAGCAAGCAGTCTCATAGCAAGTGAAAGTGAACGGTGACGATGAGTGCGTTGCTCTGGCGCTTCAAGGGGTTGGCGGCAACCGTGTAGGTGCCGAGAACCGCGTTCGTGCTGGTACTCGTGCAGGATGCCGCCTAGTCGGTCGTGTCGGCGGACGTCGAGGTGGGTGAGTCGGCTGGGTTCGTTGATCGGTTCGGGCAGTAGGCGCAGGGGAGCGGCCGAGTGGAGGGCTCGGTGGGGGCGGTGCTCGTTGTAATACGCCTCGTACTCACGAAGCGCCTGGTGAAGATGGGCCTGGTTCCAAACGAGGGTGCGGTCGAGGAGTTCGGTCCGGCAGGTGCGGATCCAGCGCTCCGTGATCGCGTTCATGCGCGGCATCCGGACGCCGGTTCGGACGACCTCGATGCCCTCATCGGCCAGGACGCTGTCGAAACTGGCCGGGTAGCGCACATCGCGGTCCCGGATCAGGTATTTCACCCTCGCTCCGGCGTCGTGGAGGTCCATGGCGAGACTTCTTGCGAGTTGGGTGACCCATGCCGCGGTCGGGTGGGCGATGACGCCGAGGATGCGGACGCGCCGGGTGGCGTGCTCGATGACCGCCAGGACGGTCAGAGGCGAGCCGGTCAGGGTTCTTGGTCTCGAAGAAGTCGGCCGCGAGGATGGCGTCGGCCTGGGAGCGCAGGAAGGTGGTCCAGGTCGTCTGTTCCCGTTCGGGCGCGGGTGGGATGCCGTGTTCGCGGACGGTGCGCGGGCGGCCTGGGCGCTTGGGGCGGGGAGCCTTGGCGTGGCGGCGGCGCAGCAGGTCACAGTGCCAGCGCAGTACGGTGTCGGGAGAAACGATCAAGTGGAGCTGGCGAAGCTGTATCCGGGGGATGCGGTGCAGCAGGGCCGCGAGCAGCGCCCGGTCGGTCCAGGTCAGTTGTGGCTTGTCTACCTGCCGGTGCAGCACGAGGAGTTGGTGGCGCAGCGCCAGGTTCTCCAGGTCCTTTTTCCGATCGCTCATCGGTAACAGCCGCATGAAGCTGAAGGCGGTCGACAGGGCGAGGTGCGGCGGTCGCAACAGCACAGTCGAGCTTCCTCGCAGTTGGCCCAAGCGTGTTCCAACAGGCCCTTCCGCGCGTGAAGCCAACGCGTCAGCTGTACACAGCTGACCCCGGATCAGGGGTGTGACCAGCGCGGATGCAATATCCGACACGCACAGGGCCTCCTGATCATAGGCGCACGATGACCAGGGCGGTGTCGTCGGTGACGCCGTCGAGCGGGAGCAGGTCGGCCAGCAGGGCGTCGGCGAGCGTTTCGGGGTCGGTTGCCTGGTGGCGAGTCAGGGCGTCGGCGAGCCGGGCGAGGCCGGTGTCGATGTCTTCGCGGCGGCGTTCGATGAGGCCGTCGGTGTACAGCGCGAGCACGGAGCCGTCGGTGAAGGGCACGGTGGCCTGGGGCCGGGGGCCGTGCTCGGGGCGGGCGCCGAGAGGCGGGTCGGTGGCCTGGTCCAGGAACTCGACGGTGCCGTCGATCTGCAGGAGGGCTGGCGGGGGATGGCCGGCGCTGCTGTAGGTGATGGTGTGGGTGTCCCAGTCGATGAACGTGTTGGCCACTGTGGTGTTCTCGGCGCCGTCGACGGAGCGGGCGTACAGTCCGAGGACTTCCAGGGTCCGGGCGGGGCCGTCGGCAGCGAGGGAGGCGGCGCTCAGCGCGCTGCGCAGTTGTCCCATGACCTGGGCTGCAGGCAAGCCGTGCCCTACAACGTCGCCGACGGCGGCCGCGATGCGGTCGCCGGGCAGGTCGACCAGGTCGTACCAGTCGCCGCACACGTTCAGCGCGTCGATGGCGGGCCGGTAGCGTACGGCTGCCGGGTGGCGCCCGACCGGGCGGGGAGCGGGCAGCATCGCCTCTTGCAAGCTCAGTGCGACTTCGCGGGCGTGGATGAGTTCGGTGACCTCCTCCAGCCGGTGCATCAGCAGTGCCATCCGCCCGTCGGAGTCGAAGACGGGAACGTTGATCATGCTCCAGTAGCGTTCGCCTCGCACCCCGGGCCGGTCGGGGTCCTCAATGTCGTAGCGCTGTAGCTCCATGATGTCGGGCTCACCGCTTTCGGTCACCCGGTGCATCGACGCTTGGATGTTGCGCACCACGGCCGCGCCGGGGTCGTTCGGCATGTGGGCGTAGTCGTCGGGCAGGTAGCGGCCGATTACCTGCCCGCGGGTGCGGCTCAACGTGCGCAGGAACTTTTCGTTGACGTCTGCGTAGACCAGTTGCGGGGTCAACAGCGCCATCGCACCGGGAAGGGCCTGGAACACCGCTCTGTAGTCGATCTCAGGTTCCATCACGTCTGTCTCGCCTCGCCACCGCCGGTCTCTCCTTTCACGATAGGCGCGGCGAGCCAGGGCAGCGGTTACTGTTGCCGTGGAGCTGGGCAGGTCACAGGGGCAGCTCTCGGCGGCCGGCAGCGGTGCAGGGGAGCTCGCTCGGCGGTCTCGGCAGGGCATCCGGGCTAGCCGGGAGCTACAGCGCAGCGGACCGTGTTACTGCGGGTGCCGATTATTCCGTCCACGCAGGTCAGGCGGCGTGCGCGTACTCATGGAGGATTCCGCCGAGTCGGTCACGTCGGTGGACGTCGAGGCGGTCGCGGTCCGCGATCAGTTCTGGGGCTGGTCGCAGGGGCGCCGCGCTGTGCAGGGCGCGGTGTGGCCTGTGCTCGTTGTAGAACGACTCGAACTCGCCGGGCGTGTGGAGCGGGTGGGTCTGGTTCCAGATCAAAGTGCGGTCGAGGAGCTCGTATCTGCAGGTCTGCACCCGGCGTTCCATGATGGAGTTCATGCGGGGGACGCGGATGCCGGTGGTGACGATCTCGATGCCGTCGGCGGCGAAGGCTGCATCGAACGCTCGGGGGTACGTGCTGTCGCGGTCCCTGATCAGCTGTGTGACCGTGGCGCCGGCATCCTGAAGGTCCATCACCAGGTTCCGGGCGGCCTGGGTAACCCAGGCCGCGGTGGGATGGGCCGTCGCACCGAGGATGCGGACGCGGCGGTTGCCGTGCTCGATGACGGCGAAGACGTACACGGTCGCGCCATTGAGGGTGGTGACGGTGAAGAAGTCGCAGGCCAGGATTGCGTGGGCCTGGCCGCGTATCCAGGCTCTCGCCAGCGCCCGCCTGGCCGCCGCCGGCCACCCCTGGACCGACACCTGGTCCCGCTCCGCCAAGGCCACCGCCGTGGACACCGCCAACCGCGCGGTCGGCGAGCTGTCCCTGATGGTCGGCGCCGGCGGATTCCAGGCCCGCGCCGACCTCGGCGGCCTACTCTAAGCAGCCGCCGGCCCGCCGCCCCTGGCGCGAGCAGCACCACGAGGGCGGTAGGGCGCGCTGCCTGCGGCGGCCAGGAGGGACGTCTTCGCCCAGGCCGCCGCCGATCCGGCCCATGCGCTGGAGTGCGAGAGAACCCGGCAGGCCATCATCGCGAAGACCACCGCGATCCGGAAGAAATCGCTACACGCCCCTGCGGACTGACAGCCGGACAGCTACTGACATCCGGTGCCGAGAGTCTGCGTTACGGATGACGAAAGCGCATGTCAGGTACTTGCAGACCATCAACAACCGGTGGGCATGCGGGCTTCCCGTCGACGGCTGTCCGTCACCGCGCTCGTGACCGTACGGACCCTCACCAGGCTGATCCTGACCAACCGCAGGTCCGGCTCCGGGAACGGCGGGTTAGCGGCGAGTGAAGCGGGTGGTGAGGGTGACGGTGGTGAGGCCTTTGATCATTCCGGCCTTGTTCCAGCCCATGCCGAAGTCGTTGCGGTCGATGGCGACCTCGCCGCTGAGGGTCACGTCGTCTGGGCCGACGGCAGTGGCGCGGGCGGTGAACGTGAGCGGGCGGGTCGTACCGAGCACAGTGAGGCGGCCAGTGACCTTGGCGATTCCGGCGCCGTCGGCGACGACGCCAGTGGCGGCGAAGGTGAACGTCGGATACCTCTCGACATCGAAGAAGTCCGCAGAGCGCAGGTGGGTGTCGAGCTTGGCCTGCTTGCTGAGGATCGACGCGGCCTCGACGGTCAGCGTGCCGTGCGCGGAACCGTCGGGGCCGATCTCGCCTTCGCCGCTGAGCTTGGTGAAGGCGGCCCTGATCGTGGCCAGCCCCCACATCGACTTGTGCTTGATCTCCACTGATGACTTGGTCGCGTCCAGGACCCAGGGCCCGGCGCTGAGGTCGGACAGTCTGGTGGAGGGCTGGGCGGGGTTGGTGTGGCTCGCCATTGCGATCGCCTTTCACGGTGAGACAGAGAGTGAGTTTTCGTATGGAGCTATTAATAACATACGTACTTACTTTTCCGCAGCTACGACGGATGTTACAGGTAGGTCGCATGCCAACGGAACCGGGACTGCGAGGGCCCGACCAGGACGGGTCGTTCCGCACGGAATCGGGCAGTGCGGTGGAGCGCGTAGCTGCTGGGCAGGCGCTGGACGGGCCTGATCGTTGCCTCACTGATGAGCGGCCCGGTCCACTTCGCCGACCTCCGACGCACGGTCCCGGGGATCAGTGAACGAGTGCTCTCCGACCGACTCTCCGAGCTGGCCGCCGCAGGCCTCGTCCTGCGGGAGGTCGACGCCGGACCACCACTGCGGGTCAGCTACCACTTGACAGAGAGCGGGGCCAGGCTGCGGCCCGCACTGGTCGAACTTGGACGCTGGGCCGAGGCATCCCTGCCGAAGGCCGAGACGGCTGCCTGCGACGGTTATCTGGGGTTGTCAACCTGATCTCGCAGGTCTGCGCAGAATCAGACTTTCTGTCATGTGGGGCACGTTCAGGCCTCGCTTCGGCTGGGGACATCGGCCTCCGGTCGACGCCGCGGTGGCGGCGCTGCGGGAGCTGCCCGCCGAGCAGCACGAGCGCGACGTCCTGGGCGAGGACTTCGCCCGGCTACCAACGGCAGCACCTGGAGCCAGGACACCTCCCCTCCCCTCGGGGCGCACGGACGTCGCCCCGGCCCTGGCCGCCTACGGCAACAAGCTCCATTGCGTCATCCTCGGCCGCGACCAGCACCTGCACCACGCGTCGTTCGACGGCTTCTCCTGGTCGTCCTCCGGGGCCCGGCGTCCAGAGCGCGGTCAGCCCAGCCCTCGCCGCCCTCAACGACACCCTCTACTGCGTGCACCGCGGGTAGCAAAGAAGCACGGGGGAAGGAATCCGCCTCGTCCCGCCCCTCCCCGTGCACCCCCAGGTCGCCACCATCATCCGCACGTGGGCCGACCTTGAGGAGGTGGTCCTGCGCGCCGAGAAGCGACGCAACGTCAACTACCCCGACGGACATCCGGAGTCGGCCATCGACACCTGCTCCCTGATGCACGGAGCAGCGCTCACGCTGGCCGGACGGGACGACCACCGGTTCCTGGAGGGTGGGTAGCTCAACCACGTCCATGAACAGCCCCGCCCGCCCGACCAGCAACCCCAAGACCATCCCATGATCGGGCAACCCCTCGGCCAAGTGGACAACGCCGGACTGGGTGAGGTGTGGGGTCGCGGGCCCGTGCGTTCCGCGCCTGCTCCCGCCTGGTGGCGCAGCCGCGGCGGGTGGCGGGGCAGCGGTTGGGGGCCTTCATCGTTGCGGGGGCGGGGCGGCCCCGGCCCCCGCAACGACGTCAGTGACGGTGGCGCAGGTCGGGCTCGGTCTGCGTCGTGTCGGTGTACTGCCCGGGGTGTTGATCAGGCGGAGAGGCTGGCGGCGAGGGCCTTGGCCTTGGCGGCGGCCTCCTCGTGGGCCTGGGCGCGGGAGGCGTCCGACATGTCGATCAGGCCGGCCATCGCCGGGACGGAACGGGCCAGGGTCAGCTCGGGCGTGATGACGTCGACCTTGAGGCCGAGCAGGCCGGTCAGCACCTTCTCCAGGTAGCTGGCCGCGAACTCGAAGTCCTCGCGCGGGGTGCCGGGCGCGTAGGAGCCGCCGCGGCTGGCGACGACGGTGACGGGCTTGCCCGCCACGGAGGAGTTCTCGCCGCCTGTACGGCCCATGATGATCACCTGGTCCAGCCACGCCTTGAGGCTGGAGGGGATCGTGAAGTTGTACATGGGGGCGCCGATGAGCACCGCGTCCGCGTTCTCCAGCTCCGCGGCCAGCTCGGCGCGCAGGGCGGAAGCGGCCTTCTGCTCGTCCGTGTGGTCGGCCGGGTCGGTGAAGCCGGCCGTGATGCCAGCAGCGGAGATGTGCGGCAGCGGCTCGGCCGCAAGGTCGCGGTAGACGACCGTGCCCTCGGGGTGCCGCTCCTCCCACGCCTTGCGGAAGGTGGCCGTGACGTCGCGCGAGGCGGAGCCGTAGGGCAGGGCGGAGGAGTCGAGGTGCAGCAGGGTGGCCATGGGGAGCTCCAGAGGTGTTAGGGAAACTTTCTTCCGTAGCTAGTAATAACATAGCCACTTACTTTTCCGAAGTTGCTACCGAAGGCTACCCTGGGGGCATGGTGAATCACAGCGAGCAGGCGTGCAGGAAGATCGACGAGGGCCTGGCGCGCGTCTTCCAGCTCTTCGGCAAGCGGTGGACGGGCATGATCGTCGTCACCCTGATTCCAGGGCCCGTGCACTTCGCCGATCTGCGGCGGGCCATCCCGGGCATCAGCGAGCGCATGCTGTCGGAGCGGCTCACCGAACTCGGCGAGGCCGGCCTGCTCCTGCGGGAGGTGGACGCCGGCCCTCCGCTGCGGGTCTCCTACCGGCTGACCGAAGCGGGCAACGCGCTGGAGCCCGCCCTGGCCGAGCTGGGGCAGTGGGCGGCCAAGCACCTGAACGCGCCCTGCCCCAGCGAGTCGGACCAGCGCCCGCTCGGCGTGGGCGACGCGGCCGACGGCGTGCTGGCGGGATGACCGCCGGGCCGGTCGAGGGCTGCCGACAGCGCAGCAGGAACCGCTTCAGCCGTTGTCCCCCAGGCGGTTCGCGGTGCATGGGCTCGTCGAGGTTGAAGTAGCAGTGGAGGATCTCCCGCAGATCCGCTTCGGTCGCGGGGGTGCCGCGGTACTCGTTGCCGGAGGTCAGGGCGACCCGGGCGACGTCGGCGAGAGCCCACAGGGCGTAGAGGTGGCCTCCCGGACTGCTGCGCAGGTCCCTGATCTCCGGAAGGTTCCCGCTAATGGCGGCGATCAGTGGGAGCAAGGAGCTCGGCGGGTGGCGCCGGACCCGATGGACGGGCGTAGTCACGTTGTCGGGGGTGTTGGCGTATGGCGGCGTGGCGGGGCCGAGTGCCGGGCCTTGGTCGGGCCGCGGTGCCGGTGATCTGGTCCCAGATCGCGAAGCGGATGATCATCTCGGCTCGGTGGTCGGGTGCGGTCATCAGAGGGCATTTGATTTAGGTCGATCACCCCTTATGCCCTAGTAGGTGCCTCGCCAGGTGGGTGTGGCCTCGTCCGTTATGTGCTTGGTGAGGTTGTCGATCGAGGCGATGTGGATCATGGCTTCGGAGCTGGCGGGGAGGGCTCTCGTAGTCGCGGGCCAGACGCCGACGGAGCATGATCCATCCCAGGCTTCGTTCCACTACCCAGCGCCTTTTGACGACGTGGAAGCCGCGGGTATCGGGGTTTCTGTTGACGACTTCGACGTCGATTCCGAGGCGGGCGCCGTGCTCGACCACGGCGTTCTTGAAGCCGGTGTCGACCCAGCTCTTGGATATGGTGGGGTAGGTTTTCTTGGCCTGGTCGAGCAGTCGTATTCCCAGGGCGTTTTCCGACAGGCTTGCGGCAGTGACGGTCACGGCCAGGAGCAGGCCGAGGGTGTCTGTGATGATGCCCCGCTTCCTGCCGACGATCTTCTTCCCCGCGTCCGTTCCCTGGCTGGTCAGGGGCACGTTGGTGGAGGTCTTGATGCTCTGGGTGTCGATGACGGATGCGGTGGGTTGGGGCTTGCGTCCTCCTTTGACGCGGGCCAGGCCGGTGAGGTCGTAGTTGAGTTGAGCGAAGATTCCCTCGTCGCGCCAGGCTGCGTAGTAGGCGTAGACGGTGCCGTGGTTCGGGAAGTCGTGGGGAAGGTATTTCCACGGGATTCCGGTGCGGTTGACGTAAAGGATGGTGTTGAAGACATCCCGCAGTTGGACGGAGGCCGGCTGGCCGGTGGGTCTGCGGTCGAGCCGGGCTTTCCGCCAGACGGTTAAGGTCGGTTCGATCAGGGCCCATCGGGCGTCGGACAGGTCGCTGGGATACGGCTTCCGCTGTGTCACGGAAGGGCTTTTACGCCATCCGTCCTGCTGACGGGGTTACTTGACGGGATGGGAGTTTCCGGGGCATCAACAAGCCAGACGGAATCGAGTTGCGAGAAGCGGATCAAACGGACTCCGAGGCCGGATCACGGAAGGCCGTGGAGACGCATATACGACGCGAATCCCATCGAAGGCCCCTGGCCGCAAGGGCGACCTAGCACCATAACTCATGTCTAAACGCCCACTCGGGACCTGACTCGCTTCGGGGCCTACGCGCCTTGGCCTGCGAGTGTGACCTTCCGTCCGGTGCGTGCCGCTTCTCTGATCCGCTCCAGCATGCCGTGCCGCCGGACGGCGTGCCGGAAGTCGGGAACGCCGTCCTCGTCCGGTGCAAGGTTCCCGGTGATCTGGTCGCGCAGAAGCGCGTACTCGTGGGCGACGTTGCAGGCGGGCTCGGCGGCTCGCTCGGTCCATTGTGTCAGCGACCGTTGATAACGGGCGGGAATCGGAAGTTCGATCGGCGCGCCATCGCTGCCCCTGGCGCCGTACAGCCGCAGCCCCCCATACCACCACTGAGCCTGGTCGGCCTTGACGACGACATCGCCGTCCGTGCCGTTGATCTCCCAATGAAACGTGGTGGCGCGGGACGTCCCACCGCGGAAGTGCATCGCGGCCACGGCCCCCGACTCCAGCACACCGGTGACGGCGATCTGGTCCTCTGCGGTCTTGGCCGCGACCGCCCCGCTCGTGACGTGGACGACCTCCGGGCGGAGGTTCTCGATGAGAGCCGACACCTCGCGGAACTCCCCGAGCACCATGGTCAACGCGTCGACCGAGTGCCCGAAGGGGATCGACAGCAGCGTGGCGCCGCTCGTGACGTCCAGCACGTACGCATAGTTGTCGTCGTAAGTGGCGCCCCCGATCCAGCCCGACCCGAGCATGCTGGTCGACAGCACCCGCCCCACGTAGCCGTCGGCGACCAGGTCCCGCAGATACCGAAGCGGCGGAGCCGACCGCGCCTGCAGGCCGACTCCTGTGAGCACACCTCTGCGATGCGCGAGGTCGGCCAGCTCCTCGGCCTGCGAGAGGTCGGCACCGAGCGGCCACTCGCTGAACACCATCTTCCCCGCTTCCAGCGCGGGTCGGATGAGCTCCAGGTGGTGCGGAACCTTCACCGTCACCACCACGAGATCGACTTCCTCACTGCGGGCCAGCCCCTCCGCGCTGTCGAAGGCCAGCGGCACCGCATACTTCTCGCCGGCGGCACGCGCCGACTCGGCGCTGCTGGCGCTCAGCGCCCGCAACTCGTATCCGCCGAGCCCAGCCAGCGCCGGCACATGGGCGGTGGCCGCCCAACCGCCGCTCGCGCTCAGACCTACGACACCGACACGAATCAGCTCTCCATGAGGGGAAGTGGACGTCATGTGCACCCCAGTGTTCGCGACCGCCTGCTCTCTCACCTCAAAACGGCAAATAGCCATGGAGGACACGGTCCAAGCATCACGTTCAGCTACATGTCGATTGGTTTGCCGTTCGTTAACGGCACCTCAACTCGGCGAGTTCGCTTCCCCGCACCCTGCCCTGCGGCTCGTCGGCGGCGCCGAACCGGCCGGTCGCACACCTCCACACCTGCCACCCGATGTCCCTCGGCGAGCAGTGCTTCAAGTTGCGCGTACGCCTCGCTCGTCGCGTCCAGCAACTCCCATTCAGGCAACGCTTTGTCCACCCAGCGCCGCCTCACGGTCATGGTCCCGTACGGCGGCCGATACCGACGCATGACGTCGTCCAGATCTCGCGGATCGACATCCTGGGCGAAACTTCGATGAGGTGCCGAGGACTCGCTGCAGCCAGTCCTGCTGCCACACGATCTGGAGCTCACTCAGTAGCTCCAGATCAGCTTCTTTCGTGATGCGATTGCGAGACTTGACGATCCACCGCATGATCTCGCTGCTACCAGACTCCTGCTGGAACCGGGGGTACCACTCGTCGAAGCCCACGAGCTGCGCCTTCTGCTTCTGAAGCAACCAGGTCACGTTCCTGAGGTTCGGAACCAGCGCATTCAACATAATCCTGAACCCGTGCGGATCGAAGTACTCCTCGTGCGGATGCCAATGGGCATATGGCAGTCCATCAGCCGGCGGTTGGCATTGGGATCGGGCACTGCTGAGCGGCGTCATCCGCGGTCATGAGTAGATGCTAGGCGGGGTCTCCTTCCGTACATGACGGTTTTTCCTACGCCGCTGCCGGGGCCGAGCGTGGGGTGGGCGCCGGGGCATGGCTGTCCCTTGGTCGCCGATCGGGGTTCAGATCTGGACGAGGCCGCCGTCGACGAAGAGTTCGGCCCCGGTGGTGAAGGAGCTCTGGTCCGAGGCGAGGAAGACGGCTGCGGCGGCGACTTCGTCGGCGCGTCCGATCCGGCCGAGCGGAACCATCGTCGCGAGCGCGTCCGCCAGTTGCTGTTCACCCTGTGCCGGGGCCTGTGCCGGGGTCCCCAGGCCGCGGATGCCGGGAGTCTCGATCGGGCCGGGGCTGATGGCGTTGACCCGGATGCCGCGGCCTGCGAGCTCGGCGGCCCAGGTGCGGGCGAGGTTGCGGTCGGCGGCCTTGGTGGCGCTGTAGACGCTCATGGCCTGGACGCCCATCGACGCATTGGTGGAGGAGAGCACGATCACCGAGGCGCCGTCCGGCAGCAGGGGTAGTGCCTTCTGGACGGTGAAGAGCGTCCCCTTGACGTTGATGTCGAAAGTCTTGTCGTACTGCTTCTCGGTGATCTCGCCCAGTCGGGCGAGTTCGGCGACGCCGGCGTTGGCCACGACGACGTCCAGCCGTCCGCTGCGCTCCTGGATCGTCGCGAAGAGGCGGTCGAGATCATCGAGATTCGACGCATCGCTTTGAACGCCGATGGCACGTTCGCCGATGGCTTCCACGGCCGCGTCCAGCTCGGTCTTGTGCCGGCCGGTGAGGTAGACGGTGGCGCCTTCGGCGGCGAACCGGCGGGCGATGGCCAGCCCGATACCGGTCGATCCACCGGTCACCAGGGTGACCTTCTCATCGAGCTGTCCCATGATGTCCACTTCCTTGAAGTAGCCAATTTCATTACATCTGGGATCTTTTGTTGCATCCTGTAGCGTCGAAGCCTGGGTTGGGTATTCCGCGTCCTATCCGCCCGACGATCCGCGCTTCGCGGGCTCGGCACACCGAATGCCGCGCTCCCTCCTCTCGCCAGCGGCTTCAGCCACTGCTCACACTTCGCTGACCCGTACTCGTGGCCGTCAAGGTTCGATGACCCGCACTCAAGATCCACTGACGCAGGGCACCCGACACCGGCAGCCTGACGTCAGCGAAGTGAGTCGCTGTGCCATCCAACCCAGCCATCTCAAGGACCGTGTCAGCGATGACCCACCAGCCCGTCACCCCGCAGCAGGTCGCGCCAGCCGCCTGATCCATACCCCTTTACTGCGCGGAATCATCAAGAAACGGGCCGGACGGCAGGAGGATGCCGCCAGGGGTGGCCTCGCTCGTGGGGATCAGGTGAGGGATATCTTCCTCGGGGATCTTCGATTCGGACAGGAAGGCGCGGTCCTTGGTCACCACCACGTGCGGCTTGTCCGTCCCCAGGTCGTCGAGGTCCAGTTCCTCCGGCTTCTCGAGCGCGTCGTCACTGACCACGTAGCTGCCGGTGGCCTGGGCCAACGCCGCCAGCGTGTCGGAGAAGTCGGGTCCGGGCACCTTGACGGCGCAGACCTTGAGGCCGCCGCGAAGCTTGTTGAGCACCAGGGTGGTCAACGCTTCGCCGTCAACATCGCGGGCCACAATGAGAAGCGAGCGGCCGCTCCTCACCACGGCTTCGAGAATCGGGAGCAGCGGCTGGACTACGCTGATGGTCTTGTCAACGAGCAGGACATATGCGTCATCGAACTCAGTCGTGGCCCGCTCTGGGGTGTTGACGAAGTATGGCGAGATGTAACCAGAGGTGATGGTGTACATGATGCTTGCGTCCTCCTGGACGAGGCAGCGGGAGTGGAGCCATCAACCGAACTGTGAGCGTGTCGCCAGTGTCAGCAGCAGTAACGGGCTCCGTCACATCTTCAGGACACTCTGTAATCACGCGGAAGTAGATCTTCAGTCGTTCTTGCCGCCCTCAGTCGGCCATTTGCCGAAGACCGACGCCTCTCGCCGTCGTCAGCACCGACGCACTCCAAGACTTCATCGAGCCCGACACCCGGTCGCCAGGGCTGGTGAACGGGGGCGGCGTGGGGGCCCCGGCCATGGGCGAGCAGCCACCAGCGCTGGAGGTTGAGAAACCGGTCCTAACTTCGTTGACAACGCGGCTGACTTCCGTGACAACGGACACCGGCCTGCCGTTGCCGGCCGGCACCCCATCCTGTCCCGTCTCCAAGGATCTGGTCCCCGTCTCAACTACCGCGAGGGCATGGAGGACCAGCTCGGCGCGCTCGGCCTGGCCCTCAACGCGGTGGTGCTGTGGAACAGCCTCTACCTGGACCGCGCGGCCAAGCAGCTCGCCGCCGATGGCTTCCCCATCACCGACGACCTGCTCGCCCGCCTGTCCCCGCTCCAGTTCGGCCACATCAACTTCCTCGGCCGCTACGCGTTCTTCCGCCCGCAGGAGGCCGGGCGCCGGCCGCTGCGCGAACCATCGGCCGGCGAGGAGGACGGCGGCGAGCCGTAGGCGGGCCGGTCGTCCGACCGCCGTGGGCCGTCCCTCGGAAAACCACTACTACCGCTCGGTGTCTGCGCCTGCGGGATCGGCGGAGGCCCGCACGAGGTTCTGCTCCAGTTGCTCCAGGGTGTGCAGGGCCGCAGTGCGCTCGTCGGCGGTCAGGCCCGCGGTCACGAGGTCCTCGAGCTGGCTCCAGCTCTGCTCGACCTTGCGGCGCAGGGCGTGGCTGGCTGCGGTGGGTTCGATGAGGGATGCGCGCTTGTCGGTGGGGGAGGGGCGGCGGCGGACGAAGCCGGCCTGTTCCAGGCGCTGGACGGTGCGGGTCATGGTGGCGGCGTCGGAGTCAAGCAGCCGCACCAGGTCGGTCTGGCGCTGGGCGCCGAGTTCCCACAGGTGCATCATGACCAGTTCCTGGCCCGGGTGCAGGCCGATGCGGCGCAGCAGTTGTCCGGCGAACATGCGGTGCAGGCGGGCGAGGCGGAAGATCGCGTGGCTGATGGGCCCACCGCCGGCGGCGGCCGGCACCGGAACGCTCGCCTCCTGCCCCGTTCCTGCAGGAGCTTTCCCGGTTGCCGACGTGGATTGCGTCATCTCTTCCTCGCTTCCCTGGTTGAGCAACTAACGCTACCGCGCAACTGTGACCCTTCCCTGGCACTTCTGCCTCTCGTCCGCAATCTTTCCTGGTGAAGGCACGTGTGGTGCATCACACGACGGCAGGGAATGGCTTTCAAGCATTTACTTGTTCGGACAGGTATCCGTTACGGTGGATGTGCCGAGGCCACCGCCCATCACTCCTTGCGAGGGAAGAGATCATGACCACTGCTTTCGATCCGATCGTCCTGGGCGGCCGCCGCCTGGCCAGCCGTATCGCGATGGCGCCGATGACCCGCAGCCGTGCGTTCGGGCCGGGCGCGGAGCCGACGGAGCTGATGGCGACGTACTACGCGCAGCGCGCCGGCGCCGGGCTGATCGTCACCGAGGGCATCCAGCCCTCGCCGGTCGGCCAGGGCTACCCCGACACCCCGGGTCTGCACACGCCCAGGCAGGTGGCGGCGTGGCGGACGGTGACCGACGCCGTACACCGGAAGGGCGGGGTGATTTTCGCGCAGCTGATGCACACCGGCCGGATCAGCCACCCCAGCCTGCTGCCCGAGGGTCTGGTGCCGGTGGGGCCGTCGGCGGTGGCCGCCAACGGCCAGGTGTTCACCCACGAGGGCCCGAAGGACTTCGTGACGCCGAAGGAGCTGGGCGAGGCGGAGATCCGGCAGACGATCGACGACTTCGTCGACGCGGCGAAGGGCGCCGTCGAGGCCGGGTTTGACGGTGTGGAGATCCACGGCGCCAACGGCTACCTGGTCCACCAGTTCCTCGCGCCGAACACCAACCGGCGCACCGACGCCTGGGGCGGCGATGTCGAGGGCCGGATCCGCTTCGCCGTCGAGGTCACCACCGCCGTGGCCGAGGCGATCGGCAGCCACCGGGTGGGCCTGCGGATCTCGCCCGGCAACCCGTACAACGACATCGCCGAGGACAACCCGGCCGAGGTGTACGAGGCGCTACTGGAACGGCTCGCCGGCCTGGACCTGGCCTACCTGCACCTGCTGGAGGGCCCGGACCGCGACCTGACCACGCGGCTGCGCAAGGCCTGGCCCAGCACGTTCATCCTCAACCCCTTCACCCACCCCGAGGCCACCGGCCCCGACGCCCTGGCCCTGATCGAGGACGGAGCTGCGGACATGATCGCCTACGGGGCGCTGTTCCTGGCCAACCCCGACCTGCCGGCCCGCCTGGCCGCTGGCGGCCCGTTCAACACCCCGGACCCGGCCACCTTCTACGGCGGCGACCACCGCGGCTACACCGACTACCCCACCCTCGCCGTCTGAGCGGCGCGCCCACCAGCGCGGCAGACGTCGTGACCGCACAGTGAGTCACAGCGTGCCGTTCCCTTCCCCACCTGTCTCCACCTGGGAGTTCCCGATGTCCACTGCGATCACTTTCTCCGAGTACGGCTCGCCCGAGGTGCTGCGGCTGACCGAAGTCGCGCCGCCGAAGCCGGGCCCGGGCCAGGCTCGGATCCGGGTGCGGGCCGCCTCCGTGAACCCGCTCGACATGAAGATCCGCTCCGGCCTGATGGCCAAAGCCGCCCCCGCGCGCTTCCCGGTGATCCCCGGCCTGGACGCGGCCGGCGTCGTCGACGCCGTCGGCCAGGGAGCCAACGCGGCCGTGGGCGACGAGGTCCTCGGCGCCACCGTCGGCGGCAGCTACAGCGAGTACGCCCTGCTGGAACAGCCGGTGGCCAAGCCCGAGGCGATGTCGTGGGAGGTCGCCGCCTCCCTGGTCACGGTCGGCCAGACCGCGCACCGGGTCCTTCGGCAGCTCGGCGTGCAGGCGGGCCAGACCATGCTCGTCCACGGCGCCGCCGGCAGCGTGGGCTTCATCGCGGTGCAGCTGGCTGTCGCCCGCGGCATCACCGTCATCGGCACCGCCGCCGAGCGCGACCTGGAGCGCGTCATCGCCCTCGGCGCCACCGCCGTCCGCTACGGTGACGGCTGGCTGGAGCGGGTCAAGGCCGCCGCACCGGGCGGCATCGACTTCGTGTTCGACGCCTCCGGCGCCGGCGTGCTCGCCGACTCTGTCGCCCTGACCGGCGATGCGGGGAAGGTCATCACCATCGCCGACATGTCCGCCCAGCAGCACGGCGTCCGCTTCAGCGCCGGCAGCGCCGACCAGGGCGGCCAGTCCCTGCCGGAGCTGGTGCAGCTCGCCGCCGCCGGAAAGCTCACCGTGCCGATCTGGCGCACCTACCCCCTGGCGGAGGCCGCCCAGGCCCACGCCGCCCTGGAGGCCCACCGCAACCAGGGCAAGGCCGTCCTCCTGCCCTGACCCCATGTGCTGCCGCCTCGCACCACTGGAGCGGGCGAGGCGGCCCCCGGGGCCGCAGCTGGCACCCCCCGGCCGGCTGCGGCCCACTCACCCACATGCTGCACCACCAAAGACGCAGGACCGCACGACCGATGGCAGCCCACCCCCCCCGTTATGTTCTTCGCGGTCCTGCAAGAGGGCCGCTGGCCTCCGGGCCCGGCATGACTGTTCCCCCTGTCGAACGCATGACCTGGGGGGTGGTGTCACCGGGCCCGAGGGGTGCCGTTGGAGACGCTGATGAGAGGTCCGACTACCGCCCCGCCGAGCGCAATGCCCGGCATCCCGCGGGCGGCAGGTCTGCATAACGTGGATGCGCGAGTACGGCGCCATCGCCCCGGCCAGCACCGCACGAGCCCTGTTCGGGAGGACGGGTTGTACGACATTGACGACGTGGGCGTCTTCCTCGGCCTGGACGTCGGCAAGAGCGCCCATCACGGGCACGGGCTGACTCCGGCCGGCAAGAAGGTCTTCGACAAGCAGCTGCCCAACAGCGAGCCGAAGTTGCGGGCCGTGTTCGACAAGCTCGCGGCGAAGTTCGGGACCGTCCTGGTGATCGTGGACCAGCCTGCCTCCATCGGAGCCCTTCCGCTCACCGTCGCCCGGGACGCGGGCTGCAAGGTCGCCTACCTGCCGGGCCTGGCAATGCGGCGGATCGCCGATCTGTATCCGGGCGAGGCGAAGACCGACGCGAAGGACGCCGCGGTCATCGCTGACGCAGCCCGGACGATGCCGCACACCCTGCGGTCGCTTCAGTTGACCGACGAGATCACCGCCGAGCTGACCGTTCTGGTGGGCTTCGACCAGGACCTCGCGGCCGAGGCCACCCGCACCTCCAACCGGATACGCGGCCTGCTCACCCAGTTCCACCCCAGCTTGGAGCGCGTGCTCGGGCCGCGGCTGGACCACCAGTCCGTGCCCTGGCTGCTGGAACGCTACGGTTCCCCGGCCGCGCTGCGAAAGGCCGGTTGTCGCAGGCTCGTTGAGGTGATCCGGCCCAAGGCCCCGCGCATGGCCCAGCGGCTGATCGACGAGGTCTTCGACGCGCTCGACGAGCAGACCGTCGTGGTCCCGGGCACCGGCACGCTCGACATCGTGATCCCGTCCCTGGCCCGCTCGCTCGCCGCCGTTCACGAACAGCGCCGGGCCCTGGAGGCCCAGATCGAGGCCCTGCTGGAGGAGCACCCTCTTTCCAAGGTCCTGACCTCGATTCCGGGGGTCGCGGTCAGGACCGCCGCCACCTTGCTGGTCACCGTCGGCGACGGCACCAGCTTCCCCACCGCCGCCCACCTGGCCTCCTACGCCGGCCTCGCCCCGACGACGAAGTCTTCGGGGACCTCGATCCACGGCGAACACGCGCCCAGAGGCGGCAACCGGCAACTCAAACGGGCAATGTTCTTGTCTGCGTTCGCTGCCCTGCACGATCCCGCCTCCCGCTCCTACTACGACCGATGCCGAGCCCGCGGGAAGACACACACGCAGGCTCTTCTCCGCCTGGCCCGTCACCGCATCAGCGTGCTGTTCGCGATGCTCCGCGACGGCACCTTCTACGAAGCCAGAACCCCGCGCCTCGCTTGACGAAAGACATAGAGGCACCCCCGCGCTGCTGACGGCCGACGCGGACCGCATCGCCGCGTTCCAGGCCCTCGGCCAGAAGTGGAACGGCATCATCCTCCGCACCCTGGCCGCCCGCCCGTTTCGGCGAACTACACGCCGCCATCGACCGCATCAGCACCAAGATGCTCGCCGACCGGCTGCGCGAACTTCTCGACGCCGGCCTCGTCACCCACGACCAGCTCCCGCCCGGGCCCGCTCTCTCCATGCCATCCGGGCCCCGTCGGGCAAGGCCGGAATGGCGATCACCACCCACCGTGTGCTGCGTGACACCGGCCGCAAATTGATGCCCAATGACTGCCTAATGTGCGCCTAGTATGGTGTAGGTCTGGGGTATGAGTGATGGCCAATTCGACAGTGTGGAAGCGTTGTTGGAGGAGGCGCGGCTGTCGGCGCGGATGCCGGAGCCGGCCGAGCGCCTACGCCTGCGGCTGGCGGCCAACCTCTCGCGTGCCCAGGTGGCCGCAGCGGTGGGTGCCGGTCGGCAGACGGTCGCTAACTGGGAGGACGGCACCACTGACCCGCAGCCGCCAGGGCGCGTCAAATACCTGCGCCTGCTGGAGGGCCTAGCCCAGCTCCACCCCGCCCCCGCCTAGGTGTCCGCCGAGACCACCGCCCCGGCTGCGGCTGCAACCACCCCACCCGCCGCGCCCCAGACCGCCTGGGGCCCCGACGGCCTGGCCGTACAGGGCCGAACCCGCCCCGTGCGTCCGCTGCGGCGTCGTGACGCCCTACAAGGCCACCGACGGCCGCTCCCTGCATGCCGGCCATGTGCCAGCCCCCTGCCGCGTGTTCGGTACACGATCGGGGCTGGTCGCCAGCCTGGGGCAGCCGCAATCCGGCCGGGTGCCGTGCGGGTGGGGTGATCCGCCCTAAACGACTGCGGCCCGACGCGGGTCGACCGGGTTGATCTCGGCCTCGTCGAAGAGTTGTTCCAGGGCTTCGGTGCCGTGCTCCCGACGGAAGGCGATCTCGGACTCGGCGACTGGTAGAAGCCAGAGCAGGCGGGCGTGCCCGTTCGGCAGGGCGCACAGTTCGAGGTCGGGCCCGTGCAAGTAGGGCAGGCTCACGAGCAGATGCTCACAGGTCGATCCGGGCGTCCAGGGTTCCCCTAGTGGCACACTGTGGCCGAGATCCAGCAGATGGGGCGTCGGCCCGCAGTGGTAGAAGGCGGTCATTGCAAGCACGTCCGCGAAACGCGGATCACTGGTCGGCGCCATCATGAGGAACTCCAGCCCGTGCCCTTGATGGTTGGCGCGCGACCAACACCCCACCGTGACGTAGGTCCACCAGCTCCCACGGGGGCCGGGGCCCACCTCAAGGATCCGCAGATCGCGCACCATGCCACGGTGCCCGTCGCCCAGGTCATAGAACGCCGTCTTCACTGAGTGACCGGCAAAGAACTCCTGAACATGCCTTTCAAGCACAGCCGCGACCTGCGCGTCCCCTTGCTTATCCGTCATGGCGCCGATGATGCCAGCGTCCGTGTCCCTCAACCACCGGGGAAGTGGTGGGGCGCGTTGCCTGGTTGGCCGCGCACCTGACGGGCTGTCCGGTCATACTGCTCGCGCCGTGCGACCTGCGGTTTTGCCCGCCGGATACCGCCAACAGGGGCGCGATCAAGGGGAGTTGGCGGGACAATCGAAGTATCACAAACTAGGAGGAATCATGATGAACAACGCACCCAATCAGGCGACGACCGTGCAGCCACATGAGGACGAGAGCCTTCCACCTCAACTCCGCGAAGCTCTGCGGATCGTGGCTCGGCGTGGGCCGGTTGTGGAACTCACGTGCACCGCCACACTTGGGGCGCCCCAGGACGACACCGGGGAGGTGGCGTGATGCCGGAGTCTGGTTCGTTCGCGTCGGAGCCGGAGGCGCGCGTCTGGCTGGCCGGGCAGGAGCCGGGGCCGCGGGTGCGGCCGGGTGAGGACGTGGACGCGACGGTTCGCCGCCAGTTGGAGCAGATCACCAGCCTGCGGGAGGAGTTGCTGCGGGCTCGGGAGCGGGAAGCCGCCCTAGTGGCGGAGCGGGACCGGCTCGCCGCCGAGGTCGAACGGGTACGAGGCGTGTGTACCCGGCTAACGCTGTCTGTTCCCGACCCGACCGAGGTTGCTGTCGCGCACTCGCAGGGCTGGAACGACGCTTTGGACGCCGTCACCACCGCCCTCGACGGCATCGGGGAGGCGTGATGGATGAGGCGGTGGGGCGGTTGCTGAACTCGGAGCAGACGCTGGAGCAGTTGGCCGCGGACCGGCCGGCTGCTGTGCCGCGTCGGTTTGTGCTGCGGCGGCATGAGGACGTGACGGGCGCATCGGGGACGGGTGTGGTGGCGTGGGGTGTGCTGTGGCCGGACGGTACAGCGTCGGTGCGGTGGGCGGGTGAGCGGGCATCGGCTGTGTTCTGGCAGGGCGGGGTCGCGGATGTCGAGTTCGTTCATGGGCACAACGGGGCCACCGAGATCGTGTGGCTGGACGAGGCCGACTGATGGCGGCTGAGCGGGCCGTGTGCCGTGGGTGTGGCCGTCGGATAGCGGTGACGGCGACGGGCCGTGTGTGGGTGCACGGCAGGCCGGAGTGCAGCGGTTCGCGTCAGTGTGGTGGTCGCGGCGGCGGGTGTGGCCGGACCGGCTGGGGGGACGGCGGGTGGTGACCCTGGCGGACATCGGTGTGTGGGAGTCGAGCCGGGCGGCGTGACGGTCTTCGTGCGGCGGCGGAATATACAGGCTGTGGCCGCCGGAATGCGAAATGATCGTGAAGGTCGGATGTGGGCCCGTATCCTCGCCGCACATTCAACTTGAAGGAGCACATCGTGGTCTCGATCCGTACTGATGACGGCATCGTCTACCTGCGCAGCTCCTGTAGGCAGCCCTGCTACGGGGGCGTCGCTGAGGGCGAACTGATGCTGCTGCATTTCAAAGAGCAGTGGGACGGCATTCATTGCCCGATGTTCCCGCTGGCCGCGGACCCTATCGCCGTGGACTGGGACGCCTTCTCGCTGCAGGACCTGAAGGAGCAGTACCCGGACACCTACCCGCATGTGTCTGCGAGGGCTGTCTAGTGGCGGCGCTCCGGGGCGTGTTCTCGTTCGGGCGTATTGGCGCAGCACGCCCTACCGCCGCCGCGTCGGCGGGGGTTGACTGACCCTCACTTGCCGTCGAGTCGAGGGGAAGCGTGATGGGTGAGCACGAGAAGCCGAAACCCGATCCCGGCCAGGGAACCCCGCCCCCGGGGAACAGTGACGGTGAGGTGCCACCGCCTCCGCCGCCGGATGGGAAGCACCGGAAGTGACCGAGTTCGAGGATGAGCGGCAACGCCTGGCGGACGCCATGGAAGAGCGCGGGGCGTGGTTTGAGCGTTCTCCGTGGATCCGCCAGGCTGTCGACGCCCTGCCCCGGCACCGGTTCGCGCCCGACCGCTTGTGGGACTGGGACGGGCACGGCTACGTGCTCGTGGACCGTGCGGCGGATCCGGAGGGCTGGGCGGCCATGGTGTACGGCAGCCCCGACGAGGCCGCGGTCACCCAAGTCACAGACGGGCGGCCGTCGTCGAGCCTCAGCTGTCAGGGCGTGGTCGTCAACATGCTCGACTCCCTCCTGCTGGAACCCGGGCACAGGGTGCTGGAGCTGGGCGCTGGAACGGGCTGGAACGCCGCGCTGCTGACTCATCGTGCGGGCCCTGGACGGGTGACAAGCGTGGAGGTCGACCCGGAGCTTGCTGCGGCGGCACAAGCCCGCTTGGGCGCCGTGGACGCGGGCGTGGCCGTGGTCGTCGGCGACGGCGCCACAGGCTGGCCCGACGGCGCGCCTTACGACCGTCTCATCGCCACCTACGCCGTCGACACCGTGCCCTGGCCGTGGGTGGCCCAGACACGGCCAGGGGGTCGGCTCGTGTTCCCGTGGGGCCGGCTGGGGCACTTCGCGCTCACCGTCGCCGACGACGGCCAGTCCGCGACGGGTTGGGCACAGGGGCTGGCGCAGTTCATGCCCGCCCGCGGCACCGACCCCGGCCGGGACGGTGCGCAGGTGCGAGGGAACGGCCCTGCCGACCACGAGCGGCCGATCGCAAAGGACCTTCACCCGCTCCGCGAGAACGCGCATCTGAAGTTCGCACTGCGCGTCGCGCTGCCCGATGTGCAGATCACGACGGCAGTCGACGACGACGGCGTGAATGCGTGGCTCCACGACGGCGCTTCCTCGTGGGCAACGCTTTCCGCCCTGGGCGGCGGCCGCACCGTCGCGCACGAGGGCGGCCCCCGGCGGCTCGTCGACGAACTGGAGCACGCGTGGGACCGGTGGATCACGGACGGGGCAACCGAGCTGTGGGACTACGGCGTGACCGTCGAACCGGGCCGGCAGTACGTGTGGTGCCGGGATCCCGAGTCGGGTCCGCGGTGGCCGCTGCAGGCCGCTGAGCCGCATCTGGCCAGCTGAGGGGTGCACCCCGGCGGCAAGATGTACGTGCGCGCCCTGTAGGCGCTGTGGTTGAGCCTCCGCTCGAACTGTCGGGCGGGGGCTGTTTGTTGCCCGTATGGCAGCTTTCGTCACGTCTTTGCGACACAGACACGGGTCGTCCACCTGACTGCCATACTCCCGTTCAACACTCAACAATTCGGGGGCGTCATGTCTTCACAGGAGCCAGAGCCCGCTCCGCAGTGGGCCCAGCAGAACCCGTACCAGGGGCAGCCGTACCAGGCGCACACCCCACCGAAGGCCAACAAAGGCAAGAAGGGCTGCCTCGGGTGCCTCGGAGTGATCGGGTTCGTCGCCATCGTCGGCATCACCGCCGCCGCGGTCTCCAGCGGCAGCAAGACGTCATCTCCCGCTGCTCCCGCCGCATCCTCGGCGCCAGCAACGACGGCCAGCCCCGCAGGCGACACACGCTCGAAGATCTACGCCTGATACGCGGTCGGCGGGAAAGACAAGCTGGACGCCCTGCAGAAGGACATGTCGAGCATCGGCACGGACGGGCAGAACCAGGACTCGGCGCAGATGTCCGCGGACTGCACCACCCTGGCCGGGGACGTGACCGCGGCGCAGAGGTACGGGCCGATCCCGGACGGGACGGCGCAGCAGCACTGGTCGGCAGCGTTGACGGATTTGGGTAACGGGGCGACGGACTGCACGACGGCCGCTGCCGCTCAGGACGCCGCGCAGTTGACGAAGGGGGCGGGCGAGATCACGGCCGCGAACGCGGAGATGACGAAGGTCACCGACCGGCTCAACGAGATCAACAAGAGCTGATCAAACACACATCGGCCCCCGCTCCCGGACTCGACCGGGGCGGGGGCCTCGTCGTGGGGTCAGGCTTCGATGTAGACCACGATGATCCGGTTGTTGAGGTCGGCCGTTCGGTAGAAGAGACGGACGCCCGTGCCGGGCTCGCGGTACTCGTGCAGGTCCAGGTCGTGTGCCACGGGCTCACCGATCAGCGGATTCGTCGATACAGCAACGATGGCACGGTCGGCGGCGATGAACTCCGCGTCATTGAACTTGGCGATCTGCGCTTCAGCGACGCTACGGAAGCGGACTTCAGCGCGCCTCGGGCCGTGCTTAGGCGACATGCCAGGAATCTACTGCGATCCCCATCTCGGCGTAGCGTCGATCGCGGATTTCCTCCCAAGGAGTGCCCTCGTCGGGGTCGGGGAGGCCGTTGGCGGCGATGTCCTCAAGGACGGCGGCGAGTTCGGGTGACTCGTCGCGTTCTTGTTCGGCTCGGGCACGCAGGTCTGCGGCGGCCTTCTCGCTGAGCGGCTGATTGCTGGCCGACATCGCGGATCTCCTGGGGAGTCATGTTGACACCGTCGTGGACGACGATGTCGCGTTGATTTCGAGGCTGAGATTAGCGAACTCTAGAGGCTAGGTTATATAGCTTCGCCATTTCCGCAGGTCAGCGGGTTGCGGCTCTCGGGGAGTTCTCGCGGGAGATTGGGGAAATGTTCTCGCGGGAGATTCGCGGATTGTGGCGCGGCTGGACGAGCAGCCCAGCGTGCGCCCGACTGGTGGTCGCCGCAGGCTGGGGGTATGGCCGCTATCTGGTCCGGGCACATCGTCTTTGGCCTGGTCAGCCTGCCCATACAGCTTCACCCCGCGACACAGAGGCCCGGCCACACCTGCATGAGGTGCACGTCGGCTGCGGCTCGCGAGTGCGGCACCGGCGGGTGTGCGAGCGTGAGGGCCGAGAGCTGGCGCAGGAGGAGATCGCGCGGGGCTGGCAGGCCCCGGACGGCAGGGTCGTGGTCCTCCGGGACGTTGACCTCGATGACCTGCCGCTGCCGACCCGCAAGCAGATCAAGGTACTCGGGTTCGTGCCCGACGACGACATCGACCCGATCATGTACGGCCGGAGCTACTACGCCTCGCCGAACGGCAGCGCCGCCGACAGGCCGTATGCGCTCCTCGTCGAGGCTCTGGCCGGAGCCGGGCGGATCGCGGTGTGCAAGCTGGCGATCCGCACAAGAGAGCGACTAGCGGTCCTCCGCCCGAGGCAGGGCATCCTCGTCTGCCACACGCTCCATTGGCCGCAGGAGATCCGGCAGCCCGGCGACTGGGCCCCGTCGGCACCGGTCACCGACCAGGAGCTGCGGCTGGCCGAGGTGCTGATGGAGCAGCTCGCCGGAGTCGATGTAGACGACCTGCACGACGAGTACGCAGCGGCCCTGAAGCAGCTGATCACAGCCAAGCCGAGGGGCGCGAGCTGCCGCCGATGCCCGAGCCTCCACCCGCGACGGACCTACAGGCCGCGCTGGAGGAGAGCATTAAGCGGGCGCGGGGACGTTGAGCGTGGTCAGGTGCCGGGGATCGTGTCCTAACCCACCTGGTGGCCGTGGCCGCTGCTCGTCGACGTCTATGCGCAAAGACGGGGCCGGCGGCAAACTTCCCGCCGACCCCTCTCGTGAGAATCTAGTACCGGACACACCGGCGAACTCTGGAGTTCCAGCGGTAGCGGCCCCGGCAGCTCACCCGCCTGCCGAAAAGCCTGAAGACACTCATGGCGCTCCCTCCTGAGAGTCGGGAAGCCGAGAGGTTCATCCCCGTCAACATCAGTTTCTCAAAGACCGGGGATCGTGTCCTGTTCGACGCCGTGCGCTGGTGGCCATGGCGCGGTCAGCTCCGCGAGTTGGGTGCGCCATCCGCCCCGCCGAGCCCCACCCGTCTGCCAGTCCGCTGGGGCGCTACAGCTCTCCGCGCTCTTGTGCTGCCAGTACTTCGGTCACGTAGCCCAGTAGAGCTTCCTCGATCACGGTGAGATCACCAGTCGGAAGGATCCGATTGGCCATGTCGTTCTCAGCTGCTGGGCGGATGTTGAAGTGGATCTCAGCGTCGACAGGGACGATCTCCTGGCGCAGCCACATGGCGAACGATGCCGCGTCGGCGGCTGCGCAGTCATCCAACGCCGCACCGTTGGGCTCGGTCATAGCCATTCCCTCGAAGCTGCCTGCCGGTGTCTCGAAGGAGAACGACAAGGTTTCGTTTCCTCGCAGGGGGCTCGTCCACCTGCGAGTCCAAACGTCGGGGTCTCGCGTCTGTAGTGCGTCCCCGAAGCGGTCGAGGGTCATGTTCCAACTTGTGGGGGCTTTGTCAGGTGCTCCGAACATGAACATGGCTCGAAAGTCGCTGGCGTTCTGTGCGGGCACAGGCAGGTTCTCCTTGGTGTTGGGGGCGGTCGTCAGGGAACGTATCGGGCATAGCCCTTGACTCCGTGGGCCACCATCATGGCGTTCCAGTAGGGGGCGGAGTCAGGGTTGTTGGTGTCGATCTCCAGCCCGCGCAGCTGGCCGTTGTTCGGCGGGTACTCCATCGCAGACATGTACTTCGCGAGTTCGGTTTCGTCGCTGCTGTAGAGGAACTGGCGCCGGAAGAGGCTGGCATTTTGTAGTTTGTCCAGCGTTCGGAAGGTTTTGCCGCAACCTGGTTCGCGCACGTACTTGGCGTCGACGGCCATTCCGTCACTTGATCGGACGCCATCGGCGAGGATGGTGCCGTTCTTCGACATAATCGGATCGATTGGTATTTCCTTCTCCGGGTAACCGGCCACCCTGTACTGGTAGTCGCGTTCCTCAGGTGAACCGCCGGCGTAGCCACCGTCGCGCAGCCCGGACAGCCAGGAGTCGAAGTCCTTGCGCTGGCCGGGGCTGAGAGGCGGAAAACGGGGGTCGGGTGGCACAGGCGGCGGTACCGGCTGTCGGTAGGGCACTTCGGGTCGGGTGCCGCGTACCCGGCTGGGATCAAAACCGGCACTTCGCCGAACGGCACTGGCAGTAGCGGCACCTGGGGGACGGGCGACAGTGGCCGGGCAGGCTGTGGCACGGGAACACGAGCCTGGGTCGTGTCGAGCGTGTGACCGATGCTGGCGAGGTCGAGTATGTGGTCATCGGAGGTGACGGCGGAGTGGAGGCCGCCGTCTTCAAGGGTGCGGCGCGCGGCTACCTGTGGGTGGACCAAAGCGTGGTCATCGAGGCCGAGAAGGCGGTGGCCGAGTGCGAGCGGAAACTCAACCGGGCGGCAGGAGAGGCGGACCGCAGCATCGTCGACTCTCTTGCTTGCGGGAGTATCCGGCTCGGGTGCGTTGGCAGGCCCACCACGGCGCGTGTGACCCGGCGCCGGACGGCTGGGCGTACGACATCGGCTCCGACGCGCTACGGACCCACGCTCAACTGCTGGAGCACACCGCGCACTTGATGGAGAAGAGCTGGCTGCGGCTGGCGGACTGGCACGAGGTGCTCCGCGGGGTGCCTCACGGGAAGACATGGCTGATCGCGGCCCGCCAGCCGTGAGGTCCGCTGAAGTTCCCCTCGTTGCCGCCGCGGTGATCGTCCACGACGGCTGTGTGCTGCTGGTCCGCCGCGCGGTCGCGGAGGGCAGCCTGCTGTGGGCGTTCCCTGCGGGCAGGGACGCGAACGGCCGGGCGGTCAGCGCCCGGCCGTATGCCGTCCCGCAGTTGGGATCGTCAGGCGAATCAGTCCTCGTGCTCTGCCCCATGGTGGTGGTGGAAGCGCTCTTCGCGCTCGGGGAAGCCGCCGTTGATGCAGACGTTGCCGAAGGTCGGGTTCAGCAAGCCGGGGGCGTTGATGGTGTTGCCGCAGAGGTTGATCGGGATGTCGATCGGCACCTGGAGCACGTTGCCGGAGAGGACGCCCGGGGAGCCGATCGCGGCGCCCCCCGCTCCTGAGTTGGCTGAGGCCACCCCGGCTGCGCCAGTGACGGCCATGCCGGTAGCGGCGGTTACGACGAGTGCTTTCGCAATACGCGACATGCTCTCTAGTCCTTTCATGCATGAAGATCAGCGGATCACGCTCCCTGCCGATGATCTGCGGCAGGAACCTGATCAACGGGCAGGCGTCCTTTTTGTCGCGCAATGCCGCCCCAACAGGCGAACGTTCGCGGCCAAGCGGATGAACCGTTCCCCGCGGCCGTACTGCTGCTCTGCCAGCGTCGTTAGCAGTGTGCGATATGGCAGTGCTCTCCTCCTCGTCAGAGGTCACGCGCGACCGGTCCATCCCCTCGGGGCGGACCGGTCGTTTCATTTCCGGCGCCGGAAGCCCGGCGAGGGGGTGCACCTAGCGCAGAGTCGGCGGGAGGTGACGGAGGTCGCCTGGGTCGACCGCGGCTCGCTCGCCGAGCTGATCCCCGGCGGCGTGTACGAGCCGGTCCAGGCGTACCTCGATGGGGTGCTGAGGGAGTTCCCGCGGTGAGCTATCGAGGGAGTACCGGTGGCTCCTCGCCTTCACCTGCGGGTGGTTCGGAGTGTTCGGCGAGCCAGGCGGGTGTCTCAGGCGAGATCACCCCGTACTCGGGGTCAGCGTTACGCCGCGCAAGGCGCCGCAACAGCTCCTCGCGCGCGACTTCGAAGTGGACCAGTCGCCACGTCGCGCCGTGTTCGGTGACCAGACGCTTGTAGTCATCCCGGGTTGCGCGGGTGCCGAGCCCGTGGTTCAGCACCACTGATCGGCCTTCCCGTACCAGCTGCACAAGTCGGCGCCGGATGTCCTGGATTACGGGTGCTTGGAGCGCAAGGTGTTCGTGCTCGGCGTGGTCTTTGCCTAGGCGCCCGTGTCGAGCCGTCATCTCTTCATCCACAGACAGGTGACAACGTCGCTGGCACCTTCCAGTGCTTTCGCGAAGGTGGTCTTGCCTGTGCCAGGTAACCCGGTGAGCAGCCACACGACGGGTTTGGGTTCGCTCATCCGGCAGACCCTAGCGGCTGGGGCGCGTCGGGTGGGTGGCCGCGCGCCCGGGCGGGCTGGGTGGTGATGCTGCTCACGCCCGGCGACCTGCGGTTTTGCCCGCTCCATACCGCCAACTAGCTACCGATCAAGGGGACTTGGCGGGACAATCGAAGTATCACAAACCAGGAGGAATCATGACGCATGACGTGGATTACGCTGACGACCTCGTTTACGGTGAGGACGAAGCGTGCGGTGAGGGCATGTGCCGTTGCGACTGCGGTGGCGGGTGCGTGTGGGCTGCGACTGCCCGGGTGACGGTGAATGGCAGCCGGGCGAGTGCGACAACTGCTTCGGCGAGCCCGTGGAGGGGCCGTTGGGCACGATCTACTGCGCCTGCGCGATCGGGCAGGGCGCGCCGGAAGGCGAGTGCCGCTGCGGGCCCGAGGAGGCGTCGTGACAGCCGCCGCGAGCACGCTGGTGACTCTCCCGGCACCGGGCCGGAGCCGCGCGATGCTAACGGTCGAGGTCGACCCGGCGGAGCATGCGCGCCGCCAGACGGCCGGGCTGCGCCGAGCAGATGTTGGCCCGGCGCGAGCGGACCGAGGAGGCGTGATGACGACCGAGACGCAGGCCGGGATGCGGGAGCGGATCGCGGAATTGGAGACCGAGCGGGATCAGTACGCCTCGGCGTCCCGGCACCTCTCGCAGCGCATCCGGGAGGTCGCCTGCACGTGGTCCAGGACGCTGCCGGAGACGGTGCGCACGGCCGATGTGGTCACGGTGCTGCTCGGTATCGCCTCCCACGTGCCGGACCGGCCCGAGTTGCGGGACGACTTGTGGCAGCGGATCGCCGGGGCCTACGAGGCCCGCCTTGAGAACGACGGGCACCCCGAGGACGCGCAGGCTGCGGCGGATGAGGCGATGTCGGTCGTGCAGCCGGAGATGGACAAGCTCCGCGCCGAACGGGACCGGCTCCGGTCTGACCTTGATCTCATGCGAGTGCAGGCCAAGTCCCTGTCGGATCAGCTCAACGGACAGGGCTTGCGGCTGAGCAACAGCGGACTCCGGGAGCTCGGGGAAGCTCGGACCGAGGTCCGGCGGCTGTGCATCGAGATGGCCGAGAGTAAAGCCGAACGGGACCACCTCGCCGCCGAGGTGGAGGCGCTGCGTACCGAGGTGGCCAAGCGGCAGGAGTACCCGGAGAAGCTGCGAGGAGGCCGGGCGCAACTACGGCGACGCGAAGAAGCTGCGGCGGTGGCTGGACGAGGAACGCGAGATGGTGAAGGCGCACAGCGAGGAGACCGATGCCGCCGAGGCGAAGCTGGCCCGGGTGCGGGCGCTGCACCAGCCGTTGAAGCGCGCCGGTGAGACCTGCTGCGCGCACTGCTCCGGCTGGAACGGGACTCGGTGCCTCGGTGTCGTCACCCCGTGGCCGTGCCCGACACTCGCCGGCCTCGACAGCACCGGGGAGGCGTGATGGACGACCGCCCGACGGTGATCCGCCGTACCCGTGGCGAGTTGGAGGCGCAGCGCGCCGCGCTGTTGGCCGAGGTGCACATGGATTACGAGACGCTGCGGGACAGGGCGGAGACGTGGCAGCTGCGGGCCGACGAGCTCGACGTGTGGCACACGCTCCAGGGCATCGACTACCTACTTGAAGGCGAGGCGTGATGGAGACGAACGATGGGCTGAGAGCCCGGCTCGGCGCTGCGGCCAAGGATGTCGACTGCGGCAGCTTCGACCAGCTGGCAGGCGAGGACGAAGATCCTTACTGCGGCACCTGCGGGTACGACGCCTGCGGCGCCTGCCGGTCGGCTCACGCTCTACGGAGCGGGTCAGTTTGCCTAGTACTCCAGCAGCGTTTCGGTATCCGTGCTGGTCAGGGGGCCGTTTCCGAGCCTATCGGGCTGACGGGGCGTCATGTGTCTGCGGTTCGTGACTCACGGCGGCGGGTGGCGTTGTGCCGGTGCGACGGCGGTAGTGGCACAGGCGGGCAGTGGCCTGGTGTCGTCGTCGCCAGCGGGACCAGTTCAGCGCGAGTTGCAGGCGGTGTCGGCCAGCGGGGTT
>JBEYJY010000060.1:0-36904 GCA_040631425.1 Streptomyces sp. NPDC020096
CACGGCCGGTTCCCCACATCCCATAAACAGGCGGAACACCGCCAACGTCACGGCTGACGAGCCGAACTCCACAAGATCGTGTTACGAGTTCTAAGCGTGTGGCTGCCGACATCTGGCTCCGAGATGAGGACGGACGCGTGCCCTTGGTCAAGCCGACTTACGTTGAAGGCTGGGATCCCGCAGGCGGCATAGCCGAGAGCGACGAGTCCCCACTGGACGCTGTCAAGCGCGAGATACGCGAAGAACTCGGCCTCGTAGGCACCTCGTTCGGAGTCTTGTGCGTGGACTGGATGGCACCGCATGACCCTTGGGACTCAATTAGCCTTCGTCTTCGGTGGAGGAACGCTCAGCGCAAGGCAGCGCACCTACCTACATCCCCGCGACGGCAATCTTTCAGAGTGCGGTCTCTTCGCGATCAGCGGTGCTCTGATTCGCCTGCCACCTTGCATCCGTCACCGGGCGGCGCAGGCTCTTCAAGGTTTGTAGGAACATGCACGATGCTTTTTGGAGAACGGCTTTCCTGTGGCGCGAGGAGGAGACGGCAACGGCGCGCGGCCTCGGGGCCTGGCCCACGTGCCGCTGCCACCATCCGCTGCCCCTACTAGCAGGTGTGTTGCGGATCCGGGAGGGTCGTGCCCTCCTGCGTCGCATTCCAGTTGCTGTTCGTGCCGACGACGACCTAGCCGCGCCGTGCGCGTTGATCCCACTCGCCCAGCCGCTGTTGGAGATCAGCGAAACAACCGTCAGCTTCCCGTCTCCTTCGTTCCCCGCCCGGGACGGCGAACAGCTGGTATGAACGGACCTGCTGCCCGTCGGCCGGGGGGGGGGGCGGCGAGCCGCACGGTTTCCGGAAAGGACACTATTAGTTGAACGGGTTGAAGGTCAGGTCGACGATGACCTGGCGTGGGTCCGTGGCGACATAGGTATTCAAGTGCGCGACGCAAGAAAGAACGAGCAGCCGATTGACACGGTCGTCATAGACCTTTACCCCGTAACGTGCCCGAGCGCCGGCGAGGCGGATTAGTTCGAAGCCCTCTGACTCGGGTGCATGGAAACGAAGGCGCAAGGAGAAGGCCGCGTCGGCGAACCGATTGCCGCTGACGACATTTAGCGGGAAGCTATGCCTCAAAGCGCTGTTCAAGCCGGTGGGAGCGCCCCTCAACTCCGGTAGGTCCTTCTGGGTGAACTTCCATTCGTCGTGGTGCAGGCTCCGGCTTCGGCGATTGACGGTACCAATCTCGCTGTGGCCGGGCAGCATAGCCTTGAAGGGGTTGACGAAGCCTTCGAGCTTGTCGAGTCGTGGCCCGCCGTAGACCGAGTACCTGTCCGGGCTGTCGTAGGCGCTGTCCTTGTACATCCGGGCAACAGGCGTGCGCTCGCCATCCGCGTGCACGTCAAAGGCAGTGTAGGAATGACTGTACTTGGCGGTAGCGGTGAACGAGCCGAGTGACTGGATCATGCTGTGCCGCCTGCGCGACGAGTGCCACCTCGATAGCGAGCGTTCTCTGTGGCGGTCTTGCACAGCTGCGCAATAAGGTCCTTGACATCGTCGACCTCAGCACCGGCCATGAACCGCTCGTGGATTTTGCACGCGATCTCCTGTTGCCGCGGACTCCGGCCTGCCAGGAGTTCCTCTTCGAGTCGGCTGCTCAGTTCCGCTTCTCGGGCAGCGGTGGCGTCTTGCACCGCTTGGCTCTCAGGGCCGCGAAAACATGAAGAAGGGGCCACGTTGCACTCCGGTTCCCTAGGCTTGTGGAAGCATCTTGATACGACTGGCACCGGCGGTCGCGTTCCAGGCACCGCTCTGCTCGAACCGGAAGCCGTGCTGCTCGACGTCATTGATGAGACTACCGACGGTCGGCAGGGTCATTGGCGAGTCGATGAACTGCTTAAGTCCATGAATGGCCTTGCTCATGCCTGCTACGGCCGCCGAGATCGCCTTGTAGATGTCGGTGATGACGCTGATGATCGTGACGACCTTCTTTACCTCCTTATATATTTTATACATCTTGTACCCCGTGTATAGCCCCACTCCGATGTCCGCCAGCGGGTCTTCCGGCCCGAGCCCTATAGCTTCAATTGACAAGTCAGTGGCACCCATCTCCAGTGCTTCTTTTTCGAGGCGATGGAGCTCATCGGCCATCAGCTTGTCAATCTTGGCGAGAGCGGCATATACGAGCCCGATGACGACTCCGTAGCCTGCCTTGTAGATGTCGGCCGCTTCCTTGGCGGTGTCACCTACCCCGCCGATACCCATGGTCCACTGGAACATGTAGGAGTCGAAGGCTGTTGCGGCCTCTCCGATCCATTCGTCGGCCAACGCCCAGGAGCCCTTCCGCAGGGTGGCGGCGACCGTGTAGATACCGTCGCTCAACTCAGAGTATGCGCCGTGGAGGTACAGCAACCGGCCATAGTCACCGAGCAAGGGGTGTACCAGTTGCTCGATGAGACTATGCCCAGTGCAAAGCTTGTAGATGTGCTCGGCGGCCGCGAGTTCGCCACCGCCTTTGAGCTTCGCTTGGATCGCCCAGATCTGGTGTTCAATGTTCTTCGCCGTGTCCTTCTCGGCGCCAGTGGGCTCCTTCAGTTTGACGGACTCGTCGGTGAATTCGCCCATGTGTGGAAGATTGGGATCCGCTCCGATGTCCGGAAAGTGGGCAATTGGAGTCGGGTAGAGGCTTCGGATGTTCTTCGCCATGTTCTGGTCATGGGTGGTGTAATCCGTGCTCGTCTTGTGAATCTTGTCGGCGATCACGCCCATACCCCGGTCACATTGGGCGAGTTTGCCGGTGAAGAAGCCCGAGGCGGAGGTAACGGCGTCACGCAAGGGGTAGAGCAACCCGTCCAGGCCGTCGGCGTTCTTGCACTGGTCGCCGGCCCACTTGTTGAGCACGTCGAAGTGGCCGCCTTGCTTGCCCACAAGATCCGCATAAGTTTGAAAGTCATGCGATGACGGCGTCTTAAGATCTGTCACGGTCCCTCCCCGTTAGGTGACGGGCTATCACCCGACACTCTGGCATGCCTCGGACATGAGCCTATTCGGCGGGCCTGTACATGACGGAAACCTTGGACCGACCCCATCAGCAGGGTGGCCCGAGGGGCGGCACAGAAGACAAGAGGGGAGTTGACGGTTGTTCCGCAAACGTGCGGGTCAGCCAGGCGGTCGGTCGGGGCGGGCTGCACCTGGTACGTGATGCAGTAAGGCACGACCTTCCCGGGCGACGCCAGAAATCACGGACGTGGCCACGGCTCCACTCCGTAAGGCTGGTCGTCTCGCGCGGCAGTCCTCCCTCATCTCAACGCTGATAGGGATTGGGCGGACGATTGCCGTCAGGGAACCGCGGGGCCGCGGCGGGCGGGTTCGACGGAGACGGTGAGCCGGAGCCAGGGTACGGACCGAACTGAGGCGGCACGGGAACCACCGGAGGAACGGCTGGCAGCCCTTGCGCGGCCTTCCTACGGCGAATGACCGCCACGGTCGTCAAGGCACCGAGCGCCACCACACCACCAATGCCGAGTCCAACCCACAAGGTTCCGCTTCCGCCGCTGCTCTTGGCGGCTGAAGGGTGGTCTGCAGGAGCGGGAAGCACGCTCGTACTCGCCGATGCCGACGGGGAGTTGGAGAACAACTTCGGGAAGAGCGGATTGACGTTGGCGGGGCCAGGGTCGCCAGGGTTGCCGAGTAGGGTCACGCGGGGGCGAACGGAGCCGTAGCCGATGTAGATGCTGGGCACCTTGCCGGTCTTCGGCTTGCCAGCTGTGTTGAGCATGACCCGGAGAACTTGGTTGTTCGTCCAGTCAGGATGCTTGGCCCAGATCAAGGCGGCGGAGGCAGAGGCGATGGCTGTGGCCTGACTGGTTCCGTCGCCCATGCAGTAACCGCCGGCTTTCCCATGGCTTTTGCTGCACTGTCCGGGGATGTTTTTCCCTGGCGCGGCCAGTGCAACCTGCGGCCCGTATGTGGAGAACTTCGCAACGTTTCCCGACTCATCGAGGGCCGCGACGGCGACGGCGCCGGGAGTGGCTGCGGGGTAGTCGATAGCGTTGCCCTTGTCGCCCTCGTTTCCCGAAGCCGTAAAAATTAGCGAACCGTGGCTCAGTGCATATTTGACGGCAGGCTCAAAGAGCATGCCGTCCTGCGACGTTGAACCGCTTCCCAGCACACCCTCGGAAATGTTAATGATCTTGGCTCCGTGATCAGCGGCATAGCGGATCGCATCGGAAATGTGTTGCGCCGCATTGAGCTCGCCACCATTGCGGAGAGGGAGGATCCGAGCATCAGGAGCCAGGCCCATGACTCCACTTCCCGAGTTTCCGTCTCCCGCGATGAGCGCGGCCATGTCAGTTCCATGCCCGTCTGGATCCTGCTGGGCATCACCGCCGTCGGCACCGAAGTCCCTGCCCGGCAGCACCCTTCCACGAAGCTCAGGCGCTGAAGCGTTCACACCTGAGTCGATCACGGCAACGGTAATACCCTTGCCAGTACTGACCTGCCACATCTTGCTAGCTTCCATCGCATCCAGGTACCACTCCCGATCCCGGATGTTCGCCGCCTGCGCAGCTGGTGATATGGCCAAGGTGCATGTCATGAGGGCAGCGGTCGCCGCCGTCAAGGCCGCGCTACGGACGAGGAGTCGGTCGCGGACACGCCACTTCAAGATTTTCGCTCCTCGTTCCGCAGCTAGCGGCCTGGCACCAGGTCTCGTTAATCAACCACAGGTAGTACGACTTCGCGGCAACCCGTTGCCCAGGTCTCCTCGCCTTCGACCAAGTAGTCCGGTCTCGTGCCTCGTCGACCGCGTCCATCATGGACTGCGCCTGGGTGGGAACCGACACCAGGTCCCATGGGGTACCCGCTCCTGCCTGCACCGCCACCTTCCTCCGGCGTGCTTGGCGCTGACCGTCGAAGCCCCGTACCGCCCGGTGTGTATTCGCCCTCACTACCGGCACCAGAGCGAGGCGAGCTCACTTCCCCGCCAGGCTCGCTGGCCAAGCGCCGAGCAGGCACTCCGCCAACCACACCGGAGGATGCACCCCCAGAGCTTGCGTACGAACCGCCGCCAATGGGTCCGCGCATAGCGGGAGGTTGCTCCTCACCGATCACGACCCCACGTAGTGCCTTCGGGCCGAGACCACGACCACTGGAAGACGGCATTCCACCCACGATGCCCTCGTCCCCCGCTGCTGGCTGCGGGATTCGGTTTCTCGTACCCGGCCCACTACCCGTAGCCGGAATCGGCTCCGTCGGAACGCGATTGCTGCCGCTCGAACCTCGCTGCCCCAATGATGGAGGTAGGGGTACGCCGCCTGGGACGAACTGCGCAGGACCGTGCGCGTGCGGCTTGACCGGAGTAGGCGCTGCAACCACCTGCTGGGGGTGCTGGGCCACAGTTCCCGGCGCGGCACTATCCAAACTTGTCTTTGAAGGCTCCGCGGAAACCATCTGGCCGCCGTGGCCAGAAGCGTTCGCGCCTGAAGGGCTCCCTCCGACGGTCGCCGCTTGAGCGGCACCATTCGGCTGGAACCCTCCGTTCTGGTGCGGCGGAACCCCTTGTGCCGGATCGGTCGCCCCGATCGGCGTCTGATCCTCACCCCTCCAGTTGCCGGTCTCCATCTGCGACGGCAGCGGCGTGAACGTAGGCGCCTTGCCTTGCGCCGACTTCAGGTCCTGAGTCGCAGCCTGAAACGCGGACGACAGCTTTGTCATCTGCGGGATGGCCTCCTTGAGACCGGACTGCATGTCGGCGGAGGCCTTCGTCGCCATAGGGGTGTTCGGCGCCCATACCCCATACCCGACAGGAGGGGAGGGAACTGTCTGCCTCACCTCGTGCAGAATCTGACCTGCATTCCCCATGGCTGTGCCGACCTTGTCGGCGTAGTCCGACAACTGCTGGGTACTGGTGACGAATTGCTGGCTCCAATTACGGAAGGAGTCACCGCCCTCTCCCTTCCACTCCACGCCACTGATCATGCGTTTGATGTAAGTGTGAAGTTTGTCTAGGTCAAAAGCAGCCTGCTTCAGGGCCGTTGCCCGGTCGCACAGTTCCGTGGGGTTCGAGTTCGCCACCATCTCGTACATTTCCTCGAGGGTGGCGTTTTCGAACTGGCTCATCTTTCCCTTCCCTCCCCTCTAGTATCCGGTGACGGACCCAGAGCTACTGCCACCACTACCCGCGTCACCCGGCTTCGTGTGTGGCTGACCCGCGTCGCCGCCCTTGGTGTGCTTGGCGTAGTACTGCTGCATTTGAGTCTGGAGTACGTGGAGTCGGTTGCGGTGTTCCTCGTCGACTGCCTGGTAGCCCCGGTTGGCCATGTCTACGGTGATTCCGAGTGCTTCAAGCTGGTCACCCAGGATCTGTGACAGATCCTTCAGGGTGTTGTGAACGGTCTCGTACGCATCAGCCAGATCTTTGGCGTCAGGGACCGTGCCGTACGAACTCCTGGCAATATCCTGCCGACTGATATTGCTGTTAGAGGCGGGTGACTTACCCAAGTCGGAGAGCGCCAAATCCACCCCGTTCTTGAAGGCGGCCAGCGAGTCGGCGATGGGCGCCAGCTCACCAAACCTGCTCGTCGAACCTGTGGACTGCTGCGCGTCAGGCGGCAAACCCATTGCTTTTCATCCCCCCTGGGCTCGGTCAACGCAGACAGGCCGGTGCAGCCACCGGCCCTCCCCGCTTCGTGTCGTTCTCCTTCGGGTGGCGATGGACTGGTACGGCGTTCTCACGCCCATCGCGCTCCCACAGGTTTAGATCTGGAACGATTTCGCGATCTTCTGGTCCGTCCCTCGGTAGGCATCGGGGAGCTGCTCCAGAACCGTGGCGATCGCGTCGAGAGCGGCCTGGAGATCGGCGGCCTGGCGATCCCAGTCCTTCTGCAGGCTGTGGTAGGCGGTCTTCGCCTCACCGGACCAGGAGGCGGTCTGCCTGGTGACCCGCTGCTGGAGGTTTTCGAGTTCATCGTGGATGAATTTGGCGGCCTGCTTCACGTCTCCAGCGAGGCTGGCAACGCCGGTGTACTTCATCGAAAGTTCGGAGAAGCCTGTGTCCGTGTTCGTCATGTTCCTACTCCTGGCTGACCGAGGGGCTCAACAACTCTGAATGGCGCACGCCACGAAACGAAGACGATCAACCGGAAAGCGCGTCCACGATTGAATTGTCGCCCGTGTTGCCGTGGAGCCTCTTGAAGGCGTCCCTGTGCTCTTCGTCGAGGTTGGCGAATCCACGCCCTGCGCCCTGAACGAGCTCCCTGACCATTTCCAGCACGCCGTTGAGGTGATGGAGGTCTTCGTTCACCCGGTGCTGCAGACCCTTGTACGCGCTGGCGGCGCCACCAGTCCACGATGCGCCAACCTGGTCGATGACCTGGTAGAGCGTGCTGATCTGCTTCTGAAGGTGACCCTTCATGTTCTCCAGATCACCCGCGAGTGTGTGTAGGTCATCATGCTTTGCGCTGACATCGCCTGTCATCGGCTGCCTTCCCCCATGAAGTGGAATGAGCTGTCGCAACCCGCGGAGCGGATCGTCACGGTGGAGTCGCTCCTGCGACACCATCACCACTGTAGCCACTCCCTACGACAGGCCCAACTGGGTAGCGCGGCCGGCCACTTGAGGGACCTCAAGTACCAGTCAACCGGTTTCCTGGGGCATGCCGTATCGCCCCTGTTGGCCAGGGCACACGAGTGCACACCCACTCGACAGCAACACGGCGCGACATCCACTCGAGGGGCCACCTCCGGAATGCGGCAGGCGGTACCAAACGGACCCTTAGGAAGAAACCTCGCAGTCGCCCATGGAATTGTCGACAGCATTACTCAACCGACCCGCCGCCAGGCCCAGGCATCCTTGACGCCCCGTCAGTCGCAAGGTACCCAGGAAGCGCATTCGGTCGCTCCACCGGAGTCCGGTCGTGAGTGTCGCTCGGGCTCCGCCCCTCGGCGAAGGGATCGTTCGTGAGAGGACACAGCGCTCGGGACCCACGGGGACAGCTCAGATCTGCCGCGGCAGCCTGCTTCCGGTTGCCGCGATTGTTGTGTGCGTTGCTGCTGGTGATGGGAATGGGGGTCGCGGCGGGAACCGCCCACGCGGCGACGAGCGGGACCGCGCCCCGGCCGTTGTCGCAAGTGGTGCCGGTACCCGCGTCCGTACACGAGAGTGGCGCGCCGTACACGATCGGCAGGCACACCGCCATCCGGGTATCGCCGGAGGCGGTGCGTATCGGGGGGTATCTCGCCGCGCTGCTGCGGCCTTCGACGGGGTATTCGCTTCCCGTGCGGCGCCTGGCGCCTGAAGCGGATGACGGGATCGTGCTCGACCTCAGCCGCCGCGCCACCGGGCTCGGCGACGAGGGCTACCGGCTGGACGTCACCAAGCACGGCGTCGCCATCACCGCCGACCAGCCCGCGGGCCTGTTCCACGGCGTGCAGACGCTGCGGCAGTTGCTGCCCGCTTCCGTCGAGCAGAGGGCCAAGCAGCCCGGCCCCTGGACCGTCTCCGGCGGGACGATCACCGATGCGCCGCGGTACTCCTACCGCGGCGCGATGCTTGATGTCTCACGGCACTTCTTCACCATCGCCCAGGTCGAGCGGTATGTCGACCAACTCGCGCTCTACAAGATCAACTATCTGCATCTGCACCTGTCCGACGACCAGGGGTGGCGGATCGCCATCTCGTCGTGGCCGCGGCTGGCCGCCTACGGTGGCTCGACCGAGGTCGGGGGCGGGCCCGGTGGGTACTACACGAAGGCGCAGTACGAGCAGATCGTGCGCTATGCGGCGAGCCGCTATCTGACGGTCGTTCCGGAAATCGACATGCCCGCGCACACCAACGCCGCGCTCGCCTCGTACGCGCCGCTCAACTGCGGCGGGGTCGCTCCGCCGCTGTACACCGGGACGAACGTCGGGTTCAGCTCCCTGTGCGTGCCGAAGGCCGTGACATACCGCTTCCTCGACGATGTGCTGCGGGAGCTCGCGGCGCTCACCCCTGGTCCGTATCTACACATCGGGGGCGATGAGGCGCACTCCACCAGCGCCGCCGACTACACGGCCTTCATGGACCGGGTGCAGCCGATCGTCGCCAAGTACGGGAAGACCGTGATGGCTTGGCACGAGATCGCCAACGCCCATCCCATCGCGGGGGCGATCGCACAGTACTGGGGCACGGCCGGTACGGAGCAGAGTGTGGTGGCGGCGGCCAAGGCGGGGACGAGGCTGGTGATGTCGCCCGCCAACCACACTTACCTGGACATGAAGTACAACCCGTCCACCAAACTGGGGCTGAACTGGGCCGGGTACACAGAGGTCAAGGACGCGTACGCCTGGGATCCGGCGACGTTCCTCCGCGGGGCGCCCGCATCGGCCGTACTGGGGGTCGAGGCGCCATTGTGGTCGGAAACCATCTCGACAAACGACCACATAGGGTATATGGCTTTCCCGCGGCTGCCCGCCATCGCCGAACTCGGCTGGTCACCGGCCGCGTTGCACGACTGGGACGCGTTCAGGGTGCGGTTGGCCGCGCAGGGGCCGCGCTGGGACGCTCTGGGCATCGACTACTACCGCTCGCCGCAAGTCCCCTGGCCCGTCACCGAGTAGCCGTTGTTGCCGTTCTGTCGCCGCTCGCCGACCGGGCGGCGACGGGCGGCACGTAGGGTATCGGCCATGTCTTGGCCGCAGAACCCCCACGATCCTCAGCAACCGCAGCAGCCCGCGCAGCAACCGCCCCAGCAGGGATTCGGCCCGGCGCCCGCCTGGACGCCCACCGGCGAGATGCCGCAAATACATCCACAGGGCCCGCAGGCGCCGCCCTCCCAGGCCCCGCAGCCTCCACAGCCGCCGCAGGGCCAACAACCGTACGGGCAACCCGCGCAGGCGCCTCAGGGCCCGCCCCCGCCGCCCGCCGGATTCCCCCCGCACGCCACCGTGCCGCAGGGCCAGTACCCGGGTCACCCGCCCCTCGCGCCGGAGGAGCCGCAGCCCGCACGTAGCCGCAAGACGCAGTTCGCCGTCGTCGGTGCCGTGGTCGCGCTCGCGGTGATCGGCGGCGGGGTGGCGTTCGCCGTGATGGGTGGTGGAAAGAAGGCGCAGGAGGTGAAGCCGTCGTCGAGCGCCTCCGCGCCATCCCAGACCGCGCCCTCGCCGACCCAGGACGGCCCCAACACCACGGGGAACGGATCGGACGCGAAGCCGATGATCGCGGGCTGGCAGACGCAGAGTTGGCAGCATCACGGCTTCAGCTACGACGTCCCGCCCCAGTCCGAGCAATGGAAGGTCGCCAAGCCGGACCTGGAGATCGCCTACACCGACAAGAACGGCATGCCGATCGTGGGCATGACCGGCACCTCGGACTACCGCGAGGGCGGCTGCGCCTCGGCGGGCAACCAGAGCGGCCCGATCGCCGCGGGCAAGGGCCAGTTGGCCACCATCGGCACCCAGGGCGCCAAGGGCGGCACCCTGCAGGACAACGCCCGCATCGCGGCCGGTAACTGGGGCTTCGCCGCGTACGGTGGCGCCGACGGCCACAAGCCCAAGGTGGCGGTCAGTCAAGCCACACCGTGGAAGCACAACGGCATCGACGGCTACACCGCGACCGCCACCGTCACCGGCATCTACCAGCCGAGCCCCTGCGTCCCGGCGACCGCCACCGCGCGCGCCATCGCGATGCACCTCAAGGACGGCACGACGGGCCTGTGGATCATCTACGCGGACCAGGGCGTGCCCAACGCGCTGACCTCGGCCGAGATCGACAAGATCATGAGCACCGTACGGCCGGCCAGCGCCAACTGAGCGCCGTTGGACAACTGAGGCGACGCCTCACGTGGTCGTACGGCGGCGCCTGGCGTCCCGTACGACCACGGCGCCGCCCGCGATCACCGCGACCAGGAGGGCCGCGCTGCCCAGGGCGTAGGTCGCGGTGCGCTCGGCGCGCTGCTGCGGGGTCTCACCCAGGGTGAGCGCGGCGGGTTGCACCCGGGCACCGCTCTTGGCGAGGCCCTTGTCCGGTACGGGTTGGTCGATCGGCTTGGCATCGTCGGTCAGGGCGCGTACCGGGTCGACCACTCCCCACCCGATGAAGTTGTTGTGTCCGGGGTCCACGCGTTCCGCGGTCTGCTCGATCTGGGCGACGACCTGCTGTTCGCGCCAGTCATGGTGCTTGGCGCGGATGAGCGCGGCGACGGCCGCGACATAAGGCGCCGAGAAACTCGTGCCGTTGTCGACGCACTGGCCGCCGATCGGCACGGTGGAGACCATGTCGACGCCGGGCGCCGCGACTCCGACGAAGGGGCCGGACTGGGAGAAGTCGGCGCGTTCGTTGTTGCGGTCGGAGGCGCCGACGGCCAACACGCCCTTGAGCGCGGCCGGGTAGGTGGTGTGCTGCTGGCCGCCTGAACCGTTGTTGCCCGCGGCCGCGACCACGACCACGTCCTGGTCCAGGGCGTACTGGACGGCCTGCGCCAACTGCGAGTCGGGGCCCAGGACACCCGTGGTGTCCTGCGAGATGTTGATGACCTTGGCGCCCGCGGCCACCGATTTGCGGATGGCCGCGGCGAGCGTGATGGCGTTGCCTTTCCCCTGGTCGTCGTTCTGGCGTACCGGGATGATCGTGGCCTGCGGTGCCAGGCCCACGAATCCGGTGCCCGCGGCCGGACGCGCCGCGATGATGCCCGCCACCTTGGTGCCGTGGCCCACGGTGTCGTTCGTGCCGTCGCCCTTGTTGTCGATCAGGTCGAAGCCGTCGCGCTTGTCGACGGCGTCCTTGAGCTGCGGGTTACGGGCGTCGACGCCGGTGTCGATGACGGCGACGCTGACGCCCTTGCCCCGGCTGTTCTGCCACAACTGGTCGAGCATCACCCGCTGAAGCGACCAGGGCACGCTCTTTATCGGCTGCGCCGGGAAGGTGCACTCGCCGTTGTCGTCGAGGGCCAGCTGCGTCCGTACCGGGTGCTGTACGGGCACCAGACAGGGGGCGAGGGCCAGTGTGCAGGCCGCGGTGGACGCGGCCACGTACCGTGCGAGACGGGTGGGTTGAGGCGCGCGCATCACGAACCCTGAGGCTGGGCTGCGTCGTTGGTGTCGAGCGTCGGTCCCGCCGGCAGGAAGGCCGACCACGCCTGCGGAACCGGAACCGGCTGCACCTGCCCGTAACCGAGCCGCACCTGGGCCTGATCGGCCTGCTGCTGGCTCTGACTCTGGCTCTGGCTCTGGCCGGAGTTCTGGCCCTGGCCGGAGTTCTGGGGGTCGGCGGAGGCGGAGGTATCGGCGCCGATGTTCGACTTGTGGGAGTTGCTGTCGTTGTTCGACTGCACGGCGTAGCGCAGGCCGGTGTCGGTGACCAGGAAGACGCTGCCGGTGTCCATCGAGCCGCCCACGGTCTGGCGGTAGAGCAGACCGGAGCCCGGGGTCACATAGGCGCTGGTGCCGCCGTCAACGACGGTGGCGGGGAAGTGCTGGCCCGTCCACACGCTCACCTGGGCCTGGTTGTTGCCGTCCACGGAGCCGCGGTAGACGCTGCATGACGCGGCCGAGCTTCCGTCGTTCACCTGCTGCGGCGGCTGCTGCGGCCATCCCCTGTCGGCGTAGAAGGGCGTGTCGTCGGGGGTGAAGTCCTGGGCGGCGACCTGCTGCGGCGCCGGTACGTGGTCCGAACCCGGGTACATCGACGTGACGCCCGGCATGTTGAGCAGCAGCTTGGCGACCAGGTCGGAGACCCGGGCCACCTTGTTGGCCAGTACGACGTACTTCTGGGAGCCGGTACCGCTGGGGGCGATCAGCACCATGCCGACCTTGTTCAGCTGCGGGCTGAGTCCCGGCACGTTGGCTGCCCCGCCCATGCCGTCCACCTGCGGAAACTCCACCGGATTGCCCCGGTTGAAGGTGGCCAGCCAGTCGTCGGTGACCAACTGCGGTGTCTTGTCCCCGCCGAACAGGATCCGCACCAGCAGTTTCTGCGCGTCCTGCCCGGTCTTACCGGTGCTCTTCCAATCGGCGTTGCCGATGGGGTACATGGTGCCACTGGGGTCGACCAGGTACTGGGCGCCGTCGGGGCCCTGGACGAACAGCCCCTGGTCGCCGCTCAACCGGCCCGCGCCGTCGACCTTGGAGACGTCCCGGTTGGCGAGCACGAAGGTGGCCTTCTGGACGTCTCCCGTCCCCTGGCCGGGCCGCTCGCACACCGCCCACAGCTTGGCGGTTCCGGCGTCGGCGCTGCTGGGCAGGCGGTCGGGGGCGTAGGGAATGCCCAGGGTGGGACCGTGCGGGATCTTGCCGCTGTCGAGCACCGACTCCTGGATCTTGAGCACCCCGAACTTCTGCGGGTCGAGGAGGAGTTTGGCGGAGGCCAGGTTGAGTACCGGGTGGAGCTCCGCCTTGCCGTCGGTGTTCAGCACCACGTAACGGGTGGTGGACTCGCTGCCGACGAGGACCTTGGCGCCAGGCGTGTCCCAGCCCTGCGGGGCACCGGGCTTGATCATTCCCCAGGCGCCGAAGCCCGCGAGCAGCAGGGCTCCGACGACCAGACTCGGCGCGAGGGCGCGCAGCGGCCGTGGCGCGCCCTCCTCGGAACCCGCGGGTGACGGCTGGAGGAACGCCGCCAAGGTCCGCTTCCTGGCAAAGGTGTAGGCGTTGAGCTCGTCCCGCCGTGAAGCCATCGGCTCTTTCTTCTCCCCCGGTGATCGGTGCGATCTGATCGGTTTACGCGGTCTTCCGCACGGTGCCCGCCGCGGTCGCGGTCCACATCGACGGTCGTCGTCGGCTGTGCACCCCGGTTATCCACAGGCGGGGGCGGGCGCCCGCGCTTATCGGACTGGCCCTCTACTATGCCGGGTGACGATCGATACCGGTCGTGCGGGTGGGGCGGACTGTACGTCAACCACCCAGCGTGAGCCGGGCATTCACGACGAGAGTGGGACAAGGGGGCGACGGGGATGGCCAGCGCGACCACGACGCGTACGGGAGGGCAGGCGCCCTCCGGTGCGCGGTCGGGCGGTGCGGCACACGCGGCCGGCGCGCCGCGCCCCGACGGAGGGCGGCCGTCCGGTGAGGGTCCGCAGTCCGGTGCGGTGCTGCGCCCGCATCCGAAGTCGGGCCGTATCGGCCCGATCGGGGTACAGCAGCTGGTACTGATCGAGGTCGCGGCCGCGGTGCTGCTGGCGGCCTGGGTCACCGATCCGCTGCTGCTGGTTCCCGCGGGTGTGGTGGCCGCGGCCCTGGTGATGCTCGCGGTGGTACGCAGACACCGGCGGCCCGCCCCGGAGTGGCTGGCCGCCGCCATGGCGCTGCGGGCCCGCAAACGACGGGCCGGTGAGCCAGTGCCGCGTGGCACCGACCCGGGGTTCACGCCCGCCGTCGAATGCGACCCGAGCCTGCGGACGTACACCTACACCGCCCGGGAGCGCCGTGCGGTGGGCATGGTCGGGGACGGCACGTTCCTCACCGCCGTGCTGCAGGTGCAGGCCGCCGACATGCCGCTGCGTCCGATGCGCACCGCCCGCCCGCTGCCGCTGGAGCTGCTGTACGGGGCGCTGGACGTGGACGGCATACGGCTGGAGTCGGTCCAGATCGTGCAGCACACTCAGCCCGCCCCGGCGCCGCATCTGCCGGAGCAGGCGGTCGCCGCGCGCAGCTACGCGCCGTTGCAGGCGCAGTCCGGGGCTCCGGCGGTCCGGCTCACTTGGGTCGCGCTCAAGCTCGACCCGGAGCTGTGCCCCGAGGCGGTACGGGCGCGCGGTGGCGGAATAGCCGGGGCGCAGCGCGCCCTGCTGCGCGCCGCCGACCAGTTGGCGAGCAGGCTGGCCGGTGCGGGGTTCGAGGCCACGCTGCTGGACGAGGCCGGGCTGATCGCCGCGATCGCCACGTCGAGTTGTGTCAATCCGCTGGCCAACGCGCAGGCGGGCCGGTCGGATTCGCCACCGCGCCGCACGGCGGAGACGGCTCGGGCCTGGCGCTGCGACGACCGCTGGCACACCACGTACTGGATAGGCCGCTGGCCGCAGTTGGGCCCTGGGGGAACACCGGCGCCGAACCTGGTGGCGCTGCTCACCTCGATGCCCGCGCTGGCGTCCACGTTCAGTCTGACCGCGATCCGGGGTACGGGGGACGCACCGGCGCTTTCCGGGCATGTACGGGTGACTGGCCGAAGTGACACCGAACTCACGGCGGCACGACGGCAGTTGGAGCGCGCGGCGCGTGGTGTGAAGGTCGATCTGGTGCGGTTGGACCGTGAGCAGTTGCCCGGTGTGCTGGCCACCTTGCCGTTGGGAGGTGCCCGCTGATGTCCTCTTCGGCGATGCCCGATTCCTCCCCGGCCGTTGGCGCGCCGTCGGCCGGGGAGCGCGAACGGCGCGGTGGGCGGCCGCGGTTGGGCTTCGGCCTGCTCGGGCCGCACCGTCCGCGGCATGTGCTGTCCGCTGGGCAGCTGGCGGCGATCGGTCTGCCGGTCGGTGACGATGGCGTGGTCATCGGCGTCGACGCACAGAGTCGGCCCGCGGTGCTGGGCCTCAACCGGCCGACGCCGTTGGAGGTTGTGCTGGTCGGCGGCCTGTGGACGGCCCAGATGATCGCGCTGCGGGCGGCCGCCACGGGGGCGCGGATCGCGGTGGAGACGGGACGGCCCCATGTGTGGGCGCCGTTGGCGCAGGCGGCTGGCGGCGGTCAGCAGTGCATGACGGTTCACGACGTGGGCCGGGTGCCGCCGCAGGGCGCGTCGGTGGGCAGTCCGGTGCTGGTGGTACGGGACGCGGGGATCCGGCCGCCGCGCGGCCGGGTGGCGGCGGCCCCTTGGCAGTCGGTGCTGACGCTGCTGCCGTATCTGGGGCCGACCGCGCCGCGGTTCCTGGAGAGCGCCACCCTCGTCGGGGTGCAGCGGGTCTCGCCCGACGAGGCCGAGTTGATCGGCCGGATCATGGCGCTGCCCGCGGCGGATGTCGGCGCGCTGTCCGGGCTCGGCGACAACTTCGCACTGTGGTGCACACGTACGCACCGGCAGTTCGTGATGACGCAGCCCACGGACGCCGAGACCGGACTGCTGGGCGCGCCCCGCCGGGTGGACTGACCCGGCCGGGTGGCCGGTGCGCCGCGGGCTGCGGGGGCGGGCCTGACATGGAGGGGCGCCGGATGATTAGGCTGTCCTCCAGAGCGGCAGGAGCACATGAGGGCAGGTATCCCGAATCAGCCTCCGTGGCCCCCTGAGACCGAGGGGACCGCACACACGGGCCGGATGGGCTGCCGCGGTACGGGGAGGAATCATCGGTGGCGCGAGCCTGCGCCCCCGTTCACCCCACACGTGCCGCACACCCCCGCGTACGACATGCCGTTCGCGAGCATGACAGCAATCCAGGAGGCACAGTGAGCAGCGATCGGGACGAGAACCGCGGCGACGGGCGGTCGACCGACGCCGACCACACAGGCGAGTTCACCATCGACTACACGCCGCCCGCCTGGTACATGACGAACGGCGAGGAGAGCGCCTCCCCGGCGCAGTCGACGGCTACGGCGCCGTCGGCACCGCGGCCGCCCGCCACCCCTGCTCCCGACACCGCGCCGCCGTCCGCCACCGGCGCCGTGCCGCAGCCCAGAAGCGAGCAGGGCACCGGCGCCCCGGGCGGGTCCGGCTGGTCCGCGCCCGTTAGTGGTGCGGCAGTTGGCAGTGGCGGCTCCGAGCCCGGTCCCTCGGGCCTGAGGCCGAGCACGGACGCCGCGGAGGCGTCCGGCACACACGGCGGACCGGCGGACAGCGACGCGGAGGCGGGCAGCGCTCCCGGTGCGGCGAGCGCGAAGGACGAGCCGCTGCACGGCGCCATTCGCAGCGAGTCCACCATGCGCATCGCGGCCATCTCCCCAACAAAGGGCGTGAAGGCCGCACAGAGCGCCGAGTCCGAAGGCTCGGACACCAACCCGGAGGACGTGCGTCCGGAGCCGGACGCCACCCCCGCGCCCCCGAAGGGCGAGCCCGCGGACGCCACCGGCGACGCGGCGCCCACTGACGGCGCCGCGGCCACCGACGAGCCGCGCGACGCCGTCCCCGCACCCCAGCCTCCGGCGCCGCAGACCACGGCGGCCCCAACTCCCGTACCCACGGCACCCGTTGCGTCGCCGGGGGAGACGGCCGCACCGGTCGGGGCGCAGCCGTGGGCACCGCCCGCACCGCAGCCGCCCGCGGCCAACTCCCCCTGGTCTCAGGTGCCGCCGCCGCAGACCCCGCCGCAGAACGCCGTACCGCCGCTGCCGCCGCAGTTCCAGGCACCCCAGCCGCCCGGTCCCGCTGTGGTGCCCCCGCCGCCCGGCCCCCAGCAGCCCGCCTACGGCTTCCCGCAGCCGCCCGCCCCGAACGGGCCGAACGGGCCGAACGCGGTGAGCCCGCCGCACCCGTCGACCGGTGCGCCGCTGCCCCCGCCCACGACGTATTACGACGCGTCCGCGAGCCAGGGTGCGCCGCTGCCGCCGCCCGGCCCCCAGCAGCCCGGGCCCGGCTTCCCCCAGCCCCCAGCCCCGAACGCCCCCAACTCGCAAGCGCCGCAGCCCTCTTACGACTATCCGCTGCCGGGGCCGCAGGGCACACCGCCGCAGCCGCAGCCCAGTTACGGCTACCCGCACCAGGGCGCGCCGCTGCCGCCCGCCCACCCCGAGCAGCAGGCCGTCCCGCCCGGGCCGCCCGCCGACCCGCGTACCGGCGGCTGGCCCGCGGTCACCCCGGACCAGCGGCAGCGCACCGTCGGCGGCGCGCCGCTCGGTTACACCGCCGCGGTGGAGCTGTCCTCGGACCGCCTGCTGCGCAACCAGCCCAAGGCCAAGAAGCCCGGCGGCAACATCCCGGGCCGGTCCCCGTTCCGGCTCGGCGGCAAGGCGGCCGAGGCCGAGCGGCAGCGGAAGCTGGAACTGATCCGTACGCCGGTCCTGTCCTGCTACCGGATCGCGGTGATCAGCCTGAAGGGCGGTGTCGGCAAGACCACGACCACCACCGCGCTCGGCTCCACCCTCGCCTCGGAGCGCCAGGACAAGATCCTCGCCATCGACGCGAACCCCGACGCCGGAACGCTCGGCCGCCGGGTGCGCCGCGAGACCGGCGCGACCATTCGCGACCTGGTGCAGCACATCCCGCATCTGCACAGCTACATGGACATCCGCCGGTTCACCTCGCAGGCGCCCTCCGGTCTGGAGATCATCGCCAACGATGTGGACCCGGCCGTGTCGACCACGTTCAACGACGAGGACTACCGCCGGGCCATCAACGTGCTGGGCAACCAGTACCCGATCATCCTCACCGACTCGGGCACCGGTCTGCTCTACAGCGCGATGCGCGGCGTGCTCGATCTCGCCGACCAGTTGATCATCATCTCCACCCCGTCCGTCGACGGCGCCAGCAGCGCGAGCACCACGCTCGACTGGCTGTCCGCGCACGGCTACGCGGACCTGGTGCAGCGCAGCATCACCGTGATCTCCGGGGTCCGCGAGACCGGAAAGATGATCAAGGTTGAGGACATCGTGTCCCACTTCGAGACGCGGTGCCGCGGTGTGGTCGTCGTCCCGTTCGACGAGCACCTGGCAGCGGGCGCCGAGGTGGACCTCGACATGATGCGGCCGAAGACCCGCGAGGCGTACTTCAACCTGGCCGCGATGGTCGCCGAGGACTTCGCCCGCGCCCAGCAGGCGCAGGGCCTGTGGACGCAGGGGGAAGGCGGCGGGCAGCCTCCGCAGATGGCCCCGCCGATCCCGGGCCAGCAGCCGCCCTACTACTACCCGGCACCCGGTGTCGGCTACGACGGGCAGCCCCAACAGCCCCCGTACGCGCAGCCGGGCGCACCGCAGGGCTGGCCGCAGCAGCCTCCGTCCCAGACGCAGGCCCAGTCCGCGCCGAGCCCCGCCGCTCCGCCGCCGCCCGCACCGGGCCAGCCGACGGGACCGGGCGGCGAGGCCGCGCCTCCCAGCTGGCCGCAGCCGGGGTACGGCTACCCGCCGCCTCCGCAGCAGCAGTGAACGCATGGGGAAGGGCCCGGACGGATCGTCCGGGCCCTTCCCCATGCGGCTGCGGCCCTGGGGCCTGGCTGGCGGATCGTGATCGGAATGCGGCGCCAGCGGCCGGATGGCGCTGATGGACGCTGCGCCACCGCCGGTCCGCGCCGTAGGACTACGCGCCGCCTCGGCGGCAAGAAGCGGCGACGGCGGGCACCCACGATGGCGTGGACCGGCGGTCAGATGACTGCCGCGACCCACACCACCCCGGGTGGTCAAGATCCGCCGGACAGGCGCTACACCTCCACGAGCTCCCGCGCCCGCTTCACATCGATCGCCATCCGCTCCAGCAGGGCGTCGATCGAGTCGAACTTCTCCTGTCCACGCAGGAACGCGAAGAAGTCGACGGCCACATGCAGCCCGTACAGATCAAGACCCACGCGGTCGATGGCATAGGCCTCCACCGTCCGCTGGGTGCCGTCGAAGGTCGGGTTGGTGCCGACCGAGATGGCGGCGGGCATCGACTCGCCCTCGACCACCAGCCACCCGGCGTAGACGCCGTCGGCGGGAGTCGCCGAGTGCGGCAGGGTCTCCACGTTGGCCGTGGGGTAGCCCAGTTCCCGGCCGCGCTGCGCGCCTCGTACCACCACGCCCTCGACGCGGTGCGGACGCCCGAGGACCTCCATCGCGCCGGTGACATCGCCCTGCGCGACCAGCCGGCGGACCAGCGTGGAGGAGAACGGCTCACCGCCGCCCGCCGCACCGCTGACGTAGAGGTCGACGACCTCGACCTGGTAGTCGTACTTCAGCCCGAGCGCCGAGAGGTACTCCACATCACCGGCCGCCTTGTGGCCGAAGCGGAAGTTCGGGCCCTCCACGACGATCTTGGCGCCGAGCGCCTCCACCAGCACCGTCCGTACGAAGTCGCCGGGTGACAGCTTGGAGAACTCCGTGGTGAACGGGAGGATCAGCAGCGCGTCGACCCCCAACTCCGCCATCAACTCGGCGCGGCGGTGGTGCGCGGCCAGCAGGGGCGGGTGGCTGCCGGGCCGTACCACCTCGCTGGGATGCGGGTCGAAGGTGACCACGACCGAGGGAATGCCGAGCTCCCGGGCGCGCTCCACCGCGCGCCCGATGATCAGCTGGTGCCCGCGGTGGACGCCGTCATACGAGCCGATGGTGACGACGCTGCGCCCCCACCCCTCGGGAACGTCCTCCAAGCCCCGCCAGCGCTCCACAGTGACCGCTCCTCGCCCGAACCAAGTTTCCAGTGTGCCGGGTCCAAGAGTGCCATGTCGCCGCGCTGGCTGTGGGTTCGGGTTCTGGTACCGGTGGATTTCTGCCCTGTCGAGGGCTGTGCGCCGGGGGTTCCGTTGCCGCCCACCCGCCCTCTTGCCCGCGCCGCCCGCCGCACCGCGCCGTCGCAGCGGCCGGGCGGGAGCCCGCCCTCATCCGCCGCCGCGGCGGACCGCCTCCAGGACCGCCGCGTCGCGTTCGCCTTCCAGAAGGACTTCCAGGAGTTCTCTGCGCAACGGTTGGGAAACCGCCGATCCGGTTGCCGTCAGTACCGGGGCGAGCGCTCTGCGTACCTCCGCGCGAGGATCGCGCAGCAGCCCCACCGCGAGCGGGAAGAGGACCGCGCGGGCGCCGGGGCCCTGCTCCAGGCGCAGGTCGAGGTAGTCGGCCACATCGCGGGCGCCTTCCGGGCAGTGCTCCGCGTAGCTGCGGACGAGTGCGGCGGCTCGGCGGGCCAGCGCCGGGGTGGTGACGCGGGCCAGCTCCGCCAGGACCTCGGCCGCACGCGGGCCCGGCTCGCGCAGCCGCGCCTGGAAGGCGGCCAGTACCGGCTCGGGGTGGGTGGCCAGCGCAGCGCCCAGCACGCTCGCCGGAATGTACGGATCCGCCGCCGCGAAGCGCGCCAGCGCCCGGTCCAGATGGCGGTTGCGCGTCACCGGGTCCCGCACCAGCAGGGCGAGCGCCGCGCCGTGCAGGGAGCAGTCGTCGCTTCGGCCGAGGAGGGCAAGAGCCGCGTAGCGCAGCAGTTGACGGTCCGCCTCGGACGTCACATGGGCGGTCGCGCGCAACCCGTAGGCGGCGGCCGCGACATGGCGTTCCGGGCGGTCGTCGTGCGCCCATCGGTCCACGGCGCGGCACAGCGCCGAGGGTTCGTCCTCGGCGAGCGCGGCGAGCAGTTCGTCGGCGCGCGGATGGGCGGCCGCGACCAGCGCTTCGGTGAGACCGTCGATCGCCCGGTGCCGGTGGGTGTGCAGCAGCGCCTGTGCGGCGGAGGCCACCGTGGGGTTGAGCTGCGGGCCGGGGGCGGCCGGCAGTGGCCGGTCGTCCTCGAACCAGCCGCAGATGAGCGGCAGCGCGACATCCGTGTCGGCGCAAAGCAGTTCACCGGCCGCGGTCAGGAACCGGTCCTCCCCCGTCGCACAGCCCTTCGCCGGGGGCGGCCCGTCCGCGGGCAACAGCAGCCGGAGCAGGTCCAGCCTGGCCTCGGTGTCCAGCGGCAGCCGCAGCCAGAACCAGGGACCGAAATCGGCCAGTCCGGCGGGAAGTCGGGGCTCGGTCGGCGAGGCGAACCCACCGCGTTGCAGTGAGCGAACGGTGATCCGTTCCGCCAGCCGTCGCAGCACATCGTGGAACGGCTCGGCGTCGGGGACGCGCAGCAGGACTTCGCCGAGCAGATGCGCCGCCCACCACGCGGCGTCCGCGCGCCGCTCGTCGTCCTCGCCGCAGCCGTCGTCCGTACGGCCGTCCTGGTAGCCGGGCGGCCCGTACTCGGGGACCAGCCGGGTCGGCTCCGCCGCGCCCGCGTCCAGTGCGCCGACCAAGTCGTCCAGCCGGTGGGCGAGTTCGTCCATTCCGTCCCGCCGCCCGGCCAGCAGCAGGGCCTGCACGACCGGGCCGATGCGGTGGCGCGGCACCGGCAGGGCGTGCGGCGGCTGCGTGGGGGCGACGCAGGGGGCGGGCGGAGGCGGCGGGACGCGGTCGTCATGCGTGCCGGTCCGGACCGTCGTCACCGGGCGCGACGGCAGCCGGACCGGGGCCTCTCGCCGTCCGCGCGGCGCCGTCTGCCACCGGTGGACCAGGGCGTGCAGCGCGGCGTCCAGGTCGAGGTGCCCGGCCTGCAGCCAGTCCGCGAACTCCTCGTACGCGAACCGGTATCCGGCCCCCGTGGGCACCAGCAGTCCCTCGGTGAGCACCGCGGAAGCCCAGCCGCTGCGCCACGGGAAGATCTCCTCGAAGGTCTCGCGGTCCAACTCGCCCTGCCCCGGCCCCAAGCACTGCCGCGCCGCCTCATGCACCTGTCCGGCGACCCGGGCAGCCAGCCGACGCAGCGCGGTACCGACGACCGGCTCCGAACCGGCCACCGCGAGCCGTACGGCGATCCGCAGGCACACCAGGTCGAGGAAGGCGGAGAAGATGGCGGACCGATCCGGTGCCCCCGCCACCTCGGGGTTGGCCGCGCGGACCTCGGCCAGCAACCGCAGCGCCAGGGGGTGCGCGGCGTCGGCGGGGTCGATCGACTCCTGCGGGATCCCGTACCGATCACGCGCCCGCTCGGCCTGGCCCGGTGTGAGATCGCCAAGCCGTACGCAGGCTGGCAGCGCCCGCGCCGGGCCACCCGGCGGGGTGGCCGACGACTCGGCGCGGTACAGCAGTTCGGCGGGGAACAGCGCACCGGCCCGCTCCCAGTACTCCGGGCGGCAGGCCACCACCAGCCGTACTCCGGCGGCCCGCAGCCAACTCGTGGTGCCCGCCGTCCAGTCGGGCAGCGCACGGGCCAGAACCGACGGCATCTCCTCGGGCGCGTCCAGGAGCACCAGCAGGGGGCGTCCGGCGGCCCGCGCCAGATGCGCCACGGCATCCGGCGTCACGCCCTCCGCCTGCCCGGCCTCCCCCACCCCGCCCGAGGCGTCGATGATCCGCCCGGACGCCCGCAGCGCCCGTTCCACCGCCTCCTTCAACCCGCCGTCGCCAGGCCGCAGTTCGGCCCCGCGCAGCCATACGGTCGGGGCCGGACGCGCACCCCGGGCACGGCGGGCGGCGAGCGCGCCCAGTTCGGTGGTGCGTCCGCAGCCAGGGTCGCCGACCAGGCCGAGCACCAGCGGCCCCCGCTCGTCGGTGGCGTCCAGGAAGGTCCGCAGTTCGCTCTCGATGGCCGGTCTGTGCTCCGGTTCGCGCCGGTCCCGGGGCTGTCCCGCGCCCGCCGAACCGACCGAGGTCGCGGTGAGTTGCAGCGCACCGGCCAGGTTCAGATGGGCTCCGTACGCGGGCACGGTGGCGGCGTTGCGGGCGAGCGGTTCGGCCAGCGGCCCCTCGGCGCGCAGCGGGATGGCGAACCCGGGCGCGGCGTGCGCGGCGTGTACGGCGGTGGCCACCACGCCGAGCACCGCGCCGGTCCTGGTGTCGACCAACGGGCTGCCGGAGACCAGCGGTTGGCTCCGCAGCGCGTCCGGGGTGCCGGTGCCGAGTTCGTAGACCTGCCCCAGCAGGTGGAAGCGGTCGGTGGCGGTGTAGGTGGCGGGCACGGTGCCGACGACGGCCGCGTGCACCCAGTTCCCGGCGTGCAGCCGTACCCAGCCGTCGGGGTCGACGGGGCCGGTCTCGGCGACCGGCAGCGGTGGTACGACGAGTCCCTCGGTGGCGACCAGGGCCAGGCCCTGCTCCGGCAGGGCGGTGATGGCATCGGCCTCAACGAGGCAGGTCTGCTCGCCCGGTGCGTGCAGCACCAGGCGGCGCAGCCCGTCGACGGCTTCGTGGCTGGTCAGCAGTGTGCCGCCGGTGTCGATGAGAAAGCCGGTGCCGCGTGGCCGGCCGGCCAGATCGCAGAGTCTCACCAGTGACTCGTCCGGATCGGCATTCCCCTGACCCGTGGCAGGGGGGACCCCAAACGCCATGCACGAACCTCCCCGCCGAACGCTCCCCCGTCGACGGTAGGCGTGTGGTGATCGCCACAACAGGGCGCGCGGCGAAAGCGCCCCCGCACACCACGGGATTCACCCCAAGCGCCTGCACATTGGGGTGAATCCGCAGCTCGGAGTGGATAGGAGATGCTCGGAGGGGAATCGTTGAGTGCGGGCCGGAACAGCTTCCACGGCCCGCACTCCACGGTGCGCTGTCCGTACGGGGGTTGATCCGTACGGGAGTTGGTCCGCGCGGGAGTTACGAGACGAATCCCGCGAGGATCTTGGTCTCGCCGCGCCGCTCCTCGACCAGGGCGATGAGACGCTCCTCGGGGCCGAAGACCGCGATGGGTCCGGCACCGAGCCCGGGGGCCTTCTGCCGTACACCGTTGATCAGTTGACGGGCCTGCTCGGCGCTGACGTCCCAGCGCGGGAACGCCTCCGCCGCGGCCTGCCCGATCGGCAGCACGGCGAACGACTCCTCCAACTCTTCCAGGCTGTGGGCCTGGTCGATGGCGTACGGGCCGACGCGGGTGCGGCGCAGCGCCGTCAGATGCCCGCAGGCGCCCAGATCGGCGCCGAGGTCACGGGCGAGGGCCCGGATGTAGGTGCCCGAGGAGCACTCGACGGTCACCTCGACGTCGAGCAGCGGGGTGCCGTCGGCGGCGACCGCCTCCCGTACGTCGTGGACGGTGAAGGACGAGACGGTGACCGGCCGCGCCGCCAGTTCGACGTCCTCGCCGTCCAGAACCCGCCGGTACGAGCGCTTCCCGTCGACCTTGATCGCGCTGACCTTGGACGGCACCTGGAGGATGTCGCCGGTGAGCTTGGCGATACCGCCGTCCAGCGCCTCGCGGGTGATGTGCGCCGCCGAGGCGGTCTCCGTGACCTCGCCCTCGGCGTCGTCGGTCACCGTCGACTGGCCGAGCCGGATGGTCGCCTGGTACGTCTTGGTGGTGAGCGCCAGGTGCCCGAGCAGCCGGGTCGCCTTCTCCACGCCGATCACCAGCACACCGGTCGCCATCGGGTCGAGGGTGCCCGCGTGACCGACCCGCCGGGTTCCGGCGAAGCGGCGGACGCGGGAGACGACCGTATGCGAGGTGAGCCCGGCAGGCTTGTCCACGATGACCAGCCCGTCGGGCCCCATGCCCGTCTTACGCGCTCGGCTCACGCTTCGTCCGACTCCTCGTCGTCCTCCGCCGGCTTGCGGTACGGGTCCGCGTCACCCGCGTACCCCTTGCCCGCGGCCGTCTCGCGGACCTGGGCGTCGGCGGCGCGGGCCTTGGCGAGCAGGTCGTCGATGGTCCTGGCGGTGTCCGGGACCGCGTCGAGGACGAAGGTGAGGGTCGGGGTGAACCGTACGCCGGTCTGGCGGCCGACCTCGGAGCGCAGCACGCCCTTGGCGCTCTCCAGCGCCGCGGCGGACGCCGTCCGCTCCTCTTCGTCACCGAAGACCGTGTAGAAGACGGTCGCCTCCCGCAGGTCACCGGTGACCCGGGTGTCCGTGATCGTCACATAGCCCAGCCGCGGATCCTTGATCCGGCGCTGCAGGGTCTCGGCGACCACGACCCGGATGCGGTCCGCCAACTTGCGCGCCCGCGCGGTGTCGGTCATGCGTAATCTTCTCTCTTCTTCGGTCTTCGTTCGGTTCAGTCGTCTTCGCCGTGGATCCGCTCCCGAGCGGACAGCAGGTCCACTTCGGGCCGGCCGGCCATCCAGCGCTCGCACTGGTCGAGTACGTCCTTGACGTGCCCGAGGTCGCCGGACACCACCGCGATGCCGATCTCGGCCCTGCGGTAGAGGTCCTGGTCACCGACCTCGGCGACGCTGACGCCGTAGCGGCGTTGCAGCTCGGCCACGATGGGGCGAACGATGGAGCGCTTCTCCTTGAGCGACCGTACGTCGCCGAGAAGCAGGTCGAAGGACAACGTCCCTACATACATGGGCAGCGGGTCAAGCCGACCCGTGAGGCCTCGTGTGAACAGTCATCACAACAGTACCGGCAACGGCCGGGGCCGATCGACGGAATATCTCGTCCGCCGACCGGCCCCGCTCGGCCAGCCCCTCGCCCGGCCACCACCCCTGGTGGACCGGGCTACGCCCGGGCTGGCTTCAATGCACCCTTCAGCCGCGCGGCTTCTCGCGCATCTCGTACGTCGCGATGACGTCATCGACCTTGATGTCGTTGTAGTTGCCGAGGTTGATACCGCCCTCGTAACCCTCACGAATCTCAGTGACGTCGTCCTTGAAGCGGCGCAGGCCCTCGATGGTGAGGTTCTCCGCGATGACCTTGCCGTCGCGGATGAGGCGGGCCTTGGTGTTGCGCTTGACCTCGCCGGAGCGGATGAGCACACCGGCGATGTTGCCGAGCTTGGACGAGCGGAAGACCTCGCGGATCTCCGCGGTGCCGAGCTCGACCTCCTCGTACTCCGGCTTGAGCATGCCCTTCAGGGCCGCCTCGATCTCCTCGATGGCCTGGTAGATCACCGAGTAGTACCGGATGTCGACGCCCTCGCGCTCAGCCATCTGCGTGGCGCGGCCTTCGGCCCGCACGTTGAAGCCGATCACGATGGCGTCGGAGCCCGCCGCCAGGTTGATGTCGGACTCGGTGACCGCACCCACACCGCGGTGCAGGACACGGATGTCCACCTCGTCGCCGACGTCGAGCTGGAGCAGCGAAGACTCCAGGGCCTCGACCGAACCGGACGCGTCGCCCTTGATGATGAGGTTGAGCTGCTGCACCTCGCCGGCCTTGAGGGCCTTGTCGAGGTCCTCCAGCGAGATCCGGATCCCCTTGCGGGCGAAGGCCGCGTTCCGCTCGCGGGCGGCACGCTTCTCGGCGATCTGGCGGGCGGTGCGGTCTTCCTCGACAACCAGGAAGTTGTCGCCCGCGCCCGGCACGTTGGTCAGACCCAGCACCAGGACAGGGGCCGAAGGACCGGCCTCGTCCACGTTGTTGCCGCTGTCGTCGAGCATCGCCCGGACGCGGCCGTACGCGTCGCCGACCACCATGGTGTCGCCGACCCGCAGGGTGCCGCGCTGGACGAGCACGGTGGCCACGGCGCCGCGGCCACGGTCGAGGTGCGCCTCGATCGCGATGCCCTGCGCGTCCTGCTCCGGGTTGGCCCGCAGGTCGAGCGAGGCGTCCGCGGTGAGGACCACGGCCTCCAGCAGGCTGTCGATGTTCAGGCCCTGCTTGGCGGAGATGTCGACGAACATGGTGTCGCCGCCGTACTCCTCGGCCACCAGGCCGTACTCGGTCAGCTGACCGCGCACCTTGGTCGGGTCCGCGCCCTCGACGTCGATCTTGTTGACCGCGACGACGATCGGCACGTCGGCCGCCTTGGCGTGGTTGAGCGCCTCAACGGTCTGCGGCATCACGCCGTCGTTGGCCGCGACCACCAGGATCGCGATGTCGGTCGACTTCGCACCGCGGGCACGCATGGCGGTGAACGCCTCGTGACCCGGGGTGTCGATGAAGGTGATCTTCCGGTCCTCGCCGTTGACCGCGGTGGCGACCTGGTACGCACCGATGTGCTGGGTGATACCGCCGGCCTCGCCCGCGACCACGTTGGTCTTGCGGATCGCGTCGAGCAGCCGGGTCTTACCGTGGTCGACGTGACCCATGACGGTCACCACCGGCGGACGCGCGACGAGTTCTTCCTCGCCGCCCTCGTCCTCTCCGAACTCGATGTCGAAGGACTCGAGAAGCTCGCGGTCCTCCTCCTCCGGGCTGACGATCTCGACGATGTAGTTCATCTCGTCGGCGAGCAGCTGCAGCGTCTCGTCGGAGACGGACTGCGTGGCGGTGACCATCTCGCCGAGGTTCAGCATCACCTGGACGAGCGACGCCGGGTTGGCGTTGATCTTCTCCGCGAAGTCGGTGAGCGAGGCACCGCGCGACAGCCGGACCGTCTGGCCGTTGCCGCGAGGCAGCATCACACCGCCCACGGACGGGGCCTGCATGGCCTCGTACTCCTGGCGCCGCTGCCGCTTCGACTTACGGCCACGCGCCGGGCGACCGCCCGGACCACGGCCGAAGGCACCCTGCGTACCGCCACGGCCACCCGGTCCACCGGGACGGCCACCGAAGCCGGGACGACCGGCGAAGCCGCCGCCACCACCACCGGGACCGCCACCACCGGGACGACCGGCGAAGCCGCCGCCGCCACCGCCGGGACGACCGCCGCCGCCCGGACCCGCCGGACGACCGGCGAAGCCGGGACGTGCGCCGCCGGCACCACCGGGGCGACCGCCGCCACCGGGGCCACGGCCACCGCCGCCCGGACCCGGACGCGGGCCCGCGGCGGGACGCTGCGGCATCATGCCCGGGTTGGGACGCGGACCACCGGGACCGCCCTGGCCGCCGCCGGGACGCGGCATACCGCCCGGCGTGGGACGGGGACCGCCCTGGGCGCCACCGGGACGCGGCGCGCCCTGCGGACGCGGGCCACCGGGCGCACCGGCACCGCCGGGACGCGGACCGCCCGGACGCGGCGCACCGGGCGCCTGCGGACGCGGCATGCCGGTGCTGCCGGACGAGGTGAACGGGTTGTTACCGGGACGCGGACCGGCCGGACGGGCACCGCCCGGACGCGGGGCGCGCTCGCCGCCGTGGCCACCGGGACGCGGGCCGCGCTCGGCACGCTCACCGCGCTCGCCACGACCGCCGCCACCCTCACGCGGACCGGGACCGGGCCGCTGGCTCGGACGCGGGCCGGGCGTCGCGCCGGGACGCGGAGCGGGACGCTCCGCGGGGGCGGGAGACGGCGCCGCGGCGGCCGGAGAGGAGAACTCGGCCGCGGGCGCGGGCTGCGCCGGAGCGGGCTTCGGGCCGGGACGCGGACCGGGAGCGGGACGCGGGCCGGGCTGCGCCGGGGCAGCCGGAGCCGGCGCCGCGGCAGCGGGCTTCGGCGCGGGCGCACTGGCGGGCTTGGGGGCGGCGGGACGTGCCGGGGCGCCGGCGCTGGGCGCGGCCGGCTTGGTGGGCGCCTGCTTGCGCGGCGCCGAAGGCTTCGCGGAGGACCCGGCGCCGCCGCCGTTCCCCTGCTGCAGCGCGTCAGTCAACTTACGAACAACCGGCGCCTCGATCGTCGATGACGCCGAACGGACGAATTCGCCAAGTTCTTGGAGCTTGGCCATGACGACCTTGCTCTCAACTCCGAACTCCTTGGCGAGTTCGTATACCCGGACCTTAGCCACTTCGCTCCTTCTAGGTCCGGGGTGGTTCCGCCGGACCGTCGCTACTTCATGGGCGTACTCATCGCGTACTCATCGAGTGCTCATCGCAATCTCGACCTACTTCCGACTCGTACCTGACCGCACGGGTACCCGTGCCGTTCTCTGTTCCGTACCGCGCTGTGCTACGCGGCGTTGCCTGTCGCGTGTTCCATGGACCGTTGCAACTCCGCCGTACCGAGCGGCCCCCGGCTCCGAAAGGCCCGGGGAAACGCCCGGCGGCGGACCGCCAGGTCGTAACACGCCATGTCGGGGTGCAGATAAGCACCCCGGCCGGGCAGCGTACCGCGTGGATCAAGGACACACTCATCCTCGATCGCCGCGATGCGCAGCAGATCGCTCTTGGCCGCCCGCTTCCGGCAACCCATGCAGGTTCGCTCAGGGCATGCTCGGGCACGCGTCCGGCCAGACACTGCTTAAGTCTACCTCCCCGCGCCAACCTCACCCCTTCGGGTTGGTTTGCGCTCGGCTGTTCGTTACGGCGCGCTTACTGCCCGCTCACTGCTGTACATGCGCGTCCTGCGGTTCCACCTCGGTGTCCGGGCGGATGTCGATCCGCCAGCCGGTGAGCCGGGCGGCGAGGCGGGCGTTCTGGCCCTCCTTGCCGATCGCCAGCGACAGCTGGTAGTCGGGGACGGTCACCCGCGCGGAGCGAGCCGCGAGGTCCACCACCTCGACCTTGCTCACCCGGGCGGGTGACAGCGCGTTCGCCACCATCTGCGCCGGGTCGTCCGACCAGTCGACGATGTCGATCTTCTCGCCGTTCAGCTCGGCCATCACCGCGCGCACCCGGCTGCCCATCGGACCGATGCAGGCGCCCTTGGCGTTGAGCCCCTGCCGCGTGGAGCGCACCGCGATCTTCGTGCGGTGACCGGCCTCGCGGGCGATCGCCTCGATCTCGACCGAGCCGTCGGCGATCTCCGGGACCTCCAGGGCGAACAGCTTCTTCACCAGGTTCGGGTGGGTGCGCGAGAGCGTGACGGACGGACCGCGCACACCCTTCACCACCCGCACGACATACGCGCGCATCCGCGTACCGTGCTTGTACTCCTCGCCGGGGACCTGCTCCTGCGGAGGCAGGATGGCCTCCAACTTGCCGATGTCGACGAGGATGTTGCGCGGGTCGTTCCCCTGCTGCACCACACCCGCGACGATGTCGCCCTCACGCCCGGCGTACTCGCCGAAGGTGATCTCCTCCTCGGCGTCCCGCAGCCGCTGCAGGATGACCTGCTTGGCGGTGGTCGCCGCGATTCGGCCGAAACCCGTCGGTGTGTCGTCGAACTCGCGCGGCGCCTCGCCCTCCGGGACCTCCGAGGCGTCTTCCTTCGCCCAGACCGTCACATGACCGGTCTTGCGGTCCAGCTCCACCCGCGCGTCGCGGTGGCTTCCGGGCTCGCGGTGGTAGGCGATGAGGAGGGCCGACTCGATGGCCTCGACCAGCAGGTCGAACGAGATCTCCTTCTCCCGTACCAGACCCCGCAGGGCACTCATGTCGATGTCCACGGCTACGCCTCCTCAGTGCTCTCGTCGTTGCCGGCGGCCGGGTCCGTGTCGCCGTCCGCGTCGTCGTCCAGGTGGGGGGAGTCAGCGGGGGCCTTGTGGCTGAACTCGACCTCGACCCGGGCCTTGGCGATCTCCGCGAAGGCAAGGCGGCGGGCGGTGGGCTTGCGGCCCTTGACCCCCGGCACCTCCAGGTCGAGCCCCTCGTCGTCCACCCCGATGATGCGGGCGACCAGCTCGCCGCCCTCGGCCAGCTGCGCCTTGATGAGGCGGCCGGTGTTGCGTACGAAGTGGCGGGGTTCGGTCAGCGGCCGGTCGGTACCGGGCGAGGTGACCTCCAGGACGTACGGGGCTCCGCCCATCACGTCCGACGCGTCGAGCGCCTCGGAGACCTCGCGGCTCAGTTCCGCCACCGCGTCCAGCTGTACGCCCTCGTCCGAGTCGACGACAACCCGCAGCATCCGCCGCTTGCCCGCCGGAGTGACCGCGACCTCTTCCAGCTCGAGACCCGCCGCAGACGCCAGCGGCTCCAGCAATTCTCGCAGCCTGTCGGTCTGGGTGGTGCTCATCCGGGTGACTCCTCGGCCGCGTGTGCTGTTGTGGGTTCGTCGCGTGTCGGCATGAGCCTATCGTTTCCGGCACCCGACTGACGATTCGGCGGAGCCTGACGGGTGCACGCCGCCCCCTCCCCTGCCACGGGTAGGCTCTGGCCTGCCCAGGACCTTGATCCGCCAGGCCGGGGCCAGGATTTCCGCCACCATTCCGTCAGGAAGAGGAACGTGCCGCTCCCAATGACCGCGCAGGCCTTCGGTGGTCCGCGCAGACGGGCCGTCCTCACCGGCGGGCTGGCCCTGCCGATCGCGGCCGCGGCCCTTGCCGGGTGCTCGGGCGGCTCCTCGCGCGGCGACTCCGCAGCCGACCCGTCGGCGGGGCTGAGCGCACGGGCCGCCCTGGACAGCACCGCGCTGCTCGGCCTTTACGACGCCACCGCCGCCGCGCATCCGGCCCTCGCCGACCGGCTGCGTCCGCTACGGGCCCAAGTCGCCCTGCACATCGCGGCGTTCACCCCGCCGGGCGCGGCGGCCGGCGCGGGCCCGACGCCCTCCGCGTCCCACGCCCCGGTCCCCGCCGACCAGACCGCGGCGCTGGCCGCGCTGGCCGACGCCGAGCGCCGCACCGCCGACGCCCGGACGTCGGCGCTCCAGGACGCCCCGCCGGAGCTCGCCCGACTGCTCGCCTCGGTCGCGGCGGCCGGGGCCTGCCATGTCGTACTGCTGCAGGGCGGCGGTGGCTGAATGACCGGCTCCGCCCCGACCGCTTCGAGGAGCGCCCGATGACCACCCCGTCCCCCGGTGGCGAACTGGCGGCCGTGCAGGCCGCCCTCGCCGCCGAGCATGCCGCCGTCTACGGCTACGGGGTGGTCGGCGCCCGGGTGGACGACGCGCACCGCGCCGACGCCCGGGCGGCCTATGACGCCCACCGCGCCCACCGCGACGGGCTCACCCGCACCGTCCACGACCTCGGCGCCGATCCGGTGGCCGCGGACGCCGGTTACGCGCTGCCGTTCCCGGTGACCGACCCGGCCGCCGCCGTACGGCTGGCCGCGGTCCTGGAGGACCGGGTCGCCGGTGCCTACGCGGACCTGGTGCGGGCCGGGCACGGCGACGTACGGCGGGACGCGGCGGCCGCGCTGCGCGAGGCGGCGGTGCGCGCCGTGCGGTGGCGGGGCAGCGGCGTAGCCTTCCCGGGGCTGCCGGAACGGTCCGCCGGGGCGACCCCGTCCGGGTCCGCCACACCGTCGTCCGACTCGCTGTGAACCCTGCTCCTCGCTCGACCACTTCTGCCCGGAAGGATGCGTCACCCATGGCTTCGGCACCGCACGTACCGCTGGAGCCGCCCGAGCGCCTGGTCCGCGTGCTGACCGCGTGGGAGGGCGAGGCGGGCCGCGCATGGCTGGCCGAGCTCCCCGAACGGCTCCAGGAGTGCCTGGAACGCTGGGAGTTGACGCCGGAGCGGGTCCAGCAGCCCGGCGGCAACATCAGCATGGTGGTGCTGGTCCGGCAGGCCGACGGCACGCCCGCGGCGCTCAAGCTGAGCATGATCACCGCCGAGACCGCACAGGAGCACGCCGCCCTCGCCCACTGGGACGGCCGAGGCGCGGTACGGCTGCTGCGCGCCGACGCCGAGCAGGGCGCGCTGCTGCTGGAGCGGCTGCACGCGGACATCTCCCTGCGGTCGCTGCCGGACGCCAAGGCGATGCTGGAGGCCGCCGGGGTGGTCCGCAGGCTGTGGGTTCCGCCCGCCGCGGACCACTCCTTCACCTCGGTCGCCGACTACACCGCACGCCTCGCCGACCTGCTGCGCGAGCGCCGCGAGCAGCCGTGGGCCGCCGAGGTGCGCCCACTGGTCGACGAGGCGCTGGAGCTACGCGACCGGCTGCTCGCCGATCCGCCCGAACCGGTGCTGCTGCACGGCGACTTCCACCACGGCAACGTGCTCGCCGCCGACCGGCTCCCCTGGCTCGCCATCGACCCGAAGCCGCTGGTCGGCGACCCCGGGTACGACCTGGCCTGGCTGGTACGGGACCGCCTGGAGACCCTGGTGGCGGCGCCCGCCGCACAGTCCGCGGCGCGTCGGCGGCTGGGCAGGCTCGCCGAGGCGCTGGACGTCGACCGGGACCGGCTGCGGGACTGGTCGTTCTTCCGCGCTGTCGAGGCGGGCGTGTGGAGCCTGTCGGTCGGTGACCGGGAGGGCGGCGAGCTGCTGTTGGAGTTCGCCAGCTGGCTGTAGGGCGGCGTCAGCCTGCCAGCCGGGCCAACACCTCGTCCACGGACACCTCTTCGCGCTCGCCGGTGCGGCGGTCCTTCCACTCGACGACGCCTTCGGCGGCCCGGCGGCCCGCCACCACGATGGTGGGCACCCCGATCAGTTCGGCGTCGGTGAACTTCACCCCGGGAGAGACGCCCGCCCGGTCGTCGACCAGCACCCGGACACCGGCGGCGTCCAGCCGGTCGGCCAGTTCCAGGGCCAGTTCGGTCTGGGCTGTCTTGCCCGCGGCGACGATGTGCACATCGGCCGGTGCCACCTCGCGCGGCCAGCACAGCCCCTGCTCGTCCGCGGTCTGCTCGGCGAGCGCGGCCACCGCGCGCGAGACGCCGATGCCGTAGCTGCCCATGGTGACCCGGACCGGCTTGCCCTCCTTGCCGAGCACGTCCAGCGTGAAGGCGTCGGTGTACTTGCGGCCGAGCTGGAAGATGTGGCCGATCTCGATGGCCCGCCCGATCTCCAGGCCCGCGCCGCACTTCGGGCAGGGGTCGCCCGGCTCGACGACGACCACGTCCAGGTAGCGGTCGACCTCGAAGTCCCGGCCGCACACGACGTTGCGGGCGTGCCGCCCGGCCTTGTTGGCGCCGGTGATCCACGCGGTGCCCGGCGCGATCCGCGGGTCGGCGATGTACGGGAAGGTGCGGTCCTGCGGTCCGATGTAGCCGCGGACGAGTTCGGGCCGTCCCTCGAAGTCCTCCGCCGTCACCAACTCGACGGCGGCGGGCGCCAGATGCTCGGCGAGCTTGCCCAGGTCCACCTCGCGGTCGCCGGGCACGCCGACCGCCGTGATCTCACCGTCGATCTTGACCAGCAGGTTCTTCAGCGTCGCGGAGGCGGGCACGCCGAGGTGTGCGGCGAGCGTCTCGATGGTCGGGGTGTCGGGGGTGTCCAGTTCCTCGACCGGCGGGTGCCCGACCGCGGGGACGGGCGGTACCACGGCGGTGACCGCCTCGGTGTTGGCGGCGTAGTCGCACTTCGGGCAGTCCACGAAGGTGTCCTCCCCCGCCGCCGCCGGGGCGAGGAACTCCTCGGACGCCGAACCGCCCATGGCACCGGAGACGGCGGAGACGATCCGGTAGTCGAAGCCGAGCCGCTCGAAGATCCGGATGTACGCCTCGCGGTGCAGCCGGTAGGACTCGGCGAGGCCCTCGTCGTCGGTGTCGAAGGAGTAGGCGTCCTTCATCTGGAACTCACGGCCGCGCAGCACGCCGGAGCGCGGCCTGGCCTCGTCCCGGTACTTGGTCTGGATCTGGTAGAGGATCACCGGCAGGTCCTTGTAGGACGTGGCCTGCTCCTTCACCACCTGCGTGAAGATCTCCTCGTGGGTGGGGCCGAGCACGTACTCCGCGCCCTTGCGGTCCCTGAGCTGGAACAGCAGGTCGCCGTACTCGTCCGCGCGGCCGGTGGTCTCGTAGGGCTCGCGCGGCAGCAGCGCCGGGAGCAGCACCTCCTGGCCGCCGATGGCGTCCATCTCCTCGCGCACCACCCGGGAGACGTTGTCCAGCACCCGCTTGCCGAGCGGCAGCCAGGTCCACACGCCCGCCGACGTACGACGCACGTAGCCCGCTCGTACCAGAAGTTTGTGGCTGGCGGTCTCGGCGTCGGCCGGGGCGTCGCGCAGTGTCTTGAGGAGCATTCGGGACATGCGCATGACCATGGCGGCTCTCCGTACAGGCGATATCAGTATGCCGCGAAGCGGCGTCTTCCCGGGGGCCGACCCCCGCCCGACAATACTGGGCGGCATCGCCGGGGCCGTACCCGATTACCTACTCAGGCCCTGCGCAGCGGGAGCGGTGCGCCCATCACCGTGTACGGGGTCCTGGCGCTCGGGAAGTGCACCGGGTGCGCCAGGTCCCGGTAGCCGAGGCCGCGGTAGAAGCGCCGGGCGGGGCTGTCCAGGTCCAGCGCCGACAGTATGCTGCGCGGCTGCGGTACCGGGTCGGTGATGTCCGTGATGAGGCGGCGGCCGATGCCGATGCCCTGGTAGGCGGGCAGGACGTGGAGTTCCACGATGACGAACGAGTCGTCGAGCCAGTCGTCGTGGCCGTTGCGGCGCAGATACGGTTCCACGACCGTGGACCACCAGTGCGCGCGGTCGTTGGGCATCCCGTAGACGAAGCCCACCAGGCGGTCGGCGGATGTGGTCGCGCCGAGCGCCCGCACTCCCGGCAGGGTGAGATGGCGCAGCACGATCTGGCGGCGGACCGCGATCTCCTCGTCGGTGAGCCCGAACGCCAGCGCCTGCACCGCGAGTGCGTCGTCAACCCTGCTCACCAGATCAAGCGGCCCCACCGCGACGTCGTCCATGGCCGGAGCGTAGTGGCTCCGGCGCGTGCTCAAAACAACACACTCATGAAGGAGCCGACCTCGGTGAAGCCGACCCGGCGGTACGCGGCCCGGGCCGCGGTGTTGAAGTCGTTGACGTAGAGGCTGGCGACGGGGGCGACATCGCGCAGCGCGTAGTGCAGCACCGCCGACATGCCGGTTTCGGACAGGCCGCGGCCGCGGTACTCCGGTGCCACCCATACGCCCTGGATCTGGCAGGCGTGCTGGGTGACCGCGCCGATCTCCGCCTTGAAGACGACCCGGCCGTCCTCGATGCGGGCGAACGACCGCCCAGAGGTGACGAGTTCGGCGACCCGGGCCTGGTAGAGCAGTCCGCCGTCGCCCGCCAACGGGGAGACGCCGACCTCCTCTGTGAACATGGCGACGCAGGCGGGCATGATCGTGTCTATCTCGTCCCGGCGGACGCGCCGGACCCGGGGGTCGGGGGGCACGTCGGCGGGCAGCGCGCGGGTGACCATCAGCGGCTGGCGGGCGCGGACCTCGCGCGCCGGTCCCCAGCTCGGTTCCAGCAGCGACCACAGTTCGGCGGTGGCCTCGGCCGGGCCGACGATGGACGAGCAGCGGCGGCCGCTGCGCCGCGCCCGTTCGGCGAAGGCGCGCACCGCGTCGGGGCCCGCGCAGATCGGCACCAGGTTGGCCCCGGCGTAGCAGAGCGACTCCAGCCGTCCGCTGGTGTACCAGCCCCACATCTCGCCGCCGAGCCGCCACGGGTCAAGCCCGGCGATACGGACACGGGCGGCGACGAAGGCGTTGACGACCGGCTCCCGGTCCAGAACGGCCAGAGCGGCGTCGAGCTCGGCCGGTTCCAGGACCTTCGTGGCGGTCGTCGTCAACACGTGGGCGCCTCACCAGTACGGGCCCGCAGTGGGCTGCTGATCTCCGCACTTTACCGTGCGGCTCCGGTTGCGCGCGCGGGTGTGGGGCACTCCCGTCGGAGCGCGGTCGGCCGCGTCACCGAGGACGCGACCGGGGTCGGCCGGAGCGGCGTGCGCGCAGGTCAGCGTCGGGTCAGGAGACGGTGACGGCGGGCTCGCCGGACGGGACGCCGTCGGCTTCCATCTGCTCGGCGATCTTCATCGCCTCCTCGATCAGGGTCTCGACGATCTTCGACTCCGGAACCGTCTTGATCACCTCACCCTTC
>JBEYJY010000061.1:0-36285 GCA_040631425.1 Streptomyces sp. NPDC020096
CTGCGGCAGACGGTGGAGTTGGAGAAGGCCACTCGGGTCTTGTTGGAGCAGGGCTTCGGGGTGTTCATCGAGTCCAGCCCGCACCCGGTTCTGACTGTCGGTGTGCAGGAGACGATCGAGGACTCCGGCCGGGAGGCCGCCGTCTTGGGTTCGCTGCGTCGGGACGAGGGTGGGCTGGAGCGTTTCTATGCCTCGCTGGGTGAGGCGTATGTGCGTGGGGTCACCGTCGACTGGTCGCAGGTCTTCGAGGGTACCGGTGCCCGGCGGGTGGATCTGCCGACGTACGCCTTCCAGCGCCAGCGGTACTGGCCGGAAGCAGCCGCGCCGGAGGTGGTGGAGGCGTCGCCGACCGACCCGACCGATGCCCTGTTCTGGGAGGCGGTCGAGCGCGAGGACCTGGAATCCCTCGCCCAGACACTGGAGATCGAGGGCGATCAGCCACTCAGCTCCGTACTGCCCGCGCTGTCGTCCTGGCGCCGTACGAACCGCGAGCGGTCGACCGTGGACGGCTGGCGCTACCGCGTGACCTGGAAGCCGCTCCCGGAGGATGCCACCACCCGGATGTCCGGGACCTGGCTGCTCATCGCACCCGAAGTCGAAGCCGCTCGGGCGGCGGACGTTGCCCGTGTCCTTACCGAACGCGGCGCGACCGTACGGCAGTTGGTTCCCGCCGCGACCGACCGCGAGTCGCTGGCCGAGCTGCTGCGTGCGGAGGACGGCAGCGCGTCCCCCGGCGGGGTGCTGTCCCTCCTGGCGTTCGGGGACCAACCCCTGCACTCCGCCGTGGCGTTGGTGCAGGCGATGTCGGACGCCGAGATCAACGCGCCGTTGTGGTGTGCGACCCGTGGCGCGGTTTCCGTCGGCGCCGCTGATCGGCTGCAGAATCCGACGCAGGCGCTGGTGTGGGGCCTTGGCCGGGTGGCCTCCATGGAGCACGGCGAGCGGTGGGGCGGCCTGATCGACCTCCCCGAGGTTGCCGACGACCGCGCGCTCGCCCGTATGGTCGCGGTGCTGGCCGGGGCGGACGGGGAGGACCAGGTCGCGGTCCGCTCCTCTGGTCTGTTCACCCGCAGGCTGGTCCGCGCCTCCCTGGCGCAGTCGCCCGCGGTACGCACCTGGCAGCCGGACGGCACTGTCCTGGTCACCGGTGGTACCGGCACGCTCGGTGGGCATGTGGCCCGCCATCTGGCCCGCAACGGCGCCAAGCACCTCCATCTGACCAGCCGACGCGGCGAGGACGCGCCGGGCGCCGCCGAACTGCGCGCCGAACTGGAGGAGTTGGGTGCGGAGGTCACCATCTCCGCCTGCGACATCGCCGACAGGGACGCGCTGGCCGCAGTACTGGCCGCCATGCCCGGCGAGCGGCGACTCTCGGCGGTCGTGCACACCGCGGCCGTGCTCGACGACGGCGTGATCGAAGGCCTGACCCCGGCGCAGGTTGACGGAGTGCTGCGGGTCAAGGTCGACGGCACGCTCAATCTGCATGAGTTGACCCGTGACCTGGACCTGTCCGCCTTCGTGATGTTCTCGTCCTTCGCGGCCACGTTCGGCGCCCCCGGCCAGGGCAACCAGGCCCCCGGCAACGCGTTCCTTGAGGCGTTGGCAGAGCAGCGCCGCGCCGACGGGCTGACCGCCACCACCATCTCCTGGGGGCCGTGGGGTGACGGCAGCGCGGTGGGCGGTGCCATCGGCGACCGTATGCGCCGCCACGGGATCAACGAGATGGCACCGGAACGGGCGGTCGTCGCACTGGGCCAGGTACTGGACCGGGACGAGGCGGTGCTGACCGTCATCGACATGGAGTGGAAGCGGTTCGCCCTCGCCTTCACCGCGGACCGTGCGCGACGCCTGCTGCATGAGCTGCCCGAGGCGCGCGAGGTCATCGAGAACGCGCAGAACGACACCGCGGACGACCTCACCGGCGGCGTTCCGCTCGCCAAGCAGCTCGCGGGACTGCCGGGCAGCGAACAGGAGCGCCTGCTGCTGGAGTTGGTGCGTGGCGCCGTGGCCGCCGTCCTCGGTTTCGCGGGCGTCGAGGCGGTCGAGGCGAACCGGGCGTTCAAGGAGTTGGGCTTCGACTCGCTGACCGCCGTGGAGCTACGGAACCGGTTGGGCGCGGCGACCGCGCTGAAGCTGCCGCCCACCCTGATCTTCGACCACCCGACGCCGTCCGCGGTGGCGGGCTATCTGCGGGCCGAGGTGCTGCCCGACGAGGCGGACACCGGCGCGCCGGTGCTCGAAGAGCTCGACCGGCTGGAATCCCTGCTGGCCGACAGCACTCCGGACAACGTCACCCGGGCCCGGGTCACCATGCGCCTGCAGTCGCTGCTGGCGAAGTGGAACGACGCCGAGGCTCCGGCGGCCGAGGAGGCGGGGACGCCGGGGGACATCCTGGGCGACGTCGACCAGCTTCAGTCGGCGACCGACGAGGAACTCTTCGCGTTCATCAACAAGGGACTCGGCCGGGAATGATTCGCGCCGCCCGCTGAGGGGAATTCCGTCAATGTGCGGCGCCGTCGGCGGCTATTGACGGAATTCCCGGCGTCGGTCAGGATGCCGTAAAGTCCGTGGACTGGCATGGATGTTTTCATCGGGGGCTTCTCCCCGAACCCCCGCAGGGGTGCATAGGGGGCAGTAAGGGGTTGTCCGGAGGGTTAGCCCGGCCATAGCCTCCCTGCGAGAAGTCGATTGAATTCATTACTGGTTCGATTGTTTCTGGTTCGTTTATTTTCCGATGCCGTCTGCCGTAAATGGGTTGCGTTAAATGGCGAATGAAGAGACGCTGCGGGACTACCTCAAGCTGGTGACGGCGGATCTGCATCAGACCCGGCAACGCCTGCGCGAGGCCGAGGCGAAGAACCAGGACCCCATAGCCATCGTGGGGATGAGCTGCCGTTACCCGGGGGGCATCAACTCCCCTGAGGACCTGTGGCGACTTGTCACCGACGGCGAGGACGCGATCAGCGACTTTCCCGCAGACCGCGGCTGGGATCTCGACACCGTTTACCACCCGGACCCCGAGAACCCGGGCACCGCCTACGTCCACCAGGGCGGTTTCGTCCGCGACTTCGCCCAGTTCGATCCCGGTGTCTTCGGCATCTCGCCCCGCGAAGCCCTTTCCATGGATCCGCAGCAGCGGTTGCTGCTGGAGACGTCGTGGGAGGCGTTCGAGCGGGCCGGAATCGACCCGACCTCGATGCGCGGCAAGCAGGTCGGCGTCTTCGTCGGAACCAGCAGCCACGACTACCTCACCGCCCTGTTGAGCTCGTCGGAAGACCTTGAGGGCTACCTCGGCACCGGCAACGCGGCGAGTGTGGCCTCCGGCCGGCTGTCGTACACCTTCGGGTTGGAAGGCCCCGCGGTCACCGTCGACACCGCGTGCTCGTCCTCGTCGGTGGCGCTGCACCTGGCGGTGCAGGCGCTGCGCAACGGCGAGTGCTCGCTGGCGCTGGCCGGTGGCGCGACACTGATGTCGGCGCCCGGCACGTTCATCGACTACAGCAAGCAGCGCGGCCTGGCCATGGACGGCCGCTGCAAGGCGTTCTCGACGGAGGCCGACGGGTTCAGCCTGTCGGAGGGCGTCGGCATCCTGCTGGTGGAGCGGCTGTCGGACGCGCGCCGCAAGGGCCATCCGGTGCTCGCGGTGGTCCGCGGGACCGCGGTGAACCAGGACGGTGCGAGCAACGGCCTGACCGCGCCCAACGGCCCCTCGCAGCAACGCGTCATCCTCCAGGCACTGTCGAACGCCCGGCTCACCCCCGACGAGGTCGACGCCGTGGAGGCGCACGGCACCGGCACCGCCCTCGGCGACCCGATCGAGGCCCAGGCGCTGCTGGCCACCTACGGCAAGGACCGGCCGAAGGAACGGCCGCTGTGGCTGGGCTCGTTGAAGACCAACATCGGTCACGCACAGGCCGCCGCCGGTGTCGCGGGCATCATCAAGTCGGTCATGGCCATGCGCCACGGCACGCTGCCCAAGACGCTCCACCTCACCGAGCCGACACCGCATGTGGACTGGTCGGCGGGCGAGGTCTCACTGCTCACCGAGGCGCGGCCGTGGCCGGAGAACGGCAGGCCGCGCCGGGTCGGCGTCTCGTCGTTCGGCATGAGCGGCACCAACGCGCACACCATTCTGGAGCAGGCGCCCGCCGCGGACTCCGCGACAGCCGACACGGCACCGACAGCGCTGCCGTACGTCCCTGTCGCGCTGTCCGGCAAGGACGAGGCGGCGCTGCGTACTCAGGCCGAGCGGCTTCACGCGCGTCTTGAGGCGGAGCCGGGCCTGTCCCTGGCTGATGTCGGGTATTCGCTGACTGTTACCCGTGCCGCGTTGGATCGGCGTGCGGTGGTGGTCGCTGAGGGCCGTGCGGATCTCCTGACGGGCCTGGCCGAGCTTGCGGCGGGGCGTGCTTCCGCCGCGCTGGTGGAAGGGACGGCCGCCGAGGGCAAGTTGGCGTTCCTGTTCACCGGGCAGGGCAGCCAGCGGCTGGGGATGGGACGGGAGCTGTACGAGGCGTATCCCGTCTTCGCCGCCGCGTTGGACGCCGTGTGCGAGCGTTTCGACCTTCCGCTGCGCGATGTGATGTTCGGGGCCGACGGTGCCCTGCTGGATCAGACGGCCTACACCCAGCCCGCGTTGTTCGCGGTTGAGGTGGCGCTGTTCCGGTTGGTTGAGTCATGGGGGCTGCGGCCGGACTTCCTCGCCGGGCACTCCATCGGTGAACTGGCCGCCGCGCATGTGGCCGGGGTGTTGTCGCTTGAGGACGCCTGCACGCTGGTGGCGGCGCGTGGCCGACTGATGCAGGAACTGCCGGGCGGCGGCGCCATGGTGGCTGTCGAGGCCTCGGAGGACGAGGTCGCTCCACTGTTGACCGACCGGGTCACCATTGCCGCGATCAACGGTCCGACGTCGGTCGTCATCGCGGGCGACGAGGCAGCGGCCCTGGAGATCGCCGCGGTCTTCGAGGCACAGGGCCGCAAGGCCAAACGCCTCACGGTCAGCCACGCGTTCCACTCGCCGCACATGAACGGCATGCTGGCAGCGTTCCGCGAGGTGGCGTCGGGACTGACGTTCAACGCCCCCCGCATCCCGATCGTCTCCAACCTCACCGGCGAGCTGGTCTCCGCCGACGAGATCGGCACGCCCGAGTTCTGGGTACGGCATGTCCGCGAGGCGGTGCGCTTCCTCGACGGCATCCGCTGGCTGGACGGCCACGGTGTGACGACGTACCTCGAACTCGGTCCGGGCGGTGTGCTGTCGGCCATGGGCCAGGGCTGCGTCACCCGACCCGACGCGGACTTCATGCCCGCACTGCGCACCGACCGTTCCGAGACGCAGACGCTGACCACCGCCCTCGCGCGCACACACGTCCGCGGCTTCGCCCCGGACTGGGAGGCGTACTTCTCGGGCACCGGAGCGTGCCGCGTCGACCTCCCCACGTATGCCTTCCAGCGCCGCCAGTACTGGCCGCGCGACCCGTTCTCCCAGCCGACCGAAGCCCTGGGCACCACCGAGCTGGACGCGGTGAGCGCCCGGTTCTGGGAGGTCGTGGACAGCGAGGACCTGGCGGCGCTCACCGGGACACTCGGCGTCGACGCCGAACAGCCGCTCAGCGCGGTGCTGCCCGCGCTGTCGGCATGGCACCGGCAGAGCCGTGACCGCTCCACCGTCGACAGCTGGCGCTACCGCGTCACCTGGCAGCCGCTGACGTACTCCGCGCCGAAGCCGCTGACCGGAACCTGGCTGCTGGTCGCCTCCACCGGGCACCCCGCCGACGAGTGGGTGACCGCGGCCGCCCGCACGCTGGCCGAACGCGGCGCTGACATACGGCAGTTGGCCTTCGACGCCTCGGTCGAGGACCGTACGGCGGTCGTCGAGCACATCCGTGCCGCGCTCGACGGTGACGAGATCGCGGGCGTCCTGTCGCTGCTGGCCCTGGACGAGCGGCCGCACGCCGAGTACCCGTCGCTGCCCGCCGGTCTGTCCGGCACGACCGCCCTGCTGCAGGCACTCGGCGACACTGGTGTGGACGCACCGCTGTGGGCCGCCACCCGCGGCGCGGTCCGCGTGGGCCGTTCCGACCAGCTCACCAGCCCCGACCAGGCGCAGATATGGGGACTTGGCCGCTCGGCCGCGCAGGAGCACCCGGAGCGCTGGGGCGGCCTGATCGACCTGCCCGCATCGGCCGACGACCGCGCGCTGGCGCGGCTGGCCGACATCCTCGGCGGGCTCGCGGACCGCGCGGACGAGGACCAGCTGGCGGTGCGCCCGCAGGGCGTCTTCGCCCGCCGCCTGGCCCGTGCACCCCAGACCGAGCTGGCCGACACGGCGGACGGCCGTTGGTCCGCCACCGGCACCGCCCTGATCACCGGCGGCACCGGAGCGCTCGGCGCGCACATCGCCCGCTGGCTGGCCCGCAACGGCGCCGAGCACCTGGTGCTGGTCAGCCGCCGGGGCCCGGACGCGCCCGGCGCCGCCGAACTGCGCGCGGAGCTCGTCGAGCTCGGCGCGGAGGTGACCGTGGCGGCCTGCGATGTCGCCGACCGCGCCGCGGTCGCCGAACTGCTGGGCTCGCTGCCCGCGCGGTACCCGCTCACCACCGTCGTGCACGCCGCCGGTGTGCTCGACGACGGCGTGCTGGACGCACAGACCCCGCGGCGGATCGCCGACGTCCTGCGCCCCAAGGCGACCGCCGCGGCCGTACTGCACGAACTGACCCGTGACCTCGACCTGTCCGCGTTCGTGCTGTTCTCCTCCTTCGCGGGCACCTTCGGCGGTGCGGGCCAGTCCAACTACGCCGCCGCCAACGCCTTCCTGGACGCGCTGGCCGAACAGCGCAGGGCCGAGGGCCTGCCCGCGACCGTGCTGGCCTGGGGCGCCTGGGCCGAGGGCGGCATGGCGACCGACAAGGTGGTCGCCGACCGGCTGCGGCTCGCCGGAATGCCCCCGCTGGCCCCCGAGTTGGCACTCACCGCGCTGCACAAGGCGCTCGATCTCGACGAGTCGTTCTCGCTCGTCGCGGACATCGACTGGGACCGGCTCGCCCCGGGGCTCACCGCGGTGCGCGCCAACCCGTTCATCGCCGATCTGCCGGAAGTCCGGCGCGCGCTGGAGAACGCGGCGGAGCTCGGCGGTGGCACCGCCGCCGACCTGTCGTCGTTCCAGCGGAGCCTGGCCGCCGCCTCCGAGGCCGAACGCGAGCAACTCGCACTGGACTTCGTCCGCACCCAGGTGGCCGCCGTCCTCGGCTACCCCGGACCGGAATCGGTGGAGCCGGGCCGCGCCTTCCGCGACCTCGGATTCGACTCGCTGACCGCCGTCGAGATACGCAATCTGCTCGGCGCCCTCACCGGTCTGCGCCTCCCGGCCACACTGGTCTTCGACTACCCCAACTCCGTTGCCCTGGCCGAGTTCCTGCGTGTCGCACTGCTGGGCGCTCCGGGCGAGGCCGAAACGGCGCGTCCGCGGCTGACGGCCGCCGACATCGCCGACGACCCCATCGCCATCGTCTCGATGAGCTGCCGGTTCCCCGGCGGCGTGCGGTCACCGGAAGGCCTGTGGGAGCTGCTGGCGTCCGGTCGTGACGCGATCACCGGGTTCCCGACCGACCGCGGCTGGGACATCGAGTCCCTGTACGACCCGGAGACCTCGGCGGAGAACACCTCGTACGTCCGGGAGGGCGGATTCCTCGCGGATGCCGCCGAGTTCGACCCGGCGTTCTTCGGGATCAGCCCGCGCGAGGCGCTGGCCATGGACCCGCAGCAGCGGCTGCTGCTGGAGATCTCCTGGGAGGCCTTCGAGCGCGCCGGTATCGACCCCGCCGCACTCCGCGGCGAGCAGGTCGGTGTCTTCGCCGGAACCAACGGCCAGGACTACCTCCCGCTGATGCTGGCCGCGCCGGACGGCACCGAGGGCTTCCTGGGCACCGGCAACGCGGCGAGCGTGGTCTCCGGCCGGGTGTCCTACGTGCTCGGCCTCGAAGGCCCCGCGGTCACCGTCGACACCGCGTGCTCGTCGTCCCTGGTCGCCCTGCACTGGGCGATCCAGGCGCTCCGCCACGGCGAATGCACCATGGCGCTGGCCGGTGGTGTCACCGTGATGTCCACCCCGGCGTCGTTCGTCGACTTCAGCCGCCAGCGGGGACTGGCCACCGACGGCCGGATCAAGGCGTTCGCCGCCGGAGCGGACGGCACCGGCTGGGGCGAGGGCGCGGGCATGCTGCTGGTGGAGCGGCTCTCCGACGCGCGCCGCAACGGTCACCCCGTGCTGGCGGTGGTCCGCGGCAGCGCCATCAACCAGGACGGTGCGAGCAACGGCCTGACCGCGCCCAACGGCCCCTCGCAGCAGCGCGTCATCCGCCAGGCGCTGGCCGCCGCCGGTCTGTCGACGGCCGAGGTGGACGCGGTGGAGGCGCACGGCACGGGGACCACGCTGGGTGACCCGATCGAGGCGCAGGCGCTGCTCGCCACCTACGGGCAGGAGCGGCCGGAGGACCAGCCGCTCTGGCTGGGGTCGATCAAGTCCAACTTCGGCCACACGCAGGCCGCGGCGGGTGTCGCGGGCGTGATGAAGATGGTGCTGGCGATGCGGCATGGCGTACTGCCGCAGACCCTCCATGTGGACGAGCCGACACCGCATGTGGACTGGTCGGCGGGTGCCGTCTCGCTGCTGACCGAGGCGCGCGAGTGGCCGGACACCGGCCGCCCGCGGCGGGCCGCCGTCTCCTCGTTCGGCATCAGCGGCACCAACGCGCACACCATCGTCGAGCAGGCGCCGGTATTCGACGACGAGACCACGCACGAGGCGACGCCCGCGCCCGCGGCGACACCGCTGGTGCTGTCGGCCAAGCACGCCGACGCGCTGCGCGACCAGGCGGAACGCCTACGGTCGCACCTGGTCGACCACCCTGAACTCGGCCTCGCCGACGCGGCGTTCTCGCTGGCCATCGGCCGCTCGGCGTTCGAACACCGTGCCGTGGTGGTGGCGGGGGAGCGGGAGGCGGTCCTCGCGGGGCTGGACGCGGTGGTTGAGGGCCGTCCGGCGGCGAGCGTGATCGAGGGCAGGGCCGAGGGCGGGAAGCTGGCCTTCCTGTTCACCGGGCAGGGCAGCCAGCGGCCGGGCATGGGACGGGAGCTGTACGAGGCGTATCCCGTCTTCGCCGAGGCGCTGGACGCGGTGTGTGCCTATCTCGACCAGCACCTTGAACTTCCACTGCGGGATGTGGTTTTCGGGGCCGACGGCGCCCTGCTGGATCAGACGGTCTACACCCAGCCCGCGTTGTTCGCGGTTGAGGTGGCGTTGTTCCGGTTGGTGGAGGCGTGGGGGCTGAAGCCCGACTTCCTGGCCGGGCACTCGATCGGTGAGCTGGCCGCCGCGCACGTGGCCGGGGTGCTGTCGCTTGAGGACGCGTGCACGCTGGTGGCGGCTCGCGGCCGTCTGATGCAGGAACTGCCGGGCGGCGGCGCGATGGTGGCGGTCCAGGCGTCGGAGGTTGAGGTCGGTCCACTGTTGACTGACCGGGCCAATGTTGCGGCGATCAATGGTCCGACGTCGGTCGTGATCGCGGGTGACGAGGACGCGGTCCTGGAGATCGCCGCGCGTTTCGAGTCCCAGGGTCGTAAGACCAAGCGGCTGACCGTCAGCCACGCGTTCCACTCGCCGCACATGGACGGGATGCTGGCCGAATTCCGCAAGGTGGCGGAAGGACTGTCATACGCGGCGCCGCGTATCCCGATCGTCTCCAACCTCACCGGCGCCCTGATCTCCGCCGACGAGATCGGTACGCCGGACTTCTGGGTGCGCCACGTCCGCGAAGCCGTTCGCTTCCTCGACGGAGTACGCGCGCTGCACGGCGCCGGGGTCACCACGTTCGTCGAACTCGGGCCGGACGGCGTGCTGTCGGCCATGGCGCAGGACTGCGTCACCGCCGACGACAACGCCTTCGTCCCGGTACTGCGCAACGGGCGCCCCGAGGCGGAGACGCTGACCACCGCACTCGGCCTCGTCCATGTGAAGGGCGCCGCTCTCGACTGGGACGCGTACTTCGCGGGCACCGGCGCCCGCCGGGCCGACCTGCCCACCTACGCCTTCCAGCGCCAGCGCTACTGGCCGAAGCTGCCCGCGTTCCTGGCGGGCGATGTCGCGGCGATGGGGCTGGGCGAGACCGGGCATCCGCTGCTCGGCGCCAGCGCCGAACTGCCGGACTCCGACGGTGTACTGCTCACCGGCCGGTTGTCCCTGCAGAGCCACCCGTGGCTCGCCGACCACGCGATCATGGGTTCGGTGCTGCTTCCGGGCACCGCGTTCGTCGAGCTGGCGCTACGCGCGGGCGATCAGGTGGGCTGCGACTACCTGGAGGAGCTCACCCTTGAGGCGCCGCTGGTCCTGCCGGAGCACGGCGGGGTGCGGCTACGGCTCGTGGTGGGCGCGGCTGACGGCGCCGGACGGCGCCCGCTGGCCCTGCACTCGCAGGCCGAGGACCTGGCCGCCGAGGAGCCGTGGACCCGGCACGCCGCCGGTGTGCTGGCCTCCGGAGGCCAGCCGCAGGCCTCGTTCGACCTGAGTGCCTGGCCCCCGGCCGAGGCGGTCGAGGTGGAGCTCGACGGCCGTTACGAGCAACTTCTGGCCATCGGCTTCGACTACGGACCCGCCTTCCAGGGGCTGCGCAAGGCCTGGCGGCGGGACGGCGAGATCTTCGCCGAGGTGCGGCTGCCCGAGGACGCCGAGTCGGAGGCGGGCCGGTTCGGTCTGCACCCGGCGCTGCTCGACTCCGCACTGCACGCCATCGGTCTTGGCGGCCTGGGCAACACCGACGGCCAGGGGCGACTGCCCTTCGCCTGGACGGGCGTGTCGCTGCACGCCAGTGGCGCGGCCGCGTTGCGCGTCCACCTGGTTCCGGCGGGCGCGGAGGGCGTCCGGCTGGAGATCGCGGACGTGACGGGTGCGCCGGTCGCGGCCGTTGAGTCACTCGGCCTGCGCCCGGTCTCCGACGAGCAGCTGCGGGCCGCGCGGGCCACGTACCACGAGTCGCTGTTCCGCCACGAGTGGACCGCCGTGCCCGGCATCACCGCACCCTCGCAGAGAAGTTGGGCGGTGCTGGGCGGTGACGACCTCGGTCTCGGCGTGCCCTGCCATACGGATCTCGCTTCGCTCGGCCGCGCCGTTGACGCGGGCGCGGACGTGCCGGACGAGGTCTTCGTCCCCCTCGCGCCGGTCGCCGACGTGTCGCCGCGGGCCGTGCACACGGCCGCCTCCGACGCGCTGCGGCTCGCGCAGACCTGGCTCGCGGACGAGAGGTTCGCCGGATCGCGGCTTGTGGTGGTGACCCGTGGCGCGGTGGCCGCCGATGCCCAGGAGCCGGTCAACGACCTGACGCATGCCGCGGTCTGGGGCCTGCTCCGCTCGGCGCAGACCGAGAACCCGGACCGCTTCGTGCTGATCGACCTCGATGGCCAACAGGCTTCGCTCCGGGCCCTGCCGACGGCGCCGGCCAGCGGCGAGCCGCAGCTGGCGGTACGCGAGGGCACCGTACGGGCGCTCAGGCTGGCCCGCGTCGCGGCCGGGCCCGACACCGAGGCGCGGCCGTACGACCCGGACGGCACGGTGCTGATCACCGGCGCGTCCGGTTCCCTGGCCCGCCTGTTCGCCCGCCACCTGGTGACCGAGCACGGTGTACGGCACCTGCTGCTGGTCAGCCGTCGCGGTGCTTCCGCCGAACTGTCCGATGAGCTCGGCGCGTTGGGCGCCACCGTCACCTCGGCCGCCTGCGACGTGGCCGACCGGGACGCCCTCGCGGAGGTGCTGGCCTCGATTCCGGCAGCGCACCCGCTGACCGCCGTCATCCACACGGCGGGCGTACTCGACGACGGCGTCATCGGGTCGTTGACCGAAGACCGTATGGACCGGGTACTGCGTCCGAAGGTGGACGCCGCGCTGCATCTGCACGAGCTGACCCGCGACCTCGACCTGTCCGCGTTCGTGCTGTTCTCCTCGTCCTCCGGTGTCTTCGGCGGCCCGGGCCAGGGCAACTACGCGGCGGCGAACGCCTTCCTCGACGCGCTCGCCCAGTACCGCCGGGCCCAAGGCCTCGCCGCGACCGCGCTGGCCTGGGGCCTGTGGGCGGTCGCGGACGGTATGGCGGGCGGCCTGGACGAGGCCGACATCAGCCGTATGCGGCGCGCGGGCCTGCCGCCGCTCACCGCCGAGGACGGACTCGCGCTGTTCGACACCGCAAGCTCGGTGGACGCGGCCGCCCTGGTCCCGATGAAGGTGGACCTCGCGGCGCTGCGTACCCAGGCCGCGGCGGGCACGATCGCACCGTTGCTGCGCGGCCTGGTCCGCACGCCGGTACGCCGGGTGGTCGACGGCGCGACCGGTGCTGAATCGGGCCTCGCGCAGCGGCTGTTGGGCCTGTCCACGGAGGAGCAGCACCGTCTGGTGCTCGACCTGGTCCGTACCCAGGTGGCCGCGGTACTCGGCCACGCGGGCCCGGAGTCCGTCGAGTCCGGCCGGGCGTTCAAGGAGCTCGGGTTCGACTCGCTGACGGCCGTGGAACTGCGCAATCAGCTGGGCGCTGCGACGGCGCTGCGGCTGCCCGCGACGCTGATCTTCGACTACCCCGACCCGGCCACGCTCGCCCGTCATCTGCGTACCGAGCTGACCGGCACCGGCGCCGCCGCGGTCACGCCGGTGGCCGCGGCCGGGACGGCCGCCGACGAGCCCATCGCCATCGTCGCGATGAGCTGCCGCTACCCGGGCGGTGTGCGCACCCCCGAGGACCTGTGGCGACTGCTCGCCGCGGGCTCCGACGGCATCTCGGCCTTCCCCGGCAACCGCGGCTGGGACCTGGACGCCCTCTACCACCCGGACCCGGCACACCAGGGCACCTCCTACGCCCGCGAGGGCGGCTTCCTGCACGACGCTGCCGAGTTCGACCCGGCGTTCTTCGGGATCAGCCCGCGTGAGGCGCTGGCGATGGACCCGCAGCAGCGGCTGCTGCTGGAGACCTCGTGGGAGGCGTTCGAACGCGCGGGCATCGACCCGCTGTCGACGCGCGGCAGCCGTACCGGTGTCTTCGCGGGCGTGATGTACCACGACTACGGCGCCCGGCTGCACGCCATCCCGGACGAGGTCGAGGGTTATCTCGGCACCGGCAGCTCCAGCAGTGTCGTGTCCGGCCGGGTGGCCTACACCTTCGGGCTCGAAGGCCCCGCGGTCACCGTCGACACCGCGTGCTCGTCCTCGCTGGTCGCGCTGCACCTGGCGGCGCAGGCACTGCGCAACGGTGAGTGCGAGCTGGCGCTGGCCGGTGGTGTCACCGTGATGTTCACCCCGGGCACGTTCATCGAGTTCAGCCGCCAGCGTGGGCTCGCCGCCGACGGCCGCTGCAAGTCGTTCGCGGAGGCCGCCGACGGCACCGGTTGGGGCGAGGGCGCGGGCATGCTGCTGCTGGAGCGGCTGTCGGACGCCCAGCGCAACGGCCACCAGGTGCTGGCGCTGGTCCGCGGCTCGGCCGTCAACCAGGACGGTGCGAGCAACGGTCTGACCGCGCCCAACGGCCCCTCGCAGCAGCGCGTCATCCGGCAGGCACTCGCCAACGCCCGGGTGTCCGCCGCCCAGGTCGATGTGGTCGAGGCGCACGGCACGGGTACCACGCTGGGCGATCCGATCGAGGCGCAGGCCCTGCTCGCCACCTACGGCCAGGGCCGCCCCGAGGGGCAGCCGCTGTGGCTGGGCTCGGTCAAGTCCAACCTCGGCCACACACAGGCCGCTTCGGGCGTCGCCGGTGTGATCAAGATGGTGCTGGCGATGCGGCACGGGCTGCTGCCCAAGACCCTGCACGTGGACCAGCCGTCACCGCATGTGGACTGGTCGGCGGGCGCCGTCTCGCTGCTGACCGAGGCACGGGAGTGGCCGCGGACCGAGGAGCCGCGCCGGGCCGGTGTGTCGTCCTTCGGCATCAGCGGCACCAACGCACACGTCATCATCGAGCAGAGTCCCACGGCCGATGCCTCGGAGACCGAGGCGGCGGACACCGAACTGCCATTCGTTCCGATGCTGTTGTCGGCGCGTGGCGAGGACGCACTACGTGCCCAGGCGCGGCGGCTGCGCTCCCAGGTGCTGGCCGATCCCGAGGCGAGCCTGACGGACCTCGGCTTCTCGCTGGCCACCACGCGTGCGGCACTTGAGCAGCGGGCGGCCGTGCTGGCCGGTGGCCGGGACGAGGCGCTCCGCGTCCTCGATGCCTTGGCCCGTGGCGAGTCGGCGCCGAACCTGCTGCGCGGCACGGCGGTCGAGGGCAAGGTGGCGTTCCTGTTCACCGGTCAGGGCAGTCAGCGGCTGGGCATGGGAGGGGAGTTGTACGAGGCGTATCCCGTCTTCGCCGAGGCGCTGGACGCGGTGTGTGCGCGTTTCGACATGCCGCTGCGGGACGTGCTGTTCGGTTCGCAGCCTGAGGTGCTGGACCAGACCGGCTACACCCAGCCCGCGTTGTTCGCGGTTGAGGTGGCGTTGTTCCGGTTGGTGGAGTCGTGGGGGTTGCGGCCGGACTTCCTGGCCGGGCATTCGATCGGTGAGCTGGCGGCGGCGCATGTGGCCGGGGTGCTGTCGCTTGAGGACGCGTGCACGCTGGTGGCGGCTCGCGGCCGTCTGATGCAGGAACTGCCGGGTGGCGGCGCCATGGTGGCGGTGCAGGCGTCGGAGGTTGAGGTCGGTCCACTGTTGACTGACCGGGTCAATGTTGCGGCGATCAATGGCCCGACGTCGGTGGTCATCGCGGGTGACGAGGACGCGGTCCTGGAGATCGCCGCGCGTTTCGAGTCCCAGGGTCGTAAGACCAAGCGGCTGACCGTCAGCCACGCGTTCCACTCGCCGCACATGGACGGGATGCTGGCCGAATTCCGCAAGGTGGCCGAAGGGCTGTCGTACGCGGCGCCGCGTATCCCGATCGTCTCCAACCTCACCGGAGCGGTGGTCTACGCCGAGGAGATCTGCCTGCCGGACTTCTGGGTGCGGCATGTGCGGGAGGCCGTTCGCTTCCTCGACGGAGTACGGGCGCTGCACGGCGCCGGGGTCACCACGTTCGTCGAGCTGGGGCCGGATGGCGTGCTGTCGGCCATGGCGCAGGACTGCGTCACCGCCGACGACACCGCCTTCGTCCCGGCACTGCGCAACGGGCGCCCCGAGGCGGAGGCACTGACCACCGCGGTCGCCCTGGCCCATGTCCGCGGCTGCGCCGTCGACTGGGACGCGTACTTCGCGGGCATCAGTGCCCGCCGGGTCGACCTGCCCACCTACGCCTTCCAGCGCCAGCGCTACTGGCTTGACGTGGGTGTGTCCATCGAGGACATGATCGCGGCCGGTCTGGACACGGCGGACCACCCGCTGCTGGGCGCCGCGGTGGAGCTGCCCGAGTCCGGTGGCTTCGTCTTCACCGGGCGGCTGTCCCTGCAAACGCACCAGTGGCTGGCCGACCACGCTGTCATGGACACCGTGCTGCTGCCCGGCACCGCCTTCGTGGAACTCGCGCTCCGCGCGGGCCAGGAAGTCGGCTGCGACACCGTGGAGGAGCTGACCCTGCACGCACCGCTGGCGCTGCCCGAGCGCGGCGCGGTGCAACTGCGGCTGTGGATCGGCCAGTCGGAGGAGTCCGGTAGGCGTCAACTGGCCCTGCACTCGCGCCCCGAGGACGCACCGGCCGACGAGCCGTGGCTGCGGCACGCGGGCGGTACCCTCGCCGTCGGCCAGCAGCCGGAGCCGTTCGACCTGAGCGTATGGCCGCCGCAGGACGCGACCGAGGTCGACACCACCGCCCTGTACGAGGGCGTCGCCGAAGCCGGGCTCGGCTACGGGCCGGTGTTCCAGGGCCTGCGGGCCGCCTGGCGGCGCGGCGACGAACTGTTCACCGAGATCCGGCTGCCTCAGGGGTACGAGACCGAGGCGAGCGCGTTCGGCGTGCATCCGGCGCTACTGGACGCCGCACTGCACGGCATCGGCCTGGGCGGCCTGAGCCAGGACGTGGACGACAACGCGGGCCGGCCCAGGCTCCCGTTCGCATGGACCGGGGTACGGCTGCACGCCGCCGGTGCCGACACGCTGCGGGTCCGGCTGACGCCGACCGCGTCCGGCGGGGTGTCGCTGCGGCTGGCGGACGGCACCGGCGCACCGGTCGCCACGGTCGACGCGCTGATTCTGCGCCCGGTGACCGCCGAGCAGTTGGGCGCGTCCCGCACCGCGCACCAGGAGTCGCTGTTCCGTGTGGAGTGGGCCGCGCTGCCGGAGGCGGCGGGTACGGTCCCGGTCGGTGAGCGCTGGGTGGTGCTGGGCGCCGAGGGGTTCACGCTCTCCGGCGACCGACTCGACGCCTACCCGGATCTGGCCGCGCTCGCCGAAGCGGTGGCGGACGGCGCCTCGGTCCCCGAGGTGGTCTTCGTACCGTTGGCGGACGCCGAGTTGCCGCACGATGTGCCCGGCGCGGCCCGGGCGGCGGCAAGGGACGCGCTGGAACTGGTGCAGGCCTGGCTGACCGATGAGCGGTTCGCCGACGCGCGGCTGGTGTTCGTCACCCGCGGCGCCGTATCCGTACGGCCCGGCGAGGGTGTGGCGGATCTGGTGCACGCCCCGGTGTGGGGCCTGGTGCGCTCGGCGCAGTCGGAGAACCCCGGCCGGTTCGTGCTGGTCGACTCTGACCGCACCGACGCCTCGTACCAGGCGCTGGCCCCGGCGCTGGCTACCGACGAGCCGCAACTGGGCCTGCGCGCAGGCGCCGCCTACGCCTTCCGCCTGGCCCGGGTACCGGCCGTGGAGCACAGCGCGCCGGACATCGACGAGCACGGCACCGTACTGATCACCGGCGCCACCGGAACGCTGGGACGGCTGTTCGCCCGGCACCTGGTGGCCGAGCGCGGCGCCCGGCACCTGCTGCTCACCAGCCGCCGTGGCGGCGCGGCCGAAGGCGCCGAACAACTCGCCGCTGAGCTACGTGAGTTGGGCGCGACGGTCACCTGGGCCGCCTGTGACGCGGCGGACCGGGAGGCGCTGGCCGAGACGCTGGCCGCGATCCCCGAAGAGCATCCGCTGACCGCCGTGATCCACACCGCCGGTGTGCTGGACGACGGCGTCATCGACTCGCTCACCGGCGAGCGCGTCGACCGCGTACTGCGCCCGAAGGTGGACGCGGCATGGCACCTGCATGAGCTGACCCGAGACCGTGAACTGTCGGCGTTCGTGCTCTTCTCGTCGGTCGCCGGTCTGTTCGGCGGCGCCGGTCAGGGCAACTACGCGGCGGCGAACACCTTCCTCGACGCGCTGTCCCAGCACCGCAACGCGCAGGGCCTGGCAGCCAGTTCGCTGGCCTGGGGCCTGTGGGCGGCCGCAGACGGAATGGCGGGCAGCCTCACCGACGCCGACCTGACCCGGATGGCGCGGGCCGGAGTGGCACCGTTGCCGTCCGACGAGGGCCTGGCCCTGTTCGACCTGAGCGGTGTGCTGGACGACGCGGTACTCGTACCCATGCGCACCGATGCGGCGGGCCTGCGCGCCCAGGCCGCCGCGGGCACCCTGCCGTCGCTGCTGCGCGGCCTGGTACGCGCCCCGGCACGTCGGGCGGAGCAGACGGTCGGCGCGGCCGACGGCGGCCAAGCGGCCTCCTCGCTGCAGGAGCGCCTGGCCGGGCTGTTGGACGAGGAACGCGATCGGGTGCTGCTGGACGCGGTGCGTACCCAAGTGGCCGCCGTCCTGGGCCACTCGGGACCGGACGCCGTCGACGCCGCACGCGGCTTCCTCGACCTGGGCTTCGATTCGCTGACCGCCGTGGACCTGCGCAACCGCCTCGGCGCGGTCGCCGGGATACGGCTGCCGGTCACGCTGATCTTCGACTATCCGACGCCCGCCGCGCTCGCCGGATACCTGAACGGTGAACTCCGCCAGGACGAGGCCACGGCACGGCAGTCCGTACACGCGGAACTCGACAAGTTGGAGTCGGTCCTTTCCGCGATCGACGCCGACGACGCCGAACGGCCCGGCATCACCGCCCGCCTGCGAGACCTCCTGTCGAAGTGGAACGAAACGCACAGTGCAACGGACACCGCTGCCGAAGAACGTGAAATCCAGTCCGCCACCGCGGACGAGCTCTTCGATCTGCTCGACGAGGAGCTCGGCCTGTGATGACCCACGCTTCATGAGCACGGTCACTCCGGCTTCCGGCACGGGCTTTCCGGCTCGCACAATTCCCACCACTCTCACCTCTGGGACGGCGTAAATGGTGAACGAGGAGAAGTACCTCGATTACCTCAAGCGGGCGACGGCCGATCTGCGCGAGGCTCGCCGACGACTGCGCGAGGTGGAGGAGCGGGAGCAGGAGCCCATCGCCATCGTGGCGATGAGCTGCCGCTACCCGGGAGATGTGCGTTCCCCGGAAGCCCTGTGGGAACTCGTCGCCCGTGGCGCGGACGCCGTCTCCGGCTATCCGGAAGACCGCGGTTGGGGCACCGACGTGCTGTACGACCCGGAGCCGGACACCGACGGCAAGGCCGCGGAGTACGTACGGGAGGGCGGCTTCCTGCGGGACGCGGCCGAGTTCGACCCGGCGTTCTTCGGGATCAGCCCGCGCGAGGCGCTGGCCATGGACCCGCAGCAGCGGCTGCTGCTGGAGACCTCCTGGGAGGCGTTCGAGCGGGCGGGTATCGACCCGACGACGCTGCGCGGCAGCCGTACCGGTGTGTTCGCGGGCGTGATGTACCACGACTACGCCGCACGGCTGTTCACGGTGCCCGAGGAGGTCGAGGGCTTCCTCGGCAACGGCAGTTCCGGAAGCATCGCCTCGGGCCGGGTGTCGTACACCTTCGGCCTGGAGGGCCCGGCGGTGACGATCGACACCGCCTGCTCATCGTCGCTGGTCGCGGTGCATCTGGCCGCGCAGGCGCTGCGCAACGGCGAGTGCACGATGGCACTCGCGGGCGGCGTCACCGTCATGTCCACTCCCGGCACCTTCACCGAGTTCAGCCGCCAGCGCGGGCTGGCACTCGACGGCCGCTGCAAGTCGTTCGCGGAGGCCGCCGACGGCACCGGCTGGGGCGAGGGCGCGGGCATGCTGCTGCTGGAGCGGCTCTCGGACGCCCAGCGCAACGGCCACCAGGTGCTGGCGCTGGTCCGCGGCAGCGCCATCAACCAGGACGGCGCGAGCAGCGGACTGACCGCCCCCAACGGCCCCTCGCAGCAGCGCGTCATCCGCCAGGCACTGGCCAACGCGCGGCTGTCCACCACCCACATCGACGTGGTCGAGGCGCACGGCACGGGCACCACGCTCGGCGACCCGATCGAGGCGCAGGCCCTGCTCGCCACCTACGGCCAAGGCCGTCCCGAGGGACAGCCGCTGTGGCTCGGCTCGATCAAGTCCAACGTCGGCCACACACAGGCCGCGGCTGGTGTTGCCGGGATCATCAAGATGGTCATGGCCATGCGCCACGGCGTCCTGCCGAAGACCCTGCATGTCGATGAGCCGTCGCACAACGTCGACTGGACCAAGGGCGCGGTCGCCCTGCTGACCGAGGCACGCGAGTGGCCGGAGACGGGCCGTCCGCGGCGGGCCGCGGTGTCCTCGTTCGGCATCAGCGGCACCAATGCGCACACGGTGCTGGAACAGGCCCCTGAGGAGGCCGCTGACTCCGCCGATTCCGCCGGTTCCGTTGATTCCGCCGAGGCCGAGCCGCGCCCCGCGCTGCCGGTGTGGCCGCTGTCGGCCAAGACCCCGGCGGCGCTACAGCAGCAGGCGCAAAGGCTGTTGGCGCACGTGACGGCCCACCCCGAGGCGGGTGCCACGGATGTCGGCTACTCGCTGGCCACCGGGCGTTCGGCGTTCGAGCACCGTGCGGTGGTGGTGGCCGGGGAGCGGGAGGCATTCCTCGCCGGACTGGACGCGCTGGCCGAGGGTCGCCCGACGGCGGGCGTGATCGCGGGCAGGACCCAGGGCGGGAAGGTGGCGTTCCTGTTCACCGGGCAGGGGAGTCAGCGCCTTGGTATGGGGCGGGAGTTGTATGAGGCGTATCCCGTTTTCGCTGAGGCGTTGGATGCGGTGTGTGAGCGGTTTGAACTGCCCTTGAGGGATGTGGTTTTCGGGGCTGATGGTGAGCTGCTGGATCAGACGGCTTATACGCAGCCCGCGCTGTTCGCGATCGAGGTCGCCCTGTTCCGGCTGGTCGAGGCGTGGGGATTGAAGCCCGATTTCCTGGCTGGGCATTCGATCGGTGAGTTGGCTGCGGCGCATGTGGCTGGGGTGTTGTCGCTTGAGGATGCCTGCGCGTTGGTGGCGGCTCGTGGTCGTCTGATGCAGGAGTTGCCGGGTGGCGGCGCGATGGTCGCGGTTCAGGCGGCTGAGGATGAGGTCAGTCAACTGTTGACTGATCGGGTCAATATTGCTGCGGTCAATGGTCCGACGTCGGTGGTGATCGCTGGCGATGAGGACGCGGTGATGGAGATCGCTGCGGGTTTCGAGGCGCAGGGGCGGAAGACCAAGCGTCTGACCGTCAGCCACGCGTTCCACTCGCCGCACATGGACGGCATGCTGGACGCGTTCCGCGAGGTGGCGTCGGGGCTGACGTTTAACGCCCCGCGTATCCCGATCGTCTCCAACCTCACCGGCACTGTCGTCTCTGCTGAGGAGATCACGGCGCCGGAGTTCTGGGTCCGTCACGTCCGCGAGGCCGTCCGCTTCCTCGACGGCATCCGCACACTCGAAGCCCAGAACGTCGCGACGTACATCGAGCTCGGCCCGGACGGCGTCCTGTCCGCCATGGCCCAGGACTGCGTCACACAGCCCGACAAGACGGCCTTCGTCCCCGTACTCCGCAACGGCCGTCCGGAAAGCGAAACTCTCGCTTCCGCCCTGGCCGAAGCACATGTCCGCGGTGTGCGGTTGGCATGGGAAGAGATCTTCGCCGGGACCGGTGCGCAGCGCGTCGATCTGCCGACGTATGCGTTCCAGCGCGAGACGTACTGGCTTGACGCGGGCTACCCGACCGGCGATGTGGCGTCGGCCGGGCTTGGTGCGGCCGACCATCCCCTGCTGGGCGCGGCCGTGGCGCTCGCCGACACCGATGGCTTCCTGTACACCGGCCGCCTGGCGCTCGACACCCACCCCTGGCTGGCGGATCACGCCGTCATGGACACGGTGCTGCTGCCCGGCACGGCCTTCGTCGAACTGGCGATTCGAGCCGGAGACCAGGTCGGCTGCGACCACCTGGAAGAACTCACCCTCGAAGCGCCGCTGGCACTTCCCACGACGGCGGGTGTCCAGCTCCAACTGTGGGTGGGCGCGCCGGACGAGTCCGGGCGCCGCTCGCTGGCTGTGTACTCGCGGTTTGAGGATGCGGCGGTGGGGGAGCCGTGGGTGCGGCATGCCAGTGGTGTGTTGGCGGTTGGCGGGTCTGCGGCGTCGTTTGATTTGGGTGTGTGGCCTCCGGTGGGGGCGGTGGCGGTGCCGGTTGAGGGGTTGTACGAGGGGTTGGCGGTTGCTGGTCTTTCGTATGGTCCGGTCTTTCGTGGGGTGGGGGCTGTTTGGCGTCGGGGTGAGGAGGTTTTCGCCGAGGTCGAGTTGGGTGGGGAGCAGCGGTCGTGGGCTGGTGCGTATGGGTTGCATCCGGCGTTGTTGGACTCTGCGTTGCACGCGGTCGGTTTGGGTGGCTTCTTCGCGGGTGACGGTGCGGGTGGGGCGCGTTTGCCGTTCTTGTGGGGTGGTGTGTCGCTGTATGCCGTGGGTGCTTCGGTGCTGCGGGTGCGGTTGGCGCGGGCTGGGCGGGATGCGGTGTCGTTGTGGGTGGCTGATGGGTCCGGGCGGCCGGTGGCGTCCGTTGACTCGTTGGTGCTGCGTCCGGTCTCGGCCGAGCAGATCCACGCGGGCCGTCATGAGTCGCTGTTCCGGGTGGAGTGGGCCAACGTCCCGGCACCGTCGCCGATTCCCGCTGGACAGTGGGCCGTTCTGGGCGCGGAGGACTCAGAGCTCGCGGCCGGGCTTCCGGTACAGCGGTACGCGGACCTGGACGAACTGGTCGCGGCCGTGGAATCCGGCTCGGCAGCGGTTCCCGACCTGGTCCTGGTGCCCCACACAGTCTCCACCCCCAGCGCGGAGTCGGTGTCCCGGGCGACCGAGCGGGCCCTTGTCCTGGTGCGGTCATGGCTGACGGCGGAACGCTTCGCCGCCTCGCGACTGGTCTTCGTCACCCGGGGCGCGGTGGCCGCCGCTGCCGACGAGCCAGTGAACGACCTGACCCATGCGGCGGTCTGGGGCCTGGTGCGCTCGGCCCAGTCGGAACACCCGGACCGCTTCGTGCTGGTCGACCTGGACGGCTCCGGCGCATCGCTCCCGGCCGCCTGCGCGTCCGGCGAACCGGAAGTCGCCATACGCGGCGGCCTGCTACGTGCGCCCAGGCTGGCCCGGGCCGCGACCGGCGGCGACACCGACGTACGGCCGTACGACCCGAACGGCACCGTGCTGATCACCGGTGCGACCGGCACCCTGGGCGGCCTCGTCGCCCGGCATCTGGTGACCGAGCACGGAGTGCGCAATCTGCTGCTGGTCAGCCGCCGCGGTGAGCGCGCCGACGGTGCCGTCGAACTCGCCAGCGATCTCGGCGAGTTGGGCGCCGAGGTCACCTGGGCCGCGTGTGACGTCGCGGACCGGGAGTCGCTGGCGGACGTACTGGCTTCGATACCGGCCGAACATCCGCTGACGGCCGTCGTCCACACGGCCGGTGTGCTGGACGACGGTGTCATCGACTCGCTGACCCCGGAACGGGTCAGGAACGTCCTGCGCCCGAAGGCGGACGCGGCGCTCAATCTGCACGAGCTGACGCGGGACCTGGACCTGTCGGCGTTCGTGCTGTTCTCCTCGGCAGCAGGCGTGTTCGGCAGCCCCGGCCAGGCCAACTACGCCGCCGCCAACACCTTCCTTGACGCCTTGGCGCATCACCGCCGCGCCTTGGGCCTGCCCGCCGTGTCGCTGGCCTGGGGGCTGTGGGACACCGACGACGGCATGGCTGGCGGCCTCGACGCCGCTGACGTCAGCCGTATGAACCGCGGTGGTGTCCAAGGGCTGTCCGCTGACGAGGGGCTCCAACTCCTCGACGCGGCCGTCATCTTGGGCGAGCCGCTGCTCGTGCCCACCCGGCTGGACCTCGCCACGGTGCGGGCGAACGCCGCCACCGGCGCGGTGCCGCCGCTGCTGCGCGGTCTGGTCCGTACCCCGGCCCGGCGTACGGCGGAGGCGGCCGACAGGTCGGCCCTCGCCCAGAGTCTCACCGGCCTCACCGAGGCCGAGCAGGAGCGCGTGCTCCTCGACCTGGTGTGTACGCATGTCGCGGCCGTGCTCGGCTATGACTCGGCGCACGCCGTCGAACCCGACCGCGCCTTCAAGGAGTTGGGCTTCGACTCGCTGACGGCGGTCGAGCTACGCAACAGGCTCGGCGCCGAGACCGGGATGCGGCTGCCCGCCACGCTGATCTTCGACCATCCGACCTCCCTCGTACTCGCCCGCCACCTGCACTCCGAGATCTCCGGCACGCACGGCACACCGGGCGCCACCGTGACCGCGGCGGGCGCCGACCACGATGAGCCCATCGCCATCGTGGCGATGAGCTGCCGTTTCCCAGGCGGCGTAGGCACCCCCGAGGACCTGTGGGCGGCAGTGGCGGCGGGACGGGACGGAATCACCCCGTTCCCGGCCAACCGCGGCTGGGACGTCGAGGCGCTCTACGACCCGGACCCCGACCACCCGGGCACCAGCTACACGCGCGAGGGCGGCTTCCTGCACGACGCGGGCGACTTCGACCCCACGTTCTTCGGGATCAGCCCGCGCGAGGCGCTGGCCACCGACCCGCAGCAGCGGCTGCTGCTGGAAACGTCCTGGGAGGCGTTCGAGCGGGCGGGTATCGACCCGACGACGCTGCGCGGCAGCCGTACCGGGGTGTTCGCGGGCGTGATGTACCACGACTACGCCGCGCTGCTGGAAGACACCCTTGACGCCGTCGAGGGTTCGCTGGGCTCGGGCAGCACCGGAAGCATCGCCTCGGGCCGGGTGTCGTACACCTTCGGCCTGGAGGGCCCGGCGGTGACGATCGACACCGCCTGCTCATCGTCGCTGGTCGCCCTGCATCTGGCGGCGCAGGCGCTGCGCAACGGTGAGTGCACGCTGGCACTCGCGGGCGGCGTCACCGTCATGGCGACCCCCGGCACCTTCGTCGGCTTCAGCCGTCAGCGTGGTCTGGCGGCGGACGGCCGCTGCAAGGCCTTCGCGGCGGGCGCGGACGGCACGGGCTGGTCAGAGGGCGTCGGCATGCTGCTGGTGGAGCGGCTGTCGGACGCCCAGCGAAACGGCCATCCGGTACTGGCGATCGTGCGTGGCAGTGCCATCAACCAGGACGGTGCCAGTAACGGCCTTACGGCGCCCAACGGCCCGTCGCAGCAGCGGGTGATTCGCCAGGCCTTGGCGAATGCCCGGTTGACGGCGGCCGATGTGGACGTGGTCGAGGCGCACGGCACGGGCACGACGCTGGGTGACCCGATCGAGGCGCAGGCGCTGCTGGCCACGTACGGGCAGGAGCGTTCTGGGGATCAGCCGTTGTGGCTGGGGTCCATTAAGTCGAACTTCGGTCATACGCAGGCCGCTGCTGGTGTTGCCGGGGTCATCAAGATGGTCATGGCGATGCGGCATGGTGTGTTGCCGCGGACCCTGCATGTTGATCAACCGTCGCCGCATGTTGACTGGTCCGCTGGCGCGGTCTCGCTGCTCACTGAGCCGGTTCCGTGGCCGGAGACCGGCCGTCCGCGGCGGTCAGCGGTGTCCTCGTTCGGCATCAGCGGCACCAATGCGCATACGGTGCTGGAACAGGCGCCGACGACCGCGGACGCGAGCCCGGCTGGGACCACCATTAAGCCACTGGTCTTGCCGTGGACGCTGTCGGCCAAGTCCGCCGACGCTCTGCGTGCGCAGGCGGAGCGGCTGCGTACGCATGTGGCTGCTGACCCTGAGCTGGGTCTGGCGGATGTGGGTTACTCGCTGGCCACCGGGCGTTCGGCGTTCGAGCACCGTGCGGTGGTGATGGCGGGGGAGCGGGATGCGTTCCTCGCGGGCCTGGCGGCGTTGGCCGAAGGCCGTGAGGCCGCCGGGGTGGTTGAGGGTTCGCCGGTTGGTGGGAAGGTCGCTTTCCTGTTCACCGGGCAGGGGAGCCAGCGGCTGGGTATGGGACGGGAGCTGTACGAGGCGTATCCCGTTTTCGCTGAGGCGTTGGACGCGGTGTGTGAGCGGTTTGAACTGCCGCTGAGGGATGTGCTGTTCGGGGCTGACGGCGATCTGCTGGATCAGACCGCGTTCACGCAGCCTGCGCTGTTCGCGGTTGAGGTCGCCCTCTTCCGGTTGGTTGAGGCGTGGGGGTTGAAGCCCGACTTCCTGGCCGGGCATTCGATCGGTGAGCTGGCGGCGGCGCATGTGGCCGGGGTGCTGTCGCTGGAGGACGCTTGTGCGTTGGTGGCGGCTCGTGGCCGGTTGATGCAGGAGCTGCCGGGTGGCGGCGCGATGGTGGCGGTGCAGGCCTCGGCGGACGAGGTTGATCAACTGTTGACTGACCGGGTCAGCATTGCCGCGATCAACGGTCCGACGTCGGTGGTCATCGCTGGCGACGAGGACGCGGTGTTGGAGATCGCTTCTGGCTTCGAGGCGCAGGGCCGTAAGACCAAGCGTCTTACCGTCAGCCACGCGTTCCACTCGCCGCACATGGACGGCATGTTGGAGGCCTTCCGGGAGGTGGCGTCGGGGCTGACGTTCAACGCCCCGCGTATCCCGATCGTCTCCAACCTCACCGGCACTGTCGTCTCCGTTGAGGAGATCACGGCGCCGGAGTTCTGGGTCCGTCACGTCCGTGAAGCCGTCCGCTTCCTCGACGGCATCCGCGTCCTGGAAGCCCAGAACATCACCACGTTCATTGAGCTCGGCCCGGACGGCGTCCTGTCGGCCATGGCCCAGGACTGCGTCACGCAGCCGGACAAGACGGCCTTCGTCCCCGTACTCCGCAACGGCCGCCCCGAGGTCGAATCCCTCAACGCCGCTGTGGCGCAGGTGCATGTGCGCGGTGTGGCCGTGGACTGGACCGGCTACTTCTCCGGAACCGGCGCGAGCCGTGTCGACCTGCCCACGTACGCCTTCCAGCGCCGCGGATACTGGCCGCGGCCGTCCGACGCTCCGAGCACCGGCGACGCTGCTGGGCTTGGGCTGACGTCGGCCGATCATCCGCTGCTGGGCGCCGCGGTGCCGCTGGCGGACGACGACGGTCTGGTGCTCACCGGCCGGTTGTCGCTGCGGTCGCACCCCTGGCTGGCGGACCACGCCGTCATGGACACGGTGCTGCTGCCCGGCACCGCGTTCGTTGAACTGGTAACGCACGCGGGAAACCAGGTGGGCTGCGACCACCTGGAAGAACTCACCCTCGAAGCACCGCTCACCCTGCCCGAGAAGGGGGCTGTGCGGATACAGCTCGTACTCGGCGCGCCGGACGAGTCCGGACGGCGCTCGGTAGCCCTCTACTCGCGGTTTGAGGATGCGGCGGTGGGGGAGCCGTGGGTGCGGCATGCCAGTGGTGTGTTGGCGGTTGGCGGGTCTGCGGCGTCGTTTGATTTGGGTGTGTGGCCTCCGGTGGGGGCGGTGGCGGTGCCGGTTGAGGGGTTGTACGAGGGGTTGGCGGTTGCTGGTCTTTCGTATGGTCCGGTCTTTCGTGGGGTGGGGGCTGTTTGGCGTCGGGGTGAGGAGGTTTTCGCCGAGGTCGAGTTGGGTGGGGAGCAGCGGTCGTGGGCTGGTGCGTATGGGTTGCATCCGGCGTTGTTGGACTCTGCGCTGCACGCGGTCGGTTTGGGTGACTTCTTCGCGGGTGACGGTGCGGGTGGGGCGCGTTTGCCGTTCTTGTGGGGTGGTGTGTCGCTGTATGCCGTGGGTGCTTCGGTGCTGCGGGTGCGGTTGGCGCGGGCTGGGCGGGATGCGGTGTCGTTGTGGGTGGCTGATGGGTCCGGGCGGCCGGTGGCGTCCGTTGACTCGTTGGTGCTGCGTCCGGTCTCGGCCGAGCAGATCCACGCGGGCCGTCATGAGTCGCTGTTCCGGGTGGAGTGGGCCAACGTCCCGGCACCGTCGCCGATTCCCGCTGGACAGTGGGCCGTTGTAGGGGCCGACCCACTCGGCCTGCGTGCATCCGACTACCCGGATCTGTCGGCGCTCGCCGACGCCGTGGAGTCCGGCACGGCGGCACCGGAAGTGGTCGTCGTCTCCGGCACGACGGACGGCCAGGACGCCGCCGCCGTGCGCGCCGCCACCGCGAACGCGCTCGCCGTCATCCAGGAGTGGCTGGCGGAGGAGCGGTTCGCGGCTTCGCGCCTGGTGTTCCTCACCCGGGGTGCGGTGGCCGCCGCTGCGGACGAAGACGTGGACGACTTGGCGCACTCCGCTGTCTGGGGTCTGGTGCGCTCGGCCCAGTCGGAGAACCCGGGCCGCTTCGTCCTGGTGGACGTCGATGACGCGGACGCCTCGCTACGGGCGCTGCCCGCTGCCTTGGCGTCGGCCGAACCGCAACTGGCCGTGCGCGACGGCGCCTTCCGTGCGCCCAGGTTGGCGCGGGCCGTCACGACGGTCGAAGCCTCCGCCATCGATACACAGGGCAACGGCACCGTCCTGGTGACCGGCGCGACCGGCACCCTGGGCGGCCTCGTCGCCCGGCACCTGGTGACCGAGCACGGCGTACGAAACCTGCTGCTGACGAGCCGACGCGGCATGGCCGCCGAAGGCGCGGCGGAACTCGTGGCAGAGCTCGGCGCGTTGGGCGCCGAGGTCTCGCTTGCCGCCTGCGATGTGGCCGACCGGGCCGCGTTGGCCGCGCTGCTGGACTCGATTCCGGCCGAGCACCCGCTGACCGCTGTCGTGCACACGGCCGGTGTGCTGGACGACGGCATCATCGAGTCGCTGACCCCGGAACGCGTCGACCGTGTGCTGCGCCCGAAGGTGGACGCGGCCCTGAACCTGCACGAGTTGACGCGAGAGCTGGACCTGTCGGCGTTCGTGCTGTTCTCCTCGGCCGCAGGCGTGTTCGGCAACGCGGGCCAGGCCAACTACGCGGCCGCGAACGCCTTCCTGGACGCACTCGCCCAGCACCGCCGCGCCCATGGGCTTCCGGCCGTCTCGCTGGCCTGGGGCCTGTGGGCCGAGCCCGGCAGCATGACCGGTGCACTGGGCGACGCGGACCTCGACCGGATGAACCGAGGCGGGGTCTCCGCCCTCAGCACCGAGGAAGGACTGGAACTCCTCGACGCCGCATACGGATCGGGCGCCGAGGCACTGCTCGTACCCATCCGTCTGGACACCGCCGCACTACGCGGGCGGCCCTCCGACGAGGCCGTGCCGTCGCTGCTGCGCGCGCTGGTCCGCACAACGGCCCGTAGGACCGCGGAAGGCACCGAACACGCCGGAAACGGATCGCTGGCGCGGCGGCTCGCCGCTCTGCCGACCGCCGAGCAGGACGGCGCGCTGCTGGAACTCGTCCGGACCCAGGTCGCGGCCGTGCTGGGTTACTCGGGCGCTGACGAGGTCGGTCCTGACCGCTCGTTCCGTGAGCTCGGCTTCGATTCGCTGAGCGCGGTCGAGCTGCGCAACCGGTTGGGCGCCGCCGCTGATCTGCGGCTGCCCGCCACGCTGGTCTTCGACTACCCGACGCCGGTCGTGCTCGCCGAGTTCCTGCGTACCGAGGTGCTGGGCGCGGCCTCGGAAGCGGTCGACAAGGCCGTGACGATCGTGGCGGCCGACGACGAACCGATCGCCATCGTCGGTCTGGGCTGCCGCTACCCCGGTGGCGTGCAGACCCCCGAGGACCTGTGGCGGCTGGTCGCCGAGGGCACGGACGCCATTTCGGGCTTCCCCACCGACCGCGGCTGGAACCTGGACGCGCTGTACGACGCCGACCCTGACCGTACCGGCAGCAGTTACGCCCGCGAAGGCGGCTTCGTCCATGACGCGGCCCGGTTCGACCCGGCGTTCTTCGGGATCAGTCCGCGTGAGGCCGTGGCCATGGACCCGCAGCAGCGGTTGCTGCTGGAGACCTCGTGGGAGGCGTTCGAACGGGCCGGGATCGATCCGGCGGGGCTGCGCGGCAGCCGTACCGGTGTGTTCGCGGGCGTGATGTACCACGACTACGCCTCGCGGCTGCCGGTGCTCCCGGAGGGCGTCGAGGGCTTCCTCGGCACCGGCAACGCGGCAAGCGTGATCTCGGGCCGGCTCGCCTACACCTTCGGCCTTGAGGGGCCCGCCGTCACCGTGGACACGGCGTGCTCGTCGTCGCTGGTGGCGCTGCACCTGGCGGTGCAGGCGCTGCGCAACGGTGAGTGCTCGCTCGCGCTCGCGGGCGGTGTGACGGTGATGGCCACCCCTGCGCCCTTCGTGGAGTTCAGCCGCCAGCGCGGTTTGGCGGCGGACGGCCGCTGCAAGGCGTTCTCGGCCGACGCGGATGGCACGGGCTGGTCAGAGGGCGCGGGCATCCTGCTGGTGGAGCGGCTGTCGGACGCCCAGCGAAACGGTCATCCGGTACTGGCGATCGTGCGCGGTAGCGCGATCAACCAGGATGGTGCGAGTAATGGTTTGACGGCGCCGAATGGTCCGTCGCAGCAGCGGGTGATTCGGCAGGCGTTGGCGAATGCGCGGTTGGCGGCGGCGGATGTCGATGTGGTGGAGGCGCACGGTACGGGTACCACGTTGGGTGACCCGATCGAGGCGCAGGCGCTGCTGGCGACGTATGGGCAGGAGCGTTCCGGGGATCAGCCGTTGTGGCTGGGTTCGATCAAGTCGAACATGGGTCATACGCAGGCTGCCGCTGGTGTTGCCGGGATCATCAAGGTGGTCATGGCGATGCGGCATGGTGTGTTGCCGCGGACGTTGCATGTTGATGAGCCGACGCCCCATGTTGACTGGTCGGCGGGGGCGGTGTCCCTGCTGGGTGAGTCCATGCCCTGGCCCGAGACCGGCCGTCCGCGTCGGGCCGCCGTCTCCTCGTTCGGATTCAGCGGAACGAACGCCCACACGATCATCGAGCAGGCACCGACCGTCGCGGACGACAGCCCGAGTGCGCCGCTGACGGCGCTGCCGGTCCTGCCGTTGGTGTTGTCCGGTAAGACCGAGGACGCGCTGCGCGCTCAGGCGGAGCGGTTGCGGTCTCATGTTGCGGAGGTCGATCCCCTTGAACTGGCCGATGTGGCCTACTCGTTGGCGACTGCGCGCTCCGCGTTGGATCGTCGGTCGGCGCTGATCGTCAGCGATCGGGATGAGCTGCTGCGCGGGCTGGAGGCGCTGGCGCAGGGTGCAGTCGCCCCGGGGGTGGTGCACGGGACGGCCTCGGCGGGCAAGACGGCGTTCCTGTTCACCGGGCAGGGGAGTCAGCGGCTGGGGATGGGACGGGAGCTGTACGAGGCGTATCCCGTCTTCGCCGAGGCGCTGGACGCGGTGTGCGAGCGCTTCGAACTCCCGCTGAAGGATGTGCTGTTCGGGTCCGAGGCTGCGCTGCTGGACCGGACCGCGTACACGCAGCCCGCGCTGTTCGCGATCGAGGTCGCTCTCTTCCGGTTGGTTGAGTCGTGGGGGTTGCGGCCGGACTTCCTGTCTGGACACTCCATCGGTGAACTCGCCGCCGCGCACGTGGCTGGGGTGCTGACGTTGGAGGATGCCTGCACGTTGGTGGCCGCTCGTGGCCGTCTGATGCAGGAGTTGCCGGGTGGCGGCGCGATGGTCGCTGTTCAGGCGGCTGAGGATGAGGTCAGTCAACTGTTGACTGATCGGGTCAATATTGCTGCGGTCAACGGTCCGACGTCGGTGGTGATCGCTGGCGATGAGGACGCGGTACTGGAGATCGCTTCCGGCTTTGAGGCGCAGGGTCGTAAGACCAAGCGCCTGACCGTCAGCCACGCGTTCCACTCGCCGCACATGGACGGCATGCTGGACGCGTTCCGTGAGGTGGCCGCGGGACTGACCTACGAAGCCCCCCGCATCCAGATCGTCTCCAACCTCACCGGCACTGTCGTCTCTGCTGAGGAGATCACCACCCCGGAGTTCTGGGTCCGTCACGTCCGCGAGGCCGTCCGCTTCCTCGACGGCATCCGCACACTCGAAGCCCAGAACGTCGCGACGTACATCGAGCTCGGCCCGGACGGCGTGTTGTCGGCCATGGCCCAGGACTGCGTCACGCAGCCCGACAAGACGGCCTTCGTCCCCGTACTCCGCAACAACCGCCCAGAACCCGAAACTCTCACCACCGCCCTGGCCCAGGCCCACGTCAACGGCATCCCCGTCGACTGGAAGGCGTACTTCACCGGAACCGGCGCCCGCCGTATCGACCTGCCCACCTACGCCTTCCAACGCCAGCGCTACTGGCTGGAGGCGCCCGCCGGGCTGGTCGGTGATGTGGTCTCGGCCGGATTGGGCGAGGCGCGGCACCCGTTGCTGGGGGCCGCGGTCGAGCTACCGGACTCCGACGGGTTCCTGTTCACCGGGCGGCTCTCCCTCGACACCCACCCCTGGTTGGCCGATCACACCGTGTCCGGCGCGGTGCTCGTGCCCGGTGCCGCGCTCGTGGAGCTGGCGATCAGGGCCGGGGACCAGGTCGGCTGTGACGTCCTGGACGAACTCACCCTTGAAGCCCCGCTGATCCTGCCGGAGCGCGGCGCGGTCCACCTGCGGGTGTCCGTGGGCGAGCCCGATGGATCGGCCCGCCGGACGCTGGATCTGTACTCCCGACCGCAGGACGCGCCCACCGACGAACCGTGGACCCGGCACGCCAGCGGTGCGTTGGCCTCGGGCACGCACCAGCCGACCGCGCTGGCGGAGTGGCCGCCCACCGACGCCGAGACGGTGGACGTCCAGGGCCTCTACGAGGATCTCGCCGCGATCGGTCTCGGCTACGGCCCGCTGTTCCAGGGCCTGCGGGCCGCCTGGCGGCGCGGGGACGAGGTCTTTGCCGAAGTCGCCCTCAGCGAGGAACAGCGCGATGAGGCCAGGGCGTTCGGGCTGCACCCCGCGCTGCTGGACGCGGCGCTGCACGCGGTCAGCCTCGGTGACTTCTTCGCGGGCGACACCACCGGCCAGGCGCGTCTTCCGTTCGCCTGGGACGGCGTACGGCTGTATGCCGAGGGCGCTTCGGCGCTGCGGGTACGGGTGTCGGCGGCGGGCCAGGACGCGGTCGCGCTGGCTGTGGCCGATGAGACGGGCCAGCCGGTGATCTCGGTGGACTCGCTGGTGCTGCGTCCGCTCGCCGCCGACCAACTCGCGGCTGCCCGCGCCGGGCAGCCGCACCACGAGTCGCTGTTCCGTATCGACTGGTCCCTGCTGGCCGCCTCGCGCGACTCGGGCGATGAAGACCGTTGGGCCGTCGTCGGCAGGGATGACCTCAAGCTGTCGACTGCGCTGGAGATGGCGGGCGGCCGGGTCGCGGGATACCGCGATCTGTCCGCGCTGGCCGAGGCGGTGGCCGCCGGGGACGCGGCGCCCGATGTCGTGTTCGTCTCGTACGTACCCGATCTCGCCTACGCCGGTGGTGTCGCCGCCGCGACGCACACGGCTACCGGTCAGGCGCTGGACCTGGTGCGGGAGTGGCTGGCCGATGAGCGCCTCGCCTCCGGCGGCATGGCCGATACCCGGCTCGCGGTGGTGACACGCGGTGCGGTGGCCGTCGACGCCGAGGAGGACGTGGACGACCTGGTGCACTCCGCCGTCTGGGGTCTGGTGCGCTCGACCCAGGCGGAGCATCCCGGCCGGTTCGTGCTGATCGACCTCGATGGCGAGGACGCCTCGCTGCGGGAGTTGACGGCCGCGCTGACGCTGGACGCGTCGGACGAGACCCAACTGGCCGTACGCGCCGGGTCGGTGTACGCACCGCGCCTGGCACGGGTGGCAGCGGCCGATGACGCGCAGCTGCCGGAGCTCGACGCGGACGGCACGGTGCTGATCACCGGTGCGACCGGAACGCTGGGCGGGCTGCTGGCCCGGCACCTGGTCACCCAGCGCGGAGTCCGCCATCTGCTGCTGACCAGCCGACGCGGCGCGACGGCCGACGGAGCCACCGAACTCGGCGCGGAGCTGGCCGAGTTGGGTGCGCAGGTCACCTGGGCGGCCTGCGACGCGGCCGACCGCGAGGCGCTGGACGGTGTGCTGGGCGCGATCCCGGCCGAGCATCCGCTGACCGCCGTGATCCACACCGCCGGTGTGCTGGACGACGGAGTCGTGGAGTCGCTGACCCCGGAGCGGCTGCGACGCGTACTGCGCCCGAAGGTGGACGCGGCGCTGAATCTGCACGAGTTGACGCGCGAACTCGACCTGTCGGCGTTCGTGCTGTTCTCCTCGGCCGCCGGTGTGTTCGGCAACGCGGGCCAGGGCAACTACGCGGCCGCCAACACCTTCCTGGACGCCCTCGCCCATCACCGCCGCGCGCAGGGCCTCCCGGCGCTGTCGCTGGCCTGGGGTCTGTGGGACGACGAGGGCGGTATGGCCGCCACGCTGGCCGAGGCCGACCGGCAGCGGATCACCCGCGGCAGCATGGCCGCACTGTCGACCGATGAAGGCCTGGCGCTGTTCGACGCGGCCGGTGCGCTGGACGACGGTCTGCTGGTGGCCGCGCGACTCGACCTGGACGGCTTGCGCACCCAGTCCGGGGCGGGAGCTGTACCGCCGCTGCTGCGCGGGCTGATCCGTACACCACGGCGTCGTACGGCGGGCGGGGGCTCGGTGGCGGCGGGTGCGGCGACCACGCTCGCCGAGCGGCTGGCCGGGCTGCCCGCCGCCGAGCGGGACCGGGTGCTGCTGGACCTGGTGCGTACCCAGGTGGCCGGTGTGCTGGGGCACGACGGCGCCGCCGCGATCGAGCATGACGCCGCCTTCAAGGAGCTCGGCTTCGACTCGCTGACGGCCGTCGAACTCCGCAACCGCCTGGGGGCGGCCACCGGACTGCGGCTGGCCGCCACGCTGATCTTCGACTACCCGACACCCACCGCACTGGCCGAACACCTCCGTACGGCCCTGCCGCTCACCGAGGGCCCGTCGGTGTTCGACGAACTCGACCGGCTGGAAGCCGCGTTGGCCGGTATGACCTCCGGCGAGGCGACCTCGGACCGGGTCAACCGGTCCCGCGTCACCATGCGGCTGCAGGCCCTCATGGCCAAGTGGCACGACGCGCAGGAAGCGACGGCCGACAGTGCCCCCGATGACGACCACGATCTCGAAACAGCCACCGATGACGAGCTTTTCGACCTGCTCGACGACGAGCTCGGCTCGTCCTGAGAAAGAAGGACCCCGACGCGATGGTGAATGAGGACAAGCTTCGCGACTACCTCAAGCGGGCCACCGCCGACCTGCGTCAGGCCCGTCGGCGGCTGCGCGAGGTGGAGGAGCGAAACCAGGAGCCCATCGCCATCGTGGCGATGAGCTGCCGCTACCCCGGAGGCGTACGCACCCCTGAGGACCTGTGGCGGCTGGTCGTGGACGGCACGGATGCCATCGGGCAGTTCCCCACCGACCGCGGCTGGGACGTCGAGTCGCTCTACGACGCCGACCCCGACCAGCCGGGCTCCAGCTACGTGAGCGAGGGCGGCTTCCTCTACGACGCGGGCCGGTTCGATCCCGCCGTCTTCGGGATCAGCCCGCGTGAGGCGCTGGCGATGGACCCGCAGCAGCGGCTGCTGCTGGAGGCCTCCTGGGAGGCGTTCGAGCGGGCCGGCATCGATCCGACGTCGGTACGCGGCAGCCGTACGGCGGTGTTCGCGGGCGTGATGTACCACGACTACACCTCGCGCCTGGACTCCGTGCCCGAAGGTGTCGAAGGCTTCCTGGGCACCGGAAGCTCCGGAAGCATCGCCTCCGGCCGGGTGTCGTACGTCTTCGGCCTGGAGGGCCCGGCCGTCACCGTCGACACCGCGTGCTCGTCGTCACTGGTCACCCTGCACATGGCGGTGCAGGCGCTGCGCAACGGCGAGTGCTCGCTGGCACTCGCGGGCGGTGTGACGGTGATGGCCACCCCCGCCACCTTCACCGAGTTCAGCCGTCAGCGCGGACTCGCCGCCAACGGGCGCTGCAAGCCGTTCGCGGCGGCTGCCGACGGCACCGGGTGGGGCGAGGGCGTGGGCATGCTGCTGGTGGAGCGGCTGTCGGACGCCCAGCGCAACGGCCATCCGGTACTGGCGATCGTGCGCGGCAGTGCCATCAACCAGGACGGTGCGAGCAACGGTCTCACGGCGCCGAACGGCCCGTCGCAGCAGCGCGTCATCCACCAGGCGCTGACCAACGCCAGCCTGTCCGCCGACCAGGTCGACGCGGTGGAGGCGCACGGCACCGGGACCACGCTGGGTGACCCGATCGAGGCCCAGGCGCTGCTGGCCACCTACGGGCAGGACCGGCCGCAGGACCGGCCGCTGCTGCTGGGCTCGATCAAGTCCAACATAGGCCACACCCAGGCCGCGGCGGGCGTCGCGGGTGTGATCAAGATGGTGCAGGCGATGCGGCACGGCGTGCTGCCCAAGACCCTGCACATCGACGAGCCGACACCGCACGTCGACTGGTCGGCGGGCGCGGTCTCGCTGCTGACCGACACCGTCTCGTGGCCGGAGACGGGCGAACCGCGCCGGGCGGCGGTGTCCTCGTTCGGCTTCAGCGGTACGAACGCGCACACCATCCTCGAACAGGCCCCGTCGGAGAAGGAGTTGGCGTCTGCGCAGGAGTCGGCCCCGGCCGGGTCTGTGGTGTGGGCGCTGTCGGGTAAGAGTGCGGCGGCGGTACGGGGTCAGGCGGAGCGGCTGTTGGCGCGGGTGGACGCTGACGGCGGGCTTCGCCCGGTGGACGTCGGGTTGTCGCTGGCGACGGGCCGCGCCGGGCTGGAGCACCGCGCCGTGGTGATCGGCCGCGAGCGCGATGAACTGCGCTCCGGGCTTGCCGCGTTGGCGGCCGGGGACATGGCGCCCGGGCTGACGCAGGGCGTGAGTGTGGGCGGTAAGGCGGCGTTCGTCTTTCCCGGGCAGGGGTCGCAGTGGGTGGGGATGGCGGTGGGGTTGTTGGATGCCTCTCCGGTGTTCGCGGCGCGGATCGATGAGTGTGCGGCGGCTTTGGCGCCTTTCACCGGCTGGTCGTTGGTGGATGTGTTGCGCGGTGTTGAGGGTGCGCCGTCGTTGGACCGGGTGGATGTGGTTCAGCCGGTGTTGTTTGCCGTGATGGTGTCGTTGGCTGAGGTGTGGCGGTCGGTGGG
>JBEYJY010000062.1:0-35189 GCA_040631425.1 Streptomyces sp. NPDC020096
TGGTTCTGGATCCGCTGCAGCAGGTAGAGGAACAGGACACTGATCACCGAGAACGCGAGCACTCCGCGCAGGTACGCGGGCCAGCGCATCTCGGTGTCGGGGTTGGCGCCGATGCTCTTGTAGATCCAGCGCTCGACGCGCAGGTGCTTCTTGGACTCGTATGTGGCGGCCATGTAGTCGCCGAGTGGGCGGTATACCAGGGCGAGCGCAACGATGAGCGCGGTGACCTGGAGCACGTCTGCGGATATGGGGCTCATGCTGTGGCTCAGAACCTCTCCGGGAAGACGAGGGCGAGGACCAGGTAGCCCAGGAGGGCGACGGCCACGATCAGGCCGGTGATGTTCTCGGCACTCACAGCTTGGCCACCCCCTTGGCGACGAGAGCCACCAGCGCGAAGACCGCGAGAGTGGTGAGGACGAAGGCCAGATCGGCCATCGCGTGCTCCTAGATCAGGATCGGCTTTCGGACATCGATGAGTGAAACCCCTGATCGGCCCCGCCTCCGTCACGTTGACGGTTCCCATACGGCTCGCTTCACAGCCCTAACGGCTTCCATATGTCAAAGGGGGAACCATTGAACCGGACACGGCAAAGGGGTCAGCGATGGAAAACCCGTGCTCTCCGGACTCGTCGGAGCGGTCGGCGGCGCCGGCGTGCTTCCCGCAACACACCCTGCGGCAGATCTCCACACTCCATGGACTTGGCCCGAAGGACCGATGGCATACGACCGCCTCGGGCATGGCCGGAAATCAACCCGCGCAGGCACCGGCGAGCATCGTTTTCGTCTGAACAAGCCCGGATTGCAAGGGCTGATGGTCGCAGCGCGCGTTAAGAAGTCATAAGACTTTGCCTTGATTCCGTAGAGGTCACGTCAAGATCGGCTTCTCTCGATCGTCTCAGCGCTTGGCTGGTTCCCAAAGGCCGAAAGTCGTGGGGCGACGTCAACGCTCTGCTGAAGATCACCGTCCAAGGCGACGCTATGGATAGGGGCCACATGCGTACGGTGCGCAGCCTGTCTGCTGTGCAGGTTCCCCGACCTGCCGAGCCGAAGGCACCCACATCCATGGCGCTTGTAGGCGCATATGGCGCTGCAGCAGTGGGGGCACTGGCACTCGCCGCTGCGGAGGGCGCTCGGCGCCCGATCGTCGCGCTGGTTGTCTTCTCTGCCTTTGCCTTCCTCGTCGGCCTGTGGAGTCACCGGCCGGTCTCTGTGCTGACCGGTCCCGTTGTGTGGATGTGCCTGAACGGCTTCGTGATCAACCGCTACGGCGAACTCCACTGGCATGGCACCGCCGACACCATCCGCTTCACCGTCCTCACTCTGTCCGGCATCGCCGGATGCGGACTCGGCGCACTTGTGTCTCTTATCCGGCACACCGCGAGCCGCGACCGGACCCTGTCCACGGGCGGAGCGGACGGAAGCCGCGCCTTGCAGCCGTGGGAACCCGAGCTTCCGGGAACGGAAGACGTGTGGTTCTGGAACTGACGTCAGGCGCAGCCGAGTTGCCATGGGCGTCGTGGGAATTCGGTCCGGCGCCGTGCGCGGCCGAATAGGCCTGGTCAGGTTCGACGTCCCCGGCAGACGCAGCCGGATTCCATGGGTGTTGTTTCGCCACGTGGACCCGAGTTGGCCGGTGCGGAGAACTCGAAGGAGGTCGTCAGCCGCGCCCCCTCGGCATCAGGCAATGCTCAGCAGGACCACCGCGAAAACCGTGATCACTGCTCCGGCGGCGATGAACGCGTAGTCCAGGAACCGCCGTTGCCGTTCGTGGACGACGACAGTGCGGGGGTCGGCGGGGTCGTACGCGATGAGAACTGTTTCCCCTTCACGCAGCGGACGCCGTCGGGTGGACGGTGTGGGACTGACGATCTCCAGTATGCGACCGTCCTCCGTGGTGAACTGGAGCAACGGGTGTGGCGGCCACGGCTCGTCGTCGCCCGCACCTGGATTGCGCTTCACCAGCGCTCCGGCTCTGACGCCGAAGCGTTCGATCCTGACGGTCTGGCGCAGGCTCGTGGCACCGGCGAGCAGCACCACCGCACCGGCGCAGACGGCGACGACGGCCACCACCGCCGGTCCACCGGCACTCACCGCGTTGTCCCCTCGCCCGGCTCGAAGCGGTAGCCCATACCGGGCTCGGTGATGAGGTAGCGAGGGTCGGCCGGGTCGGGTTCGAGTTTGTGGCGCAGCGCCGAGATGTGGATGCGCAGGTAGTTGGTGTTCTCGTCGTGACCGGGTCCCCAGATGTCGCGCAGCAGTTGGTGGCCGGTGACCAGGCGGCCGGGGTTGCGCAGCAGTGTGGCGAGCAGCCGCCATTCGGTGGGGGTGAGGTGGAGCGGTTCGCCGTGGCCTGACGCGGGCACGACGGTGAACGCGGCCAGGTCGACGGTGTAGTCGCCGACCTGGACCGTCGGCGGGGTGTCGGAATGCTCGGCGCGGCGGAGGACCGCGCGTAGCCGGGCGAGCAGTTCCTCCATGGAGAACGGTTTCGTCACGTAGTCGTCGGCGCCCGCGTCCAGCGCCTCCACCTTGTCGGCGGGGTCGTCGTGGTCGGACAGCGCGATGATGGGCATCGGTGTCCAGGCCCGCAGCCCGGTGATGACGTCGACGCCTTCCAGATCGGACAGGTCGAGGTCGAGGATGACGGCGTCCGGCGGCTTGCGGGAGGCCAGGCGCAGCGCGCTGGTGCCGTCGGGTGCGGTGGCCACCGCGTAGTGCTGCGCGGTGAGGTTGACGTCGAGCGCGCGCAGCAGCTGAGGCTGGCCGTCGACGACCAGGACACGTCGCATCATGGTGTGGGCACCTCCTCATGCCGGGCGGGGGCGACGGGCAGGGAGAGCACCATGGTGAGTCCGCCCCCTGGGGTGTCCTCGGGGGTGAGGGTGCCGCCCATGGCCTCCGTGAGCCCGCGGGAGAGGGCGAGTCCGAGTCCGAGCCCCGTGGTGTTGTCGTTGTCGCCTATGCGCTGGAACGGCTCGAAGACCCGCTCGCGGTCCTCGGGCGGCAGCCCGGGGCCGTGGTCGGTGACGCGCAGCTCGACGCGGCCCGCGAGAGCACTGGCGCTGACGAGTACGGGGCGTTCCTCGGGTGAGTGCCGTACGGCGTTGGTGACCAGGTTGGCGATGACGCGTTCCAGCAGCGGCGGATCGGCGAGCACCTCGTCTGTCTCGTCCATGCCGCGGGTTTCCACCCGCACGGTCGTGTGGGGCAGTGTGTCCAGGGCGAGGGGCATGACGTCACCCAGAGCCGTTGGCCGCAGCTGTACGGGCAGCGCACCGGCCTGAAGCCGGCTCATGTCAAGCAGGTTGTCCACCAGCCGGTTGAGCTTGGCCAGCGACTCGTCGGCGGTGGCGAGCAACTCCTCGCGGTCCTCGTCGGAGAAGTCGACGTCGCCGCTGCGCAGCGAGCTGACGGCGGCCCATCCGCTGGCGAGGGGGGTGCGCAGGTCGTGGCTGACGGCGGCGAGCAATGCGGTGCGCATGCGGTCGGCGGCCTTGACCGGCTCTATCTCGGCGGCGGTCTCGACGAGCCGGGCCCGGTCCAGTGCGGCCGCAAGGTGTGCGGCGAAGGCGGTGAGCACCCGGTGTTCGGAGGCGGGCAGGCTCCGGCCACGGAGCACCAGCAGACTGTCGGGGCCCACCGGGAGCTTGATCGCCCCCGTCATGTCGGCGCCGGGCTCGTCGTCCCGGCTCAGGCGGGGGAGGAGTTCGGCCGACTCCATGCCGAACGTCTCCCGGGTCCGCTCCAGGAGTGCATCGACCGCCTGGTCGCCGCGCAGGATGCTGCCGGCGAGGGACGAGATGGCCTCAGCCTCGGCCGTGGCGCTCGCCGCCCGCCTGCCAAGCCGCAGCGAGCGGTCCACGATGGCTGCCATGGTGACGGCGACCGCGGCGAAGACCGCCAGCGCGAGGACGTTGTTGGGCTCGGCGATGGTGAACTGCCCGATGGGCGGGATGAAGTAGTAGTTCATCAGCAGCGACGCGGTGACGGCGGCGAACAGCGCGGAGACCACCCCGCCGAGGCAGGCGACCCCCACCGTGGTGACCAGGAACAGCAGCGCCTGGCTCGTCAGGTTCAGTTCCCCGCCGAAGCCTCGAAGCACTACCGTCAGCAGTGCGGGCAGCGCGAGACCCGCTGCCGGGCCCGCGATCCGCCTGGGCAGCGGCATGCGGCTGCCAGGGGCGGGCAGCAGCCGCCCGCGGCCCGCCCGTTCGTGGGTGACCATGTGCACGTCGATGTCGCCGGAGAGCTCGACCGTGGTCTCGCCGATCCCGCGCCCGGTCAGCATGTACTCCAGTCGGCCGCGGCGGCTGGTACCGAGCACCAGTTGGGTCGCGTTCTCGGCGCGGGCGAAGTCGAGCAGTGCGGTGGGCACGTGGTCGCCGACGACGGAGTGGAAGCTTCCGCCCAGGCTCTCCACCAGCTGCCGCTGCTTGGCGAGTGCGCCGGGCGAGGCGCCGGCAAGCCCGTCGCTGCGCACCACGTGCACGGCGAGCAGGTCCCCACCGGACGCGCGGCTGGCGATGCGGACCGCACGGCGGATCAGGGTCTCGCCCTCCGGTCCGCCGGTCAGCGCCACGACGACCCGCTCCCGGGTCTCCCACACTCCGCCGATGGCGTGCTCGCTGCGGTACTTCTGGAGGGTCTCGTCGACGCGGCCGGCCACCCACAGCAGCGCCAGCTCTCGCAGTGCTGTGAGGTTGCCGACCCGGAAGTAGTGGGACAGGGACGCATCGACCTTGTCGGAGGTGTAGATGTTGCCGTGCGCCATACGCCTGCGCAGCGCCTCGGCAGCCATGTCGACAAGTTCGATCTGATGCGCCCTGCGGACCACCTCGTCGGGGACGGTCTCACGCTGCGGCACCCCGGTGATCTTCTCGACGACGTCGTTGAGCGATTCCAGGTGCTGGACGTTGACCGTGGTGACCACGTCGATACCGGCGGCGAGGAGTACGTCGACGTCCTGCCAGCGCTTGGCGTTGCGGCCGCCAGGAATGTTGCTGTGGGCCAGTTCGTCCACCAGCACCACCTGTGGGCGGCGGGCCAGCACCGCGTCGAGGTCCATCTCCTCGAAGTCGGCCTCCCGGTAGCGGCGCCGGGATCTGGGCAGGATCTCCAGGCCCTGCAGCATCTCCTCGGTGTACGGGCGCTTGTGGCACTCGACGTAACCCACCACGACATCGGTGCCGCGGCGGGCGCGGCGACGGCCCTCGTCGAGCATCCGGTAGGTCTTCCCGACCCCTGGCGCTGCGCCGAGATAGACCTTGAGCCTGCCGGGCTTGGTGCCCGGCATCGCGGCAGCAGCGGTGCTCTGCCCCACCGGTGGCCCTCCTTAGCTAGCCGTCGGGCCGCCCGGTCGGGCGAGGGGGAGCTCGCGTGACCGGGCGGCCCGACGTGTGATGTGCATTCCACCTTTCATCGTCACTGCAATGCGGCCAGATCGTGGTTGAGCACGACGACGTTGACGCGATCCTGACCCAAGAACCCCAGGTTGCGGCCCTGGACGCGATCGGAGACCAGCTTCCGGACCGCCCCGGGGTCCAGCCCGCGGGCCTTCGCAACCCGGTTCACCTGCTCGTAGGCGTACGCCGGGGAGATGTCCGGGTCCAGGCCAGAGCCGGAGGCCGTCACCGCGTCGACGGGAACACTGCCGGGCGGCACACCGTCGAACGCGGCGACCGCGGCTCGGCGTTCCTTGACGGCCTTGATCAGGTCGGGGTTGTTGGGGCCGAGGTTGGAGGCGCCGGAGCTGGTCGGGTCGTATCCGGCGGTTCCGGCGGCGGACGGGCGCGGCTGGAACCACTTCGGGTCGGGCGCTGCCGTGGTCTGACCTTTCTTCAGCGGAAGGTTGAAGTTCTGGCCGATGAGGGAGGAGGCGACGGGCCGTCCATGGTCCTTGATCAGCGAGCCGTTGGCCTGTTGGGAGAAGGCGACCTGGGCGATGCCGGTGACGACCAGTGGATATGCGACGCCGGTGATGACGGTGAACACCAGCAGCATCCGCAGCGCCGCCCAGTGGTGGTGGATGACGCGGTTGAACGAGCTGGGCATGACGTTCGCCTTCCTTCGTCGGTCAGCGCAGGCCGGGGATGAACTGGATGATCAGGTCGATCAACTTGATCCCGATGAACGGCAGCACGAGACCGCCGAGCCCGTAGATCCAGATGTTGCGGCTGAGCAGCGCGGCCGCCGACGACGGCCGGTAGCGCACACCGCGCAGGGCGAGCGGGATCAGCGCGACGATGATCAGCGCGTTGAAGATGATCGCCGAGGAGATCGCCGAGGTCGGGCTGTGCAGGCCCATGATGTTGAGGTGGCGCAGCCCCGGGTAGACGCTGGCGAACATGGCGGGGATGATCGCGAAGTACTTCGCGACGTCGTTGGCGATGGAGAAGGTCGTCAACGCGCCCCGGGTGATGAGGAGTTGCTTGCCGATCTCGACGATCTCGATGAGCTTGGTGGGGTTGGAGTCGAGATCGACCATGTTCCCGGCCTCCTTGGCGGCCGAGGTACCGGTGTTCATCGCCACGCCGACGTCCGCCTGCGCGAGCGCCGGGGCGTCGTTGGTGCCGTCGCCGGTCATAGCGACGAGCTTGCCACCGGACTGCTCCCGTTTGATCAGTGCCATCTTGTCCTCGGGGGTGGCCTCGGCGAGGAAGTCGTCGACGCCCGCCTCCTCGGCGATCGCCCGGGCGGTCAGCGGGTTGTCACCGGTGATCATGACGGTCTTGATGCCCATGCGCCGTAGCTCGTCGAAGCGCTCCCGCATCCCGTGCTTGACCACGTCCTTGAGGTGGATAACGCCCAGGATGCGGGCGGTCTGCGCGCCCTCGTGCCGGACGACTTCGCCGACCACCAAGGGCGTGCCCCCGCTGGCCGAGATGCCGTCGACGATCGGGCCGACCTCCTCAGTGGGGTGCCCGCCGTGTTCGCGGACCCACCGCATCACCGCCGTCGCCGCTCCTTTGCGTAGCCAACGGTTCTCCTGGGCGCCGTTCAGGTTGACGCCGGACATGCGGGTCTGCGCGGTGAACGGGATGAACGTGGCGTGTGCCAGTTCGCCCTTGCTCCGTCCCCGCAGCGCGTACCGTTCTTTGGCGAGGACGACGATCGAGCGGCCCTCGGGCGTCTCGTCGGCGATCGAGGACAACTGGGCCGAATCGGCGAGTTCTTCGACGCCCACGCCGCTGACCGGCAGGAACTCGGCGGCCTGGCGGTTGCCGAGGGTAATCGTGCCGGTCTTGTCCAGCAGCAGTGTGTTGACGTCGCCCGCCGCCTCCACCGCACGTCCGGACATCGCCAGCACGTTGCGCTGGACCAGGCGGTCCATGCCCGCGATGCCGATCGCCGAGAGCAGCGCGCCGATGGTCGTCGGGATCAGGGCGACCACGAGCGCCACCATGATGACGATGGTCTGCTCGGCGCCAGCGAAGATGGCGAACGGCTGCAAGGTCACCACGGCGACCAGAAAGACGATGGTCAGCGACGCCAGCAGGATGTTGAGCGCGATCTCGTTGGGCGTCTTCTGCCGGGCCGCACCCTCCACCAGCGCGATCATCCGGTCGATGAAGGTCTCGCCGGGCTTGGAGGTGATCCGCACGACGATGCGGTCGGAGAGCACCTTCGTACCGCCGGTCACCGCCGAGCGGTCGCCGCCGGACTCGCGGATCACCGGCGCCGACTCACCCGTGATCGCCGACTCGTCCACGCTGGCAACGCCCTCGACGACATCGCCGTCCCCGGGGATGATCTGCCCGGCTTCGACGACCACATGGTCGCCCAGTCGCAGTTGCGTCGCCGGAATCTCTTCCTCGACGAGGTCCTGAGCGCCCGGCCGCCAGCCGTCGGCGAGGCGGCGGGCGATGGTGTCGGTCTTGGTGCGCCTCAGCGTCTCCGCCTGTGCCTTGCCGCGGCCTTCAGCGACGGCCTCGGACAGGTTGGCGAAGACCGTGGTCAGCCACAGCCAGACGGTGATCACCCAAGCGAAGACGCTGGGGTCCTTGATCGCCGACAAGGTGGTGAGCACCGCACCGACCTCGACCACGAACATCACCGGGTTCCTGACCATCACCCGGGGGTCGAGCTTGCGCAGCGCGTCGGGGAAGGAGGTGACCAACTGCCTGGCGTCGAGCAGCCCGCCGGAGACCCGGTGCGGGTTGGGCGCCAGTGGGTCCTTCGCGACTGAGGGTTCCGGAGCTTCCTTGGTGATGGTGGGCATCAGTGCAGCCCTTCCGCGAGCGGCCCCAGCGCGAGGGCGGGGAAGTAGGTGAGGCCGACGACGATGAGGATCACACCGGTCAGCAGCCCGACGAACTGCGGCCGGTGGGTGGGCAGCGTGCCCGCGGTGACCGGCACGGGCTGCTGCGAGGCGAGCGATCCGGCCAGTGCCAGGACGAACACCATCGGCAGGAAGCGGCCGAGGATCATCGCCAGGCCGAGCGCGGTGTTGTACCAGACGGTGTTGACGGCAAGGCCCGCGAACGCCGAGCCGTTGTTGTTGGCCGCAGAGGTGAAGGCGTAGAGCACTTCGGAGAAGCCGTGCGGGCCGTGGTTGAGCATGGCCGCCCGCTCGCCCGGGAACGCCATCGCGAGCCCCGATCCCACGAGCACGATCGCGGGGGTGGTCAGGATGTACAGCGAGGCGTACTTCATCTCCTGGCCGCGAAGCTTCTTGCCCAGGTACTCCGGCGTGCGACCGACCATGAGCCCGGCGACGAACACCGCGACGACGGCCAGGATGAGGATGCCGTAGAGCCCGGAGCCGGTGCCGCCCGGGGCGATCTCACCCAGCATCATGTTGAAGATGGCCATGCCCCCGCCACCGGGGGTGTACGAGTCGTGGAAGGAGTTGACGGCACCGCACGAGGTCAGCGTGGTGGACACCGCGAACAGTGCGGACGCCCAGATGCCGAACCGCTGCTCTTTACCCTCCATCATCCCGCCCGCGGCGTGCCCGGCCGAACTGCTCACGCTGTGCAGCTCGTTGGCGGTGACGATGGTGACCGAGGAGGCCCAGATGAGCACCATGACGGCGACGATGGCGTAGCCCTGGCGGTTGTCGCCGACCATCTTCCCGAAGGTGCGCGGCAGGGCGAAGCCGATCACCAGCAGCAGGTAGATCTCCAGCCAGTTGGTGAACGGGTTGGCGTTCTCGAAGGGGTGGGCCGAGTTGGCGCTGTAGAAGCCGCCGCCGTTGGTACCCAGTTCCTTGATGACCTCTTGGGAGGCGATCGGGCCTCCCGTGATGCTCTGGTGGTCGCCGGCGATCGTGGTGATCGACTGGATGCCGTGGAAGTTCTCGATCACGCCACCGGCCACCAGGACGATCGCGAAGACGAATGAGACCGGCAGCAGCACGCGCAGCACGATCCTCGTCAGGTCCACCCAGAAGTTGCCGACCCGATCGGTCTTCTTCCGGGTGAAGCCGCGGATCAGAGCGGCGACCACAGCGATGGCGACCGCGGCGGAGACGAAGTTCTGCACGGCCAGACCGGCCATCTGCACCAGATGGCCCATGGTCGACTCGCCCGAGTACGCCTGCCAGTTGGTGTTGCTGACGAAGGACGCGGCGGTGTTGAACGCCAGGTCCGGCTTCACCGCCTTCATACCGATGGACAGCAGCAGATGGTTCTGCAGCCGCTGGAACCCGTACAGGAACAGCAGCGAGACCAGGGAGAACGCGAGCACGCTGCGCAGATATGCGGGCCACGGCTGGTCGGCGTCGCCCTTCACCCCACCCACCCGGTACACCAGGCGCTCCACGCGCCAGTGGCGGGGCGAGGTGAGGATGTGAGCCAGGTAGTCGCCCAGAGGGCGGTAGGACAAGGCAAGCGCGCCTACCAGGGCGGTGACCTGGAGCCAGCCCGCGAGAGTGTCGTTCATGGCGAACCTCTCCTCGTACGACTGCGTACGGCTGGGGCTAGAACTTCTCGGGGAAGACCAGGCAGAACACGAGGTAGACCACCAGACAGACGGCGACGACGAGACCGACGATGTTCTCGACGCTCACAGCCGGCTCACCCCCTTGGCAACCAGGGCGATGAGAGCGAAGACCGCGACGGTGAGAACGATGTACGCGAGGTCCGACATGTGCGACACACCCCCGTGGATTCACGACGGGACTGGACCGCTCGGCCACGGCGTGGAGATGTGGGGGCGCGCGCAGGCCAAGGGCGGTGTCGGCGGAAACCGGCCCCTTCAGCGAATCGCCCCCGGTTCCCCTCGGCGATCCCTGTTAGCGGAACCCTGACGCTATCGCCCTTCGCTTTGACGGCGCCCTGACACGCCGAGGCCGATCGGGTGGTCCTGAGGCATGGCGAAGCCGGGCCGTCGCGGGAACGGTGCAGCAGTCGGCCCGGCTTTTTCGGACACCTCGGAGCGCGCTGCGCGATCAGCCGATGCCCGGAATGAACTGCACGACCAGCATGTCGATGAGCTTGATCCCCACGAACGGCAGCACCAGGCCGCCCAGCCCGTAGATCCGCAGGTTGCGGCGGAGCAGGTCGGTCGCGGACGCGGGTGTGTACCGGACACCGCGCAGTGCGAGCGGGATCAGCGCCACGATGATCAGGGCGTTGAAGATGATGGCCGAGGTGATCGCCGAAGCCGGGCTGTGCAGACGCATGACGTTGAGCGCGCCCAGGCCGGGGTAGACCGAGGCGAACATCGCAGGGATGATCGCGAAGTACTTGGCCACGTCGTTGACGATGGAGAAGGTGGTGAGCGCGCCCCGGGTGATCAGCAGCTGCTTGCCGACCTCCACGATGTCGAGGAGTTTCGTCGGGTTGGAGTCCAGGTCCACCATGTTCCCGGCCTCTTTGGCAGCCGAGGTCCCGGTGTTCATCGCCACCCCGACGTCTGCCTGGGCCAGCGCGGGGGCATCGTTGGTACCGTCGCCGGTCATCGCGACGAGGTTGCCGCCTTCCTGCTCCCGTTTGATCAAGGCGAGCTTGTCCTCCGGGGTGGCCTCGGCAAGGAAGTCGTCGACCCCGGCCTCCTGGGCGATCGCCCAGGCGGTCCGCGGATTGTCGCCTGTGATCATGACCGTGCGGATGCCCATGTGCCGCAGTTCCGCGAAGCGTTCGCGAATGCCGTCCTTGACCATGTCCTTGAGGTGGATGGCACCGAGGACCCGGGCGCCGTGCCAGTCCTCCAGCGCGACCAGCAGCGGGGTGCCGCCCGAGGCCGCGATGGCGTCCGCGATGCGGCGCGCCTCGTCCGGCACAGTGCCGCCGAGTCCGGTGACCCAGGTGGCAACGGCGGTCGCGGCTCCCTTGCGTACTCGGCATTCGGCGCCGTCGTCCCAGACCATGTCGATTCCGCTCATACGGCTCTGCGCGGTGAACTCCACGAAGCGCGACCGCCCCAGCTCTCCCGGTGCGGGCTCGCGCAGGCCGTACAGTTCCTTGGCGAGAACGACGATGGAGCGGCCCTCGGGTGTCTCGTCGGCGAGGCTGGAGACCTGGGCAGCCTGCGCGAGCTGCTCGTGGTCCACCCCGGGCAGCGGGAGGAACGCGGCGGCCCTGCGATTGCCGAAGGTGATGGTGCCCGTCTTGTCCAGCAGCAGGGTGGAGACGTCACCGGCGGCCTCGACCGCTCGGCCCGACATGGCCAGCACGTTGCGCTGCACGAGACGGTCCATGCCGGCGATACCGATGGCGGACAGCAGCGCCCCGATGGTGGTCGGGATGAGGGTGACCAGTAGCGCGACGAGCACAACGGTGCTCTGCTCGGCTCCGGCGTACCTGGCCATCGGCTGAAGCGTCACCACGGCCAGGACGAAGACGATGGTCAGTGAGGCGAGCAGGATGTTCAGCGCGATCTCGTTGGGCGTCTTCTGGCGTTCGGCCCCCTCGACCAGCGCGATCATCCGGTCCAGGAACGTCTTTCCGGGCCGGGAGGTGACCCGCACGATGATCTGGTCGGAGAGCACCTTCGTCCCGCCGGTGACGCCCGAGCGGTCGCCGCCCGACTCGCGGATCACCGGCGCCGACTCACCGGTGATGGCCGACTCGTCCACCGCGGCGATGCCGTGGACGACCTCCCCGTCGCCGGGGATGATCTCACCGGCCTCGACGATCACCAGGTCGAACGGCTGCAGCCGCTCGGCCGGGACGGTCTCCTCGGTCAGGTCCTGCTGGTACGGCCGCCAGTAGGGGAGCCTGCGGGCGATCGTGTCGGTCCTGGCTCTGCGCAGTGTCTCGGCCTGGGCCTTGCCTCGGCCCTCGGCTACGGATTCGGCGAGGTTGGCGAAGACGACGGTGAGCCAGAGCCAGCCGCTGATCACCCACGCGAACACGCTCGGGGCGGTGATCGCGGAGAGTGTCGTGAGCACTGAACCGACCTCGACCACGAACAGCACCGGGTTGCGCGCCATGGACTTCGGATGGAGTTTGCGCAGGGCGTCCGGGAAGGACGTGATCAGCTGCTTCGGGTCCATCAGCCCGCCGGACACCCTGCGATGGCCGCCGCCGTCCTTCGATGGAGCGGGGGGTGTTGCGATGACGTCCTTCTCAGGAGCCAGGGAGAACATCGATGCGGGCCTTCTGCGGGTATGCCGGTTTCGTGGACGCCTCAACGAAACCGGTTCCGCGTGCACGCCGCCGCGTTCCTGACGCGGCTCTGGCGCCGAGGCCGACGATCTTGCCGCTGCCCTGACGGATCGTTCGAATCCGGTATGCCGAAAGGCCGAGTGGCGTCGGTCGGGGGCTGGCTCAGCGGAATTCGGCGAGCCGCGGCCGCACGCCGAACGCTGCCAAGGCGAGGGCGAGTGCCGTGCAACCGGCGATCACGATCAGTGCGGTGTTCAGCTCTGAGCGGCCGTCGGCCACGGCGTGCTCGAAGGCAGCCGCGTTGATGTCGACGTCGGACTTCATGGCGTCGTCGAACTGGCCGAAGTGGTAGTTGGAACCACCCTTGTCCCAGCTGGTGTTGAACTGGATGGCTCGGGCGAGCTGTCCGGTGGCGAGGTAGCCGCGGGTGATCTGGTCGTCATGTTGGTAGGCCACCCAGCCCTCCAGCGCCTTCTCCGCGGCAGCACGCTCCCCGGTGAAGGTGATGTTGCGGAACTCCGTGCCAAGGTAGCCGGTGAAGCGCAGGTCGTTGTGGTTGCTTCGGTAGTGCTCCCAGGCCGCCTCGATGTCCGAGGAGTACGTCGGCAGACTGGCTCCCTCGATGCGTGCTATCCGCTGGGACTTGTCGAGGAACGCGGCCGAGTACGGGCCGGAGCGCTTCGGGTCGAGCAGATTGCGGCTCTCGTCCGCGTTGGCGTCGTAAGCCACCGCACGGGCGGCGGACAGCGCCACCACCGAGTCGAACGCGTCGTGCCGGGCGTACCGAAGACTCTCGCGCTCGTCACCGGCCACGAAGAAGGCGGTGCCGAGAACGGTCACGCACAGCAAAGTCGCCGCCGCCAACCCTGGGTTGATGATCCGGTTGAAGCTGCGGGTGACGAAGAGCTGAAGGACGGCCAGCACAGCGAGAACGAGCAAGCCCAGTACGAGGGCGGTGACGCGGATGCCGGCCAGGAAGGAGCGTTCGCTGTTGTACGCAGCCGTGAACGAGCCATCGTTGGTGGTGATCAACCGGTCGGCAGCAGGCAGCAATGAGATCCGCATCAGGTCGGTCGCCTGCCGGTACGCCGTCAGCGCGGCCGGGGCCGGACGTCCGGCGGACGCGTGCGCCTGGTCGTTGAGGGAGGTGGCGCGGGAGGCTGCCTCCTGGTACCGGCCCAACCCGTCCAGGATGTCCACTAGGGCGGCCTGCGCCGCTCGATCGCTCCCGGCAGCTTTCGTGGCGCCCTGCCACTCCCGGCTGACGGTGTCCCGGTCCTGGATGTAGAGCTTGAGCGCTTGGGCGCGGTGCGCCGCCAGCGACGGATCGTCACCGAAGACCAAGAGGTTCGCGGTCTCAGCATCCATGTCGGTCAGCGCCAGGTACAACCCGGAGGCATGCTGCACCTGCGGAGCCATCCGGCCCCGGATGCCGTCCCATACGGAGGTGGTGTGCAGCGGGATGGCGACGCACAGCGCACCGAGCGCGAGGATCAGGGCCAGGCAGCCGAGCAGGCCGATCCGGAGTATGCCCGGCACGGTCCAACGGGCCCGGGGTGGCAGAAAACCCCACGTGCGTCGAGGGGACCGCAGGCTGCGCGACCGTGTCACGACGACGCCCCCGGTTGCCTCCTGCGGCGCTTCCCGCCTGCTCGCGGCATGCTCTTCTGCAGCAGTGGCGGTTCCCACCATCGCCCCGTGCCCCCCGTCGCGCCGGGCCGGCCGCCGTGGCCGAAACCCGCTGATCATCGTGAGGGTCCTAAGGCGAGTGGGCTTCGCGTGTTGACGCGTTCCTGACGTGTTCGAATGAGGTTTGACGTGCCTTTGACGGCGTCGCGGAGGGAACGCGGGGCACGGCGGGCTGTTGCCCGTGCCCGGTCGAGAGCACAGGCCCGGTGGGCGGCCCCCGGCTGAGCGCACCATGGAAGGGCGAAGGCCGTGACGGCGATGAGCCGGCAGGAGACCGCCAATGGCACGTGGACGGTTGCGCATCTACCTCGGCGCCGCACCAGGCGTCGGAAAGACCTACGCCATGCTCGCGGAGGGGCAGCGCCTGCGAGCGCAAGGCGCGGACGTGGTCATCGGGCTCGTCGAACCGCACGGGAGGCGGCCGACCGCCGCCATGGCCGAAGGCATGGAGACGGTACCGCGGCACACCTTGCTGTACCGGGGGGCGGCCTTCACCGAGATGGACCTCGACGCCGTACTGGCCCGCCGTCCCCAGGTCGCGCTGGTCGACGAGTTGGCTCACACCAATGTCCCCGGATCCCGGAACATCAAGCGGTGGCAGGACGTCGAGGAACTCCTCGACGCCGGAATCGACGTCGTCACCACGCTCAACGTCCAGCATCTCGACTCACTCAACGACGTGGTCCAGCAGATCACCGGCGTCAGGCAGCACGAGACCCTGCCCGACGAAGTGGCCCGGCGCGCCGACCAGATCGAGCTCGTCGACCTTCCCCCCGAGGTGGTGCGGCGCCGCATGGTGCACGGCGACATCTACCCGCCGGACCGCGTCGAGGCCGCGCTCACGCACTACTTCCGGGTCGGTAACCTCAGCGCGCTCCGTGAGCTCGCCCTCCTGTGGCTTGCCGACCGCGTCGAGGAGGGACTCCAGCACTACCGCGCCGAACACGGCATCGCCGCTGCTTGGGAGACCCGAGAACGCATCCTGGTCGGTCTGACCGGCGGCCCGGAGGGCGCCACCCTCATCCGCCGCGCGGCGCGGATCACGGCCCGCACCCCCGGCAGCGAGCTTCTGGCCCTCCACGTCGTACCGAGCGATGGCCTCGCCGACGCCGACCCGACCGCGCTGGGCGAGCAGCGTGTCTTGGCCGAGTCGCTGGGCGGCACTTACCACCAGACCACCAGTGACGACGTCGTCGAAGCGCTGCTGCAGTTCGCCCGGGCTGAGAACGTCACCCAGATCGTGCTGGGCGCCAGCCGACGCGGCCGCCTCTCCTCGTTCCTGCGAGCGGGTGTGGGGCGACGGACGATCCAGGGATCAGGCCCCATCGATGTGCACATCGTCACCCATGAGGAGGCCTCCGGTTCCTCCGCTCTGCGGCTGCCGCACCCCAGCCGTGGCACTGGGCCGAGACGGTACTGGTCGGCGCTGGCCGGTGCCGTGGTACTGCTGCCGGTACTGACCCTGGCGCTGACCGCGCTGCGCGGTCGACTCGGCCTCTCCAGCGACCTGGTGCTCTACCTGCTCGTCGTGGTGGTGGTCGCCCTGGTGGGTGGGCTGTACCCGGCGCTGATCACCGCCCTCGCGGCGGGTCTGCTCGCCGACTACTACTTCACGTCCCCCCTGCACTCGTTCGGCATGGAGCGTGTCACCGAGATCGTCGCGCTGGTCGTCTTCATCGCCACCGCCGCCCTCGTGGGCACGGCCGCGGGGACAGCCGCCCAACGGACACACCAAGCCGCCCGGGCCACCGCCGAGGCCCAGGCCCTCAGCCGTCTGGCGACCGCAATGGCACACGGCGAGGCCCTTCCGGCGCTCCTGGAACAGGTGCGAGAGAACTTCGGTCTGACCGCGGTCAGCATGCTCGAACGCGACTCGGAACACGCCGCCGAACCCCGCTGGTACGTCATCGCCAGCGCGGGCGAGCGGCCGCCCGAGCGGCCCTACGACGGGGACGTGGAAAGCCCCGTCGACGACACCCTCACGCTGGCGGCGCGCGGGCGCGGGCTCAATGCGGACGACCAGCGTCTCCTCACCGTGTGCGCGGCACAGTTGGGTATGGCGCACGCCCACGGAAGCCTCGCCCGGCGCGTCGCGGCAACGGACATCCCCGCCGCCGACCACACCCGTGCGTCGCTGCTCCTAGCCGCGGGCCGCGATCTGCGGGCGCCACTGCGAGCCGCCGAGGACGCCCTGACTCGCCTGGGCGAGGTTCACGCCCGAACATCACCTCAGGGCGGAACAGCCGAGGAAGTCCAGCACTGGACGCACACCGCCCGGACATCCGTAAGCCGGGCCGCGCGATTCGTCGCCGACCTGGACGATCTGAGCCGTCTTCACGCCGGGGCGCTGGAGCTCTACTTCCGCCCCGTCGACCTCGACGAAGCGCTCACCGCGGCCTTGGACGACCTCGGTCCCGGCAGTCGCACGATCCGCCTCGCGTTGCCGGAGCGACTTCCTGACGTGATAGCCGACGCGTCTCTGCTCACCCGTGTGCTCACTGCCCTCGGGGCCGACGCTCTGCGCCACAGCCAGCCGGATCACCCACCGGTCCTCACGGCCGAGGCCCTCCCCGACAAGCTGGAGATCCGCATAGCAGACGGCGTCGGCGAGCAGATTCCCCGCGGCGGCGGCACGCCTGCTCGGGCAGGCGGCACCAGGTCCGACAGCCTCGCCCTGCGGCTGGCCCGGGACCTCACCGAGGCCATGGGCGGCACCCTGGAGCCCGCAGCTACCGAAGCCGCGTTCTCAGTGATCCTCACCTTCCCCACGTCGGCACGCCCTCCTCTCCCGGCTATCGACGACGAGGTGACGCCCCAGAGCTCCTCCGATGGTCCATAGCCCGGTGATGGTCTCTGGAGCCACGTCGCGGGCGACGTCGGATGTCCTCATGGCGGATCCAGGGCCCGGGGTGAAGACTGGTCAGGACTGCCGGGCAACTGCCCGATGGCGGCGTCGCGAAGGCGAGGGCGGTGCTCCTCGCGGATCTCCGCGAAGAGCGGCAGCTTGTCGGGCAGCGCGCGTGCTCGCGGCGAAGTACGAGTTGGCGCGGACCGTCCGAGCGTAATGTTCACCATCGTGCGGCGGGCGGTAGCGGATTCGGCGCCAGCCGTCGCTGGGAAACAGGCCGGCAGGTCACACGACGGTGAGCGGATGCCCCCAGACCAGCCATCGGCTCGTACCACTTGATCACAAGAGACGGTGCTGCACAGGTCAACGTCAGCGGGGAACGTCGATACGGAACCGCAGGCGGCAGATGACGGCGTCGGTGTAGCGGCGGATCGCGCGGTCGAGCACCGCGCCGCGCTGGTTCTGCAGCAGCCGCTGCCACGCGCGGGGCAGTTGCATCTCCGGGATGAGCACCACCAAGCGGTCGTGCTCGGTCTCGGCATCAACCGCACGCAGATAGTCGACGATCGGCCGGGTCAACGACCGCGTCCGGCTGGTCAGTACGGTCAGCGGAACGCTCGGATGCCACGCGTTCCAACCGTCTCGCACCTCGTCAGCCGTCTTCGCCTCCCGGTCCTCGGGGTGTACGACCGTGACCGCACGCACCTCGTCCCCCAGCGACAGAGCGGCTCCGATCGCTTCCTGGGTGAGGAGATTGACCGCCCCCACGGGGACGATGACCAGGCAGCGGCGCTCCTGCGGCGGTCCGGGAACCTCCCCGAGATGCAGCCCGACCCCGATCCGACGGTAGGTGCGGTTGACCCCCTCGAACAGTGCGACGAGTACGGCGACCGCCAGGAACACCAGCCAGCCGCCCTCGCCGAACTTCGCCACCAGTTCGATGGCCAACGCCACCGTGGTCAGCACCGCCCCCAACCCGTTGAGCGCGGCGCGCCCCTGCCAGCCCATCCCACGCTCGACGCGCCAGTGTCGCACCATGCCCAGCTGGGAGATGGTGAAGCCGATGAAGACACCGATGGCGAAGAAGGGAACCAAGGCCTGGGTGTCGCCGTCGGCGCCGATCAGCAGCACCAGCGCGGCTCCCGCCAGCACCATCACACCGTGCCGGTAGACCTGACGGTCTGCGCGCAGCGCGAACACATGCGGCAGGTTGTTGTCCCGGGCCAGCAGCGAAGTCAGCACCGGCATACCACCGAACGAGGTGTTGGCGGCGAGAGCCAGCAGCACCATCGTGGCGAACTGCACCACGTAGAAGGCGGCGTTGTGGCCGAGTGAGGCGTCGGTGAGCTGCGCGAGCACGGTCTTGGTGTTGTTCGGGGCGACGTGGAACTTCCCGATGAGCAGAGAGAGGCCCAGCAGCATTGCTCCGAGCAGGGCGCCGAGCGCGACCTCGGTGCGCTGCGCACGCCGCACCCGCGGGGTGCGGAACGTCGGAACCGCGTTCGCGATCGCTTCCACGCCGGTCAGCGCCGAGCACCCGGACGCGAACGCCTTGAGTAGCAGCAGCACTCCCACGCTGCCGGCTGCCGTGCCCGCGGGATGTGTCGGCGCGGTCGCCGGGTGCGAACGCAGCAGCCCGATCACGATGACGGCGAACACCGACGCGACGAAGACGACGGTCGGCACGATCATCACCTTTGCCGACTCCGCGGCCCCGTACAGGTTGACGCCCGTGATCAGCGCCAACACGATGACGCACAGCCACACGCGGTCCCCGTAGAGGGCCGGAAACGCCGAGGTGAGCGCTGCGACACCGGCCGACACCGACACCGCCACGTTGAGCACGTAGTCGATGATCAGCGAGGCGGCCGCGATCAGGCTCACCCGCCGCCCCAGATGGCGTCCGGCCACCGCGTAGGCGCCGCCACCATTCGGAAAGGCCGCGATGACCTGCCGGTACGAGAACGTCAGCGCGGCCAGCAGCACCACGATCGCCACCGTGACCGGCAACGTGAACCCCAGCCCGCGGCTGCCCGCGACCGCCAGCACTACCACGATCGCCTCGGGCCCGTACGCCACGGACGCGAGCGCGTCCAGCGACAGGGCCGCCAGCCCCTGCGGAACGGTCAGCCGATCCCGCTCGTGCCCACCTGGTTCGCCGCCTTCTGCATCGGCCTGGCTGTCCGCCCCCTCCGCGCCTGCAGACACCGCGTACCCCTCGCATCGTTCAGTTCCGCCAGTCCAGGTCGAACCCTAGCGGGCACGATAAGTTCCGGAACCGCTGCACGCCGCCTGAAAGACCAGGTCAGCAGGTCGGACTGCAGCCTGCGTCAAGGGACTGTCAAAGACCCCATGACGGCCTCCAGGGCTCGTCAAGGAAGGCTCTTCCGCGGAACGCAGGCTTCCACTGGATGCGCGGAAGGTTCCGGATGGGCCAGAGGGACGTCGTGAGCCGGAGAACGGTCCCCGTTCGGAACCTTCCGCACTGATGGCATTTGGGAAAATCGCGGAGCTCGATGCGGCACTCCACGTCGTCGTGCAGGTACTCCGATGCCTGCAGATCCGGTTCCATCACACGGGCGTTGAGGCGGAGGACGCTCGCGGCGGAACCATCGGCGACTATCGGGACCTGCACCGGCCCTGCTGGCGGCGGGATCCGCCGAACTACTGCGGTTGTGCCGCGGCGCCGAGGTCGGTGGGGACACCGGCGCGGAGGCCGTGGGCGGTGACGTCGTCGGCGACGTCGAGGTTGGCGCGCCGGGCGATGCGCTGTACGGCCGTGTTGATGCCGTCGATGCCCTGAGCAGGTGAAGGCTCTGACACGATCGGCGGGCACGGCCCGGAGATTGGCGATCAAGGGCGCGACCTGGGCGGATGATTTATCGTCACCCGCAGTGTCAGCAGGTAGATTCAAGACCACCGTATGGACCTCGATCATACCCCGGTCGAGAACCGTCCCGCAGTGAAACGGCGCGGATCAGCGGCACGAACCCGGGGTTTCACGCGGGACAGGCTTTCGGGCGCCGTACCGACATGGGGCTTGGGGTGCGACTGCTGGCGCCGCCGGGTTGTCGGGCTGGTGGCCGTCAGCAGGGTTAGAGCGTGAGGATTTCCCCGCGGGCGGTGGACTGCTGCAGGGTGGCTGTGCCTGCAAAGGTGGCGTCATAGCCGCCGTTGGCAAGGATCAGGGGGAAGGTGAGTGCCTCGTTCAACTGGGCGGTGCCTTGGGTGTTGGTGGTGGCGATGCCGAGGAAGTGCCCGCTGGTGCTGAAGGTGATGGTCTGGCCGGGCACCGGTAGGCCGGTGGCGAGGTCGATCAGTGTGGCATGCAGGAAGGGGTAGTACACCTGCGTCGGGAACAGCTTCGCCAGCGCCGGGGTAGCGATCAGCTGCGTGGCGTCGGCGATGTAGGTGAAGCCGTTGACCAAGCTGGCGGTGCCGCCCGGGGTCGTGACCGTGACGGTGGCTGGACCGGCCACCCCGGCCGGAGTGGTGGCGGTGATCTGCGTACCACCGGCGTTGACGCTCACCCCCGTCGCGGGGTTGCCGCCGATCGTCACACTCGCGCCGGTCAGACTGGTACCGGAGATCGTGGCCACCGTTCCGCCCGCAGCAGGCCCGTGCGTCGGACTGATACCCGTCAGCGTGAGGAACGGGGGGATGACGCTGACATCGTTCGAGCCGACGTTGGCCACGTAGATCTTGCCGTTGGGCGCGACCCCTACCCCGAGCGGGCTGTTGCCCACGGAGATGCTGGGGACGACGACGGTGTTGGTCGTGGTGTCGATCACCGTCACATCGCTCGACGCCTGGTTGGCCACGTAGGCCTTGCCGTTGGGGGCCACCGTCACCCCGTCCGGTAGGGTGCCGACGCGGATGCTGGGGACCAGGACGGTGTTCGTGGCAGTGTCGATCACCGTCACATCGTGCGATCCGAAGTTGGCCGTGTAGGCGTTGCTGTTGGGGGCGATCGCCACCCCGCTCGGGTTGGTGCCGACGAGGATGGCCTCCCGCACCATCATCGATCAGCTTCTCGCTCTGCTGGACGCTCTGGGCGAGCCGATCAGCGTCCTGGACCGGCAGCTGGCTGCCCAGGCGCGCGGCGATCCACGTCTGACCGCCCTCACCCAGCTGCCCGGCATCGGGATCCTCACCGCGCTGGTCATCGTCACCGAGGTCGGCGACATCAGCCGTTTCCCCGACGCGCGCAAGCTGGCTGCCTGGGCCGGACTGACCCCCACCGTCTACAGTTCGGATCTGACCGTGCGGCACGGTCACATTTCCCAGCAGGGCTCGGCATGGCTGCGGTGGATCTTGTGTGAGGCTGCCCAGACCGCAAAGCGATCGCCGGAGTTCGCCGCCGCTTACCAGTCCATTGCGCACCGCCGGGGGAAGAAGATCGCTACCACCGCGATCGCCCGCAAGTTGACCATCGCGCCTACCACGTCCTACGCGAAGTCGATACCCACCACCGTAAGAAGCCACGATGACCACCGCCGATACCGGCGGTCGTTGGCCCCCGGGCGCGCTCGCGCCTGCGCATGCCGACCCAGTCGCGCTCGATCACCTGACTGAGCAGCCCGGCCTGCCGAATCATGGCCATGGCACCGAGCACACTGCCCGATGCCGAATGGGTGCATGTGAGACCTCTGCGCAGGCCAGACCACCACTTCGGGAGCCGCAACGACCAGCAACGCAGCGGCTATACAGGCTTCCTCGCCCTTCCATCCTCGGCCACCGCTCGTCGGCGTCCAACTCGTTCGTCCTCGCCCGCTCGTCCCTCACGGGCTCCGGGCGCTCCAACTGGACCCCTCCCACGCGGACAGCCGTGACACGACAACCGCGAGGAAGACCGGGAAGAAAGGCAAGCCCCGGCCCCACACCACAGAGCCGCAGGCCAGGCCCACTTACGCCTTGACAGCATCGACCCTCATGGGTGCGCGGATGGACTTGTCGGCACCCACAGCGTCAGTGCGGAGAGCACCGCGTGGCGGTCGGCCCATGACATCTGCGGCCGTTCGATCAGCACTGCAACCTCCTGCCGAAGCACGAGGATTTCCATCTCCCTCGCGGGCGCCTGGCTGCTTGGGCCGTTCGGGTGATTGCGTATCCAAGGGGTGGACGCATTGTCATTCCGTCGGGTTAATGGATGTGTCTGAACCGGTGGGCCGCCCATCCGCTCCGGGGAGCTCAGCAGTTGGCCCGCCCGTTTTTCTCCAGACCCCTCATTTTTGGCTCATGGAGGGGCCAATGGTCGCGCCGTTGCGTCTTTGGCTGGGCTGCCTGGGACGGGTGGCTGCCAGTTGCCTGGCTCTTGAGGGCGTCGACTCGTCGTGCGGCCCGTTGGTCAGTGCCAGGTAGGCGAACGGTGAACCAGGTCGCAGTGGCGGGCCCGATGGGTCCGTCCGACCCCCGCCGTCAGCCAGTCGCGTGCCCGGGGGCCGGAGAGCCCGATGCGTGCAGGCTCTTCCGGCGCCCGGGATGCTGGGCTCGCTCCGCCTCGGGCGACCGGTTCGAGGCGGCGGCATGCACCACGCCGCGGGGGCATTGGCACAGGCCGAAGCCGGATCGATATCACACTCATCTGGCAGGAGGACCAATCATGACCGCCCCCGCTTCACCGCTGAGCGTTCCAGGCCTGGCTCTTCCAGGCTTGACGTTGCCTTGGCCGTTCGGGCCGGTGCTGCTCGCCGACTTGCCTAACTCCGGGCCCGCCGCCGGAGGCACCCTCGTCACCCTCACCGGCCTGGGTCTCAACAGCGCAACTCAGGTGCTCTTCGGATCCAGCCCCGCAACCATTGTCGGCGGCGACTTCCTCGGCTTCACGCTGCAGGTCATCGCACCGCCCGGAACCGGAACCGTAACGGTGACCGTCACCACCCCGAGCGGTACAAGCAATTCGGCGCTCTACACCTACACGGGCCCGCCGCCTACGCCCACGGCGGTCAGCATCGTGCCCACCTCCGGTCCGACCGCTGGCGGCACCCTGTTCATGATCACTGGGACCAACCTGACCGGAGGCTCCGTGACCTTCGGCGGGACGCCGGCCATCGTTCTGGCCACCAGCGCCACCCAGATCTTCGGACTGAACCCGGCGCACGCCGCCGGCAACGTCGCGGTCGTCGTCACCACCCCCAGTGGCAGCGCGATCGTGCCCGGAGGCTTCACCTACCTGCTACCGGCTCCGGTCGTCACCGGCACGGTCCAGCCCACCGTCAGCGTCGCTGCGGGAGGGGGCACCTTCACCATCACCGGCACCAACTTGACCGGAGCCACAGTCATGTTCGGTACGGCGACGGCCACCATCACCTCCAACACCGGCACTGTCATCACCGGTACGATCCCCGCCGGCCCCGCGGGCACCACCGTGAATGTGGTCGTCACCAGTCCCGGCGGCACCGCTTGCGCCGGAACCCTCACCTACCTGGTACCGGTACCGGTACCGGTCGTCACCGTCACCGTCACGCCGCCCAGCGGACCCGCCATCGGTGGAACGCCCTTCACCATCACCGGCACCAACTTGACCGGAGCCACAGTCATGTTCGGTACGGCGACGGCCACCATCACCTCCAACACCGGCACGGTGATCACCGGCACCGTCCCGGCGGGCACCGCGGGCACCACGGTGAATGTGGTCGTCACCACGCCAGGAGGCACCGCCTCCGGGGGTTCCTTCACCTACCTGGTACCGGCTCCGGTCGTCACCGGCACGGTGCAGCCCGTCAGTGGTCTCCCAGCCGGTGGAACGCCCTTCACCATCATCGGCACCAACTTGACGGGTGCCACGGTGACGTTCGGTACGGCGACGGCCACCATCACCTCCAACACTGGCACGGTGATCACCGGCACCGTTCCAGCCGGGACCCTCGGCACCACCTTGATCGTGGTCGTCACCACGCCAGGAGGCACCGCCTCCGCCGGTGCCTATACCTACACCGGACCGTGACTGTGACGTAGGTGAAGCAAGCCGCCCCTGATACGGCTGGGTGGCCAGCGAAGAGCGCCGGCCTTCGGGTCCATCGCCGAAGGCCGGTGCCCGCATTGCACCGAAGCCAGAACAGGAACACAACGCGGCTCTGCGGAGCTGCTGCTCCAGTACGGCGAGTTGGTGCCGCAATGCCAGGATTTCCATGTCCTTCTCTCGGTCGCTCATGGGTAGCAGCCGCAACGCGGCCAAGGTGTGAGTTACCGTCAGATGGCCAGCGAGCGGCACGATCGATCGCCGTCCCCGGCGACGCCGTCTCGCCGTGGCAAAACAGCGCGATTCTTCCTCTTACCTGCATGGATGTACTTTTCGGCACTTACACGGCCCCGGGGCTGACCAGGGGGCAGGGTCGGATGGCAGCGGCACCGGGCCTGGACGGAAGCCTTCTCATCGCCGGAGATGACGTACTCGTCCGGACCCAGCGGGACGCCCGGGAAGGTGCGGGTGTACAGGTCCAGGACCCGCTGGTCCCTGGCGCGGAAGTTGGGGTCGCGGATGCCGCAGTCGCCGCACTGACTCTTCCTGGGCCTGCCAGTCGATGGCATCCCAGTCGAGTGGAGTGTCCTCCGGTCCGTTCACCGGAGCGGTGCTGGTCGCAGGCGGGTCGGCAGCGGGTATGACCGTCACGGTGTCCAACTTGCCCTTCGGCTCCGGTTCTTGCTCGACAGCGTTCTTCACCGGCTCACCCGGCCCACGTCAGCACCCTTTCGGGTCCGGGCATCCGCCCGTATCCGGCCAGCTATGCGGGACTCGGCGGAGATGCCGGTGCATGTCCCGGTTTCCTGCTGCTTTTCGGCGGCCGGCGTTGGCTTCTTGGGCCGTCCTCCACCCGCTGGGGAGCTGGGCCTTCCCTACGGTCGGCTGAACAGACCGATAGGTCTGGACCCCAACGGGGTTGTCGCGTTCCGCACGCGTGAGATGCGACCGGGGTGGGTGCCCTCATTACCCCGGGACGGTGGTGTCCTCCCGGCCGACTCGGAGTCTTCGACCGGCACCTGCCGCTTCCCAGCGGCCAGTCCTGCACCCCGCTCTTGCTTCCCATCTGCGAGGCTTGCCATCACGGAGCATCGTTGAGGGTTCAGTGAGCTTCACCCGTCCGGTCTTCCCCTTGCCTGTGGTCCCCGGATGGAACGAGGGCTCTTGGGCTTCTTCCCCGAGCTTCGCACCCCGCCGTTACCAGCGACGCACGTCGAGGAGGGAACAGGCGGAGAAGGACACGCACCACCAAGATCAACCTGATCACGTCCTACTACTAGTCCCTCCCCCTCGCGTTGGCTCAACCGTGGCGAGATGACCACGGTTGCTGCCGGTGCGTCCGTCAGCGTGACGGTCGCGAAGCAGGAAGACCGTGCGTGTCCGGTCCGGCCTTGGTGTTCCAGTGGCCGAGGACCCCTGCCCGGTGTAGCGTTGTGATCAGCAGTCGTGGTTCCGAAGTCCCGTTCGCCCGTGATCGCAGGCACGGGCGTTTTTGCTGTTCAACGCCTCTCCGGACCAGGGCGATCACCTCCGGATCCCGCACGGTGCGGGGCCCGATACGAGTCCCCTTGAGGAGACAGGCACATGGCTAGTGGCACTGTGAAGTGGTTCAACGCGGAAAAGGGCTTCGGCTTCATCGAGCAGGAGGGCGGCGGCCCGGACGTCTTCGCCCACTACTCGAACATCGCCGCCCAGGGCTTCCGTGAGTTGCATGAGGGCCAGAAGGTGAACTTCGACGTCACGCAGGGCCAGAAGGGCCCGCAGGCGGAGAACATCACCCCCGCGTAACGCCACGTGCGAAGAGGCCCCGGCCGGACGTGAATCTGGCCGGGGCTTCGTGCTGCCCGGTGACCGCCTCCACCAACTGGTCACCGGTTGGTCCTCTGACACTGAACCTTGACCGTTTGCCGCCGAAGATTGACCGCGCAGGTCAGAGACTTGGTGCCCCCGCTGGCGGGCGGTGCGATCCTTCCGGAGAGAGCCCCTGAGTGAAGCCCGTCAGGACGTTGAGGGGTCCGGTGGCCGGGGCTGCGCGGGCCGGGCGATCACTGCCGGAACAGCTGCACCGTGGTGAGCACGACGTCCTTGTTCGGGCGGTCGCGGGTGGTGGCCACGTTGGCGATCTTGTGGACGATGTCCTGGCCGTTCAGGGTCCGGCCGAAGACGGAGTGTTTCTTGTCCAGGTGCGGGGTCGGCCCGTCAGTGATGAACCACTGAGATCCGTTGCTGTTCGACCCGGAGTTGGCCATCGACAAGATGCCCGCTCCGTCGTGGCGAAGCTCGGGGGTGGAATTCGTCGGCGAACTTGTAAGCCGGGCCACCGGTGCCCCACCGCGCGGCCTGGTCGGTATGGCGGCTGAGGGGATCACCACACTGGATCATGAAACCAGGGATGACGCGGTGGAACCGCACCCCGTCGTAGAGGGGCGTGCCCTTCATTGAAGCCCCGGTGGCAGGCTCCTTCCAGTCGATCCTGCCGGTGGCGAGCCCGGCGAAGTTCTTCACGGTCTGCGGCGCGCGCTGTTCTTCGAGACGTACCACGATCTCGCCGAGCGAAGTCGTCAAGCGGGCATAGAGCGCACCGCCGCCAGGAACATCGATCTCTGGAAAGTCCACAGGGTTCCCCTTCCCTTGGTGAGGTGTCCACCGAAGTATGGTCAGGCCAGTGGACCGGGGAGGGGCAACATGCAGATTAAGCCGCCAAAGGAGCGTAAATCGGCACTCGGCTCGCTCGACCGCATCGAGCCGCTCGCCCCGTCAATCTTCGGCGGCAAACGGTCAAGGTTCAGTGTCAGAGGACAACCGGGCAGTTCCCGCCGCGCCTGAGGGGGGGGTCCACCGGCGCGAGAGGCGGCGGGAGTTGTACCGCCTGCAGGCCGCTCCCGAGGAGGGAAGGGTGCCAGCGACCCGCAGACGGAGACCTATCGACGGTGCGATCACCAGGTGAGGCTTTGCCCTTCCTGACTGGCCGTCACCACGAACTTCTCCGCCGACGGGGCACCATCGGCCTGCCAACACTGGAGACGGTCCTCAATGGCGTCCCACAGCCGATTAGGGCCGCCCTGCCGTACCACCCAGCCGCCGGGCTGTTCGCTCAGCATGGCCCAGGAACCGGCCTCGACGTCGAGGATGACGTGCTCGACGGTGCCGTCCCGCTGGAGGGTGATCCGTTGGGCATGTGGAGCGGCGAATTGAGCGACGAACCGTGCTGTCCAGTCATCCAGCACGTCGGGCCCGATCGCAGTGGACCGGGCCCGTCCCGAAGTGAAGTCGGGAAGCATCCCGAGCGCCGGTGGAACATGGGGACGGGCGAGCATGAACGAGACCTGCCCGCCCAGGACCGGGCCGCTTGCCGTGCCGTCTTCCGCCACCGTGAGGCGAACGAGTTCGGAGGCGTTCATCCAGCCGCAGATCGTGACCAGGATTTCGCCGCCAGAGCGCGTCTGAGCGATCCACTCGGGCGGAACCGTGTGGACCCCGCACGTGGCAATCACGCGGTCATACGGTGCACCGTCCTTGTGCCCGGCAAGTCCGTCTCCCACAACCAGGTTTGGCCAGAAGTCCAGGCCGGCGAGAGCCACCCCGGCACGCGAGGAGACCTCCGCGTCAACCTCGATCGACGTCACCTGATCGTCACCGAGCACGTGCGTAAGCAGAGCGGTCGAGTAGCCCGTACCGGTGCCGATTTCCAGGACCCGCGAGCCCTCGGACACGTGCAGTTCTTCGAGCATCCGCACAACGAGCCCCGGTAGCGTTGACGAAGAAGACGGGCGATGCGCGATGCGCCCTTCAACCTGACGCGGAACGGCCGCCCCCGCTACCTGAGTAACGAGCGTGTCATCCTCATACACCCGCCGGAGTCGGTCCGGGGCGTCGGCCAGCATCGTTGGCCGGTACCATCCGCCGTCCTCGTACTCGAACCACCCCTCGGAAAGGAACGCCTCGCGGGGCACGGACCGCACGGCAGCTTCCCATTCGGGGCTGCGCAGCATTCCGGCTGCGATGAGCCGTTGAGCCAGATCGGCCCGTAGCGTCTGGGAGGAGACGTCAGCAGTCACTGTTGCTCTCTCCGTTCTCCAACAGGTCTGCGATAGCTGAGGTGATCGGCAGGCCCGCCGCAGCAGGCCACCGCGGACGTCGATGTCGTCGTCGACCGCACCCTGGTCCTGGCCAACCCCGACGACGACCAGGACGACGTTCCCGTCCCCTACCGCCACGCTCAGCCCACGCGGCACCAGTTGCGGGTGCTGTACGCCAACCGGCCTCTGGGCTCGTACGAGCACTACCAGCAGCAGGCAGCCGCAGAACTGGAGAAGAACATCATCCAGATCTGGCCCGCCCCATAGGCCCGGTGCTGGCAGACGAGGTCGCCGTAAGGGCTTGGCTGTCCTTCCCGCGCCTGCTGGCCGCGGCCTCCAGCATTACAGGGAGAGCCGCGTTAGTCGCCCGCGGTCATTGCCAGGTCGTGTGTCCAGGTCGCGTTCTTGTCCTGGATGCGGGACTCGGGGCCAAGTCCGGCCGGGGCTACACGCAGCCTCGACTCTGTTAAGCGTTCATTTGAATTGTTCCGGGCCAACGGTAGCGGCCTAGCCTAGGTCAGCCGACGTTCGGGGAGCCGCGGAACGCCCCGGCCAACACGGCGACCAGCCACCGCTCGATCTGCCCAGGGGGCTCGGCGGCCAGTTCGGTACCTATGGGCGCCAACACGAGCCAGTTCAGCAGGCCGGCCGCGCACCGGATGCGGAAGTCCAACTCCCGCTCGTCGACTCCGGGAATCTTCGCCGAGAGCTGTCGGACGATGTCCCGCCGGGACTGCTGGAACTTCGCTGTCAGCCGGCCCCAGCCCTCAGGGGGGTTGATCCCGACGCGAGCCACCGTCCGCATGACCGCCAGATCCTGTCCGCCAGCCGCCAGCGCACGCATCATCGGCCCGGCGAACGCCGCGGCCAGATCCTCGACGTTGGATGCGGTGTCGAGCGAAGCGACCTCGTCGATCTGCGCGTCCAGATACCGCTCCAGCGCGTTCTCGATCGCCGAATCGCACAGCGCCTTCAGCGACCCGAAGTGATAGCTCACCGCGGATACGTTGGCTCCCGCGCGATCCGTGATCTCGCGGAGGGTCACACCCTCCTGGCCACGTCGCGCAAGCAACTCCTGCGCGGCGGCCAGCAGGCCGTCCCGCGTCCGCTGGCCGGCCTCGCGGCGTTGATCTGTCCGTTCTGTCGCCATGGGTAGAACTCAAACAGCTGCTTGATTTTGCTGTCAAGTGGCCGATCGTCCGACAGGTGGCCCACCAGCGGCCGCAGAACGCCAGGCCGGCGCCCGCCCCCTTCGAAGTGCGGCACCCACCCAACATGTAAATCAAACAGTCGCTTGACATGTCTGCAACGCCGTCCATACAGTCAAGCGAGCGTTTGATTTGAAAAGCGCAGCGCCCGGCGCGAACCCGTCTCGACGGATCTCGGATCCCGAGAACCAACACGGAGGAACACGACATGAAGTCGCTCGGATGGAAGACGATCATCGCCACGGCCGCGGTCACGAGCCTGGCTGGTCTCGCCATTGCCGCCGCACCGACACAGGCCGCAAGCCCCGTCGTCAGCAGCGCGCACGTCTACACCGCCGGCAGCTCGGAGGCCCACGCGGCCCTGAGCCCTCGCGAACTGGCCGCCCTGCCGCTCACCAACCGCCACCTGACCCGGCACGAGATAGCCAATCTCGCGGTCGTGCTGAACGCGTACCACGTGGCGGAGGGAAAGAGCCTGGACGTCCCCGCCTTCGTCAACAGCTTCGCCAAGGACGGCGTCTTCAACGACGAGGTCGCCGGCAAGACCTACCAGGGCAAGGCGCTTGGTGACGTTCTGCCCTACATGGCCAACCTCTTCCCCGATGTTCACCGTGACCTCAAGCGCATCACCGTGAACGGCGACGTGGTCAGCCTCGAGCTGTCGATCCAGGGCACGTTCGAGGGGCCGCTTCAGACGCCGGCGGGCACCGTCAAGCCGACCGGCGCGAAGGTCGACGCGCCGACCGCCGACTTCTGGTACCTGCACAACGGCAAGGTCGAGAAGTTCAACTGCTACGTCGGCTACACGAAGATGTACTCCGACATGGGCGTGAACCTCGACTGGGCTGGGGCGGTCGCCAAGGGCTGAGCCAAACCCTGGCGGGAGATGCCCGGCACTACCGGCCGCGCATCACCCGCCGGGCTCGGCTGCCGACACTCCATGGCTGCAGAAAATCTGTCGAGGGGCTGTCCGGCCGCGGGCCGGGCGGCCCTTTCCGCTATGCGGTGGCCGGGGACGCGGCCGGGACGACGACGGAGGAGTCCGCCCAGCTCAAGGCGTTGAAGAAGGAGAACGCCGAGCTGAAGCGGGTCGTGTCGCACCCACTCGTAGAAGCCGTCTGCGGGCAACAGGCAGCGGCGCTTGGCGAAGGCGCGCCGGTAGGCCGGGTTTCTCGTGGACCGTCTCCACCTGGGCGTTGATCATCTTCGAGCCGATGCTGGGACTCTTCGCCCAGGACGGCACCAGACCCCACCGCAGCGGGCGCAGCTGCCGCTCCACCTCGCCCGTGTCCTCATGCGGGCGCTCCAGGACCGTCCAGACCGCGTTCGTCGGAGCGACATTCCAGCTCGGCTCCACGACTTCTTCCCAGCGGGTGACCTGGAACAGCCCAGCCAGGTCCTGCGGGCGGCGGGTGGATACGTATCGGCCACACATGGCTTCCACCCTGCCACCTCGGCCTGCGGACAGCGTCGCCAGGGCTTGGTGGCCTGGCTTCGGCGGTCACCCTGCGGATCCGGGGCTGCGGTGGCCGAGTCTGCGCAGGTCAGCGGAGCGGGTTCCGGCCGGTTGCAGGTCGGCGTACGGGTGGAGCTGGGCTCCGGCGGTGCCGTCCTGGATCCTCCGCGTTGTCGAAGAGGGTGTGGGCTGGGCGGGGGTCAGGGCGGGCGCGGTGCGGCCGAGCATCTCGAGCGCGGCTTGGGGGCCGAGGTCACGGCGGACGGTGGCGATGGCGTCGAGGTCCCAGGCCATCTCGCCGACGACCGTGCGTCGTGTGCCTCGTCGTTCGACGGTGCCGCGGACCAGGAGCAGGCCGGAGTGGAAGACGGTGTGGGCGCACGCGTCGTGGCTGTCCTCGAAGAACGCGAGGTCGACTAGGCCGGAGCCGTCTTCGAGCGTGACGAAGATGATGCGCTTGCCGCTCGGGATGGGTGGGGTCTGGGTGGAGGCGCGCACGCCAGCGACCAGGACGCGCTGCCCGGGGTGGAGCCGTTGCAAGTGGGCAGCATCGGTGGCAGCGAGTTCGCGCAGCAAGCGATGGTGGTGTTCCATCAGGTGCTCGCTGGCGTCGATGGATAGGACATCGAGTTCGGCGGCCAGGGCCTCGCGGCGGGTCATCTCGGGCAGTCCACTCGCCTGAGCGGTGATGGTCTCAGCGCCGAGGGACAGCTGCCCGTCTGTGGCGGCGCGGTTGCGAGCGTGCCGGTGCAGCTCGCTGGCCTGTAGGAGCAGATCTCGCCGGGTCAGGTCGCCTTGCAGCGGGCCGAGTGCGCCGATCCGGATCAACCGCTGGGCGGTCGGCAGCGACGGCCTCGCGCGCTGCCACAGATCCTGCAGCGAGGTGTACGGCTGCCCTGCCTCGATCCGCTGTGTTTCGGCGTCGTTGATCCCGCGCACCGTGGACAGCGCCAACCGAACACCCCGCCCTTGGCTGGTCTGCTCCACGCTGTGCGTCGCACGGGAGGCGTTGACGTCCACGGGCAGGACGGGGACGCCGAAGCGCCGGGCGTCGGAGACGATGACCCGCATCGGCCACATGCCGGGGTCGTGTTCGAGCAGGCCAGCGTAGAAGGCCGCCGGGTGGTGAGCCTTGAGCCACGCTGACTGCACAGCGGGCACCGCGAACGCCACCGCGTGCGCTCGACAGAACCCATACGCCCCGAACTCCTTGATGGTGCCCCAGACTTCGTCGATGACGGCCCGGCTGTAACTGAGCTCGGCAGCGCCACGCCGGAACCAGGCCTCTACTTTCGGGAGGCGGTCGGGGTCGGCGAGGGCGCGGCGGGCGACGTCGCCGGCGGCGCGGTCGCAGCCGGTCATCCGGGCGAAGATGGCGATGATCTGCTCGTGCCAGATCACCACCCCGTAGGTGTCGTTGAGGATCGGCTCCAGGTCCGGGTGCGGGTAGCGGGGCGGGGTGGTGCCGTGGCGTGCGGCGATGAACCGGGCGGGCATGCCGCCTGCGACCGGGCCCGGCCGGAACAGGCTGATGTCGGCGATGACGTCTTGCATGTGGCGCGGCTGCAGCCGTCCGATGAGGTCCTGCTGGCCGGGCGACTCGATTTGGAAGCAGCCCAGCACGTGGCCGCGTCGGATGAGTTCGAAGGTGTCGGGGTCGGCCAGGTCGACGTGATCGGGGCTGTCGAGGTCGAGTTGGCGGCCGGTGGTGCGGCGGATCTCGGCGACGGCGTGCGCCATCGCGGACTGCATACGTACGCCGAGGACGTCGAGCTTGAGTAGACCGAGTTCCTCGACGTCGTCCTTGTCGGCCTGGACCATCGGGTAGCCGCCCGGGGTGGGCTGGACCGGCAGCCGGTCGAGCAAGGTGGCGTCGGACAAGATCACGCCGCACGGGTGCATGGCGTACCCGCGCGGCAGCGCGTCCAGGCCTGCCGCAAGCGCCCACAACGGCCCGAACCGCCCGGCTTCCGAGGCGAGTTGCCGCAGCTCGGGCAGCTCAGCGAGGGCGTGCGGGATGTCCTGAGCGCGGATATGCGGGAACGCCTTGGCGATCCGGTCCACCGTTTGCGGCGGAACCCCAAGCGCGAGACCGGTATCCCGCAGGGCGTGCCGGGCCCGGTAGGTCTCAGGCATCCCGGTGACCGCGACCCGCTCCCGCCCGAAGCGCTCGAAGATACGGTCGTAGACCTCCAGCCGACGCGCCGACTCCACATCCAGGTCGATGTCCGGCAACGATGTCCGGCGCTCGGACAAGAACCGCTCGAACAACAGCCGGTGCTGGAGCGGGTTGGCCGTGGCGACGAACAGGGAGTGGTTGACCATGGATCCGGCGCCGGAGCCGCGGGCGGCCACCCGGATGCCCATCGCCCGCACGTCAGCGACGACCTGGGCGACGGCGAGGAAATACGCCTCGTACCGCAAGCGACCGATGACACCGAGCTCGTACTCCAACTGCTCCATGGCCCGCGGGTCGGAATCCAGACCGCGGGCGACCATGCCGGCCTCGCACCGCTGCCGCAGCAACCGCATCCCATCCCCGACCTCGCCGCCCGCGCCCACCACCTGCGGTTCCGGAAAGTGCGGCCGCCCCATCCCCAGGTCCCGCACCGGATCCACCCGGCACCCCTCGGCCACCCGGACCGTCTCCTCGACCAGCCGACGACCGCGCCCCGGCGCCGCGCCCGCGGCCGCGGCGACGCGTTCGGCGATCTCCTCCATCGATGCCGGGGCCTTCAGGGAGCGCTCGCCGGGATCCAGCGGCCCCCGGCCGAAGGGGATGGGGCGCAGCAACCGGGCGGCGTCCAGGACGTCGGCGAGGCGGAACTGCTCCGGGCGTGCGTAGCGCACCGCGTTGGTCAGCACCACCGGCACCGCGAGGCGGTCGGCGAGGGCGAGGGTATGGGCGGCCAGGCGCACCGATCCCGCACCGAGGCCGGGCAGACCGTACGACACCGCCTCCATCCGCAGGCCTTCACCCACCAGCTCCCGCCACGGCGCGAGCAGCCGCTCCGCCACATCGGGGCGGCCTCGGGACAAGGCGCGTACCGGTTCGGACGCCGGGCCCAGCAGCACCACCAGGCCCTCGCCCAGGTGCTCCCGAAGCGCATCCCAGGAGGCGACCGGATGCCCGTCGACAGCAGCAGCGTGCGCGGCCGAAACTAGACGGCACAACTGAGCCCAGCCTGGCGCCGAGCGGGCCAGCAGCGTGACCCGCAGCAGCGGCTCAGCTACATGCGCGCCGCCTCGGACGGGGGTGCGCGTACGTCGAACCGGCCCCGCGGCCGCCTCCGCGTTGGCGGCGACGGCGATGTCGGCCCCGAAGAGGGGCCGCACGCCGTACGCGGCGCAGGCCTGCGCATGGCGAACGGCACCAGCAACGGTGTCCCGATCGGTCAGCGCGAGCGCGTCCATGCCGAGCTCGGCGGCACGGCGGACCAGGTCCTGCGGATGCGAGGCCCCGTAGCGGGCGGAGAACCCAGAGGCGACATGGAGATGCGTGAACACGCCCACCGCGCACCTTCAGCCCTTTCCAGTACCCCCTCCTCGCCTGCCGTCCTGTGTTCAGACGACACCCCCACTGTTCGCACAATAGTTCGAGTAACTGTTTTCGGCCAACCGCTCTGTGCCCACGTGGCAGCAGTTCCCGCGGAATGCCGGCATTGGAGCGAGCCGCGTGAACCTTGTCCGCCTAGGCCTGCCGCTCGCGCGTCCACATCGGGCGGGCGTAGCCGAGCCCCGTGGGATGTGGGGGACCGCCAACGGCACCCTGTCGCGGGTGAAGCCCTCGATCCGCGGTAGGCAAGGCCAGGCGAGGCGGCCGGTCGGCTCATCGCGAGGTTCGCCGGGGCTACCAGTGCCGCCAGGGCTGGGCCGGGCGCCGTCCGGGCCTCTTCCTTAATTTCCGGGCCTTCCCATTCCTCGCATGCCAGGTTTTCCACTCGGCGGCCTAATTGCGTGACGGACGCAATATGACCCACGTCACATTAGAGGGGGTCCGCTGTGACGCCCCCGATATGAGGCGCGTCACATACGACACCGCTTAGTCGCGACCAAGGGTGTACGAGCCAGGGCTGACGGCGGTTCGCTGACGCGTGAATATCTGGTGTGCGAATCCAGGTCGTAGAGGGCGCCGATCGTTATGCCTTGTTTTATTCCTAATGCCTGGTTAATGCTTTTGGGGTCCCCGACGAAAGAGGTACCCCTCGCATGCTGCGCTTCTCCAAGCCTTCGACCCGCCGTCTGACCAAGGCCCGTACCTTCGCCCTGGGCGGCCTCGCCGCGACCGGCCTGTCGGTACTCGCCGCGACCATCGGAGCCTCGAGCGCCTCGGCGGCCACCCCTGGCGGCAATGTCGACGGCTGGATCAAGCAGTCCCTGGCGGTCATGCACGCCAA
>JBEYJY010000063.1:0-33280 GCA_040631425.1 Streptomyces sp. NPDC020096
GCCCGTCGGGTTTGCTGTTGCGCTTGATCTCCCGGTAGACGGTCTGAAAGCTCTTCCCGATCGAGGCCGCGATCTGCTTCACGCTCTGGTCGGCGTGGAGGCCATCGGCGATGGCGATGCGGTCGTCCTGGGTGAGGAAGCGCGGCGATATCGGGCCGGGGTCGGGAACGATCATGCTTCCAGCGTCGATGAACCACAACGAACCGCAGCTGGTGGACACCCCGACCCGGCGAGCGGCTGCAGCACCTCTGTATCCCTCTCGGAGCAACTCGAAGTACTTCTTCTTCACGGCGGTCGGCATCTTGTTGGGGGCGTACTTCGGCATACGAACGCTGTCCTTCCGGGGCGTTCGCAATCACCGATAGAACTCAAGCCGTCTACCCAGTGATCTTCATCGACGCCATCCACGTGAAGATCCGTGACGGGGCGGTAGCCAACCGGCCTGTCTATGTAGCTCTGGCGGTCACTGCCGAGGGTCGGCGGGAGATCCTGGGCCTGTGGGCCGGCGACGGCGGCGAGTGAGCAAAGCACTGGCTGCACATCCTCACCGAGATCAAGAACCGCGGCGTTCACGATGTCCTCATGCTGGTCTGCGACGGCCTGAAGGGCCTGCCCGACGCGGTGGAGACCGTCTGGCCCAAGACGATCGTGCAGACCTGCGTCGTGCACCTGCTGCGGAACTCCTTCCGCTATGCCGCCCGTCAGGACTGGGACAAGATCGCCAAGGTCCTCAAGCCGGTCTACACCGCGTCGACCGAAGAGGCCGCCCTGGAGCGGTTCGGCGAATTCGCCGACGCCTGGGGCAGCAAGTATCCGGCGATCGTGAAGCTGTGGGAGAACGCCTGGGAGGAGTTCACTCCGTTCCTGCGGTTCGACACCGAGATCCGCCGCATCGTCTGCACAACGAACGCGATCGAGTCGGTCAACGCGCGGATCCGCCGGGCAGTCAAGGCCCGCGGCCACTTCCCCAACGAGCAGGCCGCCTTGAAGTGCATCTACATGGCGATCATGTCGCTCGACCCCACCGGCAGGGGCCAGGCCCGCTGGACAAGCCGCTGGAAGACCGCGCTGAACGCCTTCGACATCACCTTCGACGGCCGTCTGTCTGCAGCACATCAGTAACCCCAACCACCCTGGTTACACCGTTCGATTGACAGCCCCCGACCCGAACGTCATACCGCTGCCCACAGCTCGGATCGAACGCCGACAAGCCGTGGCGGGACTCATCGATGAGCACCACCGAGCAGGCTGACAACCCGAAGAAATCCCAGCTCACAGCCGGTGAAGCCATTTTGAAGCGTTACGGGCCCGGTACTCACCCGCAAGCCGACCCACGACAGCCCGTTTGTAATGTTTTCGCATCAAAGGCCTGCTGAACGGCCTGCTTGAGCAACCTCTGGCCATGGCGCGTCCGTCCGAAGGGATGGAACTGACCTTCTTGCCCCCTTGGGGCCGTACCAGCCGGAGCAGCGAGATGACGAACCCATCCGCCGGGATCTACGAGTCCGATGGCCGGCGCCGTGCGTCCCGCGCCCGGCGTTGGATCATCGGGGCGGCGTCCGTAGCCACGCTCGGACTGATCTCCTGGCAGGTGATGAGCTACTACAAGATCCCGCCGTTCACCGACAAGGGCGCCCCCGTCAACTACGACCAGGCCAGCGGCGCGCAGAACGGCAAGGGCGCGAAGGCCGCCGACTCCAAGACGCTGATGCCCATGGGTCCCAAGGCCGAGTTCAAGAACGTCGAGACCCTGAGCGACGGCACCCACGTCAGTGTCGTCACCCTGGACGGACCGAAGTCCGGGTTCAAGGGCAAGGTGTGGGTCTGGGCCCCCAAGGAGTACCAGGACGCGAAGTTCGCCGGGAGCGGCTTCCCCGTGATGATCGCCCTGCCCGGCGGTCCCGGCAACGACAGCAACTACTGGTCGGTGGGTGAGTTCGGCCCGGACAAGCTCTCCTTGGAGAAAAGCATCTCCAAGTGGTACGAGGAGGGTAAGAGCAAGCCCTTCCTGCTGGCCATGCCGATCCTCAATCCAGGACCGGACACGCACGGCATCTACTGGGACGCCAGTGACATCCCCGACCAGCCGAAGATGGGCACCTGGCTGACCGAGGACGTCCCGGACCTGATGAAGGCCAACTTCCGCACGATCAAGGACCGTGCGGGCTGGAGCTACATGGGTTCCTCCACCGGCGGCTTCGCAAGCCTGAAGGCCGTCTTGAAGTACCCCGACAAGTTCAAGACCGCCATCGCCAACGGCCCCGACATCGTCCCCGACTCCCCGCTGTGGCACGGCCACGAGAAGGAGGAACAGGAGAACAACCCCAAGGTGCTGGCCAAGCGGCTGGCGGCCACCAAGGGGCCCGACGTCTACGTCGCGTTCCAGGTCGGCACGCGGGAGAACGCCGCAACCATCAAAGGCGTCCAGAACTTCATGGCCACCTACAGCAAGGGCCCGGTCCACACCAAGTTGTGGGAGATACCCGGCGGCACCCACAACGGCGCCACCTACCTGAAGAACATGGAGGAGCCCACGCAGTGGATCAGCGACCAAATGGAGGGCCCCACGCCGTCCTCCTGAGTCCGAGGCGCCGCGCTACGGCGTTTTCGCAACAGCGTTCCGTGACGCTGGCCGCTGGCGGCGCCCGGCAGCGGCCCGAGCAGTACACCGCCGGCTTCGACCGATCCACTCCCACGGTCCACGAACGGCCGCGCATCGGCACTCAGCCTGTTCGCCCTGCTGCATCGCGATCACCCGCTCCCCGGTCCGCTGACACCTTCACCACCGCCGAGACCTGCACCGACCCGAACAGAAAACTGCCTCCACCGCCATCGCCACCGGCAGCGGACACCGCACTCCCGGCAATACCGCCGGGCCATCCCGCCGTGCCGGATCCGTGCCAGGCAGTTTCGTAGGCCTAAGCCGACAGATTTACAGACCGTGCGCCGGACAGCCTCTGAGCTGTACAGATGCCTCTCTGCGGTAGTACGGTCCCACGCACCCCCGTGAGACGCTTCTACAGTGGCCTTGGTGGCCTTTCTCATCGGCGACGACCGTGCGTCCTTGAGATTCCCTCCGGAACATGGGTAGGGGAGGACCATGTACGACACGACAATGACCCGCCAGGGCTACGGGATCTCAACGAACACCCTGTTCGCGCGCACCATGACCTACGTCGCGGCGACCGCGGGCCTGTTCGCCCTCGGCGCTTACATCGGCCGCAACCTAACCCACGGTGTGGGCATCATCGCCTTTATCGGCGCCTTCGTGTGCCTGATCGCGATGCGGTTCGCCGCCGCCCGCTCCCGGGAGGCGACGGTAGCGCTGCTCGGAGCGTTCGGCCTGCTCATGGGCGTGGCCATGGCCCCCACGCTGGTCTACTACGCCACGGCCAATCCGCATGCGCTGTGGCAGGCCGGCGGTGCGACCGCGCTGTTCATCGCGGCGCTGGGCTCAGCCGGCTACGCCACCGACCGTGACCTGTCGGCTCTGGCGCGGATGAGCTTCTGGGCGCTGTTGGCACTACTGGTCTTCGGAGTCGTGGCGATCTTCGTACGGATCCCGCACAGCTCGCTCATCTACAGCGCGCTCGGTCTGGTCATCTTCGCCGGATTCACCCTCGTTGACTTCCAGAGGCTGCGGCGGTCGCGGGACATCGTGTCGGCGCCTGTACTGGCCGCCTCAATCTTCCTGGACATCCTCAACGTGTTTCTGTTCTTCCTGAACATCTTCGGCGGCAGGCGAGACTGAGCCCAGCGCGGCATGGGCGGGGCTGCGCTCGGATCACCTGGCGGCGGCGCGGGCTTGCGCGCTTCCCTTGAGTCAGACGCCGGCCGGCAGTGCCGCGCCCCGCTGGCACCCGCGCCGTGACACCATCGTTTTCCGGCGCACCGCCGTACCCGCGCTGTGACGCTGCCGTTTGGCGCTTCGCGCCGCGCGGATACGAAGCGGGGGTTCCTCCGGACCCCGCCCCTGCTTATCGTGCCCCGTGGTTAAGGGGCCTCTGGAGCCGTGTGCAGCCGAGCGGTCTGACATCAGTGGTTGACATCAACGCCGTTGAACGACGACGGATCGAGCCAGCCGTCCACGGACTGCAGACCGTTAGGAAAGACCCATCATGGCAGGCGGCCAAGCGCAGGGACCGAACTTGTAAAGCGGGGGGCGTCGGCCGCATGACCAGCTCGGTGCTGCGCTGGCCGACGGGACGACGACTCGCACCTTCGGCCTCCCTCTCATGACAGAACGTAAGCCGCTTCGATCGTGACCCACACGCCCGAAAACCACAGTGCGTCTGCCGAGAATGTCATCCACGCAGTTCAGGGGCTTGCAGGGCGGTCGCGGCAGGATGAGCACTCGTGTTACTCCGTCTCGCCTACCTGACCGTCACCAACGCGTTCGCCGCCCTGCGGCTGCTTGTCCCGCGTGAAAACCCGGGCTCGGGTCGCTGATCTGTACGTCTCGCTGCGGGACAGGTGCGGACCGAGGCATGATCGAGATCCATGCGGTGGTCATCGATCTACTTGCTGACACACAGGGCGCTGGAGCTGGCGAGCCTGAGGCTGCTGGGCAATGCGGCCAAAGACATCGAACTACTGGTGCTGCGACACCAACTCGCAGTGCTTCGACGACAAGTCAGTCGACCGAAGCTGGAACCGAGTGACGGGTTCCACTGACAGCCCTGTCGCGTCTGCTGCTCAAGGAGCGCTGGACCAGCTTCGTCGTGACCCCGGCGACGCTGCTGCGCTGACACCGGGAGCTGATCGCCGACAAGTGGACCTACCCCCACCACAGGCCCGGTCGCCCACCGATACCGCAGGAGCCAAGCGAGTTGATCCTGCGCCTCGCGCATCAGAACCCTCTGCGGGGCCACCGGCGCGTGCAGGGCGAGCTGGCACCGTTGGGCATCACCGTCCCCGCCGCCACCGTCCAGTCAGCGCTACGCCGCGGCAAGGCGCCGCCCGTATCCCAGCGGGCGCGCGATGCCTGGGCCTCCTTCCTACAGGCCGAAGCCACTGTGCCGTTGGCCTGCGACTTCTTTCATGTGGATACCGCGTTCTGCCGACGCCTGTACGTGCTGTTCGTCATGGAGGTCGCGACCCGCCGGGTGCACATCCTGGGCGTCCCCGCGCACCCGAACCGAGACGGGGTTCAACAGATCCGCAACCTGATGATGGACCTCAACGACCGCGTCGACCGCGGCCCGTTCTTCCTACGCGACCGGGACGGGAAGTTCTCCAACGCCTTCGACGCCGTGCTCACCGCCGGTTGTAGACACCTCGCCAGTTGCCGTACCTCTCCGGCAGGTGGACCCACTGCGTTCCGGTCTGGAACGGGTCGGACGGCGCTGCACTCCCGGCGACCCCGCCTCCAGCGACCCCGTCACCCAGGCGATCGCTGCCGCGCCGCCCAGGCCATGTACGGCGTCGTCGCCCACGACGTGGTCGCCGCCCTCGGGTTCGTCCACTCCGGGCACGAGTTGTCGTTCTGCTGGACATCGCTGACCTCTGCACGACCGACATCGGCATCCCGGTCCGCTCGACGTTCCGGTGATGGCGGACCCGGTACCTAATGGAGCGGGGCCTGCCCGACCAGGCATGCCTGTCCCAGCATGCCCTTCGGGCGCCCGATGGGCGCTGGTCCGACATAGTGCGCCGCAACAGGATGTCTACCGAGCGCCACCCCGAAGCTCAAGGAAGGGAGATGCCATGAAGGCCGCCCGGGCAGCGGACAGCACCTCGGCCGTGATCGCCCAGGAGATGGGGCACATCCTGTCCAGCGACCCGCCGGAGGGGGACAGGGATTTCTTCCTCTGCGGCGGCGACTCCGTACGGGCCGTGGAGCTCATCACCCGTCTCGTCGAGCGGTACGCGGGTTCGACGGACGACGGCGGTAAACGGCTCGGCGCCGATCTGCTGCTTGCCCTTTTCGACGATGCTAGCCCCGAGGCGCTCGCCGCCGTGGTAGATGAACACATCTGACCGGATGGGCAGCCCGCTGTGATCGACTGGCGAGATCACGCAGGCCGTACGGACCCGGAAGATCCCCGCACGGGAGCTTCTGGCCGCCGCGTCGGGTAGCCAGGGGCCCTGGCGGAGCTGTCAACCACGGTGCGGCGGCTCATGGTGCCCGTGACCGGCGTCCTCCCCCGCATGCATGCCGTGCCGCATTGCCCACCTGGACATTTCACGTAATTGCTCGATAGCGTCCCGGGGTTCCCCTCGAACGAAATACTGGCGAAATTCTACGGAGGCCCACGTGAGGTTCTCCCGCGACAGTCGCAGGGCAGAAATGCGGCGGACGATTGGCGCGTTGGCGATTCCCATCTTCGCTGCTGAGGCGGTGAATTTTCTGGCGCAGCTCATCGTGGTGGCGATCCTCGGGCACATGGGCGGAAACGCCATCTACGTGAGATCGGTGTACCAGCCGGTCGGCTTGATGATGCTGGCGCTCACCGTCGCGTTCTCCGTCACCAATCAGGTCGGCGCCGCGATCAGCAAGGGAGCGGGCCGGCCACGGGATGTCATGGAGTACGCCGTGAGCCTGGCCCGGATCTGGCTCGTTTGCGGCACGGGGTTCTGCGCCGTCCTGGTGGTCACGGCGCCTTGGCTCGCCGACCTGTTCGACGTCGGCTCGGGCGCGCGCGGCACGTTCGTCTCGTTCCTGCGCTGGACCTGTCTGTCCGGCCTGATGGCCATTGGTCCGGAACTCTGCGCGTCCGGTCTGCGAGGGTACGGGCACGCGCGGCGGGCCACCGTGCTCGTCATCTGCACCGCCGTCCTCCAGACCGGGACCGTGGCCTGGCTCGGGTTCGGTGCCGGGCTCGGCGTCGCCGCGGTCCCGATCGCGCAGGCGGCAACCGGGGTCATCGGCACCGTCGCCGGGCTCGCCATGCTGCGCCGGACCGCGCTGTGGCATCCGCCCGATCTCAGGTCCTGGCAGCCCGACGCGTTGTCGGGATTACGCCGCATCGGCCTGCCGGTAGCGGCGTCACTCGTGGTGATAGCCGGCTACAACTTCGCGGTACTCGGGGTACTCGGGCGGTACGGCCACGAGGTGGTGGCCGGGTTCTCAGCGGCCTCCACGCTGCAGAACCTCGTCCTTCTGCCGGGCACGGTGATCGGCACGGCCACCGCGATCATCATCAACCAGCAGCGCGGGGCGCACGATTGGCGCCACATGGCGGACTCGGTGGGTCGGGGCCTGGAGATCTCGGCCGGGCTCTACGTGCTCATCGCCGTGATGGTGTGGGCGTTCGCCCATCCGATGGCGCAGTCGCTCAGCAGCGACTCCCATGTGTCCGCCTCCGCACAGTCGTATCTGGGCATCGTGGCGTTCAGCTTCTTCTTCCAGGGGCCGGTGCTGACGGCGCTGACTGTCATGGAGCAGACCGGAGGCGGCCTACGCGTCATCGTCCTGAACGCGGTGTACTTCGGCCTCATCGTGGTCGCCGGTGCCCTTCTCGCCGGGCCCCTGGGCGGCGTGCACGGATTCTACGAAGTGGTGGCCTGGTGCAACGTCATCGGCATCTCGGTGCCGTTCCTGGCAGTGCGCTATGTGCGGCAGATGTCAGCGGCAGGGCTCGCATGAGTGTCCGCCACCTCGAGCTGATGCTGGATCAGATCTGGTCGGAGCGGCGGTCGACGAGGGGGCGCCTCGCCGGGCGGGCCCGGGTGGATTTTCCCCGCACCGCGCTCGCTCGCCCCGCGAATCCCCGTGCCCATCGCGTCAAGGCCCGAAGCCCGCCCAGGCACCGTGGACAAAGCTCCGTCCAGGCACCGTAGACAAAGCTCCATACCCGAATCGGTTGATTGTCAAGCCAGAAAGCCTTCGATTATGGTCGATGTCATGCACCATAAGGCACCCGCCTTTCTGTCCCGACTACGAACAGCACTCGCAGTGCCGCCTGATTCACCGTTGGTTTTTCTCGGAAACTTCGAGGTGGAGCGGGAATGGGGTAAGGGCGAGCCAGGTCTGCCGAAATTCAACTCACCATCCTCTGACCTGGTGGTGAACCGCATGGACGAGTTCGCGTTGACTTTGGCCGGGCCGGGCGATCTCGTCATTCTCAAGAAGAAGCCGGACCCCGCCTACGTCGAATATCTCACCGCGCTGGGTCGGCAGGCGCCGCGCACCCTGGTGCCCGTCGAAAGCGAGCCCGCTCGCGATGTCACGGGCGACGCGCTGGCGGACAAGGGCTTGCTGGAGCAACTGGCCGCCCTGCGGGATCAGGGGGCGGTGATCGTCGCGCATGGCGTCTCTGAGCGGGTGGAGCGGCTCTCCCAGGAGAGCGGGCTCCGACTGGCCGCGCCCCCGGTGGCCGTCTGCAAGTCCGTCAACAGCAAGGTCTACAGCAGGCGGTTGGCGGAACGGTTGGGGCTGCGGCAACCGGGGGGATGGTGGTGCGACAGCCTGGAACGCTGGGGCGAGGCGGTGCTGTGGGCCCGTGACGTGCTGCGCGGTGGCGGGAGGGTCGCCGTGAAGGACGCCTTCGGCGTCTCCGGCAAGGGCATCCTCCAGATTGGTGAGGAGAGTCGGCTCGACCAGTTGGACCGGCTGTTCACCAACCGGCGCAAGGGGCAGGGTGACAGCCGGCTCGGTGTGGTGGTCGAGGAGTGGGTGGCGAAGTCCGTCGACCTCAACTACCAGTTCACGCTGGGCCGCGACGGCTCCGTGCACCTCGACTTCGTCAAGGAGGCCCTGACGCGCAACGGCGTGCACATGGGTCACCTCGTGCCGGCCCGGCTGTCGGCCGAGGTCCGCGATGGGATAGCCGCCGCGGCCATGGACATGGGAGCGGCGCTGGCGACGGACGGTTACCACGGGGTCGTCGGCGTCGACGCCATGCTTGACCCCGAGGGGGGCCTCTATCCCCTCACGGAGATCAACGCACGCAACAACATGTCCACTTATCAGGAGCCCCTCCTGGAGCTGCTCCACTCCCCCGGCGCCACCGCGCTCGCCCGGTACTACCCCGTCGTGCGGCGCCGGCCCGCGTCCTTCGCCGAGCTGCGCGCGCTCCTCGGCGACGCGCTGCTCACCTCCCCGGGTGACGGGTGCGGAATGGTGGTCAACAACTTCGCGACGGTCAACTCGGGGATCGCCGCAGGTGGCGCCGGGCGGTTGTACGGCATCCTGCTCGGCCCCGACACGGAGACGGTGAGCGCGCTGGACAAGCAGGTGACGGAGCTGCTGGCCCAGTGGCGGGAGGACGGAGCACATGAGTGAGACGCCGGGTGCGGCGGAATCCCCGTACCAGATGAGCACGACGCCGGGGACGGCCGACAGCTTCCAACTCCCGAGTCTCCCCGCCTCCGAGTTGGCCCAACAGTACGGGACCCCGCTCTTCGTCTACGAGGCGGATGTGGTGACCGCGCAGTACCAGGGCCTCAAATCTCGACTCGACGACTCGGTCGAGATCTTCTACTCGCTGAAGGCCAACCCGAACGTCGCTGTCTGCCAGTTGTTGTACCGGCTCGGAGCCGGCGCGGAGGTCTCCTCGCTGGCGGAGCTGGCCATCGCGCAGCGGGCCGGGGTGGCGGCCGACCGCACCATATTCCTGGGGCCCGGGAAGAGCGAGGCGGAACTCGCGGCCTGCGCCCGTGGCGAGGTCGGCCTCCTCATCGCGGAGTCCCTCGCCGAGCTCGACCGCTACGACGAACTGGTGGCCGCCGCAGGGCGCAACGCGCATGTGCTGCTGCGGGTGAATCCCGAGTTCTCGGTCAAGGGCGCCGGCCTGACCATGGGCGGCAAGCCGCGGCAGTTCGGCATCGACGAGGCGGAACTGCTGGCCTGCGGGCCGGTGGCCGGGCGATGGCCACATCTGCGCGTCGTCGGCATCCAGGCGTACATGGGCACCCGCATCCTGACGGAGTCCGTCGTGGCAGCCAACACCGAGCGCATCCTGGCACTGAGCGAGCGGATCACCGAGCGGCTCGGCTGCCCGCTGGACGTCGTCGACATCGGCGGTGGGCTCGGCGTGGCCTACTTCGACGGGGAGCGGGACCTCGACCCGACCGTACTGACCGACGAGGTCAACGCGATCGTGAGGGCGTTTCGCGCACGTCATCCCGACACCCGCGTGCTGATGGAACTCGGCCGGTACCTGACCGCGACGGCGGGCACCTACATCGTGACGGTGCGGTATGTGAAGGAGTCCTTCGGCGAGCCGTTCGCGATCGCCGACGGCGGTACCAACCACCACATGGCCGCGGTGGGCACCGGCTCGTTCGCACGCCGGAACTTCCCCGTCGCCCTGCTGAACCGCGCGGCTCCGCTGGACAACCGTCCCTGGAACGTGTCAGGGCCGCTGTGCACGCCCAACGACCTGCTGGTCAAGAAGGCCGCGTTGCCCCGGCTACGGCCGGGAGACCTCGTGGGCATCGCGAGATCGGGTGCCTACGGACCGTCCGCCTCCCCGGGGCTGTTCCTCAGCCACGGGTTCCCGGCGGAAGTCATGGTGCTGGACGGCACCCCCCACCTCGTGCGACTACGCGACGGCGTCGACGACCTGGTGGGCAAGCAACTGACGATCGAGGATTTCTAGGAGCAGCGATGACACAGGACGTGCGGAACATACAGGCCAGGGACATCATCAAGGTGCTGGAACAGGTCCTCGCCACGGATCTGCAGGACGCCACCGGGGAAACGAAGCTGTTCGAGGAACTGAGCCTCGACTCCACGGCCGTTCTGGAGGTGCTCATGGCGATCGAAGAGGAACTGGGTGTCTCCTTCGATCCGGATTCGCTCGAACCGGAACACCTCATCTCCGTCAGCGCGCTCACCGAGTTCATCCGCTCTCAGAGCTGACGCCGGACCGTCCCGTGCGGGAGCCGCCTTCGGCGGCCCGGCCCGGGGCTGGCGTCGCGCGGCACCATGAAGATCACCTCGTACCGACGGGAAGCAGGATGGACCACTATGTGATGGTGTCCGACGGATGCTGGCTGTGGACGGCGTCCGAAGGCACGGGCGCGCCGATCATCTTCGTGCACGGTGGTCCGGGCTTGTGGGACATGTTCGGCGAACTGGCGGGGGTGCTGTCCCCGGCGTTCACCACCCACCGCTGGGATCAGCGTGGGTGCGGCCGCTCCCCGTGGCCGGGCCCGTACAGCCTGGACCGGACCCTGGCAGACCTGGACGAACTGCGCCAGCACCTCGGGCATGAGCGGGTCATCCTGATCGGCCACTCCTGGGGCGCGAACCTGGCGCTGCGCTACGCCTTGGTCCACCCGGAACGCGTGGCCCGTCTCGTCTACCTGTCCGGCACCGGCCTCGGACTCCCGCAGAGCACCAACTGGCGCCTGATGCGCGAGACCATGGCCCCCTACCTGGACCGCATCGACAGTGTGCTGCGGTCCGCCCAGTCGTCGGCGCGCGACCGGCAACTGCTGCTGTGGCGCCTGTCGTTCGGCTTCGCCGACCGGGATGCCGGACAGGCCCTCGCCGCCCGGTTGACCGACCCGTGCTTCGCGCTGAACCGGGACTACGCCGGCGCCCTGGCCAGCCAGACGGCGGAGTTCACCGAGGAGCAAGGGGTGCTCGCTTGCTCCGCGTTGCGGGTGCCCACGCTGGTGCTGCACGGCACGCACGACGGCCAGCCCCCCGCGGTGACCGACAGTCTGGTGGCGGCGCTGCCGCTGGTGCGCCGGGTGCTGATCGACAACGCCGGGCACTATCCGTGGCTGGAACAGCCGTCGGCCACCGAGAAGGCCCTGTGGTCCTTTCTGACGGAAACTGCTCCGTCCGACTCCTCCGCGACCGAGCCCGCCTGACCGCGGGGCGGCGCACCCCTCTTCCACGCCCGTCCCGGGAGCGAGATTCATTGTCCACTCAGCGCAAACCCCGACTCGGCATCCTCTATGACGGCGGGTCAGCCAGCCCGGTCGACATCTACAAAGCGAGCCGACGGCTCTGCGAACCGGTCTTCGTGGTCGACCAAGATTCGGCGGCCCCGGGCACCGTCACGGTGCCCGACGACTTCGTCAACATCGCGGCCGCCGACTCCGTGAGCGCGGCCAAGGCCCTGCGGGATCTGGGGATCGAACACATCATCACCTTCAGCGATCGCCAGCTGGTGCGCACCGCGGAGATCGCCGCCGAGGCGGGCTTCCGGTTCCTGTCGGTGGCGGCGGCCACCGCGTGCCGGGACAAGCTCGTGCAGCGGCGGACCCTGGCCGAGGCCGCCGTCGACGCGGTGCGTTCGGGCGCCCTGGACGATCTGGCGGAGCTCCCCTCGCTGGCGAAGGACATAGGACTGCCCGTGGTCGTCAAACCCCGCCAGGGTGCGGGCAGCGTCGACACCGTGCGCATCGACACCGTGGCCCAGGCGGAGCAGTGGAGCACTGAGCAGGCCGAGCGCATCAAGACGGTGCACGGCGCGTTCGACGAGTTCGTGGTGGAGGAGCTGCTGGAGGGCGACAGCACGTACGCGGGGCCCGGCTTCGGCGACTTCCTGTCGGTGGAATCGGTGGTGGAAGGCACGGGCATCCGTCACCTGTGCGTCACGGGGAAGTTCCCGCTCACCCCGCCGTTCCGGGAGTGCGGCCTGCTCGTGCCCAGCACGGTGAGCGCCGACACCGAGCAGCGGTGCCGGGAACTGGCCGAGAGGGCGATCCAGGCGCTCGGCATCGAGCTCGGCATCGTCCACACCGAGTTGAAGCTGACGCCCACGGGTCCCAGGGTGATCGAGGTGAACGGTCGGCCTCCCGGCTACATGGCGGAACTCCTCCGGCGGGCGACAGGAGGGCGGTACGACATGACCGCCGCGGCTCTGCGCATGGCGCTGGGTCTGCCGGCGGGTGAGATGCCCACGATCCTCGACCAGGTCACGTACGTGTACTTCGTCCAGCCGCCGCAGTACGCCACGCGGCTCGTCTCGATCGCCGGGCCGGACGCGGTCGCCCCGATCCCCAACGTGTGCCGGTACCAGCCGTACGTCCAGGCGGGGTCGCCGATCGACTGGCGGTGGGGCACCAGTGGGCACATCGGGCTGCTCCTCGGTGAGGCGGCCGACCACCCGACCGCGCTCACCGACATCGAGACCGCCCTCCGCGCGCTGGAGATCACCTACGAGTAGTCACAGCTGGTCCGCACCGTCGGCACCGGCCGTCGACAGCGCGGCGAGGGCGTGGACGTCGGTCTTTCCGTTGGCGGTCACGGGCAGGACCGCGTGTGTGTGCCAGCGGCGCGGCACCATCGCCGCCGGCAGCCGCGTACGGAGGAACGAGAGCAGTTCCCCCGCGGTGATCGACCCGCCCTGCCGCGGCACGACGTGTCCGACCAGCGCCCGCCCGTCGCCACCGGCCGTGTCGACCACGACCACCGCGCACTCGGCGACAGCATCGTGCCGCCGCAGCGCCGCCTCGATCTCCCCCAGTTCCATGCGGACTCCGGACACCTTGACCTGGCGGTCACGTCGGCCGACGTACCACAGCAGCCCGTCGGTGACGGTCACCACGTCGCCGCTGCGGTACAGCCGGCCGGTGGGTGAAGCGGGATCGAGGGTGTCGCGGAAGAAGGCCGACCTGGTGGCGCGTTCGTCATCGAGGTAGCCGCAGCCGGGTGGTAGTCCGCCGACGAACAGTTCCCCGCTCTCCCCCGGCCGGGCGGCACGCCATCCGCCGCCTTCGGCGACGAGCACGTACAGCACGGTGTTGATGACGGGTGCACCCACCGGCAGCCGTGCGTGCGCGAGGTCGTCCCTCAGCACCACGTGGTGGGTCACGTCGTCCGACGTCTCGGTGAATCCATAGGCGTTGACCACCGTCGCCCCGGGGCACCGGGCCAGCAGGCGGCCGGCCAGCTGCGGGGTGAGTTCCTCGCCGGTGGACACGAGGCACCGTAGCCGCAACAGGTTCCTGTCCGGGCGGTCCTCGGCCTCGTTCGTCAGCCATTCCAGAACGGTCGGCACCAACTCCACCACAGTGACGTCCCGTTCCTGAAGGTACGTGACCAGGGTACGGGGGAAGGCGGTCTCGCGTTCGTCGAGCGCCGCGACCCGCCCACCGACCAGCAGGGGCGCCAGCATCTGCCAGATGGCGATGTCGAAAGTGAGCGGCGCGGTGAGCCCAACGCTGTCAGCGGGGCCCAGGTCCAGGTCCACCACCTTCGCCCACAAGTGGTTGATCATGCCCTGGTGGTCGACCAGCGCGCCCTTGGGAACACCGGTGGTACCCGAGGTGTAGTACACGTACCGGGGCTCACCGGGGTCCTCGCACCGGCCGCGCAGGTCCACCGGGCTGCCATTGGAGGGCAGTTCAGCCGGGCTCGGCAGGTCCAGTACGGGCACGCCGACCGCGTCGGCCGCGCTGGCCAGGCCCTCGGATTTCCCCTCCCGGTGGTAGGAGACCAGGTGACACGCACGGCTCTGGCGCAGTACACGGGCCAACCGGTCGTGCGGCCATGCCGCGTCCACCGGCAGATAGGTGAGCGCCATGCTCTCCAGCGCCAGGAGCAGGACGACCGAGTCCGCGCCGCGCGGTCCGGCGGCGGCGACCACGGCTCCAGGACCGCACTCCATGGTGGTCAGGACGTCGCGGACCGCCGCCACCCGGCGCGCCAGTTCCCGGTAGGTGGTGCTCCCGTTCCGGTCCGTCAGGGCCACGGCGTCGGGCGTGTGCTCCGCCCAGTGCGTCACGTGGCCGACGACGGTCCGTGACACGTCGACAAGGCACTCTCGGCGCAGACTCGAAGACACCGCGAGCCGAGCCTCCGCCGGGGCGATCGGCAGCGCATCGAGGGGCGAGACGAGTCGGCGTGCGTCGAAGCCGGATTCCCCGGTCGTGTGGTGCCTCTCGCTCATACCGTGCTGCGTGCTCACGTCAGGCACCCTCGCTCTCGGCCCGGGCGACGATGCCCGGGGGCTCCAGTTCGCTGAAGAAGCCGTCGATCGTGGACAACTCACCAGCCGACAGGCACTCCTGGTACACGAACGAGCCCAGTACCAGGTCCAGCACGCCCAGGCCGAAGGGCGAGAACAGCACCGTCCTGTCGGTGGACGGCGTGACCTCGCCGGTCAGCACGTCGTACAGCGTTCCGTCGAGGAAGTCCCGCCCACCGGTGCGCTGTTCGGTCAGGTGCACCGAAGTGTCGGCCTTCAGGCAGTGCTCGACGTCGTCGACGAAGTTCGCAGCGTAGAGCACCACTTCGGGTGACACATCCCGCAGGGAGACGTGCAGCACCAGCGGGGCATGGGCGAACCACTTGGGGTCATCGACGTGCGGGGTGCCGGCGGTCGTCGCGAAAACGATGACGTCGCTGGCGCGGATGATGTCCTCTGCACTGGTGAACGCCTCGATCGGGATCCGAGTGGTCTGCCGCAACTGCATGCTGAAATCGCGGACGCGGTCCGCCGAGGTGTCGTACACACCGATGCGTTCGAACGGCCAGTCAGCGGCGGCCAGGTACGTGTGGATGTACTTCGCGATCAGCCCGGTACCGACGAAGCCGACCCGGCCGAGCCGGGACCGGCCACGCGCCAGAGTGACCGCGGCCAGGGCGGCGGATGCCGCCGTACGGCTCGCGCTGATGACCGAGCCCTCGAGGCAGGCGTAGGGGTAGCCGGTGTCCAGGTCGTTGAGCAGCAGGATGGCGGAGGCCCGGGGCAGGCCCGCGCCGACGTTGTCCGGGAAGCTGGAGATCCACTTGAGTCCTGCGGTCCTCACATCGCCGCCCACTGCGGCGGGCAGCGCGATGATGCGCTCCTTCGGGCGGTCCGGGAACCGTAGGAAATAGGAGGGCGGGTTCACCGTGTCACCGGACCCATGCTGCCGGTAGGCGGACTCGACCAGATCGATGACCTCACGTTCCCGCCCAGCCAGGACCCGTTGAACGAAGCGGCCGGGTACCACGGCGAACGAAGGGGATGCGGAATGGTTCAGCACCAGCGGTTACCTTCCTCAGGTAGGGGGCGCAGCGCCTGCTCGCCGATGTGGTCGAGAACCCACGGGTCGTCGTAGATCGTCGCGACGTACCGGTCTCCCAGGTCGGGGGCGAGGGTCACCGACGTCAGCCGGCGCTCCGGATCGTTGCGGGCCAGCCAGTCCAGCGAGCCGCTCAGAACCGTGCCGCTGGACCCCCCGAGCAGGAACCCGTGGCGGGCCAGCATCCGGCAGGTCCTGATGGTGTCGACCTCGGTGACGTGGACCACCTCGTCGATCACCGTCCGGTCGACGAGCGGTGGGCGTACCCCGGCTCCCAGGCCGGGGATGAAACGGGGTGCCGCGGGCAGCCCGAAGGTCACCGAGCCCACGGCGTCCACCGCGACGACCCGCGCCGGTAGGGCGTTGTCGCGGAAGTAGCGCGAGCAGCCCATGATGGTGCCGCCGGTGCCGACACCGATGAAGAGCACGTCCAGGTCGGGAAAGCGCTTCACGATCTCCGGAGCCGTCGTCTCGTAGTGTGCCCGCCAATTCGCCTCGTTGACGTACTGGTTCAGCCAGAGGTGGCGTGGGTCCTCGGCGCACAGGGCACGCACGTAGTCCTGCCTGCTGTGAAGATAGCCACCCGTGGGATGCGCGTCGTCGACCACCGTCACCACGGTCCCGAGGGCTCGCATGATCTGCACGGACGCCTCGTTGCACCGCGGGTCGGTGACACAGACGAACCGCAGCCCCTTGCTCGCGGCGACGACGCTGAGCGCGATTCCGAGGTTCCCGGAGGAGGACTCCACCAGGATGGAGTCCTCCTTGAGCAGGCCGTCCCGCCCGGCCGCCGCGACCATGGAGACGGCTGCGCGGAGCTTGATCGACCCGCCGAAGTTGAAGCCCTCGCATTTGACGTACAGCTGGCGCCCCAGGGTCTGCTGGAGATCGATGTACACGTCGGATTCGATGAGTTCTGGCGCGGTGGATATCACGGGCATCCCACAACTTCCCTTTCTGGCAGAGCGACTCGGCTGTCCCCGACCGGGACGTCGACCCGGACGGACGGTCGACGGACGCGGTCGTCCCGGGCCGGGCACGGTCAGTCGGCGGCCGACGCCGCGAAGCGCTGGAACGCCTCCCACAGCGAGTCGACCGTCTGGAACGTCGACTCGTGCAGAGCCTCTTCTGGCAGCTCCTTGCCGAACGTGTCCTCCAGCTCCGCCAACAGGCGGACCGTGCCCAGGGAGTCCAGGCCCAGGTCCTCCAGGACGCTGCCACCGGTCAGTGGCGCCTCGCCGACCTCCGGAAGGTGGCGACGGACAACGGCGATATACGCAGCGTAATCTGACGACGCATTCATAGTGCTTCCTAACCGCACGTGTGGTGCAACGCCACAGTGATCGCTTGGGTCGAGCCCCGGCGGGCAGGGCTGCCTAGGGCCGGGGCACGGCGCTGAAGACGCTCATCCGCTGGATGGCGCCCGCGCCTTCCATGAACTCGATGCCGCGGGCGTCCCGCAGCAGCTTCTCCAGATATGGGTGGTCCAGGAGCCCTCCGGTCCCGAAGCACCGGGCCGCGTACCGCGTCGCCTCCTCGGCCAGCGTCGCCGCCCGCACCTTCGCCGCCGAGCTCAGCTCCCCCTTCGACGGATCGAGGTCGGCCTCGGCCGCGGCGCGCAAGGTGAGCCGGCGCACCGACTGGATCTCCAGCCTCAGCCGCTCCAAGCCGTCCCGCAGGGGCGCCGGCAGCCCGGGCCGGTGCTCCCCGACGTAGTCGTGTGCGGCCTGGGCGACGCCCACGCCCATGGCGGCCACAACCGGACGCAGCAGGTTGAAGGTACGCAGCCAGCCCCACAACCCGCCCCGCGTAGCGGACAGATGGGAGCCCAGAACCCGCTCCGGCGCGATCGGCACAGAGTCGAAGGTGAGCTCGCTGAGCTGGGCTCCCCGCAGCCCCAGGGTGGGCACCGGGACCGCCGAGAACCCCGGGTCGCCTGCGTCGACGAGCACCGCGGTCGCCGACAGCGGGCCACCGCGGCCTCGCTTGGCGAAGGCCACGCCGACCTGGGCGCGCATCCCGTTGCCGATGTACCGCTTGGTGCCGTCCAGCCTGAACGCGTCCGTGTCGGGGTCACGGGTCAGGCGGGTCCGCATCCCGCTGGCGTCCGAGCCGCCCCGGGGCTCGGACAGCGCGAAGAAGGCCCACGTGGGCTCCGAGACCACCCGGCTGAAGAACCACTCCTGCTGACGCTCGTCGCCGAGCATCGCGACGGCCGCGCCGGCCATCGGCGCTCCCGGCGCAGCGAGCAGGAAACCGAGGTCGCCGCGCGCGGCCTCCATCATGAACACCACCCGTTCCAGCGTGGTCATCAGGTGGAACCGGTACCGTCCCACCACAAGCGGCTCGGTCTGGTAGGCAGGCGGCACCTGAAGGGCACCCAGCTTGAGCACGAGCGGCACGTCGAGCCGCCGGTGGATCGCCGACGGGTCGCCGTCCAGCTCCAGGCCGAACGGACGGATCGCCGTGGCGAATTCCGCCGCCAGTCCCCTCAGCGCCATCAGCCGGTCGTCCAAAGTGATCACTGTTCGCCCCTCAGGTACAGGTGGGAGAGAAGCTCGGAGAGATGGACAGTGCGGCCCGGCCCCTCCGCGGTGAAGCCGTACGCACCGGCAAGCCTCAGCAGCACGCGGTCGACCTCGGTGATCCGGTCGTGGAGCAGGCGGAGATCACCTGGCTCGGCGTCAGCCGCGGCCAGCAGGGTCTCGTTCTCCCGCTGCCCGATGACGGCGTCGGCCAGCGCGCCCTTCACCAGTTGATGGTCCAGCAGGGTTCCGTCGCCGCTCGTGCGCCCGCCCAGGTGGACGACGACTGCCCGCAGCAGCCCCTGGGACCACGCGTGGCGCAGCCTGCCCAGCTCAGCAAGGCACCCGGCATCGGGCTCGGCGTCGCCCGCCAGGCCGGAGCTGAGGACGACGACGTCGTCCAGCGCCGGCAGGTCGACGACCGTCTCGCTGTCCTGGTTCCGGGGCAGCCGTCGCCCGTCCACCACGAGGTGGCTCACCGAGTCGAGGGTGTCCGCGGGCACCAGGGCGTGCCCGCCCGGCCCGGCCAGAGCGGCGCCGGGTCCGGCCATACGCAGATGGAAGGCGGCCAGGGCTCCCACCGCGGTCCCCTCCTGCGGCACCGCGGCATCTCCCGTGCCCGTCGTTCCGGTCCGAAGTTCCGTGGTCATCGCGGCGCTCCCATGTCGAACCCGCAGACGCTGAGGTATTTCAGACGCGCGTCGTAGTCGGCGAGGACCACCCGCTCCGACTGCACCTTCTGTGCGGTGGCGCGGTACTTGGCCAGTGCGGCCCATAGCCCGGTGCACGGCAGACCGCCGGGCACCGGCACGAGGTCCGCGGCCACATCGGCCTTCGCCCAGTAGGGTGCGAGCTCTGGTCGGCAGATGGCGGTCACCCGGTCGGCCTGCCCGGCGGCCGCGCTGAGGTGTCCCACGATCTCGCTCGTCGGCACGCCCACGTGCTGGCTGATCTCCGGCGCGCCGAGCCTCCCGTCACCCTCGAGAACCAGTGCCACGGCCGAGTCGCACAACGGCCGTATGTCGTCCGGTATCGGCGGCCCCGACAGGACCCTGGCCTGGTCCATGACGACCACGAGCGCTCGCCCGTTGTCGCCCGGTGGCAGGGTGTGCGCGGCCAGCCGCAGGGCGGTGAACGTGGCGGCCGCACCCTGGTCGGAGACGGCGAACACGGTGCCGATGCCGCCGAGGGCATGCTCGATGTACGGCATGGGGAAGCCCGGTTCCGCGTCGGGTGTCGCGTTGGCCAGGATCGCTGTGTCGAGCCCCTGCACCAGCGGCCCCAGTCGCTCCAGCAGGATCTCGATCATGTCGTGGAAGGTGGTGCGGCCCGCAGTGAGGTACGTGTCGTCCCAAGGCAGCCCGAACAGCCGCCACAGATCTCTGAAGTAGGTGTAGTCCAGTTCGCGGAAGGGCCCGCCCTGGCCGAATACCAGATGATCGACGTGGGCCAGGCGCAGTCCTGCCCTGGCGGTGTCGGGCTGCGGTCCGATGTACAACGTGGCTCGTCCCTTCCGGCTCAGTGCTCGAAGACCATGGCGGAGAACGTGGCGCCGAGACCGACCGCGGTCATGACGTATCGGTCACCGGGCTTGAGCCGTCCGGTGTCCCGGGCGGAGCAGTAGTTGATGAAGGCGTCGGCGCCGAAGCAGTGGCCGACCACGGGGAGGTTGTCCATGAAGATGCGGTCCTTCTGGTTGAGCCGAAGGGCTCGCAGCACCTTGAGCCAGGAAAGCCGGTTCACGTGGTGCGGCAGGATCAGATCGATGTCCGCGGGCCGCATACCGGCATGGTCGAGCGCGCGGGAGATCACCTCGCTCAGCCCGTCCGCGTAGTCAGCCGCCCATCGTTCGTGGTCCTCCGCCGTCATCCGGGAACCACGGTGGAATTCGCCCCGGATGCGCGAGGCGAAGCCCAGCAGCCGATCGCGGCCCGCGCCCGCGCGGACCAGGACGGCAGCCACACCCTCACCCATCACCGCGGTGATGCCCAGCACATGGGCGTCTGTGGTGAAGGTCTTCTCGCCCACGAAGACCAGGGCCAACGCGTCCGGGTCGCCGTCCTCGGCCAGCATCCGACCGGCGAGTTCCACGGACATGAGGGCGGAGGCACAGGCCTGCTGGTTGAGCGAGAACGCCAGCGCGTTCCTCAGCCCCAGGGCCTCGCACGCCTCATGCAGGGGATTGAGCGGATACGGAGCCGCGACCGGCATGGTCCTCGCCTGCAGCACATACCGCACGCGGCGCTCCTGGCCGATCAGTTCCTTCAACTGACGGCCAGCGGCGATGAGTTGTCCGGCCATGCCCAAGTCGGGGTCCGTCCGGATCTCGGAAAAGCCATAGTACTGCTTATATATTTTCACCTCGCGGTCACTGAGTCCGTATGCCTGCAAAAAATCGGCTATCGATTCGCTGCGCGCGGGCAGATAGCCCGATATTTCAACGAGCGATGTCAAGGTGACCTCCCGACACGGGCATGCAGTCATCAAGCATCCGAAGGTCACTCGTGAGCCGGAAGCGTCCCCCGGGCGCCCGAAGCACCTGCCTGTTCGGGCAGGTACGAAGAGACCGCAGGCATTGACGATGCGACTCACCAGGCGAAACTCGGTCGAGGGGAGATCCCGCGGGGCACCGCTGGACTCACGCCGGCGCACACCTCGCCCGGCTTCTGATACACAGGTACGGCTATCGGTTCGCGGGCCCTGATGGCGTTCTTCCGCCGATCGCGCCTCGCAGGGAGCGTATTCCGGCGAAGTGGAAACGAGGATTGATGACCATTCCCATGACTGCAGGCGGCCGGCCGCTCACCATCGGACAGACGATTCCCGTGGTCGATCCGGCCACCGGAAAGGTCGCGGCCCAGGCTCCCGCATGCTCCGCGGAGCAGCTCGCGTCCACGGTCCGGGCCGCCGTTTCGGCTTTTGCGCCGTGGTCCGCACTGCCCCTGGAGGAGCGCGCGGAATATCTGCGCAGATGCGGCGAGTTGCTCGGCGAGCACGCCGACGAGATCGCCGAACTCCTCACCACCGAGCAGGGAAAACCCCTCGCGCAGGCCAGGTCCGAAGTGAATCTTTCGGCTTCCTGGTTCGCGGACACCGCCGCACTGTCCCTGCGCATGGAGGCGCTCGTGGACGACGAGGCCACGTCGGTCACGATGCGGCGCGTACCACTTGGCGTGATCGCGGCGATCGCGCCTTTCAACTTCCCCCTCATCCTGTCCGTCTGCAAAATCGCGCCTGCCCTCCTCGCGGGCAACACCGTGGTGGTGAAGCCCTCGCCCCTCACTCCGCTCGCCACGCTGCGGATGGTGCAGGTCCTGGCGGATGTGCTGCCTGCCGGAGTACTGAACGCCGTTTCCGGGGGCCCGGAACTCGGCCCGGCGCTGACGCGGCATCCGGAGATCGCCCTGATCTCCTTCACGGGTTCCATTCCCGTGGGACGCGCCATCGCCGCGTCCGCCGGGCTCCGGCGGGTCATCCTGGAACTGGGGGGCAACGATCCGGCCATCGTGCTTCCCGGGGCCGACCCGGAAATCGTCGCACCGGAACTCTTCGCCCGCTCCATGGTGAACAGCGGCCAGTTCTGCGCGGCGATCAAACGCGTCTACGTGCCGCGGCGGCAACATGGCGAGCTTGTGGAGCGGCTCGGTGAACTCGCCCTGCGGGCACGTATGGGCGATGGCCGCGATCCGCTGACCGAATACGGCCCGTTGACCTCCGAGGCGCAGGTGTCGCGGGTGGCGGCCATGGTGGAAGAGGCCGTCTCCGGCGGGGCCCGGGTGGTAGCGCAGTGCGGTGCCCCCCTCGACGCCGGCTTCTTCTTCCCGGCCACCGTCGTCAGCGACCTGCCGCCGGCGACCCGGCTGGAGCGGGAGGAGCAGTTCGCGCCGGTCATCCCGGTGCTCGCCTACGACGACCCCGCCGAGGCGGTCCACAGCGCCAACGCCACCGAGTACGGACTGGGCGCGTCCCTATGGGGCGACCCGGAGCTTGCCGAGGACCTCGCGAGCGGCGTCGACGCCGGCACGGTGTGGATCAACACCCACGGGGACCTGCGACATGACGTACCGTTCGGCGGGAGCCGGAACTCGGGGCTGGGTGTGGAGTACGGCTACTGGGGACTGCTGGAATACACCCGGATAGCAGTCACCCACCGGGCCAGGACAGCCCGCTGACGCGGGCGGGGCGTGTGGCTGGTCCGCCGCCGCCCCGTCCGCTCCCCCGCACGCTCCGGGGCATGGTCAGCGGCCGGTGGCCGTCGGCGGCGAGTCGGTCGTGGTCAGGACCACCTTGGTGGCCTCGCGGGCGTCGAAGAGGGCGTACGCCTCAGCAGCCGACGACAGCGGGAGGCGATGGCTGATCACCATGGTGGGGTCGATGAGCCCGGCGCGGATCAGCGAGAGCACCGGTTCGCGGACCACCACCGGATCGCCGACGACGAAGCGCAGCGTGGCCTCCTTCGCGAAGGCGGTGTTCGACGGGAAGGGAGCGGCCTCGGCGTGGTGTACGCCGAGCGCCGCGACCGTCCCCTTCGGGGCGACCGCTTCGATGGCCCCGCGCAACGCGGACGGACTGCCGACAGCCTCGATGACGGCGTGCGCGCCCCACCCGCCGGTGAGCTCCCGGGCCTCTTCGGAGAGTTGGTGCGGCTCGACGACCCGGCCGACCGGGGAGTTCCGGCGGCGTGGGTCGGGGTCGGCCAGCACCACCTCGGCCGCCCCGGCGGCCCTGGCGCAGGCCGCCGCGAGAATGCCGACCGGGCCGGCTCCCACCACCGCGACGGTGTCCCCGGGCCGTATCCCAGCGGCTTGGACTCCCGCGTACGCGGTGCTCAGGATGTCCCCGACGAAGACCGCCTGCTCGTCGGAGACGCCCTCGGGCGTGGGGTGGAGGACGACGTCGGCGAACGGGACGCGGACGTACTCGGCCTGGCCACCGTCAACCGCCTCCCCCACCAGGGTCGAAGAGCCGAAGAGCCCCGCCGAGGCGCAGTGGTAGTGCATCCCGCGCGCGCAGGCTGCGCAGCGTCCGCAGGCGATGACGTCGGAGGCGAAGACCCGCTGACCCACCCCGTACGGCACCTGCTCCCCGCTCTCGACGACGGTGCCGGCGAATTCGTGCCCGAGGACGGTCCCGGCCTCGAACTGCGGCAACTCCCCCCGGTACGGGTGGAGATCGGTGCCGCACACCGCGGTGGCGGTGACCTTGACGATCGCGTCCCGCGGCCCGGCGAGAGCGGGGATCGGACGATCCTCGACGGCGATCGTCGCCGGTCCGCGGTAGACGACCGCTTTCACGAGGTCGCCCCCGCGATGCGGGCGGGAGCGTCGGCCGAGACGGTTCCCCGGGTCGGCCCGGGCGCCGGGGTGCGCGTGGTGTCGGGCGGGAGCATGGTCCAGTCCTTGGGGTCGAGCGAGACGTGATGCCGGGTGGCCGCGAGCCGGATGTCAGAGGTGATCGGACGGTCGCTGTGGTTGATCACGACGGTCCCGCTCCGGCCCCGGACGACTTCGAGATCGGGTGCGGAGCAGGTGACGCCGGGACGCACCCCGGCCAACTCCCCCAGTTGCAGGTAGAACCTGTGCCAGGCGGTCGCCGTGAGCGACCCCGGGCGACGGAACTGCGACTCCACCGGCAGATTGGTGAAGACGACACGGCCGCGGCCGATGCGATGGGCCGTCATCGCGGGTGTTCCGTCCGGGTAGACGGCAAGTGCGTCGCCTGTGGTGACCGCCATCGACGTGGGCGTCATGACGTCGTGGTGCCACATGACGGGCCATCGCGAGTCGCCCCAGCACAGGGCGTGTTTGCCCCGGGCGTCCAGGTGGTAGTCGGTGATCTCGGCGCCGATCAGGTCCGCGCCGGGCAGGCCGTGCAGGTGGTCGCCGAGGGACAGGTAGACCGTGGCCCCGCCTTCCGCGTACGTCCGCAACGCGTCCAGGTCGTCGAGGGTCAGGTGTGCGGGTGCCGGGCAGATCACCAGGTCGAAGCCGGATCGGGGGGCATCGCCGGCCGTTGCCGCCACCACCTCGAAGTCCAGGTGGGCGCGCTTCAGCAACAGGTAGGAGTGGAAGGTGGGGACGGTGCTCCCGGCCGCGGCCAGGTAGGAGTCGCCCTGCCCACGCAGCCGCCGGGGCAGGAAGAGCGCGACGGGCGCCGACGGTCGGTCGATCGACAGTGCCGCCGCCTCGTCGAGCACACGCCGGTACGCGGCCATCGTGGGCTTCGCTCTGCCGTCACGGGTGTGCAGCCCGGCGGAACGCTCGGCTGGGCGCTCGTGGTACGGCTCGGCAGTCGAGGCGATGTCCTGCCAGCACCAGACGAACAGGCCGTTGGCGCCCGCCGCCAGCGCGGAAGCGGCAGCGGCTCCCAGATAGCTCGCGGCGGTTCCGGCGCTGACGCCGTAACTGCCCAACTCGTCGAGCAGCGCGGGGCGGTAGGCCGCAGCCACGCTGACCAGGAAGGCCGGGAGACTGGTGGCCTTGTACGACAGGGTCGACTCGATGCCGCCGGGGGTCCACGGTGGGAATCCGTGCACGCCGGCCAGGTCGAGCTCCGCCTGGTTGTCGCAGCCGTACGGGCCGTTGCCGAAGACGGCCGAGGAGTCGTTCGCCTGGAGCACCAGCGCGTCCGGCGACTCGTCGCGGATCGCTGCGGCGAGCCGGCCCTGCCAGGCGGCCACCTCGGCGGGGAGCAGGGCCGCCGCGTGGGCCGGATCGATGTTCCACAGCTCGTCGCCGAGATCGTAGGCCAGCACGTTGTCGTGTTCGCGAAGGGTGCCGGCCACGGCGCGGACGTAGGCGTCCTCCGCGGCCAGCATGGCGGGGTCCCGCCAGATGCTACGGCCTGCACGCCACGGGAGGTCCAGATGCTGCCCGTTCATCCAGATCGTCAACAGCGAGGGGACGCAGGCGAGTCCGGCCTCCCCGGCCGCGGAGACGGCGGCGTCCAGCCGGGCCAGGACGGCGCGGTCCACCGTCTGCTCCTCGGGCATGAAGTCGCGCCAGAACAGGAAGAACCGCACCGAGTTCAGGCCCGCGGCAGCCATCCGACGGAAGTCGTCGCGCACCGCCGACTCGTTCCAGTCGCTCCACCAACGGCAACCGGCGGCCGACGGGTGGTAGTCGACGCCGAGCGCGACGAAGGGGGCTCCGTCGCGGCGCAGTCGCCCCCCCGACACGGTGAAGGTCATGTCCCGGCCTCTTCCGTCGCGAGGGCCTCGGCGAGCCGGTCCGCCACGTACCCGGCGTCCGACGTGTCGAGCTTGGCGTGCAGCGGCAAGGAGAGCAGGCGGTCCGCAACGGCCTCTGTGTGCGGCAGGTGTTCCAGCCCGACCGTGGCGTCGCGTAGGCCGTGCGCCTCGGGCGCGCCGTGACGGTAGTACGTCATCAGGTGCGTCGGCGGGTAGTGCACGGAGGTCGGCACACCGGCTGAGCGCAGCCGGTTCCTGACGCGGCCGCGGTCGTGGGCGGGTGGCAGCAGGACCGGGAGCAGGTGGTGGGCCGCGGAGTCGTCCGCGCGGCCGGCGAACGGCGCTTCGAGATCCGCGATGCCGACGAGGGCGCGGTGATAGGCCGACACGACATCGCGGCGGCGTGCCCGGTCCTTGTCGAGCTTGGCGAGTTGGACCCTTCCGATGGCCGCGGCCAGTTCGGTGGGGCGGTAGTTGAGGCCGACCGAGGCGATGTCGTAGCCGGCCGAGCCGGACGCCGTTCGGCTCCGGGACGAGCCGTCGATGCAGTGCGAGCGCATGCTCCGCACCTGGGCGAGCAGCGCGGGCTGCCTGGCGAGGACCATCCCCCCCTCACCGGTGGTCATGTTCTTGGTCGCGAAGAAGCTGAAGCAGCCGATGTCGCCGATGGTGCCCAGCATGCCGCCGGGCCGGGAGACCAGCGGGGCGTGCGCGGCGTCCTCGATGACGCGCAGACCGTGCCGCTGCGCGAGGGCCACGAACTCCTCGATGCGCGCCGGATGGCCGCCGTAGTGCATCACGACGACGGCCCTGGTACGGGGGGTGATGAGCCGTTCGACATCGGCCACGGAAACGGTCAGGTCGGCGTCTGACGTGATGTCGGCGAAGACCGGGACGATGCCGTGGAGCGCGCAGACCGCCGCCGCGGAGACGAAGCTGAGGGAGGGCATGATCACCTCCTCGCCGGGCCGCAGGTCCAGCGCCAGGACGGCCAGGTGCAGGGCGGCTGTGCCGCTGCTGACGAAGACGGCGTCCGCCGCCCCCGCGGCCGCGGCGAACTCCCCCTCGAAGGCCCGGACTTCGCGGTCCGCGGAGAGCCACCCGGACCGCAGGACGGCGGACACGGCATCGGCTTCCTCCGCGCCTATCGTGTTGTCCGCGAACGCCACGTCGCGTGGGGCGTCATCGGGTGCCATGGAACATTGCCTCCGGTGTGCGTGGGATCGCATGTGTGATCACATCAGCAACGCGGGACCAGGTCATCTCGGTGCGGACGCGCCGCAGGCCCGCCGCGCCGAGCCGCTCCCGCGACCGCGGGTCGGCGAACAACCGGATCAGTGCGGCGGCTACCGCGGTCGGCTCGGGATCGACGACCAGGCCGTCGACCCCGTCCCGGACGACCTCGTGCGCGCCTGGGAAGGCACCGCTGACCACTGGGCGCCCGCTTACCCACGCCTCGACGAACACCAGCGGGAACACGTCCGCGCGGGTCGGCAGGCACAGCACGGACGCGGCGGCGAGGGCGTCGTGCTTGGTCTGGTCGTCGACCAGACCAAGGTCGCACACGTTCGGATGGTCCCAGGGCGGCGCGTCCCCTTGGGGCCCGGCCACCACGAAGGTCGCGTCCGGGTGTTCGCGCCAGACCGCCTGCGCCGCGTCGCGCAGCACGTCGTATCCCTTGGTGGGTATCCGGCGGCCGAGGAACAGCGCCATGTCCCCTCTGATGCCGTGACGTTCGCGGAAGCCCGCGGGGTCGGCGACGCCGGCCAGATCGGGGGCCTGCGGAATCAGCCGGAGGCGGTCCGGCTCGACACCGCGGTCCCGCAGCATTGCCGCTTCGTGGTCGGTCAGCACGAAGACGCGGTCGGCGGCGCGGCAGAGCATCGCGCCCACCGCCGCGTCGGGCCAGAGCTGGGGCGTGGATGCGGGAGTGAGCAGGAACGGTGTGCCCGTCTCGGTCGCGTACCGGTGGGCCATCACGACCGGCTCGGGCGTCGCGAGGTCGTAAGCGTGGACCACGTCCGGCGGCGTGGCGGGCCAGTCGGCCGCGGTCTCCACAAGGAACACCTCGTGGCCGGCCGCGGTCAGCGCCTCGGCGGTGCGCACCGCCATGGTCTCCGAGCCGCAGGTGCGTCCGGGGCCGCAGCGGTGCGCGACGGTGGCGATGCGGCTCACCGGGACTCCGTCCCGTACCAGTCCAGCATCTCCCGCAGCCCCTGCTCCAGCGGCACGGCCGCACGCCTGCCGAGGGCGCCGTGCAACCTGGCGAGGTCCGGGATCCGGCGCTCGGGGGAGCCGCTGGGCGAGTCGAGGATCTCCACCTGCGGACAAACACCCGCGAGTTCGAACAGCAGCCGGGCGAGGTCGATCATCCGGATCTCGCGTGTGTTGTCGCCGATGTTCGCGACGACCGGTTCGTCGCCGGGCAACCGGGTCAGTGCCCGGGTGGCCGCCACCGCGTCGTCGACGTGGCAGAAGGCGCGGGACTGGTAGGCGCCGTAGATGCGGAAGGGGTTCTCGTCGCGCAGGATCCGCCCGATGAACTGGGGGATCACGTGCGAGTGGCCCATCCGGGGGCCGTACACGTTGAAGTAACGGCCGATCCGCACCCGAGTCTGCCCCGCCCGATACCACACCATGCTCTCGGCGACGGCCTTGCTCAACGCGTAACTGGCGCGCGTCGAACGCGGCTCGGCCAGCACGAAGGGAACATCCTCGGGGGTGGGGAACGGGGCCAGGCCCGACTGCGCGGCGCCGTCCGCGAACTCGCTGGTGGAGCTGAGGAAGACGGTGTCGGGTCCGGCCTTGTCGCACCAGTCGAGGAGGTTGCTGGCAGCCAGCACGTTGGTGCGGAGCACCCGCTGCGGGCTGTCCGCGGTGCGCTGCACGCCCACCACGGCCGCGAGGTGGTAGACGGTGTCCACGTGCCGGGGGAGCAGTCCATACGGGATCGGCTGCGTCAGGTCGTGGCGTACGAGCGTGGCCTGCCGCGCGAGCCGCGCCAGGGTCTCGTCCTCCCTGCCGCGCGAGAAGTCGTCGAGCAGCGTGACCTCGACGCCCTCCTCCAGCAGCCTGCGGGCGAGATGCGCGCCGATGAAGCCGGCTCCGCCGGTGATGAGTGCGTGCTCAGCCACGGCCCAACCTCAGGTACTCGATGCCCGCGGTGCCGGCGAGGGAGTTCTGCCACATGCCCCACATGTCGAACACGACGGGGGACGAGGCCAGCAGTCCGGCCACACCGGGTCTGTCGTAGCCGGGATGGTCGGACAGGAGCAGCACGGCGTCCGCCTTGCTGAGGCCGTCGGCGAGTTCGGAGGGCTCGAAGCCCATAGCGGCGATCCGGTCGTCGCCGACCACGAAGTCGTGCCCGATCAGGCGGGCGACCCGGCCGGCGAGCATCTCCCGGGCCGGCGTCGCGGCGGAGCCGCGGACGTCGTCGGTCTCGGGCCTGCCCTTGTAGGCGATGCCGCAGACCATGACGGTGGCCTCGGCGAGGTCGCGTCCGCGCGCGGACAGCGCCGTCAGCACCCGGTGCACGGCATGCTCGGGGACGCGTTCGTTCAGCGCGCGGGCGGAGGCCACCATCTCGGCCTGGTGCCCGGCCCGGCGGGCGGCCTCAAGCAGCATGTAAGGGTCCTTCACGAGGCAGCTGCCGCCGACGAACCCTGGCCGGGAGATGTCCGGACGGGGGTAGCGGAGGTTGGCGGAGGCGATCACCTCGTTCGCGTCCAGCCCGAGCCCCTCCGCGATCGCGGCGACCTCGTTGCCGAAGCCGTAGATCACGTCGGTGTGAGCGTTGCACGTCAGCTTGACCATCTCGGCGGCCTCCAGGCTGGAGACCGTGATCTGGTCCGGCATGACCGGGGCGAGCAGTCGGCGGGCGGCGGCCGTGGAACGTTCGTCGAGGCCACCGATGATCTGCGGCAGGGAGCGGATCTCGGCCAACGCAGTGCCCTGGATGGTGCGTTCGGGACAGAAGGCGAGCAGCGGCGCTGGCTGGTGCGCTGTGAGCCGGGGCAGTACGACGTCGCGGCATGTGCCGACGGGCACCGTGCTGCGGATGATCACCGGACAGTTCTCGTCGACGGCATGCGCGAACATGTCGACGGCCGCCCGCAGATGGGCCAGGTTGGCCTGGTGGGTCTCCGGCTCGGGCGGGGTGCCGACGCACACGATCACCGCTCCGGGCCGCGCGTCGGGCAGCGTGTCGACCACGGTGAACCGGTCGCCCGCGTCGGCCAGGAGCTCGGGCAGCCCCGGTTCCCGGAAGAGGGGGTTGCCGGCCTGGATCGCGGCCCGTACCGCTGGGTCGTTGTCGATGCCGACCGCCCGGGAGCCGACGGCGGCAAGGGCGGCCGCCAGCGGCAGCCCCACGTATCCCAGACCGATGACCGCGGTGTAACCGTCATCGGTGCGTCGTTCGGTGACCACGGTGGTCCTCGCTTTCCTAGTTCTCAGGGCGTCTCAGGCAAACGGGAGGGAGCAGCGGAGGGCAGTTCCGCGAGCAGCCGGGAGAGGTCGACCTTGCCCAGCGCCGAGCGGGGCAGCCGCGCCACGAAGTGCAGCCGCGGCACCTCGTAGCGGGCGAGTCTGTCCCGGCAGTGAGCGGTGATCCGGGCGGCCTCTTCGGCCGGGGCCACGACGGCGGCGTGCACCTCCTGCTCACCGGAGGGGCTGTCCAGCGCGAACACGTGCACGTCCCGCACGTCCGGCTGCGCGAGCACGATGCGCCCCACGCGCGCCGGGTTGACCTTGCGGCCGCCGACGTTGATGAACGTGTCCTTGCGCCCGGTCAGATACAGGACGCCGTCGTCGATCCGCGCCAGATCACCGATGGCGTAGCCGTCGGCGGCGCCAGACGGTGTCACACCCCCGGGTTCGAGGTAGCCGGTGAACATCGTCGAGGTCGTGACCACCAGCCCCTCCGGGCCGGCCTGCCACGTGACACCGGGAGCGGCGATGCCCACGGCCTGGGCGGGCCACGGCTCGGCCCTGGGTGGCTGGAAGGCGATGATGCCGGTCTCGGTGCTTCCGTACACCTGGCTGACCCGCAGCCCCAGGGTCCGCTCGGCTGCGTCGGCAAGGTCCGGGGACAGCGGGCCACCGGAGGAAAGCGCAAGGCGCAAACGGTTGTCCGGGGGCGGCGGCGCGGCGGCCAGGAGCCGGTAGACCAGCGGCGTGCCGAGCATCACGGTGACGCCGTCCGCGAGGGCACTGTGGACCGCGGTGAGGCTGAAGGTGTCGAGCAGGACGATGCCCGCGCCGGACAGCAAACCGGCCACGACTCCCCCCACCATGCCGAAGGAGTGTGCCTGCGGTACCGGCAGGAGGACCCGGTCGACCGGCCGGTAACCGAAGATGTCACGGTAGATGGCGCCGCCCCGCTCGATGGACGTGGCCGCGTGGCGCACGATGCGCGGCTCGCCCGTGGACCCGGAGGTCAACTGGTGCACGGTCGCCGTGCCCGCGGCGGCGGGCCGGGACGTCTCCCCCGGCGAGCCGGACAGCAGATCGGCGTAGCTGTACCGGGCGAACGGCAGGTCCGCGGACGCGCTGCCCGTGGGGTGACCGGCGTCGTCACACGTGATCAGCGCGCCCACGTCCACCTGGCGCAGGACCGAACGGGCGTCGCCCAGGTGTGAGTTGTCCCGCTCAACGCAGATCACGTCCGCGCCGGCGCGGAGCAGTCCGAGAAGTACCGCGACGGCGTGCGCGGAGTTGTCCAGGACGAGGAGGACACGAGCATGCTCCCGCGGCAACCGCACGCCGCTGGCCGCCTTCTGCACCAGGGTGACGAGCTGACGCCAGGAGGTGTCGGTCCACGCACCCCGGGAGAAGGCGCGCACGGCCACCGCGTCCGGTCGTTCCTCCGCATGCCGCTCCATGGCGACCAGCAGGTCGTTCATGTCCCTTCGCCCGTAATGCCGACGGGTTCCGGCGCGAGAAAGGCGTGGGGATCCGCGAGGTACTCGTTCCGTGCGGCCTCGTAGCTGTCCGGCGTGCCGATGTCGTGCCACCGTTCGGTGAACGGGTACGTGCCTACGGAGCTGCCCCGCTTGAGGAGGGCCCGTATAAGCGATGGCATGTCGGTCGGTTCGTCGGTGGGGATCAACGAGTGCACCTCCGGATTCACCACGTAGATGCCAGCCGAGACGTCAAATGACAGGCTCGGCTTCTCGCGGATGGCCCGTACGGTGCCCTGGTCCGCCACGTCCAGGACGCCGAAGGGCACGGCGATTTCACGGCGCTTGGTGGCGATCGTGAGCGTCCGGTCGCTCTCCCGGTGCGTCCGGTAAAGGCGGCCGAAGTCCAGCGAGGTGAGGATGTCGCAGTTCACGACGAGCGCCGGCACGCTCCAGTCGGGCACGAGGCGCAGCGGACCCGCCGTGCCCAACAGACCTGGGTCACGGCAGTAGTCGACACGCAGCCCGAACTGCTCACCGTTGACGATTTCACGCTCGATCGCATGGCCGAGGTGTGAAACGCAGAGGGTGACCCGAGTGGCACCCGCCTGACGCAGCTGCAGGAGATTGATCTCCAACAACGGGCGATCGCCGAACCGCATCAGAGCTTTGGGGGTGTTGGCGGTCAGGGTCCCCAGCCGGGTGCCCTTGCCGCCAGCGATGACAATCGCGTGCATGTCCCTCCGATCCGGTGGGCCTGCTGATCTTCGGGACCAATCTCACTCCGTCGCTTCCCGACAGCCAACCACCAGGAGTTCGATCGAACGGCCTGGACAAATTGCCAGGGCCGAACCGGTCGATTGCCCATGCTCGGGCGGGGATCTAACGTGGCCGAAATGACGGCCGCCGACCACGTCGAAATCTGGACCATCGCCCTGCGTCCGGCAGCGGCCACCTTCCCCCGACTCACGGCTCTGCTGGATGACAGGGAACGGGCACGGTGCGAGCGGCTGCTCGACCCGGTGAACCGCAGCCGGTACACGATGGCCCACGCCGCGGCCCGGCTGATACTCGCCGACCTGTTGAACGTCCCGCCCGAGCAGGTGCGTTGGCGCTTCGGGCCGCGCGGCAAGCCCGAGTTGACCGGCCTGGCACATGTTCGGCACGTCAGCCTGAGTCATTCGGGCGGCCTGGCGCTGCTGGCGGTCGCCGATCGCGAGGTCGGCGTGGACATCGAGCGGATCACCGGCCGTTGGGGTGTCAAGCCCCCGGTCCGGCTCTTCCCCGCCGCCGAGGTGGCCGCCGTCAGCGCGGCGCCCCCGACTGCCCGCGCCCGGCTCTTCGTGCGCCTGTTCACGCGTAAGGAAGCGTGTGTGAAGGCCGCCGGCGGCAACCTCCTGCCGCACGGCATCCGACTCCCCACCCTGGGCGAGGCACCCCTCCTGGTCTCCGGTCCGCAGGGAGCGGGTTGGCGGGTGCGGGACCTCTCCGTCGCCCCCGGCTACGGCGGCGCCGTCGCGCTCTGCGGACCCGGTGACTTCACGGTCGGCCTACGCCGGTGGTCCTTCGGATAGCCGCGCCCTTCGGCGTGTCCTCGCGGAACCCTCCGAACGCACCGGCCGCACGCACGCCGACCGCCGTCGAGCGGGCTCAGGTGATGGCGGCCGCGTGCGCTCTTCCAGCGACCGAGTACGCGCCGGGACGCGCTCACACCAGTCCCTCGTTCATCGCCATGATCACTGCCG
>JBEYJY010000064.1:0-30233 GCA_040631425.1 Streptomyces sp. NPDC020096
TCCATGTCGACACCGTCCTGCTGAAGCGCCTGTACTGCATGGTGGTCATGGAGATATCCACCCGCCGAGTACACATCCTCGGCGTCTCCGCCGACGCGACCGGCGCCTGGGCGGCCCAGCAGGCCCGCGAGCTCCTCATCGCGTTGGACGACCGCGTCGGACAGATGAAGTTCCTGATCCGGGACAGGGACGCGAAGTTCACCCACGTCTTCGATGCCGTCTTCGCGTCCGAGGGCATCAGAGTCTTGCTCTGCCCCGTCCGGTCCCCGCAGGCGAACGCGTACATCGAGCGCTGGATTGGCGGATGCCGCCGGGAACTCCTCGACCGGATGCTCATCGTCAACGAAAATCACCTGCGGCACATTTTGGCCGCATACCAGGAACACTTCAACGCCCATCGGCCGCACCGGGCCCTCGGTCAGGCGGCACCACTGCGACCGCTCCCAGACCCCGTCCACCCCGACTGCAAGGTCATCCGCCATGACCACCTCGGCGGAGTGAAACACGAATACTCCCAGGTCGCATAGCGCGGCCGAGTATCGGGCACCCACAGGACCCGACGGCTGTGGTGCTCGATCACGAACGCCACATACAGCCGCGTCAGGGAGAGTGCACAGTCGACGTGAAAGAAGTCGATTGCCACGATGGACTCGGCGCGGGCCCGAAGGAACGTGCGCCAACGCTCTCCGCGTGCAGCCGACGGTGGGATCCGGCGGCTGCACAGGATTCTGCGGATCGTGCGCACCCCGATCCGCTGTCCGAGACGGCGCAGCTCACCCTGAATGCGGACCACACCCCAGGTCCGGTTCTCGGTGGCGAGGCGGGCGATCAGCTCGACGAGTTCATTGTCGAGTGGTGGACGCCCCGGCGGCCGAGGCTGGGACCACTTCTTCGTCACCATCCGGCGGTGCCAGCGCAGCAGCGTGCCCGGGGTCACGATCCGATGCGCCGCCAAGCTCTTCGGCAGCATCCGGGACAACGCCGCGAGCACGGCGCGATCGGTCCAGTCGAGCCGCGGCTTCGGGTTCGCGCGGCGCAGGACCGCGACCTCCTGGCGCAGTACCAGTATCTCGGCGTTCCTCGACGCTGATGACCGGGCCAGCAACGCAAGCCAGGACAACACCGCGACGGCGAACCGGTAGATCAAACGAACCTGCACGACGCCCCATCATTGCAGGTCCGAGCCGGTGGCCGAGTTTCGGAAGTACTACAGGCCGGCGGTGGTACCGCGCGGGCGCGCCGTGTTGTTCTTCAGGGACCGGTCAGCAGTGACTGCCTTGAGGAACTCCTCAGGAATGGAAGGGACGTTGCGGCGCGACGGATGAACGTCCGGTTCATCGGCCGCCAGTGCTCGCTTGGCTCCTCCAGCCTGGCCCCGCCAGCCCCCGGCGCGACAGCTCCCAGTAATGGCAGCCCGATCGGCCCGCCCGCCTTGCCCGCCCAACGGGGCCGGGAGACGTCCGGCCACCCCGACCGGTGCTCTCGGGCCTCCGATCGCGCGCCCGGAGCCGACCGCCACCGCCGCCGTCGGCCGACCCCGACTTGTGGTGCCGCGCCCCTCGCCAGCGTGCTTACTCAACGGTAATGTCCTGCCCGCCAGCGCTCCCGCATCAGGACCCGGTGTGCCGGGGGCATGTGGTCGGCGGCAAGGACGGCGGTGATCGACATGCGCTTTGCGCGCCCCAACCCGGTGGACGATTCCGTGAGCGAGCGGTGGCAGCGCATGTGGAGCCATCGCGAGGAGCTGCTGAAGGTGGCGCGGCGGCGTTCGGCCAGTGTGGAGGATGCCGAGGACGCCGTGCACGAGGCGATGCTGCGCGCCGCCGAGCACCCCAACGTGGACGACGAGCGGCTGGGCGCCTGGCTGACCACGGTCACCATGCGGCTCTGCATCGACCGACACCGCCAGGTGCGCCGGGACGACGCGGTGCACAGCCGGTCGGCACTCGCCCCCGCCGGCCCACTCCCCGTCGACGAGGTGGTCTGCGACCGGGCCGAGGCCGAGTGGCTCGCCGATCGCAGCAAGGAGCTTCCGGCCCGGCAGGCCAGGGCGCTGGGGTTGAAGTCCGAAGGGCATGACGTCGACCAGATCGCCCGCGAGATGGGGCTCAGCTACCAGGCGGTCGAATCTCTGCTGGCCAGGGCGCGGCGGGCGCTGCGCCGGTCGCTCGCCGGCACGATGGCCGCGGCCGCCTGGCTGTGGGGGCGCGGAAGGGTCGGGGGCGGCGGGAGCGTTCCGACGGCAGCCGCGGCCTCCGCGGCGGCGGTCGTCGTCCTGGTGCTGGCCGGTTCGCCCGCTCACCAGCAGGCGGTGCCCCCGCCGGCTGGGCGCTCCTCGGCCGCGTACCGCACCCCCGCGCCGGACCGCCGCCCGGTCCCGGCAGCCGCCCCCGGTCGCGCCGGCGGCACGGCCGGGGGGATGCCGCGGACGGCGGGCGACTGGCGACCCAGGCCCGGGACGCCCGTGCTGCCGCGGGTGACGCTGCCGACGCTCCCGGCACAGCCCCTCGGCGCGGTGCCACGGATTCCCGCAGTGCCGCGGGTGCCGGCCGTTGTGCCGGTGGGCGCCGCGCCGTCGGCGCCCTCGCTGCCGCCGGTCCCGCGGCCGAGCGCGCCTGCCGTGCGCGGACCGGCGGGCAGCGCCGTGTCGTCGGTGGCGGGCGGCGTTCGGTTGCCGGAGCGCTGAGCCCGCCCAGCGGTCGGCGACGCCCCGCGTGACATCGCCGAAAAATTCTTGAAATCCCGGCGACGGACGAACCCCCGGCCCCCGTAGAGCAGATGACGGACGTGCTCTACGGGAAGGAGTAGTCAGCCGATGGTTCCCCACGTGACGAACGCCGACGGCAGCCCTGCCGGCGCCGCTTCCGTGCCCGCCCGGCGCCCCGGGGCCGCCGCGGCCGCCGCCGTGCGTGGCAGACGTGCGGGGGCGGCCGATGCCGTCCGGTACGCGCGCCCCGGCTCCCGTGTCCGGTCCCTACGCCCGGTTCACCCGCGTCCCGACGCCGCCACGGCCGGGTGAAGGGAACCACGCATGGGTGTTGAGATCAGCGTGGAAGGGCTGACCAAGTCCTTCGGCCGCCAGGTCATCTGGCAGGACGTCTCCCTGACCCTCCCGGCCGGGGAGATCTCGGTCATGCTCGGCCCGTCCGGCACCGGCAAGTCGGTCTTCCTCAAGACGCTGGTCGGCCTGCTCAAGCCCGACCGCGGTTCGATCCGGGTGGCCGGCCGGGACATCACCCGGCTGCGCGAGCGCGACCTGTACGAGGTGCGCAAGCTCTTCGGCGTGCTCTTCCAGGACGGCGCGCTCTTCGGCTCGATGAACCTCTACGACAACATCGCCTTCCCGCTGCGCGAGCACACCCGCAAACCGGAGAGCGAGATCCGGCGGATCGTCCTGGAGAAGATGGACATGGTCGGCCTGATCGGCGCCGAGGGGAAGCTGCCCGGGGAGATATCAGGCGGCATGCGCAAACGGGCCGGGCTCGCCCGGGCGTTGGTGCTCGACCCGGAGATCATCCTGTTCGACGAGCCCGACTCGGGCCTCGACCCGGTGCGAGTGGCCTATCTCAACCAGCTGATCGTCGATCTCAACGCCCAGATCCACGCGACCTTCCTGATCGTCACCCACGACATCGCCTCCGCCCGCCAGGTGCCCGACAACATCGGGCTGCTGTTCCGCCGGGAGCTGGTCATGTTCGGCCCCCGGGAGAAGCTGCTGGCCAGCGACGAGCCCGTGGTCGAGCAGTTCCTGGGCGGACGGATGCAGGGCCCGATCGGGATGGCGGAGGAGAAGGACGCCGCCCAGGTCGAGCACGAGCTGGCCCAGCTCGGCGCCCGGCGGCGCCGCGACCGTGCGGACGGCAAGGGCGCGGCGACCCCGCGGCTGCTGCCCAGCTCCGGGATCGAGCGTCCGCCGCGCTGGCAGGAGATCGCCCGGAGCCAGGAGCCGGACGAGGCACGGCCGCCGCTTCCCAGGCGGGAGAAGGAACAACCGGCCGAGGACGAGGCGCGACCCGCTGCGGAGTCGCGAACCGCACGCGAGTCGCGAACAGCCCCGGAGGAACGGCCGCCCGCCCCGCAGGAGGCTCGGCCATGAGCCTCTCCCCAGTCGCAGGACTCCGCCACTGCGGCAACCTGTTCGCCCTGGCCCTCGACGTCCTGCGCACGCTGCCCCGACGGCCGTTCCAGGCACGGGAGTTCATCCAGCAGGCATGGTTCGTCGCCAGCGTCACCATCTTGCCGACGGCCCTGGTCTCCATCCCGTTCGGAGCCGTCATCGCGCTCCAGATCGGCAGCCTCACCCGGCAGCTCGGCGCCCAGTCCTTCGCCGGCGCCGCTTCCGTGCTGGCCGTGCTGCGCGAGGCCTCGCCGATCGTCACCGCGCTGCTGATCGCCGGGGCCGGCGGCTCGGCGATCTGCGCGGACCTGGGGGCGCGCAAGATCCGCGAGGAGATCGACGCCATGCAGGTGCTGGGCATCGACCCGGTTCACCGGCTGGTCGTGCCCCGGGTGCTCGCCTCCATGGTGGTCGCGGTGCTGCTCAACGGGCTGGTCTCGGTGGTGGGGGTGGCCGGCGGCTACTTCTTCAACGTCATCCTCCAGCACGGCACCCCGGGCGCCTATCTCGCCTCCTTCACTACCCTCGCCCAGCTGCCGGACCTTTACACCGCCGAGTTGAAGGCGCTGGTCTTCGGCGCCATCGCGGCGATCGTGGCCTCGTACAAGGGGCTCACCGCGAAGGGCGGCCCGAAGGGCGTGGGCGACGCGGTCAACCAGTCGGTGGTCATCACGTTCATGCTGCTCTTCGTCACCAACTTCGTGATGACCGCAGTGTACTTCCAGGTCGTCCCGCAGAGGGGGCAGTGATGGCTCTCCTCGACCGCCTTCCGGGAGGCAGCAGCCTGGCCCGGGCCGTCCGGCGCCCGCTGCACGCGCTGGAGGAGCTCGGCGGCCAACTGGTCTTCTACGGGCGCTCGTTGGCCTGGACCGGCCGCACCCTGCGCCGGTACAAGAAGGAAGTGCTGCGGCTGCTCGCCGAGGTGAGCTTCGGCCGCGGGGCGCTGGCCGTGGTCGGCGGCACCGTCGGGGTGATCGCCTTCCTCTCCTTCTTCACCGGCACCGAGGTCGGGCTGCAGGGCTACGCGGCCCTCAACCAGCTGGGCACCGCCAACTTCGTGGCCTTCCTCTCCGCGTACTTCAACACCCGCGAGATCGCGCCTCTGGTCTCCGGGCTCGCTCTGTCCGCGACGGTGGGTGCAGGCTTCACCGCGCAGCTCGGCGCGATGCGGATCAGCGAGGAGGTCGACGCCCTTGAGGTGATGGCCATCCCCTCGCTGCCGTTCCTGGTGACCGCCCGGATGATCGCGGGATTCGTCGCGGTGATCCCGCTGTACGTGGTCGGACTGCTCTCCTCGTACGTGGCCGCCCGCACCATCACCACCGGCCTTTACGGGCAGTCGTCGGGCACCTACGACCACTACTTCCAGCAGTACCTGCCCCCTGTCGACGTCATGTGGTCCTTCGGCAAGGTGATCGTCTTCGCCGTCGTGATCATCCTGGTCCACTGCTACTACGGCTACCACGCCAAGGGCGGCCCCGCGGGCGTCGGCGTCGCGGTCGGGCGGGCGGTGCGCACCTCCATCGTCGCCGTCAACATCCTCGACTTCTTCCTCAGCCTGGCCATCTGGGGAGCCACCACGACCGTACGGATCGCGGGGTAGCCGATGACGACTCCCACGCTGGTGAAACCGCTGCTCACGCCGGTGCACCCGGCCCGGCGCCGCCTGGGCGGCGCCGGACTGTTGCGCCTGTACGGCCTGGTCTTCCTCGCCGTCCTCGGGCTGTTGTTGGCGCTGACGGTGGCCGTCTACGACAAGGCGTTCACCCCGGTCGTCCGGATCACCCTGCGCACCAGCACCGTCGGCAACCAGCTCGATCCCGCCGCCGACGTCAAGCTGCGCGGCCTGATCGTCGGCGAGGTCCGCGGGGTGCACGCCGACGGGAGCACCGCCACCGTCGACATCGCGCTGCAGCCGCAGGACGTCCCCCTGATCCCCGCCGACGTCAACGCCCAGCTGCTGCCCAAGACGCTCTTCGGCGAGAAGTACGTCGACCTGGTGATCCCGGCCCGGTCGCCCGGGCACCCCGCGGTGCGTCCCATCCGGGCCGGAGACGTGATCACCCAGGACCGCACCCGGCTCGGCATCGAACTGCAGACGCTGATGAACGACATCCTGCCGCTGCTGCGCACCGTCCAGCCGGGCGAACTCAACGCCACACTGTCCGCCTTCGCCGACGCTCTCGACGGCAAGGGCGACGCGATCGGCGCCAACCTCACCCGCCTCGACGACTACCTGCGCGGCCTCAACCCGCACATGGACGCGATCAGAACCGACATCACCCGCCTCGCCGACACCGCCGAGATCTACGGCGCCGCCGCCCCCGACCTCCTGACGGTCCTGCGCAACGCGGTCACCACCAGCAAGACCCTGGTCGACGAGAAGACTGCGCTGGCCTCCCTGCTCACCGGAACCACCGCGTTCGCCGGCACCGCCGCGGGCGTCGTGGACGACAACGCCCAACGGATCATCACATTGAACAGCGTCTCCCGCCCCACGCTCGCCCTGCTCGACCGCTACTCGCCGGAGTACCCCTGCCTGCTGGCCGGGCTCGCCAAGGCCGAGCCGCGCACCGAACAGGCCTTCGCGGGCGGCCGGATGCACATCACCCTGGAGCCCGTCCTGCCCAGAGCGCCGTACCGGCCCGGTGAGGAACCGCGCTACGCCGACCACTCCGGCCCCGACTGCCGCGGCCTGCCCGACCCCCGGGTGCCAGCCCCCGGGGTCAAGCTGAACGACGGGACCAGGTCGGACGGTTCGAGCCCCGCGGTGCCCGCGAGCGCGCTGTCGCCGGTCTCCGCCACCCAGGCCGAACAGCAGGTCATCGGCTCGCTGGTGGCGCCGGTGATGGGCGTCCCGGTGGACCAGGTGCCCTCGGTGGCGACCCTGCTGTTCGGTCCGATGGCCAGGGGAACGGCGGTGAGCGTCGCATGACGGTCAGTTCGCGGTCCATGGCCGGGCCGCTGGTCAAGTTGTGCCTCTTCGCCCTGGTGACGATCGTGGCGACCGCGGTGCTCGCGGCCACCATCGCGGGCGTCGGCTTCAGCGCGACCAACACCTACAAGGCGGTCTTCACCGATGTGACCAGCCTGGAGCGCGGGGACGACATCCGGGTGGCCGGGGTCCTGGTGGGCCAGGTGACCGACATCCGGATCAAGGACCGCGACCTCGCCGAGGTCACCTTCACAGTCGGCCGGGACCGGCCGCTGCTCTCCGGCACCCGCGCGGTCATCCGCTACCGCAACCTGGTCGGCCAGCGGTACATCGCGCTGGCCGAAGGACCAGGGAACAGCGCGCCGTTGAAGCCCGACAGCACCATCCCGCTCTCCCGCACCCAGGACGCCCTCGACCTCAACGCCCTGCTGAACGGCTTCAAGCCGCTGTTCGCCGCGCTGAGCCCGGGAGACGTCAACCAGCTGGCCTACGAGATCATCACGACGCTCCAGGGCGAGGGCGGCACCGTCAACAGCCTGCTCGCCCACACCGCGTCGCTGACCTCGACGCTCGCCGACCGCGACCAGCTGATCGGGTCGGTGATCGACAACCTCAACGGCGTGCTCGGCACGCTGGACAAGCGCAACAGCCGCTTCTCCGACCTGCTGACCCAGCTCCAGCGGGTCGTCTCCGGCCTGTCCGGCGACAGGCAGGCCATCGGCGGCTCGCTCTCCGCGATCGGCGATCTGTCCGCCGTCACCGCCGGCCTGCTCAAGGACGGCCGCCCCGCGCTGAAGACCGACATCGCCGAGCTCTCCGGGGTCGCCGGAACGCTCGACGCCAACCAGAGCACGGTGGAGGGTGTCGTGAAACGGCTGCCGAACAAGCTCAACGCGCTGATCGGCACGGCCTCGTACGGCTCGTGGTTCAACTTCTACCTGTGTGACTTCGACGGCCGGATCGTGCTGCCGAAGACACCACAAGTGATCACCCCGGCGCTCCGGGTCGGCGCGGCGAGGTGCTCGCGGTGACCCCCGTGCGCCTACCCCGGCTGCGCCTTCGCCCGCCGCGTCCGCGGCTGCCGCGCCGGCAGGTACACGGGATCCGCATCCCCCGGCTCCACCCGCGCGTCCCCAGGTTCCGCCTCCCGCTGCCGCCGATGACCCCGTTCCGGGAACGCAACCCGGTGGTGATCGGGGCGGTCGGGCTGCTGGTGATCGCGCTGCTGGTGGTGGCCGCGTTCAACGTCGACTCGCTGCCGCTGATCGGCGGCGGCCCGCGGTACACCGCGGCGTTCTCCGAAGCCGGCGGCCTCAAGCCGGGAGACGAGGTGCGGATCGCCGGGGTCAAGGTCGGCAAGGTCGAGGGCGTGTCACTCGCCGGGGACCACGTCGAGGTGAGCTTCCGGCTCACCTCGGACGCCGCCTTCGGCACCCGGACCACGGCCTCGATCCGGGTCAAGACCATCCTCGGCGCCAAGTACCTGTCGCTGGAGCCCAAGGGCCCCGGCCGGCTGCCGCCCGGCACCGAGATACCGCTGAGCCGCACCGTGGCCGCGTACGACGTGGTCCAGGCGTTCAGCGATCTGACCACCACGACCGAACAAGTGGACACCACCCGGCTGGCGACCGCCCTGGACACCATCGCGACGACCTTCAAGGACTCGCCCGCCGAGGTCAAGGCGTCCATCTCCGGCCTGTCCCGGATCTCCCAGGCGATCGCCCGGCGCGACCAGGCCCTGCACGACCTGCTCGGACACGCCGACAGCGTCACCGGTGTCCTCGCCGCCCGCTCCGGGCAGCTCACCAGCGTCATCGACGACGGCGACAAGCTCTTCACCGAGCTGCAGAACCGGCGCGAGGCGATCCACGAGCTGCTGGTGACCGCCGACCAGCTCGCCGTACAGCTCACCGGCCTGGTCGCCGACAACCAACGGCAGCTGGGCCCCGCGCTCGCCCGCCTCGACCAGGTGGTCCGGATGCTCCAGCGCAACGAGGGCAGCCTGGAACGCAGCATCGAGTTGCTCGCCCCGTTCGCCCGGCTCTTCGCCAACACCCTCGGCAACGGCCGCTGGTTCGACAGCTATGTGCAGAACCTGGTCTCCGTGCCGGCACCGTCCCCTGGAGGCACCCGATGAGCAGGCGCGTCGTCCGCCGCCTGGCGATCGCCATCGTGCTGCTGCTCAGCACGCTCGTCTACGCGCTGTGGCCGCGGTCGCACGACGCCCAGGTCACCGCGTACTTCTCCCGTACCGTCGGCATCTACCCCGGTTCCGACGTACGGGTACTCGGCGTCAAGGTCGGCCAGGTCAAGAGCGTCACCCCGCAGGGCAGCACGGTCCGGGTGACCCTGGAGTACCCGGCGGGCCTGCGGATCCCGGCGGACGCCAAGGCGGCCATCGTCAACTCCTCGGTGGTGAGCGACCGTTACGTACAGCTGCTGCCGGTCTACCGCGGCGGCCCGGTGCTGCACAGCGGCGCCGTCATCCCACAGAGCCGCACCGCCGTCCCCGTGGAACTGGACCGGATCTACGAGAGCCTGCACACCACCGCCGAGGCGCTCGGCCCGAACGGGGCCAACAAGGACGGCTCGCTCTCGCGGCTGCTCGGCGTCAGCGCCGCCAACCTGCAGGGCCAGGGCACCCAGCTCAACCAGACGGTCGCGGACCTCTCACAGGCCGTCACCACCCTGTCCGGCGGGCGCCAGGACCTCTTCGGCACCGTGCGCAGCCTGCAGGTGTTCACCGCCGCACTCGCCGCCGACGACGGCCAGGTGCGCTCCTTCAACGACAGCCTGGCCGGGGTCGCCGGCCAGCTCGCCGGAGAACGCCAGGACCTGGGCACGGCGCTCAAGGACCTGTCGGTCGCCCTCCCGCAGGTCGCCGACTTCGTACGGGACAACCGCAAGGCACTCACCGCCAACGTGCACGACCTCACCCAGGTCTCCCAGGTGCTCGTCAAGGAGCGCAGTGCGCTGGCCGAGCTGATGGACGTGGCACCCACCGCGCTGGGCAATCTCAACGATGCCTACAACCCGTCCTCCGGCACCCTTGACACCCGCAACGACGCCGAGCAGGCCCAGGACCCGGGCGGTGTCGTCTGCTCCCTGCTGAAGTCGCTCGGCGAGAGCGGCGGCCAGGCGGACTGCGACCGGCTGCGCAAGCTCTTCTCCTCGCTGCCCCAACTCCCCACCGCCGACGCGGTCACCGGCGCCGCCCCGCCCTCGCTGACGGGCCAGTCGACCGACCGCACCCTCGGCGGCATCCTGGGAGGCCGCATATGAACCTGCGCAGGCGTCACGGCCGGTACGGCCGACGGGCCGTCACGCGGTGGACCGCCGCCCTGGCCCTGCTGCTGGTCTCCGGATGCCAGTGGAACGGGCTCCAGGACGTGCGGCTGCCCGGCGGAGCCCCGTCGGGCGGTCACGCCTACCACGTCACGGTGGACTTCCAGGACATCCTCGACCTCGTGCCGCAGTCCGCAGTGAAAGTCGACGACGTCACCGTGGGCTCCGTGGAGAAGGTCGAGCTGCACGGCTGGACCGCCCGGGTCCGGCTGCGGATCGCCGACTCGGTACGGCTGCCCGCCAACGCCACCGCCGAGCTGGGCCAGACCAGCCTGCTGGGCGAGAAGTACGTCTCGCTGTCCGCGCCGGCCGGCGTCCGCCCGGTCGGCAGGCTCACCGACGGCGCGGTCATCCCGTTGTCCCGCAGCGGCCGCAACACGGAAGTCGAGGAGGTGCTCTCGGCGTTGGCGGCCCTGCTCAACGGCGGCGGAGTGGCCCAACTCAAGACGATCACTGTTGAGTTGAACCAGGCGCTGAGCGGCCGCGAGGACCGGGTGAAGGACCTGCTGCACCAGCTGGACACCTTCGTCGGCGGCCTCGACCGCCAGCGCGGCGACATCGTCCGCGCGATGAAGGGCATCGACGGACTCTCCCGGACCCTCAACGCGCAGCGCCGCACGATCGGCACGGCCGTCGACACGATCCCCGGCGGGCTCAAGGTCCTCGCCGACGAGCGCGCCAAACTCACCGGCATGCTGCGCTCGCTGTCCAAGCTGGGCGACGTCGCCACCAAGGTGGTCGACGCATCGCGCGACGACACCGTCGCCAACCTGCGCCATCTCGCCCCGGTCCTGACTGAGTTGAACAAGGCCGGCGACGATCTGCCCAACGCGCTGGAACTGCTGACCACCTACCCCTTCCCGCGCAACGTCACCGGAGCGATCAAGGGGGACTACGTCAACCTCGACATCACCGCCAACCTCGACCTGGCCAAGCTCTACGGCAACATGGGCGGGGCTATCCCCTCGCCGTCTCCCGCACCCCACGGTCCCGCGCCTGGACTGCCCAGCCTGCCCAAGCTGCCCACCCCGCCCGGACTACCGCACCTCCCCGGCGTGCCCACCCCGCCCGGGCTGCCGCACCTGCCCACGCCGGCGCCGAGCCCCACCGCGCCGGGCGGCGGATCCGGTGGCTCGTCGGGCGGCGGAGTGCTCTGCCCGCCCGTGTGCACCAGCAGCTACACCGGCTACCCGGGTGCCCCGGCCGATCCGCCGGGCATCGACAGCTCCCTGGTGGCGCTGATGACGGAGGGGATCTGGGGATGATCAGCCACACGGTACGGCTCCAGCTGCTCGCGTTCGCCGCCATCACCGCTTTCGGCATCTCCTACGTCGGCGCCGAGTACGCGGGACTCGCCGACCAGGTGACCGACCGCCCGTACACGGTACGCGCCCAGCTCGCCGACTCCGGAGGCATCTTCACCGGCGCCGAGGTCACCTACCGCGGCGTCCCGGTGGGCCGGGTCGGCCCGCTGCGGCTAACCGCCGACGGCGTCACCGTGGAGCTGCGCCTGAAGAACGGCACCCGGATCCCGTCCGACACGCTCGCCGTGGTGGCCGACCGCTCCGCCGTCGGCGAGCAGTACGTCGACCTGCAGCCGCGCACCGACCACGGCCCCTACCTGCACGACGGCAGCACCATCTCCCGCGCGGACACCCGCACCCCGCTGCCCACCACCACGCTCATCCTGAGTCTGGACCGGCTGGTGAACTCGGTCGGGAAACAGGACCTGCGGACCACCGTCGACGAGCTCGGCAAGGCGTTCTCGGGCACCGGCCCCAACCTGAGCCGCCTGGTCGACTCCGGCAACCAGCTCATCAGGTCGGCGAGCGACGCCCTGCCGCAGACCGTCTCGCTGCTGGAGAACTCCCGGACGGTGCTGAAGACCCAGGTGGACAAGGGCTCGGCGATCAAGTCGTTCTCCCGCGACCTGGCGTCGCTCACCGGACAGTTGAAGAACAGCGACGCGGACCTGCGCCAGCTCATGGACCAGGGCACGCCGGCGCTCTACGAGCTCGACTCCCTGCTCACCTCGACCCGCGGGGACCTGCCGGTGCTGCTCGCCAACCTCATCAGCGGCGGCCAGGTCGCCGTTGCCCGCCTCCCCGGCCTGGAACAGACCCTGGTCACCTTCCCGGTCACCGTCGCGGGCAGCTTCACCGTGGTCCCCGGCGACGGCACCGTCCACTTCGGGATGGTGCTCAACGCGGGCGACCCGCCGCCGTGTCGGCAGGGCTACGGAACCCAGCGGCGCGACCCCTCGGACACCAGCGAACGCCCGGCCAACACCTCCGCCCGCTGCACGGCGCCCCGCGGTAGCGCCACCTCGGTCCGCGGGGCCCAGAACGCCCCCGGGCCCGACGGCGGGGGCACCGGTCAGGCGGCGTACGTGACCCCGTACGACCCCGGAACCGGCCTCGCCCAGGGCCCGGGCGGAACCGCCGTGCAGATCGGCTCGATGGGCGGAGCGCAGAGCCTCTTCGGAAAGGAGTCCTGGAAATGGCTGATCGTGGGACCCATGGCATGACCGGACAGCTCCTCACGCGTGCGGCCGGGACAGCACGCCGGTTCCTCGCCGCGGTGCGCGGCGCGGCGCACCGCCGCACCCTGCCTGCGGCGCTGGCCGTCGGCGCCGCGCTGCTGGCCGCCGCCTGCGGCTGGCTCGGGACCGAAGTCCACCGGCAGCACCAGGAGGAGCGGCGCGACCAGGACGTGCTGGCGGCCGCACGGCAGCTGGCGGTCGACTTCACCTCCCTCGACTACCGGCACTACGACCGGGACAGCGCCGACGTGCTGGCGGGCGCGACCGGCGAGTTCAAGAAGGAGTTCACGGCCCAGACCGAGGAGCTCACCAAGCTGGTCGCCGCCAACAAGTCGGTCTCCCAGGGGCATGTGCTGGAGGCGGGCATCGTCCGCGCCGACGACCGGTCCGCCCGGGTCCTCGTCGTGGCCGACAGCCAGGTGACCAACGTCGCCTCCCCCGAGGGCCAGACCCGCAACTACCGGATCCAGCTCGACCTGGTCCGGGACGGCGGGCGATGGCTCACCTCCAACGTCGAGTTCGTCGGCTGACCCCCAAGGCATCGCAAGGTTCCGCAAGGTTCCGTAAGGAGAGCACCCGTGCCGAAATCCTCCCTCCGCGGCCGCCCTGGAACCGGCGCGCCCGGAACGCGTTCCCTGTCGGCGGCGGCCCGGGCGGCGGCCAAGCGGTCCGCCCGGGCCGACGGCCAGGACAGCCCCGAACCGCCGCTCGCCGAACGGCCGTTCGCCGAGCCGGCTCCCAGTCAGCTGACGGTCCCGGAACCGGCCGACGAGCGACCCGCCTCCGAGCCGACAGCCGCACCCGGATCGGCGAGCAAACCCGCCCGCGGCCCGGCGGGGCGCCGCAACGCCCTGCTCAGCGGCGTCCTCGCGATCCTGATCGTGGCTGGCCTGCTCGCCGGAACCCTGCTCGCCACCGCCTACCGGCAGCAGTCGCGCACCCGGCAGGCGGGCGCCCAGGCGCTCGCCGAGGCCCGCAAGGCGGCGCCGGTCATCCTCAGTTACGACTACCGGCACCTGGACCAGGACTTCGCGGCGGCGCTGACCCATCTGACGGGGTCCTTCCGCACCGAGTACCGCAGGACGACCAGCACCGTGGTCGCCCCGACGGCCAAGCAGTACCAGGCGGTCGTCCAGGCAACCGTGGCCCAGCCGGCGGCCGGCGAGGAAGCGGCCTCCGTCGTCTCCGCCGCCCCAGACCGGGTAGTCGTCCTGCTCTTCGTCAACCAGGTCACCCGGAGCACCCGCCTCACCGCCCCCCGCCTCGACCTCAACCGGGTCCGGATGACGCTCTCGCGCAGCGCCGACGGGTGGCGGGTGAGCGCGGTCGACGCGTTGTAGCGGCGGCCCGGTGTGCTGTTCGGAAACTCGTCGCTGCTGGTCAAGCTGCGTATCTGGACTCGTTGATGGAGCCGCCGAGTACTCGGGTGCGGAGGAGTCGGTGCGTGGTCGGGTCGGTCGTGGGTGCTGGGTGCTCTTGGTCGAGGGGCGGAAGCTGTCCCCGGGCTTGATGTGGGCGATGGTGGTTGTAGTGCCGGGCGTAGGTGTCCAGGACCTGCCGGGCGTGGGTCTCGTTCCAGCTCAACAGGTGGTCGAGGGCCTCGCGCCGCAGAGTTCCGATGCCCCGTTCGGAGTGCGCGTTCATCCGAGGAGCTCGCGGCCCGGTCCTCACGGCCTCGATGCCTGTGGGGTTCCAAAAGTCCGCGCATAGTCTGAGCCGGTGCTTCGCGCTCCTGGGCGATCGTGACGCGCTCAGATCGCATGGCGTTGCGCATGCTGTATCTGGTCTTCCGTCGGCTGCTCGGCTTGCTTATGTTGCTGTCGCGATCCGCGACAGCAAAGGACGTGGAGCTACTGGTGCTGCGGCATGAGGTTGCGGTGCTGCGCCGACAGCTAGACCGCCGTCCGCGCCTGACCTGGCCCGAGCGGGCGGTCCTCGCCGCTCTCGCCCGATACCTGCCGCCCGGGCTGCAACGCCATCGCCTGGTCACCCCTGGCACTTGCTTGAGCTGGCATCGGCTACTGCTGCGTTCGCAGTGGAGGCCGAAGCCCCCGCGTACCGGCCGCCCGCCGATATCCGAGGAGCTCACCGCGCTGATCGTGCGCCTGGGCCGGGAGAACCCCAGCTGGGGCTATACCCGGGTACAGGGCGAACTGCGCCGGCTCGGGCACCGGGTCGGCGCCTCGACCGTCCGCCGGATCCTGCGCGGCGTGGGGCTGGATCCAGCGCCGCAACGGGCAAACGCTCCGACGTGGCGTCAGTTCCTTTGCGCCCAGGCCTCCGGCCTGCCGGCGGCGGACTTCCTCCACGTCGACACGGTCACGTTGAAACGGCTGTACGTGTTCTTCGTGATGAGGTCGGCACCCGGCGCGTGCACATCCTGGGCGTCACCGCCCGTCCTTCCGCGGCCTGGACCACGCAGGCCGCCCGGAACCTCCCGGCCGATCTCGGCGATCGCGTCTCGCGCTTCCGCTATTTCCTGCGCGATCGCGACAGCAAGTACACCCACGCGCTCGACGCGGTCTTCGCAGCCGAGGACAGTGCGCACCGTCCTCCCCGCTCCTCCTATGCCCCGGCAGCCACCGTAGTGAACAAACGGCCCCCGCGAGCCCGGTATCGCGTGACGGGCCATCCGCCCCCCACTCACCGAGATGAGGCTCCTGGCTGGCTTCGTCAGTGAACTGAGGACCTGGGCCCGAGTGGAACCGCCGAAGTCCACAGTCCAGCCGAAGGCACTGGCCTTTCGTAGCTCTGCGGAGAGAGGGCCCTTGGCCATGAGGATCGTCGTGCACGGTATGCACAGCGCCACGTGGTCGTGCCCGGGTGTCCACGATGGGGTAATGCAGTCGGCCAGGTGCTTGCTGATGTGGCTGACGGCAGGGGGTGACGGCAACGCCGTCGGACGTCGGCGACACCGGGCCCACCTAGGGGGAGCCGCCCGTGGCCGCGGTGGCCACTAATTCCCTACAGCTGGACTGCTGCGGACGAACTTACAAAGCAGGCGTCGTTCTGCGCGGTCGGCGCTGGCAGGCCTCCTACTGGCCATCGACAGAGCCTGACCGTTGGTTAGGTCCCGGGCTACATCCCGGGCCGCCCCCAGACAAAGCCAGGGATGCAACCGCTCTACGGAGCTGGACGCCTCGGATGCCGACCGCGCACCAGCGACCCTAGCCACTCGCACTGACAACACTTCCTGTGTCGGATCCCGACGGACCGCGCTCGCCGCCGCCCGGCCCTCACGGTCCAGGCGGCGGCGTTTCTGCGCAACAGCGTCACAAGACCTGCGCTTGGCATGATCTTGACCAGTACGGGAGCGGGGCTGCATGGTGAACCGCACTTGGCACTCAGTGTCCTGAGCCCCAGGTGCCTGACGCGCCGTCAGTCCATGCTGCTCTTCGTTATCAGGCCCTTCCGAACCGCCTGAGACCGTACGGAGGCTCGATGCACAACCGCAACATATCCGGCATACCCACCGGATCCCCGGTACTCCCGCACCATCGTCCAAGACGCCGGATCCGGCGGATAGCAACGGCCGTCACCGCGCTGCTCACCCTCACCGTCACCGCCCTCACCGCAGGCCTGGCCACCGGGGCCCAGGCGGCAGCCCACTCCGCCGCCCCGAGCGCCTCGGAGTTCGGCTGCGCCCGTCCCGCCGCCCCGGGTCGGGCTCGCTGTTTCGGCGTCCTGAAGGCCCGGCACAGCTCCACGGGCCGTATATCCCCCTTCACCACCGGCTCACCGACCTCCGTCGGATACGTGCCGTCGGACCTGCGGTCCGCCTACAACCTGGGCGGCACGTCTGGCTCCGGCCGTACGGTGGCGATCGTCGACGCCCAGGACGACCCCAACGCGGAGTCGGACCTGGCGGCCTACCGCAGCGCCTACGGACTGCCGTCGTGCACGACATCCAACGGCTGCTTCCACAAGGTGAACCAGAACGGCCAGGCCTCGCCGCTGCCGTCCGGCGACCCCGGATGGGCCGAGGAGATCAGTCTCGACCTCGACATGGTCTCGGCCGTCTGCCCGAGCTGCCACATCCTGCTGGTCGAGGCGAACTCGGCGAACACTCCGGACCTGATGACGGCCGAGGACACGGCCGCCACCACCTCCGGCGTCGTCTCCGTCTCCAACAGCTGGGGCGGCTCCGAGGACTCCACCGTCACCTCGGACGACTCGCACTTCAACCACCCCGGCGTCGCGATCTCCGCGAGCTCGGGTGACTCCGGCTACGGCGTCTACTGGCCGGCGTCGTCCCCGTACGTCACCGCGGTGGGCGGCACGTCGCTGAGCAAGGCGTCGAACTCGCGCGGCTGGAGCGAAACGGCGTGGAGCGGCTCGGGCTCGGGCTGCTCGGCGTACGAGGCGAAGCCCTCCTGGCAGCACGACTCCGGGTGCGGCAAGCGCACCGTCGCCGACGTGTCGGCGGTCGCCGACCCCAACACCGGGGTCGCGGTCTACGACACGTACAACAGCTGCAGCGGCGGCTCGTTCTGCGACATCGAGCTCCAACTCGGTCTGGCGCAGGGCGCGGACGGATGGGTCCAGGTCGGCGGTACGAGCGCATCGTCGCCGATCATCGCGAGCGTCTACGCGCTGGCCGGGAACACCGCCCAGGTCACCGACGGCACCTACCCGTACAGCCACACCTCCGCGCTCAACGATGTCACGTCGGGCAGCAACGGGTCGTGTGGCGGCAGTTACCTGTGCACCGCGGGCCCCGGCTACGACGGCCCGACGGGTCTCGGGACGCCGAACGGAACCGGTGCGTTCTGACGGACACGCCGACGCACAAGGGCCGGGCCCGTGCCGCACTGCTGCGGCGCGGGCCCGGCCCTTTTCCGCTCGCGCTCAGGCATCGGGGTGGGCGAGCGTGACGTGCGGTGGTCACGGCTTGCCGTCTCGCGGGCCCACCTGGGCCGCCCCTGGGCCGTCCGACGGTGCCCAACGCTGACCAACAACGACAACCAACGACGGCCCGATGGCTGCTCACAGCGGCGTCTCTAACCATCGCCCGAGGTGCCCACCTCGCCGTACCAGTTCCTGCGCAACAAGAAGCAGGGGGAAGCGGTACCGCCCCAACATCCCCCGCTTTGAGCCGAGCGACAAGATTCCGGTGCGGTATGGGGAGGTGACCGGAATGATGTCCTCCGGTGGATACATGGTGGCGCCGGACGATCCGACCTCCACGCTCGGCGCTCTGCCGCAGGTCACAACCTTGATCATTTCGAACAAAATCAGTCTCTTCTAAGCGCTTGGCCGCAGGTTCGAGTCCTGCCGGGGGCTCGAACCTGCGGCCAACTGCCAACCGGCCTTGCGCAGGGGCCGTCTGATGCTTGGTCCTCTCGGATCGGTGCCAATGCAAAGGCGCGCGCCACCGGATCTCCGGCCCGTTCGAGACAACCTGGTGGCCGCCCATCACACTTGGAGAACAACAGCCCAGGATCCGTTGGCTGTTGCAGCGCACCGCGACACAGGGCGTAGCCGTCGGGGACGGGCTACTTGACGAGGGACGGTATGAGACCAGTTCGGCCCCAGCGACGGACGCCGCGTCTGCTGTCGGCGTTCCGGGAGGCGCGTCCCATCGGACGTCCCATGGTGAAGCGAAGGACTCCGTACCGCGCGTAGCGGCGTCGTATCACGCTCCCGTTTTGGGAGTGCCCCGTCTGTGGGGCGGCGCCAAGGGGTATTGCCTCGGCTTTACGGTGCGAAGGGCGCGGCGCCGTAGAGAGACAATGAGGGCTGACCTGTACGAATGGAGGATCGAGGCACCTCGGGCGGTAGCCGTACCCCTGTCCCGTGGGGAGCGCAGCCCCACACTCCCACCCCAAAATGAGGCTGAAAGCCGCCAAGGGGCATTTATGCCTCTCGATGGCCGCTACATCAACATTATCCCGGGTGACCTCGCCACCCAACGGTTGACGACCGCACGCAACATCCCCGTACCGCGCCCCACATCGACCCGATCGGACGACGGACAAATCGCCCCTGATTGACACCACTTGAGGCTGGGAGCAAGAGAGCTCCCCGTTCGCTCCCCATCCGGGAACGACAAAGGCCGTTCCCGCTACCCGCGGAAACGGCCTCCGACCTGCGAAAACGCTGGTCGGGACGACAGGATTTGAACCTGCGACCCCTTGACCCCCAGTCGCGTCGCAACTCTATGCGGTCATTCCGTCACGAGACGTAGCAGCCCTTCCGATACCTGTACGCAGCCGCATCCCCTAACCGAGGCCCCTACGCCGCTCTACTGCGCCCTTCGGGGAAACTGCACCACGCGATGGCACTGGTTCCATGCCCTGAACCTCCCTCAAGAGCCATACCCAGCCGAACAGATCAGCCGTCAAGCGCTCACGCATCGCCGCCCCACGCCTTCGCCACGACCAACTTTCACACCCCTCCCCCACGCGCGCACATATCCACCTGACCTGCGCGGACGTATTTTTCGGCACCCACACAGCTGACCATCCGACGAATCCCCAGCTCACAGCCGTTGAAGCCATTCTGAAGCGCTACGGGGAGCAGAAAGCGGAAGTGCCCCGACCGCACGACGGGCGGAGCGCTTTCCGGGACCCGGCCGCTGCCTCCGTGCGAAAACGGTAGAACGCCGCAGTGCACAACTCGACGTGCCTCGGCCACCAGGACGTTGCATAGGCCCCTGGCAAAGTCCCGACCTGGATGTCAGCGCCTCCCCGTACTCTTGTGCCCATTCCACCGCGAGCAACCGTGACGGCAGCGGCGCCCGCCCAGCGCGTGGCCCACGCCCAGCAGCGCATACGCGCCCTCACCACACAGCGCAACCTCACGCCCGTCAACCGGCTCGAACTCGCCCGCTGGCCATGAGCTCTCTGCCCCCCCCCGGTGGGCGAGCGGATCAGCGCAGTCCGGCGAACAGGTCGTTCTCGGGCACGGCCGCTCCGGTGGTGTCCTGGACACGCACGAAGGTCTCGACGCCCATCAACTCGGTGAACCTCTCCTGGCCCATCCTGAGAAAGAAGATGTTCTCGCCCTGGCTGGCGTGTGCGGCCAGCGCATCGAACTTCTGGCCGCCGAACGCGGTGGTGTCCACCCAGGTGGTGATCTCCTCGTCGGGGAGTCCGATCTCGGCCATCGCGGCGGCCTCAGCCGGATCCGGCTCCTGCCCGTCCGCACCGAACTCGCGTATAACCTCCCCGAACCGCTGCAACATCGAACGGGGCGCCGTCGTCCAGTACACCTTCGGTGTCAGCGCGGTCATCGCCAGCGCCGCCATCGTAATGCGGTTGGCCTGGATGTGGTCGGGGTGGCCATAGAAGCCGTTCTCGTCGTAGGTGACGACCACATCGGGCTGGTAGCGTCGCAAGAGTTCCGCAAGTCGGGCAGCGCCCTCCTCCACAGGTGTCTGCCAGAAGGAGCCGGGGGCGTCATTGGTCGGCCAGCCCATCATCCCGGAGTCGGCGTAGCCCAGCATCTCCAGATGACTGACCTTCAGGACTTCGCAGCTGCCCTCGAGTTCTTGACGCCGCATCAAGGCGACGGCCGCCGGATCGTGCCCGCGATCGCCCGGCTTGACACCCCCCGGTCCGTCACCGCAACCGCCGTCGGTGCACGTCACGAGAACCGTGCGAATGCCCTCCGCCGCGTACCGCGCGAGGACACCTCCTGTTCCAGTGGCCTCATCGTCGGGGTGGGCGTGTACGGCCATGAGCGTCAAGGGCCAGTCATTCATGAAACAGTCCTCCTGCGTGTCTGTGTTCCCCGCCCGCGCGGCGCCGATCTCTTGACCGGTGCAACACTGTCGGCCGGACCGGCTGTTCCCGCCGCACACCGGAACACCCCTGGACCTTTGCCTTCGCGAGAGCGCCGACTCGCTGCACCGGCCCGGGTCGCGGCAGGTCGCAGGAACACGGCCCCGTCCCCGAACACTTGGGTGACGGCCCGTTCTCCGCCCGCCTACTGGAACCGTAGGCAGTTGGGGAGCCATCGTGGCCGGTGTACCCGTACGTCTCGTCGGCATCCGTTGGGCAGTCCAGCACGGGCGATTCCTCCGTAAGCGGCAGGTGCGGCCAGTCGGCGTAGACGGAGACGGTTGAGATGTGCACCCAACGGCCTGCCTGTCGCTGGAGTGCGTTAGCCATCAACAGGACATCGCACGGCGGAAAGTCGGAGCTGCGTGTCGATCACGGCGTCCCACGGGCCGTGCGCGGCCTGTGGATGCCGACAACCCTGTCACCTACGTTGAGCCGCAGCTTGAGGGTCACGATGTGATCACACCGAGAGTGCTCGTGACCGCATCGGCCAACGCTCAGGAACGTGACGTTCCGTCTAGTCTACCGATTCGGCTGCCTCTTGTTCGGCTGGATGCGGCTGCTGGCTTGGTCCTCCGCAGCCAACCCACTTCCCACGACATCACGGTCGCCACCCAGTGGCGCCTCACCCCCGATCACGTCGACGCCCTCCTCACAGGCACCGACACACACAACTGGGATCGCCTCAGCGGCCTGCTTCACGTCCTCGGCGGAGACATCCAGTACTTCCAGACGCTATGGAAAGCCGCAGAACATCCCCTCCTCCAGGACATCACCGAGACCTCCACCGACGACCGGCCGGAGCCCGGCCCAACCCCCGTATACACACCGGTAAAAGCCCTGCACTAGGCCGTCACACAGTTCAACGAGGTCCTTACAAGCACACCTCCCCTCAATACCGAACAACGCGAAGCGCTCCAACAGGCCCGCTACCAAGCCCTGCGCGCCCGACTCGGCAACCGCGGCCGCAGACCACCCCTCACCGCTTTCCTCCCACTCAACGCCACATAGCTTCCAGGGACGATGCGGCCGGGCGCGCGCAGCCACGCGGATCGGCGCCACGACAGCCGACGTGGCGCGGAGGAGCCGGAGCGGTGGTTCATCCAGCCTGTGATGGGGGTGCGGGTAAGAACCGTGCCACTGATCCTGCTGGCTTACATTCCGTGCCCGGCTGGGGTGACGGCTCGTTACCGGGAGAGCAGCGGCCGTATGATCTGGCGACACGTCAGGTAGTCGTCCTAACCTCGGTGGGGGCGAACGCGACGCACGGTCGAGTCGTGGGGTATCCCGGAGCGGGAAGACGGGGGGAGCACTTCATGTCGAGGGCGGCATATCGGTTTCCTGCACTGCAGTCGCACGATCCGGACAGGCTCGGGGGCTTCCGGCTGGTGGCGCGGCTGGGCGAGGGCGGCATGGGGCAGGTATTCCTCGCCTTTTCCCCCGGCGGGCAGCCGGCGGCTGTGAAGGTGATCCGTAGCGAGTTCGCCAGGGACGCGGAGTTCGGGCAGCGGTTCGCGCACTAGGTGGGCGCCGCGCAGAAGGTACGCGGCGCCCACCTCGCACCGCTGCTGGACGCCGACCCCCGAGCTGAGCGGCCATGGCTGGCCACGACGTACGTGGCTGGGCCGTCCCTGCGGGACCTGGTGGTTGAGCACGGATACCTGCCGACCGGTCAGGTGATACTACTGGCCTGGGGCATCGCCCAAGCCCTCGCCGACATCCACGCCGCGAAGGTGGTGCACCGGGACCTCAAACCCGGAAACATCATCCTGGACGAGAGCGGTCCGAAGGTCATCGACTTCGGCATCGTCAAATCCCTGGCACAGTCAGTGACCTACAGCAGCCACTCCACCCGGATCGGCACCCCGCTGTACATGTCGCCCGAGCAGGCTGCAGGACACGCCGTAGGCGCGCCCTCCGACGTCTTCGCCCTCGGCTCCACCCTGTACTTCCTCGCCAGCAGCCGTGAGGCGTTCGCGGCGGAGAACGAGTGGGCCGTTGCCCACCGCGTCGTCGCTGACACCCCGGACCTCTCCGCCATCGACCTGCCGCTACGCCGGCTGATCACCGCCTGCCTGCACAAGGACCCCGACCAACGCCCGACACCGGTAGACGTGCAGACATGGTGCGAGAAGGAGCTGGGTGTCGCGCTTGGCCCGGGCGCATGGATGGGGATCACCGGCGCCCGCGAGGCAATCCAGCAGCACACCAGCGCCTTGCGCGCCCTCACCGCACCAGCTCCCGCACCCGCGTCGGGGCAAACACGCAGCACTCAGCTCGATCCCGGCACCTCCGCCAACCCCGGCCCGTCCAGCGAAGGTGAGGCAACGCCCACGGAGGCGATGGGCGGTGAACCTGTTGCCATCGCCAGCGGCCGCAAGGCAACGGTCAGACACCAGGCCCAGAATGGCGCCCAGTTCGGGGGTGGGTTGTTCGCGGTGATCGGCGCATGCACCGGCGCGGGGTTCAAGCATGACGGAACCGCTTTTCTGATGCTCAACGCCAACTCCTCCTGGCTGGCCTACTTGTTCATCGGAGCTGCGATCTTTGGTGGTTCTGCCTACTACCTCTTCTGGTTGATCGTGGCGTTCCACGCGAGGTCCCCTGAGTTGGACAGCCTGACCGTTAGCCCAGGCGGGATGACCGTGGTAGGTGACAACAAGTTGCGCGTTTACAAGTGGAGCGACCTGACGGCTGTGCGGCTCCAGCAGCCCGGCAGCGGCGAGGTGGTTGTGAACGCCACGCCCCGCGAGAAACGCACCTCCGACGGACGCTCGCAGAGCGGCCCGGTGCGCGACTCCGAGCAGCCGCGGATCGTTGCGTTCCACGGACGCGGCATCGCGGGCAATGACACCGCGCGGGTGACGGCCGCACTCCACCGGTACGCCGGCAGCCTGTACCAGGGCCCGACCGGCCTGCCCTGACCTGAAGGGTGTCTTTACTGCCGTACCTCGGCTGACCAGCGGGTGTGTGCGGCTGTGCCCCGGGCATGATCCCAGTTCGTGGGTCTACGACTGCTGTACTTGGTCCTCTGTCGACTGTTGGGCTGGCTGGCACTGCTGGGGCGCTCCTCCGCCGCGTACAAGGCCGAGATCCTCGCCCTGCGCCAGGAGGTCGCCGTCCTGCGCCGGCAGGTCGAGCGACCACGGCTGTCGTGGGCCGACCGGGCCATGCTCTCCGCTCTCACACGGCTGTGGTGTTCGGAAACTCGTCGCTGCTGGTCAAGCCGCGTATCTGTACTCGTTGATCACGCCGCCGAGCACTCGGGTGCGTAGGAGCCGGTGAGCGGTCAGGTTGACCACAGGCGCCGGGTGCTACTGGGCGAGGGGCGGGAGTTGTCCCCGAGCCTGGTGTGGGCGATGACTGTTGTAGTGCCGGGCGTAGGCGTCGAGGAGCTGCCGGGTGTGGGTCTCGTTCCATATCAGCAGGTGGTCGAGCACCTCGCGCCGCAGGGTTCCGATGACCCGTTCGCAGTGCGCGTTCATCCGGGGAGCCCGCGGCGCGGTCCTCACGACCTGGATGTCGTCGGCCGTGAAGACCGCGTCGAAGGACTCGGTGTACTTCGCGTCCCGGTCGCGGACCAGGAAACGCAGTGAGTCGACCCGTACGCCCAACTCGACGGCGAGGTTTCTCGCCTGCTGCACCGTCCAGGACCCTGTGGGATGTGCGGTCACCCCGGCGATGTGCAGCCGGCGTGTGCCGTGCTCGAGGAACACCAGCGCATACACCCGGCGCAGGTCGACAAGGTCGATGTGTACGAAGTCGCAGGCGATGAGGCCCTTGGCCTGCGCGGTCAGGAACTCGCGCCACGTCGGTCCTCCACGGCGCGGGACTGGATCGATCCCCGCCGCGGTAAGGATCTCCCAGACCGTCGTCGTGCCGACCGGGTGTCCGAGCCGCATCAGTTCGCCCTGGATCCGACGGCAGCCCCAACGAGGATCCTCTTTGGCCAGCCGCAGCACCAGCGCCTTCACCGCACCCACGGTCGACGGTCTCCCGGGCCTCCGTCGCATGCTGTAGTCCCACCTACGCGCGATCAGCCTGCGGTGCCACGCGAGCAACGTCGCGGGCGTCACCGGAAACACCTGCGCCCACCGGCGCCGGGGGATCAGCGAGGACAGCGCCGCAAACCACAGGCGATCCGCCGGCTCGTACCGCACTGGCCTCGTTAGCTGCCTCCGCAGCACCGCGTTCTCGTGCCGCAGAACAAGCAGTTCCGCGTCGTTGGCCGCGTCCCGTCGCAGCAGCAACGCCGGAGCCGCGAACAGCTTCCGAGCCACCTGGTACACCATGAGACGATCACCCGGACAGGCTTCCAGCAGACCGTAGTGCCGCGCCAGACCCCCTCCGAGCAGCAGCGATGAGTTTCCGAACGGCACACGATGCACTGTTGGCTTGCCACTTCATCGAGACCATGACCCTGGCCGGCCAGCGCCAGTACATCCTCGCCGTCATCGAACACGCCAGCCACTGCGTGCGGATCCTCGGCACCACTACGCATCCGACTGCCGGCTGGGTGACCCAGGCTGCGAAGAACCTGGTGATGGACCTGGAGGACACTGGCGCCAGGGCCAAGTACATGATTCGGGACCGCGACGCGAAGTTCCCTGAGCTCTTCGACCAGATTCTCGCCGACGCTGGCATACAACTCGTCCTCAGCGGCGTCCAGATGCCGAGAATGAATTCAATTATGGAGAGGTGGGTGCAAACCCTCCGCCACGAACTCCTCGACCGGACCCTCGTCTGGAACGAGCGCCATCTCCGCCACGCACTTCACGAGTTCGAGCAGCACCACAATGCCCACCGGCCCCACCAGGCCAAGAAGCAGGCGGCACCGCTACGCGCTGTCCCGGAACCCATCACCGATCCTGAACGAATCGCCCGCCTCGACATACGCCGACACGATCGCCTGGGAGGAGTCATCCACGAATATCAACACGCTACTTGACCTGCATGGACGAGGTTTCCGGCAGGCGCAGAGCTGCGCGGTGCTGTCGTGCCGCACTGCCTACTCGGCACCGCGTCATCGACGGCCACTGCGTCACCTCGCCGCTTGGCCGGCGGAAGCAACCCTTCCTGGGCCTGCGACGGTCTTACCACGCGTCACGCTCAGAGGACCGGCCTCTGTCGTACTGGTAGACCGACGGGAAAGGTTGCACTCCATGGTGCTGGATCCCAACTTCTGTCTGGATGTTCCGGAAGGTTTCGACGACTCGGGCGCCGAGACCGGCGTGCATCCCATGGCCAGGAAGCTGTTCCTCGCCGCAACTGCAGCGGAAGCATTTGAAAAAGCCCATGAGTGGGTGCGGGATCAGAAAATCCGCCTGTCAGACGTGTCGTGGGATGTCTTTCACGACGAAGACGAGCCCTACTGTCTGAGCATCTATTTCACGTTCGAGCTGGATCCTGAAGGCACCTGACGCCGACTGTGCAGCCTTGGACCAGCCAGCAGGTCGTTGGTCCGGGTGCGCCGTTGGCTGACGCACGGCGCGGATCGAGCCGTTGCAGCCGTTCTCATAACCTAGGCCGATCCTGACGAGGACTTGCCCGGGACTACCGTCCGGCTGCGCACCGCTTCGAAGCTGATACCTCGTAGGAGCGGCGGTGTGGTGCTGGGATGCGCGCCTCAGCCGTCGCCCCGCACCGCAGCGAGGCACTGGTCGTACAGGTCCGCCAGGTCGAGCCGTCCGCCGTGCTCGGCCCAGAGCTCGGTGGCCGTGTCGACGCAGGCGAAGACCGTCGCGACGATCGCCTTGGCGCGCGGGTCGGGGGCCGGGCCGGTGCTGGTGCCCAGCCTGGCTTGGATGACCGGGACGAGTTCGGCCTGCCAGCGCAGCCGCTTCTCGATGTATCGAGCGTGCAGCGAGGGGGTGCCGAAGGTCAGGCGGGACAGCTCCAGCACCCGCTCCTGGGTGTGGTTGGCGGTGAGGATGACCTCGAACCCGGCACGCAGGGCGTCCCAGGGGGAGACCTCGGCCGGCTGCTGCTCGACGGTCCGTTTCAGCAGTTCGCCCTGCGCTTCCTGGTCCCCGCAAACCAGGTCCTCCTTGGTGCCGAAGTAGCGGAACAGGGAGCGCTGCGAGATCCCCGCGTCCCGTGCGATCTGCGCGATCGTCGTCTGCTCGTAGCCCTGCTCGGTGAACAGCCGAACCGCCGTGTCCAGGATTTCCCGGACGGCGACCTGCCGCGATCGGTCCCACAAGGTCGTCATGGAAACCAAGACTACCCTCCACTGGACAGCGACCGCCTGCCTGACATTAACTGCCAGGAAAGCAGTGACTGCACACAGGGAGAGTCATGACAGCCGTTGACTACCACGGTCAGATCACACTGATCACCGGTGCCAGTGCGGGCCTCGGCGCCGAGTTCGCCCGCCAGCTCGCCGCCCGCGGCTCCGACCTGGTGCTGGTCGCCCGCCGCCGGGAACGCCTGGAGGAGCTGGCCGCCGAGCTGCGCGAGCACCACCGGATCCAGGTGCACGTGCTGGCGATGGACCTGGGCACCGGCAACCCCGGGCAGGCGCTGGCCGAGCAGTTGGACCAGCTCGGCCTGCACGTCACCAGCGTGATCAACAACGCCGGGTTCGCCACCTTCGGCCCCTTCCACCAGGCGCATCCGGTACGGATGCACCAGGAGATCGCCGTCGACGTGACCGCGGTGGCCGACATCAGCCGCGCCTTCATCGAGCAACTGCGGACGGCAGGTCGCGGGGTGCTGGTCAACGTGGCGAGCATGGCCGCCTACCAGCCCAACCCGCGTATGGCGCTGTACGGGGCGACCAAGGCGTTCGTGCTGAGCCTCACCGAGGCGCTGTGGGAGGAGTCGCGCGGCACCGGTCTGCGGGTGCTGGCCCTGTCCCCCGGTGCCACCCAAACCGAGTTCTTCGACGTCGTGGGCACCACGCAGGCCGCCGGAGGGAGCAGGCTTTCCTCGCCCGTCGACGTCGTCCGCACCGCGCTGGCCGCCCTGGACCGCAGAAACCCACCGCCCAGCGTCATCGCAGGGCGCATGAATCGGGTGATGGCCTTTCTCGCGCGCCGTCTGGCCACCCGACGGCAGGTCATCCGAGCCGTCGGCCGGATGACCGCCGAGAGGGCATGACGCTGGGTGGGAAACCCGTCGTCCTGGGCGGAGGAGGCGAGAACTGCGATCCCGGCCCTCGGCCACGTAAAGCTGGACGAGCTCGGCTGGCCGTCATGTAGGCAGCGCCATAAGGCTGAGCCACACCCGACACGACGCCGGTCACCCCAGCGTCGGGCGGACGAGGTGGATAACTGGGTTTTCCACACAATCAGATGAGTCGCCCGCCCTCATACTGTGTCCTCGGAACGTGCCCGCCGTGCCCGGGGCGCGGGGAGATCGCGACAACCCCCGCATGCGGGTGGGGGTTGCCTCGGACGATGCCGTCACCAGGCGGCCGAACGGGTCGGCTCACCGACCCGTTCGGAGGATTGATGCACGTATCCCGTGCCTTGCGTTCGATCGTCGCCGTCGCCTCAGTGGGAGCGGCACTGGTGGCCTCCCCGGCGTGGTCCGCCACGCCCGCCGCCAAAGCCGTACCCAAGCCTGCCTTCCACACGCAGGCTTCTCGGTCCCCTGACTCCGGCCCCGCGGTGCACCATGACACCTCGCCACCGTTGCGTGAGCTGGTGCACAGATCCAGACATCTCCGACCCTCCCCCCACGCCATGCCTCAGAGAAAGGTGCCACACCTGACCCTCACCAAGGCCACCGGTCCCAATCGGGTGGTGCAGAACCACAACGGCCGCCGGGGCCGGATCCGGTTGGGCGTCAGTTTCGAGGGCATCCGGGAGGGCGGAGGCGTCCCTCCTGACCCCAACGCCTCAGTAGGCTCCCGCCAGATCATGGAGATCACCAACTTCGAACTCGCGGTGTACTCCAAGTCCGGTGCCACGCTACTGGGGCCGCTGACGACCCAAACCCTGTTCAGCGGGTTCGGCGGACCGTGCGAGTTCGCTCAGAACGCCTTCCTCGGGGACCCCGTAGTCCGCTGGGACTCCCTGGCCCACCGCTGGATCATCAACCAGTTCGCCCGCGACAACGTAACCAACACGAATCGACTGTGCGTGGGCGTCTCCCGCACCGCGGACGCGACCGGCGAGTACTACCGCTACGACTTCGGGTACCAGAACCTCCCCGACCACCCGAAGGTCGCCGTGTGGCCGGACGCCTACTACGTGACCGCCACCGCCGCCGGAACGCTCTTCGAGACGTGCGCCTGGGACCGGCACAGGATGCTGCGCGGAGCCGACGCCGACCAGCAGTGCTACACCCTCCCGGCATCGACCATCCCGCTCAACTCGGACCTCGACGGCACCACCCCACCCCCGCGGGGCGAGCCCAACCTGCTGATCAACCTCGGCCCCACCGACGACACTCTGCAGTACTGGCGGTTCCACGTCGACTGGACAGACCAGACCCGCACCATCGTCACGGGCCCGCGGGAGCTGCGGGTGGCCCACTACACCAGGGCCTGCGAGAGTACCGATCCCACCCATTGCGTCCCCCAGGCCGGCACCACCCAGAAACTGGACTCGCTCTCCTACTCTCCCATGTACCGGTTCGCCTACCGCAACTTCGGCGACCACCAGTCCCTGGTCTTCAACCACGCGGTCGACGCCCGCGGCGGCGTGGGCGTGCGCTGGTACGAACTGCGGCTGCACCACGGCCGACCGGTCGTCCACCAGCAAAGCACCTACGCTCCGGGGCCCACGTACCGGTGGATGGGCTCCGCAGCCCAGGACAAGAAGGGCGACATCGCCCTGGGATACTCGCGATCGTCCTCCCAGGCCCACCCCTCGATCCGCATCACCGGACGCCTGGCGCACGACCCGCGGAACCTGATGACGTTCCACGAAACCACCGTGTGGACCGGCACAGGCTCCCAGACCGGAAGCAACCGCTGGGGTGACTACACCTCCATGGCGATCGACCCCGTGAACAACTGCACGTTCTGGTACACCAACCAGTACCAACCGGCCGATGGCACCGGAAACTGGAACACCCGTATCGCCTCCTTCCAGCTCTCCGCCTGCCACGCCCACCGCCACCACCACGGCCACCGTCACCACCACCACCGTGGCCACCGTCACCACCACGGCCACCACCACCACGGGTGACACCCTCGGCGCCCGGCGCACCGCCGTCCGCCCCGAATCCGCCCCGCAAGCCGGGGACTGCGGCAGGACCGCCGCAGTCCCCGGGCATTGGCGTCTTCGCCCAGCTCAAGCAGATCACCCTTGCCTCCTACGACTGCCCCCTGCGAGCGGATCGTTGGGCTCGGGCTCGACCACCTGAAACCACACCGCAGCAAGAACGCATCCCGTACCCTCACCGCGCCACGACAAGGGGTACGCCCAGGCCAGACCGCGTGCGCCACTGCAGGTGGTCGCGCGGTGCGCGCTGCGGCGGACACTGAGCGTGTCGGCATCCCACGCTCCACCCGGGAGGCGATCATCATGCGCTCCTTTGCCGACCGCGGGCGTGTCT
>JBEYJY010000065.1:0-2543 GCA_040631425.1 Streptomyces sp. NPDC020096
CGTCAACGAAAATCACCTGCGGCACATTTTGGCCGCATACCAGGAACACTTCAACGCCCATCGGCCGCACCGGGCCCTCGGTCAGGCGGCACCACGGCGACCGCTCCCAGACCCCGTCCGCCCCGACTGCAAGGTCATCCGCCATGACCACCTCGGCGGAGTGATACACGAATACTCCCAGGTCGCATAGCGCGGCCGAGTATCGGGCACCCACACGCTCAAAGTGCCGTCGACGATGGTGTGTCTAACCGGTCGTTTCCGAATGAAGATCGGCGCGTCGGCTGGAATGCGCTCGTCCGCATGGAGCATGTTTTCATGCGCAGTCAGTTCAGTCTCCTGGTGGGTCCGGGAAACTGATTTCGCCTTCTTTCTCTTGAGCGATTGGCAGCCGTCCGGCCCACTCGTGCAGGCTGGGATTCGTTCGCCAGGTACTACAGGGGGCGTTCGAGGGTGAGGCGTCTGCGCGTCTCGTAGTGCATCCCCGCGTCGCGCAGCGCGTCTCCACGCCCGGACCAACAAGTCACCCCGTCAGCCGACACGAACCCCGCCTGTGGTGTACGGGAAACCAGGTCCTCAGGAACGCCCGAGGGCGGCGATAAGTAGCCAACGAAGCTTCTTGCGTGGTGCGGACGTTGTTGACGCTCCTCAAGAAGCTTCGCTGCGTCACGACCCTCGACGATCGTCCAAGCCGGTTATGACGGGATCCGCTGAGTTACTCCTTCAGGCTGTCGTCATCGTCCTCAATTGGCGTGTACGGAAACATCGCCACGTCACCCCGTTACGGTGCGGGGGTCGGCCACAAAGGACTGCCCGGCGGCTGGCGGGTAAGGGTTCCCTTAGTCGCCTACTGGTGGAGCCCCGATTGAGAGGATCTGGACCGTGAGCGATTTTTCTCGCCGCGACATGCTCAAGGCGTCGGCGGCCGCTGGCGTCGGCGCGGTCGTTGTCCCGGGCCTTACGGCCGCAGGCGCGCCGGATATTGCGGCCGCGAGCGCCCCGGGCCTTATGGCCGCAAGCGACCCGAGCAAAAGCTCGGGATGCCCGCCAGCGAAGCTGACTGGCCACATCGTCCGCCCCAGTGACGCCTCGTACACGGATGCGCGACTCGGCTTCGACCAGCTCTTCTCTCACTATCCGCTGGTCATCGTCTTCGCACAGGAAACCCAGGACGTGGTGAACGCCCTCACGTGGGCGCGACAGCACAACGTCGCGCTGCGAGTACGGAGCGGCCGTCACGCCCTTGAGGGCTGGTCGAACGTCGACAACGGCATCGTGATCGACGTCAGCCAGCTGAAGTCGGTCCAGATCGACACTGCCTCTCTTACCGCGACGGTTGGCGCCGGGCTGAACCAGTTGGAAGCGGTGACAACGCTCGCAAAGCAGAACCTTGCGGTCACGACCGGAAGTGAGGGCAGCGTAGGCTTGTCCGGTGCGACGCTCGGCGGCGGCCTCGGCCCCCTCAACCGCTGGCTCGGCATGGCCTGCGACAGCCTGATGGCGGCCGAGGTCGTCGTCCCGTCGGGTCACGACTGCGCCAAGGTGATCAAGGCGGACTTGAAAGACAACTGCGACCTGCTCTGGGCGCTCCGCGGGGCGGGAAACGGCAACTTCGGGATCGTCACGCAACTCACCTATAAGGTGCACCCACTCAAGAGTCTCGCCTATGTGCAGGCGAAATGGGATGGACTTGGGGACCTGCACGGGGTCTTCGAGGCATGGCAGCATACGGTACCTTTCGCCGACAACCGTCTCGGATCCGAGCTCGAGATCCACAAGTCCCAGATCCTGCTGAGCGCGTGGCTCGCGGAGGGGTCGGCGGCACAGGCCAAAGAGATGCTGGCCCCGATCCTGTCGGTCGGCACGCCCGACGTCACGGTGCAGGTCGGTAACTGGGGCGACATCTTTGCGGGAGCCCAGACCCCGATCGCGCAAGAGCCCGCGAACCAGAAGTTCTTCTCGGAGTTCGTCAAGGAGCCGTTCCCGAAGAAGGCGATCGACATCATCGGCCACTTCATGCGAAACGCTCCCACGGAGGAGAGCAACTACTTCGTCGATGCCTTCGGCGGGGCGATTAAGAGGGAGCCCCGCGGCGGCACGGCGTTCGTGCATCGCGACGCGCTTTTCTACGGCGAGATCGGCGCAGCCTGGGGGACTCGTTCAACACAACCAGGCGTCTGCGACCCGCTCACCTCGACGGCCCAGGCCTGGACCGCCGAGTTCAGCCAGGCGCTGCGGCACTTCGTGCACGGCGCCTACGTCAACGTGCCGAACGTCGGAATGCAGGAGTGGGAGACCGCCTACTGGGGGAGACAGCATTTCGAGCGGCTGCGCCAGATCAAGGCGAAGTACGACCCCCACAACGTCTTCCAGTACGAGCAGAGCATCCCGCCTGCGTCACACTGATCGACAGTTCGCCGTCGGGACCCCGCCCCGGTCAGGCTCGGCCTTTCACGCAGAAGGGCCCGACGCAGTCGAAGGGTTGTTGTTTAAGAAGGGGGGGGGGGGGGGCGTGGGGGGCGGGGGCCCGAGGTAAAAAAAAACCC
>JBEYJY010000065.1:2553-27022 GCA_040631425.1 Streptomyces sp. NPDC020096
CCGCCGGGGGCGGCGCTGGCGGTGTTGTTTTTTTCTCCGCCGCGGGGGGGCCGCGCCGGCCGGCCCCCCCCCCCCCGTTTTAAAACACCCAACCCCATATGGCATCCCGGCGCGCGCTCCGCTGCTACTCAAGGGGTGTGGATGGCGGAAGTGGACGTTCGACCCGCACGTGCGGGAGTAGGGCGCAGATCGATGCGCGGTTGCAGGAGATGGCCAGACCTGCCCGCACACCGCGGGGATGGTGTCCCGCCGAGTGGTGTAGCAGCGATCACCGCATAACCCCTGGCCAAGGGGCGGCCATCGCGCAACTCTCCGAGTAGCGAAGCTCGTTGAAGCGAGAGGTGACGCGATGGCCTTGTCCCAGCATGACTTTGCGGGTGCCGATAAATCATCCGCCCAGGTCGCAGCCTTGATCGGCGCTCTCCGGCCATGCCCGCGAGTCGCTTCGGAGTCTTCACGTGCTCAGGGCGCTGGCGGCATGATGATCTGTCGTGCTGCTGCGCCTGGCCTACCTCGCCGCGACCAACACCCTCGCGCTGCTACGGCTCCTGTCGAGGAGCGACAGGGACAAGGACATTGAGATCCTGGCGCTGCGGCACCAACTGCTGGTCCTACAGCGCCAAGTCGGCAAGCCCACCTTCACCGACACCGACCGCGCCGTGCTCGCCGGCCTGCTTCACCACCTCCCCACCGACAAGCTGCGGCGCCTCCTGCTCCTGGTCCGCCCCGACACGATCCTGCGCTGGCACCGCAACCTGCTCAAACAGCGCCACGCCGCAACCTGCGCCCCGAAGCGGCGCGGGCGCTCACCCACCGTCCGCTCAATCCGCACCCTGGTCCTACGCCTGGCCCGCGAGAACAGCTCGTGGGGCTACCGACGCATCCACGGCGAGCTCGCGGCCCTCGGCATCAAAGTCGCCGCCTCCACCGTCTGGGAGATCCTCTGCGAACACGGCATCCCACCAGCACCCGAGCGGCAGAGCACGACCTGGGCCGCCTTCCCGCGCAGCCAGGCTGAGGCCCTGCTCGCCTGCGACCTCTTCGAAGTCCGCACGCTGACCGGGGCGCGCCTGTACGCCTTCGCCGTCATCGAACACACCACGAGGCGAATCCGGATCCTGGGCGCCACCCCACACCCAACTGGGCAATGGATCACGCAGCTCGGACGCAACCTCCTCATGCACCTCGAAGACGCGAGCAGCAAGGCCAGATTCCTCATCCGCGACCGCGACTCCAAGTTCACCGCCGCCTTCGACGCCCTGATGACCGACGCCGGCCTGACGGCCGTCACCACCGGCATCCAAATACCCCGAATGAACTCCCTGATGGAGCGCTGGATACAGACATGCCGCAGGGAGCTCCTCTACCGCACCCTCATCTGGAACCAGAGCCATCTCCTCCACACGCTGCGCGAGTTCGAGACCCACTACAACCAGCACCGGCCACACCGAACCCTCGGACAAGCCACGCATTCACCCACTCCCCCAACCGATCAACCAACCAGCAAAGATCACACGCCTGGAAGTCCGCCGACGAGACCGACTCGGCGGCTCACTCCACGAGTACCAACATGCCGCGTGACCTGCACGGATGTTTTATCGGCACCCGCAACGTCCACGACTCGGAACATACCCGTCTGCTGGTTTGCCAGCGCACCACGGCGATGCTACGGCTGCCGTTAAACATTGAACCGAAATTCAACCACGACCCCCCGCGCGGGGATCGCCCCCGGAGGCTGGTCGTACGGCGGTGTGTACGTCGCCTCGATCGAGATCAGCCCACCAGAAGATTGCGGTTCGCGCCTGTTCCCAAGTCTGTTGCGCCCCGCTGGGGCTCGAACCTGCGCAGAGCCCTCGGCCACCCGACGGACTCCGCGTTCAGAACGACACGGTCGCGGTGACGACCAGCGACCCCGCACCGCCCCGCAATGGTTCTGCTTCCCTTCCTTTGCTACTCCCGCCCAGGACTCGAACCTGCGGCCAACGATCAACAGGTCCAGCCGCGCCGACTTGACAGCCCATCACACCGCTCAATCAGCGACCCAGGCGGAACTCACGCCGCTGGCGAGCATGACCTACTCAACTCGGCGGCTATCTTCGCCTCTGGACTTCCACTGCGGCAGTCAGGATCTGCCGAGCCGCTGCCACGGGCCTGGCCAACTTGTAGGTCCGCCCCAAGCCCGCCCCAGTGATGGACGGGCCGCCATGGCCCCTGACAGCGTCCCCGCAGAGGTGTCCCATGGGTCGTCCCATGGCCAAGCCAGGGGCTCCTTACCGCGCGCATCGGCGCCCTACCGCGCTCCCGTTTGGGGAGTGCCCCGTCTGCGGGGCGGCGCCAAGGGGCATTGCCCCGGCTTTACGGGACGGCGAGCGCTGCAACGCGGACAGGCAAGGCCCGCCGACCTGCGGGTATAGAGGCCCTCGGTCATTTCGGCTGCCTCGCCACCCCCGTCCCATGGGGAGCATCGCACCCCGCTCCCTTGGCCAAAGGTCGGCCAGAACCCGCCAAGGGTCATTTAGGCCTCTCGATGCCCACTACATCAACATCGCCCCGGGTGATCTCGCCCCCCAACGGTTGACGACGGCGCGAAACCTCCCCATACCGCGCCCCACATCGACCCGATCGGACGACGCACAAATCGGTCCCGATTGACCCCACTTGAGGCTGGGAGCAAGAGCGCTCCCAGAGGGCTCCCCGTTCGCTCCCACTCCGGGAACGACAAAGGCCGTTCCCGCTACCCACGGAAACGGCCTCCGACCTGCGAAAACGCTGGTCGGGACGACAGGATTTGAACCTGCGACCCCTTGACCCCCAGCCGCGCGCCAAATCCTCCTGGTTCCTTATGTATTGAGCATCCTTCGCACCTCAAGCGATGTCAAGCGCCGTACGACGCTGTAGAGATCACTCGTCAAGCGCCAAATGTCGCTCCCCCACTCAACCCACCACGGACCCTGTCCATCAGCCTCGCCGACACCCTCCTGCAGTCGATTAGATGAGCTAAGTGGAAGCAGAACTACGGACATGCCACTTGGCCAGCACGGATGATTAATCGGCACCCGCAGAGCTGGATGTCACCGGCGGCTAGACGAAGGAGCTGACCGAGGGCTACGTCCGCCGGGTCCTGGCCCGCGTCGCCCGCCACGCACCCGACCTGCCCGGCAAGATGCTCGCCTGGGACGCGATCACCCCGGCCGACCTGGTCTCCTACAACCCCAACGCGGTGGCCGGCGACCCGTACAGCGGCTCCGCCGAACTCGACCAGAACCTCCTGTGGCGCCCGCTGCCCGCCGCCCCCGGACACGCCACGCCCCTGCCCGGCCTGTGGCAGATCGGCGCCTCCACCCACCCCGGCCCCGGCCCCGGCGGCGCCTCGGGGCACCTCGTGGCACAGCAGCTCATCCACCGCGCACACCGGCGCGGCCACCGCCGCTGACCAACCGGAGCGCCGACGCCGATTCACCCCGGGAAGCGCGCACCAGGCCGACCCGCGCGCAAAGCCGCGGGGAGGCCGATGAGGAGCAAGAGTCCGGCTGCCGTTGCACAGGCGAGGTGGTACCCGCCGAGCGACAGGTCACCGTGGCCTTTCGGGGAGACGGCTTGGCCGATCCCGGCGAGGACGGTGGGGCCTATGCCGCTGCCGATCTGCAGGGCGGTGATCGTCACGGCCGAGGCAGTGCCGTGCTCCCGGGTCGGCACATCACTCAGGCCGGTGGCGGTGATGGCGGGGAAGGCCAGTCCCTGCCCGATTCCCGTGATGACCAAACCGGCCAGGACCGCTTCCCCGTAGGGACTGTGAGCCCCGGCCGTGCACCACAGGAGTACACCACCGGCGGTGAGCAGGGTGCCGGTGGCAAGGAGCGCGCGTGGACCGCGGGACTTCATCAGACGCCCTGCGACGAGTGCGGATACGGAGACGGCCAGGCTGACGGGAAGGACCGCGAGACCGGAGACCGCCGCGGACATGCCACGCACCTGCTGAAGGTAGAGCGGCAGCAGGAACAACGTTCCGGTGACACAGAAGTAGAACGCGCCGGCCACCACCACCGCGGTCCGCACACCGCGCAGACGCAGGATGCCCGGATCCAACAGCGCCGCCCTGGAGCCAGGGGCACGGCTACGGCGCCACCACAGACAGCCGGAGGCCGCGGCGAGCGCGAGCACCGCGCCCGCGACCGGGACACCACCCGGGCGGGCTGCCAGATCAGCACTCAGGATCACGAAAATGAGGGCCCCCACCAACGCGCTTGCCCCTACCCGGTCAAGGCCGCGCCGACGCTGCGCCGCTCCCGTCGGCAGCCATCGTGCGGCAGCCAGGGCAATGGCCACCGCTGCCAGCGCCTGCAGGGCGAACACCCAGCGCCACCCAAGAGTGCTGGTGATCACACCACCCAGGACCAGGCCGGCTCCGTAGCAGCCCGCTTGCGCCGAGGAGAACACGCCGAGGGCGCGCGAGCGCATCGAGCCACTGGGGTAGACCGTGGTGAGCAGAGCCGTGGCCGCGGGCATGGTGATCGCCGCACCGGCCCCCTGCAGCACACGGCCGACGACGATCATCCCGAACACGGGCGCTGTGAAAGCCAGTACACCGCCCGCCGCCACGACCACCAGGCCCCAGACCAGCACACGACGACGGCGCATCCGGTCGGCCATCGCCCCACCGCACAGCAGCAGACCGGCAAACGCGAGCGCGTAACCGGTCACCGCCCAGGACAAGTTCGCCGCCGACAATCCGAACCGGGCACTCAGCGAGGGAAGGGCGCTGTTGAGAACGGCGATGCCGCCCGCGTCCAGGCCCGCCGCGGCACTCAGCACAGCCAGTGGTGCGTACCGGGCAAGCACCGACGCGCCGGAGCTGGGGCCGGGGTCCGCCGGCGGGCGCGAGAGTGATGCGGTGGGACATGCGGGCACAGCGGACTCCAAGAAGGCCGGGGCGCGGGAGCGCAAGGAGCTGAGGGTTGTCCCGGCCAGTCTGGGCCGCAGAACGGACAGCGACGAGACACCGCTGAAGGCAGGTACCGCTGGAGGTGGCCCTGGCAGGGCCACCTCCAGTGATTCCCAAAGGGGCTGATACTGGATGTATGACACCGCCCGCAGAACTGTCCGAGCTGGCCCACTTCCTGCGCTCCCGCAGGGTGCGGATCACCCCGGAAGCAGCAGGCTTGCCCCGCACCGGCGCCCGCCGGCTGCACGGACTGCGCAGGGCCGAGGTCGCCACCCTGGCGGGCATCAGCCCCGAGTACTACACCCGTCTCGAACAGGGCCGTCAGAGCCACCCCTCACCGGAAGTCCTGGACGCTCTCGCCACCGCGCTCCACCTCGACGACGACGCGCGTCGCCACCTGCACCATCTCGGCATCACGGCGGCAGCGCACAAACCCGGCCCCACGCACGCAGCCGGCCTTCCGGACGTACCGGACACGACCCTGCGCCTGCTCGACTCGCTGCCGTGGCCCGCACATGTGGTCACACCGATGCGGGACATCCTGGCCTGGAACGCCGCCGATTCCTGGCTGCTCGTCGACTTCTCCGAGCTTCCTCCCGGCCACCGCAACTACGCCTGGTTCGCTTTCTGCGACCCCCGCGCACCCCAACTCCTCTCAGACTGGGAGAAGGTGGCGCGCAGCAATGTGCACCGGCTGCGCCACGCCATGGCAGCGGACCCCCACAACGAACGCGGCAGACAGCTCGTGACCGAACTCGCGCAGCGAAGCAGCCAGTTCGCCGCGTTCTGGGAAGAACACGATGTGCGAGGGCCCACCGCGGGAAGCCACGCGTTCCTCCACCCCACGGCCGGACGGCTCGATCTGGACTACGCCGCCTACGTCATCCCGGGCACCCCCGCACTCGAACTCGTGGTCCTCACCGCGCCCGAGGGATCCGCCGCCCACGAGGCATTGAAGAAGGCCGCATCCGAACCCTGTGCCTGAGCGGCTCAGGGACTGGTCGCCGGCGATGGCGGACAAGGGCTTTGACCGGAGTGCGGCCGAAGGGACCGGTCCTCTCCGAGCCACCCTTCCCGTTGGGCGAGACGCTGTTGATGCCGTCGTCCAGATGCTGTCAGCACCACCAGCCGACTCCGGTCTACTCGGGAGCGCCCAACAGCAGGGCGGTGACCGAGGTTTCGACCAGGGGGTCCAGGCCCAGTGCGGCATCGGTGTCCCCGCCGTGGGCGAGGGCGGTCTGGCAGGTGCCGAGTCCAGCGGCGGGGGCGGTGAGTTCCAGGAGTTGGGCGATGCCGCCTGCTTCCTGGAGCGCCAAGCGGTAGCAGATGGAACGGTAGCGGCGGGAGAGGTCGCGCATGCGGGTGGTGAGGACCAGCAATACGGGCGGGCGCCTCGTGACACCCGCGGCGGCCGAGGCCCGGTCCAGGAGGCGGTGCAGCCCTGGGACGGGGCGGTGGGTGAGCGTGTGGTGGTGCGGGTCGTAACGGTAGGCACCGGCAGGGAGCGGAGTGCCGTCGCACAGGAGGTGGAGGCGGACGGCGTAGGCCGCGCCGGCGGAGGAGTAGGGGCGCCGCGGCGGGCCGCCGCCGGGGCGCGGCGTGGCAGCGAGGACGGTGTGCAGGAGGGTGCCGAGGGCGTCGAGGGTGGGGGCCCCGGAGAAGACGCGCACGGAGGCACGGGCGGCCAGGGCCGCGGTGAGCGGTGGGCCGGGACTCAGGGCTGTACGCGGCAGGTCCAGGGGCGGGGCCGATGGGGATGCTGCCGGGGTGGGAGGTGCCTCGGCGGCGGCCGGGTCGGGGATCGCTCCGGCGGGGTGGTCGTGCCAGCCTTCGCGGCCGCGGACGTGGGCGTGCAGGTCGTGCTCCTCCCAGTCCGCGAGCGGCGGCGTGTCCTCGACGAAGACGTGGGCGGAGTGCGGACGGTGGTCGAGCAGACCGTGAACCGCGAGCACGCGCAGCAGCGCGGCGCGGGCCGGATCGGGGTCCTGCAGGAGGCGTGGTGCGGCCAGGTCGGCGAGAGCGGCCAGCGCCACGGGACCGTGGAGGTGGATGCGCGCCTCCGAGAGCGGACTGGTGAATTCCATCCCGTCGGGGCCGCGGCGCAAGGCGGCGTACCGGGACAGCCGTATCACGGCGCCCGGCGGGCAGGCGGGGGTACGGGGTCGTACGGCGGCGTCGGTCACGGGTACAGCGGTGAACAGCGGCTCGCCGTGTACGAAGAGGGAGCGTTGCAAGAGGGGACGGGACCAGGCAGGCAGCCGGTGGTAGGGGTCGGTGAGGCCGCTGATGTGCAGGGGGCCTGTGGTGACGCTGGTCAGGAGGTGTCGTACCGCAGGATCGGCGGCATGGACGCCGAGGGCGCCCCAGGGGTGGCGGATGACCGCCGTCTCGCCGTGGCCTGCCGGGAGCATGGTGACGCCGGGGCGCGGACGCAGCAGCCAGTGCGCTCCGTCCTCGTCCAGGGGGCCGCTCCGCTCCCGGGTGCCGGCGGGGCTCATCGTTCCTGTCCGGCGCGACGGAAAGCACGCAGCGCCAGCATTCCGGCCGCCAGGGCCCAGGCTGCCAGGACCAGCGCGGTGCGGCCGTGTTCCCAGGAGTGCGCGGGTTCGGCGGCGAGGTAGGAATCGGGCAGGAACACCGAACGCATGCCCTGGCAGAGCCATTTGAGAGGGAATATGGCGGCGATGTTCTGCAGGACGTGGGGCAGGCCGCGGAAGGGGAAGAAGACGCCCGAGACGAACTGCAGGACCACGTACGGCAGGGTGACCACCGCGGGGGCGGCGCGCGGGGAGCGGATGAGGGAGGCCACGGCCAGGCCGGTGAGCGAGCAGGCGACGAGGCCGAGGCCCAGCACCCAGCCGAAGGTCAGCCAGCGGCCGGGGCTGCCGGGCAGGCGGAGTCCGTAGAAGAGCGCTCCCGCCGCGAGCAGTACGGCGCTCTGGACGACGGTCACCGCGAGCACCATCAGCACCTTGCCCGCGAAGTAGGTGCTCCACGGCACGGGCATGGCACGCAGCCGCTTGAGGGTGCCGTCGGAGCGGTCCATGCTGACGCCGATGCCCAGGGTGGAGAAGCTGCTGCCCATGACACCGGCCGCGATGATGCCCGAGACGAACACCTGCTGGTAGGGGATGTCCGTTCCCGACGCTGTACCGCTGAAGACGGCACCGAAGCACAGCAGCAGGACCAGGGGAAAGCTGAAGGTGAAGATCACGGCCTGGGGTTCGCGGACGAACTGGCGCATCTCCAGGGCGCCTCGGGCCAGGGTGTGGCCGCACCAGCGGACGGGGCCGCGGCGCAAGGGACGGGCGGTGACCGAAGCGGCGACGCTCATCGGGGGTCCTCCGTGCTGTCGTGAGCCCGTGCGATGAGCTCGGTGTAGATGTCTTCGAGTGAACGGCGACGCACCTGGAGCCCGGGTATCTCGTCGTCGTGTTCGGCGAGCAGGGCGCGCAGGAGCCGGGTGGGCCGAGTGGTCTCACGGGTCCGGACGCCCTTGTCCGTGTGCCATGTGACACTGACGGTGTCGGGGACGGCCTCGGCGAGCATGTCGACGGTGCCCTGCGCCATCACCCGGCCCGAGGCCAGTACGGCCAGCCGGTCGGCCACCTGCTCGGCCTCGTCCAGGTGGTGGGTGGTGACGACGAAGGCCGTGCCCCTGTCACGCAGGCAGGCGATGGTGCGCCAGAACACCGTGCGTGCCTCGGGGTCGAGGCCGGTGGTGGGCTCGTCGAGGAAGACGAGTTCGGGACGGCCGAGGAGAGCCAGTGCCACGTCCAGGCGCCGTCGTTGGCCGCCCGAGAGCCGGGCGACGCGCGTGCGGGCGCACCGCGTCAGGTCGACCATGGCGAGCGCTTCGCCCCAGGGCAGTGGATCGGGGTAGTAGCGGGCGAAGTGGCGCAGCACCTCGGCGCATCGCAGCTCGCCGAAGTCCGACGCCTCCTGCAGGACGATGCCCACGCGGGCACGCCAGGCCGCTCCGGCCCGTGCCGGGGTGGCCCCGAGGACCTGCACGGTTCCCGCGTCGGGGCGGCGGTAGCCCTCGAGGATTTCCACGAGGGTGGTCTTGCCCGCGCCGTTCGGGCCGAGCAGGGCGAAGAGTTCACCCCGGTGCACGGTGAGGTCGATCCGGTCCAGGACGGAGCGGCCCCGGTAGCTCTTGCGGATGCCCCGCGCCGTGATCACCGGTGCGTCGCTCGCCGTGAGGTCGTCGCGCCGCCGGGCGTCTCTGCCGGGTCCCTCGTGGGCGGACCCTGCTCGCGGCGGTGAGCCGGCGGGGCGGTCCGTGGCCGCGGGGTGCGCGGCCGGGGCATGACGTTTCACGTGTGTTCCTTTCCGTGCGGCGCCGCCGAGGCGAGCTCGGCCAGCGCCCTTTCGAGTGCGGTCATCAGGTGCAGCTCCCGGGTGCCGCCGAGCCCGAGGCGGTTGGCGGCCATGTGCAGGTGGCTGCCGAGGATGGCGTCGGCCGTGACGGTCGTGCATCCCGCCCGCTCGGCGTCGCACCACAGCGTCCGGGCTGTCCTGAACTTGGCTGCCAGTTCCGCCAGTTGGGAGTCGTTGCCGTACAGGGCGGCGAGCAGGGGGCGGGGCCGGGCGGCCAGGCGGGCCCCGGCGAGCGCTGCTTGTTCACGCCGGGCCCGCCCTGCTTCGTCCCCGCCTTCGGCCGCCGACGGCAGGAAGCCCTCGGTGATGCGCAGGGCGCGTGACAGCCAGGTGCGCAATACCGCCATGTCGTCCGGCCGGGCGGGGCCCGCGGCCGGGGCCGGCCCGGACCAGGGGGGCAGCAGTGCGCCGATGCCCGTGGCCAGGGTCCGTAGTCCGTCGGTGAGCAGGATCCTGTCGTCGGCGCGGGCGCGGACGAGTGCGAGGGCGGCCCGGCTCGACGCGTGGAAGACGTCCTCGGACACGTCCATCAGCCGACGGCCCCCGTAGCGGTGTTCCTCGGGGCGGTATGCCTGCCGGTACACCCCCGGTGCGCGCAACTCGCCCACGTCCAGCGGCACTCCGAGCTCGCCGACGGCAGCGGTGCGGGCGACGGCGCTGCGGTAGGAGCGCTGGGTCAGCCGGGCCGTCGGCCGGGGCGCGGGGAGCTGGGCGAACCGCTCGTGCAGGACGTCCTCGAGAGAGGACGGGCAGGCGGTACGGCAACGCAGACGCAGATGCGGGCCGCGCTGCCAGTAGCGGACGAAGAACCACGGTGCGTCCGGTTCCCGCTGCTCAAGGGCGGCAACGGCAGGGGCGACGACGGTGGTCAGCGCCCGGTCGGCAAGGTCCCGGGAGAAGCTGTCGAGGTGGAGATGCCAGCTGTGCCAGGTGCGGGTCATGGCCGGTCACACCCTCAGGTCGAGCAGGGGTTCGATGAAGCGCGGGACACCGTTGATCACCATGAAGAGCGGTGTTTCGTGCTCGGGCAGTCCGAGCAGGTGCTGCACGGCGATCTCGTCGTACGAGCGGACGGTGCGGGCGTACAGCCGGTGCCCGGCGGCGGCCAGGCAAATGCCGTGGGCCGCCCAGCCGCAGCACCACTGTGCGAGCTCCCATGCCCCGGCTCCCTCATCGGCCAGCAGGGCGCGCAGATCCGCCGAGTAGACCCACACGGTGTTGGCGTGCCGCAAGGAACTGTCGGTGAGCGGGCTCGTCGCGTATCCGAACGTACTCTCCAGCGCGGCGAACGTCCCGGCACCCCGGTCCGCCCCGGCCGACGAGGAGAACTCCAGGCACCCGTCGCGGACGCGGTGGACGCCGTCGGGGACGCCGTTGACGCGTTGGACGACAACGGAGGTGCGGACGCGCCGTGCGATGGGGCGCAGCGCACCGGGCGGCTCGGCGGCGCTCCAGGCCGCCATGTCGGTGACGGCCGTCGCGTCGATGACGCGGGGCTGGGTGGCGAAGCCGCCGACGTGTGCCACCGCGCGGCCGGAGTGGCGTTGCCACAGCAGGTCCGCCCAGGTGCGGTCGGCCGCCTGCCCGCTGAGCGGGGTGGCCGCGTGGCGCAGGAGCATGGGTGCGCACACGTCGGCGGGGCTCCCCGGTCGGGCGCCCCGGGCAAGGGCGGCGTCCTGGGTCGGGTCGTCGGGCCGGGGGCCTCGGCGGCGGCCGACCCGACGCAGCGGGCCGGTTGCGGCGGCGGACAGTCCGGGCAGCCGCACGGGCACCGCGGTGCCCCACTGCGGGCCGGTGTGACCGCCCGTGCGGGCGAGCAGCGTCCCGCTGTTCCCGGAAGGGTGTCCGGCCTCGGCGCGGACGTCGAGCGCCTGGGCGGCATAGGCCAGGGCCCGGAGCTGAAAGCCGGTCTCCAGTGCGGCCAGCGCGGCGCGCAGAAGCCGGTAGGGCACGGGGAAGTCGGCCAGGTGCGGTACGAGCAGCACCCGGGTGGCGTCGGTGGACGCATCCGCGCCGAGGCCCGCCCCCCGGTCCATGCCGGGGTCGGCGTCGATGAGAGCGTGCCGGTACGGGTCGTGATAGCGCAGGCCCGCCGAGGGGCCGGTCACGAAGACGCGTACGGGGTATTTGCCGCGTACCGATGCCGCGGTGCGGTGGTCGTTGAACACATTGGACGGCTCGCGCCGCTGGAGTCCGAAGGCGGCAGTGAGCAGGTGTCCGAGCAGCGCGCCGGGGTCAGGGGCGAAGGCGGGCGGGGCAGGAGCGGGCGGCACGGCCGCGGCGAGCAGATCCGTGGTGCCGAGGGGCAGCGGGACACCCCGGTCGCCGCCGAAGGCACAAGGCGGGCGGTTGGCGGTGGTCACCTCGTTCCCCCGGACGGCGGGCGGGGTGTCCAGAAGCGCACGGCCTGTGCCCTGCCGGCACGCGAACCGGAGCACGGCGGCGGCCTCGGCACTCAGGCCGGGAGGGCGCCCGCTCACAGGGGTCGGCCGGGAACGGATCATGACATCTCCTGTCGTACGAGGGCGGCCTCGGCGGGCCGCGTCGTCGGAGTCGGGGCGGGGGGCACAGGGGCTGTGGCGGGAGGCATAGGGCTGTCAGGGAAAGGGGTGCGGGTCCAGCGGAAGGTCGTCCGCGGTGACCGGACGCCCGTCGGGCAGAGTCAGGCCCAGCGTCAGGCGCTCCAGGCCGAGCAGGCGCTGCTGGGCGTGCCCGAAGCACATCGGCACTAGGCCGGGCACGACGGCACGGGCAGCCACCAGCCCGAGGTCGCGGTGATCGCGCGTGGTCTGGTCGACCACGACGATCTCGTCGAGGCCCGCGTCGGTGAACAGCTGGGCGACGTATCGCAGTGTTCCGGTGACGTCTCCCCCGGCCTCGGTGACGATCCGGTGCGGCCAGTCGGGGAACGCCTCGGCCAGGGAGAGCCGCGGTCCGCCGAGCACTTCGCAGACCCGGTCGCGGGTCTCCGGCAGGGTGTAGAGGCGGTGGTGATCGGCGAGCGTGTCCATCAGCCAGGGGTCCTCGAGCATCGGCTCGGTCCCCGCCCGGTCCCAGTCGGCGTCGGCGGTGGCGAGCTGGGCGACCTCCCACAGGGCGGCGCGTACCGCGGCCACCGGGTCGGGCCCGCAGCCGCCCGCGCTGAACGTGGCAGGTACTGCCGCCGGGTCCCGGTTGACCAGCAGCGCCCACACCGACGGAAGGGCGAGATCGCTGGTGGTGACGAGGAGATGGGCGGCGAAACCGCGGCTTTCGACCAGGTCGAGCAGATGGCGGATCTCCGGGTCGGCGGCACGCAGTTCGCCCCGTCGCAGCTCGGGCAGGGGCCTGCGGCGGTGCCAGGCGAGCAGGAAGGCGTCTCGCTCGGCGAGTTCGAACAGCGAGTGCAGGACGGCCTCCTCGCCGCTGGCCCCGAGCGCGCAGCCGCTGGAGGAGTCCTGGAAGCAGGCCCGTCGGCCGACGGGGACACGTCCGCCGTGTTCCGGGCGCCGCGCCACCCACCGCAGCGCGCGGCGTTCACGCGCTGCCTCCCGCGGGTCCTCGGACACCGGATAGGCGTACTGCCAGAACGCGACTTCAGCGGGTACTAGCACGGGCTCGCCGGCGCCGCCGAGCCGGTGCGCCCAGGCCCAGTCCAGGCGGGTGCCGGGTGTCCAGGGACGCAGTCTGCTGAGGGGGGAGGCGAGTTGGCGGGCAGTGGGCAGGCCGAGCCGGGCCGGTTCCAGGGCCAGGGACGGGTGCTCTCGTCGCAGGTCATCGAAAGAGGCGTCACGGACGAGCGGGACGTGGTGCGGATAGCCGGCGAGCCGCTCGTACGCCTCCAGCACGGCCACGGCACCCGCGGGGCCCTGGGCCGAAGCCCGGCCCCAGCCGGGGAAGCGTGCTCCACCGAGCGCCGCGCCGGTGATCGCGAACGGGGCCCTCCCGTCGGTGTACAGCGCCGTGACGGGCCCGAAGCGCCGGTCCATCAGCTGTTCGCGCAACGCCGCCCGGCGCAGCGGCAGCGCAGTGCCCTCGCGCAGGGGCAGTGCTTCGGTGGTGGGGCGTGGGGCGAGGTGCCAGGGCCCGGGAGCCGGCGGGCGTTCCGGCTGCCCGTGCCCAGTCGCCGGCCGGGTCCCTGCGGGGTCCTGTGCTCCGGACCCACGGTCGCGGGACCGGGCCGGGAGGGGGGTCCGGCCGCAGACGGGGCAGTCCGCGCTGCGGTGGATCCGGTGGCGGCGGACGCCCGCGTCGCCGACGGCCACGAGGTCGCCCTCGGCCAGCGGCGAAGCGGCCAGGGAACCGCATACGGCGGCCAGGACCGTACGCAGCGTGGGGGCGACGCCGCGCGCGGTGCCGCCAGGGGCCTCCCAGTCGTCGAAGAGCGGGTGGTCCGCCACCAGCCGTGCCCGCACTTCGGCGCACCCCGGGCACGGAGCGAGCGGCCCGTCCTGCCACAGGGGGCCGAGCAGCGCCTCACGGGCGCTGACGCGCACGCTGAGCAACGGCAGCCCGCGGGTGCGGGCATGGTCGCGTACGGCCCCCTCCCAGGCGGGGTGGAAGCCTCCGCTGACGGCCACCAGCGCGCCCGTCGCCCGCGCCCAGGCAGGCCAGTCCCACCGCGGGGGCTCCCCCGGCCCGTACCTCACCTGCGCGGCCAAGTGCCGGATGCGGCCCTTCGGTTCACCGGTGCTCATGCCCACCACACCCATCCGGCGGATACGTTCAGCGGTCCGGCGAGGAAGTCGCCCGTCCACAGCCGGGCACGGACACGCATCCCGCGGCAGGCGGCCCGGCTGCGCACAGCCTCGTACAGGCTGCTCAGGCGGTGGCCGGGCAGGTGCTGGAGCACACCCGTGCCCGCCGCCCCGGACGGGGGCGGCACGTCCACGCGGCCGTGCGACTCTGCGAACTGTCGGTACGTCAGAGCTTGGCGGAGTGCTTCGACGAGCGCGGTGATCGGGGTGTCGCCCCACTGCGCCGCGAGAAGGGGGCCGCCAGGGTGCGGACGCACGGTGGCCACGCACCAGCCCAGCTCCGCGCAGTCCCGTATCTCGATGTGCGGGTCCACGCCGTAGTAGTCGGCCAGTACACGCCACAGCCGCCGCGCCTCCAGGTCCACCGGTTCCGCCCAGGGCACCGTGCGGACGGGGCCGGCGACGAGGGGCTGGGCGCGCAGGGCGGCATCGAGCAGCAGACGCCGGTCGTCGGCCGCCGCGGCGGCGACCGCGCCGGGGGCCGGTGCCGTGGTCGCGCCCACCTCTGCCCGCAGGAACTTCAGCATCGCCTCCAGCGCGGCGGCGTCGGGTGTGCGACCGCCGCCCAGGCAGGCGTCCGCGGTGCGGGCGGCGCGCGGCTCGATCAGCGCGCAGGCCGTGGGGAGTTGGGCGAGATCGTCGTCCTCCCGCCAGGCGGCGAGCCCGGTCCACGGCGCCGTCCACGCCGCGGTCCGGGCCAGGAGACGAGCCGGGTCGGGCACGTCCTGCGGTGTGCCGTGGCCGGCCCTGCCCGCCTCCTCCCCCTCAGGGACGACGACAGTGTCCTTCCACTGACCGTCGACCTCGGCAAGGGCGCCGGGGTCGGGGTCGGCGGGCAGGCTCAGTCGTTCCGCGTCGGCGGTGGGGCCGTGGATGACATGGGCGCAGGGTGTGCGCCGTACACCGGCCGTGTGGTGATCCAGGACCAGATGCCCCGCCAGGGCCCCGGCCAGGGCCGCGGCGACCGGGTGCGGCGGGGCGGCGTCCAGCGCTGAACTCCAGCGCCCGGCGCGTTCGCACAACAGGTCGTGCTGACGTGGCGAGCAGGCCGTACTGACCATGGTGGCCCGGTCGGTGACGGTCACGCGGACGAGCGGCCCGCCGGCCCCGGTCCGGTCCGCCGCCGGGGAAGCGCACGGCTCACCGTGGACCTCGTCCTCGACGCGGACCATGGCGAGCCGCTCACCGTCGCCCGCCGTCTCTCCGCCCCGCCGTACGGCCCCGACGCCCAGACGCGTCAGCCCGCTGACGGCGGCTTCGGCTGCGGGGCCCGCGCCGAGGAGGACGACGTGGCCGCCGCGCAGGCGTGCGAAGTCCGCGTACGGGTCTGCCGAGCGGGTCTCCAGGTGCGCCAGTGTCTCGGCGTAACGGGCGCGCTCGGCGGGACCGGGGGCGTCCTCGGTCAGCACGTCAAGGTCGAGCAGCATGCCCTTGCTCCGCCAGGTGCCGAGCAGCCGGTCCACGGTGCTCCGGGCGGCTTCGGTGCCGAGGGCGGCGGTCAGCCCGTCCGGGTCGGCGCCCTCCTCCAGCAGCGGAACGATCCGGTCCACCACCTGGTGGAGGGTGTCCGGTCCGCGCATGACGAACGCGGCGGTGGTGGTGGCGAAGTACACGCCGCCGAGAACCGGGGCGTAGTGCGTTCCAGGCCGCAGTCGATACATCTCAGAGCTCCTCAGGAAGGTCGGCGTCGGGGGTGGGGGCGAAGCCGTCGTGGCCGCTGCGGTCGAATTCGACGATCCACTCGAGGGCGCGGCGCCCGTCCCGTACGGCGGGCAGCGCCTCCTCCACGTAGCCGGGGCCGCGGCGGGCCCACAGACGGGGCGCGACACCGGTCATCAGCGCGCTGCGCAGGTCCACGTACTGCGGCTTGTCCCGGCGCTGCTGGGAAAAGTACGCCTGCCGGTGCTCCGGGTCGCCCAGGCCCTGGCGGGCGGACTGGTCCGGCGGAGTGCGCAGAACGACTTCGGCGGGAACGCTGTGCCGGGCCCGCCAGGCCATCAGCGCCGCCATGCGGGCCGCGCCTTCGGGGGCGTCGAGCGCGGCGGGCAGGTCCTGGCCCGGATACCAGCGGGCCCGCTGGGCGATGACGCGGCCGGTGCGCAGCCGCGCATGGCGCGTGGTGTGGATCCCGCTACCGGTGCGGCGGTGCGCCTCGGCCGTCAGGTCGGCGGCTATGCGCCCGGTGTCATGCATCCAGGTCGCGATGCGCAGCGGCGCCGGAAGCAGTTCGGGCCATTTCATGCCGAGCAGCACGGGTCTGACGGGGGTGCCGTCGGGCAGCCGCAGGGTCAGACTGCCCGTGCCGGCGTCGTGGACCAGGCGGATCCGGGCCCAGGTGTCGGCGTCCAGAACATGGTCGAGGACCTGGGGGCGGAGGTTGACGCCGGAGCCGTGCAGTCCGCGGTCCTCGGCCAGGACGACGCCCTGGTGTCCATACAGTGCGGTGATGCGGCGGGCCAGGTCTTTGCGCGCACTGCCCGAGCCCGTCAGGAAGCGGCTCCAGGCCAGGCCGTGACCGGGATAGATGTCGTTGACGACCAGGTGTCCGTCGACCGGTTGCACGAGCACGGCGTAGGACGCGGGCCGGTTCCGAAAACGTGCGGGGATCGAAGCGGCCAACTCGCTCATCAGGCGCGGGCCGAGTACGGCCTCCAGTGCCGCGTCCTCGCCCGCGTCGGCGGGCGAGGGGCGCGTCATGACGGCGAGTACCTCGTCCCGGATACGGGCGCGGGCCTCCAGCAGGGCGGTCAGGCTTCCGTCCGCCGGGCCGAAGTCGACGCCCGGGTCCTGGTCCAGGGCGCTCTCGCGACGCAACACGGTCAGCACGAGGTCGTCGGCCCAGTCGATGAGCGGTACGTCGCAGCCTGGTCCGATGCGGTCGGTCACGGCCCGGGCCAGCAGTTCCCGCAGGTCCAGCTGGCGGTCGAAGACGGACCACAGGTCGAGGTACCCGGCAAGGTCGCGCAGTGCTTCCCGATAGCTGTGGGGGGAGACCTCACCAGGCGGCAGCAGGCGGTCCTCGGTGAGGTGGACGCGGGCCGGACGTCCGGTAGCGGCAGTCAGCCGGGAACCCAATGCGGCCGTATCGGCCAGGAGTTCACGCCGCTCCCCCGCGTCGGCCTCGGTGAAGCGGTCACAGGTGTACGCAAGACGGTCGAGGTCCGCGCGGATGCGTGGGGCGGCGTCGCCGAGCAGGTCCCTGGCGTGCTGTACGGGGTCGGGTGCCTGCTCATCGAGGGGTGGTGCCCAGATCAGCAGACCGCACTCGACCGCCGCCCCGACCAGGCGCGCGGCGGCGTCGGGGGTGAGCCGCAGGCCCCGGGCCAGGTCCGCGGTCAGCAGTTCGACGGTGCGCGGTCCGGCGGCGCTGAGGGTCATCAGGGTGTGGAGCTGACGGGTGAGCGGGGCGGACAGGACGCGAACCCGGGGACCGTCGGGCCGGTGCCACTGCACATGGTGCGCGGTGAGCACCACGCTCGGGGCGCGGCGCACCCGTGCGGGGCGGCTGCCGTTCCGCTCGTCCGGCACGGTGACGCCGATGAGGTAGGTGAACAGGGCGGCGTCGACGCGCACCGCGGAGCGGGCCTGGTGCCACCCCACCTCGGGTGCGTCCAGGCCGGGTGTGTCCTCGGCCGCGCTCCAGCGGTACAGGCCCACGGCGGTCAGGCGACTGAGAGGACTGGTACGGACCATGGCGCGGGCCAGGTACTGCACGATGCCGCGCTCGGTCTTCCTCACACGCTCGCCCGGCTGCGGTGGTTCGGTCCGGCAGTAGCGGATCATGGCGTCCAGGGCCTGCGGGGCGACCAGAGCGAGAGAGCGCCGTAGATCGGGGTCGCCGACGCAGCGCGCCAGCGCGGCCCGTTCGGCGGCCAGGGCGTCGGGGTACAGCGTCTCGGCGGCGGCGACCGCCGAGGCCCATCGCTGCTGGGCGCCCACCCACATGCGGACACCCTGCGGGAGGGCACCGAGCTCGGCGAGGTCGCGCGGGGTGGGGCAACGGCCGTTGTAGACATCCCGTTTGAGACGCAGCAGGGAGCCTCTCGTGCGCCGGCCGGCGGTCGCGATGAGGTCGAAGAGCTCGTGGCAGGCGGGGCCGGCGAGCGCGTCCCGGGCGGCCGCTGTCTCGTACAGCCGGTCGGCCGCCGCGCGCCATGCCGGGGTGGTCAGGTGCTGGGCGGGGAGCGGGTTGATGCGCAGGACGGCGGTGTCGGCCAGAGAGGCGAGGCCGTGGCACGGCTGCGCGTGGGCCGGGGTGCGGTGTTCGGGCCGGATCATCGGGTCACCCTCGGCATGACCTGTTCGGCGAACAGTCGCAGCGAGGCGAGTGCGGTCCCATAGGGCATATCGCCGTAGTCGGTCTGCCACAGGATGCTGTCCACGCCGCCGATCAGTTCGTCGAACTCCCTGATCCTGGCCGCGACATGGTCCGGGGTACCGACGATCGCCCCACCCACCGCCCGCAGGTCCGCCGCGGTCAGCGTGCGCAGATAGCGGCCGATGCCGGTGTAGCGGGCGTAATCGGGCGAGGCGGCTTCGTCCCAGGCGTCGGTGGCCGAGGTCCACACCTTCAGGTACCGCTCCAGGTGGTGGTCGGCGATACGCGCCGCCTCCTCGGCACTGTCGTGGACGTACAGCGGGAGGCTGGCGACCACACGCGGACGAGCCTCGCTATGCCCGTGATGGGCCTCGAAGGCGCGCCGGTAGAGCCGCACATGGCGGGCGTCCGCCGCCGGATCGGTGGGGGTGATCAGCAGCCCGTACCCGCGCTCTCCGATCCATTCGAAACTCTCCGGGGTGCGTACGGCCGCGACGAGCACGGGCGGATGCGGCGTCTGGGTGGGCCGCGGGAGCGCGGTGGCACCGGAGAAGGAGAAGTACGGTGTGTCCGCGTCGACCGCCTCCTCGCGCCACAGCCGTACGACCGTGTCCACGCACGAGCGGAAGTGGCCGAGGCTGCCGTCCATGGGCACGTTCAACGCGGCGAATTCGTACGGGAGATAGGCGCGGGCGAAGCCGACCTCCAGGCGCCCGCCACTGATCGCGTCGACCATCGCGGCCTGGGAAGCGATGCTCAGCGGGTGGTGGAAGACAGGCAGCACGCAGCCGGTCATCAGCCGGATGCGGCGGGTCCGGGCGGCGACCGCGGCCAGGAAGGCGAGGGGGCTCGGGCAGTAGCCGCCATACGGATGCAGATAGTGCTCCGTCATCTTCACATGACTGAATCCGGCCGCGTCGGCGTAGCGGCACAGCGCCAGGACATCATCGAAGTACGCCGTGGCCGGGCGGGTGTCGGGGGCTGCGTCGGGCAGCAGGGAGATGCCGAATTCCATGAGGACTCCATGGGTGGTCAGTACGGTGTTGTGGGGGCGCGGGCACCCACCGGGAAGCCGCCGGGGTCAGCGGGCGGCGGGCCCGGAGCGGCGCAGGGCGGGGGCGTTGCGTGCGAGGCGCTCGCGCCAGTCCTCCCCCTGCGCCTCGTCGACGCATTGGCACACCGCGAAGCAGAGGTAGTAGCGATCGAGCGGCGACACGTCCAGCAACGGCAGCGACTCGTAAAGGAAGTTGAGCAGGGCGCGGTACGGGGCGAACCAGCTCGGGCGGCGCTTCGTCCAACCGGTCTCGGCCAGCGCGGCGTGGAAGGAGCTGGCGGTGCCGGCCGCGGGCCGCGCCGTCCGGGCGCGTGCGGCCTCGTCGATCGCCGCGTCGTCGAGGGCGCCGGTTGCAGACAGCGCGCCGAGATAGCCCCACGCCTCGCGCAGCGCGGCCTGCCATGTCCCCGCACCGGGCGCACCGGGCACGCCGCTCTCCATCCGTTCTCGCACCAGTGGTGCGAGAACGGACCGGTCGGCGTCCAAGCGCGCGGTGAAATCAGCGCGGTAGTCATGCGTACCGGCTGTGGTCGCGAGGAACGCCTCCGCATGGGAGCGGAAGGACAGGCTTCCCAGCGGGAGGCCGCCCGGCACCAATGCCGCCGCCTCCACGAAGGCTCCGGCGAGGTAGGCCGTCCAGGCGCCCGGGTCCGCCGTGCGGCTCTCCCCCGGGGTCAGCGCGCCCGTCAGCATGGTCCGCACGTCGTCGCGGGCCTGGGCCAGCACAGTCCGCGGATCGTTCACCGTCACCGCGGCCCTGGGCTCTGTCAGGATTCGTACGCTCCCGTGTGCTTCGAGGGGGAGGTACGGCCCGGGTTCGCCCTCTAGGCGGCCGAGCAACCGCGCCTGGCGCAGATACGCCTCCTCGTCCGGCTCACCGGAGGAGGCGGGAACGGCTCCGGCCGCGGCGCGCAGCAGGCCGGAGAGCTCCTCGATGCCCGGCGGGGTGCTGTAGGGGGTGCGCAGCACCAGGTCTGCGTGCGGCCCGTGCAGCCAGCCCCGGCGCGCGTAGGCCACCGGATACCAGTGGCGTTCGCGGGCCATCGCCAGGGCCGGGGCAATAGCCCGCCAGAAGAAGCGGCGGAGTTCAGGGGTTGTCAGATAGGTGCGTATGACAATGGCGTCGCCGCACGGAAGCATTTCGGTCTCCGGGTACAACAGGGGTGTTCACGACCGCGCCTGGCGGTTCGGTGACAGATGAAGGGGACGGGCCGCTCCCGCCAACGAGATGGCGCGAGCGGGCCGGAATTGCGCCGGGCCCGAAATGCGGCATGCCGGACCGTGAGCAGCGTTGTCACGATGCGGGGTCGCCCCATTCCCTGAAGAGGAGGTGCTGCGCCGTGGGCTGTCTGGCGCGGCCGACCTTGGTCAGCCTGTTCTCACTGCATGGATGAGTGGATCAGCAGCAGCAGCACGTCGAGGAGCTGCAGCAAGAGCACGAACCGTTGTTCCCGGATGCGGCGAACTCGGGCAGCGCCAGAGCGTCCACCATGTCCAGCACCTCGAGTTCTTCGGCGTCGAAGGCGGAGAAGTCCTCGGCCGTCAGCGTGTCAGCGTTCATTCCTCTTTCCTTATCTTTTTCCTGGGTTCTATGGGTGATCCGCTCGAAAGCGACATGCCCAACAATACGCACCCAAGGGGGCTGTTCAGCAGAAGAAGCGTTAAGAGTGGAACAATATTGGACGGACCGATCACGCAGGACTTCGGCGATGAGCGCCCCGAGTCGATGCCTCGAGACATCCGTGCAGATACGGAGTACCCCGCCCCCTCACAACAACCCCGCCCGGGCCGCCTGTATACCCGCCTGGAAGCGGGTGCGGGCGCCCAGCGCGTCCATCACCTCGCGCACCCGGCGCTGGACCGTGCGCGGCGAGACGCCGAGCAGGCGGGCGATGCTGTCGTCGGTGTATCCCGCGCACAGCAGCGTGAGCAGCTCCGCCCAGCGGTCGGCGCCCACCGGGGCCCGGGTGCCCGGGACCCATACGGAGCGGTTCCAGTACGCCTCGAACGTGCCGGTCAGCGCGTCCAGCAGGGACGAGGCGCGCACCAGCATGGCGCCGTGCAGCTCGGAGCCGGTGCACAGGGGCAGCATCGCCCACCGGTCGTCGACGACGGCCAGTTTGCAGGGGAGTTCGGGCAGCACCCTAATGGGCTTGCAGATGATTAACACGCTGGTTTGGGGTGGTCCGAGGTGTTCCCTGAGGTCAGGAACGCTGTGACGTCTGCTGGTGTGTGGAAGCGAGCTGTCGAGGCGGTGATGCGGTAGCCGTGGGCTTCCAGGAGGGGGCGGACTTCTCGGACGGTCCGGCTGATGGTCATGGTGGTGACGCCGAACAGCTGGCCCAGGAGGTTCTGCGGGGCGAGTTTGCGGAGGTAGAGGACCGTTGCCAGGATGCGGTTGGCTTGGGTGAGCTTGTCTTTGGGGCCTGCTCCGGGGACCTGGCTGGGCCGGCCGCCGCGACGTGTGGCCCGGGACTGCTCACGATGACACTCCAGTTCAGGAGTCAGGGCGGTGGTCAGGTCGTCCAGCTGCCGGTGGGTCATGCCGGTCAGTTCGGGGTCCTGCAGCGAGCGGTCCGGTAACTGTGCGCGTGCCGATAAATCATCCGGGCAGGTGGGCGCCTTGATCGTTGATCACTGCGTCTTGCCCGGTATGGCTGCGTGATCGCGGTCTTCACGTGGGCAGGGGCGGGCAGCACCATGATTCGTTGTGCTGTTGCGTCTGGCCTACCTCGCCGTTACGAACACGTTCTCGCTGATGCGCCTGCTGCCGATGTCCAAGCGCGAGCTGGAGACCGAGATCCTGGTCCTGCGGCACCAGCTCGCGGTCCTGCAGCGCCAGAGCGCCAAGCCCAGATTCACCGTGGAGGACCGGGTCCTGCTTGCTGGTCTTCTCTATGGTCTGCCGAGAGAGACGTTGCGCCGCATGCAGCTGTTGGTACGGCCGGACACCATTTTGCGATGGCACCGGGATCTGCTGAAGCGACGTCACGCTGCGGGCTGCGTGCCGCGCCGCCGGGGGCGGCCCCGAACGGTCCGCTCCATCCGGGCCCTCGTGCTGCGCTTGGCTAGGGAAAATCCGTCGTGGGGGTAAAGGCGCGTGCAGGGGGAGCTGGCAGCGCTGGGCATCAAGATTGCGGCCTCGACGGTCTGGGAGATTTTTAAGGAGCACGGTATCGATCCTGCGCCGGAGCGTGGGCAGGTGACGTGGGCTGCGTTTCTGCATAGCCAGGCCGAAGCCATCTTGGCCTGCGACTTCATCGAGACCCGCACGCTGAACGGAGCGCGCCTGTACATCTTGGCCGTGATCGAGCATGCGACGAGGCGGGTACGTGTCCTTGGCACGACTACGCATCCGACGGCGGCCTGGGTAGTGCAACTCGGGCGCAATCTCGTCATGGACCTGGAGGACGCGGGCACGAGGGTGAAGTTCTTGATCCGCAACCGGGACTCGAAGTTCACCGCGGCGTTCGACGCGATGCTGCACGACGCGGGCATACGCGTGGTGACCACAGGAGTCCGAATGCCAAGGATGAACTCCCTCATGGAGCGGTGGGTGCAGACCTGCCGGCACGAGCTGTTGGACCGCACCTTGATCTGGAACCAGCACCACCTCTTGAAGGTGCTGCGCGAGTTCGAGCAGTTCTACAACGGGCATCATCCGCACCGCGCCCTCGGCCAAGCAGCACCACTGCGCGCGCTGCCCGAACCGATCAGCGATCCCGACCGGATCGCCTGCCTCGATATCCGCCGACTCAACCGACCCGGCGGCGTCTTACATGAGTATCAGCATGCCGCGTGAACTGCACAGATGATTAATCGGCACCCGCAATGTCGGGGGCGAGGTTCAGCGCGTGGCCGTCCTCGGTGCTCCACCAGCGGTGCGGGCCGACATCGCGTTCCGCCCCGGACCGCCGTAGCCGCACAGCTCATGACGGCGCGTCTGGCGAGGTGGCCGGATTCTGTCCACTGATTCACCTTCAGGTCGCCACACTCTTTACATATAACCTTCACACTCAGCTACGCTCCTTGCGCATCCACCGAACGAATTCGTATTGGCATGGGCCTGCCATCTTCTAGGCCGGAAGGAGTGTCTTCGCTTGCCACACAGGGGCCGCGGCTTGCCCTCAGCGGGGCCCTTCCGCGGTTGCCATGTGGGCGACAGGGCGTCAAGTCTCCGAAGAAAAGGGTGATTCCCGTATGACACGATCCGAATGGGCTGCTCGTGGCCGACGCGGCCTCCGGGGCGGTCTCGCCACAGCCGGCATCGCCGCGGTCCTCCTCGCCGCGACGCCGGCGGCCTCGGCCTCGGCCGCCCCGCGGTCCGGGTCCAGCGTGATGATCGAGAACGGCGCGTTCCCCGGCTACGTACTGTGCGCCAGCGCCAACGACGAATCGGTCTGGCTCAAGCCGAAGGACTCAACCAACGCCTACTGCTTATGGAAGAGGCTGGGCCCCGCCACCGAGTTCTCCCTGTACAACGCCGCCAAAGACCAGTACATGTCCTACACCGGCGGCAACGAGGGCGCCGTGGTGATGGAGGACCAGGACACCTCGCCCCTCGGCCCGAACGGCCAGCTGTGGTCCTGGGGAGGGCAGGAGGACTGGGGCGCTGCCGCACTGCAGTCCTTCTGGGACAGCGGACAGAACGTCGACGCCAAGTCCCCGGACGGGTGGAACATCCCCCGCACCGACCCGGTCCACACACGTGGCTGGCGCCACGGCTTCCAGCGTGAACTGACCTGGAACGCGGACCGCGTGGGCTGACACCTCGATTGGACCTACGACCGGTTCGGGCCGGGCGCCACGCCCGGCCCGACTGGCGTTACTCCCGGGCCGCCGGATGAGCTCGCCTGCGTGTCTCATTTGCCTCCACACTCAGAAGGACATCCCACCTGCGCTGATGGCCATCCAAGACTAGATGATCTATTCCAAGGGGTTAGTGGTCCCTACCTTGTTGATCGGGATGAGCGAGCCATTCGTAGGGTTGGCTCACCCAGGGGTGTCGGGTGTGGCTTTCAGTGGTCTGCCGTCCA
>JBEYJY010000066.1:0-26505 GCA_040631425.1 Streptomyces sp. NPDC020096
GCGATCACAACCGACGTCGGACCATTGACCGCCGCAATGCTCACACCCTCCGTGAGCGTGACCTCCTCCTCAGCCGCCTGAACAGCGACCATCGCGCCGCCGCCCGGCAACTCCTGCATCAGACGTCCACGCGCCGCCACCAGAGCGCAGGCGTCCTCAAGCGACAGCACCCCGGCCACGTGCGCGGCGGCCAGCTCACCGATCGAGTGTCCGGACAGGAAGTCCGCCCGCAGCCCCCACGACTCCACCAACCGGAAGAGCGCAACCTCGATCGCAAACAGCGCAGGCTGCGTGTACGCGGTCTGGTCCAGCAGCGCGGTCTCGGCCCCGAACAGCACATCCCTCAGCGGCAGTTCAAACCGCTCGCACACCGCATCCAACGCCTCAGCGAAAACGGGATACGCCTCATACAACTCCCGCCCCATACCAAGGCGCTGACTCCCCTGCCCAGTGAACAGGAACGCCAACTTGCCCTCAGCAGCGGTCCCTTCCGCCAGCGAGGCGGAAGTACGCCCCTCCGCAAGCTCGGCCAGGCCCGCCAGGAGATCCGCACGGCCCTCAGCGACCACCACCGCACGCCGATCCAACGCGGCACGGCTAACAGCCTGCGAATACCCCACATCGGCCAGGGACAGATCGGGCTCCGCCTCAAGATGTGCGTGAAGCCGCTCGGCCTGAGCGCGCAGCGCCGCATCCGCCTTGCCGGAGAGCGCGACAGGGACATACGGGAGGTGAGCCGACGGTTCCCCAACGGGTTTGGCGTCCGCGGCCGGTGCCTGTTCGATGATCGCGTGGGCGTTGGTGCCGCTGTAGCCGAACGAGGAGATACCAGCCCGGCGCGGCTGGCCCGTCTCCGGCCATGGCCGCGCCTCCGTCAGCAGGGCGATGTCGCCCGCCGACCAGTCCACATGCGGTGTCGGCTCATCGATGTGCAGTGTCTGCGGGAGCACGCCGTGCCGGATCGCCATCACCATCTTGATGACTCCGGCGGCACCGGCCACTGCCTGGGTGTGGCCGATGTTGGACTTGACCGAGCCCAACCACAGCGGCCGTCCCTCAGGCCGGTCCTTGCCGTAGGTGGCCAGCAACGCCTGGGCCTCGATCGGGTCACCCAGCGTGGTGCCCGTACCGTGCGCCTCCACCGCGTCCACGTCCGTCGTCGACAGACCGGCAGCCGCCAGCGCCTGCCGGATCACCCGCTGCTGCGACGGACCATTCGGCGCCGTCAGACCATTACTCGCACCGTCCTGGTTCACCGCACTGCCGCGCAGCACCGCCAGCACCGGATGACCGTTCCGTCGGGCGTCCGACAGCCGCTCCACCAGCAGCATCGCGACGCCCTCTGACCAGCTGGTGCCGTCGGCACCGGCCGCGAAGGCCTTGATCCGGCCGTCCGCCGCGAGCCCGCGCTGACGGCTGAATTCGGTGAACGCACCCGGCGTGGACATCACCGTCACCGCTCCGGCCAGCGCCAGCGAGCACTCGCCGTTGCGCAGCGCCTGGGCCGCGAGGTGCAGCGTCACGATCGACGACGAGCACGCCGTGTCCACCGTGAGTGCCGGGCCCTCCAGGCCGAAGGTGTAGGAGATGCGTCCGGAGGCGACGCTCGCCGCGTTGCCGGTGCCCAGATGTCCTTCGAGGCCGTCGGGGTCCTGCAACCACAGGGTCAGGTAGTCCTGGTCGTTGGAGCCGACGAACACCCCGGTCCGGCTGCCGCGCAGCGCCGTCGCGTCGATGCCCGCCTGCTCGAACGCCTCCCACGAGGTCTCCAGCAGCAGGCGCTGCTGCGGATCCATCGCCAGCGCCTCACGCGGCGAGATCCCGAAGAACGCCGAGTCGAAGTCGGCCACATCGTGCAGGAAGCCGCCCTCGCGCGCATAGCTGGTGCCTTCGCGGTCGGGGTCGGCGCTGTACAGCGCGTCGAGGTCCCAGCCCCGGTCGGTGGGGAACCCGGAGATTCCGTCCCCGCCCGACGCCAGCAGCTCCCACAGGTCGTCCGCCGACCGCACGCCGCCGGGGAAGCGGCAGCTCATCGCCACGATCGCGATCGGATCGTCCTCAACGGCCCGCGTCACCGGGCCGACCAACTCGGTCTGGTCGCCCAGCAACTCGGTGCGCAGGTGGTCAGCGAGGGCGGTGGAGGTCGGGTAGTCGAAGACCAGCGTGGCGGGCAGTCGCAGCCCGGTCGCGTCGTTGAGCAGGTTGCGCAGTTCGACGGCGGTGAGGGAGTCGAAGCCCAACTCCTTGAACGCCCGGCCGGATTCGACCGTGCCCGGCCCCGCGTAACCGAGTACCGCGGCGACCTGGGTGCGTACCAGGTCCAGCAGAAGCCGGTCCCGCTCCGCCGCGGTCAGGCCAGCCAGCTGCTGGGCCAGGCCCGACTCGCCGCCGAACCCGGCTCCGGCGGCACCGGCGGCACGCCGCACCGGCGTACGGACCAGGCCGCGCAGCAGTGGCGACATCGCGCCCGCGGCGGCCTGGGTGCGCAGCGCCGGGACGTCAACGCGCATCAGGACGAGGGACGGCTCGTTCTCGTGCGCGTGCGTGAGGTCGAAGAGTTCCAGCCCCTCGGCCGCTGACAGCGGAGGCAGACCGGAGCGGCGCAGTCGGCGGATGTCGGTCTCGTCCAACGCGGCGGCCATACCGCCGGATTCTCCCCACAGGCCCCATGCCAGCGAGCTGGCCGCCAGTCCGAGTGTTCTACGGTGCACGGCCAACGCGTCCAGGAACGCGTTCGCCGCGGCGTAGTTGGCCTGGCCAGGGCCACCGAACACCCCGGAGGTGCTGGAGAACAGCACGAACCCGGACAAGTCCAGGTCACGGGTCAGTTCATGGAGGTTCAACGCGCCATCGACCTTGGGGCGGAACACCCGGTCAATGCCCTCGGGCGACTGGGACCCGAGGATTCCGTCGTCCAGCACCCCCGCCGTGTGGATCACAGCGGTCAGCGGATGCTCGGCGGGGATCGCGGCGATCACATCCGCGAGTGCCGTGCGGTCGGCCACATCGCAGGCGGCCCAGGTGACAGCGGCACCCAACTCGCCGAGTTCCCTGGAGAGTTCGGCGGCACCCTCCGAGTCGGCGCCACGGCGGCTGATGAGCAGCAGATGGCGTACGCCGTGTTCGGTCACCAGATGCCGGGCGAACAGCCCGCCCAGCATTCCCGAGGCGCCCGTGATCAGTACGGTGCCGTCCGGGTCGTACGAGCGCAACCGCGCGTCGTCCTCGACCGCCGCGACCCGTACCAGCCGCAGCGCCCGTGCTACGCCGTCGCGTACCGCCAACTGCGGCTCGTCCGCCGCCAGTACGGCAGGCAGCGCTTGCCGCGATTCGGGCTGGTCGTCGAGGTCGACGAGGACGAAACGGTCCGGGTTCTCCGACTCGGCCGTGCGGATCAGCCCCCAGGCAGCGGCGACCACCGGATCCACGGCGTCGTCCGCCTCGGCCGCCACCGCACCCCGGGTCACCACGACCAGCCGCGAACCGGCGAACCGCTGATCGCTCAGCCACGCCTGCGCCAGCTCCAGCACGCCACCGACCGCCGCACGTACCGCGTCCTTGGTCAGTGCGGCGTCGGGTGCGTAGGAGACCAGCACCTGGTCGGGCACGTCCGTGGCACCGGACTCCACCGCAACGCTCAGCGCGGCCAGATCCGGGTAGATGTCGGCGCCGAGCCCCAGGTCGTCGGCGCCAAGTACCCCTCGTGACACGGTTGTTGAGGCGTCGGCCGCCGGAAGCTCCCGCCACTCAAGGCGGAACACCGACTCGTGATACGCGGCGCGCGCCGCCCGCACCTGCTCCGCGGACACCGCGCGCAGCACCAGCGACTCGACCGTGGCGACCGGCGCACCCGTCGCATCGGCGATCTCCAGCCGCACGCCCTCCGCGCCGGTCGCGACGAGCCGTACACGCAGCGCGGAAGCGCCACTGGCGTGCAGCGACACACCGCTCCAGGCGAACGGCAACCGCCCGCCGCCGTCGCTGTCACCGAGCACGCCCAGTCCGAGCCCGTGCAGCGCGGAGTCGAGCAGCGCGGGGTGCAGAGCGAACCCGGCCGCCTCCGCCTCGGCCGACTCGGGCAGCCGTACCTCGACGAAGACCTCGGCACCGCGCCGCCAGGCCGCCCGCAGGCCCTGGAAGGTCGGTCCGTAGTGGAGTCCGGTGGCGGCAAGGTCCTCGTACAGGCCCGCGACGTCCAGTTCCTCGGCGCCCTTCGGCGGCCACTCGGAGAGGGCGGCGCCGGGCTGCGGCGCTCCGGACGCCAGTACGCCCGTGGCGTGCCGCGTCCACGGTTCCTCCGCCGGTGCGTCCTGCATACGGGCGGAGAGGCTGAAGGAACGGAAACCAGCGCCGTCCGCCGCGCCGACCACGATCTGGAAGCGGACGGCACCGCGCTCCGGCAGCACCAGCGGGGCTTCGAGGGTCAGTTCCGCCAGCCGGTCGCAGCCGACCTGGTCGCCCGCGCGTATCGCGAGCTCCACAAAGGCCGTGCCGGGCAGCAGGACGGTGCCCATGACGGCGTGGTCGGCCAGCCAGGGGTGGGTGTCAAGGCCGAGTCGGCCGGTGAACAGGAACCCGTCGGAATCGGCGAGCGGCACGGCAGCGCCCAACAGCGGGTGATCGGCTGCCTCAAGCCCGGCGGACGTCACATCCCCGACTCGGGACCCCGGCTCCAGCCAGTAGCGCTGGCGTTGGAAGGCGTAGGTGGGCAGGTCGATACGGCGGGCGCCGGTTCCGGTGAAGTACGCCTTCCAGTCGACGGGGATGCCGTTGACGTGGGCCTGGGCCAGGGCCGTGGTGAGGGTTTCCGGTTCGGGGCGGTTGTTGCGGAGTACGGGGACGAAGGCCGCTTTCTCCGACTGCGTGACGCAGTCCTGGGCCATGGCGGACAGGACGCCGTCCGGGCCGAGCTCGATGTACGTCGTGACGTTCTGGGCTTCGAGTGTGCGGATGCCGTCGAGGAAGCGGACGGCCTCGCGGACGTGACGGACCCAGAACTCCGGGGTGGTGATCTCCTCGGCGGATACCAGGGTGCCGGTGAGGTTGGAGACGATCTGGATGCGGGGGGCTTCGTAGGTCAGTCCCGCGGCCACCTCACGGAACGCGTCCAGCATGCCGTCCATGTGCGGCGAGTGGAACGCGTGGCTGACGGTCAGACGCTTGGTCTTACGACCCTGCGCCTCAAAGCCGGAAGCGATCTCCAGCACCGCGTCCTCATCGCCAGCGATCACCACCGACGTCGGACCATTGACCGCAGCAATATTGACCCGATCAGTCAACAGTTGACTGACCTCATCCTCAGCCGCCTGAACAGCGACCATCGCGCCGCCACCCGGCAACTCCTGCATCAGACGACCACGAGCAGCCACCAACGCACAGGCGTCTTCCAGGGGCAGCACTCCGGCCACATGCGCGGCGGCCAGTTCACCGATCGAGTGTCCGGACAGGAAATCGGGCTTCAGCCCCCACGACTCAACCAACCGGAAGAGAGCGACCTCGATCGCGAACAGCGCGGGCTGCGTGTAAGCCGTCTGGTCCAGCACAGCAGCCTCGGACCCGAACAGCACATCCCTCAGGGGGAGCTCGAAGCGCTCGCACACCGCATCCAGCGCCGCGGCGAAGACGGGATACGCCTCATACAACTCCCGCCCCATCCCCAGCCGCTGACTGCCCTGCCCGGTGAACAGGAACGCGACCTTCCCACCAACCGGCGAACCCTCAACCACCCCAGCCGCACCACGCCCCTCAGCCAGAGCGTCAAGCCCGGCCAGGAGCCGGGCGCGATCTGGCGCGACTACGGCCGCCCGGCGTTCGAAGGCCGAGCGGCCGAGGGCCAGCGAGTAGCCGACGTCGGTGAGGGAGGCATCGTCGTCGGCCAGCAGTCGGTCCCGTAGCAGCCGCGCCTGATCGCGAAGTGCGGTCGCGTCCTTGGCCGACAGCACGGTTGGCACCACCGGCGGTGCGGCGGTGTCCTCGGTCGGAGCGTCGACGTCGGGTGCCTGCTCGATGATCGTGTGGGCGTTGGTGCCGCTCACGCCGAACGCCGACACGCCGACTCGGCGCGGTTGGCCCGTCTCCGGCCAGGGTCGTGCCTCGGTCAGCAGCGAGACGGCGCCCGCCGACCAGTCCACGTCCGGCGTCGGCTCCTCGACGTGCAGGGTCTTCGGCAGTACGCCGTGCCGGATCGCCATGACCGACTTGATGATTCCGGCGATGCCCGCGACGTTCTGGGTGTGGCCGAGGTTGGACTTCAACGAGCCCAGCCACAGCGGCCGTTCAGCGGCGCGTCCCTGGCCGTAGGTGGCGATCAGCGCCTGCGCCTCGATGGGGTCGCCGAGCCGGGTTCCCGTGCCGTGGGCTTCGACGGCGTCGATCTGCTCGGCGGTGAGGCGGGCGTTCTCCAGGGCCTGGCGGATGACCCGTTGCTGCGCGGGGCCGTTGGGTGCGGTGAGCCCGTTGCTGGCACCGTCCTGGTTGACCGCCGAGCCACGGACCACGGCCAGCACCTGGTGGCCGTTGCGCCGGGCGTCCGACAGCCGCTCCACCAGCAGCACGCCAACGCCTTCTGACCAGCCCGTACCGTCCGCGCCGGCCGCGAAGGACTTGCAGCGGCCGTCCGGTGACAGCCCGCGCTGGCGGCTGAACTCCACGAAGACGTCGGGGGTGGCCAGTACCGTCACGCCCGCTGCCAGGGCGAGCGAGCATTCGCCCTGGCGCAGCGCCTGTACGGCGAGGTGCAGCGCGACCGAGGAGGACGAGCAGGCGGTGTCGACCGTGGCGGCGGGGCCTTCGAGGCCGAAGACGTAGGCGAGCCGTCCTGACACCACGCTGGACGCGGTTCCGGTGAGCAGGTGGCCTTCGACGCCGTCCGGCAGGTCGTACTGGCCGGCGCCGTAGGCCTGGGAGGAGGCGCCGACGAAGACACCGGCCCGGCTGCCGTGGATGGCCGCCGGGTCGATGCCCGCCCGCTCGAACGCCTCCCAGGCGGCCTCCAGCAGCAGCCGCTGCTGCGGGTCCATGGCCAGCGCCTCACGCGGCGAGATCCCGAAGAACGCCGGGTCGAAGTCGGCCGCGTCGTGCAGGAAGCCGCCCTCGCGCGCGTAGAACGTGCCCTCCCGCTCCGGGTCCGGGTCGTACAGCGACTCGATGTCCCAGCCGCGGTCGGTCGGGAAGCCGGAGATCGCGTCCCCGCCTTCCGCGACCAGCCGCCACAGATCCTCCGGCGACCGCACTCCGCCCGGGAACCGGCAGCTCATGCCGACGATCGCGATGGGTTCCCGCGATGCCTCGGTGAGCTGTTGGTTCTGCCGGCGCAGCCGCTCGGTTTCCTTGAGTGAGGCCCGCAGCGCTTCAACGATCTTTTCGTTGGGGGTGGTCATCATGTTCTCCGCACTTCGGGCACGTCAGGGCTGATTGCTGTCGAGCGCCATATCGATCAGATGCTGCACGTCCATCCCGTCGATGTCGTCGGGGGACGCCCCCTGATCGCTCATGCCCGGGGCAGGGGTTTGCTGGGGGTTGGCGAGTTCCAGCAGGGTCTCCAGCAGTCCGGCGTCCCTGATCCGGCCCAGCGGGATGGCCATCAGCCGCCGTCGCAGCTCTGCCTCCTGGGGGTCGGTGTCCGGCTGCCCGTCCAGGTCGCTGTCCGGCAGCAGTTCGCCCAGCAGGTGCTTGGCGAGGACGGTGGGGTTGGGGTAGTCGAAGACCAGGCTGGTCGGCAGCCGCAGTCCGGTGGCGGTGCTCAGCAGGTTGCGGAGTTCGACGGCGGTGAGCGAGTCGAAGCCCAACTCCTTGAACGCGCGGCCCGGTTCGATGGCGTCCGGTGAGTCATGGCCCAGCGCGGCGGCCACATGGGTACGGACCAGGTCGAGCAGCGTCGGCATACGGTCGGCGGCGTCCAGTACGGCGAGTCGCTCCCGCAGTGCCGAGGGCTCCTGTCGCGTCGGTGCCGTGTCGTCGGTGCCGCGCAGTGCGTCGCGCACCTCGGGCAGGTCGGCGATGAGCGGGCGCGGGCGGGCGGCGGTGAAGGCGGGGGCGAACCGGGCCCAGTCGACGTCGGCGACGGTGACGGTGGTGTCCCCGCCGACCACCGCGTCGGACAGTGCGGCCAGGTTCAACTCCGGTGCCATGGGCGGCAGTCCACGGCGGCGCAGCTGCTCCTCCGCGTCTCCCTCGGCCGCCATGCCGCCGTCCGCCCAGGGGCCCCAGGCGACCGCGGTGGCGGTGAGCCCGCGGGCTCGGCGCTGCTCGGCGAGAGCGTCGAGGAACGCGTTCGCGGCCGCGTACGCGCCCTGGCCGCCGCTGCCCCAGACTCCGGCGATCGACGAGAACAGCACGAAGGCGTCCAGTGAGTCATCGGCGAACAGGGCGTCCAGGTGGATCGCGCCCGCTGTCTTCGCGGCGACGATGTCCGCGAAGTCCGGCAGTTCACGGCCGGTGCCGGGCGGCTGGGAGACGCCTGCCGCGTGCACCACGGCCCGTACCGGATGGCCGTCGGCCGCCAGCGTGCCGACCAGAGCCTGGAGTGCGTCGCGGTCCGCGACATCGCAGGCCGCGAATGTCGCGGTGACCCCGAGGCCGGACAGTTCCGCGCCGAGTTCCCGCGCGCCGGGGGCGTCCGGTCCGCGGCGACTGACCAGGACGATCCGTTCGGCGCCGTTGCGGGCCAGCCAGCGGGCGACGTGCTGTCCGAGCGCGCCGGTTCCGCCGGTGACCAGTACCGTTCCGCGCGGCGTCCAGTCGGTGGCCGCGATCTCGCGCGGTGCGTGCACCAGTCGCCGGACGAAGCGGCCGGAGGGGCGGATCGCCAGCTGGTCCTCGTCGCCGCTGCCCGCCAGTACGCCGACGAGCCGGTCGGCGGCCCGCGCGTCCAGGGTTTCCGGTAGGTCGATCAGGCCTCCCCAGCGCTCGGGCTGCTCCAGGGCCATGACCCGGCCGAGTCCCGCGACCTGTGCCTGGGCGGGGCTGAGCAGCCGGTCGGCCGCGCCGACCGACACCGCGCCGCGCGTCACGCACCACAGCGGCGCCCCGAGGTCCACGGTCTCCAGCGCCTCCGACAGCGCCGCGGTCAGTGCCAGACCGACCGGCACCGACGGATGGCCGGGGTGCGGCTCCTCGTCCAGCGCGAGCAGCGACAGCACACCGGCGAAGGGTTCCCCGGCAGCCGCCGTGCGCAACTGCTCGGCTGTGAGGGTCTTCTGGACCGGTACGGAGACGATCCGTGCCCCGTACCGCTGCAACTCGGCGGTGACGGTGGTGATCCACGGGTCGTCGGTGAGGGCGGCCGGGATCAGCGTCAGCCAGTTTCCGGACAGCTGGTGGGTCGTGGTGTCGGCCGTCGGCTTCCAGATGACGCGGTAGCGGCGGCTGTTCGCGGCGGCCGCCGTGACCATGGGCTCCGGCCAGAACCGGCGGCGCTGGAAGGCGTATGTGGGCAGGTCGACACGCCGGGCGCCGGCGTCGGCGAAGTACGTGTTCCAGTCCGGCGCCGCGCCCCTGACGTGTGCGGTGGCGAGGGCGGTGGTGAGGGTTTCGGCTTCCGGGCGTCCGTTGCGCAGTGCGGGAGCGAATGTCCTGCCCTCGCTGTCGGTGACGCAGTCCTGGGCCAGGGCCGACAGCACACCGTCCGGGCCGAGTTCGACGAACGTGGTGACGCCCTCTGCTTCGAGCGCCCGGACGCCGTCGAGGAAGCGCACCGCCTCGCGGACATGCCGCACCCAGAACTCCGGTGTGCTGATCTCCTCCGCGGAGACGACGGAGCCGGTGAGGTTGGAGACGATCGGAATCGTCGGCGCGTGGAACGTCAGTTGCTCGGCGACCTTGCGGAAGTCCGCCAGCATGCCGTCCATCAGCGGCGAGTGGAAGGCGTGGCTCACCGTGAGCCGCTTGGTCTTGCGGCCCTGTTCCTCGAAGCGCGAGGCGATCTCCAGCACCCCGGCCTCGTCACCGGCGATGACCACGGACGTCGGACCGTTGACCGCGGCGACGCTGACCGCTTCGGTGAGCAGCGGGGCCACCTCGTCTTCGGGAGCCTGGATCGCCACCATGGCTCCGCCACCCGGCAGTTCCTGCATCAGGCGGCCACGGGCGGCGACCAGGGCGCACGCGTCCTCCAGCGACAGCACCCCGGCCACATGCGCGGCCGCGAGCTCGCCGATCGAATGCCCGGCGAGGAAGTCCGGCCGCAGCCCCCAGGCCTCAACCAGCCGGAACAACGCCACCTCGACCGCGAACAGCGCGGGCTGGGTGTAGCCGGTCTGGTCGAGCAACTCCGGTCGCGCGCCGAACAGCACCTCCCGTAGCGGAAGGTCGAGGTGCTGATCGAGGTGGGCGCACACCGCGTCCAGCGCCTGGGCGAAGAGGGGATACGCCTCGTACAACTCCCGTCCCATACCGGGCCGTTGGCTGCCCTGGCCGGTGAACAGGACGGCCAGCCTGCCGTCCGTCGAGCTCCCGCGGACCACGCCCGCCGCCGTGCGGCCCACGGCCACCGCGTCCAGACCCGCGAGGGCCGCCTCCCGCTGCCCCGCCACCACCACCGCACGGTGTTCCAACACCGTGCGGCCGGTGGCCAGCGAGAACGCGATGTCGACCGGTTCCAGATCGGGGTGCGTGTCGAGATGCGACCGCAGCCGCTCGGCCTGGGCGCGCAGCGCGGCCTCGTCCTTTCCGGAAAGTGCGAGGGGGACGCACGGCAGGTCGGCCGCCTGCCGCTCGGCGAGGTCCATGGCGGGTGGCTGCTCAAGGATGGTGTGCGCGTTGGTGCCGCTGATGCCGAACGAGGAGACCGCCGCCCGGCGGGGCCGTCCCGTCTCGGGCCACTCCCGCGCCTCGGTCAGCAGTGAGACGGCGCCCGTAGACCAGTCGACGTGCGGCGTCGGCTCGTCCACATGCAGCGTCCGCGGCAGTTGACCGTGCCGCATGGCCAGCACCATCTTGATGATTCCGGCGACACCGGCGGCCGCCTGGGTGTGCCCGAGGTTGGACTTCACAGAGCCCAGCCACAGCGGCTGGTCGTCCGGCCGGTCCTGCCCGTACGTGGCCAGCAGCGCCTGCGCCTCGATCGGGTCACCCAGCCGGGTACCGGTACCGTGCGCCTCCACCGCGTCCACGTCCGCCGCCGACAGCCCGGCGGCGGCCAGCGCCTGGCGGATGACCCGCTGCTGCGACGGACCGTTCGGCGCCGTCAGGCCGTTGCTCGCACCGTCCTGGTTCACCGCGCTGCCGCGTACCAGCGCCAGCACCGGGTGGCCGTTCCTGCGGGCGTCCGACAGCCGCTCCACCAGCAGCATGCCGACGCCCTCGCCCCAGCCCGTACCGTCGGCCGCCGCCGCGAACGCCTTGCAGCGGGCGTCGGCGGACAGTCCGCCCTGGTGGCTGAACTCGGTGAAGGTGCCGGGTGTCGACATCACCGTCACACCACCGGCCAGCGCCATCGTGCATTCCCCGGTGCGCAGTGCCTGGATCGCCCAGTGCAGCGCCACCAGCGACGACGAGCACGCGGTGTCCACGGTGACCGCGGGGCCTTCGAGGCCGAAGGCGTAGGCGACCCGGCCCGACATGACGCTGGCCGCGTTGCCGGTCATCACATGGCCCGCGACACCGTCCGTCTGGTCGAGGCCGGTGTCGTAGCCGCCGTACGCGGCGCCAACGAAGACTCCGGCCCGGCTGCCGCGCAGCGTCGCCGGGTCGATGCCCGCGCGTTCGAACGCCTCCCACGAGGTCTCCAGCAGCAACCGCTGCTGCGGGTCCATCGCCAGCGCCTCACGCGGGCTGATCCCGAAGAACGCCGCGTCGAACTGGTCGGCGTCGTGCAGGAAACCGCCCGCGAAGGCCGCCGCGGCGCCCGTCGTGTCCAGCTGCCAGCCGCGGTTGGCCGGGGAGGGCGTGATGGCGTCCGCACCGGAGGCCAGCAACTGCCACAGTTCTTCCGGGGAACCGATGCCTCCCGGGTAGCGGCAGCTCATCGCCACGATCGCGATGGGCTCGTCCGTGGCCACGGCCGGGGTGTCCGGGGCAGCCTCCTCGGGCCGGGTGCCCAGCAGTTCGCCGAGCAGATGGTCGGCGAGCGCGGTCGGGTTCGGGTAGTCGAAGACCAGCGAGGTGGGCAGCCGCAGTGCGGTGGCGGTGTTCAGCCGGTTCCGCAGTTCCACCGCGGTGAGCGAGTCGAAGCCCATTTCCTTGAACGCCCGCTGCGCCTCGACGGCTTCGGGTCCGGCGTGCCCGAGGACGGCGGCCACCTGCGTACGGACCAGGTCCAGCAGCGTCCGTACCCGCTCGGCGGCGGACAGCCCGCGCAGCCGCTGGGCGAGCGGCGAGCCGCCGCCCGCCGTGCCGGGCCGCACGGTCCGCCGACCGGGGGTGCGGATCAGCCCGCGGAACATCGCCGGAACGGAACCCGTACCGGCGGCGGCCCGCACCGCGCCCAGGTCGAGCCGCGCCGGGACCAGCACGGCCTGCCCTCCGCGCAGGGCGGCGTCGAACAGTGCCATGCCCTCCGCCGAGGAGAGCGCGCCCATTCCGCCGCGGGCCATGCGCCGCAGTTCGGCGTCGGTCAAGTCCCCGGTGATGCCGCTGGCTTCGGCCCACAGCCCCCAGGCCAGCGAGGTCGCCGTGTTGCCCTGTGCCCGGCGGTACTGGGCGAGCGCGTCCAGGTAGCCGTTGGCGGCGGCGTAGTTGGCCTGCCCGGCGCTGCCGAGCACCCCGGCGACGGCGGAGAACAGGACGAACGCCGACAGATCCAGATCGCGGGTCAGCTCGTGCAGGTTCCACGCGGCGTCCGCCTTGGGACGCAGCACCCGGTCCACGCGTTCCGGGGTGAGCGACGAGATGACACCGTCGTCCAGCACACCGGCCGTGTGGACGACGGCGGTCAGCGGATGCTCGGCGGGGACGGACGCCAGTACCTCGGCCAGCGCCACCCGGTCGGCCGCGTCACAGGCGGCGATCGTCACCTCGGCGCCCAATGCGCCGAGTTCCGCGGTGAGTTGTGCGGCGCCTGCGGCATCGGCGCCCCGGCGGCTCACCAGCAGCAGACGGCGTGCGCCATGTTCGGTCACCAGGTGCCGGGCGACCAGGGCGCCCAGCGTTCCGGTGCCGCCGGTGACGAGGACCGTGCCCGTCGGGTCGAGCGGACGCGCGGCCTCCTCGGCAGCGGCGGTGACTCGGGCGAGCCGGGGCGCGAACGCGTCCGCGTCGCGGACCGCCAGTTCCGGTTCGCCGCAGGCCAGGGCGGCGAGGACGGTGGTGGACGAGATGTCTCGCGCGGCGAGGTCGAGCAGCACGAACCGCCCGGGATTCTCGGTCTCCGCGGACCGCACCAGACCCCACACGGCGGCCTGCGCCGGATCGGCGAGCCGCTCGCCGCCGTCCACGGCCACCGCGCCGCGCGTCACGAACACCAGGCGCGAGCCGGAGAACCGCTCGTCCGCCAGCCAGGCCTGGGCCAGGGCGAGCGCCCGGTGCACCGCGCCCCGCACGGCTTCGGGGGTGTGCGGGGCGCCGGACGGGCACGGTGCGAAGACGAGCTCCGGTACGGCCGCGCCCTCGGCAACGGCCTTGAGCAGCGCGCCGAAGTCCGCGTACCGCGCCGGTTCGGCGCCTGCGTCCGGCCCGAGCTCGAACGCGTCCGGCTGCCCGAGCACCGCGGCGGTCGGCACCGAGGCGGCATCCGGTACGGGAAGTCGCGCCCAGTCGAGCTGGAACAGCGACTCGATGGCGGCGGCCTGGCTTGTGCCGAGGGCGTCGGTCGGCAACGGCCGCAGTGCCAGGTTCTCGACGGACGCCACCGGTGCGCCCGTGCCGTCGGCCAGGCGCAGCGATACGGTCTCACCGGCCTCCGGGGTGATACGCACCCGCAGTTCGGTCGCGCCGACCGCGTACAGCGAGACGCCGTGCCACACCGACGGTGCGAGCGGGGCCCCGGCGGGGCGGTCGAGCAGCGCGGCGTGCGCGGCCGACTCCAGCAGGGCCGGGTGCAGCCGGAACGCCGTCGTGTCCGCGTCCTGCGGCAACCGCACCTCGGCGAAGACCTCGTCACCGCGCCGCCAGGCTGCCGTCAACCCCTGGAACAGCGGGCCGCAGTCAAGACCGGCCGCCAGCAACTCCCCGTACAGCGGTGCGACGTCGATCGCGTCGGCGTTCTTCGGCGGCCACTCGGCCAGGGTGAAGGACGGCTGGGGTGCGTCGGGGGCGAGGGTGCCGGTGGCGTGGCGGGTCCAGGGCAGCTCGCCGGAGGCGGGGTGCTCCGGGCGCGACGATACGGTGATCGAGCGGCGCCCGGCCTCGTCTGCCGCGCCCACCACGATCTGCAGTTGGACCGCGCCGTTCTCGGCGATCGCCAGCGGCGCGTCCAGGGTCAGCTCGTCCAGCCGCTCGCAGCCGACGTGGTCACCGGCTCGTACCGCCAACTCCACGAAGGCGGCGCCCGACAGCAGCGGCGTGCCGGACACCGCGTGGTCCGCCAGCCAGGCGTGGGTCCGCAGGGAGAGCCGACCGGTGAACAGGACGCCGTCGGAGTCGGCGAGCGGCACCGCCGCGCCCAGCAGCGGATGGTCGGCGGCCGCCAGGCCGATGGCAGCGACGTCCCCGATCCGGGAGCCGGGCTCCAGCCAGTACCGCTGGTGCTGGAAGGCGTACGTGGGCAGCTCGACCCGGCGGGCGCCGGTGCCGGAGAAGTACGCCGACCAGTCCGCGGAAACGCCCCGTACATGGGCGTCGGCGAGCGCCGTGGTCAGCGTCTCGGCTTCGCCGCGGTCGCGCCGGAGTGCCGGGACGAAGGCGGCGGCTTCCGGCCGTGTGACGCAGTCCTGGGCCATGGCGGACAGCACGCCGTCCGGCCCGAGTTCGACGAAGGTGGTGACGCCCTCGGCTTCGAGCGCCCGGACGCCGTCGAGGAAGCGGACGGCCTCGCGGACATGGCGGACCCAGAACTCCGGGGTGCGGATCTCGTCTGCGGAGACCAGGGCGCCGGTGAGGTTGGAGACGATCGGGATGCGGGGGGCTTCGTAGGTCAGCTGTGATGCTGTCCGCCGGAACGCGGCCAGCATGCCGTCCATGTGCGGGGAGTGGAAGGCGTGGCTGACCGTGAGGCGCTTGGTCTTACGGCCCTGGGACGCGAAACGCGCGGCGATCTCCACCACCGCGTCCTCGTCACCCGCGATCACCACGGACGTCGGACCATTGATCGCCGCAACATTGACGCGATCAGTCAACAGTGGACTGACCTCAACCTCCGACGCCTGCACCGCGCACATGGCACCGCCACCCGGCAGTTCCTGCATCAAACGGCCACGAGCAGCCACCAGCGTGCAGGCGTCCTCAAGCGACAGCACCCCGGCCACATGCGCGGCGGCCAGCTCACCGATCGAGTGCCCGGCCAGGAAGTCGGGGATCAGTCCCCATCCCTCGACGAGCCGGAACAGCGCCACCTCGACGGCGAACAACGCGGGCTGGGTGTAGGCGGTCTGATCCAGCAGGTCGGACCGCGAACCGAACAGCACGTCGCGCAGCGGAAGTTCAAGATGCCGGTCGAGCACCGCAACCACGGTGTCCAGCGCCTTGGCGAACGCCGGGTACGTGCCGTACAGCTCGCTTCCCATCCCGAGCCGTTGGCTGCCCTGGCCGGTGAACAGGAACGCCACCTTGCCCTCGGCGGCCGTGCCGCGTACCAGTCCGGAGGCGTCCCCGTCCCGCGCCAGCGCGTCCAGCCCGCGCAGCAGTTCCTCCCGGTCGCCCGCGACAACCACCGCGCGCCGCTCCAGAGCGGACCGCGCGGTGGCCAACGAGTAGGCGACATCGGCCAGTTCGAGGTCCGGATCCGCTGCCCTGAGGTGGGAGCGGAGCCGGTCCGCCTGCGCGCGCAACGCCTCCGCGGTCTTCGCGGACAGCGCCAGCGGCAGCACCGGGTGCGCCAGCGGCTCCTCAACGGTCTCCGAGGGCTCCGGCTCCGGTGCCTGCTCGATGATCGTGTGGGCGTTGGTGCCGCTCACCCCGAACGCGGACACACCCGCGCGGCGCGGCTGGCCGGTCTCCGGCCAGGGCCGTGCCTCGGTCAGCAGCGAGACGGCGCCCGCCGACCAGTCCACGTTGGGCGTCGGCTCATCGACATGCAGTGTCTTCGGCAGCACACCGTGCTGGATCGCCTGCACCATCTTGATGACTCCGGCGACACCCGCCGCCGCCTGTGCGTGCCCGAGGTTGGACTTCAACGAACCCAGCCACAGCGGCCTTCCCTCGGGCCGCTCCTGGCCGTAGGTCGCGATCAGCGCCTGCGCCTCGATCGGGTCGCCGAGCGTGGTGCCCGTACCGTGGGCCTCGACCACATCGACCTCGGCGGCCGACAGCTGCGCGCTGGCCAGCGCCTGGCGGATGACCCGCTGCTGCGAGGGCCCGTTGGGCGCCGTCAGACCATTGCTCGCGCCGTCCTGGTTGACCGCCGAGCCGCGGACGACCGCCAGCACCTGGTGGCCGTTCCGGCGGGCGTCCGACAGCCGCTCCACCAGCAGTACGCCAACGCCCTCCGACCAGCCCGTACCGTCCGCACCGGCCGCGAACGACCGGCAGCGGCCATCGACGGACAGCCCGCGCTGACGGCTGAACTCCACGAACACATCGGGGGTCGGCATCACCGTCACCCCGCCGACCAGCGCCAGCGAGCATTCGCGCTGCCGTAGCGCCTGCGCCGCCCAGTGCAGGGCGACAAGCGAGGAGGAGCAGGCGGTGTCGATGGTGGCCGCGGGGCCTTCGAGCCCGAAGCTGTAGGCGATCCGGCCGGACAGCACGCTGGTGGCGCTACCGGTCAACAGCAGGCCCTCCAGGCCTTCGGGAGCCTCCTTGAGGTCGGCGCCGTACCCCATGGAGCTCGCGCCCACGAAGACACCGGTGTGGCTGCCGCGCAGCGAGGCCGGGGAGATGCCCGCCCGCTCGAACGCCTCCCAGGAGGTCTCCAGCAGCAGCCGCTGCTGCGGATCCATCGCCAACGCCTCACGCGGGCTGATCCCGAAGAAGCCCGGGTCGAACTCGGTCGCGCCGGTGAGGAATCCACCGCCGGTGTTGTAGAAGGTGCCCTTCTTGTCGGGGTCAGGATCGGCCAGGCCGTCGATGTCCCAGCCCCGGTCCGTCGGGAAGCCGGAGATCGCGTCCCCGCCTTCCGCGACCAGCCGCCACAGATCCTCCGGCGAGACCACGCCCCCCGGGTAACGGCAGCTCATCCCGACGATCGCGATCGGCTCCTGTGCCTCCGCCTCGACCTCCTGGAGGCGGCGACGGGCACGGCGCAGCTCAGTGGTGACCCACTTCAGATTGTCGAGAAGCTTCTCTTCATTTGCAGTAGCCACGTCAGGAACGTCCGAATTCGTTGTTGATGATGTCGAAGATGTCGTCGGCCGAGGCCGATTCCAGTTCGCTGTCGTCGCCGTCACCCGCTGCCGCGCTCTCCACTTCTTGCCAGGTCCGGAGCAGCTTCTCCAGGCGGGCGGTGACACTTGCGCGGTCCGCGGCGTTGTCGGTGGGCACGGACGACAGGACGAATTCCAATTTGTCGATCTCGGCGAGCGCCGGAAGCGCCTGCGGTGTCTCGTCGCCGAGGACCTCGGCCCGCAGGTGGTCGGCGAGCGCACTGGGCGTCGGATAGTCGAAGACCAAACTGGCCGGCAGCCTCAGTCCCGTGGCGGTGTTCAGCCGGTTGCGCAGTTCCACCGCGGTGAGCGAGTCGAAGCCCAACTCCTTGAACGCGCGGCCCGCTTCGACCGCCGCGGTGCCGCTGTGGCCGAGTACGGCGGCCACCTGTGTCCGCACCAGATCCAGCAGCACCCGGTCCGCCTCGGCTCCGGTCAGCCCGGCCAACCGCTCGGACAGCGAACCGGACTCCTCCGGCTCGTCCGTGCTGGCCGCCAGGGCGCTGCGGACCTCGGGCAGATCGGCGATCAACGGACGCGGCCTGGCCGCCGTGAAGGCCGGTGCGAACCGCGCCCAGTCGACGTCGGCGACGGTCAGCGTCGTCTCGTCACGGTCAAGTGCCCGCTGCAGAGCGGTGATCGACAGCTCCGGAGACATCACCGGCAGACCACGGCGGCTCAGTTGCTCCGCAGCCTCCTCGTCGGCCACCAGTCCACCGTCCGCCCACGGCCCCCAGGCGATCGCGGTTGCCGCAAGGCCCCGGCCCCGGCGCTGCTCCGCGAGCGCGTCGAGGTAGGCGTTGGCCGCCGCGTAGGCGCCCTGACCGCCGCTGCCCCAGACACCGGCGATGGACGAGAACAGCACGAACGCGTCCAGCGAGTCATCCGGGAACAGCGCGTCGAGATGCACCGCGCCCGCGACCTTCGCGGCCACCACCTCGGCGACATCCGCCGGGCCGGTCTGCGCGAGCGGAGCGAACTGCCCGGCACCGGCGGCGTGTACCACCGCCGTGACCGGCGGCACCCGGTCGAGGAGCGCCGCGAGGGCATCCCGGTCGGTGACATCGCAGGCGGCGACCGTGACCTCGACGCCCATCGCGGTCAGCTCCGCCGCCAGCGCGTCGGCGCCCGGCGCCTGTGCGCCACGGCGGCTGGTCAGCACCAGGTGCTGCGCGCCGCTGCCCGCCAGCCAGCGGGCCACATGGGCGCCGAGCGCGCCGGTGCCCCCGGTCACCAGTACCGTGCCACGCGGCCGCCACGGGCTGGACGCTCCCGCATCGGCCTGCTCGGCACGGGCCACCCGCCGGGCGAGGACGCCGGATGTCCGTACCGCGAGCTGGTCCTCGTCGCCGAGGCCAGCCAGTACGGCGGCCAGCCGCACGGCGGCCCGCTCGTCGAGGGTCTCGGGCAGATCGACCAGACCACCCCACCGCTCGGGATGCTCCAACGCCACGACCCGGCCAAGGCCCCAGATCTGTGCCTGGGCGGCGTTGCGCAGTCGTTCCGACGCCGCCGTCGTGACCGCGCCCGTCGTCACACACCACAGCGGGGCGTCGACTCCCGCGTCACCCAGTGCCCGCGCCAGGTTCCCGGTGAGCAACAGCCCGGTGGGCACCGTCGCGTACCGCGGATGCGACCGCTCGTCCAGCGCCAGCAGGGACAGCACGCCGTGCGCCGCCTCCCCCGCGAGCGCCTCGCGGAGCCGCTGGGCGAGCGCGTCGCCATCGAGGTCATCGGCGGTCAGTGCGATCTGCCGTACCGCCGCGCCGCGTTCGGACAGTGCGGCGATGGCACCGCGCACGAGCGGGGCGTCCGCGTGGTCGGCGGGCACGATCGCCAGCCACACCCCGGACACCGTGGTGACGGCGGGCTCGGCCAGCCGCTTCCAGGTCACCCGGTAGCGCCAGCCGTCCACCGTCGACTGCTCGCGCCGCTGGCGACGCCATGCCGACAGCGCGGGGAGTACCGCGCTCAGTGGCTGATCGGCGTCGACCGCCAACTCGCTGGTGAGCGACGCCAGATCGGCGTTCTCGACGGCCTCCCAGAACCGCGCGTCGACCGCCTCGGACGCCACACCGCTGCCGCTCTGCGACGCGGCGTTCCCCGTTGGCCTGGCGTCGTCGAGCCAGTACCGCTGGCGTTGGAAGGCGTATGTGGGCAGGTCGACGCGGCGGGCACCGGTCCCGGCGTAGTACGCCTGCCAGTCGACGTCCAGGCCCCGGGTGTGCGCCTGGGCGATGGCGGTGGTCAGTGTCTCGGCTTCGGTGCGGCCCTTGCGCAGGACCGGGACGAACGCGGCATCGTCGGTGGTGACGCAGTCCTGCGCCATCGCCGACAGCACACCGTCCGGGCCGAGCTCGATGAACGTGGTGACGTTCTCGGCTTCGAGAGCGCGGATGCCATCGAGGAAACGCACGGCCTCTCGGACGTGACGCACCCAGAAGTCCGCCGAGCACAGCTCGTCCGACACCACGCGACCCGTCAGGTTCGACACGATCGGGATACGCGGCGCCGTGTAGGACAGGCCTTCCGCCACCTTGCGGAAGTCGGCGAGCATCCCGTCCATGTGCGGAGAGTGGAACGCGTGGCTGACCGTGAGGCGCTTGGTCTTACGGCCTTCCGCCTCGAAGTCCGAGACGATCTCCAAGACCGCGTCCTCATCACCCGCGATCACCACGGACGTCGGACCATTGACCGCAGCAACATTGACCCGGTCAGTCAACAGTGGACCGACCTCAACCTCCGACGCCTGCACCGCCACCATCGCGCCGCCACCCGGCAGTTCCTGCATCAGACGCCCACGAGCCGCCACCAGAGCGCAGGCGTCCTCCAACGTCAGCACCCCGGCCACGTGCGCGGCAGCGAGTTCACCGATCGAGTGCCCGGCCAGGAAGTCGGGCTTCAGCCCCCACGCCTCAACCAACCGGAACAACGCCACCTCAACCGCGAACAACGCGGGCTGAGTGTAGGCAGTCTGACCCAGCAACTCGGGCTGCGAACCGAACAACACGTCATACAACGGCCGTTCAAGATGCCCGTCCAACTCAGCGGTCACCGCATCCAACGCATCCGCGAACACCGGATACGCCTCATACAGCTCCCGCCCCATACCAAGACGCTGACTGCCCTGACCGGTGAACAGGAACGCGGTGCGACCGTCGGCTGGCGAGCCCTGGATCAGCGCCGGTACGGACTCGCCGCGCGCCAGCGCTTCAAGGCCAGCGAGGAGTTCGGTACGGTCCCGGCCCACCACGACAGCCCGCTGTTCCAGGGCGGTGCGCGCAGTGGCCAGCGAGTACCCGAGGTCGGCGGTGGCCACATCCGGGTTGGCGGCCACGTGTGCGCGCAGCCGTTCGGCCTGGGCGCGCAGCGCGTCGCCGCCCTTGGCGGACAGCGTCCATGACTGCACGGCGGGAGGTGTCGCGGGCCGCTCCGCCACTGCGACGGTGTCGTCCGCGGGGGCCTGCTCCAGGACGGTGTGCGCGTTGGTACCGCTGAACCCGAAGGAGGAGACACCCGCCCGACGGGGCCGACCCCGCTCCGGCCACTCCACGGCCTTGGTCAGCAGGGCGATGTCGCCTTCCGACCAGTCCACGTGCGGGGTCGGCTCATCGACGTGCAGCGTCTGCGGCAGCACACCGTTCTGCATCGCCAACACCATCTTGATGATCCCGGCCACGCCCGCAGCCGCCTGGGTGTGCCCGATGTTGGACTTGATCGACCCCAACCACAGCGGCTGGTCCTCCGGCCGGTCCTGCCCGTACGTCGCCAGCAGCGCCTGCGCCTCGATCGGGTCACCCAGCGTGGTACCCGTACCGTGCGCCTCCACCGCGTCCACGTCACTCGCAGACAAACCAGCACTGGCCAACGCCTGCCGGATCACCCGCTGCTGCGAGGGCCCGTTCGGCGCCGTCAGACCATTACTCGCACCATCCTGATTGACGGCACTGCCACGCACGACCGCCAGCACCGGGTGACCGTTCCTACGGGCGTCCGACAGCCGCTCCACCAGCAGCATGCCAACACCCTCACCCCACCCCGTACCATCCGCCGCAGCCGCGAACGCCTTGATACGACCGTCCTCCGCCAAACCACGCTGACGACTGAACTCGATGAAGGCGCCTGGTGAGGACATCACCGTCACACCACCGGCCAGCGCCAATTCGCACTCGCCATTGCGCAGCGCCTGAATCGCCCAATGCAGTGCGACCAGCGACGACGAGCACGCCGTATCGACCGTCACGGCAGGGCCTTCAAGCCCGAACGTGTAGGCGAGGCGGCCGGAGACAACGCTGGCCGCGTTGCCGGTGCCCAGATATCCCTCGATGCCGTCCGGAACGGTCTGCAGGAACGAGTCGTAATCCTGGCCGTTGGAACCGACGAAGACCCCGGCCTGACTGCCGCGGAGCGACGCAGGGTCGATTCCGGCGCGTTCGAACGCCTCCCACGAGGTCTCCAGCAACAGCCGCTGCTGCGGATCCATCGCCAGCGCCTCACGCGGCGAGATCCCGAAGAACGTCGGATCGAAGTCGGCGGCGTCGTAAAGGAATCCGCCCCCTCGCGCATAGAACGTGCCCTGCTTCTCCGGGTCGGAGTCGTAAAGCCGTCCGAGATCCCAGCCGCGGTCTGTCGGGAACTCCCCTATGGCATCCCCACCAGAAGTCAGCAGCTGCCACAGCTCTTCGGGGCTGCGGACACCGCCCGGGAAGCGGCAGCTCATCGACACGATCGCGATCGGATCGTCCGCCACGGCCTGCACCACGGGACCGGCGACCGCGGCCTGCGCGCCCAGCAGTTCGGAGCGCAGATAGCTCGCGAGTGCGGACGCGGTCGGGTAGTCGAAGACCAGCGTCGCGGAGAGCTCCACACCGGTGGCGGCGCCGAGCCGGTTGCGCAGCTCCACGGCGGTCAGCGAGTCGAAGCCCAGCTCCTTGAACGCCCGATCCGCCTCGACCGACGCCGCACCGCTGTGCCCGAGTACCGCGGAGACATGCGTACGGACCAGGTCCAGCAACATGCGGTCCTGTTCGGCACCGGACAGCCCCGACAGCCGTTCCGCCAGCGACGACCCGGCAGCGGCACCCGATGACGGGACGGCTTCCGCACTGTCCAGTATTCGGCGTACTTCCGGCAGTTCTCCGATCAGCGGGCTCGGCCGGACCGCTACGAAGCCGGGGGTCAGCCGCTGCCAGTCGATGTCCGAGATGGTCAGTGTCGGCTCGCCCAGTTCGATGGCCTGGCGCAGCGCGAGGATCGCCAACTCCGGTGCCATCGGCGGCACTCCGCCGCGACGCATCCGCTGTTCGATCTCGCCGTCCGCCGCCATGCCCGCCGCCCAGGCGCCCCAGGCAATGGAGGTGGCGACCAGGCCGTCGGCCCGGCGCTGCTCGGCCAGTGCGTCCAAGTAGGCGTTGGCGGCGGCGTAGTTGGCCTGCCCGGTACTGCCGAGCGTGCCGCTGATGGACGAGAACAGCACGAACGCAGACAGGTCGAGATCACGGGTCAGTTCATGCAGATTGAGCGCGGAGACGGCCTTCGCCCGCCACACGTACTCAAAGCGTTCGGGGGTGAGCGCGTCCAGTACGCCGTCGTCCAGGACACCCGCTGTGTGCAGCACTGCCGTCAGCGGGTGCTCGGTGGAGATCGAGCCGAGGAGGCGTGCGAGCGCATCGCGATCGGCCGCATCACACGCGGCGATCGTGACCTTGGCACCGGTGGCCGCCAGTTCGGCTTCGAGCTCGGCCGCTCCGGGCGCGTCCGCGCCGCGTCGGCTGGTCAGCACCACGTGCTGGGCGCCGTTACGTACCAGCCAGCGGGCGACCTCGGCGCCCAACGCGCCCGTGCCACCGGTGACCAGCACCGTGCCGGCCGGAGCCCATGCGTTGCCGTCGGCGTCGTTCTGCGGCGCACGCACGAACCTGCGCCCGAAGACCCCAGCGGAACGCACCGCGACCTGGTCCTCGTCTCCCAGACCCGCGAGTACCTCGGCCAACCGGCCGAGTGCCCGATCGTCCAGTGAGCCCTGGGGCAGGTCGACCAGACCGCCCCAACGCCCCGGCAACTCCATCGCGGCCACCCTGCCAAGCCCCCATACGGCGGCCTGATCAGCGCTGCCCGTCCGGTCGGAGCGCCCGACGCCCACCGCCCCGCGCGTCGCGGACCACAGCGGTGCGTCGACCCCGGCATCGCCCAGCGCCTGCGCCAGCAGCGCGGTCGCCACGACGGCGGTGGGCTCGTCCAGGGCCAGTAGGGACAGCACACCGGCTGCGGCGCGGTGCTCGGTGAGTTGCTCGGCCACTGCGGGGCGCGTCATCTCGGCGGTGTCGACATCGACGCGTTGCACGTCGACACCTCGCGTGGACAGCGCGTGGGTGACCGCGTCGACCAGTTCGTCGTCGGGCTTCGCGGCCGGGACCACCAGCAGCCAGGTACCGGTCAGCGCCTGCGTCGGACGCTCGGTGACCGGCTTCCACGTCACCCGGTACCGCCAGCCATCCACCGCCGACCGCTCCCGCTGCTGCCGACGCCAAGCCGACAACGCCGGGAGTACGGCCTCCAGCGCGCCGTCATCGGCCTCGTTCACCTCCAGCGTGGCCGCGAGGGACTCCAGATCCTCACGTTCCACGGCTTCCCAGAAGCGTGCGTCCACCGAGTCGACGGTGGGCGCGGCCGGGGCTGTGGCTGTGGGGCTTTCCAGCCAGTGACGCTGGCGTTGGAAGGCGTAGGTGGGCAGGTCGATACGGCGGGCGCCGGTTCCGGTGAAGTACGCCTTCCAGTCGACGGGGATGCCGCTGATGTGGGCCTGGGCCAGGGCGGTGGTGAGGGTTTCCGGTTCGGGGCGGTTGTTGCGGAGTACGGGGACGAAGGCCGCTTTCTCCGACTGCGTGACGCAGTCCTGGGCCATGGCGGACAGGACGCCGTCCGGGCCGAGCTCAATGTACGTCGTGACGTTCTGGGCTTCGAGTGTGCGGATGCCGTCGAGGAAGCGGACGGCCTCGCGGACGTGACGGACCCAGAACTCCGGGGTGGTGATCTCCTCGGCGGAGACCAAGGCGCCGGTGAGGTTGGAGACGATCGGGATGCGCGGGGCGTTGAACGTCAACGTCGACGCCACCTCGCGGAACGCGTCCAGCATGCCGTCCATGTGCGGGGAGTGGAACGCGTGGCTGACGGTCAGACGCTTGGTCTTACGACCCTGCACCTCGAAGCCCGCAGCGATCCCCAAGACCGCGACCTCATCGCCAGCGATGACGACCGACGTCGGACCGTTGATTGCGGCAATGCTGACCCGGTCAGTCAACAGTTGATCAATCTCGTCTGCCGAGGCCTGAACGGCGACCATCGCGCCACCGTTGGGCAGCTCCTGCATCAGACGGCCACGAGCCGCCACCAACGCGCAGGCGTCCTCAAGCGACAACACCCCGGCCACATGCGCCGCGGCGAGTTCACCGATGGAGTGCCCGGACAGGAAGTCCGGACGCAGCCCCCACGCCTCAACCAACCGGAACAGGGCGACCTCGATCGCGAACAGCGCAGGCTGCGTGTACGCGGTCTGGTCCAGCAGCGCAGCCTCGGACCCGAACAGCACATCCCTCAGCGGGAGTTCGAAGCGCTCACACACCGCATCCAACGCCTCGGCGAAGACGGGATACGCCTCGTACAACTCCCGCCCCATCCCCAGCCGCTGACTGCCCTGCCCGGTGAACAGGAACGCGACCTTCCCGCCGACCGGCGAACCCTCAATCAGCCCGACCGCACCACGCCCCTCAGCCAGAGCGTCCAGCCCGGCCAGGAACTCCTGCCGGTCGTGGGCGACCAGCACCGCACGGTCCTCGAACACCGTCCGGCCGACCGCCAGCGACAAACCGACGTCAACCAGCCCAACCTCAGGATCCGCCAGCACGTGATCCCGCAACCGCCGCGCCTGATCGCGCAACGCATCCGACCCCTTGGCCGACAAGACCAACGGCACAACCGGCGGCTTAACTTGAGCCTCGACTACGGAGGCAGCCTCTACGACCGGCGCCTGCTCGATGATCGTATGGGCGTTGGTGCCGCTGATACCGAAAGAAGACACACCCGCACGGCGCGGATGCCCGGTCTCCGGCCACGGCACCGACTCCGTCAGCAGCGAGACCGCACCCTCGGACCAGTCGATCTTATGCGAGGGCTCATCCACATGCAGCGTCTGCGGCAACACACCATGCCGCATCGCCATGACCATCTTGATGATCCCAGCCACGCCCGCGGCTGCCTGGGTGTGCCCGATGTTGGATTTGATCGACCCCAACCACAGCGGCTGGTCGGCGGACTTCTCCTGACCATAGGTGGCGATCAGCGCCTGTGCCTCGATCGGGTCACCCAGCGTCGTGCCCGTGCCATGCGCCTCGACCGCATCGACATCCGCCGCCGACAACCCGGCAGCCGCCAGCGCCTGGCGGATCACCCGCTGCTGCGACGGACCATTCGGCGCCGTCAGACCATTACTCGCACCATCCTGATTGATGGCGCTACCGCGGACGACCGCGAGCACCGGGTGACCGTTCCTGCGGGCATCCGACAGCCGCTCCACCAGCAGCATGCCAACGCCCTCACCCCACCCCGTACCATCCGCCGCCTCCGCGAACGACTTGCACCGGCCATCCACCGACAAACCACGCTGACGGCTGAAGTCGACGAACGTCTCCGGCGTGGCCATCACCGCCACACCACCAGCCAGCGCCATCGAGCACTCACCCTGCCGGAGAGCCTGAATTGCCCAGTGCAGTGCGACGAGTGATGACGAGCAGGCCGTGTCGACGGTGACCGCAGGGCCTTCCAGACCGAGGGTGTAGGCCACACGGCCGGAGGCGATACTGCCCGCGTTGCCCGTGCCGATGTACCCCTCGACACCCTCCGGGAACTCCCCCAACCCCGCCAGGTAGTCGTGATACATCACACCCGCGAACACACCCGTGCGACTACCACGCACCGACGCCGGATCGATCCCCGCCCGCTCGAACGCCTCCCACGAGGTCTCCAGCAACAACCGCTGCTGCGGATCCATCGCCAACGCCTCACGCGGACTGATCCCAAAGAACCCCGGATCAAACTCACCCGCCGAATGCAG
>JBEYJY010000067.1:0-24458 GCA_040631425.1 Streptomyces sp. NPDC020096
CCGGCCCACCAAAACGCTGAGGGCGACCGGCCCGTAAATATACGGTCCAGGACCCCCACCCCTCCGCCCCCGGCCCCGCCCCACGAACAGACAGCGCGCAACGGCACCCATACGGTCCCGGCAACGGGTGGGGGGAGGGCAATCGCCTCACCCGGAACCGCCAGCGCGAGCGAACTAGCAGGGCCGCTTCCGCAACTCCATCACGTAGTCGTGCGGCGCCCCCGCCGACTCCGCCGCATCGGCGATCTCCCCGAGATACCGCGCCGACGGCAACCCGCCCTCGTAGTCGTTCAGCACGTACACCCACGCCGCGACGTCCCCGTCCAGCGTGTGCACCCGCATCGTCGTACGGCGGTAGATCCCGAGCGGAACGCCCTCCCACCGGTCCATCGACTCCTCGTCGACCGGCGCGATGTCGTAGAGACCTACGAAAACCTGATGCAGGGGGTCCTCGACAAGAGTCGCCAGCGCCCCCTCCCACCCCATGTGCTCGCCGCCGAAGGTCAGCCGCCAGCCGTCCAGCCAGCCCGTGCCGCGTAGCGGCGAGTGAGGCGCGCGGCGGGTCATCAGCCGCGCATCGAGGTTCCCGGCGTAGGCGGCGTAGAGCGACATGGCCGACAGGGTACGGGAACGGACTGAGCATCCGGTACGAAAGATCGCCAGACCCGGCCCCCGGCGCACGTCAGCGCAGTATCGCGAGCGCCCCCGGCCTCCCCCGGGAACCCGCAGCGGCCCGCGGGGAGCCCCGAGGAGAGAGGAAGGGCCCGCGTGCGGGACAATGGAGCACGTGACTCGGATCGTGATCATCGGTGGCGGACCCGGCGGATACGAGGCGGCGCTGGTCGCGGCCCAACTGGGCGCGGAGGTGACCGTCGTTGACTGCGACGGCCTGGGCGGGGCGTCGGTGCTCACCGACTGCGTACCGTCGAAGACGTTGATCGCCACAGCCGAGGTCATGACGACCTTTGATTCTTCCTACGAAGAACTCGGCATCATCGTGGCGGACGATACCCCCGCGATCGAGCAGTCCGCCCGGGTCGTCGGCGTCGACCTGGGCAAGGTCAACCGCCGGGTGAAGCGCCTCGCGCTCGCTCAGTCGCACGACATCACCGCCTCCGTCACCCGCGCCGGTGGCCGGGTGCTGCGCGGCCGCGGCCGCGTGGAGCCGCACCAGGCGCCGGACGGTTCGCGCGCGGTGACCGTCACCGCCGCTGACGGTACGACCGAGACGCTGACCGCCGACGCGATCCTCGTCGCGACCGGCGCGCACCCGCGGGAGATCCCCGACGCCCTGCCGGACGGCGAGCGGATCTTGAACTGGACCCAGGTCTACGACCTCGACGAGCTGCCCGAGGAGCTCATCGTGGTCGGCTCGGGTGTCACCGGCGCCGAGTTCGCCGGTGCGTACCAGGCGCTCGGCTCGAAGGTGACCTTGGTCTCATCGCGTGACCGGGTGCTGCCCGGTGAGGACCCGGACGCCGCCGCGGTGCTGGAGGACGTGTTCCGGCGGCGCGGAATGAACGTGATGGCCCGCTCCCGGGCCGCCGCCGCCAAGCGGGTCGGTGACCGGGTCGAGGTGACGCTGGCCGACGGCCGGGTGATCAGCGGCACGCACTGCCTGATGGCGGTCGGGTCGATCCCGAACACCGCCGCAATGGGCTTGGAAGAGGCCGGGGTCAAGCTGAAGGAGTCCGGACACATCTGGACCGACAAGGTCTCGCGGACCACCGCCCCCGGCGTCTACGCCGCGGGCGACTGCACCGGCGTCCTCGCGCTGGCGTCGGTCGCCGCGATGCAGGGCCGGATCGCGATGTACCACTTCCTCGGTGACGCGGTCGCCCCGCTGAACCTGAAGACCGTGTCGGCGAATGTCTTCACCGACCCGGAGATCGCCACCGTCGGTTACAGCCAGGCGGATGTGGACAACGGCATCATCGACGCACGGATGGTGAAGCTGCCGCTGCTGCGCAACCCGCGTGCGAAGATGCAGGGCATCAGGGACGGCTTCGTCAAGCTGTTCTGCCGTCCGGGCACCGGCATCGTGGTCGGCGGTGTCGTGGTCGCGCCACGCGCCAGCGAGTTGATCCACCCGATCTCGATCGCGGTCGACAACAACCTGACGGTGGAGCAGATCGCCAACGCGTTCACCGTCTACCCGTCGCTGTCCGGGTCGGTCGCGGAGGTGGCCCGTCAGTTGCACAACCGCAAGACGACCAGCGTGTAGCGCGCCCGGCGCCTGCCGCTGTCTATAGCACTCGCACGGCACGCACATGAACAACTTCTGTTAATTGGTGCAAACTGCTGAAACTAGACGCCTGTTGGCATTACTGTCAGTTTCGTGTTCGCAGCAGAACGTCGTCAGTTGATCCTCGAAATGGTGCGAGCGAACGGGGCGGTCTCGCTCCGTGAACTCGCCCGCGTCGTCCAGACCTCCGAAGTGACCGTACGGCGGGACGTGCGGGCGCTTGAGGCCGAAGGACTGCTCGACCGCCGGCACGGTGGTGCCGTGCTGCCGGGCGGCTTCACCAGAGAATCCGGCTTTCCGCAGAAAACCCATCTAGCGACCGCGGAGAAGACGGCGATCGCCGATCTCGCGGCCGGTCTCGTCGAAGAGGGCGAGGCCATTGTCGTAGGCGCCGGGACCACCACGCAGGAGCTGGCTCGTCGGCTCGCGCGCATTCCCGGACTCACCGTAGTTACCAACTCTCTATTGGTGGCACAGGCGTTGGCGCATGCCAACCGGGTCGAAGTCGTCATGACCGGTGGCACACTGCGCGGCTCGAACTACGCGCTGGTCGGCAGCGGGGCCGAGCAGTCACTGCAAGGGCTGCGGGTGACCCGGGCGTTCCTGTCCGGCAGCGGCCTGACAGCGGAGCGCGGCCTGTCCACCTCCAACATGCTCTCCGCGAGCGTGGACCGCGCCCTGGTCCAGGCGGCCGCCGAGGTCGTCGTGCTGGCCGATCACAGCAAGCTCGGTACGGACACCATGTTCCAGACCGTGCCGTCCGACGTCATAACCCATCTGGTCACCGACGAGCCCCCGATGGGCGACGACCGAGCGGCGACCGAACTACAGGCGCTCGCCGACTGCGGGGTGCGTATCACCGTCGCCTCCGTTTCGCCGTCCGACGGCGGTGAGACGGGTGGCGGACGGGCCCGCAGAGACGTTCCGGTACCGGGCCCGCGGCGGCATGTGCGGCCGGGTGGCGGGCAGCCGGGCGCGGCACTGCGCAGTGCCCCGCTCCCGCCGGAGCAGTCAGCACCCGGCCGGGTCGCCGATCTGGCCCCGCGTAGGCGCTAGTTCCCGGCTACCGGGCCTCTCGGCTGGGGGGCCGGGGGCATCCCCCGGGGAAGCGCAGTGGCTGGGGGTCCGGGGGTCATCCCCTGGGGGAACGCGGCGGAACCGTAGACCGTCCAACGTCAGTGTGAGGAGGCGCTCGGCGATTTCCGGGTCGTCGGGGGTCTTTTCCGCCGCGAGCCCGATGACATGGGTGAGCTGCAACAGGTCGGGGATGTTCGTGTCCTCGCGTACCAGCCCGGCCTGTTGGGCTCTTGCCAGCAGCGCGCCGCCCGCCTTGCGCATCGGGACCTTGCACGAGGTCATCGTGGCGCCCGCCCCCGGCGCGTGCTCCGATTCCATCAGGGAGGCGGCAAGGCCGCGGTATGTGCTGGCGTGCCGCAACACCGCCCGTAGCCATTCGGCCAGCCCGTCGAACGGGTCCTTGGCATCGGCCAGTTCGTCGGCGTAGGCGACGAGCTTGTCCACTTCCTCCTGGTACACCGCGTCAATCAGCGCGATACGACAGGGGAAGTGGCGGTAGAGGGTGCCGATGCCCACGCGGGCGCGGCGTGCGATGTCCTCCAGCGAGGCGTTGGTGCCCTGCTCCAGGAACGCGGTCTTGGCCTCCGCCACCAGCCGTTCGTAGTTGCGCCGCGCATCCGCCCGCATCGGCTTCGCCATCGCCCGACCCTTCCTGCGCCCCGGACCCCCGAACTCTCCTGGCCTCCAGAATCCCATTGCCCGGCCGGAGGCGGCGTCGCCCGAGAACGGTGTGGGCCCCGGCCGAAACCTCGGCCGGGGCCCACACGCAGGCGTATGCCTCAGTCCTTGATCTCGCAGATCGCGGCGCCGGAGGAGAGCGAGGAGCCGACCTCCGCGGTGAGGGACTTGACCGTGCCGGCGCGGTGGGCGTTGATGGGCTGTTCCATCTTCATCGCTTCGAGGACGACGATCAGGTCGCCTTCGCTGACTTCCTGGCCCTCTTCCACGGCGACCTTGACGATGGTGCCCTGCATGGGAGAGGTGAGGGTGTCACCGGAGGCCGCGGGGCCGGACTTCTTGGTGGCCTTGCGGCGGGGGGCCTTCTTCGCGCCCGCGGGTGCGGTGGTGGTGGCGACGCCCAGCGATGCCGGGAGGGTGACTTCCAGGCGTTTGCCGCCGACCTCGACGACCACGGTTTCGCGGGCGCCCTCGGCCTCTTCGTCTTCGATGGCCGCGCCAGTGAAGGCGGGGATCTCGTTGACGAATTCGGTTTCGATCCAGCGGGTGTGGACGGTGAACGGGCCGTCGCCGCCGGTGAGTTCGGGGGCGAAGGCGGGGTCGGTGACCACGGCGCGGTGGAAGGGGATGGCGGTGGCCATGCCCTCGACGGTGAACTCGGCCAGCGCGCGGGCGGCGCGTTGCAGCGCCTGCTTGCGGGTGGCCCCGGTGATGATCAGCTTGGCCAGCAGGGAGTCCCAGGCGGGGCCGATGACGCTGCCGGTCTCCACGCCCGCGTCCAGCCGGACGCCGGGTCCGGCGGGCGGGTTGAAGGCGGTGACGGTGCCGGGGGCGGGCAGGAAGTTACGGCCGGGGTCTTCGCCGTTGATGCGGAACTCGAAGGAGTGGCCGCGCAGCGGCGGGTCATCGTAGCCGAGGGGCTCGCCGTCGGCGATGCGGAACATCTCGCGGACCAGGTCGATGCCGGTCACCTCTTCGGTGACCGGGTGCTCGACCTGCAGGCGGGTGTTGACCTCCAGGAAGGAGATCGTGCCGTCCTGGCCGACGAGGAACTCGCAGGTGCCGGCGCCGACGTAGCCGGCCTCGCGCAGGATGGCCTTGGAGGCGCGGTACAGCTCGGCGTTCTGCTCGTCCGTCAGGAACGGGGCCGGGGCTTCCTCGACCAGCTTCTGGTGGCGGCGCTGCAGGGAGCAGTCGCGGGTGGAGACGACCACGACGTTGCCGTGGGTGTCGGCCAGACACTGGGTCTCGACGTGGCGGGGGCGGTCGAGGTAGCGCTCGACGAAGCATTCGCCGCGGCCGAAGGCGGCCACCGCCTCGCGGACGGCCGACTCGTACAGCTCCGGCACCTCGTCGAGGGCGCGGGCGACCTTCAGGCCGCGGCCGCCGCCGCCGAAGGCGGCCTTGATGGCGATCGGCAGGCCGTGTTCGCGGGCGAAGGCGACGACCTCGTCGGCGCCGGTGACCGGGTCGGGGGTTCCCGCGACCAGCGGAGCTCCGGCGCGTTGGGCGATGTGCCGGGCGGCGACCTTGTCGCCGAGGTCGCGGATGGCCTGGGGCGGCGGGCCGATCCAGATCAGGCCCGCGTCCAACACCGCTTGGGCGAAGTCGGCGTTCTCGGACAGGAAGCCGTAGCCGGGGTGGATGGCGTCGGCGCCGGAGTCCTTGGCGGCCTTGAGGACCTTGGTGATGTCCAGGTAGCTGGTGGCGGGGGTGTCGCCGCCGAGTGCGTAGGCCTCGTCGGCCGTGCGCACGTGCAGCGCATCCCGGTCCGGATCGGCGTAGACGGCTACGCTGGCGATCCCGGCGTCCTGGCAAGCACGAGCGACACGGACGGCGATTTCGCCGCGGTTCGCGATGAGCACCTTGCGCACGATGGCTCCCTCCTTGAAACAAGGTGAGTTTAGGGACTGCCGACACGTCGTGCCGAGCCACCCCTATGGGTGACCTTGCCCACACGCAGGGTGGTGCCGCATTCTCGCGCGACGCCTGAGCCCTTGTCGCACCAAGGTACGCCCCGAATTCACCACTGATCACCGGCCTTGTGGCGGGGTTCGAGGGGTGTGCCGGGACGGCAGGTGTAGCCCGGATTCTTTGTGGGAATTCCACGATTCCAGGGCGGAAAGTTTGCCCGGTGTTGGCGCTCGGAAGGATGACGGCGGCAGAGCCCCTGAGACCCCCTAGTGCACACCTCTTGTCCCCGCCATTACCCGTTAGTAGCGTCAGCCCTGTCGATACCGGCGGTAACGAGAGGGGGCGACGGGGGTCCCCCCACGCCCTTGAGGAGGTGGGGGAGGATGCGCAGACCGGTGGCGGCGGTCGCGGCGGGCGTGCTGATCATCGAGGCGTTCGTCATCGCGTTCATCAACCTCGTGCTCGGGTTGGCGGTGAAACGTCAAAGCATGTCGCTCGGCGGGCTGGCACCCGGCGCCATGTCGGCGGGGGCCTTCGTGGCCGGTGCGGTCTTCGCGGTGTTCCTGCTGTTCTGTGCCGCGATAGCGATACGTACCGCCATGGCCGACCGCGCTCCCGGCCGCTTCGCCCGCGTGGTGCTGGTTGTGTGCGCCGTGCTGCACGGCCTGCTCGGGGCGGCCGTTGTCGGGATGGTCGGCTGGCTGGCGTTCGTCGCGATGATGGTGACGCTCGGCCTGGTCGTGGCAACGCTGGTGCTCTACGCCGACCTCGGGTCGGCTGGAAAGGGCGCCGGGCCAGGTGCCGTTCCGGCGGATCTTGGCCGTTGAGGTGTCCTGGGGGCGGTAGGCGGATGACCGCCGGTCCGCGCCGTGGGGGCTGCCCGCCGTAGCGGCGGGTCTTCTCGGGGGCCAGCCAAGCCTCTGCCTGGCGGACCCCTAGCCCCACAAGTCCGTGATGCGGACGCCGAGTTCGGCCAGCAGGCGGCGCAGCAGGGGAAGCGAGAGGCCGATGACATTGCCCGGGTCGCCGTCGATGCCGTCGATGAACGGAGCCGACCGGCCGTCGAGGGTGAACGCGCCCGCCACGTAGAGCGGTTCGCCGCTGGCCACGTACGCCTCGATCTCGGTGTCGTCCGGTGACCCGAACCGCACGGTCGTGGAAGCGGTCTCGCTGACCCGCCTGCCGCTCGCGGTGTCGATCACGCAGTGCCCGGTACGCAGCACGCCGGTACGCCCGCGCATGGCCCGCCAGCGAGCCGTCGCGTCGGCGGCGTCGCGCGGCTTGCCCAGCGGGCGTCCGTCGAGGTCCAGTACCGAGTCGCAGCCGACGACGAGTTCGCCGCCGGTCAGCCCGTCCGCCACGGCGGCGGCCTTGGCCTCGGCGAGGACGCGCGCCAGCTCGGCCGGGGTCGGTGCGCTGATCGCGTCCTCGTCGACGCCGCTGACCACGACCTTCGGATCGAGCCCGGCCTGCTTGAGCAGCCCGAGGCGGGCGGGGGAGGCGGAGGCGAGAACGAGGGGACGCGCAGCGGTCATGGCCATCAGGGTAATCAGGCCGGAGCCGTTCGCGGGACCGGCCCCATGCGGAGCGCTCTCAACCGCGGCAGAACGCGATCACCATGATCAGCGGCAGCACGACCGCAATCATGAATCCGGCCCGTCGAAGCATCGCTTGGGCCCGCTGTATCTCCTCGGGCGGTTCGTCGGGATCGGACCAGAGCATGGGTCGATCGTGCGCCCGGCAGGCCGGGCCGCGCCTGAGTACGGGTACTCAGACGCGGCCGGTAACCAGTCAGTACCGTCCGTGCCTGACGGGCATGACGGCGCTCAGCACGGCCAGTATGTGCTGCGCCAGGCCGTCGGGCCCGGCCGTGGCACCCGGCGCAGCGTGATGTTGCGCGCGTGGTCGGCCCATGCGTCCAGCGGGCGCGCGCCGCCCGTCCCGCCCGGGACAGCCGCCGCGCGCGCCTGTACCACCGCCAGCGCGGCGGCCAGCTCCTCAGGGGTCGGATTGCCCCGTACGACCTTGATCATGGCAGCGGCCTTTCCAGGTACCGGACTTAGAGCGGGATGTTGCCGTGCTTCTTGGGCGGCAGGCTCTCGCGCTTGTTGCGCAGCGTCCGCAGTGCCTTGACGATGTGGGTGCGGGTCTCGGACGGAGGGATGACCGCGTCGACGTACCCGCGCTCGGCCGCGATGTACGGGTTGAGCAGCGCGTCCTCGTACTCGGTGATCAGGTCCTGGCGCAGCGCCTCCGGATCGGCGGCCTCCGCAAGGCTGCGGCGGTGCAGGATGTTGACCGCGCCCTGCGCGCCCATCACCGCGATCTGGGCGGTGGGCCAGGCCAGGTTGAGGTCCGCGCCGAGGTGCTTGGAGCCCATGACGTCGTACGCGCCGCCGTACGCCTTGCGCGTGATCACGGTGATCAGCGGAACGGTCGCTTCGGCGTACGCGTAGATCAGCTTGGCGCCGCGCCGGATGATGCCGTTCCACTCCTGGTCGGTACCGGGCAGGAAGCCGGGTACGTCGACGAAGGTCAGCACCGGGATGTTGAAGCTGTCGCAGGTCCGGACGAAACGTGCCGCCTTCTCCGAGGCGTCGATGTCCAGGCAACCGGCGAACTGCATGGGCTGGTTGCCGACCACGCCGACCGGGTGCCCTTCGACCCGGCCGAAGCCGGTGAGGATGTTCGGCGCGAACAGCGCCTGGGTTTCCAGGAATTCACCGTCGTCCAGGACATGCTCGAAGACCGTGTGCATGTCGTACGGCTGGTTGGCGGAGTCCGGGATCAGGGTGTCCAGCTCCAGATCCGCGTCGGTGACCGAGAGGTCGGCCTCCTCGGCGAACGCCGGTGGCTCCTGGAGGTTGTTGCTCGGCAGATACGCCAGCAGCGCCTTGACGAACTCGATGGCGTCCTTCTCGTCCCCCGCCATGTGGTGCGCGTTGCCGGACTTGGTGCTGTGGCTGCGGGCGCCGCCCAACTCCTCGAAGCCGACGTCCTCACCGGTGACCGTCTTGATCACGTCGGGCCCGGTGATGAACATGTGCGACGTCTGGTCGACCATCACCACGAAGTCGGTGATCGCGGGCGAGTACACCGCACCACCCGCACACGGGCCCATGATCAGCGAGATCTGCGGAATCACGCCCGACGCATGCGTGTTGCGGCGGAAGATCTCGCCGTACATGCCCAGCGAGACCACACCCTCCTGGATGCGGGCGCCGCCGGAGTCGTTGATGCCGATGACCGGGCAACCGGTCTTCAGCGCGAAGTCCATGACCTTGACGATCTTCTCGCCGAACACCTCGCCCAAGGCGCCGCCGAAGACCGTGAAGTCCTGCGAGAACACCGCCACCGGGCGGCCGTCGACCGTGCCGTAACCGGTGACGACGCCGTCGCCGTACGGGCGGTTCTTCTCCAGGCCGAAGTTGGTCGAACGGTGCCTGGCGAACTCGTCGAGTTCCACGAACGAGCCCTCGTCCAGCAGCATGGTGACCCGTTCGCGCGCGGTCAGCTTGCCCTTGGCGTGCTGCTTCTCCACCGCCCGATCGGAGCCCGCGTGGGTGGCTTCGTCGATGCGACGGCGCAGGTCTGCCAGCTTGCCAGCGGTGGTATGGATGTCATTCTCCGGCTCGGCCATTTCAGGCGGCTCTCCTGCTCTCGTCGGTGTCTCGTCGATGCTGTCGTACGGGCACAGGTGACTGGCGGGTAACGCTGTCGTAGCGTAACGGCGCGTGTGCCGAGTGGGCACTGCGGCGTTGGCCACACTCCGTAGGCGCGCCCCCTAGGCTGCGGGTATGACCTCCTCTAACCGCTGGTCGGACCTGGAGCGGCCGCCGCTCAACGAGACCGCGCTGCGCCATGCGCTGCTCACCCCCTCGGGACTGTGGACCTCGCTGGACGTGGTCGCGGACACCGGCTCCACCAACACCGACCTGGTGGCGCGGGCCAAGGCGGGCGCGGCCGAGGGCGCGGTGCTGATCGCCGAGGAACAGTCCGCCGGGCGCGGCCGTCTGGAACGCCGCTGGACGGCGCCCGCCCGCTCCGGTCTGTTCTTCTCCATACTGCTCCGACCCGGTCTGCCGACGCCGGGCGGGAACGCCGCGCTGCCGGTGGACCGGTGGGGCTGGCTGCCGCTGCTCGCCGGGGTCGCCACCGCCACCGCCGTGTCCCGTACGGCCGGTATCGACACCGCCCTGAAGTGGCCCAACGACCTGCTGGTCACGGTCGGCGGGGAGGAGCGCAAGGCCGCCGGGGTCCTGGCCGAGCGGGCCGACGAGACCGGCATCGTCATCGGCATCGGGCTCAACGTCAGCCTGCGCGAGGACGAGCTGCCGGTGCCCACCGCCACCTCGCTCGCCCTCGCCGGAGCGCCGGGCCTGGACCGCGACCCGCTGCTGCGGGCCGTGCTGCGCTCGGTCGCACAGTGGTACCAGGAGTGGCGCGGGGCGGACGGCGACCCGCACCGGTCCCGTCTGCAGGAGGCGTACGCGGCGGGCTGTGCGACGCTCGGCCGCACGGTTCGCGCCGAACTGCCTGGCGGGCGCGAACTGGTCGGCGAGGCCGTCGCCCTGGACTCCGACGGTCGGTTGGTGATCTCCGTCGAGGGTCGGGACGAGGCGGTCGGCGCGGGCGATGTCGTCCATGTGCGCCCGGTGTCGGACGGCGGACCACGAAGCTGAGCGGACCGAGGAGGCGATCGGCGATGGTGAGCGTGATGGCCGAGGGTGGCGCCCCACGCGGTGGCGCGAGCGTGAGCTACGGCACACTGCCGTATTGTTGACGGGACGTTCTCCGGGGCCCGCGGCGTCAGCCGTCCCTGTGCCCGTGGTGCCAGCCGCTGATGCAACAGGAGCGGCTGGCGCCACGGGCACAGGTCCCGGGACCCCAGTGATCGGAAGGGCAGTGGTCAGGGATCAGGCAGGGGGCGGCCGGTGACCGCGGAGAACGCGGCGAACTCGCCGCACGACGCGGCTGGGGGTTCCGGCGCGTCGGAATCGCCGGGCGAACGTCAGGCGCCGGACGGGTTCGAGCCGTCGGGTGCGCCGGGCGGGCGCGAGGCGTCGGGCGGGCGTGGGCCATCAGACGCGGACCAGCGGGAATCGTCGGACGAACAGGAAGCGTCGGACGAACAGGAAGCGTCGGACGAACAGGAAGCGTCGGACGAACAGGAAGCGTCGGACGAACAGGAAGTGTCTGACGAGCAAGAGGCGGCGAACGGGGAGAATCCGCTGGCGCTGCGCCTGGAGCAGATGATCCTGGGCGCCGAACGCCAGTACACGCCCTTCCAGGCGGCGCGCAGCGCGGGTGTCTCGATGGAGCTCGCCTCGCGCTTCTGGCGTGCGATGGGCTTCGCCGACATCGGCCAGGCCAAGGCGCTCACCGAGGCGGATGTCCTGGCCCTGCGGCGGCTCTCCGGACTTGTGGAGGCCGGGCTGCTCAGCGAGTCCATGGCGGTACAGGTCGCCCGGTCCACCGGCCAGACCACGGCCCGGCTCGCCGACTGGCAGACCGACTCCTTCCTGGAAGGGCTCACCGAGCCGCCGGAGCCGGGCATGACCCGGGCCGAGGTCGCGTATCCGCTGGTCGAACTGCTCCTCCCGGAACTGGAGGAATTCCTGGTCTACGTGTGGCGGCGTCAGCTCGCCGCCGCCACCAGCCGCATCGCCCGGGCCGACGACGAGGAGGCGGTGAACCGTCGGCTGGCGGTCGGTTTCGCCGACCTGGTCGGCTTCACCCGGCTCACCCGCCGTCTGGAGGAGGAGGAACTCGGCGAACTGGTGGAGGCGTTCGAGACCACCTCCGCCGACCTGGTGGCCGCGCACGGCGGACGGCTGATCAAGACCCTCGGCGACGAGGTGCTGTTCGTGGCCGACGATCCCGGCATCGCCGCCGAGATCGGCCTGCGGCTGATCGAGACCATGACCGGCGATGAGACGATGCCCGCGCTGCGGGTCGGCATGTCCTTCGGCACGGTGACGACCCGGATGGGCGATGTGTTCGGCACGACGGTGAACCTGGCGAGCCGACTGACCTCGATAGCGCCTCGGGACGCCGTCCTGGTCGACGGGGAGTTCGCCGAGGCGCTGGGCGCGGCGGGCGACGCGCCCGTCTCGGAGGCCGAGGCCTCCGAGGACGAGAAGTACCGGTTCGCACTGCAGCCGATGTGGCGCCGCCCGGTACGAGGCCTCGGCGTCGTCGAACCATGGCTGCTGTCCCGTAGGGAGTGACCTCGGCGGCGATGCCTGCGGTGCCGCGTATCTCCGGGGGGTGCCCCCCCGGCCGGGGGCAGGTGGTGTGACGGAGCCGGGGTCTGCGGGGTGGGGAGTGACCTCGTTGCCGATCCCTGCGATGCTGCGTATCTCCGGGGGGTGACCCCCGGACCCCCGGCCGGGGGGCAGGTGGTGTGACGGAGCCGGGGTCTGCGGGGTGGGGAGTGACCTCGTTGCCGATCCCTGCGATGATCCTTCCGTTTACGGTCGTTAACACCCTGGGCCGGGAGGACGGACGGAATGACGGAGCAGAGGTACGGGGAATGGGTGGCCGTGCGCGCGCACGGTGCGCACGTCGCTGAGCTGGTGCTGGACCGGGCCAAGGCGATGAACGCCATCTCCACCGAGATGGCGCGCAGCCTGACCGAGGCGTGCGCGGCCCTGTCCGCCGACCACGACGTGCGGGTGGTCGTGCTGACCTCCACGCATGAGCGGGCGTTCTGCGTGGGCGCCGATCTCAAGGAACGCAATTCGCTCAGCGACGCCGAGCTGGTGCGGCAGCGGCCGGTCACCCGGGCCGCCTACACGAGCGTCCTTGAGCTGCCGATGCCGACGATCGCCGCGGTGCACGGTTACGCGCTGGGCGGTGGGTTCGAACTGGCGCTGTCCTGCGATGTGATCGTCGCGGACTCCACGGCGGAGGTCGGGCTTCCCGAGGTGTCGGTCGGTGTCATTCCGGGAGGCGGCGGTACGCAGTTGCTCCCGCGCCGGGTCGGCTCCGCCCGGGCCGCCGAGCTGATCTTCACCGCCCGGCGGGTCGGGGCCGCGGAGGCCGCCGGGATCGGCCTGGTCGACGTCCTGGCGGAGGAGGGCCAGGACCGTGAGGACGCACTCGCGTTGGCGGAACGTATCGCCGCGAACTCCCCGGTCGGCCTGCGGGCCGCCAAGCGCGCGCTGCGCTTGGGGCAGGGCCTCGGACTCCGCGAGGGCCTTGAGGTGGAGGACGCCGCATGGCGCTCGGTCGCCTTCTCCGGCGACCGGGCGGAGGGCGTGCGCGCCTTCAACGAACGCAGAAAGCCGAACTGGCCGGGCGCCTAACGCCCCGCGGGTTTCGCATCCCACCCACCCAGCCGCAGCGCGGGCGGCCGTGCGCAACGGCACGACGCGATCGCCGGCAACGGGTGGGCGGGCGGGAAATCCCCCCAAACGCCAGCGCGAACGAGCCCACGGCAAAAAGCCATGGAAGGCTGGGGCCACAGGAACCACACGCCAGCCCAAGCGCACCGGCAGCGCGGAGCCCGATCGCAGCGCGAGCGAGACGCTGGCCAAGAGGAACCACACGCCAGTCCAAGCGCACGGGATGCGAAAAGCCCCAAACGCCAGCGCGAGCGAAGAGGCGGAGGATGGGCGAGAAGGCCGATGCCAACCGGCGGTTGATGGCCGTCGTCGGGATTGCCCAGGCGGTGGCCGCCGCGCAGACCCCGCTGGACGTGGCGCGCGCGTCGATAGGACGCGCGCGCACCGCCCTGGGCGGATCGTTCGCCGCCATCTCGGTGTGGGAGCGGGAATCCGGCTGGCTCCGGGTCCTCGTCAACGACGGCGATCTCGCCCCCGGCGAGGAGCCGCTGCCCGAGAACGAGACGTACCCGGTACGCAACTTCCCCGAGGTCGTGGAGTACCTCCACCACGAGTGGGCCAACGGCGGCGAGCCGCACGCCTGGGTCGAGATGGTCGACGGCACCAGCACCGGACCGTACGAACACCAGCGGGTGGCCGCCCTGCGGCGCAGGGGGCGAGGCTGCTGCATAGTCGCGCCCATCGTGCTGCACCGCCACGCCTGGGGCGAGCTGTATGTCGCCCGCCGTACCGTCGGCCCGGTGTTCGGCCGGGCCGACGCCGACTTCGCGACGGTGCTGGCGGCGGTGATCGCCGCCGGTGTGGCGCAGACCGAGCGCCTTGAGGAGGTACGGCGGCTGGCGTTCACCGATCCGCTGACCGGCCTGGCCAACCGGCGCGCGGTGGACGCGCGGCTGGACGAGGCACTTGAACGGCACCGGGAGCTGGGCCTCGCGGTGAGCCTGGTGGTCTGCGATCTCAACGGGCTCAAACGGGTGAACGACAGCCTCGGCCACGAGGTCGGCGACCGGCTGCTGGTGGGTTTCGGGTCGGTGCTGTCGATGTGCGGTGCGATGCTGCCGGGCAGCCTCGCCGCCCGGCTCGGCGGCGACGAGTTCTGCCTGCTGGCCGTGGGCGCGAGTGCGGCGGATGTGGAGCGTGCCGCGGAGGAGCTGTGCGCGCGGGCCCGCTGGTTGGGTCTGGGCGATGGCGTGGCGGTCGGCATAGCCTCGACGGACGCCGACGCCGGACCGGTGCGTACCGCGCGGCGGCTGTTCCGGCTCGCTGACGCGGCCCAGTACCGCGCCAAGGCGGAACGTTCCATCAAACCGGTTGTCGCCGGGCGCGAGGTGGCCGAGCTGGCCGACTCGCCGCCTCGTACGCCCGCCGAGCGGCGTAGTTTCCGCGGCCGTCGCCAAAACGAGTCGTGACAGATAGCGATTCACTCTTTAGGGTGCATGAATATGGATATGCACAACGTGGTCTTGGGGGCGTCCGGGGCAACCGCGGACGACGTGCTGGCCGTAGCCCGTGGCGCGGCCAAGGTCGAGCTGTCACAGCAAGCGCTGGCCGGAATCGCCGCCTCGCGCGCCGTCGTTGACGCGCTGGCCGCCAAGCCGGATCCGGTCTACGGAGTCTCCACCGGGTTCGGCGCGCTCGCCGTCATGCACATCGGCCCCGATCTGCGGGCCCAGCTGCAGCGCTCCATCGTGCGCTCGCACGCCGCGGGAATGGGCCCGCGGGTGGAGCGCGAGGTGGTACGTGCGCTGATGTTCCTGCGGTTGAAGACGCTGGCGTCCGGGCACACCGGCGTGCGGCCGGTGGTCGCCGAGACGCTGGCGGCGCTGCTGAATGCGGGGATCACGCCCGTCGTCCATGAGTTCGGATCGCTGGGCTGCTCCGGTGACCTGGCGCCGTTGTCGCACTGTGCGCTCACCCTGATGGGCGAGGGCAGCGCCGAGGGCCCTGACGGCGTGGTCCGCCCGTCCGGCGAGCTGCTCGCGGAGCATGGCATCGAGCCGCTGGAGCTGCGCGAGAAGGAGGGCCTGGCGCTGCTCAACGGCACCGACGGCATGCTCGGCATGCTGGTGATGGCCTCCGCCGACCTCGCCCGGCTGTTCACCTCCGCCGACATCACCGCAGCGCTGTCGCTGGAGGCACTGCTCGGCACCGACAGGGTGCTGGCGCCCGAACTGCACGCCATCCGCCCGCACCCGGGGCAGGCGGCCAGTGCGGAGAACATGCGCCGGGTGCTGGCCGGGTCCAGCTTGACCGGACACCACCAGAGCGGTTTCGCCGGGGAGTCGGCGGCTCCGCGGGTGCAGGACGCGTACTCGGTGCGCTGCGCGCCGCAGGTCGCCGGTGCCGGACGGGACACCCTCGCGCACGCCCGACTGGTCGCGGAACGGGAGTTGGCCTCCGCCGTGGACAACCCCGTCGTGCTGGCGGACGGTCGAGTGGAGTCCAACGGCAACTTCCATGGCGCGCCGGTGGGTTACGTACTCGACTTCCTGGCCATCGCCGCCGCCGACCTGGGCTCGATAGCCGAACGGCGCACCGACCGGCTGCTGGACAAGAACCGTTCGCACGGGCTGCCGCCGTTCCTCGCCGACGACCCCGGAGTGGACTCCGGCCTGATGATCGCCCAGTACACGCAGGCGGCACTGGTCAGCGAGAACAAGCGGCTCGCCACGCCCGCTTCGGCCGACTCGATCCCGTCGTCGGCGATGCAGGAGGACCATGTCTCGATGGGCTGGTCCGCGGCGCGCAAGCTGCGGCACTCGATCGACAACCTCGCCCGGATCCTGGCCGTCGAGCTGGTGGCCGCCACCCGCGCGATCGAACTGCGCGAGCACTCCGGTACCGGCCTGAACGCGGCCCCCGCCTCCCGCGCGGTGGTGGCGGCCACCCGCGAGGCGGGTGTCCAGGGCCCCGGGGAGGACCGCTTCCTGTCGCCGGACCTGGCGGCGGCCGAGGAGTTCGTACGGTCCGGCGGCCTGGTCCGGGCCGCCGAGTCGGTCACCGGTCCGCTGGCGTAGTGCCCTTCCGGCGGATCTTGGTTGGGGGTCCGGCGGGTTGACACCGCCGGGCCGCTTGGCGGTGGTTGCTCGCCGCCGCGGCGGTTCTTCTTGGGGGCAAGCCCCCAAACCCCCAAGGCCTTGGTGGGCGCAGCCCCCAACCCCCGGCGCGGGTCTTGTTGGGGGCAAGCTCCCCAGGTGCGTGACTTCTTGGGGAGATCGCCCTCCGACGCCCCCGGGGGTTGGGGGCTTGCCCCCGATAGATCGGCCCGCCGGGGGGCTCGCCCTCAAAGTGTCCGCCGCGACGGTGAGCAACCCCCATGGAGCGGCCCGGCGGTGCAGAACCCAGCGGCATCCAGCAAAACCCTCACTCGCAGGAAGCGTCACCGCCGCGACGGCGAGCAATCACCCTCACGCGGCCCGGCCGAAGCCAACCGCGGCCCCCGCGAAATCCCTCACTCGCAGGAAGCGTCACCGCCGCGACGGCGAGCAATCACCCTCACGCGGCCCGGCCGTACCCAACCGCGGCCCCCGCGAAAACCCTCACTCGCAGGAAGCGTCACCGCCGCGACGGCGAGCAATCCTCACGGCGCGGTCTGGCCGTACCCAACCGCGGCCCCCGCGGAAACCCTCACGCGGTCTGGCCGAAGCCAACCGCGGTCCCCGCGGAAACCCTCATCGCGCGGCGCCTGGAGATGACCAGTAGCGCCGCGCCCGCGCCGAGGAATGCCGTGCCGCCCAACAGGTACGGCGTGGTGTCGACGCTTCCGGTGTCCGCCAGATTCATGACCTCGGCCTGCGACCTGGTCTCGCTCGGGGCGGCCTTGTGCGGCGCGGACTTGTGATGCGTGACGGCCTGCCGGGCGGGCGACACGTGCTCCACGGTCGCCGACGCCGAGGGGACGAAGCACAGAGCGGCGAGGAGCCCGCCCGCGGCGGCCGTGGTGGTGGTGAGCGATCGGCGCGAGGCCATGGAACCCCCTTGCGAATACGGTGACTTCACCGTGGGCACAGATGGTAGTGAGATTTCCCGACCACGCGAAAGTGCCGTGGTGATACCCGGGCCCGCATCGCCGTGTCCGACCACGGTGCGCTGTCCAGCCGCCTACTCTCCGTCGCATGACTACGGAGAACGACATCAGCGGCGCCGAGGAGACCCCGGCGCGTTACATCCGGCTTCAGGTGGATCTGGTCATGGAGATCACCGACCCCGATGAGCTGACCCAAGCGGCCGTGGCGCAGATCGACGGCGACGAGTTCATGCCGGAGGACGAGCGCGCGCACGCCAGGGACGCCGTCCAGCGTGACGAGGCGGAGGCGCTGGCCTACCTCGTCGACCCGTTCGGCCTGGTCAACGGCGTTGCCGGGATCGAACTCGTACAGGCGTCGTGGAGCAGCGCGCACACCGAGTACGACCCGGACTCCGACGAGTGGGACCTGTACGAGGACGAGATGGGCGGGGAGTAGTGAGGCGTTCCGGGGCAACCGCCCGGTTGTCCCGGAACGTGTCATTCCGCACACTCCGTTCTGGGGCGGAACGGACCTAACGGGGGTAGGTGTCTCCATCCGTACGAGACATGCAGACGGATGGAGATACGTGTGAAGTCGCCGCAGAGCGGTACGGGTACATCCCCTGAGGAGCGCCGCGGGCGCGGTGCGCGTCGTGGGCTGGCCGCGGTATCCGTGGTGGTCGGCGGTGCGCTGCTGCTCACCGCGTGCGGGGGGTCGGGATCGGCGGAGTCGAAGTCGGCCGCCGCGGACGCTGCCGCCGCCAAGGACGCCTCGGCCGCCAAGATCACCATCACGCCCAAGGACCAGGCGACCAACGTCGGCATCAACAACGACGCCAAGGTCGCGGTCAGCGACGGCACTCTGACCAAGGTGTCGATGACCGAGGTCGACGGCGGCAAGACGGTGACCGGCAAGGTATCCGCCGACGGCAGGAGCTGGCAGCCGGACGGCCCGCTGGCCCGGGCCACCGCCTACAGGATCACGGCGACCGCCAAGGACTCCAGCAACCGTCCGGCCACCGCCAACTCGACCTTCACCACGGTCTCCCAGGCCAACAGCTTCATCGCGTACTACACGCCGGACAACAACTCCACCGTCGGCGTCGGCATGCCGGTCTCCATCAACTTCGACAAGGCGATCACCAACAAGAAGGACGTCGAGTCACACATCAAGGTGAGCTCCAGCAGCGGCCAGCAGGTCGTCGGCCACTGGTTCGGCGACCAGCGCCTGGACTTGCGTCCGCAGGACTACTGGAAGGCCGACTCCACCGTCACCCTGAAGCTGGACCTCGACAACGTGAAGGGCGCCCAGGGCCTCACCGGCGTGCAGAACAAGACCGTCACGTTCAAGGTCGGCCACTCCCAGGTCTCCACGGTCGATGTGAACACCCAGACCATGACGGTGGTCCGGGACGGCAAGACCATCAAGACCATCCCGGTCTCCACCGGCAGCCCGCAGCACACCACGTACAACGGGCAGATGGTGATCTCCGAGAAGTTCGAGACGACCCGGATGGACGGCAAGACGGTCGGCTTCGGCGGTGAGTACGACATCCCGGACGTGCCGCACGCCATGCGGTTGAGCGCCTCGGGCACGTTCATCCACGGCAACTACTGGTCCGACAAGTCGATCTTCGGCTCCACGGCCACCAGCCACGGCTGCATCGGCCTGAGCGATGTCCGCGGCGGCGGCGACCCGAACACGGATGCCGCGTGGTTCTACGGCCACTCGCAGGTCGGCGATCTGGTCGTGGTGAAGAACTCCCACGACAGCACGATCGCCCCGGACAACGGCCTCAACGGCTGGAACATGTCATGGACCGCCTGGAAGGCGGGCAGCGCGCTGTAGCCATTCCGGCGGATCTTCACGGCGGGGTGCGGACGGTTGCGACGCCGCCGATCCACGCCGTGGGGGTTGCTCGCCGTCAAGCGGCCCGGCGGTGCCGAACTCCGCCGCAACCGATCGAAAGATCCACGGGCTGGCGCCACCGTACGGGCGCCCCGAATGGGCCGGGCGCTGACGCGCCCGGCCCATTCTCATGCCCGTCTCATCCGCGGCTCAGCCATCCCTAACGGCCGGTTCCTACCATTTCGTCGTCAGTCTCCCCACGCCTCCGCTCGCGGGGCGCCAACGGCGAGGGCCGGATGTTCATCACGTACCTACGGCGAGAGTTGCGCTGCCGCGCGAAGGCGGCGTTGGCCGTCGCGCTGGGACTCGCCCTCGGTATCGGACTCGTGATCACCGTGTCATCGGTCGCCACCGGGATGCGGCAGGCGAAGGGCGGGGTCCTGCGGTCGCTCTACGGGCTCGGCACCGACCTGACCGTCACCAGGGCGGCCACCCCGCCGACCACCGGCAGCACACCGACGTTCAACTTCGCCGCGCACCACGGCAGTTCGGCGCGCGGCGGCGACCTCGTGACGGTCCAGGGTGCCCAGTCGTTGGACGCCTCCGTGGTCTCCGAGGTCACCGGGCAAAGCGGTGTCGCCGACGCGGCGGGCGGCCTCAGCCTGCGGGTCGTCAAGGCCGACGGGCAGCTCACCCAGGGCCGGATCCGGCAGGTCCCGGCAGGCGGCGATGCCACCGGGGAGATCAACGGGCAGCATGGCTTCGGCGGCTACGGAGGCGTCACCGGAGGCCAGTCGGGCGGCGGTGGCGCCGGGCAGGACGGCGGCGGCCAGTTCGACGCCGACGACTACCGCGCGTACGGCGTCGATGTGTCGAAGCCGGAGATCGGACCGCTGACCTCCGCCAAGATCACCAGCGGTACCGGCTTCAGCGCGGCGCAGGCCGACGGCAAGGTCGCCGTCGTCGACAGCGGTTACGCACGACGCAACAGCCTGGCCGTGGGCAGGTCCCTCACCGTCGGCGGCAGCACGTTCAAGGTCATCGGTGTTGCTGCCACCAGCGCGGACCCGGCCGCCGAGGTCTATCTGCCGCTCCACCAGGCCCAGGCGCTCGCCAACGCCAGCGGCAAGCTCACCACGGTCTACGTCAGGGCCACCGACTCCCAGCACATCAACACCGTCAAGTCGGCGATCCAGCAGAACGTTCCGGGCACGGACGTCACCACCTCGGCCGAACTCGCCTCCACCGTCTCCGGATCGCTGACCACCGCGTCCAACCTCGCCGCGAACGTGGGGCGTTGGCTGTCCCTCGCGGTCCTGGCCGCCGCGTTCCTGGCGGCGGGGCTGCTGACCTCGTCCGCGGTCAGCAGCCGGGGGCGCGAGTTCGGCACGCTGCGGACGCTCGGCTGGAGCAGTGGCCGGGTGGTCCGGCAGGTCATGGGCGAGGCACTGGTCAACGGCCTGATCGGCGGTGCGCTCGGTATCGCGCTGGGCCTGGCGGCGGCATACGCCGTCTCCTCCGCCAACTCCACGCTCACCGCCCAGGTGCGCGGCGCGCCAGGAGGAGGCGGCATCGCTCAGGACAGGGCGCTGCACATCGCGCTGACCGCCCCCGTCAGCGCCACCACCCTCGCGGTCGCGGTCGCCCTCGCCATCGGCGGCGGCCTTGTCGCGGGCGGCTTCGGCGGCTGGCGGGCCTCCCGGCTGCGGCCCGCCGACGCGCTGCGCGGCGTCGAGTAGCGCCCGTAACCCCCATGGAGACGACCGCATGTACAGACTGACCGGTGTCACCAAGCGCTACCGTCGCGGCAACGAGACCGTCGACGCGCTCAGCGGCGTCGACCTGGTCATCGAGGGCGGCAGCCAACTCGTCATCCAGGGCCCGGCAGGCGGCGGCAAGACCACCTTGCTGCAGCTGCTCGGCGGCCTCGACCGCCCCACCGAGGGCAGCGTCGAACTCGACGGCATCGACCTCGCCCGGCTGCCCGAGGCGCGGCTGACGCAGGTCCGCGGCGAGAGCATCGGCTTCGTCTTCCGGACCGGCAACCTCATCCCCGCCCTGACCGCCCTGGAGAACGTCGAGACGGCCCTGGTCCCGCTGGGCCTGACCGCCGCCCAGCGGCGCCAACAGGCCGCCGGAGCACTGGAGTCGGTAGGCCTCGCGGAACGCCGCGACCGCCTGCCCGGGGAACTGTCCGGTGGTCAGCGGCAGCGGGTCGCGGTGGCCCGCGCGCTGGTGAAGCGGCCCAAGGTGCTGCTCGCCGACGAACCGACCGGCGACCTCGACGAGCACGCCCGGGAAGAGATCATGAGCCTGCTGGAAGGGCTGTGGAAGCAGCACGGGCTGACGTTCGTCGTGGTCACCCACGACTCGGCGATCGCCCGCCGCGCGCCGCGACTGGCCACCATCAGGAAGGGCCGGGTGGCGGTGGAGGACCGCGGGTCAGCCGTCTGACCGGACCTTCGCTACAGCTTTCCTATGTAGAGCTCGCAGAAGGCCGTGGCGGCGGCCGGAGAGTCGAGCAGCCGCCGTAGGCGGGCTTCGGCAGTACGGGCATGGAACGGGTCGGCGTTCGTGGCCCCGTGCAGCACCTCGGCGAACCACTGCGAGAACTCCTGGTACTGCCACACCCGCCGCAGGGAGTCCGCGGAGTACCCGGCCAGCCGGGCGCCGTCGCCGTCCCGCAACTGTGCGGTGAGCGCCGCGCTGAGCAAGAACGCGTCATTAAGTGCGAGGTTCATGCCCTTCGCGCCGATCGGGGCCACCAAGTGCGCACTGTCCCCGGCGAGATGGAGCCTGCCGTAGGACATCGGCTCGACGACGTAGTTGTGCATGTCGAGGACCTGCCGTTCGACGATGCGGCCCTCGGTTATCGGCGCGCCCGGCACCGCGAGCCGGGTGTGCAGCTCCCGCCAGACGCGTTCATGGCTCCAGTTCGCCACGTCGTCGCCCGGCGGGCACTGCAGGTAGAAGCGGGTGATCTGCGGCGTACGGGCCATGTGGGCGGCGAAACCGTGCGGATGGATGCCGAAGACGACTCCGTCGGCGGAGGGCGGCGCCTCGACGAGCAGCGCGAGCCAGCCGATGCCGTAGTCATGACTGGCGAACACGCTCTCGTGCGCGGGAATGTGGCGCCGGGAGACACCGCGTGCGCCGTCACAACCGGCTATGTACGCGCATTCCACGCGGTGCTGCTGCCCGGTGTGCGGATCGGTGTACGTGACGGACGGCGAGTCGCTGGTGAGGCCGTGCAACCGGACATCACACACCCCGAACCGGATGTCACCGGCATGCCCGTCGGCGTAGGCCGCGACGAGGTCCGACACCAACTTCTGCTGCGGATAGACGAAATGGTGGTGCCCGGTCAGCTCCGCGTAGCGGACGGTGTGCCGCCGCGCGCCGAACCGGAACTCGAACTCACTGTGCTGCCCGGCCTGTTGCAGCAGCCGTCCGGCGAGCCCGTACCGCTCCAGTTCCCGTACCGCCCACTCCTCAAGGAACCCGGCGCGCGGCCGCTGTTCGATGAACTCCCGGCTCTGCGCCTCCAGTACGACGCAGTCGACGCCCCGCTGGCGCAGCAGGTTCGCCACCGTGAGCCCTGCGGGACCGGCGCCGACGACGGCGACCTGGGTCCGGGTGGTTGCCGTGGTCATCCGTGTGTCAGCCTTCGTCCTGATAGTGAGCATGTCAGCGGGGAAAGTATGTCTCAGGAGGGGAGTCGCCATGGTGACCAGCAGTGGACGGCGAAGTGGAGTGATGCGGTCGGTAGGCAGCCTGCCTGCCGCGGCGATGGCGTTAACCGGCACGGTGGCGCTGTACATCGCGCTCGTGGCGTTCGGGAACATCACCGACTTCGGTACCAACCAGCAGTTCGTACGGCATGTCTTCGCGATGGACACCACGTTCCACGACAAGGCCCTGATGTGGCGCGCGATCACCTCGCACGCCGTCGCGGACGTCGGCTATGTGGCCATCATCGCGTGGGAGGCACTCACCGCGATCGTCCTGGTCGCCGCAACCGTGCTGTGGGCGCGCGGACTTGCGGGGAAGGGCGACCTCTCGCGCGCCCGGGGCGCCAGCACCCTGGGCCTGGTGATGATGCTGCTGCTGTTCGGCGCGGGCTTCATCGCGATCGGCGGCGAGTGGTTCGCCATGTGGCAGTCGAAGAGCTGGAACGGCCTGGACGCCGCCGCCCGCGACGTACTGCTGGCAGGCGTCGCCCTGGTCGTGGTCCGCCTTCCGGAACGCGGCGCGTAGCCCGACCACCGGCAAGGGCGACACCATCGCGGGTCGCATGAAGATCGTCGTGGACGACGGCGAGGAGACGGTGATGGGGCCGGGCGATTTCACCATCATCCCGCCCGGCCATGACGCCTGGGTCGTAGGCGACGAACCCTGCGTCGTCATCGACTGGCAGGGCTACGTCGACTACGCCAAGCGGTAGGCGGTCTCAGCCCTCCGCGGGAGCCACCCCGATCGGGCAGGACTGACCCGTCCCCACGAGGGCGTAGCCATGTGACCCATGGCGATACGAGCGGCGATCTACCTCAGGGACGTCACCGGCGGGCAATTCCAGCGGCGACACCCCCGACCAACTTCGCTGGTCGGGGGCCGAGCCGACTGCTCTCGATCGTGCAGGGGCGGTCAGTTCCCGCCGGAGCCGACGGCGTCGCAGTGGGGGACGCTGTTGGGCGGGGCGCAGTTGGTCGGGTGGTTCTTGATGACGGCGCTCTTGATGAGGGTCACCCTGAAGGGCGTCAGCATGGGCGAGTCCTCCTTGCTCTCCTTGCGCCGAAGGCTGCCGTCCGTACCGATGAAGAGGCCGAGGCCGCTTCCCGGGTTTGCGATGCCGCCGCCGGTGGTGGGTCCGCCGTTCGAGGTGTTGTGGGTGACGATGCTGCGGTAGAGGGTTGTCGGCTGGTTCGCGCCGGTCCGGATGCCGCCGCCGTCTTCCCCGGCGATGTTGTACCTGATCTTGGTGTGCTTCAGGCGCAGCGGCCCGGTCTTGGTGTTGATCGCCAGGGTGACGATGCCGCCGCCGAAGTCGCCGGCGTCGTTGCCGTCGATCGACACGTGGTCGAGCTTGGTGTCCCCTGCGTTGGCGAGGCCGCCTCCCCAGATTCCGCCCGTGTTGTCGTGGAGGGTGCCGCCCTGCATCGTCATCGTGCCGTTGGTGGCCACTCCGCCGCCGAAACCCGCTCGGTTGTTCCTGATCGCGGTGTTCTCCAGGGTGAGCGTTCCCAATTGGTTCCAGATCCCGCCGCCGGTGAGGGCGCTGTTGTTCCGGACCGTCGAGTCGATCAGGGTGAGGCTGCCGCGGTCGTTGAAGAGGCCCCCGCC
>JBEYJY010000068.1:0-21348 GCA_040631425.1 Streptomyces sp. NPDC020096
GGCGCAGAGATACTGCTCAACTGATCAGGCAACGGGCTTCCTTGGTCGTGCTGGTGTCGTAACCGCGTCACTACCAAGGGGCCCGTTCTCTCATGTCTGCGACCGCATCCGAACCTCCGTCCAGATGATCACCCGCTGCCACTCGAACAAGATCCGGTTTGCCACAACGCACTGAGCTTGTCCCGCTTTGACGGACACCATTGGTGTCCGTCAAAGCGGAACAAGCTCAGGCTTTATCGCCAAGACCGGGCTCGACCTCCAACCGCCGTAGCCTCAACCGTCAGAGATCTCCAGCTGGAAGGTAGCGTTTTCGCGTGAACAAGTGTGGTTCGCAGCAGCAGAGTTGACTCAATCGCCGAGGGGGGAACGCCTCCCTCGGCACCCTGCGGAGGGGACAAATGAGCGAAACACCCGGTACGGACGCGCCATCGTCGACAGCCCAGGCCCAGGTGGACTGGCTTGTGGACGCCTCGGCACGGGTGCCGCTGACGGGCACCGAGATCCACGGACACATAGCTGCGCCACTCCTGACTGCCAGCGGCGGTCCGAACGCTTTCAACGCGGTGCTGCACCAACTGGGCCCGCTCACCCTGAACAAGATCCTTGAGTCGGGTCCGGGTCATGTGCAAGCGGCGGTAAGCGGCCGTGACGGCGACTACCTACTGCGGGTGCGCGTGGCCTCCTCGGGACTGGTTGATGATGTGAGCCTCACTCCCGACGAGGCGCCGCTCTCGTCGTGGGCCCAAGTCAATGACATGCTGACCGAGTTAGGAGCCCGCGTGTCGTTCGCCGCAGCGCGGATCGGCCCGGATGGGCGTTGCGAGCTGGTGCACGGCGTACGAGCCGACACCCAGCGGCCGATCGGCTCGGCGTTCAAGCTCTACGTGCTGGGCGCGCTCGCGCAGGCGGTCAGCGAACGACGAGCGTCCTGGGACGAGCCGCTGGCCATCCGCGACGACTACAAGAGCCTGCCCTCCGGCCGACTGCAGGACTACCCGGCCGGTACCACGGTCACGATGGCCGAGTTCGCCGACTGCATGATCTCCCTCAGCGACAACACCGCAACCGACCACCTCATCCACCGGCTTGGCCCGGACGCGGTCGTGCGCCAACTGGATCTGTTCGGCCACCAACAGTCCCGAGCGAACATCCCGTGCCTGACCACCAAGGCGTTCTTCCATCTCAAGGTCAACCAGTACCCGGCCCGCGCGGACGAGTATCTGGCACTGCCCGAGAGCCACCGCTCCGCCGCGCTGCGGGAGCTTGAACGATTCCCCCTGCCCGATGTTCGCGAGACCTGGCCCCATCCCAGGAAGATCGACCAGATCGAATGGTTCGCCTCACCGATCGACATCTGCAACGCCTACGCGGCGCTGTGGCGGTGCGACCAGCCCGAGATCGACCACGCACTCACCCTTAACGACGACGGACTGAATCTGGCGCCATCTCGATTCCCGACCGTCTGGTACAAAGGCGGAAGCGAACCCGGAGTCATCACGCTGAACTACCTGGCACACACGAGCGAGGACCGCACCCTGGTCTCCAGCCTGATGGTCTCGGACACTGAGACGGCCCCCGACAAGGTCGGCATAGCACTCAAAGGCCAGACCATCATCCGAGGTGCATTCGACTTGCTGACCTCACAAGGCTGAGCCCGACCTGTCCCTGGTCGTTGAGGCCCTGCGCGAGCCACGGTCGTTGGGGCACCGCCGAACCGTCACCCGGTTCCTGCTGAGGGCGTCGCTTGGGGCAACGCCTGCTGACCTGGACATTCACCGTATCGCCGGGCATGGGGCTGCGGGGCGCCACCCTCGTACCCGCGCTGTAACCACAGCAGTTAAAGATCTCCAGCTCCCCTCATCAGGCCCCTTGTAATTGATCATCTAGGCTGGCGCGGTGACTGATGAGCAGGAGCGGGTGCAGCCGTCGGGAGTGTGGGCCACGGCGGTGGGGGTGGCCAGGGTGCGGGCGTTGGAGACCGAGCGGGTGAACGCGTTGTTCCGCGACCCACTGGCACGGGCCTTCGCGACCGCCGGCGGCCTGTGGCCCTCCTCGCCGCCGCTGCCCGATGACGAGGCCGCGCGCCGCCGCCGGCTGGCCGTGTCGTTCTCCATCGTCATCAGGACGAAGTTCCTCGACGACCTGTTGCAGCAGGCCTCCGCGTCCGGGGTCCGGCAGGTCGTGCTGCTCGGCGCCGGCATGGACAGCCGGGCCTTCCGGTTGGACTGGCCCGAGGGCACCCGGCTGTTCGAGGTCGACACCGCCGCGCCACTGGACTTCAAGGCTTCGGTGCTGCGCCAGGAGCGGGCCGTTGCACGCTGCGAGCGGATCACCGTCGCGGTGGATCTGCGTGAGGACTGGCCAGGCGCGCTGGCCGCCGCAGGGCACGACCCGGCGGTGCCGACCGTGTGGATCGCCGAAGGGCTGCTGATCTATCTGCCCGAGGATGCGGTGGAGCTGCTGCTGGCCCGGATCAGCGCGCAGTCGGCGGCAGGCAGTCGGATGGGGCTGACGTTGGGCTCGCGCGGCGTGATCGAGCGCTTCGGCGCGGACGCCGTGCCGGGATCGGCGGCGTCCATGTGGGTTTCGGAGATGCCCGACGACCCGGTGGGCTGGCTGGCCGGGCACGGCTGGGAGGCTGGCAGCCACACCCTGCGCGAGCGCGCTGCCGCCTACGGCCGCCCGATCAGCACCCCGCCGCAGCGCGAGGCGGCCCGGCGGACTGATCTCGGCAGTCCGCCGGTAGAGCGCCTCCCGGTTCCCTAGATGATCGATTCCAAAAGGGCCTGATGAGTGGAGCCAGGTTCATGCGCGGCCAGCCGGTCATGCGCGCACTGACCGCCTACGACCACTAAACCCCTTGGAATCGATCATCTAGAGGCTGACGACGAATCGCCGGTTCGAACGGCTCCTCAGTTGAGTGAACGCCTTGTCCTGGGCTATGACGCCGGGGACCTGTGAGTTCGGCCTGGGAGTGCGCCACCGGCTTGTAGAGGATTGTGTAGCCGGTGGTAGCCGCGAGGGCCTTGTTCTCCCACCCGGTCAGGGCCGGGCTGGCGTTGTGCTGCGCCGCAAGCGCTGTGCGGGCCTTCGCGACGGCCGCGCCGCCGCTCTGGTGGCCGAGCGCAGCAGGCTGCACACTGCCGGAACGGGCGAGGCGGCGTTGCGACAGGTCCACGAACGGCTGGATCGCAGTGAGGCGCAGCGCCGTCAGGCCGAGGTCGAGTTGGAGCGCGCTCGCGCCGAGCGCCAGCAGGCTGACCGGCTCGCCGAGCAAGCGGCCGAACAAGTCTGCATTCTTGGCGAGGAGTTGGCGCGACTACGCAGCCGGGCCCCACACGAGGCCGTCGATTCCTCCGTCCCTCCCGCGCCGCCAGCTGTCATCGAGCAGACTCTGGAGGCTCCAGCGGACGACATCGATCAAGCCTTGGCCAAGGCCGCCGCACACCTCGACGATGGGGCCGACCGTCTCGCCCGCCTCGCGGACGAGCTTCGGCAGGCGGACAGCGCGCCGGATAACTCCATGCCCAGCGATGCTCTCCCGGACAACTCGCCGAACAACTCTCCTGCCGAGACCGAGGACGCCCTCCCAGCGGAGGCTTCGCATCTGGCGTTGGCGGCACGGGCAGCCTTTGCCCAGGATCGGCACGACGAGGGTGAGCTCATCCTGGATGCTCTAGCGGCCTTACGCCCTGCCTCTGCGTTGTTTGAGGGCCTTCGGGTGCTTGACAACATAACGATGAAGCCCCACGTTCCCTATTTCTTCCGGCGCGCCGCCACCGACGCCCCCTTGGGGGTAATCGTCGAACTCATCACGATGCTTTGGGATGCGGGACACACCGACGATGCCGAACACGTAGCCGCTTTCGCAGGGCAGCTGCGATCGTTCGACGATGCGCTCACCTTGGTCAGTGAGCTTCACGACGGCAACCTCAAGCTACTGGTGCTCAGTACCGCTATGCCGCTCCAGGAACCCCTCAGGGTCAGAGACATGATCCTTTGGCTGCGTGTGGGAAGCCACGACACCCCGGTCTATCGTCTGCTGGCGATACTCGGCCGGTCGTCGACCCCGACCCGCCTCGTTGAGGTGGTGCAAGCTCTCCGGGATGTCGAGCACAACGCCGACGCCTACCAACTGCTGGCAGCCATCGGCCGGGAGCGGGAAGCCCAGGCGGTCCCCCCCGTACTGACGCAGCTGGGCAGATCAGGTCAACAGAGCGACGTCGACTGGGTAATCAAGGCCGCCAGACAACGCGACGAGGGCGTACAACCGCTCATCCATGCTCTGCGCCAGGCTGGCTACCACGACGACGTTGCAAAACTCCAAGCCTCCTACGACGTCCCATCGCATGGTCGGGTGTCGGCCTCCCTTCCCCCCAGCCAGCCCGAACCTCACACCGACGAGCCCCAAGACGTTATGCCTGAGAAGCCGTTGTCGTACCGATCATGAGGCGTGTCGATCGAACGGGAGTCTCGATCAGGTGATCGCGAGGCGGTCGGCGCATAGAGACGGGGCCTCTTGGTAGCTCGGTGTGTGTCGATGCCAGACAGAGAAACCAGGAGGCCCTGGTTAGCGCGCAGTAGCGGCGGTCACCGGCGTCCGCCGGCGTGGCGGGGTTCGCCGTCAGGGATCGTGCTCGTGGCCGTCTCGGGTTTCTTGCCATAACTGGTTTGCGATGCAAAGCTGACTGCATGACAGACGCATCGATGCCGTCGCCGGACACCCCTCACGAAGTGCTCGCCAGTCTCGGCGATCTGACCCGCAGGGTCCGTGCCGCCCAGCGCGGCGCCTGGTTCCCCCTCCTACTGTTCGGCGTGCTCACCCTCGGCGGGATCCTCGTCGACCGTTTCACCTTCAGCGTCCAGACCGTTACCACCTGCCCGGCTATCCCCGGCTCGGCAGGCACCGTCCCCACGAGCTGCACCATCACCAGGCAAGGGTCATGGGTCTACTGGACGCTCGGGATCGCCTTGGTCTACGCCACGACCTCGTACTTCTACATCCGCCGCTCCCGTAGCCGCGGCGTCGGAACCCCGGTCCGGCCCTACGTCCTCGCCGGGATCGGCCTCGTCGCCCTGGTAGCGGCCACCGCGTTCTGGGGCACCCGTCACGGGACGCCGCCGCCCGGCGCCCCACTCGACTTGTGGGGTCTGCATCTCGATCCCGCCGCCGGGCTGACGCAGTTCCTCGAACGGTTCACCGGAGAAGCCGCATCCGTCGGGCTGCCGCTGCTTGTGCTGTCCTGGGTGGAACGCAGCCGTGCCCTGCTGCTCTTCGCCCTGGCCTACCTGGCCATCGAGCTGGCGCCGATCACCACCGGCTGGGCGGGAATCGCCGCCACCTCACCCTGGTCGGGCCTGCCCCGCCTGGCCATCCCCGCCGTGTTCCTCCTGCTCGGCGCTCTAGGCTTCGCCCTGACCCAGCTGCCCCGTCAGCGCAACGTGTCATGACCACCGAGCCCGATCAGCACCCCGTCAACGGCCTCGACGACGTGGTCCACCAGCGCATCCGCCTGGGCATCCTCACCGTCGCCCACCAGGCCCGCCGCGTCGAGTTTGGCTTCCTGCGCACGGCTCTCGGCCTCACCGCCGGAAACCTCAGCCAGCACCTGGCCGTCCTCGAGAAGGCCGGACTGATCCACATCGAGAAGGGCTACGAGGGCAAACGCGCCCGCACCTGGCTCTCCCTCACCCCCGTCGGCGACCGCGCCCTCCAGGACGAAGTCACCCAACTCAAGCGACTCATTCACCAGATCGAACAAGGCAGCTCAGCCCCGGAGCCCTAGAAGCCGTATTCCTGTCGACGATGAGGACGGTTTTGTACGAACGGGGTCACTGGTCGGGTGATCTTGCCCGGATAGACGCATGAGAGCAGGGCCTCTTGGTAGCTCGGGGTTGCGACGCCACGAACACCAAGGAGGCCCTGTTGTTCCAGTCTTGCGTGACGGCCCTGGTTCCATCCAACTCCCGTGTGTCGTCTTGCGATTGCCTCGCTCACCGGTTCGGGAACGCAGCCGACCGGCCCGAGAGGGTACGCAGGTACCCGTCGGATATGACCGACGCGGAGTGGGCGGTGGTACGTGACGCGCTGCCGGTGCCGGCCTGGCTGGAGGGCCGGGGCGGCCAGCCGGAGGGCTACTGTCATCGGCAGATGCTGGATGCGGTCTTCTACGTCACCGACAACGGCGTCAAGTGGCGCTCCGTTCCTGCGGACTTTCCTGCATGGGACCGCGTCTATGCCTTCTTTCGCAGGTGGCGCAGGAATGGCCTGGTCAAGGAGCTGCACGACCGGCTGCGCGGCAAGGCCCGCGAGGCCGCGGGCCGCGACCGCGAGCCGACTGCGGCGATCATCGACTCGCAGTCGGTCAAGGCTGCTGCCTCGGTGCCCGCTGCCTCACGCGGCTACGACGGCGGGAAGAAGATCAACGGCAGGCGCCGGCACGTCATCACGGACAACCTCGGCCTGCTGTTGATGGTCCTGGTGACTGCCGCGGACGTCACCGACCGCCAGGCCGCCCGGGTCATGCTGCCCCGGCTGTGTGAGTGAGCGGTTCCGGAAGATCACTCTGGCGTGGGCCGACGGCGGCTATACCGGCCGCCTCGTCACGTGGGCGTGGGAGAAACTCCAGCTCACCCTGCAGATCGTCAAGCGCAGTGACGACATGAAGGGGTTCGTGGTGCTGCCGAGACTTCCGTGGAATCTGTTTTGTCGAGTAGTTCAGCCTTTGCCCTGGTTGACGGCGACGATGGGTAGGAGCGTCGCGGTTGCCGGAACACCGATCTGGCGAGGTGTCGCGCCAGCTGGCGTGGGAACGTCGACCAGCCGTTCCAGCAATTGGTCGAGCGCGGCCGGGCCGTCGTCGACGGCAGCGCGTTCTTCGTCGTTGAGCGGGACGCTCGCCAGCATGCGCTGGAGGTTGTCCTTGGCCTCCAGGAGCTGGCCCTTGCTGGAGGTCTTGGGCGTGTAGAAGTCGCAGCGAGCGCAGGCCATACGGTGCGGACACTGCTCGAAGAACGTGTAGGTGCAGAATCCATGACCGAGGTCGTAGTACTGCCACGGCTCGCCCGACGCGGCGGCTCCGGAGGTGACCGCGTCCCGGTCGACCAGGACCTCGATGGTTCGGACGTTGCGCTCGAAGTAGCCGGCGTCGTTGTAGGCCCTGGCCAGCGTGTTCGGGGTGATCTTGGCGTAATGCTGAGTGGACTCCGGGCTCCGGTGACCGAGCCATGCTTGCAGCTCGAACAAGGTCATCGGTTCCTTGGCGTTGTAGAGCTGGCTGGCGATCGTGGAGCGGGCCCGGTGGCTGGTGATGTTGCCCCGGACATCGGCGGTCGGGACGCCGGCCTTCCGGCAGAGCGACGGGATAATCGCTTGTTGACGTAGGTCTTGGCGACCCGGCGAGCCCTCAGCGCGAAGACGAGGTCGACGTGCTCGCTGGTCTTGGGGTTCAGCATCTTCGGCTGCTGCGGCCGGAGTTCCTGCCATGCCTCGATCGCCTTGCCCAGCAGCGGATCGACGGGCTTGGTGAACGAGGTGCCGGTCTTGTGGGTGGGGACGTCCAGCAGGCAGACGGCGTCTCGCGCCAGTACCTCGTCGGAGTCGCCGGGAATCGGGAAGCCGTCGTGCTGCCAGCGGATGCAGCCGATGCGGATGCGGGCTATCTCGTCGCTGCGTAGGCCGCTGAATAGCCAGGTCAGCGATAGCGCCCGCAGGAGTTCGAGCGGGTAGCGCAGGGTGTTGAGGTTGGTGGGCAGATCTTCGGGCTCGATGTTGAGCCCAGCCCACAGCAGCTTGGCCCAGATGTCGTCGGCTATGACCCGCGGGTCGGGTCCGAGCATCGCCTGGACTGTTCTGGGTGTGGCCAGCGCGCGTACGGGGTCGAACCGTCGGGGGATCCATTCCCATTCCTGCAGGTCGCAAAAGAATGCCCGGGTCGCGGTGAGGTAGCCCGACTTGGTGTGCGGTGTGACCGGCTGGCCTGTCCGCTTCTCGTGACTGGCGAGCCGCTGGGCGTAGTCCCCGACACGGAGCTTGTCCACCGCGGCGACCCAGGACGCGCAGGTCTGACGGGTCCACTGGTCCGGCTCCGTGATCTCCGGATGTTCGGCGGCGAGCCAGCGGCCGATCTTCGACAGCAGGGAACGGTTACTGTCGCGGACCTTGCGCGACAGCGCGGAGGTGGTGTGCCAGCGTTCGACCCATTCGGCCCACGGACGCGAGGTCCCCTCGATCGCGGGCATCCGCCCGCGATACGGAGTTGGCGGCAAGGAACAGTGCCCGAGCGCGGCCACGGCCCGCTGGATCCCGTAGAGGGCTCCGATATAGCGATCCGGCAGGTCAGGGTGCTGACGGATCCGGTCGAACGCGTCGGTCGTCAGGTCTTCGAGCATCGGGCTGCGATTGAGTAGGAGTGCCTGACATAGGACCGGGGAGATCCGTGAGTCGACGCCGGTCTCGACCTGATAGCCCCAGCCACGAAGCACCTGTGCGACCTGCTGCTGTGCTTCGTCGACCTCACGCTTGCCGAACACGCGCCAAGCCAGCGGCAGGCGTTGAAAGCCTCCCAGCCGGTCGAACTCGGTGAAGCCGCTGAGCAGGTAGGCGTATGCGGCCAGATACGGACGCGCGGTCCTCTCGGCCCATCCTGGGGCGTTCGCGGTGAACTGCCGGGCGCTGGTGGCGATCAGGGGGAGCCAGTCCTCGGCCGACCAGGTCCAGACTGTCCGGCCGTGCTCGGCAGAGCGCAGGAGAATGAGGGCGATGGCGTCGTCGACGCCTCGGCGGTAGCTGCCGTCATCGGGACACCACAGCGATGAGCGCACGTCGTCGAGCGGGCGAAGTAGCCACCGAACGGTCTTCCACCCAGGGGCCTGCGGGTCGTAGCCGCCGGGGTAGCGGCGCAGGTCCGTCCCCAGGGATGCAAGCGCCTCCCGTTCACCGCCGGCGAGTTCGGCGCGCCGGTCGTAGCGGTCCGGCTCGACCGGCCACGGCCAGGACGGCGCTGCGTCCGTCGTGAGGGCGGACGCCTTGGTCGGCGCAGTCACCGCGAGACCGCCTCCTTCACGGGCTCGCCCAGGCGGGCCAGCATCTGCACTCGCCAGCCGTGGATCTGCTCCATTCCGCGGCTGAGCTTGTCGGCCAAGTCACGGCCGGAGAGGTGGATGTAGGTGAGCGTGGAGTCGGTGTGGCGGTGGCCGGCGAAGGTGGCGATGGCGTGCAGTTCCCAGCCCATCCGGGCCAGGTCGGTCAAGCACAGGTGTCTCGTGGTGTGAGTGGAGAACCGCGGGACATCAGCGGCCAGCGCGATCCGGTGGACCACCTTCGACCAGGTCCACAGGCTTAGCGGCTGGGCGTGGTTGCGCCGGGATTCCGACAGGAAGAGCGGGCCGCGTGCCCGGCTGATCCTGGCTCGATGTGCGAGGTAGCCCGACAGCAGGACGCCGGTCGGAGCGGAGTACGGGATTACGCGCTCCAGCCGGTTCTTGGTCGTCTCGGCGCGTACCCGCAAGGTTCGGTGAGCTGGGTCGAGGTCGTCGGTACGCAGCGAGCACAGTTCCTCGCGGCGCAGTGCGGCGTCGTAGGCGAGGGCGAGCATCACGCGGTTGCGTATCGGCTCCTCGGCCGCAACAGCAAGGACATCCATCCACTGTTGCTCGGTGGGTATCCACGGCAGCTTCGTCAGCCTCGGCACGAGGCCGCGCTCGTGCCCGCCACGTCGGCGGCTGGGCGTGTAGCGGCCCCAGCCGACCGGGTTGGAGTCGCGGTGCCCGTCCTCCACGAGGAAGTCGTAGAACAGCCGGACCGGCACCAGGCGCTGCTGAATAGTGGCGTTGGCCAGACCCGAGCCTGAATCGATCGAGACCACGTTCGCACCCCGACGGCTCGGCCGTGAGGTCAACTCCCGTACATACACGGCGATGTGGGCCCTGTTCGCTGTCAGCGGGTCGACGTTTTCCCGTTCGCACATCTCCAGGTACTCGGCCAGCCCCCGGGCATAGGCATCGATGGTCCGGGGCGCCCGCCCCAGGTCGGTCCACACCTGCAACCACTCAGCCGCCCGTTCGTGCCGACCGAGTACCGGCCACTTCTCCTCCAGCACCACCGTGCCCAACGCATCTCCTCAGTCCGTGGTCGTACCGCAGGGAGATGATCTCCACTGCGGTCAGATTCCACGTAACTGTTAGTTGGGTGGTGGAGCGAAGCCTGGGGTGGCTGATGCGCTCGCGGCGCCTGGTGCGCGACTACGAGGCTCAGCCCGCCAGCAGCGAGGCGTTCATTCACTTCTCGGCGAGCATGCTCATGGCCCGCCGCCTGGCCCGCACCACGACAGGCAGGGCGGTCAACTCCCCGCAGCAGGGACAGGCGACGCTCGCGGCATGAACCGGCCCGACGGCGACGCCCTCAGCCACTCCCGCTCGACCAGCCGTTTTGCCCTAGACCGCACACCCTCGATCTTTGCCGGCACCAGCTCCAGCTCCAGTCGGGCCGCCAGTTCCTTCACCGACACCCCCTCACCGTCGCCCGGTTCGGCCTGAACCAACTCAACGATCCGCCGGTACTCCGGCGCGAGCGCCTCCACGCTCATCCCCTCCCGGCGCCGCACCACCGTCGCCCCGGCGACCGGCACCTTGGCCACCTGGGCCGACGGCGCCGGATCCCGCACCTCCAGGCGGGGCGGATCTGCCACATCGTCGCCAGTGGCCAGGGCCTCGGCCAGCTCCGCACGGGCGATCGCCCGGCGCTCCAACGCCGACTCGGCCGCGCCGAGTTCACCCAGGACCCGATCCGCTTCCGCCTGGAGCTCCTCCACCCGCACCCGGGCAGCCGCTTCCCGCTCCTCCAGCAACCCCATCACCGACGCCACCGGCCACCTCCGCATCGTCGAGGCCGAACAGAACGTCCAACCCCTCCCACGACGACACCGAAACCATGCCCGACCAGCGGAAACTCAGCGATCACATCCGGAAAGACAACGGCTTCTAAGGCCCAGCAGGCACCTCAACAACCGCTGACCACGCGCATACGGATCAACATTCCAGGCAGCCGTCCCATCCCTCCAGTGGTCGTGCGCCAGCCCAGCATGGCGACGACCGAGTCCGTCCCCTCAGCCGGGGCAGTCCCAGACCCACACCAGGCGAAGCGCCAACACATGGTCGAGCAGACTCTGATCACCGCCGCGTCCTCCGGATCTGAAGGCCACGGCCTCCTTCCGGAGCACCAGCGCGTCTACCAACTGTGCAAGCACACGCAGTCAGTCGCCGAGATCTCCGAAAAATTGGATATCCCACTCGGAGTTGTGCAGATCATCGTGGCTGACCTTGCCGCCAGCGGCTTGGTCTCCCTCCTCGGAGGCGAGTCACTGAGACACCTAGACCGGACCACATCGGCAGCAACCACGCCGACGCGACGCGCTCACCGTGATTGCTACGGACTGGGGCTTCCCCACAGCCCTGTTCCAGGTTCAAGGGCTGTTCCGCTCCGCTGACCAAGGAAAACGTCCCGCGGCCGGAACTGGACCGCGCCGGTGGGCCGGGGGCCACCTCGCGCGGTTACGCCGATCGGCGCCTCGGTTCCGCCAACGTCCGGTCGAGATTGTCATGTCCGAGTAAGCTCTGCCCGGTTCACGCGTGCCACCGACGTTCACCCGTGTCACCAAAGGGTCCAGGGGGTCCTTCATGCGTGCAAGAGCTTCCGCAACCGCCGCAGCGGCGCTGCTGCTGTTCGCCTCGACCGCCGGCGCCGCCCAGGCCGGCCCGAGCAGATCCGCGCCCGCCGACCAGGCCGGTCAGCCCGTCCACCTCATCTCACCCGGAGACCCGTACGCCGCCTGCGACATCAAGGGCGACGGCTCCGGGACCAACTCGCCGTCCAGCGAGGTCGAACCGTACGTCTCGGTCGACCCGCGCGATCCGCACCACACCATCGGCGTCTTCCAACAGGACCGCTGGTCCAACGGCGGCGCACGAGGACTGACCGCCACCTACACCACCGACGGCATCCACTTCACCGAGACCGCACTGCCCTACTCCCACTGCGCACCCGGCGGTCTGCCCTACCAGCGGGCATCCGACGCCTGGATCAGCATCGGACCGGACGGCACCGCGTACTCCAGCGGCCTGGTCTTCGACGCCACCGACGCCCGCAACGGCGTCGCCGCCTCCACCTCGTATGACGACGGCCGTACCTGGCGCAACACCGTCCCGCTGATCCAGGACAACGATCCGGCCATCGGAGACGACAAGAACTCCGTCACCGCCGACCCGCTCCACCCCGGCACCGCATACCAGGTCTGGGACCGGATCGACCAGGTCACCACAGGCGCCAACCCGCACTTCGACGGCCCCGCCTACCTGTCCGTCACCCGTGACCACGGCCGCACCTGGTCCAAGGCCCGCCCGTTCGTGACCACCGCGACCACCCCCGACACCCAGACGATCGGCAACGTCATCGTCGTCGACCCGCGCACCGGAACGCTGTACGACTTCTTCAACTCGATCACGTACTCGGACTACAACGCCACCACCGCCACCGACGCGCACTTCGCGGTCGTCACCTCCACCGACCAGGGCCGCACCTGGAGCAAGCCGGTCAAGGTGGCCGGTGACACCTCCGTACCCGAGGTGGACCCCAACGCGCCCACGGATCCCACCAAGGCACTGCGAGCGGGCGGCGGACTACCGTCAGCGGCGATCGATCCGCGCACCGGCGAGCTCTATGTCGCCTACGAGGGCTCGGAGTTCACCGGCGGCCAGTACGACGCCGTGCAACTGGTGCACTCCGTCGACGGCGGCCACACCTGGTCGGGGCCGGAGCGCGTCAACCAGGCTCCGAACGCACCGGCGTTCACCCCGTCGATCACCGTCGACAGCCGCGGCACCGTCGCAGTCACCTACTACGACCTGCGGTATCTCACGCCGGGCGACACCACGACGCTGCCCACGGCCGCCTGGCTGGTCACGCTGCCGCGCGGCGACGCCGACTACCCCACCGAGCGCCGCATCTCGCGGATCTTCAACTGGCTTCAAGCCCCGTCCGCCGGTGGGCACTTCCTCGGTGACTACGAGGGAATCGCCAGATCGGGCAGCGGGGTACGGCCCATCCTGGTGGAGGCCAACGACAATTCTCCGCTGGACAGTACCGACGCGTTCAGCGGCACGTTCCAGGCCTCCTCGATCACCGGCTCGCGAGCCGCCCGTGCCCCCATCGCGCCTGAAGCGGTCCCGCCAGGACGGACGGCGCGGACGCTGCGCCGATGACGACGGAGTGAACGCGTCGCGGGGCCGGGCGGGACGTACAGTGATCCGCGTCTGCCCGGCCCTTGACGAACAGGAGCGGCCGCACGCTCAGACCTCAAATCTCAGGCTAAATGCTGGTCGGCAGCGTGGCGACGCTGTGGCGCCCCTTGACCAGGTCGGAGAACAGCCGACGGCGGAACGCTGCTGATTCGGCTGGTAGCCATGGCGAGCTTGTGGCTCCGGCCTCGAACACTCCACGTAAGCGGGCGTCGATGACAGCGACTTCGTCGAGTGCAGCCCGGAGCCGTTGCAGATTCTCCAATCCGTGGGGCAACGGGTTGGGGCCTAGGAACTCCCATGCCTCGGCACGACGCAACATGCCGTCGACAGCGGTGTTCCGTCGGCGGATCAAACTAGCGACGCTCTCGCGTTCCACGGCCTGCTTCAGCGCGGCCTTTCGGGCCCTGCGCTTCGCCTGTCCCGCGTGAAAACCCGGGGTCTGGCCGCTGATCTGGACGTTTCGCTGCGGGACGGCTGTGGACCGGGCATGATCGAGGTCCATGCGGTGGTCATGGATCTATCTGCTGACGCGCAGGTCGCTGGAGCTTCTGAGGTCTTCGCTTCGGGGTGACGGTGGATCAGCGTGAGGGTGTATGCCGGTAGTTGTGCGGTATCCCGATGGGGGTGGCCTGACCCGGAAACAGCGGGCTGTGCGGGAGCAAGTTCGTTTTGAGGCTGCCGAGTTGTTTGCTCGGCAAGTTCCGCCACCGGTGGTGGCGAAGCACCTTCGGGTGTCCCGGAAGTCGGCTTACGCCTGGCACGCGGCGCGGCGGGAGGGCGGTGTGGAGTCACTGCGTTCGAAGGGGCCTTCGGGCCGGCCGTCGCGGATGAAACCCTCGTGGCAGGCATGGCTGGCCCAGGCCCTGCAACAGGGGCCGGCCGCGCACGGCTGGGTGGAGGACCAGCGGTGGACGACAGCGCGGGTAGCGGTCCTGGTCGCACGACGGTTCCATGTCCGGTTCAGTGACGCGCAGATCTGGCGGATCCTCCACCAGATGGGCTTGTCGGTGCAGGTCCCGGTCCACCGGGCCGCCGAGCGCGACGAGGCCGCGGTGACGACCTGGGTGAAGGAGGTCTGGCCACGTGTGGAAAGACAGTGAGGGACCAAGGAGCGTGGCTGTGCTTCGAGGACGAGTCAAGGCAGAGCCTGCGTCCGCCCAAAGCACGCACCTGGTCCCGACGCGGTCAACCTGGCCGCCGACACCACCGACCAGCTCGCCGCACACACCCGGACCCGGCTGAAGAAGATGCAATACCGCCCCGCCCTCCTCGACTACTTCATCGCCGAGACCGGACTGACCCTCACCCCGCCATGACCGTCACCCCGAAGCGAAGACCTCAGAAGTCGACGAGAAACGTCTTTTCGCTCATGAGGAGTGGGGCGTCGGCGTGGCCCTTGATGTAGGGACCTCGCCTACTTGAGCGACAGGTCGATCATCGGGGCGGAGGGAGCCGGTTCAGGAAGACTTCGATGGCGGTGGGGTCGACTTTGGTGACGCCGGTGAATGGGTAGTTCATCTCTTTGATCAAGATGAGTGAGATCACTACCAATGCTGACAGAGCCAATACCATCAGGGTGTGGACGGGGGTGTTGGACAGGCCGAAGAGGAAGGTGAAGCCGACGGTCAGTACCGCGCCTACGATCAGGGCGATCCACAAAATCGGCGGGACGGAGTCCTCCACCTGGTTGAGACGCTGGCGGCGGGCGGAGGCCAAGTTTTCGGCGTGGGTGACCGCGTGGTCATACATGACCTGCTGTTGTGGGGTGGCGGGTTGGTAGGAGAGCACAGCGCCGCGGATGTCGTAGGCGAGTTGCGTGGCCTGCGGGCTGCTCTCGTGCTTGGCCATGAGGGGCCATTCGGTGTCTTGAACGGTGTGGGCGTAATCCAGGGTCTTGTGTTCGATCTGGGCGCCGAGTGGCAGCGGCATGGTCCGGGAGATCCAGTACACACCGGCGAGGGCGTCCGCTTCCTGGAAAGTGGTCTTTCGCGCTGTCTCCACATTTTCCCAGACGCCGATGACGACAAAGGCGAGCAGGACGGCATACAGCACACCGACTCCGGCGAAGATGAACCCTGCGACGTCGTTGTGCTGTTCTCGGCGCGCGTAGGGAACAAAGTGCTGCAGGAGCCACAGCCCGAAGACGACGGCAGTCATGGAAGCGACGAAGATTGTGGCATCGGACCAGTTCATGGGAACACTCTCCGGTTCAGCTGCGCGGGGTGGACTCGTGTCTGGCACTGCCGACTTGCTACGTGGCGAGGTTTGATGGGGTCGCGCCCGTGGAGCGGTGCACCGCGCTGATCAGGGAAGATGCCGGGATGTGGGACCTTGAGTCAGCCCTGAGCAGTCGCCACCCCCGCGGCCCCACCACCACTGACGCCAGGACCGCCAACCCGCTTGACATTTACAGGCAATCCGGTGCGAATTGGGCGGCTTGAACAAGATCTCCAGTGGTCTCCTGGACCGTCAGATCTGTTCAGCTGCAAAACTAGTCAGCCGTCCATCTGCTGGAAGCGTGCCTCGGCGAAGGAAAACGCGGTAGGCCGTACCGCGAACGGTTGCTGGATGTCCGGCAGTCGCATGGCGCCCGCCTCGGCATGCAGCGTCCTATCGCTAAACACTCTCCGGAAAGTCTTGATGCGCCCTCCGGTTCGGTTGGCGTTCGCCTCCAAAATGACAACGTTATGACCGGCGTTCCGCAACAAGGGGGCAGCAACCAAACCGGCAATACTGGCTCCCCCGATGAGGATCGTCTTACGGCTGGCCGCCTTAGGCAACCCGCGGTCGATAAGTACGTTAAGATACTTCATTTTCAGATCCTCGCCGCCGTCGCCTACCAGCAACAGTTTGCGGGCCAGATCCCAGCTGACACCGGACACGAACGCCTGGCCGCACTCGGCGTCACACCGCCGCCCACGCCGAAGGAGGCCCCGGCGAAGGCCCGTAAGGGCGGCGTGGGAGCCTTCGAACGGGGAGTTGCGGCCCTGCGCCAGTACAAGGCACGCACCGGCTCCCTGACCGTCCCCAGGAGCCACGTAGAGGTCCCGGACGACGGCGCGGCTGACGGCTCCGGAGACGGCGCAGAACAGGGGCGGGTGGAGGTGAAGCTGGGCGTGTTCCTCTCGAACACCAAATCCAGGCGCGCCAAACTCACCACCGACAAACTCCAGACGCTGACCGAGTTGGGACTCAACTGGCGCTGACCCGGCGAGCGGCTCCGGAGTTGCGAAGGGGCGAGGCCGATGGCCTCGCCCCTTCTGATCCCTCTTCTGCCTGCCCGGGCTGCTGGAAGCTGCCCACAGCAAGGCGGCTGCCCTGGCCAGAGAGCGACAGTGGCCGGGTGCGCGTGACCTGACTGGCCTCTCTGTCCAGGGCAGCGCTGCACGCGCTACATCGGCGACTGCGCGACGTGACTGATGATCTTCCCGAAGTAGGAAGATCGGTTGCTGATCAGTCCGATGCTGGCAGCGATCAGGCCAGCCTCGACCGGGAGGAAGATCAACCCTGCCACGGGAAGAGCAATGACCTTCAGCTGGAATCCGTCGATGCGGACACCTGTAGCCTGTTCGTGCTCTCGCAGCGCGTCAGCGAGACGCGTGCGCGGCTGGCCGGACACGGGCCTACGCGACCTTGCGAGTTCCCGCTTACGGTCGGAGCTCCACTGGAGAATCTCGGCGGAGTTGCCCCGGACGACCTCACCGAGTGGCCCATCGAGCGTCAACGCGACCTGTGACTCGTGCCCCGGCGAGGCCATCGCCAGGTCCCACCACACCCGCCATTGCCGCTCGATCTCGGCGATTTCCCTCGTATCCTGGCCCACTGCCAGCGTCAGCGACGGGTCGATGCGCGGCAGGCCGAGCAGGTCGGTGAAGCCGAACGCATCGCGGATGGCCAGAGCGAAAGCCAGGTCATGCGAATAGTCCAGGTTGACCGACCACGGTGCGCTTGATACTGCCGACATCAGGGCTGTTCCCTTCTCAGAAGACCCACGTCGTGTCGCTGGGGGCACCGGCGTAGCAGATCTCGCCGTCCCAGAGCAGTGCGTCGCTTGCGGGCACGACTCCGGCCGTCTCCCAGGTCGCACCACCACTGCGGACGTCCCACTCCCCGTACCAGGACGTGTCCGCTCCCAGGCCGCCGCCCCATGAGTGGGAGTCCGAGCCCCAGTTGTCCGACCTGTTGACCTGCCAGTGGTAGGCGACCGCGGCCATGTTGAGGTCGAATCCGGTCTCGATCTCCGAAACGTAGCCGCCGACCGAGTGGATGTACAGGTAGGAGTCGCCGCAGTCGCCGTCCGCCTCGTTCTGGGGACGGACTCCCGCGTGGTACGGAGTTCCGTCGGGGTTGGTCGCCGAAGCCGTCGGCACCACGCGCTGGGTGCCGTCCGGGTCGGTCACCACCTTGAAGCCGTGCGACTCCGCGACCTTCCTGTCGACCCCGCCGACCGTCATCTTGACGATCTTCGCGCCGGCGGGCGGCACATGCTTCGACGCCTGCGCGACGGGTGCGGACCGATCGGCCGACGGAGCCGCCTGCGCGATACCCATACCGGCCACGGTGAACGCACACGCCGCTACACCCGCTGCAACCGCACTCCTGAACCGTGAACGCATCACAGTTGTCCCCCCTTCAACTGCCGCAACCTCCAGTCACGGGCCCCCTGTCCGAGCCGGGCGGCAGACGGGAACGACGCTATCCCCGGGCGTCCCACGCGTTACTGACGGCCCATCCCGTTGGCTTGTTCGCATCGAAAGCATGGCCGATTCTGCATACCCGAGTATTGCAAGTCCGGTATCTCCCCTCCCAATGGGCTGCTCAGCCCCCGGGGTCCTCCAGGGTGCCGCCGCAGCGGGCGCTCTGCGTGTCGGGTGTGGTCGCCTCGACGCAGCCGAGCACGGCGGCGAAGGCCAGGATGACGCCACAGGGGCCGCCGGCCTTCGGAGACCCGCGGCGGCCGCCGCGTTGCAGTGCGGATCTGCGAACACGTCGCCGCTCAGGAGGCCAAGAGCCCCGCTGGGAACCGTGACTGCGCGAGTTCCAGCTTCCATGCCAGGGCCTCACCTCGGACATCGGCTGGTCCGTACGGTGAGCAATACCCGAGCACACAGAGGGGTGCGCTTGTCAGGAGCGCCGACGGCACAGGAAACCGCGGGACTTGCGCTCGGCGTCGGCGACCGCGGCCTGGCGCTGGGCTTCCTCGGCTTCGGCCCGGCCGCGGGCGGCCCGGCCTCGGCCTGCGCGCCGCCCTTGCCCGGCGCGTACCAGCTACCGGTCGGCGGGAGCGAGACCTCCGTGGACCAGGAGGTGATGGAGCCGACCCCGGCCGGGACCGACCGCGCCGCGGCGAGGACGTCCTCGGGCTCCTTGACGAGCTTGGCGAGATCGGGCTTGGGCTGGATGAAGGCAAGGATCGTCTCGTTGACCGCCATCGCGTGCACGGCACCGGTCGTGCCCGCACCACAGGCCCTGCCGCCCATCTCATCCTCGGGCCGGTCCAGCACCCGCGCGGCCGCCTCCAGCCCGGCCGAGGTCAGCTGCCACAACTTGCCGCCGCCCTCGGTGAACCCGGCCTCCACCACCTGGCGGTGGGTGACCAGGTCGCCGGCCACGTTGCGGTGCGACTTGTTCCGCGCGGACTTGCGCTTCGACTCCGGCAGGTGGGTGTACTTGAACGACAGGTGCGGCAGCGCCAGGCGCTGGACCTGATCGGCGGTCACGACCTGCAGCGCGCGGCTGTTGCCCGGGACCGGGGCCAGGTCCCCGCCGTTGTCCTCAACGTCCGCTGCTGCTCGGCGTTGTACGGCGGCAGACCGGCCAGGAGCACGAGCTCGAGCACCGCCCGTGCCAGTTCCTCCTGCCGCTCGGTGAACGCTTCGCCGCCCGGCACGGCCAGATACGCGAAGGAGCACGCCTGCGTTCGGTAGTCCCCGCCCCGCGGATCCATGACCGAGCTCCGCTTCCCGCCCGGCGCGCGATGGGTTGGGCCGTCGTCGGGGAACCGACGGAAAGGGATAGTCCCGGTGACTTCCGCGTGCCAGCCTCACTCTGTTGGGAGACGCTGGGCGGAGCACCGGCAGTGGTTGCCGCGAGGCGCCACCCCGGCGGTGCTGGCCTGCGAACTTGTGACCTCTGGGTTGTTGACCTGGAGCTTCCGCCGGAGTTGGGTCTCACCGGCCCGTGCGCGCGTCCGGGCGGGGAGAGAGATGGTGCATGGCCGCAGTGGACCGCACCGAGCTAGTCAGGGTCGGACACTTTCAGCGGATTTTCGCGATGATGACGGCCGCGGGCGCCGTACTGTCCGAAGGGCTGCTGCTCGCTCTGATCGGCACGTCGTACCGGCTCGAGTCGCTAGCCGTGGGAACCGTAGCGATCGCGCTCGTGTCCCTGGCCCTCATTCCCCTGTCGTTCCGCCTCCCCGCCCGCCTGCGCTGCGACTACGCGCAGGCGGCACAGATCGAGAACGTCGGCCAAGTGCACAGCGAGCAGCCGTCGGCATCGCGGTCGGTGCTGTGGCGCACAGCGAGACTCGCTGGGGTGACGGTCGGCTGCATGCTGCTCATGGGGCTGGCCTCCCATCAGGTGATGCTCCCGGTCCTGCTGCTCCCGGTGGCCGTCTCAGGGTGGCTGCGGTCCAAGGCGACGGCCCGCTGGGAGCAGGAGAATGGAGCCACGTTGTGGCAACGCGCACCGAGGTGGGCCGAGTACCGCGTCCCTGTCTTCCGAGCAGCCTCCCGCTCCGTGGAGCCCGGCCTGTGACTCCGGTGTCCCGTCTCAAATGATCTGGTCTGCGGCCATCGCTGGGACCTGGGGCGACCAGAAGAACTGAGACGCAGGGACGTCGGGAATCTCAGTCGATCTGGCCCGAGCCAAACGGATGCCTGCCGCTGTCTCAGTTGATCTGGTTTGTCTCCGCTGTTTCGCACTGAGGCGGTGACAGCGAGGGGGTTTCCCGCGGTTCGTTCCGGATGGCCGGTGAGGGCATCCGGGTTCTTGAACGGATGCCCAGCCCCACTACCTCAAGCCGCGTTGCCTGGCACTGGCAGAGGCAGGCACGCGCCACCGCCCGTGTCCATACTCAAGTCCATGAAGAGCAAGTCGCAGTTGGGACGGTTCCTGCGGACGCGGCGGGCGCAACTGCAGCCGTCGGACGTCGGGTTGCGGGAATTCGATGAGCGGCGGCGGGTGCCGGGACTGCGCCGGGACGAGCTTGCCCGGTTGGCGGGGGTGAGCGAGTCGTATTACACGCGGCTGGAGCAGGGGCTGTCGCGGGGCGCGTCGACGGAGGTACTGGATGCGCTCGCCAGGGCACTTCGCCTGGACGAGACCGAACACCGTCACCTGTACGACCTCGCTGGTGTCGGGCGGAAAGGCGGCAAAGACCGAACCCGCAAGCCGCCGACACCCGAGCGCATCACCGAGACGACCCGGCAGCTCATCGACGCTTTCGGGGACACTCCGGTCATCGTGCTCGGCCGCCGCAGCGACGTACTGGCCTGGAACCGCACCGGGCATGCGCTCTTCGCCGGGCACCTCGATCCGAGGAGCCCGCAGGACCCGGCCCAGCGTCCGAACACCGCGCGGCTGGTCTTCCGGGACGCCCATACCCGCGAGCTGTACGAGGACTGGCCGAAGAAGGCCAGAGACGCGGTGGGGAGACTGCGGCTGGCCGTCGGCCGGTATCCCGACGATCCGCTGCTGGCCGCGCTGATCGGTGAACTGGTGATGCACAGCGAGGAGTTCACCGACCTGTGGTCCGAGCACCGGGTCCGCTCCTGGGACATCGCGGCCTACCGGATGCGGCATCCGCTCGTCGGACCGATGGACGTCACCCAGCAGGCCGTAGCGGTCCCGAACGAGCAAGGACAGCGACTCGTCGCGGTCACCGCCGTGGCGGGTTCTGCTGCGCAGGCCGCGCTGACCCTGCTCGCCCAAGCCACTGCCCCAGACGGACCCACTACTGAGGCTTGATTTTGGGGTTGACCGGGGAGTTGGTTGTGCTATCCCGTGGATATGGAGGAGACGGGTCTGACGCGGGAGGGGCGTCTGCAG
>JBEYJY010000069.1:0-16610 GCA_040631425.1 Streptomyces sp. NPDC020096
GGGTTGTGCTGCGGGGTCTGCTCCGGGGGGGGGGCGCCCCCCCCCCCCCCCCCACCCCCTTGCGCCGTCTTCTGCGCTTGCGGCTGGGTGGGTGGGGATGCGAACCCCGAGGGGGAGCGGGCCAAAAACAATTCGCACCCCCTGCGGATCGTCATGGGCCCCCACCCCTCCGCCCCCCGGCCCCGCCCCACAACCAAACAGCGCGCAACGCCGCCCAGAACGCCCCCGGCAATCACCCCGAACGCCAACCCAAGCGCACCGCGGCCGCCCCGACGGCTCCCGCAACCACCCCCCACCCCGCCCCCAAAAGCACCCCGACCGCAACCGCCGCGTGAAGACTGACCCCAGACCCGACAGCGTCAAAGCCGAACACGGAAAGATCCGCATTGACGGAAAACCCGGCCAGCCACGCCACCAGCGGCAGCCCCACCGCACACACCAGCCCGAGCCGCACCGCGCAGCCCAAGACGAAGCGCCGCCCCGGCACCCCCACCGCCGGGCTGCGCGCCGCAGCCAGTACCCCGGCGGCCAGCATCATGACCACCGCCGCCACCAGCAGCAGCCACATCCGACCATCGACCTGAGCCAGCCGATCGACCGTGATCGAGCGCTCACCGCCACCCGTACCCAGCAGTACGTCCAGCGGACGCGGCAACAGCACCGCCAACGGCCCCGACGCGCTGCCCTGCCAGGGCACGAACAGCCCGAGCGTCGCACCGAGCCACACCCCGTTCGGGGCGCCGAGCAACGCGCTGCCGACCACGCGCCCGGGGTGGCCGTCGGTGATGGCCGAGTACAGCGCCGTGGCCAGCCCGGCCGCGACCGCTGCCAGCAGCATCACGCACAGCGCCCACACGGCAGGCCGAACCGCCGCCCAGCCGGGCGGCAGCGGCGTTGCCCGTGAGGCCAGCAAGGCGATCGCCAGCACCACGAGGACCCAGACCAGTCCACCGGCCATCGACGCGCCGATGTCGGCTCGGAAGCCAACGGACGCCTTGTCCTTCACGAGGCTGCCGAGACTGTTCACCAGCCCGCCGCCGAGGTTCCCCAGGTCTCCGATTCCGGGCAGCGTGCCGAGTATCCCGCCGGTTCCGCCTTGGCCGTTGCCCAGCGCGGCGCCGTTGATCGAGATGGTGGAGTGCCCGGCCCACGCCAGCCCGCCGAGCACGGCGAAGAACAGCGCCGCCACCGTGCCCGCGCGGGCGGCCAACTCCGGCCCGCCGGCCAGGCCCCCGGGCCGCCGTAGCGACCGTAGGAACACCCACGCCAGCAGCAGCGCCCCGGTCAGGCCGACCCCGAGCGGCATGATGTCGATGGTGCCGTGCGCGGCCGCGCCGGTGATGCCGAAGACCGTCACATCGCCGGACGGGCTGACCTTGCCGCCAACCGCCATGGTGACCACGGCCGCGGTCATCGGGCCGAGTGACCCCTGCGCGTCCGCGCCGAGCAGATGGAGGCCGAGCGCGGCCACCGCCGCCATGGCCGAAAATGACCAGCCCACCGCCGCGAACGCGGTGAGCAGCACATTGCCCCAGGGCACGCCGCGCGTGGTGGAAGGGGCGGCGCCGTATCCGCCTCCCGCCTGGTAACCGTCAGTGTCGCCGCTGGTCATCGCGACCCCCGGTCGGAGAGTTGCCCGGATCGTCCAGCCTGTGGTGATCCGTGGGCGCTTTCCACTCTCCGAGGCTGTATCGGTGGAGTCAATTCGACGGTGTCGCGGCGGTTCGGTGAGGGCGACTTTCCGTTACGTACAAGAGCCTGAAATAGTTCCTCCCGATGTTCGACATCCCTAGACTCCCCGGCATGGGGGATGACTCGGGGGACAACCTTGTGGGGCATGGAGTGCCGGAACTCGTACTGGAATTGAACGGACAAACCTGGACGCTTGACGCGTCCAGGTCATACACTTTGGGCCGTGACCCACAGGGTGATGTGGCGCTCGATGACGCCCGCGTCTCCTGGCGGCACGCCACCATCCGCTGGGGCGGACAGAGTTGGGTCGTGGAGGATCTCGGCAGCACCAACGGCACCTATGTGCGGGGCCAGCGCATCCAGCAGGTGGAGATCGGCCCCGGTTCCGCGGTGAACCTCGGCAACGCCACCGACGGCCCGCGTCTGAACTTCACCGCCGTACAGGCGGTGGCCGCACCCGCAGCGCACCAGGCGCACGCCGCGCAGGCGGTTCAGGCGCCGGCCCAGGCCGCGCCAGCCGCGCAGCAGCACGCGGCGGGCGGCTGGGCCCAGCAGCCGCCCGCACAGCAGCAGTTCCCGCAGCAGGCGGCCTGGGGCGGCCAGCCCCATCAGGCGCCGCAGCAGGCGCAGCCCCCGCAGGCGCACGTACCGCCGCAGCAGCCGCAGGCGCAGTCCGCGTCCGGGGCTGCCCCGCAGTCACCGCGTGGCGACCGCAGCCCGACGACCTTCCACCACCTCGCGGTGGGCCGGGTCATGCGGATCGGCCGTGCGCTGGAGAACGAACTGGTCGTCTCCGACCTGCAGGTCTCCCGGCACCACGCCGAGTTCCACGCGCACCCCGACGGGCGCATGGAGATCGTCGACCTCGGCAGCCACAACGGCACGTACGTCAACGGCCAGCCGGTGCAGCGCCACCTCATCGGCCCGAACGACATCGTCGGCGTCGGCCACTCCACGTTCCGCCTGGTCGGCGACCGGCTGGAGGAGTTCGTCGACACCGGCGCGGTCTCCTTCTCCGCCCGCCGCCTGACCGTCCAGGTCCCGCAGGGCAACACCACCAAGACGATCCTCAAGGACGTCTCCTTCGGCGTCCCGGAGAAGTCGCTGGTCGGCGTCATCGGCCCGTCCGGATCCGGTAAGTCCACGCTGCTGCGGGCCCTCACCGGCTACCGCCCGGCGGACCAGGGCGAGGTGCTCTACGACAACCGGAACCTGTACAAGCAGTTCGCCGAACTGCGCCAGCGCATCGGCCTCGTTCCGCAGGACGACATCCTGCACAAGGAGCTGACGGTCCGCCGGGCGCTGCGCTACGCCGCCAAGCTGCGCTTCCCCGGTGATACCGCGACCGAGGAGCGCAACGCCCGCATCGACGAGGTGCTGCGCGAGCTCAAGCTCGACATCCACGCCGACAAGCGCATCACCTCGCTCTCCGGCGGTCAGCGCAAGCGTGTCTCGGTCGCCCTTGAGCTGCTCACCAAGCCGTCGCTGATCTTCCTCGACGAGCCCACTTCGGGCCTCGACCCGGGCATGGACCGCGATGTGATGCAGCTGCTGCGCGGCCTCGCGGACGACGGGCGCACGGTCCTGGTGGTCACCCACTCGGTGGCCGAACTGGCGCTGTGCGACCGGCTGTTGGTGATGGCCCCGGGCGGCTCGGTGGCGTACTTCGGTCCGCCGGACGAGGCGCTGAACTTCTTCGGTTACGAGACCTGGGCGGACGTCTTCCAGGCCTTCGAGAACTACCGTGACTACGACTGGTCGGGCCGCTGGCGCGGTTCGCAGCACTACCAGATGTACGCGGCCGACCTCGACGCCGCCGCGCCGCAGCAGGTCGCGGCCGTCGCGCCGCAGCAGACCCGGCCGCAGAAGCCGCAGAGCTGGGGCTCGCAGCTGGGCACGCTGATCATGCGCTATCTGTCGGTGATCGCCTCCGACCGCGGTTTCATGGGCCTGATGGTGATCCTGCCCGCGGTGCTCGGCGTGGTGAGCGTGGTCATCCCGGCGAAGTTCGGCATCGGTCCGGGTCCGGAGAAGGGCGGCTTCTTCTGGAACAAGGACGCCGGCACGATCCTGATGATCCTCACGGTCGGCATGTGCTTCTCGGGCGCCGCCAACTCCGTACGAGAACTGATCAAGGAACGGGTCATCTACGAACGCGAACGGGCGGTCGGCCTGTCACGTTCCGCGTATCTGATGTCCAAGGTGATCGTCCTCGGCTTCATCACCGCCATCCAGGGCGTGATCATCTGCAGCATCGGGTTCGCACCGCGCAAGATGCCCACCGAGGGCGTGCTCTTCCACAACGCCCCCGCGGTCGAGATGACACTGGTCATCATCGGGATCGGGTTCACCTCGATGATGATCGGCCTGGTCATCTCCTCGCTGGTCAAGACCGCCGAGAAGACCATGCCGCTGCTGGTGATGTTCGCCATCGTCCAGGTGGTGTTCACCGGCATCCTCTTCCAGCTGTTCAACAAGCCGGGCATCGAGCAGGTCGCCTGGCTGATGCCGTCCCGCTGGGCGCTGGCCGGACTCGCCACCACCGCTGACCTGAACCACCTCATGCCGTGGGACCCGCCCGCCCCGCCGGACCACGCGGGAAGCGTGGACGCGCTCTGGAAGCACACCGCGGGCGCCTGGTCCCTCGACATGGCGGTCCTGCTGCTGCTCGGCGTGATCTGCGGCTTCGCGGTCGCCCGTCTGCTGCGCCGCCACGAGCCCGAGGTCATGCGCGAGAAGTAACCGGCCCGTCGGCCCCCACGAGAGGCGGGGGGGCCCCCCCCCCCGGGGGGCCCCCCCCCCCCGGGGGGGGGCCCCCCCCGCCTCCGCGTATCGGCACGTCAGGGCAGCAGCAGGTTGACGTCCCCGAACTCGTGCCACAGGTAGCGGTGCCGTACCGCCTCCTCGTACACCCGGTCCAGCAGTCCGGCGCCGGCCACCGCCTCCAGCATCAGCAGATGGGAGGCCTCCGGTTCATGCAGCCCGGTCAGCAGGCCGTCGACGACATCGACCCCGCGCTCCGGGGTCACCACAAGATCCGTCCACCCGTTCGCGGCGCGCACCCGGCCCCGCCCGTCCGCGGCCGACTCCAGCGCCCGTACCGCCGTCGTCCCCACCGCGACCACCCTGCCTCCCGCCCGTCGCCCGCCACCACCGTCAACGGATGGCGCTCCGCGCCGCTTTCTCATTCCCGCCTTCGCCGCGTTCACCAGTCGCGCCGTGCTCCGCGGCACCGCGAACCGTTCGGCGTACGGCGTTTCGTGCGCCTCCGCCGAGGCGACCCCGGTGTGCAGCAGCAGCGGCGCGATCTGCACGCCGCGGCTCACCAGCGCCGTCACCAGGGACGGGGTGAACGGGCGAGCGGCGCTCGGCATCTCCGCCGAGCCGAGACCGTCGGCGGACGGCACGCAGAACACCGTCTGGTAGGCGGACAGCGGCTGGTCCCGTTCGGTGTAGGCGTAGCGGATCGGACGCCCGTGCCGGTACAGGTACGCCACCGGGTCGGCCATCGACACCGAGACGAGCCACAGCCTGGCGCGGTGCGCGCCCAGCGGCGCCTCCAGCACCAGCCGCTCGCCCCCGGCCAGTTCCAGCACCGCACCCGGCGGCCCGCCCGGCCGCGGCCGGGTCGCACCCCGCTCGTCCGGCGTACGCAGCTCCACCGCCCAGCGGCCGTCGTCCTGACGGGTCGAGAAGTGCACCACCACCGGCTCGCCGCCATGGACGGCGTCGACAGCGGCGGGCAGTGTGCGCGAGGTGTTCACCACCAGCACGTCCCCGGCCCGCAGCATCGACGGCAGTTCGCGGAAGGCGGCGTGCTCCACCGCCCCGGAGGACCTGCGGCCCACGATCATCCGTACCCCGTCCCGGCGCCGCGGCGGCACCCGCGCCGACAGCTCCGGCGGCACCCGTACCGCCTTCACGCCCCTCATCGCCGTACCGCCAGCAGCGCCGCGGCCGTGTACCGGCCGCTGTCCGCGCGCCCGTCGAGCAACCGAAGGAGCGCCGGGACCACCGATTCCGGCTCGGGGCGGTCCGCCGCGTCCGGATCCTCCGGGACCGCCGCCGTATACAGGTCGGTGCGCATGTCGCCCGGATCCACCCACCACACCCGTACCCGCGGCTCCTCGACCGCGAGCACCGCCGAGAGCTGGTCGAGCGCGGCCTTGCTCGCCCCGTAACCGCCCCAGGTCTCATACGCCTCCACCGCGGCGTCCGAGCTCACGTTGAGGACCGCACCCTCGGAAGCGCGCAGCAGCGGCAGAACCGCCCGCGTCAGAGCGAGCGGCGCCACGACATTCGTCTCCAGTGCGCTGCGCAGCCCCTGTGACGACAGGGCGTCCAGCCGCGTCAGCGGCTCCGCACCCAGCGCGCTGGCGTTGTTCACCAACAGATCGAGGCCACCCAACTCCTTTACCAGCCCGGCCAGTTCCGTGCGGTGGCCCGGGTCCGTCACATCCCCGGGCAGTGCCACCACCCGTCCCGGTCCCCGCAACTGCCCGGCCGCCGCGCGCAACGCGGCGGCCGACCGCGCGTCCAGGACCAGATCCCAGCCCCGCCCGGCCAGCGCCGCCGCCAGCGCCCTCCCGAGCCCCTTCGACGCACCGGTGATGATCGCGACAGGCATATCCGGCTCCCCTACGGCCAGCGCCGGACCCGCTGCCCGGCGACGCCCCCACGGTAGGAACGTGCACGACGCACCCGCCTCGGCCGTACGCCGCACCCCACCAGGGCACTTCGGCCTACGCCCGCGGGCCCAGGCCGCACCGTCCGCCGGTCCGATGCCGCTGTCGCACCCGCCCGTCGCCCACCACCACCCTCAAGGGAAGGCCCTTCGGGCCCTTTTTGTTTGCCGGTACGGTGAACACATGTCCAACGGGTCCGCGCGCAGCGAGATCGACGCGGTAAGCGCCGCGGTGCTGGCGATGAGCCGCCACCGCGAGGTGCGTGACGTGCTGCAGACCATCGTCACGTCCGCGCGCGAGCTGCTCGGCGCCAAGTACGCGGCGCTGGGCGTGCCCGACGACCACGGCGGCTTCGCCCAGTTCGTGGTCGACGGGGTCAGCGACGAGCAGTGGAAGAGGATCGGTCCGCTGCCCCGCCAGCACGGCATCCTCGCGGCCATGGTCCAGGAAGCCGCCACGCAGCGCCTCGCGGACGTCCGGAAGGACCCCCGCTTCGGCGGCTGGCCCAGCGCGCACCCCGAGATGTCCGACTTCCTCGGCGTACCGATCGTCGACGGGGACGAGGTGCTGGGCGCCCTGTTCCTCGCCAACGAGGAGTGCGCGGGGCCGCAGACCGGCTGCGCCTTCACCGACGACGACGAGGCGCTGCTGCGTACCCTCGCCGCCCACGCCGCCATCGCGCTGACCAACGCCCGGCTGCACGAGCGCAGCCGCGAGCTGACCATCGCGGGGGAGCGGGCCCGGATCGCCCATGAGCTGCACGACGCGGTCTCCCAGAAGCTGTTCTCGCTGCGGCTGACGGCCCAGGCCGCCGCCACGCTGGTGGACCGTGATCCGGAACGCGCCAAGGCCGAGTTGAAGGAGGTCGCCCGGCTGGCCGCCGAGGCCGCGGACGAACTGCGCGCCGTCGTCGTCGAGTTGCGCCCGGCGGCGCTCGACGAGGACGGACTGGTGGCCACCCTGCGCACCCAGGTCCAGCTGCTCAACCGGGCGCACACCGCCCGCGTCGTCTTCACCGCCCGCTCCATACGCGCCCTGCCCTCCGCCCAGGAGGAGGCGCTGCTCCGGGTCGCCCAGGAGGCGCTGCACAACGCCCTGCGGCACGCCGAGGCCGGCACCGTCGAGGTGCTGCTCGAAGGCCGCGGCAAAGGCGCGGTGCTGCGGATCCACGACGACGGACGCGGCTTCGAACCGGCCGCGGTGCGCAGGGCAGGCCGCCACCTCGGACTCGTCTCGATGCGTGACCGCGCGGCGGGCGCGGGAGGCAGGCTGACCGTGGACTCGGCTCCCGGCGAGGGGACCGTCATCGAAATGGAGGTGCCCGGTGGCTGAACCGAGCGAGCCCGGGACCGGCGGCGCGGGCAGGGACGCCGGTGTCATCAGGGTGCTGCTGGTCGACGACCACCAGGTGGTGCGCCGAGGTCTGCGGACCTTCCTGGAAGTCCAGGACGACATCGAGGTGGTCGGCGAGGCGGCCGACGGCGACGAAGGGGTGCGCCGCGCCGAGGAGTTGCGGCCCGACGTGATCCTGATGGACGTCAGGATGCCCGGCACCGACGGCATCGCGGCGCTTCGCAAGCTCAGGGAACTGGACAACCCCGCACGGGCGTTGGTGGTGACCAGCTTCACCGAGCAGCGCACGGTGGTGCCCGCGCTGCGCGCCGGTGCCGCCGGTTACGTGTACAAGGACGTCGCCCCCGACGCGCTGGCCGGCGCGATCCGCTCCGTGCACGCCGGGCATGTGCTGCTCCAGGCGGAGGTGGCGGACGCGCTGCTGTCCCGGGAGGAGACCAACAGCGGTCAGGGGCGCGGGGGTTCACTCACCGACCGCGAGCGCGAGGTACTCAGCCTGATCGCGGACGGCCGGTCCAATCGGGAGATCGCCCGAGCGCTGGTGCTCTCCGAGAAGACCGTCAAAACGCATGTGTCGAACATCTTGATGAAGCTCGACCTCGCCGACCGCACCCAGGCCGCGCTGTGGGCGGTACGGCATGGGATAGGCACCTGACCGGGGCCGGGGCGAACCAGGCTTAGATTCATACCGTCGGGTGTATGTCGCCCGGATGGCGCAACTGATGGTGCCGTCGGCCGTTCTCCATGGCGTGTCCGCAGCGACCTGCTCGGGCGCACCACGCTAGGAGGAACGTAGAAGTGATGAACCTGAAGAAGGCCGCGGCCGTCACCGCCCTCGCCGGTGGTCTCGCCCTCGCCGGTGCCGGCGCTGCCTCCGCCTGCTGCCCGCAGGCCGAGGGCAAGGCCGTGAACTCGCCGGGTGTGGCCTCGGGCAACGTGCTCCAGGTGCCGGTGCACGTCCCGGTGAACGTCACGGGCGACAGCATCAATGTGGTCGGTATCGGCAACTCGGCCTTCGACAACCACTCGGTGAACGAGTAACCACCGAACGGAACCACTGACCGCGTCCGCGAGTTCCGTTTCTGGTCACCGGCCCCGGAGGAAGTCTCCTCCGGGGCCGCGTCATTCCTTTGCGCCGTGCTTTGCGCCGTACGGAGGTATCGGCGGTCGAACGCGTGTCATCGGGGCCGGTCGACGCGTTTGGCCCGGTGTGGCTCCGCAGCAGCGGCCACGGAACGACAAGAGGAGCATTTCCCATGCACACTGCCAAGAAGGCCGCCCTCGTCATCGCGGCAGCCGGTGTCGCCGCCGGCGCGTCCGCCACTTCCGCATCAGCGCACGGGCACGAGTTCTGCGGCAGCGCAGCGGTGGCCAAGTCGGCCCTGTCTCCGGGCGTGATCTCGGGGAACGTGATTCAGGTTCCGGTGGACGTCCCGGTCAACCTGGTCGGCAACACGGTGAACGCCCCCGGCGTCCTCAACCCGGCCTTCGGCAACACCGGCGCCATCTGTAGCTGAGGCCCACCCAGCCCCTCTCGCCAACGGCCCCGCGAACCCGTTCCGCGGGGCCGGTCGCGTACGCACCGGGCGCCGCAGGGTCACTCCCCCCTGCGGCGTTGGGCCTCCTCCACGTACGCGTTGTAGGCGGCCACCTGGGCGCGGCGGGCGGTGCGTTCCACCGGGCGCAGTAGTTCGGCGCGGGCCGCGATCTGGGAGGCGCTCACGGCCGTGCCGTGTTCGGGTCCGGCCTGGATGTTCTGGGCGATGGATGTCAACGCGCCCACCCGCTGGGCCAGTTCCAGGACGCGCGCGGCGCGTGCCGGATAGCCGGGGGCCAGTACCTCCCGGCCGCGTTCCACTCGGGCCCGATAGGCGTCGAGGGCCGCCTGGGCGGCCGGGCCCGCGCCCGCCACGTCCAACCGGGACAGCGCCGCCGTCGCGTCCCGCAGCGCCTCGGCCAGCTCCCGTTCCGCCTCGCCGAGCGAGGGGACGTCGGCGGGCGGCGCGTCCCGTACCTCCAGGCAGTGCCAGAGCACCTCCACATGCCGGTCGTCGCGCGGTCCCGCCTCGGTGACCTCGGGGACCAGCCCGAGCGCCGCCGCTCCGGCCCCGACCACGGCCTCGCCCGCCGCGAGCGCCCGCGCGTTGAACTCCGGCGGGCCGCTCAACCCCAGCGGATGCCCCGGTACGGGCAGCGCGAGCCGGAAGCCCGACACTCCCAGTGCGCGCAACCGGCCGAGGCCGAGGGTCAGCCCCACCGGGCCCTCTTCGCCCGGCAAATCGACGATCCGGTGAACGGAATCACCGCCGACGATCTCCTCCACCGCGTCATCCGGGGCGACAAAACCCCCAAGTAGGGCATTTCCCCATGCCGTCATACGTCCTGAGCGAGGTTCCTGAAGCATCCACCCAGCCTATGGACAGGAGCGCTGGACGCGTGGCGTAGGTTTTCCTTCGGGGCTGCACCCTCGACCGACCGAGATCGCAACAGGCAATAGGGGAGACAACGCGCTCATGAGCGATGTACTGGAGCTGGTGGACGTATCCGTGGTCCGCGACGGACGGGCTCTGGTGGACCAGATCTCCTGGTCGGTCGCCGAAGGGGAGCGCTGGGTGATCCTCGGCCCCAACGGCGCGGGCAAGACCACCCTGCTCAACGTCGCCTCCAGTTACCTGTTCCCCACCACCGGTGCCGCCGTGATCCTCGGCGAGAAGCTCGGCAGCGTCGACGTGTTCGACCTGCGCCCGCGGATCGGTATCGCGGGCGTCGCCATGGCCGACAAGATGCCGCGCCGCCAGACCGTCCTGGAAACCGTACTCACCGCCGCGTACGGCATGACCGCCCACTGGCGGGAGAGCTATGACGAGTCCGACGAGGACCGCGCCCGGCTGATCCTCGACCGGCTCGGCATGGCCGAGTACGCCGACCGCAAGTTCGGCACCCTCTCCGAAGGCGAGCGCAAGCGCACCCTGATCGCGCGCGCGATCATGACCGACCCCGAACTGCTCCTCCTCGACGAGCCCGCCGCCGGTCTGGACCTCGGCGGCCGGGAAGACCTCGTACGGCGCCTGGGGCGCCTGGCCCGCGATCCGATCGCGCCCTCGATGATCATGGTCACCCACCACGTCGAGGAGATCGCCCCGGGCTTCACCCACGTCCTGATGATCCGTCAGGGCAAGGTGGTCGCCGCCGGTCCCATCGAGCTGGAGCTGAACTCCCGCAACCTCTCGCACTGCTTCGGCCTGCCGCTCGTCGTCGAGCGCCGTGCCGACCGCTGGACCGCGCACGGCCTGCCGCTGACCTGACGTCCCAACGCCGGGCGCTGCGGGCGACTCCCTGTTCGGCAGCAGCCGCGACGGCCTACCATGACGGTGTGAACACATGGGTGTGGTGGCTGGTCGCCGCGGCTGCTCTGGGCATCCCGCTGGTGATCACCGCGCTGCCGGAGTTCGGCATGATCGCGGCCGGTGCCGTCGCGGCGGCGATCACCTCTGCCCTCGGCGGCGGCCTCACACTCCAGGTCGTGGTCTTCGCCGTCGTCTCCGTCGCGCTTGTCTCGGTGGTACGCCCCATCGCCAACCGCCACCGCACCACACATCCCGCGCTGCGCACCGGCGTTGACGCACTGAAGGGCCGTGAAGCGGTGGTCCTGGAGAGAGTTGACGGCCACACCGGCCGGATCAAGCTCGGTGGCGAAGTCTGGTCGGCGCGATCATTCGACGCCGATCAGGTCTTCGAAGCCGGACAGAAGGTCGACGTCATCGAAATCGAGGGAGCGACCGCGGTCGTCATGTGACAGGCCCGGTCGCCAGCACACCGGCCCGCGGAGCGACGGGAATTCGCCGGTCCCGCAGCGTCCGCGGCGGAGGTCTGACAGACTTGATCACCAAACCATCGGACAGCGGCGCGTGGTACGGAGAGTGGTCGTGACCCCCATCATCATCGTCCTGGTCATCCTGGTGGTGCTCGTCTTCATCGCACTCATCAAGACGGTCCAGGTGATCCCGCAGGCGAGCGCCGCCATCGTCGAGCGCTTCGGCCGATACACCCGCACCCTGAGCGCCGGTCTGAACATCGTGGTGCCATTCATCGACACGATCCGCAACCGTATCGACCTACGCGAGCAGGTTGTGCCGTTTCCGCCGCAGCCGGTGATCACCCAGGACAACCTGGTGGTCAACATCGACACCGTCATCTACTACCAGGTCACCGACGCGCGGGCCGCGACCTACGAGGTCGCCAGCTACATCCAGGCCATCGAGCAGCTCACCGTCACCACTCTCCGCAACATCATCGGTGGCATGGACCTGGAGCGGACCCTGACCTCCCGCGAGGAGATCAACGCGGCACTGCGCGGCGTCCTGGACGAGGCGACCGGCAAGTGGGGCATCCGCGTCAACCGCGTCGAACTCAAGGCGATCGAACCCCCGACCTCCATCCAGGACTCGATGGAGAAGCAGATGCGCGCCGACCGTGACAAGCGCGCCGCGATCCTCACCGCCGAGGGCATCCGGCAGTCCCAGATCCTCACCGCGGAAGGCGAGAAGGCCTCCGCGGTGCTGCGCGCCGAAGGTGACGCCAGGGCCGCCGCCCTGCGCGCCGAGGGTGAGGCCCAGGCGATCCGCACCGTCTTCGAGTCCATCCACGCGGGCGACCCCGACCAGAAGCTGCTCGCCTACCAGTACCTGCAGATGCTGCCGAAGATCGCCGAGGGCGACGCCAACAAGCTCTGGATCGTGCCCAGCGAGCTCGGCGACGCGCTCAAGGGCCTGGGCGGCGCCCTGGGCAACTTCGCCCCGCCCACCGGCGGCGGCAACAACAGGTCGAGCGGAAGCCCCCGGCGCGAGAGCCCCGGCCTCGACAAGGACTGACTCGCTCTTCCGGGGTGCTGACCCCGGGCCCCGACCGAGCGGGCGCAGGTCTGCCGCCTCGGCCGGGGCGACGCCGCAAGGCGAACAGCGGCAGCCCGGGAACGCCGTCAGGCCGGGAGTGCCAGCCACTCCGGCAGGTCCGTACCGTCCCGCAGACCGAGCGCGAGCAGCAGCGCGTCCGCCGGGGTCGGCTCGAACGGCTTGGCCAGCAGCCGCATTCCGGCCTGCTCCGGCGTACGGTCCGCCTTGCGATGATTGTCCGCCGCGCAGGCCGCGACCGTGTTGAGCCAGGTGTCCCGCCCGCCGTGCGAGCGCGGTACGACATGGTCCACCGTGGTCGCACGGCGGCCGCAGTACGCACACCGGTGCCGGTCCCGCACCAGTACCCCCCGCCGCGACCACGGCGCCCGTTGTCGGAACGGGACCCGTACATAGCGGCAGAGCCTGATCACTCGCGGCACCGGAACATCGACCGCCGCCGCGTGGATCCGCAGCCGGGGATGCGCCTGCTCGACCACGGCCTTGCCCTGCATCACCAGCACCACAGCACGCCGCAGCGACACCGTCGACAGCGGTTCGAAGCTTGCGTTCAGTACCAGCGTCTCGCGCATCCCGCCCACCTCCCGGGTCCCCTCCCCGCCCCACGACGAGGTGGCACCACTGTGGCCGGATCATGCCCGGTGAACAACGCAATTTCCCTAGTTCACAGCTTGTTTGACGCTGAGTCACATGGAATCGGGCAGGCGGAAAGCAAAAGGCTCCGGACGCCCACCCCCGTGGAAACAAGGGCGCCCGGAGCACTTGGCAGTCGGCGCGGACACCGAATCCGCGGACACCAGAGCGCGCCACACGGACCCGCTTCCGGCAGACGATGGAAGAAACACTCCCACCGCCCCCGCCACTGCGGTGCCGACTGCCCGGTGACCTCGGCCAGATCACCTGGTACACACCACTGTGCGGTGCGCGACGGCGGGGCGCAACGGAATTATTCTCGGCGTCAGCCCGACTCCCCGTACTCGCCGATCAGTTGCGCACGGGCGATGGCGTGGAAGCGCAGGTTGAAACCGACCACCGCGGGGGTGGCATCGGCATCCGGCCCGAGCTTCTCGGTGTCGACCGCGTACACCGTGAAGACGTACCGGTGCGGCTCATCACCAGGCGGCGGCGCGGCGCCCCCGAAGTCGCGCGTCCCGTAGTCGTTCCGCACCTGAACCGCGCCTTCGGGCAGGCCCTCGAACTTCCCCGAGCCCGCACCGGCGGGCAGCTCCGTCACCGTCGCCGGAATGTCGAAAACCGTCCAGTGCCAAAAACCACTGCCGGTCGGCGCGTCCGGGTCGTAGCAGCTCACGGCGAAGCTCTCGGTCTCCGGCGGGAAGCCCTCCCACCGCAGATGCGGCGAGGTGTTGCCCTTGGCGTAAACCTGCGCGTCGCCGAGCTTCCCGCCCGGCCGCACGTCATCGCTCACCACCGTGAACGACGGCACCGGTGGGTGGAAGTCATGGGGGAGCGGCCGCCTCTTGTGCTCGGTCACCTGGCTACCTCCTGATCGCGCCTGATCCTTCGTCGGTCACCCTAGGGCTTACCTCCGGCCCGCCCGTGTCGGGCTCGCCTACCGCTAGGCTCGTACGACATGATCGCCGCCCCCGACCGGACCCCCCTCGACCGCTCGTTCTTCGACCGGCCGGTCCTCGACATCGCACCGGACCTCCTCGGCCGCGTCCTGGTGAGGAACACGGCACACGGCCCGATCGAACTGCGCCTGACCGAGGTCGAGGCCTACGCGGGCCCAGCCGACCCCGGCTCGCACGCGTACCGCGGCCGCACCGACCGCAACGCGGTCATGTTCGGCCCTCCCGGCCATGTGTACGTCTACTTCACGTACGGCATGTGGCACTGCATGAACCTGGTCTGCGGCCCGGAAGGCACCGCCAGCGCCGTGCTGCTGCGCGCGGGGGAGATCACCGCGGGCGCCGACCTCGCCCGCAAGCGCCGCCAGACGTCACGCCGCGACACCGACCTCGCCCAGGGCCCGGCCCGACTGGCCACCGCGCTCGACGTGGACCGCGCACTCGATGGCAGCGATGTGTGCCCCACCGATCCCGAGGGTTCGCCTTTCCAGATGCTGACCGGCGCCCCGCCAGCCCTGGACACCGTCCGCAACGGCCCGCGCACCGGAGTCGGCGGCGAGGGCGCGGCCCACCCCTGGCGCTTCTGGATCGACGCGGACCCCACCGTCAGTCCTTACCGGCCGCACGCTCCCCGCAAGCGCCGTTCATAAGCGCTTGCCGGAACCGCGTAGGCTCGTTCACGCTGCGGAAGCGGCACCGACCGATACGACTCAAGGAGACACCAGACCGTGACGGACATCGTCGACGAGCTGCGGTGGCGAGGGCTGATCGCCGTTTCCACCGACGAGGACGCACTGCGCAAGGTGTTCGCGGACGGCCCGGTCACGGTCTATTGCGGCTTCGACCCGACGGCTTCCAGCCTGCACCTGGGCAACCTGGTGCAGATCCTCACCATCCGGCGCCTTCAGCAGGCGGGGCACCGTCCGCTGGGCCTGGTCGGCGGGGCCACCGGTCTGATCGGCGACCCCAAGCCCACGGCCGAGCGCACGCTCAACGATCCGGAGACCGTCGCGGGCTGGGTGCAGCGGCTGCGTGCCCAGATCGAGCCGTTCCTCTCCTTTGAGGGGCCCAACGCCGCGATCATGGTGAACAACCTGGACTGGACGTCCGGACTGTCGGCCATCGAGTTCCTGCGCGATGTGGGCAAGCACTTCCGCGTCAACAAGATGATGTCCAAGGAAGCCGTCGCGCGCCGCCTGAACTCCGACGCGGGCATCAGCTACACCGAGTTCAGCTACCAGATCCTGCAGGGCATGGACTTCCTGGAGCTGTACCGACGGTACGGCTGCACCGTGCAGACCGGCGGCAGTGACCAGTGGGGCAACCTCACCTCCGGTATCGACCTGATCCACCGCGTCGAGGGCGCCAACGTCCACGCCATCGCCACCCCGCTGATCACCAAGGCGGACGGCACCAAGTTCGGCAAGACGGAAAGCGGAACGGTCTGGCTCGACCCCGAGATGACCACGCCGTACGCCTTCTACCAGTTCTGGCTCAACGCGGATGACCGGGACATCCCGCAGTTCCTGCGGATCTTCAGCTTCAAGTCGCACGAGGAGATCGAGGAGCTGGAGCGGCTCACGCTGGAACGCCCCCAGGCGCGCACCGCTCAGCGGGCACTCGCCGAGGAGCTGACCACCCTCGTACACGGTGCCGACCAGACGGCCGCGGTGATCGCGGCCTCGAAGGCGCTTTTCGGCCAGGGCGAGCTGGTCGATCTCGACGAGCAGACGCTGGCCGCCGCCCTGTCGGAGCTGCCGTACGCGAAGGTGCCCGCTCTCGCACCGGTCGTCGACCTGTTCGCGGAGGTGGGACTGGTCGCCAGCAAGTCCGCCGCCCGACGCACCATCAAGGAGGGCGGTGCGTACGTGAACAACGTGAAGGTTGAGGCGGAGGACGCGGTTCCGTCCGAGGCCGATCTGTTGCATGGGCGGTGGCTTGTGCTGCGCCGTGGCAAGAAGAATCTGGCTGCGATCGAGGTCAGCCAGGGCTGACGGCGAACGGTGGATGTTGGGCGGGCTGGAGACTTGACTCTGGCCCGCCCAACGCCTAACGTAGCCCGAGCCGCTGGATGAGGAGAGCCGTACGGCGTGGCCACACAGGCCGCCGGGGCACCTTGAGAAGGCAGCCAACCACTACCGACTCATCGCGACCCCGAACAGGGTGTAATTCTCCTGTCCAGAATTGCGGTAAAGTAGTGGCCGCCAACAAGGCCGGAAACGAAGACCGGAAACGGAAATCGAATCTGGTAAGGTTGGAAACACCGGAAAGCGAAAGCCGGAAGGTGAATCCCGCCAGCGGGAATCGGGTCGGAAAAGATCTGATAAGCTGGAGAAACCGAAGGGAAAGCCCGGAGGGACCGGTGAGACGGTCTCGAAGGA
>JBEYJY010000070.1:0-16516 GCA_040631425.1 Streptomyces sp. NPDC020096
GGACACACAAGTGTCCGCGGCACTCGTCCAAGGCGGAGACGACAACGTACTGGAGCGGGGCGCCCGGATGCAAATCCGGGCGCCCCGCTCCATGACGATCCGTCAGACCTCTACGACCACAGGCAGGATCATCGGGCGACGGCGGTAGGTGTCCGAGACCCACTTGCCAACGATCCGTCGGATGAGCTGCTGTACCTGGTGCGGTTCAAGGACGCCGTCCCCGGCAGACCTGAGCAGCGATTCCTCGATCTTCGCCGACACCGGGCTGAACGCCGCGTCCTCGATGCCTGAGCCGCGCGCCTGGATGTCCGGGCCGCCGACGACCTTCCCCGTCGCGCTGTCCACCACGACGAAAATGGAGACGATGCCCTCGTCCCCGAGAATGCGGCGGTCCTTGAGCGAGGTCTCGGTGACGTCGCCGACGGACAGACCGTCGACGTACACGTATCCCGCCTGGACCTTTCCGGCGATCTTGGCGACGCCGTCGATCAGGTCCACGACCACGCCGTCCTCGGCGATCACCGTGCGCTCCCGCGGGACACCGGTCGCGATACCGAGATCCGCGTTGGCGCGTAGGTGGCGCCATTCACCGTGGACCGGCATCAGATTGCGCGGCTTGCAGATGTTGTAGAAGTACAGGAGCTCACCGGCCGACGCATGTCCGGAGACGTGCACCTTGGCGTTGCCCTTGTGGACCACATTGGCGCCCCAGCGCGTCAGCCCGTTGATGACGCGGTACACGGACGTCTCGTTACCGGGGATCAGCGAGGACGCGAGGACCACCGTGTCGCCCTCGACGATCCGGATCTGGTGCTCGCGGTTGGCCATCCGAGAGAGCGCCGCCATCGGTTCGCCCTGGGAACCGGTGCAGATCAGAACGATCTCTTCGTCCGGCAGATCGTCCAGTGTCTTGACATCCACCACCAGGCCGCCCGGCACCCGCAGATATCCGAGGTCACGCGCGATGCCCATATTGCGCACCATCGAGCGACCCACGAACGCCACCCGGCGCCCGTACTCGTATGCCGCGTCGAGGACCTGCTGGATTCGGTGCACATGGCTGGCGAAGCTCGCCACGATGATGCGGCGCTCGGCCTTGGCGAAGACCTGGCGCAGTACCGGCGTGATATCGCGCTCGTGCGGGATGAAGCCGGGCACCTCCGCATTGGTGGAGTCCGACAGCAGCAGATCGATGCCCTCCTCGCCGAGCCGGGCGAAGGCCGGGAGGTCGGTGAGACGGCCGTCGAGCGGCAGCTGGTCCATCTTGAAGTCGCCGGTGTGGACGACCATGCCCGCCGGGGTGCGGATGGCGACCGCCAGGGCATCCGGGATCGAGTGGTTGACGGCGACGAATTCGCAGTCGAACGGGCCGATGCGCTCGCGACGGCCTTCCTCGACCTCCAGCGTGTACGGCCGGATGCGGTGCTCCTGCAGCTTGGCCTCGATGAGGGCCAGCGTCAGCTTCGAGCCGATGAGCGGGATGTCGGGCTTCTCGCGCAGCAGGAACGGCACGCCGCCGATGTGGTCCTCGTGCCCGTGGGTCAGGACGATGCCCACGACATCGTCGAGGCGATCCCGGATCGAGGTGAAGTCGGGCAGGATCAGATCGATTCCGGGCTGCTCCTCCTCGGGGAAGAGCACCCCGCAGTCGACGATCAGCAGCCGACCACCGTATTCGAAGACCGTCATGTTGCGGCCGATCTCACCGAGGCCACCGAGCGGGGTGATGCGCAGTCCGCCCTCGGGGAGGGCAGGCGGCGCCGCGAGATCAGGATGCGGATGGCTCAAAAGTATCTCCTTACCACTCGCGCCACGTGCCCTACGCGGGTTCGTGGCGCGAGTGCGTCGTGCTGTGTTTCTGGTCCGGTATTCAGTTATGAAGCCTTTAGTTAAAGCTGTACCCCGCCAGCGGCGAGATCCCTCGTCAACTGCTCGGTCTCGTCCTCGGACAGTTCCACCAGGGGCAGCCGCAGCGAGCCGCCGGGCAGGCCCTTGAGGCCGAGGGCGGCCTTGACGGTGATGACGCCCTGGGTGCGGAACATGCCGGTGTAGACCGGCAGCAGCCGCTGGTGGATCTCCAGGGCCTTGGCCACGTCACCCGCGAGGTAGGCCTCCAGCAGGGCGCGCAGCTCGGGCGAGACCAGGTGGCTGACGACCGAGACGAAGCCGACCGCGCCGACGGACAGCAGCGGCAGGTTGAGCATGTCGTCGCCGGAGTACCACGCCAGGCCGCTGCGTGCGATGGCCCAGCTGGCCCGCCCGAGGTCGCCCTTGGCGTCCTTGTTGGCGACGATACGGGCGTGCTCGGCGAGCCGCACGATGGTCTCGGTCTGGATCGGGACGCCGCTGCGGCCCGGGATGTCGTAGAGCATCACCGGTAGGCCGGTGCTGTCGGCGATGGCGGTGAAGTGCCGGTACAGGCCCTCCTGGGTGGGCTTGCTGTAGTACGGCGTCACGGTGAGCAGGCCGTGAGCTCCGGCCCGTTCGGCCTGGCGGGCGAGCTCGACGCTGTGGCGGGTGTCGTTGGTGCCGACGCCGGCGACGACGAAGGCGCGGTCGCCGACCGCTTCCCGTACCGCCCGTACGAGCTGCTCTTTCTCCGCATCGCTGGTGGTCGGAGACTCGCCGGTGGTGCCGTTGACGACCAGGCCGTCATTGCCGGCGTCCACCAGATGTGCGGCGAGGCGCTGTGCGCCGTCGACGTCGAGAGCGCCGTCCGCGGTGAACGGCGTGACCATTGCGGTCAGGACCCGCCCGAAGGGGGTCTGCGGTGTGGAGGTCGGAGCCATGGGTCCAACGCTACTCGTAGCGAGTACGGAGGTGTCCCCTCGGGGACCTTCGTGGACCTCCCGGGGGCTGCTCAGAGGATTCCGGCGCTGCCTGCTCGGGGGTCCAAGCAGCACCGGAATCCGTTTCTGCAGCCTAGATGAACTTCACCAATACCCGCAATCCGGACACTTGGGACGTTGGTTCGATGGCGCTAGCGCTCAGCGCCGCTCGCGGCAGCGCTCACCAGGCCCCCGCGAGTTAGGGAGCGATACGGCCGTTGGCGTTGAAGGCCGCGTAGGTCAGCGGCATGAGCTTGGCCCACTCCGCCTCCATCTTCTCGCCCACCATCTCGATCTCCCGCTGCGGGAACGAGGGCACCTTGGCCATCTCGTGCTGGGTGCGCAGGCCGATGAAGTGCATCAGCGAACGGGCGTTGCAGGTCGCGTACATCGAGGAGTACAGGCCGACGGGCAGCACCGAGCGGGCGACCTCGCGAGCGACTCCGGCCGCCAGCATCTCCTGGTAGGCGGTGTACGCCTGCCGGTAGGAGTCCTCCATGACGCGGCCGGTGAGTTCGTGCTGCGCCTGGGTGCCCTCGACGAAGACGTACTTGCCCGGACGGCCCTCCTGCACCAGCTTGCGGCTCTCGCCGGGAACGTAGAAGACCGGCTGCAGCTCGCGGTAGCGGCCGGACTCCTCGTTGTACGACCAGCCGACGCGGTGCCGCATGAACTCCCGGAAGACAAAGATCGGCGCGCTGATCAGGAAGGTCATCGAGTTGTGCTCGAACGGGCTGCCGTGCCGGTCCCGCATCAGGTAGTTAATGAGCCCCTTGGACCGTTCGGGGTCCTTGGTGAGCTCGTCGATGGACTGCTCTCCCGCGGTGGACACACGCGCCGCCCACAGCACGTCCGAGTCCGCCGCGTTGTGCTTGATCAGTTCCACGGTCATGTCGCTGCGGAACCGCACAGCGGTCTCAGTGGAGGTGTCGGTCACCGGTGGTCCTTCCTGCTGCGGTTGTCGCCTGGGGACGCCCAGGGGCGGCGCCAAGCTTACGTCGAAAAATCCCCGGAGAATCCGGGGGAATCGGGCACTACCGGGCGGGTTCGTACGTTTCTCAGTGCACAAGCCGAAGCAGTCCGGGACTGCCTACGAGTGGGGTGGATGCCCTATGTTCCGCCGGGGAGAGCCGGTTCCATTCGCCTTCGTTGCCGAGGCGGACCGCTTCCGGAGCAATGTCACCCCTCCCCCACGAGAACGTGCCACCCGCCTCCAGCTCACCGGACGCATATTCGCGACGCTCAGCGTCGTCGCCTCATTGGTCGGCGCCGTCATTCTCGGCATGCCCGCCCTGGATGCGCACCAGCCGGGCACCACCGGCCAGCGGCAGGCCGACAGCGCCCAGCACCGCTGAGTCCCCCGGTGCTACCCCTGAGCACCGCGAGGCGTCGCTGGTAGCCTCACCCGTCACAGAGCCACCACCGGGTCATCGCACATACCGGTGAAGGCAGCATCTGCCTGCTGACGGAAGGGACGTCGACGCCGTGCCCCTGTCCTTCCTCACCGCCGAAGGCGGCCACAACGAGTCCGCGGACGCCGGTGCCGCCGCGCCGCACCACGCCGCACCACAGGGTGCCGAGGACCGCTGGTGGCGCCCGTACCGACCGGGTCCCTGGCGGGTGGCGATCGCCGCGCTGCTGCTGATGCTCGCCTCGTATCTACTGTTCGCCGGGGTGATCGTGGCCGCGGCCGGGAGCCTGTCCGGCGCCGGGGCGAGCGTCGGCGTCGCTGTGCTGGTGATCGCCGGGGCACTGCGGTCGCTGCGGATGGGCGTCTGGGTGAGCGGCCGGGGTCTACGGCTGGTCGGCCTGCTGCGGACGACCACGCTGCCGTGGGGCCGCGTCGGCGCGATACGTACCGCGCAGCAGCCGGTGAAGTGGCTTTCCCTGCCGCGCACCGTGCAGGGCCAGGCGCTGGTGCTGCACCGGGCGGACGGCGCCGAGCCGCGCACGCTGCTCACCGATCACAACGCGGACTTCCTCGGCCGGGTCGAGGCATTCGATCTGGCCGCGGACGCGGTCGAGGGCTGGGCGGCCCACCGGCGCGGCTAGCGCCTTTTGGGCGGGTCCTCGTCGGGTTGCGGCTGGTTGACGCCACCGGTCCGCATGACGGCGACTGCTCGCCGTCGCGGCGGAGATTTCTTACCGCCTGGGCGGCGATGGGCCCCACGGCGTGCCCCGCCGGACTGCGCCCTCGCCGTTACGGCGGACAGAATCGTCCGTTGCGACGCCGTAGACGCAGCCGTACCTAAGCGGGCGCAACCCGTCAGACATCCGCCCGACAGGCCCGCCGCAACCCGACGAAGATCCGCCGGACCGGCCCTACGCCCGCACCGTCTTGCCGTCGTGCAACGAGATCGCGCGCTGCATCGCCTTTCGGGCGCGCGGGGTGTCCCGGGCGTCGTGGTAGGCGACGGCCAGACGGAACCAGCAGCGCCAGTCGTCCGGCGCCGCCTCCGCCTCGGCCTTGCGCTTGGTGAAGACGGCGTCCGCGGAGGCGCGGTCGATCCGGCCGCCCGGGGTACGCACCAACTCGTCGACCGGAAGGCCGCCTTCGGCGTCCAGTTCCTTGGCGAGTTGGTCCGCCCGGTGTGCGAAGCGGGTGGTCTGCCACAGGAACCAGGCGCCGATCAGCGGGATGATCAGCACGGCAACGCCGAAGACGACGGTGACCGGGGTGCCCTGCTCGATGAGCATGACGCCCCGGTCGCCGGCCAGCACGAAGTAGACGACCAGGACGGCGGCCAGGACGAAATACGTGATCTTGGCGCGCACGGTCCTCAGTCCAGATCCAGGAAGTGCTCAAGCCCGAAGGTCAGGCCCGGCTCCTCGCCCACCCGGCGGGCGGCCAGCAGGATGCCCGGCATGAAGCAGCTGTGGTGCAGCGAGTCATGCCGGATGGTGAGCGTCTCGCCGGTGTCGCCGAACAGGACCTCCTGGTGGGCCAGCAGTCCCCGCAGCCGCACCGCGTGCACCGGCACACCGTCCACGTCGGCGCCGCGAGCGCCCTCAAGGCCGTGCGTGGTCGGATCCTGCTGCGGTGCGAGCCCCGCCTTCGCCCGCGCCGCGGCGATGAGTTGAGCGGTGCGCGTCGCCGTACCGGAGGGCGCGTCGGCCTTGCCCCTGTGGTGCAGCTCCACCACCTCGACGGAGTCGAAGAACCGGGCGGCCAGCTGCGCGAACTTCATGCCGAGCACCGCGCCGATGGAGAAGTTCGGGGCGATCAGCACTCCGGTGGAGGGCGAGTCGGCCAGCCAGCCCTTCAGCGTGGCCAAGCGCTCCTCGGTCCATCCGGTGGTGCCGACGACCGCGTGGATCCCGTTGCGTACGCAGAACTCCAGATTGCCCATCACCGAGTCCGGATGGGTCAGTTCCACGGCGACCTCGGCGCCCGACGCGGTCAGGACGTCCAGCGAGTCGCCCCGCCCGAGAGCGGCCACCAGTTCCATGTCGTCGGCGGCTTCGACGGCGCGTACGGCCTCGGAACCGATGCGGCCGCCTGCTCCGATGACGGCTACCCGCAGCTTGCTGCTCATCTCTCGCGATTCCTTCGGTTCTGTAAGGACTCAGGCTCAGGCTTGGGCCACGGCTTCGTGGAGACGGGCCGCCTGCTTGCCCAGCGGGCCGATCGCGGCCAGCGACGGGCGGGCGTCCAGCACATCACGCGCCACCGCCCGGACGTCGTCCGGGGTGACCGCCGCGATCTTGGCCAGCATCTCGCCCACCGACATCTGCTCACCCCAGCACAACTCGCTCTTGCCGATGCGGTTCATCAGGGCCCCGGTGTCCTCCAGCCCCAGCACGGTGGAGCCGGACATCTGCCCGGCGGCCCGCCGCAGTTCCTCGTCGGACAGCCCGTGCTCGACGATGTCGTGCAGCTCGTCGCGGCAGATCTTGAGGACCTCACCGGTCTTGTTCGGCGCGCATCCGGCGTACACCCCGAACAGGCCGCAGTCGGCGAACGACGAGGTGTACGAGTAGACCGAGTAGGCCAACCCGCGCTTCTCGCGGACCTCCTGGAAGAGCCGTGAGCTCATACCGCCGCCGAGCGCGGTGTTGAGCACGCCGAGTGCCCAGCGGCGCTCGTCGGTGCGGGACAGGCCGGGCATGCCGAGGATGACGTGTGCCTGCTCGGTGCGGTGGTCCAGCAGCTCGACACGTCCGGCGCTGCGGACCGTACGGGATCCGGAGCGCGGCGGCACGGGCAGCGCCTCGGGGTCGCCGAGCGCGTCCGCCCGCTCGAAGGCGCGGCGCACCTGGCGGACCACCTTGCCGTGGTCGATGTTGCCCGCAGCGGCGACGACCAGGTTCCGCGCGCCGTAGTGCTTGTTGTAGAACCGGGCGACCTGATCCCTGGTCAGCGCGTTGATCGTGTCGACCGTGCCGAGGACCGGCCGGCCGAGCGGCGAGTCGCCGAGGACCGCCGTGGTGAACAGGTCATGGACCTGGTCGCCAGGATCGTCCTCGGTCATCGCGATCTCTTCGAGGACCACTCCGCGCTCGGCGTCGACGTCCTCGGCGGCGATCAGCGAGCCGGTGAGCATGTCGCAGATGACGTCGATGGCCAGCGGCAGGTCGGAGTCGAGTACGCGTGCGTAGTAGCACGTGTACTCCTTGGCGGTGAAGGCGTTCATCTCGCCGCCGACCGTGTCGATCGCCGCGGAGATGTCCAGCGCGGTGCGCCGCTCGGTGCCCTTGAAGAGCAGGTGCTCCAGGTAGTGCGTGGCGCCGTTCAGCTTGGGCGTCTCATCGCGCGAGCCGACGCCGACCCATATCCCGAACGTCGCCGAGCGGACCGTCGGCAGGGTCTCGGTGACGATCCGCAAACCGCCGGGAAGAACCGTTCTGCGGACCGTTCCGCCGCCGTTGTCGCCCTTGAGCACGGTGCGGGTGGTGGTACGGGGGACGGCCCGCCCCTCGGAAGAGGTGCGGGCCGTCCCACGGTGCGTAGCCGACGTCACTTGGCGGACTCGTCCTTCGCGGCCTCGTCCTCGCCGCTCTCGCCCTCGATGACCGGGATCAGCGACAGCTTGCCCCGCTGGTCGATCTCGGCGATCTCGACCTGGACCTTGGCGCCGACCGCGAGCACGTCCTCCACGTTCTCCACCCGCTTGCCACCGGCGAGCTTGCGGATCTGCGAGATGTGCAGCAGACCGTCCTTGCCCGGCATCAGCGAGACGAACGCGCCGAACGTGGTGGTCTTGACGACCGTGCCCAGGTAGCGCTCGCCGACCTCGGGCATCGTCGGGTTGGCGATGCCGTTGATGGTGGCGCGGGCGGCCTCGGCGGCCGAGCCCTCGGAGGCGCCGATCAGGACCGTACCGTCGTCCTCGATCGCGATCTCGGCGCCGGTGTCCTCCTGGATCTGGTTGATCATCTTGCCCTTGGGGCCGATGACCTCACCGATCTTGTCGACCGGGATCTTGATGCTGATGATCCGCGGCGCGTTCGGCGACATCTCGTCCGGAACGTCGATGGCCTCGCTCATCACGTCCAGGATGTGCAGTCGCGCGTCCCGGGCCTGCTTCAGCGCGGCGGCCAGCACCGAGGCGGGGATGCCGTCGAGCTTGGTGTCGAGCTGGAGTGCGGTGACGAAGGTCTTGGTGCCGGCGACCTTGAAGTCCATGTCGCCGAACGCGTCCTCGGCGCCGAGGATGTCGGTCAGCGTCACGTAGTGCGTCTCACCGTCGATCTCCTGCGAGATCAGACCCATGGCGATACCCGCGACCGGGGCCTTCAGCGGCACACCGGCGTTCAGCAGCGACATGGTCGACGCGCAGACCGAGCCCATCGAGGTCGAGCCGTTGGAGCCCAGCGCCTCGGAGACCTGGCGGATGGCGTACGGGAAGTCCTCGCGGCTCGGCAGCACCGGGATCAGCGCCCGCTCGGCCAGCGCGCCGTGGCCGATCTCGCGGCGCTTCGGGGAGCCGACGCGGCCGGTCTCACCGGTGGAGTACGGCGGGAAGTTGTAGTTGTGCATGTAGCGCTTGCGCGTCTCGGGCGAGAGCGTGTCGAGCTGCTGCTCCATGCGGAGCATGTTCAGCGTGGAGACGCCCAGGATCTGGGTCTCACCGCGCTCGAACAGCGCCGAGCCGTGCACCCGGGGCACGACCTCGACCTCGGCGGACAGGGTGCGGATGTCGGTGACACCGCGGCCGTCGATGCGGACCTTGTCCTTGATGACGCGCTCGCGGACCAGCTTCTTGGTCAGCGCGCGGTAGGCGGCGGAGATCTCCTTCTCGCGCCCCTCGAACTGCGGCAGCAGCTTCTCGGCGGCCAGCGCCTTGACCCGGTCGAGCTCGGCCTCGCGAGCCTGCTTGCCGGCGATGGTCAGCGCCTGCGCCAGCTCGTCGCGGACCGCCTCGGTGAGCGCCTCCAGGATGTCGTCCTGGTAGTCGAGGAAGACCGGGAACTCGGCGGTGGGCTTGGCAGCCTTGGCGGCGAGGTCCGACTGGGCCTTGCACAGCGCCTTGATGAACGGCTTGGCGGCCTCAAGACCGGCGGCCACGACCTCCTCGGTCGGCGCCTCGGCGCCGCCCTCGACCAGCTTGATGGTCTTGTCGGTGGCCTCGGCCTCGACCATCATGATCGCGACGTCCCCATCCTCAAGGGTGCGGCCCGCGACGACCATGTCGAAGACGGCGTCCTCAAGCTCGCTGTGGGTCGGGAAGCCCACCCACTGGCCGCGGATCAGCGCGACGCGCACGCCGCCGATCGGGCCGGAGAACGGCAGACCGGCGAGCTGCGTCGAGGCGGACGCGGCGTTGATCGCGACCACGTCGTACAGGTGGTCCGGGTTGAGCGCCATGATCGTGGCGACCACCTGGATCTCGTTGCGCAGGCCCTTCTGGAAGGACGGGCGCAGCGGGCGGTCGATCAGCCGGCAGGTGAGGATGGCGTCCTCGGAGGGGCGGCCCTCACGGCGGAAGAACGAGCCGGGGATCCGCCCGGCCGCGTACATCCGCTCCTCGACGTCCACCGTCAGCGGGAAGAAGTCGAGCTGGTCCTTGGGGTGCTTCGATGCGGTGGTGGCCGACAGGACCATGGTCTCGTCGTCCAGGTACGCGACGGCGGAGCCGGCGGCCTGGCGGGCGAGGCGGCCCGTCTCGAAGCGGATGGTACGGGTGCCGAAGGAACCGTTGTCGATAACGGCCTCGGCGTAGTGGGTCTCGTTCTCCACTATGGGAATTCTCCTCGTGTCTGCCCCCAGGCAACCGCCCGGGGGCCCTCTGCGGTGGAGCGCCGCACGTGCCGACCCACGGTCCCGGCCGGGCCGGTCTTCGATCGAAGCCACCGGGGTGTCGCCGTAGGCGCGCCACCCGGAGGCCACTACCGAGGACCGGCGCCTCTGGCACCGACTCGGCGGTCGGCTGGCGCGGGCGCTCCTCCTTCTTCTGAAGCCTCTACCCGAGGCTTCTCTCATGTGAAGTTGTCTTCTGTGTGAAGTTGTCGTCGTGAAGTGGTACCGGGCCCAGCCTACAAAGCTTGCGGTCCGACCACATGCGCGGCGGAGTCACACATACGGCAAAGGGAGCGGCCCCCAGGTTGGGAACCGCTCCCTTCACGGCGTCTTACTTGGCGCCCGCCGCACCGCGGCGGATGCCGAGGCGCTCGACGAGGGCGCGGAAGCGCGTGATGTCCTTCTTCGCCAGGTACTGCAGCAGGCGACGGCGCTGGCCGACGAGCAGCAGCAGACCACGGCGGGAGTGGTGGTCGTGCTTGTGGGTCTTCAGGTGCTCGGTCAGGTCCGAGATGCGACGGGACAGCATCGCGACCTGGACCTCGGGGGAGCCGGTGTCGCTCTCCGAGGAACCGAACTCTGCGATGATCTGCTTCTTAGTGGCGGCGTCGAGCGGCACACGTGCTCCTTGAGTGTTCATTGTCCGCGAGCGCCCCTGGTCTTCTGCTCAGCTGGGTCTTCGATGACTCGGCGGACTGGCCGCATGTGGGCATGCAGCGGTCACCCAGAGTACCAGCCGCTACCCGGAGGTCATCCCGCGGGCCGCCGCGTAGACGTTCAGCACGGCCAGGCACAGCGGTACGAGGGACAGCAGCACCGCGCCCTCCACCAGGTCGAGCAGGCGGCCCCAGAACGGGGAGACGCCCTTCTTCGGAACGATCAGGGCGATCGCGGTGAGCAGGCCCGCGCCCGCCGCGACGCTGGCGGCCAGCCACATGGTGCGGATGTCGTCCTGGGCGCTGTTGCCGGTGAGCAGGTCGCGGATCACGCTCACCGGCGGGTTGAGGGACAGTCCGAGCACCAGCAGGCAGATCGCCGCGATCCCGGCGACCAGCAGGCAGGCCACCTGCGCGGTGTAGCGGAACAGCCGGGCGCGTAGCAGCGTGGCGGTTCCGGTGGCCAGGGCGAGCAGCTGCGCCCAGGCGGAGTGCGAGAAGCCGAGGACCGCGGCGCAGCCCACCACCACCGCGGAGCAGCCGCCGACCAGTCCGAGCAGCATCTCGTGGCCGCGCCGGGCCCGTGCGGCTATCTTCTCCTCGTCGACCGGTTCGTCCCGGGTCTCGGCGCCCTCGCCGCGAGGTGCGGTGTAGCCGATGGGCAGCCGGGCGAAGCGGGCGGACAGTGCGGGCAGGAACGCGGTGATCGCGATCGCCGCGACCGCGCACACGGCGGCGGTGTGGGTGGCGGACGCCTCAGTGAGGATCCCGGTGAAGGTGGCGAGCGTGCCGGTGGCCGACACGAACGCGGCCGCCACGAACGGGGCATCACCTTGCGGGGTGAACGCGATGAGCAGCGCTGACGCCACGAGCACGGTGACGCAGCCCAGCAGGAACTGCAGCCGTCCCTGCCCGTGTCCGGGGTCGGCAGCGATGATGCCGGATCCCGCGATCAGCAGCAGCGGCAGCGCGGCCAGGCCCAGCGCGACGGCCGAGGCGCGGTCGTCGTAGACCCGGGCGCGCACCGCCGACAGCGCGGTCAGCAGCACCCCGGCCGCGCCCGCGATGATGCCGGGCAGGCTGTGCATGTTGTGCCGGACCGGGTCGGCGAACCACAGGACGAAGCCCATCAGGACCAGCAGCAGCACGCCGCCGACCAGCCCGGCCGCGTGCATCAGGTCGTCGCTCCAGCGGCGCCGGTCACGGGTGACGGCGGAGGCGACGGCGTCCACCACGTCGTCGTAGACGGCGGGCGGGAGTGATTCGGCGAACGGCCGCAGGGAGAGCAGCTCTCCGTCGAGGACGCGTTGCGCGGCGAGCGAGCGGGCGCCGTCCAGGACGGTGCCGTCGCGCCGTACGAGATGCCAGCCGGTGGGTGCGCCGTCCGGCTGCGACTGTCCTGACAGCCGCAGGATCTCGGGGTATACGTCGGCGAGCGCGATGTCCTCCGGAAGGGCGACATCGATGCGGCTGTCGGGTGCGACGACGGTGACCCGGCAGAAGCCGGTCCCTGCGGTCGTGCTCACCTCGCGGTTCCCCCTAGCGTGCGTACGGTGTGGCAGGTGCGGGTGGTCACCTTATCGGGACGGTGAGTTGGCATGACCAGTAGGATCGGCCGTCGCGCGGAGGGAGGCCGTCGCCACGGGGGCGCCGGTGCGGAACTATCGTCTCCGCATTGAGGATTGATGCATCGGTGAGCGTGGTCGTCGTCAAGCGCCCGCCCAGGGCGGTACCGCCCGAGGTCCCGACCGAGGAAGTGCGGCTGGAGACCCCTCCCGAGCTGCCTCGGGGCCAGGACCAGGGCATGTTGATGGCCCTGCTGCCGATGCTCGGCATGGCGTCGTCGGCTGCCTTCTTCTTCATGCCGGGGCAGCAGGCGTTCATGAAGGTCATGGGCGGCCTGATGGTCGCCTCCACGGGCGCGATGGCCGTCGCACAGGCCGTCAAGATGCGCCAGGGCCCCAGCGGGCAGATGTCACAGGCCCGCCGCGACTACTTCAAGTACCTCGCCCAGGTGCGCAAGCAGGTCCGCAAGACGGCGGCGTCCCAGCGCGCCGCGCAGTTCCATCTGCACCCCTCCCCCGACCAGTTGTGGTCGCTGGCCGCCGAGGGCAAGCGGGTGTGGGAACGCCGCATCAACGACGAGGACTTCGCCCAGGTACGTATCGGACTGGGCCCCCAGCAGCTCGCCAGCCCGCTGATCGCCCCCACCACCGCACCGGTGGACGAACTCGAACCGCTGGCCTCCGCGGCGATGCGCCAGTTCCTGTCCGCACACGGCGCACTGGACGGCCTGCCGATGGCCGTCAGCCTGCGCTCCTTCTACCACCTGACCATCTCCGGCGCCCCGGAGTCGGTCTACGGCAGCGCCCGCGCGATGCTCGCCCAACTCGCCGCACTCCACTCACCGGAGGACCTGGTGATCGCGGTGGTGGCGGGCCGCGGCGCCGCCTCCGAGTGGGAGTGGACGAAGTGGCTTCCGCACACCCAGCTTCCGGGGTCACTGGACGGGGCGGGGACGCGGCGGCTGTTCCTGGATGATCTGGGCGAGTTGGAAGACCTGCTGGCCAACCGGTTGGACGGCCGACCGCGCTTCAGCCGTTCGGGACAGCCGCTGCTGGACCAGCCACATGTGGTGGTCGTACTGGACCACGGGTCCATTCCGCCGGACTCCGCGCTGGCCACCGCCGAGGGGCTGCAGGGGGTCACCCTCGTCGAGGTGGTCGCGGGCGAGTTGGACGAGGCGCGCGGCGGATTGTCCGTCGTGGTGCACCCGGATTCGCTGTGGCTGGAGGCGCTCGGCACCTCCGCGTACGAGGGCGTGCCCGACGTTCTGTCGTCCGTGGAGGCCGAGGCGCTGGCCCGCCAGCTGGCGCCGCTGCGGATCGGCGGCGGTGACGACGACGAACCGCTGCTGGCGAACCTGGACTTCACGGACCTGCTCGGGCTCGGCGACGCCGCGACAGTGGATGTCGCGCGCACCTGGCGGCCGCGCTCCCAGCACGACCGGCTGCGGGTGCCGATCGGCGTCGGCGAGGACGGCGAGCCGGTCATGTTGGACCTCAAGGAAGCGGCGCAGGAGGGCATGGGCCCGCACGGCCTGTGCGTCGGCGCGACGGGTTCCGGCAAGTCGGAACTGCTGCGCACGCTGGTGCTGGGGCTCGCGGTCACCCATTCCTCGGAAACCCTGAACTTCGTGCTCGCCGACTTCAAGGGCGGCGCGACCTTCGCGGGAATGTCGGAACTCCCCCATGTGGCAGCCGTGATCACCAACCTGGCGGACGACCTGACGCTGGTCGACCGTATGCGGGACTCGATCACCGGTGAGCTCCAGCGCCGCCAGGAGTTGCTGCGGGCGTCCGGCAACTACGCCAACATCCACGACTACGAGAAGGCGCGAGCGGCCGGAGCCGCACTGGAGCCGCTGGCGTCACTCGTCCTGGTGATCGACGAGTTCAGCGAACTGCTCACCGCCAAGCCCGAGTTCATCGACATGTTCATCCAGATCGGCCGCATCGGCCGCTCGCTCGGGGTGCATCTGCTACTCGCCTCGCAGCGGTTGGAGGAGGGCAGGCTGCGCGGTCTGGACACCTATCTGTCCTACCGGATCGGTCTGCGCACCTTCTCGGCGGCGGAGTCGAGGGCGGCACTGGGCGTGCCTGACGCGTACCACTTGCCGTCGGTGCCGGGCTCCGGCTATCTGAAGTTCGGCACCGACACGATGGTGCGCTTCAAGGCCGCCTACGTGTCGGGCAACTACCGCGGCGGCGTCACCGCTCGTCCCGGCGATCCGCTGCCGGTGGAGCGGCGCCCGGTGCGCTTCAGCGCCGCCTACGTACCGGTGGTCTACACGGCGCCCGCTCCGGACTTCTCCGCGGCCACGGCCAAGTCGGCCGAGCCGGTCTCGGACACCGTGCTGGACGTGATCGTGCGCCGGTTGGACGGCCAGGGCCCGCCGGCCCACCAGGTGTGGCTGCCGCCGCTCGACGAGGCGCCCGCACTGGACCAGTTGCTACCGCCGATGTCCGTGGTGCCGGACCGGGGTCTGACCGCGCCCGAGTATCCGGCGCTCGGCAAGCTGGTGGTGCCGGTCGGTCTGCTCGACAAGCCCTTCGAGCAACGGCGCGATGTGCTGTACCGCGACTTCTCGGGTGCCGCCGGCCACATGATGGTCGTCGGAGGCCCGCAGTCCGGCCGTTCGACGCTGCTGCGCACCCTGATCGGCGCCTTCGCGCTCACCCACACCCCGCAGGAAGTCCAGTTCTACGGCCTGGACTTCGGCGGTGGCGCCATGGTCGCGCTGGAGGGGCTGCCGCACCTCGGCGGCGTCGCTTCGCGCTTGGACGGCGACAAGGTCCGGCGTACGGTCGCGGAGGTCGCCGGAATCCTGAATCGGCGCGAGGCCCTGTTCCGCCGCGAGTCCATCGACTCCGTGGCCACCTACCGCAAGCGACGCGCGGCCGGTGAGCTGCCGGGCGAGGAGTGGGGCGACGTCTTCCTGGTGATCGACGGCTGGGGCTCGTTCAAGACCGACTACGAGATGCTGGAGCCGGTGGTCACCGACATCGCGGGCCGCGGCCTCGGCTTCGGCGTCCACGTCATCATCACCGCGTCCCGCTACATGGAGGTCCGCCCGGCGCTCAAGGACCTGCTGCTCAACCGGCTGGAACTGCGCCTCGGTGATCCCGGTGACTCCGAGATCGACCGGCGGACCGCCGTCAACGTGCCGATCAGCACCCCCGGTCGTGGTCTCACCACCGAGCGGCTGCACTTCATGGGAGCGCTCCCCCGCATCGACGGCTCCTCCGCGTCCGCGGACCTCTCCGAAGGCACGGCGGACTTCGTCCGCAAGGTGGTGGCCAACTGGTCCGGCCCGTTCGCCCCGAAGGTCCGTATGCTGCCGACCAACCTGCCCGCGGGACGGCTGCCGAAGGGCTTCGAGTTCCCCGAGCGCGGCCTGGCGATCGGCGTGGACGAGAACGACCTCGAACCGGTCTTCATCGACTTCGACAGCGATCCGCTGTTCCTGGTCTTCGGCGACAGCGAATCCGGCAAGACCGCGCTGCTGCGCCTGCTCATCAAGCAGATCACCGAGCGGTACACACCGGAAGAGGCCCTGATCGTCGTCGGCGACTACCGGCGCGGCCTGCTGGGCGCCGTACCCGACCCGCACTTGCTGCAGTACGCGGCGGCGCCCAGCGCACTGCAGAGCCACATGGAGCAGATCGGCACCATCATGTCGCGGCGCGTGCCCGGCCCCGACATCACCCCGCAGCAGTTGCGCGACCGCAGTTGGTGGTCGGGCCCGCAGGCCTTCGTCATCATCGACGACTACGACCTGGTCGGCACGGCGTCCAGCAACCCGATGCTCGCCGTACTGGAAAACCTCCCCTACGTACGCGACATCGGCATCCGCTTCATCGTCGCCCGCAGCTCGGCGGGCGCGAGCCGCTCGTCCTACGAGCCCTTCATGCAGCGCTTCAAGGAACTCGGCGCCCAGGGCGTACTCCTCTCCGGCGACCCGGGCGAGGGCGAACTCCTCGGCAACGTACGGGCACGACCGATGCCGCCGGGGCGGGGGTACTTCGTTTCACGGCGACGGGGGAACCGGGTGATTCAGACGGGGTGGGTGGCGCAGGACTGAGGGCGATCCGAATGTGCTGCCTCCTTGGCGGAAGGGAACGCGAAGCAGGCCCGTAAGAGCTCGTAACACGATCTCGGTCGTCTAGCTGGCTGAGCGTGGCCGAGATCGATGCGCTTGCGCGGACGCAGTGTGCTTGAGGATGATTTCG
>JBEYJY010000071.1:0-15261 GCA_040631425.1 Streptomyces sp. NPDC020096
AACAGACCGCCGGCCGCGGGACCAGCAGATTCCGCCCACACCCACACCATCAGGCGACGACAGAACAACTCAAAGACTCACGAACCGCCCTCTGACGTCTTCGCAATCATCAGACTACCGAGCAGGGCCGTCCTGACGATCAAGAAACCCAGGCCACACCACCCCGTGAATAAGCCTCCGGATCTTGGACACCGGAGAGACTTGGATCTTGACGGTCCAGGAGAACGGAGTCCCCGCCGCAAGCTGCTGTTCTGTCGGCGGCTCAGGTCATGGCTGCGCGACAAAGCGGGGTAAATCACGGTTTTGTCGGGGGCCTGACCCGTGACCCCGTTAAGTTACACGACGGGGCTGATCACCAGGTCATCCGTGCCGCTGGCGTTGGTCATCCCGTTTTCGGACAGGCACTGCGTCCGGACGTTGGGGATGTTGGTGATGTTCTCGGTAAGCTTGTCGCCTTTGAACAGGCCGCTGGTGATGCTGCCGGTGGCGAGCAGTTCCAGGACACCGTCCGGCCGACCGGACACGGTGACCTGATAGGTGAATCCGCTGGTGTCGCCGCTGGCCCAGTTGATGGTGCCGCTCCCCCCGACAACACCGGTCAGGCAGTCTGCGGTCCCGGTGCCGCTGAAGGACTCGGTTGCGACAGCGAGCTGCTTTCCGTTGCCGGAGAGATTGGCGCAGGTGGGGTAGCGCGCAGTGGTGGAGACATTGACGGTCTGGGCTTCGAAGGTCAGTCCTGGATTGAAATTCGCCTGCACGGATCCCGCACAGATTGCATCAACCAATGCGGCGTGGGCCGTGGGCGCGGTCAGCGTGAGTGGCAGCACAGCCGTGGTGAGGAGCATGGCGGCGCTCAGGCCAGCCCGGGCCAGCGGTCGGCCGGGGCCGGGACGCCGTGCGGGGTGCCAAGGCATGGCATTTCCTCCTGAACAGTCGTTTGTTCGGTGAGAATCGAAGTGAGCTCCTTGATGGCGCACTACTCCTTTGACTTGACGGACCGTTGGCCCAATAGTGCGCTGTGATGAGTTTCTTGCAGACGGGTTCTATACGAAAGCTCTGGATAGGGGCGGGAATCCAGCGTGCAGGAGTACCACCCGCGTGCGACAAAGAGTCGCACCACTCGCCGGCTGGGCAACGAAGGTGGCGCTGGTGCCTTCGTCTGGACACCACCACCCGCGGCTGGCCGGCTCGTCTTCCATGTCTTCGCCGCGATCGCCGTCATCCGCGAGCTCATCGTCTCCGGCATCCGCGAGAGCCTGGCCGCGCACGCCCGCGGCAAGGTCGGCGGGCAACCCACAGCGGCGCGCTCCTCCTCGGCGCCGACGTCTACGGCAAGCCGGACACTTCGGCACCTCAACTGACGAGCATGACCAAGAGCACGACGACGGGTCGACCGACCGACCCGAAGACGGGCCGCACGGCTGACCGCTCACCGCTCCGGCCCGGCGATCCCCGCGAGGCGGTCGGCGAGTTGACGCATCAGACCCGCAGCCATGACGCGGTACTGCCCGGCACTCGGCAAGCCGTCGGCCTGGCGGCCCGTGACGTAGCGGTAGCCGAGGACGGCTGCCGCGACGGCGACGGCATCGCATGCCCCGGCGAGGGTCGCGCTGTCGGGGTCCTGTTCATCGGCAGGCGGCCCGGGTGAGGTCGCCGAGCAGCGGGCTGAGGCGATGTCCCAGCAGCAGCCGTTCCGGATCGACCGGCATCGCGGCCGCCAGCACCTCAAGGCCCATCACTTGGCACCATCCGACCGCCTGGGTCGGTCTGGCAGGGCGCGTGTCCCGGGAGCGTGGAGCGACCTTGCAGTTATCGGGTGCGCGGCCTCACATCCCGCGCTATTGCGTGCGCCGTCTGTGCCAGGCCCGTTTGCGGCAGCGGGGAGAGCAGTACATTGCCGAGGCAGGATGTTCGACACCGACCGTCCAGGACGCCCCGCACTCCGGGCAGTTGGATGCCCGGCCGGCCTTCACCGCCTCAGCCCTCGTCCTCGCCCGCCGCATCCGACGCCAGTGCCGCGACCGGCACGCGGACGAGCAGAACACCCCCGTCACCTTCACCCGCGGCATCAGCGGCCCGGCACAGCCGCGGCCCCGCGTCGCGGTCGTCCGCGACCACGACCAGCCGAAGCCGGGGAACCCCGTCCCTGCCCATGCCAACACCGTACGGCCGACAACCACCTCCGCCCAGGCCTCGCTTCGAGCAGACCTACCCGAAGCGGAACGGCCCCTGACCTGCGGAAGGAGGATGTGACACAGCTTCTGAGGCGCCAGAAGGCGAAGATGTACCGGCGGGTGAAGTCGTCGTGCTTGTCGTCGACCTGTCCGCCGGTCCACTCCCCCACGTCGGGGGTCGGCTCGGCCCGCCACTGTGCCTGCTCACGAATGTGCAACTGGCCCTGGCGTGCCAGGGCTGAGCGCTCGTGCAATTCCTCGGTGGACAGGTTGCTGAGATAGCCGTCCCCGCGCATGCCCTCGAATCCGTCGGGGACCAGGGGCGGCACGGTCCACCCGGACGCCTTGGACGCGGCCAGGAACTCCCGCCACGCCTCGTTTTGCACCGGCCCCTCACGGCCCATAAAGCCGGCCATCTTCAGACCGGGCGCGGCCTGAAGCGGGCTGCCGTTGTGCAGCTGGGCGAAGTGCCAGGCGTAGGCGCGGATGTCGGACAGCGCCCCGGTGCGGTTGACCAGCACCACCAGTTCGGGGAACACCAGCAACCCGCAGGGCGCGGGCAGGTCGGTGTCGCGCTGGAGGGTGAGGGTGTCGGCGTTTTCGAGAGTGGCCGCCGCGGCCATGGCCGCGGCATGCGCTGCGGGGGAGACGAAGGTTGAGCATTCTCACCGAACGTTGAGTGCCTGCGTAAAGAGCTGTGACTGAGCGTTTCAGGTGGCCGGTGAGCGTTGTACTTGGCCAGTTGAGTGCAGGAAGCGGCTCAGCTAGACGCATGAAGCCCCTGCCGTGCTGGGCATGTCGTTGTCGATGAGCTCGGTAGACGGTCGACGTTTAGGCGGTTGCACCGGCGACGGCACGGCCACGATCGTGGCCTCGGTCCTGACCGTCACCCGTCCACCGTGCGCGGCATCGTCACGGGTGAACGGCTCTCGCGGACGGCACAGGATCGCAAAGAACATGCACGACGTGGTGGTTGTGCTTTCAGGAGGTGTGGCACGGTGGCAGACGGTGCTGAGCGGGCTTGTCTCGCCATGCGTCCCGTGGTGCAGGAGACGTATGGTCCGGCTGATCTGAGCGGGGATCCGATCTTCGCCGGGGGGTTTATCAACTTCGGGTACTGGCGGGCCATTGATCTGGGCCTCCCGCTCGGCGAGGCGGAGCGCATCCACAGCCAGGAGGATCTGTACCGGCATGTCCTGGGCGCCGCTGGGCTGCGGAAGGAGCCGAAGGTTCTGGAAGTGGGCTGTGGGCTCGGCATGGGGTGCGTGGTGGCCCTGCGGGAATTCGGTTCCGCTGCGGTTACCGGCATGGACATTCATCCGGAGCAACTGCGGCGGGCACGCGAGGCGCACGGAGATCTGCTTCGGGATGAGCCAGGACGGCTGCGGTTCGTCCAGGGGGCTGCAGAGCGCATGCCCTTGGAAGACGGCGAGTTCGATGTCGTCATCAGCGTAGAGGCCGCTCAGCACTTCCCGGATCTCGATGCCTTCGCAGCGGAGATGTCGCGGGTGCTGCGACCGGGCGGCCGGGTGGCTGTCGCCAGCTTCTTCACCGTGGATGACGCGCCTGGTCGGTCCGAGGAACTCGCACGTCTGCTGGACACGTTCGCGAACGGCTTGGACATCGCCCGGCCGGTGAAGGTGCTCACGGATGCGTTCATGGCGGCTGGGCTCACGAAAGTGTGCGTCGAATCGATCGGGCCGCACGTTTGGCCGGGATGGGACCTCTGGCTCGGCCGGTGGTGGGCCCCGGGGACCTGGCCGCGGAATTTTCTGCGAGCCTACGAGCAGCGGATCCTCGACTACTACGTCGTCACGGCGGGTCGGTCGGAGTGAGGGCGTGGGCAGGACGTCAACGCCATGACGGCACTGGCCAGCCGCCGCGGCCCGGTCACGTGAGTGCGGTGCTTGAGCGGGAGTGCTGGGCAGGCATCTGAACGCTCAACTGGTCGACTAAAACGCTCAGTCACAAGAGCCGTGCCATCACCCGTGTGGGGGACGGCGTTCATGGAGCGGCCACGGGACGCTTACGGTCATGAACGAGGGCATGTTCGGTCCCGTGGTGGCCAGTCCCACGAGGGCCGAACTCATCGAGAGTGGTGTGCTGGTCGACGTACCGGCTCCGGTCGCCCACGCCGCAGGACTCGCCGTTCCGGTCGCGTTCAGCGCGCGAGCCTCGCAGACGTACATTGCCGATCAGGGAGAAGGTCAACTGGAGGTTGTCCTGTCCGCAGTCGTGCGCACCATCGCCCAGGCCCCCCATGGTGAAAGCATCGCAGTCTCAGGCGTGCCCACGGCCTCCGGGCGGTCTGCCGGTCCCGACGACCAGCTGCATGCGGAGCTACATCCCGGGGACGCATTGGAGCCGGTGCTGACCCTGCTGCTCCCCATCGACTACTGAGGCCGGGGTCGCAGCAGCTCGATGCACCCGCCGTGACCTGCAACCTCAACCATCGGTGAGAAGAACTGTCGGTCACCGGTCTTCACTGAGAATCGCTCGATCTTCGCTGCGAGAGGCCAGCAGATCCTGTGTCCCCTGTCATCCAATCAAGGTGTTTGACAGGGAATCCAGTCCTTTCGACTTCTTTGACAGTGAACCTAGTCGTGGGGTGAACACGCTGGGGCCCCTGGCGTGTGATCAACGGAATCCCGTCCCGCCTGCGGACGGGTATCTGTGGGCGGCCCCTGCACTTTCGCCTCTGCGGGGCAGGCCGTGCTGGGATACGGCCATGGTGGTTCCGCGCTGGCGGACTCGGCCTTGGGCAGCGTAACCGCCAGGTCAGGTCACGCACCGGCTCGGATGGCGTTCCGCGTGGCCGCCCCGGTCGGCGGTGGCCCGTTTTACTCCCGTTCTCGCAGGTCCGCTGGTGGATGGCTGATGCCGGTCGGGGGCGTGGGGGTTGGCGGGAAAGCGTAGAACCGCTGTTGGCCCGGAGCCGTCACCCCCAGTGGCGTCCTGGATCGCCTGGACGCCGGGCCCGCCAGCCGGCTCCCGGCCGGCTGCGGAGCCCTGGTGCTCTCAAGTGTCCCGACAGAAGGGAACGTTGATGCACGCTCATCGGCTTCTCCGGCGCACCAGCGCCGACGTCCACCCGCCGGGCAGAGCCCGGCGATTACGCTCGCTCCTGTCCCTCGTGGCGGCATTCCTGCTGGCCTGCGCGGGGATCGTCACGGCCACCAGCACGGCGCAGGCCGTGAACGGCGACGGCACCTCGCCGTTCGCCACGTACAACATGCATGGCTCCGACAACGGCTCAAGATGGACGTCGGAGATCGAGCCGTTGGTCGCGACCAACCAGGTGGTGGCGTTGCAGGAGGCCGGCGCCGGGCCGCCGCTGCCGGCGCACGACAACGACCGGAGCGAGTTCCGCCAGATCCGGCTCACTCCGGGCCGCGCCCCCCAGCCCAGTTCCGTCACGCGGGTGACCTGGGCGGGCGGCCCGAACGGCAGCAACCGGTACGTGTATTTTCTGCAGACCGACCCGCGCCGGGTCGCCGGTACGAACCAGGACACGTGGGACGGCGGCCAGATGAACCTGGCGTTCGTCACCGATACCCAGGCCGATGAGGTACGTGTGCTGGAGAACCCGTCCTACAACTCGGACCCGAACGCCCCGAACAACCGGTACCGGGCGCGCCCCCTGCTCGGTCTGCGGTTCGGCAACACCTGGTACTGGAACACGCACGCCCGCGGCGAGGACGTGCAGGGACTGCTCGGCCGGGTCCGCGACTTCGCCGCCGTGGACGGCCGGAACTGGGTTTTGGCCGGCGACTTCAACGTGAACATCCTCCACCGCACGGACGACGAGGCCCGCAACCAGTCGCTGCATCTGCGCGCGGATGAGTCCCTGCTGCGTACCGGTCAGCCGACGTACATCGGCGGCACCCCGAGCGAGCTGGACTACGCGATCACGCGCGGCGCGCCGGGAGGGTTCACCGCGACCATTCCCAGGGGTGGCGGATCCGATCACGTGCCCGTGGAGTTCGCTCGGACACTGCCGCCGGTCCGGGCGCCGCGCCCGGCCCACGTCTTCCACAGCGTGCTGGCCTCCCCGACGGGCGGCCTGCTGCAGGAGAACCCGGACCGCTCGATCACGGTCGGGGACGCCCGCTACAACGGCAACCAGACCTTCGGGATGTTCACCACTGGCGCGCTCACCCACTACCTGCAGAACATCGACACCGGAGACTGCGTCTCCCTCGCGCCGGATGCCCGCCGGGACGTGTCCTCCCGGATCGTCGCCGGCAAGTGTGACGACCCGCGAGCGCAGTGGACCATCGCCCACCTCGATGACCCTCCGGCATGGAACGACGACAACGGCGGACCGCAACGCTGGCAGAACGTGGCCGTCCCCGGGCTCTGCCTGACCCCGGCCGGCACGTCGGTGACCGCCGCGCCGTGCACCCAGGACGCCGCCCAGCTGTGGTGGGACAATGCCTCGTCCCTCCCCACGGGCTGGCAGACGACCGGCGACAACGTACGCCTGGAATCCTCATGGCTCGGAGGCCGGCTGCGGCGGGCCGGCAACGTCCCCGGGACCGACGTCTACACCCAGCCCACACCGCCCCGGTGGTGGTGGATCTACTGGCTGCTGTGGGAGCGCAAAGACTTCGGCTGGAACATCCAGCGGAGCAGCCGGGACGACAACCTGGTCCGTATCCAGAGCCTGGACGGCAACAACCTGTGCCTGGGCAGCCAGGACGTCCACGCCAACACGCAGACACGCGCCATGCTCTACGGGTGTGACGATCCCCGCGGCGTCGCCGGAGCCGGCCAGCGCTGGCTCGCCGAGGCATACCCGGACGGAACCATCCGGTACCGCAACGAGGCCAACCACCTGTGCCTGCTGGCCCCCGACGCCGACCACGGCAACGTCAGCCTCTACAAGTGCCAAGACATCCCAGCCGAACGCTGGAACGTGGTGAACCCCTAAACCCACCGGGCCGTCTGGACCGCCGCACGACCGGCCCAGACGGCCCGGTCCAGATCCCGGCCGGATCGACCGTCGTCATGTGCGAGCACTCCGACCTGGTGGGTGCCCAGAAGATCTTCACCGAGCCCGCCTCCTACGTCGGTGACGACCTCAACGACAGCATCTCCTCGATGCCGGTCAGCAACGGCCCTATCGCGGGCGCGGCCAGCCCCGGAGCGAGGATGCTCCCAACCGGACTGCGCGGCGGCCCGGAACTGCAACAGCAGCCCAAAGGCACGAGCCGCGAGAGCCGCAGGAAACTGGCTGTCCGCAGACCTGAGGTGGGCCGGTAGCCGCTCCCCCTGACATCCAACCCAGTCGACCCAGATCAGCGCGCTGCGCACGACTAACTTCGCTGTCGAAGGACATCCTGGCACCGGTTCTTGATCTGGGTGCCAAAAATGTTGATGAGAACTGGCAGCACCCGGAGGCCTGTGCCCGCCGTGTTGGCACGGACGGTCATAGTCCGAAGTCATCGACCTGAGACCGGATCTGTTGCCCCCGCCTCCCGGCGGGGGCCGCCGAATGCGATGCCCGTTCTGACAGCAGGCTGTACTGCGGCAACAAGGCCGGAGTGAAGGACCCTCCATCTCCCGGCAACGCCTACGACTGGTACCGCCGCTCGGCGCACCGCGACGGCACCGTTTGGATCGCTAGCACGTGCATCCCGGCGATCAAGCGCGGTCGCACCTGGACGGTCAAAGCCGCCGCCGTCGACCAAGCCATCGCCGCCCATCGAGCCGAGCAAACCCGCATCGCCCAGCGAACAGCCGATTACAAGCAGCACATCCTTGAGAAGGATGGCGGCCAGACTGAATGGGGCGGCTACCGCGTGAGCGGTGACTTCCACTTCGCCTGGAACGACTACATGCAGGCCACCATGCGGAGTAGCGGCTACTGGTACTGCAACACCTGCTGGGAGCCCGCACAACGCGAGCACGGGCGTGACGAGTGCCACCGCTGCCGCGACTGGAGCCCGTGTGGCGCCGACTGCACCCTGACTCGGATCTACTGCCCCGAGTGCGGCACCTCGCGAGCATGCTGAACCTCTGACACGACGAAGCCCCCGCCCCGGTTCGTCCGGGAGCGGAGGCCGTTTCGTGTGCGTGGCTACTGGCCGCCGGTGCGCAGGGTCACGTAGGCGCCGCCGATGTCCGCGCAGCCCATGTTCGTGCCCGCCGGGATCGACGCGGCCAGGTGCTGCATCACCGTGAGCCGGTTCTCGTCGTTGACGCCCTTCTTCTGCAGCAGCCCCAGCACCGCCCCGACTTCGTTGCCAAGGCCGACGCCCTGCTCGTTGCAGCGGGTCGACAGGGTCTTGAACGCGGCGTCGTAGTCCGGCTGGGGGCTGGCATGCACGCCTGCGGCCACGTCCAAGTCCCGTAGTTCTTGCGGGACCGGCTCCGACGGGCCCTGAGATGTCCCTGACTTCGCGGTACTGCTGCCACCCTTGCTGCTGCTGTCGCTATTGGCCACCGCGATCACGACCATCACCACAATGAACGCAGCCACGAATGCCAGACAGCCCCCGCAACCCTTACGTCCCATTGGTCTTGCCACAACGCCCCCTGAGGTAGTTCACGAGTGAACGAAGCGTGGCAGGGTCGTGAGAGACATATGGCGGTGTTGCCGAACCGTGACGAACGCTGCCACACAGGCAACAAACAGCCCCCGCCCGGAAGTTCGAACGGGGGCTTACGGCCACGCGAGTCGTCCACGCGCTTCAGCGCCATCCGGGCCTTGGGCACGTCCGGGGCCGCTGAGCGTCGACCAGAACGCGTGGGTCGCCAGCTCACTATTGAGCGCCCTTCCATGGCTCTGTCCGACTAACCAAGGCTCGGTCGAAATTTTCGACGCCGATAGGGCCAGACGGCCTAACCTGGCGTGAGCGCTTTGGCCAAGCCAGACGCTCAGCGACCTCACCTGCGGTTTTGCAGGTAGAGGCGGCCGTTCCAGGGCAGCGACTGGCCAACTATCCGTCGACAGGTGGGCCAACTACGAATCGACATCGGGCCCTGACCTGCGACTCCTCGGCTGCGGCTGGCTGACTATCGGGCGTGGTCACATCCACCACACCACTCACACAGATGAAAACCCCGCCGCGTACCGCGGCGGGGCCTTCACCGGGTTCAGGCCGCGACGGGAACCAACCCGCCCGGCTCATCCAGCCACACCTCATGCGCGCCATCCGCGCGCACGGTCAGCCCGAACCGGCCCACGCCCGGCTGCCCGGCAGCGTCCCACCACCGCCACGCCGCCTCCACCTCATCCCACAGACGGCGCGGCCCCGACTGGTACACGGTGTGCTTGTGCTGCCCGTCGCGGAAGGCCACCACGGCCCAGGACCGGTCGTTGAGGCTGTAGAACCAGGCCAGCCGCCGATCACCGCTCACGGACACTCCATGCCACATCCCGTCGACCTGCAGGCCGATCGCGAACCGCGCCGGAGCACCCAGATGCGCGGGAAAGTCCTCGGCCGGCACCTCCGTGTGCGACTCGTCCGCGCTACCCGGCACGTCCTCAGGCACATACGCGGCGTGCCCATCGAACCCCAGCCGCTGCGAGCGGGCTTTCATGAACTCCACGAGCCGCGTGAACCGCCCTGAAGCCGACCTGCCGTCTGCGGCCACATTCAGACGGGCTACGGCGTCGTGGTGGGCGAAGTTGGTGCCCCACGGAGCAACGATCACGCCGCCAGGCCGGGTCTGCTCCACCCATGCGCCAGGGATCGCTCGCAACCCGAACGTGGCGATCAGTCGGTCGTATGGTGCGCGCTGCGGATAGCCGAGCAACCCGTCACCCGTGACCACCGTGACCGACAGGCCGAGACTCTGCAGGGCCTGGCGCGCCTGGCTGGTCACGGCCGGATCCACATCCACCGTGACGACATTGCCGCCACCCACCCGGTAGGCCAGCAGCCCGGCGTTGTAGCCCGTGCCGGCACCCAACTCCAGCACCGCGTCGCCGGGTTGCGGATCAAGGTCCGCGAGCATGCGGAACACCACGGCCGGGGCGCTCGCCGAACTCGTCGACAACTCACCCGGATCCATACCGGCGTGCTTGCCGTCGTCCCACTGAGTGACGATCGGGGAGTTCGAGTTCGCCGCAGCCTGCCACCCTGCCGGATCATCCGCCTTGCTGACTGGCACGCTGCGGCCGGTCTCCATATCGTGCGGCCACATCACGGGCGGTAGGAAAGCGGAGCGTGGCACGGCTGCGAACGCTTCCGCCCAGTCCGAGGTCATGGAGCCGGTCTCGATCAGAAAGCGGCCCAGCTCGTCGAGAGCGGGCCGCTGCTCCTGGTGCGTGCTGGTCATTTCTTGTGCTTCCCATCTCCGGGTGGGGAGCCGCCATCAGGCTGGGGTTCTTCCGTCGGCCCAGGCCACGGCTGCCCCGGCAGCTTGTCGCCATCGCCACCATCAGCGCGAATGATCAAATACATGACCGGCACCCCCTCAACTCGGCTACATCGGCGCCCAGTCAACTCCGGCTACGCCGCGGCGGGAAGGGCGCACTGCGCCAATACGCCCGAACGAGAACACGCCCCGGTCACGCCACCCGGCTCGACTCCCACACGCCGATGTCCGGCAGGGTCACCACCCGCCGTCCCCGCAGCCGGTCCGGCCACACACGCCGCCGCGACCACCACGGCCGCGGCAGCTGACGCGGACCGCTGCACTCCGGCCTGCCGTGCGCCCACACACGGCCCGCGGTGGTCACGGCGATACTCCGGCCGCAATCACGCCAGAGACCGCGCGAAGATGCCATCACACCTCACCCAAAGACGGGTTGTCGGTCACACGCGCCACAGCCGCCAAGTACCCCTCATGGCCGTCCAGAAGGTCAGCGAGCGTCTCGTCGCCGAACCACTGCTCCCACTCGCCCGCCCCCAGCACCCTCTCGATGCAGGCTAGGGCCTGTCTGATGGGTCGAGGACGAACCGAGACGAGAACTCGTTGGCCACTGTCAACAGGCCTCGTATGCACATGAGTTGACCTCGCTTCTGTCGTCGGGTTGAAGCGCGAACCACCTTGGCAGGGGTTCGCCGCATGCAGCAGGGGACGTTCAGCCGCGGGCACCGGTCCCCGAGGCTGGGCTCGGGGTAGAGACGCGGAGGGCCCCGCACGGAACCGGGAGGCCGGGGGTTCACGTGCGGGGCCGCGCTCACGGGGTGGGGGCTGTCAGACTCCGGTCAGGGTATATGTACCCGTTCCGTCCTGCCTGCCGCTGGAGTACTGGCGGATGAGTTCCCCGTCCGCGTACCGGTCGTGGCCCATCATGGAGCCGGTGTACTTGTTCTGCAGACCGATCTTCGTGCTGCCGGGTACGTCGCGGTAGATGTAGAACCGCTGGAGGTCGTCCTCCCCGCAGTTGGCCGTTGTCAGGTAGGCCTGCTCCTGGTTGGCGATGTCCGCCGGGATGGTCGCGCATCCGCCGTTGCCCCAGTTCCACAGGGACGCCTCGATGACCCCGTTGCGCTCCGTCACGTTGCACAGGCGCCAGTTGTCCAGGTGGGCGCTGAAGAAGGAAGATTCGCGCAGGCGGATGCCGTCGTTGGCCAGGAGGGGTGCGCTCCAGTTCAGGGGCTTGCCGGGAACGTCGATCTTGTAGGCGCCGGGTTGGCAGTTCAGGGCGGCGCGCGGAGCGGGCTTGGCGGCCTGGGTGGCCTTCATGCTCTGGGCGGCCTTGGCGGCTGTGGCGGCGTTGTCGGCGTCGTGCTTGGCCTGGTCGGCCTTGGCCGAGGGGACGGGACCTGCCGGGTGCTTCGCGGTGGCGGCGGGGGAGCCGCAGTCCAACAGGCCCTGGGCCTTGGCCATGATGCTGTTGGCGGGGACCTTGTCCTCGCAGCGCACCGCGCCCTCTTCGAGGGCGGTGTAGGTGGTGTAGCTGCCGGTGTCGGGGCCCTCGGTCCACTTCAGGCCGCCCGCATCCGAGCGGTTGCAGTTGAGGCTGCCGTAGGTGCCGGTGACCTTCTTCGTCCCCTCGTACAGGCCGTAGTAGCCGGGCTGGAAGAAGTTCCACGAGATCGACTTGTTGGTGCTGGATGTGTGGGTGTAGTTGACCTGGACATTCAGGCCCAGGCTTGCACCGACGGAGCCGAGGGCCTCGACGGCGAAGCTGCCCTGAACGGTGCCGTTGAGACCGACGGAGACGGAGATCGTCTCCGTGGTGTTCGTACTGACGCTCTGGTTGCCGGTCGAGCCTTCGGTGACGTACCAGCCCTTGAAGTGCGTGATGGTGGGGGCGACTTCGGCGCTCTTGATGATCGGGTGGCGGGTACCGAGATCGGCTGCGGTACAGGTCTGGCCGGGCTGGACCGTCTGCCCGGAGGCGGCGGGCGCGGCCGGGGTGGCGGCGGCCGGGGTGGCGGCCAGGCCCACGGCGGCCGTCGCGGTGGCTATGAGCGCTCCGAGCCCTCTGCCCAGGCGGGTTCCTGTGGTGCGGCGCATCGTTGCTTTCCCCCTGCTGTGCGTGGTCTGTGAGGTGAGTGTGAGTGAAACTAGCGCCGCCGGGGGCGGCAGGTCTGTACCACAACTGGCCAAATTAGATGAAGAACTGTCGCGTTCTCGGTTGGCATGAACGGGAGTTGCCCGGTTCCATACCTCCGGTGTGCCCGCCAAGGGGCCACCGACGGAAGGGACCACCTTTTGAAACACGTCAGACGCGGCATGGCGGCGATAGCCTCACTCGCCCTCACCGCAGCCCTGTTAGCCCTGGGCACCCAACCGGCCACAGCCGCCGCGATGGCCCCTCCCCAGGGCCACGGCACCTGCAAGCCCGTCCCCTCCGGCAAGGGAGCCCCCAAGGACGCGGCGTGGGCCTGCTACGAGGTCAGTTCTGGACCGCCCGCCCCCGCCCCCGCACGCGCTCTTGCCCCCGCTCCCCGCGACGGCGATCCGGATCCAAACAGTCCGGAAAGCCTGTGCGACAAACAACCCCCTGGCAACTCCACTCGCCTCGCGTACTGCGTGACAAGGGGATTGAGATGGACCTACCTGGGCCCCGATCAGAAGACTGTGATTGGCAGCGCCGAGGGCGAACTCGGGATCTACTCCAAGCTCAAGAGCGTGCCGCAGGCCAATTGGAAGGAGAGCGTTGTCGCCACCCTGCACAGTAAAACGCCCAATATCCCCGCCGTGGAAATGGACCTGCTGCCCATCTGCACCGGACAGTGCTCCGTGACGTCGGCGCCCCTCGTGGCGAAGCTGGAGAAAGTGGATGCCAGTGTTGGCGGGTCCATCAATTACGGCTCTTCGGTCGGCCCGGGTGCCGAGGCGCTGGTCCAGCCTCAATACCACGCGGCAATGAGGCTCCTGGTTCCCGGGACGCCCCTGCCATCTGTCAACACCGACTGGACCGGCCCCCAGATACGCTGTGACGACAAGGTCGGCCCCTGGCCGGGCTGCGTCATCCCGGAGCACATGGCCAACGTGACCATCCGCAAGTCGCTCTACCGGGCCGCCGCCGTCTCCTACGAGTGGGCGCAGAAGAACCTCACCACCTTCAGCATGGGCACCGAGTACAAACCCCTCCACTACAAGAAAACCACCGAAGAGGAAATAGACCGCAGGCGAAACATTACCTGCAATCTGGGACCGGACAAGTTCGTGAGGGACAATTCGCTGGTGCCGGACGACTCGTGTGATGAGTTCCCCTTCGCCGCGTCCGAAGAGGGCGGCAACATGGGTTCCCTGTGCGTGGACATCCTTCCCCAGCAGGTGGGCGGCGTATGGGATGTCAAGAACGTCAAGGTCCTGCGGAACGGCGCGAACGCCGCAAACGCGCCCTGTGTGCGCTCCCACGTCACCAATAAGGACAACGTCGCGGCGGGCCGTGACGAGTTCGGCGCAGCGGTGCGGTCCGACCGCATCATCGACGGCGAGCCCTTCCAGGTGATCATCGCCCCGTAGGCGGCGGGTCTGCTTCTCCGGGCACCCGGGGAGGCAGACCAGGGTCGGTTAGGTTCCGTCTGACGGGTCATGCGCGAAGCCACAGGCGTATGGCCGCAACGGTCACAGTGCCGTAGAAGACATAGGCCCGCTTGTCGAACCTCGTGGCAACCGCCCGGTTGATCTTCAACTTTCCGATCAGCCGCTCCACTTCGTTCCTGCGAACGTAGCGGGCCTTCTCGAAGCTGGCGGGCCGGCCGCCTCGGCTCCCACGGTGCAAGCGATTGGCCTGCTGATTCCTCGGCTCAGGGATGGTGTGCTTGATCTGACGGCGCCGCAGGTAGCGGCGGTTGCGCCGAGAGCTGTAGGCGCGATCGCCGCTGAGGTGGTCCGGGCGGGTGCGCGGGTGCCCGCCCATCGGCCGCGGGACGCGGATGCGCTCCAGGACCGGAATCATCTGAGGCACGTCGCCCCATTGTCCGGGTGTGATCAGTAGGGCCAGGGGCCGCAGGCCGCCCTCACCAACTAAGTGGATCTTTGTGGTGAGGCCACCGCGGGAGCGGCCAAGACCTTCATCGTCCCGGTGGTGGGCTGGCCGGGCTCGTCTGCCCGGCACCGTCGGGGCCCGGTGACGGGCACCCGCAGCGTGTTGGTGGGCCCTGCAGATCGTCGAGTCCACGCTCGCCATTGACCAGTCGATTCGCCCCTGCGTATCGGCATCGGCTTGCACGGCTCGCAGGAGCATTTCCCATGTGCCGTCCGCCGACCAGCGGCGATGCCGGTCGTATATCGTCTGCCACTTACCAAACCGGGATGGCAGATCGCGCCAGGGGATACCGGTCCGCAACCGGAACAGAATCCCGTTGATCACCCTGCGGTGACACTTCCAACGGCCGCCCCGCCCAACGTTTTTTGGCAAGTACGGCTTCAGCCTGGCCCACTCCGCGTCACTGAGATCTCCCCGTCCCACATGCCTGGGAACGAGTTCTCCTCTCGGTTCGTCACCGACCCATCAGACAGGCCCTAGTACTCCAGCAGCGTTTCGGTATCCGTGCTGGTCAGGGGGTCGCTTCCGAGCCTATCGGGCTGACGGGGCGTCATGTGTCTGCGGTTCGTGACTCACGGCGGCAGGTGGCGTTGTTTCGGTGTGGATGATGTGCAGATCGGATCATGGACGGCGGAGCTGGAGTCGCTGCTGCTGCGGGTGGGAAGCCGGTTCTCGCGA
>JBEYJY010000072.1:0-14598 GCA_040631425.1 Streptomyces sp. NPDC020096
AACGGCTCTAGCTTCGGGCCCCGACGAGGAACTGACACACCACCAGCAGAAATCACACAACAACTAACGAACAACTACCGGCGCAGGACACTAGCGATAGCCCGGGCGAACAGGCGGGAGGGAAGATCGTGATTCTCTCGGCTCGCCTCAGCGCCAGGAACTACTGTCGCAAGCATGGTCGAACACGATGCCCTCAGCGACACCCGCGAGGCTTACGACGCTGCTGCCCCCACCTATGCGCGGCTGTTCCGCAACACGTTGCGTGACAGTCCCCTGGACCGCGCGATCTTGGGTGCCTTCGCCGAGGCCGTAAGTGCGAGTGGGGACGGTCAGGTCGCGGACCTGGGGTGTGGACCTGGCCATATCACCGCCTATCTAGACGAGTTGGGGCTGGCGGCGTTTGGCGTTGATGCCTCTCCTGCGATGATCCAGTTGGCTCGACAGGCGTATCCGGCCCTGCGGTTCGGCGTGGGCTCGATGGCCGCGTTGAACATCGCTGACGGCGTGCTGGGCGGCCTACTCTCACGTTGGTCCATCATTCACACTCCGCCGCAAGAACTCCCCGTCATCCTGGCGGAGTTCCATCGTGTGCTGGCACCTGGCGGCCATCTTCTGGTCGGCTTTTCGGCAAGCGATGATCCGTCTCACCTGACGCAGGTCTTCGATCACACAGTCGCGCCGGCCTATCGGTGGTGGCCTGATCACCTCGCCGCGATGCTGCGCAAGTCCGGGTTGGCCGAGGTAGCCCGGATGGTTCGCGAGCCCCAGCCCACCGACCGACGGCAGTTCCAGGAGATTCAACTGCTCGCCCGCAAAGCCTAGACAGAGGCTGCCTGAGTTCGATGACCTGCACGTCCGGCTGCGTTGCAGTCAGTCCGTCTTGTCCCGGTTCTCGGCTTCCCGCACTACGAGTTGGCTGATCGGTGGCATGCCGACGAATACCGGTGAGTTCTTCCGTCTCACATTGGCGTCAATCTGGCTGATCTTGTCATCGGTGGCGGCGAGGCTGACGGTCAGTTGCTCGACGTCGCCCAGCCATCCTTCACGTTCGGCTTCGGCGATCCTGGCATGGAGGTTCTCGCGGATCTCTTCCAGGCGAGGCCGTTCGGCTGGCCCCACGATCAGTACCGGGCATCGAACACAAACGTGCTCGTGGACACAGCTGCTTCCGTATGTGTTTGCCTGCGTCCACCCTCTGCTGAGTGAAACCGCCCGGTAGGAGCGTCGGCAGTGTTGGCTTGGGCGCGCGAAGCAGGACTCCCCCGCCCGGGGGAGCTGCCCAGCCCCTATGGACGATGCGGTACGCCAGCCGCATGGACAGGCTGGGCAGGTGTCCATCGATCACATCGAAGAGGTAATCCACCGGTCCCGGCCTCGCGCCTCCCGAACCCTGCCCGACGCCCCGCGTTGGGCACATCGCACAGCTCACCTGGTGCCCCTGCTCACTCTGCCATCGGGGTTGTGGCGGATCGCGCTGGTCATCGGGGTTCCGCTCACCAGCGACTTCGGCAACGCCCACCATCCGGTCTGGGAGAGGCCGTACATCCTCTCCCTCACCGTGGTCTCCGAGGGTCTCGCGCTTTTGACGCTGGGTCTGATCCAGCCCTGGGGTGAGGTCGTGCCGCATTGGTTCCCGTTCCTCGGCGGCCGACGGATTCCGATTCTGGCGGCGGTGGTCCCCGCCGGGCTGGGAGCGGCGGCGGTGACGGCATTCTGCCTTTACGCCGTCCTCAACGACTCCGCCGGACCTCCTGGCACCACGCTGCAGCACGCAGTACTTCTCATCTGCTATGTGCCACTTGCCGGTTGGGGGCCACTGCTAGCCGCCGTCACGGTCGCGTACTACCGCCGTCGTTCTGCGCGGGCGGCTGTGCCTTCACGTCAGAACGCAGGCAGCGGCTTCGGAGGACTTGTTTGAGGTAGCGGCGCTCACTCCGAGTGACGTTGCTCGGTGGCGGAGACTGCGGATTGCTCACCCGACGTCGACAGCCCGCTCAGAACGCGTTGCTCATCGGCAACAGCATTCCTGGCCAGTGGATCGCGACTGCTCACGAATCCGCGGACCCCACACTCGACCGAGGTACCCGGTGGAGGGCCCGCGTCCCGATGCGCAATGTCGGCGGTCGATGCGCACTGGATGCGCAAATCCGGGATTCGGTGCGCAATGACTCCGGAACGTAATTGCCAGCCCGCGGCGGGATGCGGTCCTCACCGTGCCGTGCTCCACTGAAAGAGGGCGTGACGACGTCCGCGTCTGGGGTGTGACGAAACGGCCGATCCTCAGGGTTCGGAAGGGGCGTCCACATGAAGATCGTCGTCGATCTCACGCGGTGCCAGGGATACGCACAGTGCGCCTTCGCCGCGCCGGATGTGTTCGCCATACGGGGGGACGAGGCGCTGCTGTATGACCCTGATCCGGATGACGCGCAGCGGGAGAAGATCGGGCGGGCCGCGGCGGCCTGCCCGGTCCAGGCCATCTTCCTCGACCGGGAGGACGCTCGTAAGCGGCAGTCCGGGCCCGAGCCGCAGGTGGCCGCCCAAGGCGCGGAGGAGGCGTTCAGGCGCACCGGACGTATTGTCATTGTCGGGGCGTCCCTGGCTGGGCTGCGGGCGGGTTGGACGCTGCGCCGGGAGGGCTTCACCGGCTCACTGACCGTGATCGGGGAGGAGCCTGACCCCCCTTATGATCGGCCGCCGTTGTCCAAGCAGGTCCTCATGGGCCAGGCTGATGCGCGGCGGACCGCGCTTCCCCGCCGCGACGAGATCGACGTGCACTGGCTGCTGGGAGTCGCGGCCAGAGGTCTTGACCTGGGCGGCAAGCAGGTGGTTCTGGCCGACGGCGAGAAGGTGGGATTCGACCGGTTGCTCATCGCCACCGGGGTGCGGGCCCGCCCGTGGCCGAACGAGGCAGAGGCCGGGCTCGACGGGCTGTTCGTGCTGCGCACCCCGGACGACGCGGACGGGCTGCGGCGACGGCTGAATGCCGGTCCGGGCCGGGTGCTGGTCATCGGTGGTGGGTTCACCGGCTGTGAGGTCGCCTCCGCCTGCCGTGAGCTGGGTGTGCCGGTGACGGTCGCCGAGCGGGGCCTGACCCCGCTGGTCGGGGCGCTGGGCGCGGTGATCGGCGGTGTCGCGGCGCAGATGCAGCGTGACCACGGGGTCGACTTGCGGTGCGGCGTTCAGGTCGAGGCGTTGCAAGGGGATGGGAGCGGGCGGCTGCGGCAGGCCCGGCTGTCCGACGGGAGCGTCCTGGATGTCGATGTGGCGGTGGCCGCGCTCGGCAGCATCCGCAACGTCGAATGGCTGGACGGCTCGGGGCTGGCGGCAGGGGACTGGGGGGGTGGCGTGCGATGCGGGCTGCCGCGCTGTCGACGTCAACGGAGTCGTTTCCGACGATGTGTTCGTGGCCGGCGACGTGGCCCGCTGCCCCCACCCCGTCTACGACTACCAGTATCTGGCCCTGGAACACTGGGGCAACGCGGTCGCCCAGGCGGAGATCGCCGCACACAACATGGTCAGTGCCCAGGGCGAGCGGTGGCCGCACCTGGCGCTTCCGGAGTTCTGGTCCACCCAGTTCGGCACCGAGATCAAGTCCGTGGGCGTGCCGACCTATGCCGACCAGGTCGTCATCGCCCAGGGATCGGTGGCTCAGCGCCGGTTCGTCGCTGCCTACGGCTACCGCGGGCGCATCACCGCGGCGGTCGCCTTCAACCAGTCCAAGTGGCTGGAGTTCTATGAAGGGTTGATCGACCGGGCGGCGCCGTTCCCTCCCTCCTTCCGCACCGTCGACCAGCCCACCGACGGACGCCCGGTGGCGGCCGGGATCCCGGACCGGCCCACCCCTCACGCCACCGTCGTGGTGACCGGCCACAAACCCAGCGACCGCAGGGCCACCTTGGTCCGCAGAACGTACCTGTGACCCCTGCCCGCAGCCACCCCACGTCCAGATCCCCGAGTCGCGGAAGACGCCCACCATGCCCCAGACACATACCTGGCAGCAGATCCTCGACTATTCCCATCGCGCCGACCCCTACCCGCTCTACGCCGAGCTGCGCAAGACACCCGTGGTGCGGGAGGAGGACGGGAGCTATGTCGTGAGCACCTACCGGGAGATCGTCGCCCTGCTGCACGACCCACGGCTCAGCTCGGATCTGCGCAACCTCCCCGAGCTGGACGCCGACGCGCAGGCGCAAGCACCCGAAGAGGGCCCTCCCACGCTCCCGCCCAACTTCATCCAGATCGACCCGCCGAAGCACGACCGAATCCGGCGCCTGCTGACACGAAACTTCGGCCCGCCCCACCGCCCCGATCGCATCGACCACATGATTCCCGACATGATCGAGATCGTCACCAGCGAGATCGACGATTTCGCGGGCAAGGACGGGGCGGGCACGATCCGGGTCGACATCGTCGACGACTTCGCCTATCCGTTCCCGGTCACGGTGATCTGCCGACTGCTGGGGGTGCCCCGCCAGGACGAACCGCGATTCCAGGCGTTGTCCGACACGGTCGTCAAGGCCGGCGACCCGACCACCGGAGGGATCGCGGAGCGGCAGCGTCGACGCGACGAGGCCACCGCCGCCCTCGGGCAGTACTTCGCCCACCTCCTCGACTCCCGCCATGGCCGATTGGGCGACGACCTGCTCTCCGGGCTCCTCAGCGGCGACAGCGACGAGGTACCGATGTCACCCGAAGAGGTGCTGAGTAACGCTGCCCTGCTGCTCGTCGCCGGCCACGAGACGACCGTCAACCTCATCACCAACGGCATGCTCACCCTCCTGCGGCACCCCGATGTGCTCGACCGGCTACGCGGCGGCGACGAACCCGATCTGGCTGCCCGGGTGGTCGAGGAACTCCTGCGCTACGAGCCACCGGTGCAGTTTCTGGCCAACAACCGGAACACCCTCGATGACATCGAGGTCGCGGGCACCACCATCCCCAAGGGCTCACCCGTCACACTCGTGCTGGCTGCCGGCAGTCGCGACCCGGACTTCGTTCCGGACCCCGACCGCTTCGATCCCGACCGCGAGCACAACGAGCACCTGGGCTTCGGCGGCGGCGTCCACTACTGCTTCGGCGCCCCGTTGGCCCGTCCCGAGACGCAGATCGCCCTCACCGAGCTCGCCCGCCGGCTGAGGAACCCCCGACTCGTCGCCGACCCACCGCCCTACCGCGCGAGTCCGAGCCTGCGCGGCCCCCGGCACCTCCTCGTCGAGATCGACGGCGTCAACCCCGCGCAACACCGCCCATCGTGACCATGCACCGCACCCGCCCGAGCAAACTCCGCCGTACACCGACATCCGCTCCATACGCCTGAACGCGCACTGACAGCCCCGGGGCCGCGGTCATCGACACGGTCGGCTGGCACCTGGCCACAGAGCCGTTCCCCACCAGCCCCGAGGGCTATCAGTAGTTGCTGGACTGGCTGTGCTCGCACGGCGAGGTCCTCGCGGTCGGGGTCGAAGGGACCGGTGCCTACGGCGCCGAGCTTGCCCGCTTCTTGTCAGCGCACGGCATCACCGTCCTCGAGACAATCAGTCGAGGCGGGAGACCTGGTAGTGGCTGATGTACCAGCCGTCGGTCGCGCGCTTTACTAGCGTGCTGAGATAGACGCTGAGCGTGGGCCGGTCAGTGAACGAGAAGTCGACGGCCAGGTAGCCGAGCACGAGGTCGTCGGCGAGCTGCCTTGTTTCGAGAATCCGATACGCGGCCGTCAACCCGAGGGGTTGGGAATCGTAGTAGTCGGCGACGCCCTGCCGTCCGACGCTGTAGGGGTGCAGCCCCTGGAAGATCGCGTCCTCGGTGAAGAGGGAGGCGACGCGCTGGGGTTCGTGTGCGTCAACGGCTGCTTTCCACTGGTCGAGGACGCCACGCAGGATTGCTTCGTTGTCTGTCGTGCTGTTCATCAAGGTTCCTTACCGACCGGAATCGGGGAGGCATCGGTCTCGCATCGGAAACCGGTGTTGGCTCAATCGCATGCTCAGCGCCCTGCGCTCTGGCCGCCGTCGACGTGCAGGATCTCTCCGGTGACGAACGAGGCGTTCTCGAGGTAGACGATCGCTTCGACGACGTCGTCGATCTCGCCCATCCGGCCGAGTGGGTGCAGCGCGGCGAGGGCCTCGTACTCCGCGGGCGGGTGCATCGGAGTGCGGATGGTGCCGAGCGCGACGGTGTTGACCCGGATGCCGCGGGCCGCGTACTCGATCGCCAGTGCCTTGGTGACCGCGTTCAGCCCGCCTTTCGTCAGCGACGCGAGCGCTGAGGGATGCTGCGAGTCGGCGTGGTCGACCAGGCTGGTGGAGATGTTCACCAAGTGGCCCCCACCGTCCCGGGAGAGCATGGCGGCGATGGCGCTGCGGGAGACCTCGAAGAAGCCGCGCAGGTTCACCCCGGCCACGGCGTCGTAGTCTTCGTCGGTGTAGTCGGTGAACGGCTTGGCGATGAAGATTCCGGCGTTGTTGATCAGCGTGTCGATTCGGCCGAACCGCTCCAAAGTCGCGTCGACGACGCGGGCACCGACGCCGGGCTCGGCCACGTCGCCACGCACGGTCAGTACCTCGGGGTCGCTGGACTCGCCGATGGAGCGGGAGATCGCGGCGACCCCGTAGCCGAGTTCGCGGTAAGCGGTGACAAGGCCGGCGCCGATGCCTTGGGAAGCGCCGGTGATGACGGCGACCTTCTGCACGGTATTCATAATGAGAGGATCACCTACTTCTGCCTCCGCAGCATGTGCGACCTGGATCGCGGCGCGCGACATCCGCACCACGGAGTGCGTTGTTGCCGCCACGTCTTCCGGCGACCACACCTGTCGCACACCCGCCCCTTTATCGTCGAGCCTTCGGGCGTTCAGCCGGTCAGCCCAACGAGGCGCCCCCGCGCCAGGAAACGGCAGGTGCAAGCTCCTCGGAACCTACCGGCGGGTCACTTGCTCCCTGGTGTCCGAGCTGGGGCACCCGTGAAGGGCTCCATCAAGGTGACCGGGGAGACCTCCCCGGAGGCCCACAGGGCATTCAGCTCGGCGGCAGATGGCTCCGCTCTGACCTGCGACGACTCCCTGCCAATTGCCCCAGCGCCCGGCGCGGCCCCGGACTGGCAACCGGCACAGCTACGTCGAGTCAACACCTCTTCGGGTGGTGAGCGGGAGCCGATCCGCAGACAGACGACGCCGATACGCCCCGCTCAACCTCCCCTCCATCACCATCGACATCCACCAGGTCACGCCCGGCCCACCCGACACCGCCGCGCCGTCGGCCTGACGCGCAAGAGCAGGCGACCCCATGACCACCGCAGCACCGGAGCCTTTCACCGAGTACCCCGTCCGGCGGATCGACGTCGTCCTCCCCCAGCTCTACGACCACGCTGTACGTCGCTACGAGGAGCTGGTGCCCCCGTAGACATCGCGCGCGCCGGCCAGTTAGGCAGTTGGGAGGCCGTGCGGGAACAAGCCGAGATCAACGCTCCCGACGGCTTCATGACCTACTGGAAGGCCGACGTCACCGGCCTGATGGCCACCTCGCCGTCCGGCGGGAATCGCACCGAGTACCTCATGGGCAACCACGTCATCGCCCAGCGAATGTTCCACCACGACCCGGCCGTGATGCTTCACGCACCGCTGCGTACGGTCCTGTACGCCGATGCCGACGGCCGCACGCACCTGGCCTTCGACCAGCCCTCGACCATCTTCGCCTCCTACGGCAACCCGGCGGTCACCAAGGTCTGCCGACACCTGGACCGGCTGCTCGCCGACCTGCTGGCCCTCCTCGGCGCACCGGTCCCCGCCATACCGCACGGCTCCAAACTCCCTGAGCCCGCCTCCAAGAGCACGACAGAATTTCAGCCCGGAACAGCACTTTGACGGTCAATCAAGTAACAGGCCCGCGTCCGGCACAGGCTGTGCCGGACGCGGCCCCGCACCGCGCCTGTCCCGTGGGTAATGAAGGCCCACCGCAACCTCCGCGGCTACGAACAGCTGCCACAAACGCAGCGAAACCCACCTCACCTGAGCGCTCATCGCCCCTGCTGACCAGCCGCCTGCCCCGCAAAGACCCCGCACCGACAGGCGGACGAAGAGACCCGAACCCACCAACTCGCCCTCGACAGCCGCGGGACCCCCAGTGAGGGGCGGCGTCTTGTTACGCAGTTTGCTGTGCCCACCCGTACGCCGTGCTTTACCGCATGGGATGGGGTCGTTTCGCTCACGAGACCAAGGGGCTTGGCGTGAGGACAACGACGTGTCCTTCGCCATCCCGTTTCCCTTCGCCATAGACGGTCAGGTGCGCTTCGTGACCGCCGCCGACGGGGCGACCTTCGCCGAGGAGCTCACCTAGGCCGCCACCTCACTGGTCGCCAAGTACCACGTCGAACACGCGCCGCGCGGACGCGAGCACCGCGTCGTGGTCGCACTGCACCTCACGATCACCGAATCGCCCCGGCCGGAGGCCTGAGATGTCGCACGAGTTCGGGGTCAACGAGCAGATCGCGCTGGACGCCACCCCGGAGCAGGTCTGGGAGGCGATCGCCACTGGGCCGGGGGTTGGCTCCTGGCCCATCGGCCGTCCCGAGATCGAGCCTCGGGAGGGCGGTGTCAACCGCTTCACCATGATGGGTTTCACCAACCAGTCCACGATCACGACGTACGAGCCGGGGCAGCACTTCGCCCACCGCAGTGAGGCCGACCCGGAGAACGGCACGCTCGTGGCCTTCGAGTACCTCATCGAGGGTCGGGAGGGCGGCAGCACGGTACTGCGTTTCGTGCACAGTGGCGTGCTCGGCGACGACCGGGCGAAGGAGCACGACACGCTGCGCGCGGGCGACGGGATGTACCTGCGCAAGATGGCCACGTACCTGAAGCACTCCCCGGCCGTACCTCGTCGTAGGCAGCTACCCGTCGCACCGAGAGGGCGACTTACGTACCGCTACTTGCTTTGTCCGCGGGTTTGACTTTGTTGTTCAATGCGTCGTCGTCCAGGCAGGCGGCCGCCTCTGGTGTCTACGGCTGCCGCAGGATCCGCGCGGCGAGGAGGTTCGGATCAGTGCCTGTGAAGTAGGCCGCGTTGGCGACATACACGGTGTCGCCGCGGCGCGCGATAGAGGTGGGGTTCTGCAGTCCGTCGGCGGCGGTGAGCACCACCGTGTGCGAGCCGTCGGCGCGGACGAGTTCGACTTCGCTGCCTTGGTTGTTGGCGACCAGGACGGTGTCGCCGTCGCCGGTGAAGGTGAAGTCGTCCACCGTTGCCAGGCCGGTGGCGGCGGTGTGCACGGCGCCGGGTGCGCCGTGGCAGTCGATGGGTATGCGCAGCAGTGTTCCCCGGTCCATGTTGGTGACCCAGACGGCGTTGTCGTGGATCTTCAGCCCGTTGGCGCCGAAGTTGCCCGGTGTGGCCGCCGCCAGCTCGGGCGCTGTCGTCCAGATCACCGGTGCTCCGCCGCGCAGCGGAATGCGCCAGACGGCGCCGAGTGAGGAGTCGCTGGCGTACAGGGAACCGTCGTGCAGGGACAGGCCGTTGGGTACGCTGCCGGCCGGCATGGCGGCCACCCGGGTCGGGCTGCCGCCTGGCGGGAGCTTCCACACGCCGTTGAGGTCGTCGGTGCCCGCCGAATACAGAACCCAGAAGGTTCCGTCCAGGGCCTGGACGATGCCGCCGATGAAGGCGCGGCCGGTCAGAGGTACGTCGGTGCCAGCTGGCGGGGCCGGCAGCGTGGCCAGGACGTGCAGCTTGGCGTCCGGGGTGAGTCGGTCGATCTGGCGTGCGAAGGACATGGTCAGGTCGATGGATCCGTTCGCTTCGATCGTCAGGTTCTCCGGCTGCTGGCCGGTTGCCAGGTCCAGGTGCTTGACGATCTGCGGGTCGCTGAGCGGAGGAGTCACCGCGCACGCCGGTACGGCGAAGCCCGTGATCGAGGCAGCCAGTGCCGCCGCGAGGAGAGGGATGCTGCTGATTCGTTGCATGGAGGTCTCCTGAGTCGTGTTGCGCCGCAGTGGCGCGGGAAGGATGAGCTGAGGGACGCCGTCGTGCGCCCATGCGAAGGCCGTTTCGGCCGGTCATGCGGTGGTTACGCATGACGCGCCGCGCGGCAGGCCGGCGGGACCGGCAGATCTGGCGGTTACTTCTTGCCGTGCGCCTCGAGCGAGACCGGCTCCCAGGCGCGCCAAGTCGCCAGCCGCGACGCGTAGTCGGTCGACGCGATGGCGAGCGGCCCGTCGCCGAAGAAGATCCGCAGCGGCGGCTCGTCCGCGTCGACGACCTTGAGTACCGCGTCGCGCGTCGCGACCGGGTCGCCCAGCGTCCTGTGCCGCCTGCGCCGCGCCTGCTGCACGTACTCCAGGTAGTCGGCGTACGCGGGGTTCGCGGTAGCTGTGCGCGCCGACGGGCCGGGCCAGTCGGTCGCGTACCCGGTCGGCTCGATCAGCGTGACCTTGATGCCGAATGGCGCGACCTCCTGCGCGAGCGACTGGCTCAATCCCTCCAGCGCCCACTTCGACGCGGCGTACATGCCGACGTTCGGGAAGGCGCAGACGCCGCTGATCGAGCTGACCTGCACGATGTGCCCAAAGCCCTGCTCGCGCAGGAACGGCAGCGCAGCCTGCGTCACCCACAGCGCTCCGAACAGGTTGGTCTCCACCTGCTCGCGCGCCTCGGACTCGCTGATCTCCTCGACCATGCCGAACTGCCCGTAGCCGGCGTTGTTGACGATGACGTCGAGTCGTCCGAAGTGCTCGTGCGCCGCCCGCACGGTCGCGAACGCCGCGGCTCGATCGGTGACGTCGAGGCGCTGCGGGAAGACCAGATCGCCGTACTTCGCGACGAGGTCGGTGAGGGCGGCGGTGTCGCGAGCGGTGGCGGCCACCTTGTCGCCGCGCTCGAGGGCGGCGATCGCCCACTGGCGTCCGAAGCCTTTCGAGGCACCGGTGATGAACCAGATCTTGCTCATGTGAACTCCGATCGGGGTGACCCGTGCTCTCACAGGCACGGATCGCCGCTGTTGGCTGCCGGGGTAGGTCCCCACAGGTGGAAGAGGCAGGCTGCGCGTGGCGGCGAACTCGACGCGGCCGCCGCCTACCGCCGCGCTACGCGCTGGTCGACCGTCGCCGGCTCACGGCGACGCGGACGCATCCGTGCGATCTCAGTCGGGTCTTCGGCGTCCGCCGGCGGCTGCGCGCGCCGCGTCGTCCACATGCCGTAGGCCCACACCAGCAGGCCGAGCAGCGGCAGGACCATGCCGAACAGGCAGACCCCCCACCAGGCGGAGGCGCTGTGCAGCACACCGGTGACGGCCGACGACACCGCGCCGCCGACGAAGACGGTGGTCATGAAGACGGTGTTGATGCGGGCGCGTGCGTCGGCGTGCAGGGCGTAGATCTCGTGCTGGCTCATGACCTGGTGGCACTGCACGGCGAAGTCCAGCAGCACTGCGGCGACAGCCAGCAGCGGCACGCTGCGGTGCCCGAGCGCGGCGGGGACGAAGGCGAACGAGGCGAGTAGCAGCGCCCCGCCGCTGGCAATGCGGCCGTACCCGCGGTCGGCGAGCCGGCCACCGACCGGCGCCGCGGCCGCGCCACCCGCGCCGACCAGGGCGAAGAGCGCGATCTGGGCCTGGCTGAAGCCGTGCTCGTCGATGAGCTCGTAGGCGATGGCCGTCCAGAACACCGAGAACGCGCCGAACATCGTCGCCTGGCACAGGGCGCGGCGGCGCAGGACGGGCTCGTGCCGCACCAGATCGCCCATGCTCGCCAGCAGCGAGCGGTAGCCGGCGGTGTGCTCCGGCAGTCGCTTGGGCAGCATCCGGTGCAGGATGACGCTGAGCACGACCATCAGCGCCGCGGACAGGAAGTAGATCGCCCGCCAGCCCAGGAGGCCAGCGACCAGGCTCGCCGCGGTGCGGGCGAGCAGGATGCCGAGCAGCAGACCGCTCATGACACGGCCGACGAACGTGCCGCGCTGCTCGGCCGGGGCCAGGTGGGCCGCGAGCGGGACGAGCACCTGCACGACGACGGAGGTGATCCCGACCAGCACCGAAGCCGCGAGGAACATCCCGAAGGTCGGGGACACCGCGGTAAGCAGCAGAGCGAGCGCCGTCGCCAGAAGCGTCCGTGTCGCCAGCGTGCGGTTCTCGACGAGATCGCCGAGCGGCAGCAGGAACAGCAGGCCGAGAGCGTATCCGGCCTGGGTCAGCGTCACGGCCATGGTGGCCGCGCCCTGGCTGACGTCGAAGGAACCGGCGATGAGATCGAGCAGGGGCTGCGAGTAGTACAGGTTGGCCACGGTCAGCCCGCAGGCCACGGCCAACACGAGGGTTATGGCGCGGTTCATCCGCGGTGGAGCGTCCGACTCGGGCACACCTATCGACTGACTCATGTCTTCGTCCCTTCCTGGCGTTGTTGCCAGATCGACGGTAGGAACGCACCGCCGGGCGAAGAAGGGTGTGCCGCACCCCCTCCCAGGCAGGGTGCAAGACACCCAGGCTGAGCACTCAGCGCGCCCATACCCTGGAAGGCATGACGAGGAGAACCGAACTCGGCGACTTCCTGCGCGCGCGCCGCGACCTGGTCTCACCGGCCGAGGCAGGCCTGCCCTGGCACACCTCTCGCCGGGTGAAGGGACTGCGCCGGGAAGAGGTCGCGCTGCTCGCCGGTGTCAGCACCGACTACTACACCCGACTCGAGCAGGGCCGCGAACGACACCCCTCGGAACAGGTTCTCGACGCCGTCGCCCGCGCTCTGCGTCTCAACGGCGACGCCGCCGCCTATCTGTTCCGGTTGGCCCAGCCCGCTCCGCAGACCGCTGCCTGCACTCCCGCGCAGACCGTCAGCCCGGAACTGCTGCAACTGATGGACCACTTCCTCGACGTACCGGCCTGTGTCGTCAATCCCGCGATGGACATCCTGGCCGCCAACCCCAGCGGACAGCAGCTCTACAGCGGATTCGCCCGCCTGGACAACCTGCTGCGCATGATGTTCCTCGACCCCGCTGCCCGGCGGTTCTACCAGGACTGGGACCGCGCCGCACGCGGCGTGGTCAGCAATCTCCGCGCGCTGTCCGCCCCGTTCCCCAACGACCCGCGCGTCACACAGATCGTCGGGGAGGTATCCCTGCACAGCCCGGTGTTCGCAACACTGTGGGCCCAACACGAGGTCCGGCCCCGCACCAACGACCACAAACACCTGTGGCACCCACACATCGGCGAGATGCACCTGCACTACCAAGCGTTCACCGTCACCGGCGCACCCGGCCAGCAACTGTTCGTCTACACCGCCGATCCCGGCAGCCCCGACGCCGACGCACTGGTCCTGCTACGCACCCTCGCCGCCGACCGTACGACCACATCCGCATCGAACCGGCCCGCCACACCATTCGACACCACGCACGACTCGCAGGCACATGGCCGCTCCACCCGTCCCCGGCCGCGCACCTGACCACGTGTGGCACCAGCCGCGCTCCCGCCGGTAACACGACACCTGCCGCCAAGGCGTCCTGCGCTGTCATCGATAGCAACTCCGGCCACCCGGGCCCGCGTTCGTCCACGCCCCTCAGCGCTCCCGCGGCAACCAGCGAAAGGGCAGCCCCCCGTATCCGCGAGGGCCAGATCGGCGGGCGCCTGCCGCGCCTGCTGCCCAGTGCGGGCACGGCGCACCCCCTCACGATCCGACGGCACCCGGCGGGCATCCACCTCACGCCGCACCACACGGTGCAGTGTCGCCAGTGGCGTGCGGCTTTCGCGTTCGCAGACGGGTCTCTCCAGTGGCGTTCTCGTGTCCCAGCGTCGGCGATCGCGATCGCCGAGCGGGTCAAGGTGCCGCCGATCGCCACGGTCGGCCGACGGCACTTCACCGTCGTCCGATCCCAGCACAGCGGCTACGCCGAGGTCCTCAAGAGCACCACGTCCGCGTTCAATCACTGCGCCCGCAAGGGCGCGGGTACGTCGATGCACTTCGTCACCGGCGAGTTCCACTACAGCCACCCCCGTGTGGATCAGGGTCTGCACGGCATACGGGCCCGGCCCGTGCCTGCTCGGACTGGCGCTGTCACGGGCAGGCAGCCCTCCAGGCTCGCCGAACGCTGACAACGCCGGGGCGGGCGGTCCGTGAACGAGCGTCAGGGTCCACCCGAGCCGGACGGAATCGGACCGACCCGGATATTCGGGCGAGGTGGGCGGTGCAGCGACCCGGAGCGGTAGCGACTCGACTGGGAGTGGTCCTACACCCGGGACGCGTGGCTGGACCATCGGATGATGTGGCGGCCCTGATGCGGCTCGCAGACCCTGCGTCAGCGCTCAGGGGGAGATGTCCTGACCGCAGCTACAGTAGGTAGTGGCCCAACGGCGGGAGATCGTCCAGTGGTTGACGCTCCAAAATGGCCGCCTGAGCACCGCGTTGCGACCGGCCCCCTTCTCCTTCACCCCCGCCACTCCCCATCGACACACAGGAGGCAAGCCCGCGCTGCAACCCCGCCGTATCCCGCCGATTCCCGCCGACAAACGGCCCGGAGCAAAGAGAAGAAACGTCAGTGCGTTGTGGCAAAGGGAGTCTCTGTTCGATGAGCAGGGGCTTCTTCGTGTGCGGGGCATGATCGCGGAGGGGTAGGGGCAGGCAGTGGACGG
>JBEYJY010000073.1:0-10925 GCA_040631425.1 Streptomyces sp. NPDC020096
CACATCGACGAGCCGTCACCGCATGTGGATTGGTCTGCGGGTGCGGTGGAGTTGTTGTCCGAGGCGGTGCCGTGGCCGGAGGTGGATCGGCCGCGTCGGGCTGGGGTGTCGTCGTTCGGGGTCAGCGGCACCAACGCCCACGTAATCCTGGAACAGGCCCCGGAGGGCGACACCGCGTTCTCCGGCGGGGCACCGACTTTCGACACGACCGCCCTGCCGTGGGTGCTGGCCGCGAAGAGCGACGCGGCACTCCGCGCCCAAGCCCGGACGCTACGCTCGCACCTGGAACGCGACCCGGAACTCGACCTCGCCGACGCGGCGGCGACCCTGGCCACGTCGCGAGCGGGCTTCGCCGAGCGGGCAGTGATCCTCGGCGCCGACCGAGACGGGCTTTCCCGGGGGCTGGCGGCACTGGCCGACGGGGACGGCGCGGCGGCTGTGGTGCGCGGCGCGGAACTCGGCGACGGGAAGGTCGCGTTCGTGTTCCCCGGCCAGGGCTCGCAGTGGGCGGGAATGGCCCTCGAACTGATGGACAGCTCGCCCGTCTTCGCCCAGCGGCTCACCGAGTGCGCCGCGGCGTTGTCGGAGCACGTGGACTGGTCGCTGCTGGACGTGCTGCGGGGTGCGCCGGCCGCTCCGGATCTGGACCGGGTGGACGTCGTCCAGCCCGCCCTGTTCGCCGTGATGGTGTCTCTGGCCGAGCTGTGGCGCGCCTGCGGCGTCGAGCCGGACGCGGTCGTCGGGCACAGCCAGGGTGAGATCGCGGCCGCGTGCGTCGCCGGTGCGCTGTCCCTCGCGGACGCGGCGAAGGTCGTGGCGCTGCGCAGCAAGGTGCTGCGGAGGCTCAGCGGTCGCGGCGCGATGATGTCGGTCGCGCTCCCGCTGGACGAAGCCCGGCCACGCCTGGAGAAGTGGGGCGAACGGCTGTCCGTCGCGGCGATCAACGGGCCGGGTTCCCTGGTGGTGTCCGGGGATCCGCAGGCCGTGGACGAACTTTTCGCCGAACTCTCCGCAGAGGACGTCCGGGTGCGCAAGATCCCGGTGGACTACGCATCGCACTCCGCGCACGTCGACGAGATCCGAGCGGAACTCGGCGAACTGCTCGGGTCGATCGAGCCACGCCCGGCGGAGGTTCCCTTCCTCTCCACGGTGACCGGCGACTGGCTGGGCACCACCGAGCTCGACGCGGACTACTGGTTTCGGAACCTGCGGCACACCGTGCAGTTGGAGAGGGCCGTACGCGCTTTGGCGGATGGCGGTTTCCGGGGCTTCGTCGAAACCAGCCCGCATCCGGTGCTCACCCTCGGCATCCAGGAAACCCTCGAAGCGCAGCGGGTCGAAGGCGCCGTCGCCGGGTCGCTGCGTCGGGGCGAAGGGGGTGTGCAGCGCTTCTTCGCCTCGCTCGCGGAGGCCCACGTCCGTGGTGTCCCGGTCGACTGGAACGCGGTGTTCGCGGGCAGGCCGCGCCGCCTGGTGGACCTGCCGGTCTATGCCTTCCAGCGAGAGCGCTACTGGCCGAAGGCCGAGGCCGTCGCACCGGCTGCGGGCGGGTTCGCGGGCGACCGGCTGTGGGACACCGTGGAGCGGCAGGACCTCGATTCCCTCCGGGCGATGCTGGGGCTCGACGACGACGCGCTGAATGCGGTGCTGCCCGCGCTGCAGTCCTGGCGGCGGCGCAGCCAGGAGGCATCCGTTGTGGACAGTTGGCGGTACCGGGCGGTGTGGTGTCCGGCCGTCACGCCGACGGCGGACGAGCTGGCCGGGACATGGCTGGTGCTGGTTCCCGCCGGTCTTGAGGACGGCGAGCTGGTGAAGACGTCGATCGCCGCGCTGGACGAGCACGGAGCCAGGACCGTCCCGATGGTGGTCGGGGCAGCCGACCTCGACCGCGCGCTGCTCGCCGAACGCCTTGGCGCGACGCTCGAACACCAGCCGATCGCAGGGGTGTTGTCGCTGCTGGCGCTCGCCGAGGGGCAGCACCCTCAGCATCGCGTGGAACTCGGCCTCGCGGCAACGGCGGTCGCGGTGCAGGCGCTCGTCGACGCCGGGATCACCGCTCGGCTCTGGTGCGCGACGCAGGGCGCGGTGTCCACCGGTGGCGCGGACCGCACGTCCCACCCGACGCAGGCACAGGTCTGGGGCCTGGGCAGGGTCGCGGCGCTGGAACATCCTGACATCTGGGGCGGCTTGGTCGATCTGCCCCCCGTGCTCGACGAGCAGGCGCAGAAGCGTTTCGTCAGTGTCCTTGTCGGCGAGCCGACCGAGGACGAGGTCGCCGTGCGCGCCTCGGGCGTGCTCGCCCGCAGGCTGGTGCACGCGCCGAGTCAGGGAGACGACGCGAAGGCCGAGTGGCGGCCACGGGGAACCGTGCTGATCACCGGTGGTACCGGCGCCCTCGGTGCCCACGTGGCACGGTCGCTCGCCGACGTCGGCGCTGAACACCTGGTGCTCACCAGCCGGGGCGGTCCGGACGCGCCGGGCGCGCAGGACCTGCGCGCCGAGCTGGAGGCGCTGGGCAGCCAGGTGACGATCGCCTCCTGCGACGTGGCCGACCGCGCAGCTCTCGCAGCGCTGCTGGACGGCCTCCCCGAGCTCCGCGCGGTCGTGCACACCGCCGGCGCCGTCGAGGTGGCTCCGCTCACCACGACCGACCTCGCGAACTTCGCCGAGGTCATGGCGGCGAAGGTGGGCGGCGCGAGCAACCTCGACGAACTGCTCGCCGAACGGGAACTTGACGCGTTCGTGCTGTTCTCATCCAACGCCGGGGTGTGGGGCAGCGGCGGCCAGAGCGCCTACGCGGCCGCCAACGCCTTCCTGGACGCTCTGGCGCAGCGGCGGCGGGACTGTGGCCAGGTGGCGACCTCGGTGGCCTGGGGCGCCTGGGGCGGATCTGGCATGGCGGCGGAGAGCTCCGTCGCGGAACGGCTCCGCAGGCGCGGCGTCCTGCCGATGCGGCCCGAACTCGCGATCAGGGCACTGCACCAGGCCGTGGCGCGGGACGAGACGTTCATCGCGGTCGCCGATGTGGACTGGGAGCGGTTCGTGCCCAGCTTCACCGTGGCGCGGCACCGGCCGTTGCTCGCGGAACTGCCGGAAGCCAGGCAGATCCTCGCCGCCGACACCACGCCGGCGGCGTCCGACGAGGGCGCTGTCGCCCTGGCGAGGCGGCTTGCCGCGCTGTCCGACGAGGAGCAGGAAGAGCTGTTGCTGCACCTGGTGCGCTCGAACGTCGCGACCGCGCTCGGACACCGCGGGCACGACTCGATCGACCAGGAGAAGGCGTTCAAGGACCAGGGGTTTGACTCGCTGACGGCGGTCGACCTGCGCAACCGGTTGAACGCGGCGACCGGGCTCGCGCTGCCGGTGACCGTCGTGTTCGACCACCCGACCCCGGTCGCCCTCATGCGGCACCTCCGCGGCGAACTGGTCGGCGGCGCGGAACCGGAGTCGGAGCTGGATCGGTTGGAGGACGCGATCACCGCGATGGCGCAGCACGACGACCAGCGGGCGGTCGCCAAGGCCCGTCTGGAAGCACTGCTGCGCAAGCTGACCGCCGACGACGAGGAGCCGGACGGGACGTCCGCCTCCGAACTGCTCGGGTCCGCTTCGGACGAGGAGATCTTCGACTTCATCGACCGCGAGCTCGGTTGAGCCAGGCGACACACCGGACACCCCGACCAAGGCAAGGTTCCCATGGCGAATGACGACAAGCTCCGCGACTACCTGAAGCGGGTTGCGGCGGAACTGCACGACGCCCGCCGGCAACTGCGGGAGCTCCGGAACAGCGATCGCGAACCGATCGCCCTCGTTGCCTTGGGCTGTCGTTTTCCCGGGGGCGTGCAGTCGCCGGACGAGCTCTGGCAGGTGCTCCGCGAGGGCCGGGACGTGATCACCGACTTCCCCGACGACCGCGGGTGGGACGTCGACCGGCTCCACGACCCGGATCCGGACCGCTCGGGGAAGTCCTACGTCCGCCAGGGCGGCTTCATGGACACCGCGACCGGATTCGACGCCGCGTTCTTCGGGATCTCGCCCCGCGAGGCGCTGGCGATGGACCCGCAGCAGCGGTTGTTGTTGGAGACGTCGTGGGAGACGTTCGAGCGGGCCGGGATCGATCCGGGGGCATTGCGCGGCACCGCGGCGGGCGTGTTCGTCGGAGCCGGTCACTCCGGCTACGACACCTGCTTCGCCGGTTCGTCGAAGGAGGTTGACGGCCACCTGCTCACCGGTGGCTCCGGCGCGGTCACCTCGGGCCGGATCTCGTACGTGTTCGGATTCGAGGGTCCGGCGGTCACCGTGGACACCGCGTGTTCGTCGTCGTTGGTGGCCTTGCACATGGCGGTGCAGTCGCTGCGGTCCGGTGAATGCTCGCTGGCGTTGGCCGGCGGAGTCACGGTGATGTCGACTCCAGGCGCGTTCGTTGAGTTCTCGCGGCAGCGCGGGCTCGCCGCGGACGGCCGGTGCAAGCCGTTCGCCGAGGCGGCGGACGGAACCGGCTTCTCCGAAGGCGTTGGCCTGGTGCTGCTGGAAAAGCTCTCCGACGCGAAGCGGAACGGCCACCCGGTGCTGGCCGTCGTCCGTGGTTCCGCGGTGAACCAGGACGGCGCGTCGAACGGGTTGACCGCGCCGAACGGTCTGGCGCAGCAGCGGGTGATCCGGCAGGCGCTGGCGAACGCCGGGGTTTCCGCCGACGAGGTGGACGCGGTGGAGGCCCACGGCACGGGAACCACACTGGGCGACCCGATCGAGGCGCAGGCTCTCGTGGCGACCTACGGGCAGGATCGACCCGCGGACCGTCCACTGTGGTTGGGATCGATGAAATCCAACATCGGTCACACCCAGGCCGCGTCCGGAATTGCCGGTGTGATCAAGATGGCGCTCGCGATGCGGCACGGCGTGCTGCCGCGGAGCTTGCACGTCGACGCTCTCACTCCGCACGTGGACTGGTCCGCCGGAGCCGTGGAACTGCTGACGGAGTCGACGCCGTGGCCGGAGGCGGACCGACCGCGGCGGGCGGCGGTGTCCGCGTTCGGGGTCAGCGGCACCAACGCGCACGTGATCCTGGAACAGGCCCCGGAACCCGAGGCCGAGACCGTCGAGTCGGCCGCGCGGATCGAGACGCTGCCGTGGGTGCTGTCCGCGAAGAGCGGCGAGGCGCTGTGCGCACAGGCCGAAAGGCTGGTGGAGCACGTCCGGGCGCACCCCGCACTCGACGCCGCGAACGTGGCCTTCTCGCTGGCGACGGGCCGTGCCGGACTAGCGCACCGGGCGGCGGTGGTGGCCGGGGACCGCGAGGAGTTCCTGCGCGGCTTGGCCGCGGTCGCCGCGGGAGAAACGCCGGCAGGGGTGGTCCGAGGCGCGGTCGCGGAGGGCAAGTCGGCGTTCGTGTTCTCCGGCCAGGGTTCGCAGCGAGCTGGGATGGGACGCGAACTCCACGACCGCTACCCGGTGTTCGCCGCGGCCTTCGACGAGGTCTGCGCCGAACTCGACAAACACCTCGACCGGTCGGTGCGGGACGTCGTGTTCGGCGGTGGCGATCTGCTGGACCAGACCGTGTGGACGCAGGCCGGGTTGTTCGCCGTCGAGGTGGCGCTGTTCCGACTGCTGGAATCCTGGGGGGTGCGGCCCGATTTCGTGGTCGGGCATTCGATCGGTGAGCTCTCGGCGGCGAACGTCGCCGGGGTGCTGTCGCTGCCGGACGCGGCTCGACTGGTGGCGGCGCGGGGACGGCTGATGCAGGAACTCCCGTCCGACGGGGCGATGGTGGCGGTGCAGGCCACCGAGGAGGAGGTCCGGCCCCTGCTGGCCGACGACGAGGCCAGAGCGAGCATCGCGGCCGTCAACGGCCCGGACTCGGTGGTGGTGTCCGGCGACGAGGAAGTCGTGCTGCGCGTCGCGGCCCACTGGGAAGCGCAGGGCCGCAGGGTGAAGCGGCTGCGGGTGAGCCATGCGTTCCATTCACCGCACGTGGACCCGATGCTGGACGACTTCCGCCGCATCGCGGAGGAAATCACGTTCGAGGCGCCGCGGATCCCGGTGGGGTCCAATGTGTCCGGTGAGGTCGTCGTGGAGTTCTCCGCGGACTACTGGGTCCGGCACGTGCGCGAGGCCGTCCGGTTCTGCGACGGGATTCGCACTCTTGAGGCCAAGGGCGTGTCGACCTTCCTCGAAGTCGGACCGAGCGGTGCGCTGACCGCGATGGTCCAGGACTGCCTGACCGGCTCGGACGCGGTGGCGGTTGCGGTGCTGCGCACGGATCGAGCCGAAGCCGTGGCATTGACCGAAGCCGTGGCCAAGGCCCATGTGCATGGATCCACCGTGGACTGGAACGCGTTCTTCGAGGGTTCCGGAGCGTGCCGGGTGGGCCTGCCGACCTACGCCTTCCAACGGCGTCGGTACTGGCCGAGAAGGTCCGCCGGGTCCGATGCGAACGCGCTCGGACTCATCCCCGCGGAGCACCCGCTGCTGGGTGCGGCAGCCCGGCTGCCCGACTCGGACGGGGCCTTGTTCACCGGGCGGTTGTCCGCGGAAACCCACCCTTGGCTGGCTGACCACGCGGTGCTCGGCACGGTGCTGGTCCCGGCGACGGCGTTCCTGGAGTTGGCCGTCGCCGCGGGGGACCGGCTCGGCTGTCCGGCCGTGGAGGAGCTGAGCCTGGAGGTGCCGCTGGTGCTGCCCGAGCGTGGTGCGGTGCGGCTCCACGTGGTGGTTGGCGCCGAGGAGTCCGGCCGTCGCCCGGTGAGCGTGCATTCGGCATTAGAAAACCCAGAAAACCTTGCCGAGTTTGACGCGACGTGGACCCGGCACGCCACCGGTGTCCTGGCCACCGACGTCGGCGAGCCGACGTTCGAACTCGCCGAATGGCCGCCGCCGCAAGCCACGCCCGTCGAGGTCGAAGACGCCTACGAGCGGCTGTCCGAGGCGGGACTGGACTACGGCCCCGCGTTCCAGGGGCTGACCGCCGCCTGGCGGCACGGCCACGACCTGTACGCCGAAGTCCGCGTTCCCGAGGACGTGGTCGCCGACGCGGGCTCGTTCGGGGTGCACCCGGCGTTGCTCGACGCGGCACTGCACGTGACGGCAATCGCGGACGAAGCGGCGCGGTCGGGGCAGACCAGGCTGCCGTTCGCGTGGGCCGGCGTCAGCTTGCACTCCCCAGGAGCCGCTGCGCTGCGGGCGAAGATCTCCAGGACCGGGGACGACGAGCTGTCCCTCGCTGTCGCCGACGGCGACGGTGCCCCGGTGGCCGAGGTGTCGTCGTTGGTGTCCCGACCGGTGTCCGCGGCGGCGCTCCGGGCCGCTCGCCCGGACGGCGACGGTTCGCTGTTCCGTCTGAACTGGGCCGAGGTGCGGCCCGCGGCCGGATCGGCCGACCCGTCGCGGTGGGCGGTGCTCGGCGATGGTCCCGACCTGCTCGATGGCGTGTTCGGGCTGGAAGGGGCCAAGGTCGACCGGTACGGCGAGTTGTCCTCGGTCGCTGCGGCCGAGATGCCGGACGTGGTGTTCGTCGAGGCTGCTTCCGGCGGCACGGCACGGGCGGCCGCGAAAGTGGTCCTCACGGTCGTCCAGTCCTGGCTGGCCGACGAGCGGTTCGCGGACTCCCGCCTGGCGGTGGTGACGCGGGGCGCGGTCGCCGTCGAGGCGGGCGAGGGCATCGGTGACCTGTCGGGCGCTGCGGTCTGGGGCTTGGTGCGCGCGGCACAGGCCGAGCACCCGGGGCGGTTCACGCTGGTCGACATCGACGACAGCACCAACTCGTTCCGCGCTCTGCCCGCGGCGCTGACGCTCGACGAGCCGCAACTCGCGCTGCGCAACGGCGCCGTGCGGGTTCCGAGGATGGAACGGGCGCTGCCCGAAACAGGTGGTGCGCCTGCGTTCGCACCGGGTGGCACCGTGCTCATCACCGGCGGCACAGGCGCGTCGGGTGGCGCGGTGGCGCGACACGTGGTGGCCCAGCACGGGGTGCGGCATGTGGTTCTGACCAGCCGCCGGGGCCGCGAGGCACCCGCGGTGGTGGACTTGGAAGCCGAACTTGTCGCGCTGGGCGCCGAGGTGACGATCGCCGCGTGCGACGTGACCGACCGGGACTCGCTGGCGCGCGTGCTCGCCGGGATTCCGCCCGAGCACCCCTTGACCGGCGTGGTGCACGCCGCCGGTGTCCTCGACGGCGGGGTGATCGAGTCCCTGACCCCGGAGCGCGTCGACACCGTGCTGCGTCCCAAGATCGACGGGGCGCAGAACCTGCACGAGCTCATTCGTGATCAGGAACTCGGTGGTTTCGTGCTCTTCTCCTCGGCCGCCGGTGTGCTGGGCGCTCCTGGCCAGGGCAGCAACGCGGCCGCGAACGCCTTCCTGGACGCACTCGCCCACTCGCGCCGGGCCGAGGGCCTTCCGGCCGTGTCGTTGGCGTGGGGCTCCTGGGCCCAGTCCGACAGTGCTGAGGAATCCGATGTCGCGGCGCGCGGCGGTGTCGTGCCGCTGTCGCACGCGGAAGGTCTTTCGCTGTTCGACACCGGTCTGACGTCGGGTGAGACGCTGCTGATCCCGCTCGGCCTGGACCTCCCGACGCTGCGGTCGCAGGCGGTGGTTCCCGCGATGCTGCGCGGGCTCTTCCGCACCCCGGCGCGGTCGGCCTCCGGTGGCGGGGCGACCGCGGATGCCGATCTGAGGCGGCGCTTGACGGACCTGTCCGAGGAAGCGCAGGAGGACCTGCTCGTCGAACTGGTGACAACGCACACCGCGGCGGTCCTGGGCTACGGCGCCAGCGACACCGTCGACGAGAGCCGGGCCTTCCAGGAACTGGGGCTGGACTCCCTCACCGCCGTGGAACTCCGCAACCGGCTGAACGCGGCCACCGGACTGCGGTTGCCGGTCACCCTCGTGTTCGACCACCCGAAACCGCCCGCCCTCGCCCGCTACCTGCGCGCCGAGCTGTCCCGGACCGAGGACTCGGGTCCGGCGCTCGACGAACTGGATCGGCTGGAGACGGCTCTCGCGGCGATGGCCGATGACGACATCGGCCGCGAAAGGGTGGTGAGCCGGTTGACCGCGTTCCTGTCCAGGTTGTCGCGGGAGAAGGCGGAGAGCACCGACTCGGTGGCCGACAGGCTGGAGACCGCGACGGACGAAGAGCTCTTCGCCCTGCTCGACAACGACCACACCCGCTAACGGGCCACGACGGACTTTCGGATCTCTGTGCAAGGGGACGTCTTCTAATGTCGAACGAAGAGAAGCTCCGCGAGTACCTGAAGCGGGCCATCGCCGACCTGCACCAGGCCCGCGACGAGCTCCGCGCGGTCCAGGACCGGGACCACGAGCCGATCGCGATCGTCGGCATGGGCTGCCGGTACGCGGGAGGGGTGAGCTCGCCGGAGGACCTGTGGGACCTGGTCTCCGCGGGCGGCGACGCGATCTCCGGCTTCCCGCTCGACCGGGGCTGGGACGTGGAAGGGCTGTACGACCCGGACGCCCGCAGGCCCGGCACCAGTTACACATGCGAAGGCGGCTTCCTGCACGAGGCGTCGGAGTTCGACCCGGGATTCTTCGGGATCTCGCCACGTGAGGCATTGGCGATGGACCCGCAGCAGCGGTTGCTGTTGGAGACGTCATGGGAGGTGTTCGAACGCGCCGCCATCGACCCGAACTCCCTCGTCGGCAGCAAAACCGGGGTGTTCGTCGGTGCCACCTACCAGGGCTACGACGCGGGATCCAAGCAGCACCAGGAAGACGTCGCGGGTCACCTGCTGACCGGCAACTCCCCTAGCATCACCTCGGGCCGGATCTCGTACGTGTTCGGTTTCGAGGGGCCGGCGGTCACCGTGGACACGGCGTGTTCGTCGTCGTTGGTGGCGTTGCACCTGGCGACCCAGGCGCTGCGGCAGGGCGAGTGCTCGCTGGCGCTGGCCGGTGGTGTGACGGTGATGTCGACGCCGCACACGTTCGTCGAGTTCTCCCGGCAGGGCGGCTTGTCGGCGGACGGCCGGTGCAAGTCGTTCGCCGCGGCTTCGGACGGCACCGGTTGGGGCGAGGGCGTCGGCCTGCTGTTGTTGGAGCGGTTGTCGGATGCTCGGCGCAACGGGCACCGGGTCCTCGCGGTGGTGCGTGGTTCGGCGGTGAACCAGGACGGTGCGTCGAACGGCCTGACCGCGCCGAGCGGTCCGTCGCAGCGGCAGATGATCCGCCAAGCCCTCGCCAGCGCCCGGTTGTCGGCCGCCCAGGTGGATGTGGTGGAGGCGCACGGTACGGGCACGAAGCTGGGCGACCCGATCGAGGCCCAGGCGATTCTGGCGACCTACGGCCAGGATCGTCCGGCGGACCGTCCACTGCGGCTGGGGTCGATCAAGTCGAACATCGGTCATACCCAGGCTGCCGCTGGTGCGGCCGGTGTGATGAAGATGGTGTTGGCGATGCGGCACGGGGTGTTGCCGAAGAGCCTGCACATTGACGAGCCCACGCCGGTCGTGGAGTGGTCCGCTGGTGCGGTGGAGTTGTTGACCGAGGCCGTGCCGTGGCCGGAAAGTGACGAACCACGTCGGGCTGGGGTGTCGTCGTTCGGTGTCAGCGGAACGAACGCGCACGTGATCCTGGAGGAGGCGCCTGAGGAGGCTTCTGTTGAGGAGGAGCCGCCGACGCGTGAACTGAGCGTGGTGCCGTGGGTGTTGTCAGCGAAGAACGAGGCGGCACTTCGGGAACAGGCGCGCCGACTGCTCGCCCGCGCCGGAACCGACGCCGAACTGACGGCGTTGGATGTGGCGTTCTCCCTCGCGGTGACACGTTCCGCGTTGGAGCGGCGCGCTGTGGTGGTGGGCTGCGATCGGGATGGGTTGCTGGGCGGGCTGGATGCGGTTGTGCAGGGTCGCGGTGTGATCGAGGGTGTGGCCGCGAAGGGTAAGACCGCGTTCTTGTTCTCGGGTCAGGGTTCGCAG
>JBEYJY010000074.1:0-10139 GCA_040631425.1 Streptomyces sp. NPDC020096
TCTTCTTCACGGCGGTCGGCATCTTGTTGGGGGCGTACTTCGGCATACGAACGCTGTCCTTCCGGGGCGTTCGCAATCACCGATAGAACTCAAGCGCGGTCGAGGGGACGGTTCTGCCATTCGGCCATGCCGTCCATCACCTGGTCGGTGATGGTGGAGATGGTCTGCTTGGACACCTCGGCGCCGTACACCTCAGCGAGATGAGCCGAGATCTCCCCGTGGGTGAGACCCTTCGCGGACAACGACAGCACCATCTCGTCGACGCCGGTCAGGCGGCGCTGCCGCTTCTTGACGATCTGCGGCTCGAAGCTGCCGGCGGTGTCGCGGGGCACCTTCACCTCCACCGGGCCGACGTCGGTCAGCACGGTCTTCGCCCGAGTGCCGTTGCGGCTGTTGCCGTTGTTCTTCCCGGCCCGATCGTGCTTCTCGTAGCCGAGGTGATCGGTGATCTCGCCTTCCAAGGCCGACTCCAGCACCCGCTTGGTCAGCTGCTGCAACAGCCCGCCCTCGCCTGTCAGTTGCAACCCCTCACTGCGGGCACGGTCCACCAGCATCGCAATCAACTGCTCGTCCGTCGTCGCGCTGGACACCACCTCGGCCGACTCCTGGATGGGCGTCGGCTCCACGGCGGTCTCGGTCATCACGAACCTCTTCCTTGATCATCAGATCCGCCGTTGATTAGACACTCCCCTGGGCTGCTCCGGGGCGGTGGTCGAGGATGTTCAAAGGCCGGTTGACGTGCCTGGTCCAGGGCGTTTTGGATAGCTGGTGATCTGTCAGTCTCGTTAAGCAGGAGCGGTGATGGTGGAGATGTGGTCGGTTCCGCTGATGGGCGGGCCGGTGGAGTTACGGGGTGCACTGGACCTTGAAATCACACAAGCTGGGGTGTTGCCGCGCCGGTTGCCCGCGTGGACCAAGGAGCAGTACCAGGACCCATCGGTCTACGGGGTGACCGTGATGCCTTCGGGAGTGCGGCTGGTATTCCGTACCGACGCGCGCGACTTGGAGTTCGAGGTACTCACCTCCACAGGACAGCTCGACACCGACGCGCAACCCCGTCCGACCGGGATGCTGGAACTGCTGGTGGACGGCGTACTGGCCGGGCGTCGGCAAGCGCCGGTGGGCAACGTGCTGCGGATGGCGGCCCCCGGGGCCGTGCAGCGCCTGATCCCGGGCGAACCGGGGACCGTACGGTTCGCCGGACTGCCGGCCGGCATGAAGAACATCGAGCTGTGGTTGCCACAGCAGACCCCCACGGAACTGGTGGCAGTGCGTGCTGACGGTGAGGTGCTGGCGCCGCTGCCGGACGGGCGGCGCCGCTGGGTGCACCACGGCAGCTCCATCAGCCAATGCATCGAGGCTGACGGCCCGACCGGTACCTGGCCGGTGGTGGCGGCTGCGCTCGGCGGAGTGGAGGTGATTAACCTCAGCCAGGCCGGCAACGCGGTGCTGGACCCGTATGTCGCCCGGACAATCCGCGATATGCCTGCTGGCCTGATTAGCCTCAAGGTGGGCATCAACATCGTGGCCCTGGCCGCCTTCCGGCTGCGGACGTTCGGCCCGGCGGTGCACGGATTCCTTGACACGATCCGGGACGGGCACCCGAACACCCCACTGCTGCTGATATCCCCGGTGAGCTGTCCGGCGGTCGAAGAGATTCCCGGCCCGATCGCGGTGGGCCCGGACGGGAAGATCACAGCACTGGGCAAACCTGCCGATATGGCCGGTGGGGTGTTGTCGCTGAGGGCGGTCCGTGCCGAGCTGGCCCGGATCGTGGCGGCCCGACAGGCGCGCGATCCCTACCTCCACTATCTCGACGGACGCGAACTGCTCGGCCCGGACGAGTCGGACGACCTGGCTGACGGCCTTCATCCCACCGCCGCCGCATACCGCCGGATGGGCAAGCGCTTCGCCGCCCACGCCTTCGCAGACGACGGTCCCTTCCGCTGAATGCCCCGGGCTTGGCGCCTGCACCAGGCGCGAAGCCCGAGCGTCCGGTGACGCTCCCGGCCGATGCCAAATGACAGCTGTGACGTCGAGAGGGGAGCCGGACCGAAGGCCGCTTCCAGCGTTCTTCGCACCGGTGACCATGCTGTCCCTGCCGTTCTGGTGGTTGGGAGCACTGGTGAGCAGACCCAAGGGCACGTCGATGGGGATGCCGGTCAGTGCGCTGATGGTCGTCTGCCCCGTCATCGCCGCCGTTCTGGTTCACCGGCACGAGGGCCGCGCTGGGGTCGTGCGCCTGCTGAAGCGCGCAGGCGACTTCTCCAGTGCCTCCGACAAGGGCTTGTACCTGATCGCCATCGCGGTCTTTCCCGTCGCCGCGGCGCAGCCTACGCGCTGACCTGGCTGTTGGGGTTCGGACACCCCCGCCTGCCCATGCCGCTCACTACGACACCAGTCCTGCTTCGTGGTCTTCCTGTTGGCCGCGGCCTGCGAGGAGTTGGGTTGGAGCGGCTACGCCACGGATCCGATGCTGCGACGATGGGGCCTACTCACCACGGGCGTCCTACTCGGAGGGTTCTGGGGACTCTGGCACGTGGTGCCGTTGCTCTAGGCGCGTCACGGTGTCGTATGGATCGCTGGCTGGTTCGTCTCGACTGTCGCCGCACGAGTCATCACCCTGTCGCTGTACGTGAGGTCCGGTCGCAGCATCCTGTCCGCCATGTGTCTGCATGCCACCCTCAACGTCTAGCGCGCATCGGACAGATCGCTTGGATAGGGACGACGCTCAACCATGACCGGGACATACTGCCGGTGCGCGAGTGCGCCCAGGCGTGCGGACACGGTCGTGGAGGCGCGGTCCCACGCTGGCAGCTTGGGATGAGACAGGCGTAAGCCTCATCCCACCCCTGCGCCTGCCGGAAACCTCGTCCATGCAGGTCAAGCGGCGTGTTGATACTCGTGGATGACTCCTCCCAGGCGATCGTGTCGGCGTATGTCGAGGCGGGCGATTCGTCCAGGGTCGGTGATGGGTTCGGGGACAGCGCGGAGCGGTGCCGCCTGGTTGATGGCCTGGTGGGGCCGGTGGGCATTGTGGTGCTGCTCGAACTCGTGAAGTGCGTGGCGGAGATGGCGCTCGTTCCAGACGAGGGTCCGATCGAGGAGTTCGTGGCGGAGGGTGTTCACCCACCTCTCCATCATCGAATTCATTCTTGGCATCTGGACGCCGCTGAGGACGACTTGTATGCCAGAGTCGGTGAGAATCTGGTCGAAGAGCTCGGGGAACTTCGCGTCGCGGTCCCGAATCATGTACTTGGCCCTGGCGCCAGTGTCCTCCAGTTCCATCACCAGGTTCTTCGCAGCCTGGGTCACCCAGCCGGCGGTCGGATGCGTAGTGGTGCCGAGGATCCGCACGCAGCGGCTGGCGTGTTCGATGACGGCGAGGATGTAATGGCGCTGGCCGGCCAGGGCCATGGTCTCGATGAAGTCGCAGGCCAACAGTGCATCGGCCTGGGAGCGCAGGAAGTCGGCCCAGGTAGTGGAGGCTCGGTCTGGGGCGGGGTCGATGCCTTCGGTTTTGAGGATCTCCCAGATGGTGGACGGGGCGATCTTGATGCCGAGGGTGGCAAGCTCGCCGTGCACTCTTCGGTAGCCCCAGCTGGGATTTTCGCGGACCAGGCGAAGGACGAGGGCGTGGATGGAACGGACGGTGGGCGGGCGCCCTGGCCGCTTGGGGCGGCAGGTCTTCGCATGTCGTCGTTTCATCAGGTCACGATGCCAGCGAAGGACAGTGTCCGGTCGGACGAGCAACCGCAGTCGGCGCAGCACCTCCCGGGGCGGCGGTTGAAGGAGGGCTGCAAGAAAGGCCCGATCCTCAGGGGCGAACATCACCTTCTCGGTGCCGAGTTGCCGCTCGAGGATAGTGACCTGGTGGCGCAGCGCCAAGATCTCCGCATCCTTGGCGCGGTCGCTCATCGGCAGCAGGCGAAGGGCGGCAAACGCGTTGGAGACCGCAAGGTAAGCGAGGCGAAGCAACACGACTGATCATCATGCCGCAGGACCTCCGACACGGCGGCGACCTGCGCGGATGAGGTCCGGCAGGTGCAATGTTGTTGCGCTGCGCGCATCTTCCCGTCAATGCCCTCGGGCACCTACCCGTTGATCACGGCGGGCTCGGAGCGCATGGCACTGCGCATGCACTACCTGATGTTGCAGCGGCTCCTCGGGCTGCTTGTGTTGCTGGCACGCTCGGACGCGGCGAAGGAGATCAAGTTGCTCACGGCTTCGTTCTCTTCCTCGTTGTGTATCGCAGCGCTTGCGTAGTCGTGCTCATCACAACGACATGACATTTTGCTCTCATTCGATGGTTCCTCACTCAAGTGGCGTGCACCGAACAGAAGTTATGTCGGTTTGGGTGTTGTGCTCGGCCTTTCCTGCAGCCCGTCCGGGCTCTGGCAGGGATGTCGGGGCAGATAAGCCCATGGTGCGGTTTGGAGACTTCGCTCAGGTTGTGCGTTAACGTAATGGGATCACTGGCGGCAGACAGCTGCGCTGTACGGCCGCTTCCCGGCTGCGCAGGGAGCAGCTGTGGCCCTCTGAGAGAAATAAGGATTACAAGCGGTGGCAACGACGACTGGCACGTACAGCGGTATTGCATCGACCATCACGGTCTTGGAGGCAGAACTTCCTCAACTTGAGGATCAGCAGCGGGAGTTGGAGAAGACGCTCGCAGATGTGACTCAGCGGCTCGATGTCGTCCGCACTGCTTTGACCAGTCTGAAGGCCCTCGCCGGTGCACCCGCGCCGCTGACCCGGCAGGCCGACTTGCTGTCGGAGGAGATGCTCGATGTCGCCCCCACCACGCAGCCGCTGCCTGCCATCGAGGAGACGACCTTGAGCTCCGAGCCGGAGGCGGTACCGGCACCGCGTCGTGCAAGCGACGCCAAGGTACGCCGGGGGGTCAAGAGCTCCACGGTCGCGGCTGGCCGAAAGGCGGCGCGGGAGACGGCGAAGCCGAAACAGCGCGAAGGCCGGGCGAGCCGCAAGGCCACCGCTGCAGCCAAGCCGGCCAAGGCCGCACCGGCGAAGCGGACGAGGACGCCGGGACTGTCGAAGTCCATCGTGGCGGTCCTGGCCAAGTCCAAGAAGCCGCTGCGCGCCGGTGAGGTCAATGAAGTTCTGGGCCGGGAGAACACCAACGGCAGTGTGAACTCGGTGCGCACTGCCCTGGAGCGGCTGGTAGCGAACCGTGACATCCAGCGCGTGGGCCGCGGCCTGTACCGGGAGGCGTGAGCAGCGGCCGTTTTTGTTCGGCACCCAGCGGCGACGCTGCCTGGCCGATGCGGGACGGGCAGTGAACACCGCGGATCAACAGCCGTGCGGACGCAATCGCGCGCAACCTATGATGATTCGCCGGTTCCAGATTGGGGCCAGCGCCGCAAAGCTTCATCACGGACGCCTGCATCCCCGTCGACCATGAGCGCTGCAAGCTGCTGTCGAAATTGATCCATGCGGCCATCATCGGCCTGTGCCGCTCGAAAATACGATTCGGCCCTGTGAGCTGCGCCGACGCCGCGCGGTCAGGCCGCGTAGTGGTACTCGTTGATCAGGCCGTCGAGGATGGGTTGTCGCCGGATCCGGTGGGCCTGGAGGTCGGTGACGGTGGCCGGGGTGGGCGGTTCGTTGGTGTCTGGGGGTAGTTGCTGTCGGCCCTGGTGGGGGCGGTGCTGGTTGTAGTGGCTGATGTACGCGGTGAGGATTGCATGGGCGTGAGCCTCGTTGTAGATCAGGATCCGGTCGAGGATCTCGCGGCGCAGGGTGCCCACGGCTCGCTCGCAGATCGCGTTGGCTCTCGGTGCCCGGGGTGGGCTGAGCAGGATCTCCACGTCGTCTGCTTCGAAGACAGCGTCGAAGGAGCGGGGGTATTTCGTATCCCGGTCCCGGAGGAGGAAGCGTAGCGAGTCCATCAGGCGCCCCAACGTCATCGCGAGGTTCCTGGCCTGCTGCGTGGTCCACTGGGCGGTGGGGTGGGCGGTGACGCCAGCAAAGTGCAGGCGCCGGGTTGCCGTGCTCGATGAAGACCAGGGCGTACAGGCGGTTGAGCGAGACGGTGTCGAGGTGCAGGAAGTCGGCGGCGATGATGCCGTGGGCCTGGGCGGTGAGGAACTGACGCCAGGTCGGGCCGGAGCGCTGCGGGGCGGGGTCAATGCCAGCAGTGTGCAGGATCTCCCAGACTGTGGACGGGGCGATCGGGTAGCCGAGGTCGGCGAGTTCGCCCTGTATCCGGCGGTGGCTGTAGGGTTCCAAAAGTCCTGCACATGCGCTGACCTGTGTTTTCGTCAGCTGTCGTGGCCTTCGTCAGGCGGTGTTGCGGTACTCGTGGATGAGTCCGTAGAGGACGTCGTGGCGTTGGATCCGCTGGGTGGGGAAGGGGATGTTCGACGTCTTTGGCAGCGCTGCCGAGCAGCCGTAGGCCTGCCAGCTCCAGCGCCCTCCGTGTCAGCAGGTAGATCCATGACCATAAATCTCGACTGCGGCGTGTCCAAAACAGCGTCGAATCCTGGCCTTTTGAGGTGTCAGCTTACGTAAGTGACAGCGCCCCGAAGGAGAATAAGGTGCACCCACTGTGCCGCGGTCGCCTTTCCGCCAACCCTGTCCCGCTCGAAAATACGATTCGCGGCAGTCGCCTGCAGCTTTGCTACTCCTGGCGACGCGGCCTCGACCGGCCTGCGACGATCTGCGGATGCCGTTGTCAGTCGTCGCCGCACTGGTCCGGAATCTGATCACAGTGCCCGCTGCCGTGCTGCGCAGCCGCATGGCCAAAGATGCGGAAGTGTTAGCGCTACGGCATGAGAACGCGGTGCTGCGCCGTCAGATCGCCAGAGTCCGCTACGAGCCGGCCGACCGGATCTGGCTCGCCGCACTCTCCCGGCTGATCCCTCACGACCGTTGGCGTCAGGTCTTCGCGGTCACCCCAGCCACCCTGCTGCGCTGGCACCGACAACTCCTCACCCGCAAGTGGACCTTCACCCAACGTCGCCGCCTCGGCAGGCCCGCCACCGCAGCCACCGTCAAGCAACTCATCTTGCGCCTGGCCCGCGAGAACAGCACCTGGGGCCACCGGCGGATACAGGGCGAACTCGCGCGCCTCGGCTACCGGATCGCCCCATCCACGGTCTGGGCGATCCTGCATGCCGCCGGCATCGATCCCGCCCCGCAGCGCTCAGGGCCGACCTGGCGCCAGTTCCTCACCGCCCAGGCTCACGGCATCATTGCTGCCGATTTCCTTCACATCGATACCGTGTCGCTCAAGCGCCTGTACGCCCTGGTCTTCATCGAGCACGGCACCCGGCGCCTCCACCTCGCCGGCGTCACCGCCCACCCCACGTCTCAATGGACCGTTCAGCAAGCCAGGAACCTCGCCATGACCCTGGGGTGCCGGAGGGACTCGATACGCTTCCTCATCCGGGACCGGGACGGCAAGTACACCAGCGCCTTCGACGCCGTCTTCGAGGCCGACGACGTGGACATCCTGCTCAACCCGCCTCGCGCACCGAAAGCGAACGCGATCTGCGAGAGAGTCGTGGGCACCCTCCGCAGCGAGATCCTGGACCGCATGCTGATCTACAACGAAGCACATGCCTTGGCAACGCTGACCGAGTACATCCGCCACTACAACGGGCACCGTCCCCACCAATCCCGGCAGCAACTACCCCCGGGCAGCGACCAACCGCCCACCCCGGCCACCGTCACCGACATCCACACTCACAGGATTCGACGACAATCCGTCCTCGGAGGCCTAATCAACGAGTACCAGCGCGCCGCCTGAACCAACGACATCAGCACAGGTCACAGCACGAATCGTATTTTCGAGCGGCACACGCATCTGCCAGCTGTCCATCGGCACGTTCTTCGCCGACCAGATCGCCGCCCCACTGGGCGCCGACTTCCACATCGGCCTTGCAGCCGAGCACGATCACCGTGTCAGCGACGTCATCCCCGTCCTCGGCCCCGCACCAGCCGCCAACCCATGGGTGACCATTCCGGTCGGCGCCTACGTGACCACCCAGGACACCTGGAGTACCCAGTGGCGCCGCGCTGAGATCCCCGCTGCGGCAGGTTACGGAAACGCACGTTCTGTGGCGGCCGTCCAATCGGTACTCACCTCTGGAGGCCAGACACCCCGGGGGCGCCTTCCTTCCGAGGCTACTTGCCGCACGGTGTTGGCCGAACAGTCCCACGGTATCGATCTTGTACTCGGCATCCCCCTACGCTTCGGTATGGGCTATGCCCTCAACGCAAGCGACGCCCCGATCAGCACGACCAACCTCCATACCTGCTACTGGGGTGGAAGGGGTGGCTCACTGGTCGTCAACGATCTCGATGTCCGCATGACCGTCGCCTATGTAATGAACCAGATGACCTACCTCGGCCTCACCGACCCTCGCGGCGAGAACCTCCTCCAAGCCGCCTACGAGGGCCTGACACGCTGACAGAAGGCACTCCTTTCGGCAAGCCGGGACACGTGAGTTGTGCACGGGAGCGCGTCACGTGTAGGGCATCTCCGATTTGCTCGTTACCGGGTCTGCGATTTGAGTCGCCAGACGGCGTGCTCTAGTCCGCCAGGTTCGTGCCGGAGAATGGTGGCGGTCTCCTCGTACACGGCTTGCAGCTGCTCGTACCGGGGGAGCGAGATACCGGCATCTGCTGCGAAGGCGCGCAAATGTACGTCCACGGCGACCTGTGATCGGCCGACGAGGTTGCTGATGTAGTCCACGCTCTTCGGGCCTACACCCTTCACCGTTCGCAGGGCGGCACGGTTGGCCCGGTGGCCAAGCCAGGCGTGGAGGTCGTCGCGGGTATCGACCCCCTGGGCGGCGAGTAGGTCTGTGATGCCGTGGGCTGTCGCGACTCTGCGGGGGCTCTTGAAGCTCATGGCAAGGGCGAGGTCTTCTACAGCGAGCCGTGCCTGGAAGCCGCGGACCGTGGCTGCGTCGGGCCATGCCGATTGGAGTTGAAGAAGCCGCGGTCGGATTGTCGATGCGTACTTACGGCGCGCGTGGAAGCTGGCGTCGCAGATCACGGCACCCATGTGCGTCCAGCCGCGGGGCAGGGGGAACGGGCCGTCGCCGAGAGTGGCCTGAACGTGGGTGGCGAGCCGCTGGGCGGGGCTAAGGACGGTCATGGACTCATGATGGTGCGCCTGTCTGGCAATTCGAGGCGGAATTGCAGAAACGTAGGAGGTCGGGGGTTGCGCTTGCCCGATGCCTGCGTTTCGAGACCTACAGTTTGGGTGTCGGTAGCATCGCCAACCAGGGCGGGTTTCAGACTTGTCTGAGAAGTCGTCCGATTGGGGTTATTTGGCTCTTATGTCGGTCTCAGTGAAAGCGTTGAGGTACGGCTTGCCGTCGGGATAAACATGCAGGTCAATGGGTCTGCTCCCCCGCACGCGCGGGGATGGCCCCCCGGAACCCTCGGTCCGCTTCCGGATCCTTCACTGCTCCCCGCGCACGCGGGGATGGTCCCAGTCCCTGTGGGGTGTCGCAATCCCGACTGATCCGCCGACTTGGGCGTGCACAACCAGGACCAGGACACCGACTACTCGCCCGGCGCGCTCGGCGAGCCAGGTCGGACGACGGTCGAGGTTGGCGAGCCATGCCGCAGCGAAACGGTCCACGAAGCCCTGCTCGTTGGCCGCACCCAACTCCCGGTCCATCTCCTGTTGAAGACGAGCGCCAGTTGCAGCATCGACGGCGCTAGCCGGGCGCGTAGCGGCGAGGTAGGCCAGGCGTAGCAGTACGACAGATCATGATGCCGTCGACGCCCTGAGCAGGTGAAGACTCTGAGCGATCGGCGGTCACGGCCCGGAGATTGGCGATCAAGGGCGCGACCTGGACGGATGATTTATCGGCACCAAACCACTGCGACAGGTGATCGAATCGATCAACAAATCCCTCAAGGGCTAGCTAGACCTCGAACGCCACCGGGGCCGCACCCCGGGCGGAGCAATGGTCCGCGTTCTGCAGCGAATCCTCGCCCTGACCGCCGCGATCTGGCACAACGACCACACCGGGCAACCCGTCATGCGCGCACTGACCGCCTACGATTCCTAATCTCGTTGTCAAGCGGCTGTCGTAACAGGCGGTATGGACTCATAGCACCGTCCGTCACACAGCAAGGCCCACAGGACGTTGACG
>JBEYJY010000075.1:0-9966 GCA_040631425.1 Streptomyces sp. NPDC020096
TCGCGAGAACCGGCTTCCCACCCGCAGCAGCAGCGACTCCAGCTCCGCCGTCCATGATCCGATCTGCACATCATCCACACCGAAACAACGCCACCCGCCGCCGTGAGTCACGAACCGCAGACACATGACGCCCCGTCAGCCCGATAGGCTCGGAAGCGGCCCCCTGACCAGCACGGATACCGAAACGCTGCTGGAGTACTAGTCGAGCTGCTGGTACCCGCGCCCGGCTGCCGCGAGGGCTGGGCGGTGCGGCTGACCGTGGACGGCTCCGACGCGCTGGTGTACCGCGGGCTGCGGGCGAACACATCGGGCGCCGTATCGGAGTCATGGTTGGTCAAGCAACGTGCCTCGGAGTACCGGAAGCTGGAGTTGTTGCCGTCGGAGATGGCCCGGGTCCGCAGCTACGCGCGGATGGCGGCCGAGCTCCGTGGTACCTGCTCATCGCTGGACGGCGTGGCGGCTGAGGCGGTCTGGGACGATACCCGACGGCGGTGGCTGATGCAGGTGTCGCAGAACGAGGCGTGGGAGGTCGCTCGGGTGTTCTTTCTGGAGGGCTTGTCAGGGTCGGTGGTGTCGCGGAACCGGCTGGCCCGGCATGAGGGCGTCCGGTACCGGCCTGGCGGTGTGGTGGCGTCCGGGGTGCAGTGAGGCCGAGACAGGCGTACAAGCCGGCGACTGAGGTCTAGCGCCGACCGCTAGAGCGGCTGCGGTGATCGGTGGCCTCGATTCTTGACTGCTACCACACAACGATCCCACCGCCGTTGGCCTTGGCTCGCAGCGCGGCGGCAGCGATGTTGTCGAAGCGCTTGGCGACATAGTCGGCGTCGTAACCGCCTTGTTCGGCAAGGTGGTCGAGGTGTGGACGGATCGCATCACACTCGGCGAGGAAATCATCGATCTCGTCCCGCTCTACGTAGAGGTTGTCGCCGTCGAGTCGTGGGAAGAACCGGGAGTCCAAGGCCCGGATCGCCGCGGAGCCCCACAGTCGGCTCCGGGTGCTGTCGAAACCAGCCAGGGTATCGCCGTACTCGGGGTCCTCCAGGAATTCGTGACCGCCATCGGCGCCGTAGACGAAGGTGTGCACCAGGAGACTCATGGGCCGATTCTCCTGAGCAGGCCCACGCCATGTCGAACGCATTGGCGACCTTGCGCTTGCCGAAAACCTCGTGCGCCCTGGTCATGCGTGTGCTGCTCGAAAATACGATTCGGTGTTGTGACCTGTGGCGATGCTGTTTGGTCAGGCGGCGTGGTGGTACTCGTTGATGAGGCCGCCCAGGACGGGATGTCGTCGGATCCGGTGGGCGTGAAGGTCGGAGACCGTTGCCGGAGTGGACGGTTCGGCACTGTCCGGGGACTGCTGATGTCGGGATTGATGCGGGCGGTGCTGGTTGTAGTGCCGGACGTTGTGGGTGCCGAAAAATACGTCCCGGCGACAAGCAGAGGGCAACCTGCCCCGAGTTGCTTACGCTGCGGGTCGCGGCAGCCGCATCGACGGTAGCCGCGCCCCCGGGTGGTGGCGGAGCGCATGGTGATCGCTTCCAAAGGGTGAGCATGGGACTTTGGCGCCCAATGTTGCCACCGAGGCGCGCGATTGTGCGATCACCATGCGGCCACCGCTGCGGTCACATACTGTCTGACCTGCGGCGATCCCTTGTCGTGGCGACAAGTGCGGCGGGAACGCCCGTGGGCCCCTGAAGGGTGTCAAAACTCGGATCAGGCCGCTGATCTGGGCGTTTCGGTTTGCGGCCGAAGAGGTGGGATTGAAGCGGCGTGGTACTCGTTGAGCAGTCCGCCGAGTACTCGACGGCGTCGAACTGCCGCGGCGGGCAGGGGAATGACGTCGGGTTCGTCGTCGGGGGCTCGCAGATCCAAGCTGCGGTGGGCGCGGCCGATGTTGTAGTGCTCGGTGTACTCGCCGAGGACAGCGCGGAGATGCCGTTTGCCGGTGATGAGGAGGCGGTCGGTGCATTCGTCGCGCAGGGTGCGTATCCACCGCTCTGCCGATCGCGGGCACTGCGGTGGGGTCTGGATGACCTCGATGTCGTTGCCGGCGAAGACGGCGTCGGAGGCGGCGGTGAACTTGGCATCGCGATCGCGGATGAGGAACCGGAAGTGCCCGGCCCTCTAGCCCAGGTCCATCAGCAGATTCCGGGCGAGCTGCGCTACCCACGCGCCGGTCGGATTCGCGGTGACGCCGAGCACGTGGACGCGCCGGGTCTTGATCTCCATGACGAACAAGACGTAGAGGCGCCTCAGTAGGACGGTGTCCACGTGCAGGAAGTCGCAGGCGATCAGCGTGTGGGCCTGGGAGCGGAGGAAGGTGCGCCAGGTCTGTTGGGTGGTGCGTTGCGGTGCGGGTGGTAGGCCGGAGCGACGAAGCACGCGCCGGATGGTGGCGGCGGCGACCCTGTGGCCGAGCCGTCGCAGTTCGCCTTGGATCCTGACGTAGCCCCAGCTGGGATTCTCTGTGGCGAGGCGCTGGACGAGTGCGGCGAGTTCGTCGGGCAGCGGTGGTCGGCCGGGCCTGGCGGGTGGCTGGCGCCATTTCCAGCGGACCAGTCGGCGGTGCCAGGCCAGCAGTGTGCCTGGAGCGACGAGTCGGTGTCGGCGCAGCGGGGTCGGCAGCTGCCGAGCGAGTGCAGCGAGTATCGCGCGGTCGGCCCACGAGACCCGTGGCCGTTGGCGGCGGAGCACTGAGACCTCGTGGATCAGGACGAGGATCTCGGCGTTCCTGGCAGCTGACGAGCGCCCCAGTACTGCCAGCCAGTCCAATACCCGGCAGAAGATCAAGTACAGCAGTCGCAGACCCACGATCAGTGATCATGCTCGGGACGCGGGGACGCGGGGACGCGGGGACGCGGGGACGCGGGGACGCAGGGACGCCCTGATCAACCGCGATGCGCCAGTAAAGACACCCCACAGGGTTACCGGGTCCTGAAGCGGCGGAAGAGGTTTCGGGCCACGTACACGCCCGGGCCGCCGAAGCCGACGATGTCGACGCGTCCGTCACCGGTGATGTCGGCGAGGAAACGGGGGTGGCGGTCGACCCGCCAGGCGCCGGCGTCCTCGTTGTACCCGAACCCGCCGCACACCAGCTGGGCCTGCTCGTACTGGCCGTCGCCGCGGCTGTGCGACACCCAGACCCCCTCGTCGCCGAAGCCGATGATGTCCGGTTTGCCGTCGCCGGTGACGTCGGCGAGGAACCGAAGGTGCTTGCTGCTCGCCCACCCCTGGGCAAGCCCGAAGTCGTTCAGAACGAGTTTCGAGGGCTCGAACGTGCCGTCGCCGCACCCACGTGAGACGACGACGCCCTGCGGGCCGAAGCCGACGATGTCCACTGCTCCGCCACCGGTGGTCTGGACCAGGAACCGGGGGTGCTCCTCGATCGAGCTCCATCCCTGGTCGGCCCCGAAGTCGTCGAGGACGTACAGAGGGTCGGCAAACGTGCCGTCCTCGTCCTGGAGTGAGACCCAGACGCCGTCGTCGTGGCAGCCGACGATGTCGGCGCGTCCGTCACCGGTGGTGTCGGCGAGGAAGCGGGGGTGCTTGTCGGCAAGCCAGCCACCCGCCTTCTCGTTGTGGCCGAATGCCCGGAGGACCGGTTCGTCGGTGAGCGGTGCGAACTTTCCTTCTTCGTTCTGGAGTGAGACCCAGACGCCGTCGTCGTGGCAGCCGATGATGTCGAGCCTGCGGTCACCGGTGGTGTCGGCGAGGAAGCGGGGGTGCTTGTCGGCAAGCCAGCCGCCGGCCTGCTGGCCGTGTCCGAACGCCTTGAGGACCAGCTTGCCGCCCGCGGGCGTGAACGTCCCGGCCTCGTCTTGAGAAGACACCCGGACACCGTCGGCGGCAAGCACGACGACGTCGGGCCTGCCGTTGCCCGTCGTGTCCACGAGGGTCCACAGGTCCGCTGGGCTCGGGGAGGGCGGGCCTTGGTGCAGGGCGCGTTCGTCGACGAATGTGCCGTCGCCTTTGCTGGGCGACGTCACGGCGCCCTTCGCGGGTTTGAGTCCTACGATGTCCGCCCGCCTTGTTCCCGTGGTGGGGGTGAGGAACCGGTCACCGAGCCCGGCCCACCAGCCCGGTTGCCCGCTGGGAGAGCGGTTGGTCTTGTCGCTTTCCCACCCGCCGGCGTCCTGGTCGCTCCCGAACCGCTGAAGGACCAGCAGCATGTCGCTGAAGGAGGGCATCGCCTCGGGTGCCGACCGCAGCGCGGCCGAGCGGGCCAGCCGCCAGGACCGGCGGCTGTTCCAGTGGCTCAGTGGTGCCCAGCGCAGCACGGGGTCGCTGGCGCGCTCGGGCTCGGCGGGGACGAACCGCCAGCGCTGGCTGTCTGCGCTGTCGTCGTACTCGCGCAGGACGACCTGGGTGTCGTCCGGGCCGGGGTCGGCGAGGTCGAGAACGGCGCCATCGGTCGCGCTCTCGATGAAGTAGAGGCCCGCTTCGCCCTCGATTGGGACGACGTGCCATTGCTGGCCCTTCTTGCCGGCGGCAGCGTCCCACTGGCGGACGCCGCGGTCCGTGGCGGCAGGGTTGTCGAGCACCTTGCCGTTGACCGCGTTGCGGATCACATATGCCTGGCCGTCTTGCGCTTGCCCGCCTTGCGCGGCCTGCCCGGGGGTGAGCTGCCACTGCTTCGGGCTCGGGCCGCCGTCGGGGAAGTCGCGGACGACGAGCGCCCCGTCCGCGCTCGGCGCGGCCTTGGCGCCGAGGGTCTTCCCCGTGGCGGCGTTGACGATCTCCAGCTTCAGTTCTCGCGTGGGCACGGGCATCGTGGTGCCTCTTCCAGGCGGTTGGGGCGTTGACTCGGGACGGGTATGGAGCGGCGGTTGCCGCGGGTCACGTGAAGACGTGGTGGTACGGGACGTTCCACTCGTTGGGCAGCCGCGGGTAGAACGTGTTGATGACCGTCCCGGTGAAGTCCCCGCCCCAGTTGTAGGTGAGACGCACCTCGCTGTCGGCCGTCACCGCGTAGTCCTTGAACCCGAGGATGGCGTCGGGGTGGGTGATCGGCACGAAGGTGATCCCGCCCCACGGCGTCACCGTGACGACCCAGAGCTGGGTGTCCTCGACCGCGCCGTTCTTCCCGCGCCACTTGTCGCCCACCTTGTCGGGGAGGCCGACCTGGACGGTGTCGGCCGTGCTCTTGGGGGCGTCCTGGTGGACGGTGACGCGCCTGCGCTGCGGCTTGGGCGCGCCGTCGTCGCCGCGCCCGGCGTCGGCTGCACCTGCTCCGGCGGGTTTGGGCGACACCTGGCCTGCGGCGCTTTCGATGAAGTACAGCGGCCGCTGCCCGAAGAAGCCGGCGGGGGTGATGTGCCAGAGGTGGCCCTGCGCGTCCTTGACAGCCGGGTCGAGCGCGGTGGCCAGTTTGACCCCCTTGTCGTGGCTGTCCTCCTTCAGCTCGGCGGGCCGCAGGTAGCCGCCGTTGAAGGCGTGGACGAGCATGACCGGCCGATTCTCGACCAGCGCTGCCACGATCGCGTTGTCATAGCTGTTCACCGCCACCGGGCCGCCGACCACCAAATTCGCCATTGTCGTGCGCTCTTGGGTGTACATCGCGGAAACCCCCTGTTCCGAAAGTGGAGAACAAAGCATCGGACGCTCAATACAGTGGCCTGTCGCGCGGCATTGCCGCAAACTCAACCACATTCGACCGAAAGAGCCTCGAAAACGAATGGATGACTGACGCGAACACCCCGCCCCACGGCAGCGGTTGAGGCTATTGCATCCGCAGGTTGGGCGATTCTGGAAGTCATCGATCGAGCGATCGACAGCGCCTCAACTTACCTCTAATTAAGGCGAGTTGGGACAGTCGCCGAGCCTTATCACTCGATTGGGTGCATGGTGCGGATACCCCTTTCCGGGCGGCAGAGCCCGTGTTATCTTCACCTCTCGGGAACGTGCGCAGATTCTTGATCTACATTTCACCGAGCGCAATTCGGCCAGATTAGTCGAGGACGGGGAATGTCTTCCAACGCGTACAACCTGGGACGGGCCAAGCGCCAGCCGCTGACGAAGAAGAACCTGCGGGAACTCAACATCCAGCAGACCTGGCAGTCCATCCTTAACCACCCCAATCTGGTCTACGTCGACGACTACGGCGTGCAGCACAAGCCCGTCGGGTTCTCCGTGAACAAGTCGAGCTTCGGCACTTTCCCCGGGACCGCGTTCCAGCTGGGCTGGATCGCCTACATGAACCTCGGGGAGCCGCTGATCGAGGAGCGGTGCAACATCAGCCAGCCCCCGCCCGACACGTTCTCCTGTCGCTGCTACGTCAACCGCAGCCAGACGTCCCCGATGACTTTCACTGACTCGGTCGATTTCACCGTGTCGAACGGGGTCACGTGGTCGCTCCAGGGGGAGGCCAAGCTCACCTTCGGTGGCAGCGTCAGCGCGCAGCTCCAGCTGCAGTTGCAGAACCAGCTCAAGATGGACCTCCAGACGCAGCTTCAGACGCAGCTCCAGAACGAGGTGGCGAACAAGAACGCGAACACGATGACCAACAAGAACAGCAAGGACAACGTGGGGGTGGACAACGCCAACACCACCGAGACGGGCGTGAGGAACGCGGCGACGAACTCCGCGGCGAACTCGGTGACGAACTCGGTGGCGTTCACGACCCAGGGCAGCGCCACCGGCACCGCGACGCTCAACGCCTCGTTGCTGCTGGGCATCTCGGCCTCCGTCGGCGGTTCCCTGACCACCAGCTGGGCCTCGAAATCGCAGATCTCCGGCCAGGTGCCGCCGGGCTCCCGCGTGGAGACCATCGTCACGCAGCGGCGCTGCTGCAAGCAGTACTGCTACGAGATCCCGGTGACCTTCTCCGGGTTGATCGCTGTGATGTACGACGTGCCGGTGGCGGTCCTGTCTCCCCCGCAGCCCGGGGACTACCCCGGTCTCGACCAGGTGGTCGCCCGACCCATTGGTGACATCGACCTGGCGGGCGGCGGTTTCCTGATGAAGGGGCTGGCCGAGGTCGTCTCCGCCCTGGATGTCCACCACACGATGTTCGACGGCGAGAGCCTGATCGACAGCCAACGAGCGCTGCACAAGCAGCCCTGACCGGGCGGACGACGACAAGGGGTGACGACCATGGTGTTCGAGAACATCTTCGGCTTCGCGGGCGAGGGCGCGGGGCTCTTCTCGGTGACCCCTGGCAGGGCTGAGCCGCAGCCGGGTGAGGGCGTCGACTTCGAGGACGCCGACGACGACACATACGACGACAAAAGCACGAGCCTGTTCAACGGCGCGATCCACGGGGCTTCCTCCCGGGCGAAAGTCGTACAGGAGCAGTCACCCGAAGCGCGAGCCGTCCTGGGCTTCCTCGGCTCCTTCATCCAGACCACCCAGCGGTCGGCAGGTGAGCAGGCCCAGTACGCCCAGAATCCCAGCTCGGTGTCCACGGCGGCTGCCGCCGGCATGAAGAAGTCGAGTGCGACGGTGAAGGAGGAGAGCGGCCTTCAGAAGAACGAGGACCTGGAGAACAAGCCGAAGAAGAGCGACTACACCAAGGCCCCCAAGGCCCCCGAAGCACCCAAGGCCCCGGAGGCACCAAAGGCGCCCCAGGCGACCGCCGAGAAACCGTCCCGTTCCGAGTAGGGCCCGGGTTCCGAGGGGTCAGGGGCGAGGCCGCCCCTGACCCCCTCGTGCATCACACGGGGAGCAGATGCCACTGCCGGCCTTGGCGGTCGCCCTCCGCCCCGTCCTGCTTGATCACTGTGCGGGCGTTGGTGTCGACTTGCAGCAGCAGACCGCTGTTCCGGTTCGCGATCTCATACACCCGCGGGGTGTCGGTCACCGAGCCCACCGGGATCAGCCTCCACTGCTGGTGGCGTGCGTCAGCACCCTCGTAGGCGCGCTGCGCGACCACCGCCCCGGGCGCCTCCTGCGCCCCGACGACCTCCAGGACCTTGCCGCTGCGCACGTTCTCGATCCTGTACAGGACATCGCCGTTGTCCTGGCCTGCCGCGACCAGCCGCCACCGCTGGTGATCCCTGGAGGCGGCGAGCAACTGGTGGATCTCGGCCCCATCCTTGGTGGACTCACGCAGGACCCCCATCCGCAACCTGCTCCGGACGTTGGCCCAGGAGACCACCGTGCCCGACTCGGGCCGCCCGGCCATCTTCACCGACGCGACCTTCCGAACCCGGTGGTTGACGTGGTCGGCGATGTAGAGGGTGTCGACGCAGTCCACAGCGAGCCCGATCGGGTGCTTCAGCTGGGCGGCGGTGGCGGGGCCGCCGTCGCCGCCGAAGGTCGCGGCGCCCGTGCCCGCGACCGTGCTGATCTTCCCGTCGGCCGTGATCTTTCGGACCCGGTGGTTGTGTTGGTCGGCGATGTAGAGGGTGCCGGTGCTGTCCACTGCCACCCCCGTCGGGTGCTTCAGCTGGGCGGCGGTGGCGGGGCCGCCGTCGCCGCCGAAGGTCGCGGCGCCCGTGCCCGCGACCGTGCTGATCTTCCCGTCAGTCGTGATCTTTCGGACCCGGTGGTTGTGTTGGTCGGCGATGTAGAGGGTGCCGGTGCTGTCCACTGCCACCCCCGTCGGGTAGTACAGCTGGGCGGCGGTGGCGGGGCCGCCGTCACCGCCGAAGGTCGCGGCGCCCGTGCCCGCGACCGTGCTGATCTTCCCGTCAGTCGTGATCTTCCGGACCCGGTGGTTGCCGTAGTCGCAGATGTAGAGGGTGCCGGTGCTGTCCACTGCCACCCCAAACGGGGAGTTCAACCAGGCGGCAGTGGCGGGGCCGCCGTCACCGCCGAAGTTCTGGGTGCCCGTGCCAGCGACCGTGCTGATCGGAGGGGCGGAGTGCTCGCCACCTGTGGCTGCCGCGGGGGCAGTACTCATCGTCATCCCTCCGCCCCCCGTAGCCGCTCCAGACGCTCCTGGTCCACCGTCATACCGCGCCCCTTGTCCCGAGATCGGATCGTCTTCGCCCGCCCGGAGGCGAATCTGCTAGGCCGATCCTCCCGCCGCCCGAAGGGCGCAGAAATAGGAATGTATGTACAAATAGGATTTCTGGACAGGTCGAGTCAAGAGGCAGGATGGTTTCTTCCCCACGCGTGCACGCCCCGCGCTCCCAGCCCGGCTCCGGAAAGCAGGCTGAGAGAAGACCACTCACACGAGGCGCTGTCTGACTCAGCACTGAAGGGGCTGCCCGCATCCGGCTGTTTCCGTTCCTGACGGACCAGTGGCGTCGCGGCGCACTGGCGGGCCGCACACGGGACAAGGCTTTCCAGACAGCCTGCGACAACACCAACAACACGGGCGCCGACAGCGAGGAGGTGGTCATCGGCGTCAGCATCACGCCGGTCCGTCCGGCCGAGTTCATCAACTTCAAGGTCACTCAGTCCACGGGCTGACTGAAGGTTCAGGCGTCGACGCTGCCCGCCTGCGCCGGCAACTGCAAGGGGTCGCAGGTTCAAATCCTGTCGTCCCGACTTGCGAAACCGCAGGTCGAAGGCCGTTTTCTCGAGGTCGAGGAAGCGGCCTTTTGGCTGTCCTTTGGGGTGGTGGTCGCAGTGTGGTCGCATCGGTTCCTTGGGACGTGGCCGCGGTGGGCGAACTGATCTCCGCTGTGGGGGAGTAGAGGGTTTTGAGCGGGTTGGGGAGCCGGGGTACGTGGTGTCGGCGTGGTCGCAGCCAGTTGGGCCAATGGTGTCGGCTGAGATCGCGGTCGGCGGTGGTCAGGGTCTAATCGATGGCGTCGACGGCGTCGCGGGTTGCTTGCTGGGTCAGGTGGCTGTAGATGTTCGCGGTCGTCGAGAGCGTGGAGTGCCGCAAGGTCTTGGAGACGACGGTGAGCGGGACGCCGGCGTTGATGGTGAGGGTGGCGGCCAGGTGGCGCAGGTCGTGCAGGGTGATGCGGGGAACGTCGGCCTCTCGGGCGAGCTTGCGGAAGCGGTGGAGGACCTGTTCGGGGCGTAGTGGGCGGCCATCGGGGCGGCAGAAGACCAGGCCGACGTACGGGT
>JBEYJY010000076.1:0-9599 GCA_040631425.1 Streptomyces sp. NPDC020096
ACGGCTCTAGCTTCGGGCCCCGACGAGGAACTGACACACCACCAGCAGAAATCACACAACAACTAACGAACAACTACCGGCGCAGGACACTAGCGGTCGGTGGCATCCCGGCATTCCTCTTTTCTGCGGCGGAACGTGGGCTCGCTGACGCAGGACCTCGCCCAGACTCTTCTCGGCGGCTGCTCGCTGCCGGAAGATCGTGCGCCAGCTGACACCCCGCTCGGCGGCGATTGCCTCGACCGGGGTCTGGTCGAGGCGGGTACGAGCGATCACATCGGCATCGTCGGGCGCGACCACCTGGTCGCGGACGGCCTGCCACAACACGGTGTACTCATCGGCGCTTGCAGCCGCCGGGGCCGCGGTGACGGGCGGCGTATCGGTGGCGACCTTCCGGCTTCCGCGGGTGCCCTGGCGTGTTTGGGCGGCTCGGACCAGCCGGTGCGCGGCGCGGTCGGCCGCGCGGATCAAACGGCGGGCCAGCAGCGGGTCGGCCGGGTCGAGTTGGGCCTGGTACCCGCACCTTTCCGTGGCCTACGCCGGAGCCGACGGCCACCTGGCCGACCGCACGGAACTCAAGGTCCCGCTGTCCGACATCGACGCCGAGCCGGTGACCCTACGCGCCACCCATCTCTCGCTCGTCGCCCAGTGGCACGACGGCAAGTCAGGGATCCGTTGGGAGCCGATCCTCGACGTCTGGCTCGGCTGAGAATCACCGCGATGCTCTACCGGCCCTTGGATGAAACGCGAAGGCCTGCCCGGAATGTGTTCCGGGCAGGCTTTAATGTGTTCCGGGCGGGCTTTCGCGAAGTATTAACCCTTCCGGATTTAGTGCACCATGTTCCACATCTGCCAGCGGTTGGTGTGGTTGTAGCAGGTGTTCTTGGCGACCGGGGCGCCCTGCGGGTGGCCCTGGTCCCACAGCAGCTGGTTCTGGTGTCCGTCCTGCCCGCGGTCAAGGCAGAGCACCTCGTTGAGATTGTTGTCTGCCTGGTAGTTGGCGAACTGCCAGCTGTTGCGAGGGTTGCCGGAGCTGTTGCCGACCCAGGTCATGTTCCACTGGTCGTGGTAGTCGGTCCAATTGCACCCGGCCGCGCGGGTTGCGAACCATTCACTGCCGGGAGGCGAGATGGAATGCGACCACTGGACTCGCAGGCAGTTGCCCTCCTTGCGGTGGATGATCTGCACCCGGTCGTAGTAGCCACCGACGTTGCTGTCGTAGGACACGACGTTCCACCGCTGCCACGGATTACCGGGCTGGCACGGATTGGTGTAGACGTCGCCGCCGTTGGAGTCCAGGCAGTAGCCGGTGGCGTAGTCCTGGAGCATCACGTTGTACTGGTAGGTGTTGGCGTGCGCGGTCCCTGACGTTCCCGTCACGACCGCTCCCGTCATCACTGCGGTCGCTGCGACCGCCTTGAGCTTCAGCTTGAGCTTCACCTGGGTCCTTCCCATCCGAACATTGCACGGCGCTGAAGATGATGAACAGCCCTCTTGGCGGCCTCCTGGACGTCCCCCCAAGGTGTAAGGGCTTCGGGCATCATGGATGCGCCAAGCCGTGGGCTCCAGGCAGAAAGAGCGGCACTTTCTCTTTGGCGATCGGCATCATGTGGTGTACTCGACCCGTCATCCAAGTGACCAGGGGGGCGGCGCGAAGTGGATGGGGTCGGGTTAGGTGCTGCGCTGCGCGCACAGCGGGTTGCGGTAGGGCTGACGCAGGAGCAGCTTGCCGGGCGGTCGGGGCTGAGCGTGCGGGCGATCGGGGACCTGGAGCGCGGCAAAGTCGCCAGGCCGCACCGGGAGTCGGTGCGGTTGCTTGCCGAGGCACTCGGGCTGGACGGGGATGGCCATGAGGAGCTGATGCGCCTGGCCGGTCACGCGTCACCGATGTCTGCGCCGGAGCCTGTTCGGTTTCCGCTCGAGTCCGTCGATGCCGCGGCTGAGGATCCAGCCCCCTTTGTCCCTGCCGAGTTGGCCGCTGCGAGCGAGCCGGCAGCTGATTCCCCCTCGGAGGAGGAGGAAGTCCGAGCGGAGGGCGCACCCGGTCCCACTCCCGTTGCCTCCGTCCGGGTGGGGCGAGCTGTGGCTGTCGCCGCGATCACAGGAGCGGCCGTGTGCCTCACAGTATTCGCCACCGCCTTTTGGCGAGCCCTGGTGCGTAGTTGGGGGACAGCGGGGTTGCTGAGGTTTCGGCGTGAAGTCGTTGGTGACGACTGATGATCCTTGCGGCACGTCATGTTGCGGGTCGAGGTGGAGACCGATCACGTCGGCGACCTTCTCCGCGAACGCCGGGTCCTTCGAAATCTTGAAGGTGTCCGACCGGTGGGGCTTGAGATTCTCCTCCCGCCAGATCCGCGCGATGTAGTGCCAGGACACGGTGACGTCCTCAGTCCGCTTCGGGTGCTTCGCCAACTCGCGTGTGGACCAGTGCGAAAGACCGGTGCCGTCCGGCGGCGTCATGCGCGTCATCGCAATCACCCGGGCCCGTACCCGTGCTGGCACTTGTTCCCAGGCCCCGCCAGGCCGGTCGCCTTCCAGCCCGGCCAGGCCGTGCTCGGCATTACGGCGCTTCCAACGGTCCACCGTGGGCAGCGACACTCCAAGCGGCTCGGCAATGTCCTTGCGTCGACGCCCCTCGCCCGCCCACAGGACGATCCGGCCCCGCGTGGCTATATCCGTAGGCACGTCCCGACTGCTGACCAACTCGCGCAGCTCGGCTGCCTGTTCCGCAGAGAGCAGCTCCATGTCGATAGAACGAGACACGCAGCATCAAGTAACGCTGACGGGGTCACGAGACACTAGACGCGCTCGTGACGGCGCTCACCGAAGCCAGGCAGTGCTGACGGGCGCAGCCGGCGGTGCGGGAAAGGCTGTCGGCTCGGTCCAGCCAGAACAGGATGGCGTCCGCTCTCGTGGTGTAGCGGATCAAGGCCGGTGAGCGTGCGTCTGTCTGCCCGGGGCGTACGCCCTTCGCCGGTGGCCGCTCCCTGAGCAAGAGGCAGGACATCGTGCAACTCTCCCTGGTGAACGGCCAGTTCAATGACAGGGGGTGTGCGATGGCCTTGTCCCAGCCTGACCTACTCCGGCGGCTGGAGTCACTACGTTCTCCTGCTTCCACGGCTACCGCGGCAGCGTTTCGGGCAGGGGTGCCGGATCGACCAACGCGTCACCGACGTGTCCCACGGTTGCGGGTGACCGCTTGACCCACGGCCAGGAGGCGTGAGCACGCGGCGGAACTCAATGCGTCTTTGCGTGGTCCAGATCGAGCAGCAGCCTCTCCACGTCGGTCATCAGTGAGCCGTAGACGTACCACGCGCCCGGCTTGGTGAGAGTGCCTCGGCCGATGAGGTCGGTCATGGTCTCATGCCATGTCAGGGCGCCGTCGATCGCTCCGCGCAGTCGCTCCCGGGGAGCTGTGTCCGGCGTGCCGGTCGCCGGGCGCGGTTCGACGAACCCTTCGACGGCCACTCCGGCCAACTCCAGGGTCTCGCCGTACCGGTCCAGGAACTGCTGGCCCAGATGGTGATCGACATGGTCGTCGTGCGCGTTGTCGGCCAGTGTCCGGGCGATTCCGCGTACCTGGAGAAACACTCCGCGCAGAGCTCTGAACGCCTCTCCATAGGTCCCGTCCTTGCGTCGCGCGTGCGCAGTGCACCGGGTGTTCCAACGCATGCTCTCATCCGCCTGCTGTACCTGCTCTTCCGTGTCCAGCAGACGTTTCTCCAGATCCCGTGCCTGGTGCAGCCAGGTGTGTGCCCTCGCGGGCAGCTGCCGCTCGGCCAGTCCGGCGCCCATCTCCCGCAGCAGCGTCCCCATGTCGCGGGCGAGGGCGCGCACCGCAGAGTCGGATTCATCCAGGTAGAGCGGGGGCAGGACAAGGGCGTTCACGACGATGCCCACCACCGCACCTGTCAGCGTCTGGACCGCGGGGGATACGAGGCTTCCCATCGGAGTCGCTGTTGTGGCGGCCAAACCGATGAGCGCGGCCGAGGCGATCTGCAGACGGTCGTCAGCAGCGCGGCGAGGTCCGACCACCACCGCGATCACCGCTATGGCCGCGATACTGCCCGCGGTCGATCCCATCAGCCAGGCGGTCACAAGGGCGAGGATCAGTCCGACCAGCTTGGCGACCACACTGTGCACTGCGTTCGTTACAGATCGGTACACGGTGGTGGCATTGGCCATGATCAACGCTGTGGCGACTGCCAGATACGGGCGGCCTCCGGGGATCCATGGGGCCACGATGCCCCAGGCGAGCAGCGCCGCAAGCAGGCTCTTCACGCCGTGCACCACTTGGCCGGCTCGCCCGGGGCTGACGCGGGTGGCAAGGCGGGTACCCGCCGCCCCCGCTGCAACCGAGAGGGCGCGCACCGGCCAGGCGGTTGAAGATTGCATGACCTCGATGCTGACATGATTTGTCCGTTTTGGTGGCGTGGTGTGCGTCACAGCCCCGCACCCCGCCATGCGGTGGAGAGGTCGGGACGGGCGATTCCACGGCGGGCGGCGGCCCACGGGAAGGGGCGGGCGAAGATCAGCGCGCCGACCTCGCGGCACGCGATCGCCCCGACCGTCAGGTGCCCCCTTCGGTCGGCAGGGCTCCCCGGCGACTGAAGGCCCCTAATTGGCGCGTCCCAGAGGTGCGGCGGCATCGATTGCTCAAATTGGTCAACCAGCGTAAGCGGCATCCGACTTGACGCTTCGCCGAGGGCGGCGCATTCGGCGGCTCGGCATCGCACCCAGCCCCCAAGCTGAGTCACGCAGGGCGGGGCTCGGTGGAGACCTTGGCGACCCAAGAGTCCTGGGCACCCGCTGTCGCCCGCATCTCCTCTGTCGAGTGGGCGCCAAGCGAGGGGTCGCGCGCCCAGATGGCCTTCTCTGCGGCATCACCCGCCTATTCCTGGCCATTCGCGTGATTTGTTTCACCAGGCTAGTTTATTGTTCAACTACATGTGAGTGCGTAGCTTCGGCAGGGCCGAACAACGGCAGGTCCGCCGTTGGCAGGCAAGAAACGGCGGACAGCGCAAGGAGGAAAGACCATGAAGAAGCTCATGCGGCGTATCGCAACCGCGAGCATTTCCGCGGCACTCGCCGGAGGTGCTCTTCTCGCCGCCGGCGGCTCAGCGGCGGCGTCCACACCCCTGGACGGCGGGCGCACCCCCGCTCGGGCCGTCGTGACGGCGGACGCGAAGGCCGTCGGCCCCCACGGCGTACGCCACGACCATGGCGATCACGTGCCTGGCCACCCGTTCCGAGGCCACGCTGATCACGAGTATGGCAACTGGCGGGTCGGCTATGCGCACGCCGTGACGTACCAGGGCGCGAAGCACCGCCTCGACCCCTGGGTAGCAGGCCAACTGCTGATGTTCGACCCCTGGGTCGAGGACCAGTTGGCGATGTTCGTGCACCCCGGCGACCTCGGCCATTGGTACTCCGTGAACGACTGGCACCGCAGCCTCCACGAGCACTCGGACCACTCGGGCGAGGGCCCCCGCCGCTGAGTGCAAACAGGTGTGCTTCCGGGCGCGCCGGCTCAGTGCCAGCAGCCTGCGCTGGCAGCTACGCCGCCCGACACGTGCTGCTTCTAATCCCTGCTTCTGCCTCTGGTCCCGGGAATCCGAGCAGCCGGATGTTCGGGTTCTCGGCGACCAGTTTCTTCGGGCTCGGTGACGCCGCTGAAGAAGGCGCAATCGTCTGCTGAGCCATCGTTCTCGAAACCCAAAACCAGTCAGTGATAGATGGCAGTGTGCGCTGCTCCCGTCACCTGGCAGGACACTCCGACCGCCAGAAAAGCAAAGAACCAGCTATGGGAATTTTCAGTCGCAATCGCGCCCACAACATCAACGAAACGGAGACCGGAACCGTGACCGCACCCGTCAAGCTCGCCGTCGTCTACTACTCCTCGACCGGCTTCAGCGCCGAGATCGCCAAGGAGATCTCCGACGCCGCCCAGAAGGCCGGCGCCGAGGTCCGCCTGCTCAAGGCGGCTGAACTCGCGCCGGAAGCCGCCATCGCGTCCAACGAAGCCTGGGCCGCGCACGCCGCCGCCAGCGCCGGTGTGCCCGAAGCGACGCCCGCGGACGTCGAATGGGCCGACGCGGTGATCTTCGGCACTCCCACGCGCTTCGGGAACGTATCTTCCCAACTGAAGCAGTTCATCGACACACTTGGCGGCCTGTGGGCCCAAGGCAAGCTGGCCAACAAGGTCTACAGCGGCTTCGTCACCTCGGCCACCACCCACGGCGGTCAAGAGTCCACACTGCTGGCGCTGTACAACTCCATCCACCACTTCGGCGGCCTGATCGCCTCCCCCGGCTACACCGACGCGGTGAAGTTCGCTGACGGCAACCCATACGGCACCTCTCACGTGGATGCCCAGGGAAGCAACCCGGTCGGCGACCAGACCCGCAACGCCGCCCGCCACCAAGCCGAGCGCGTCGTCCAGATCGCCACCGCGCTGAAGAACGGCCTCGCGGCCTGAGCGAAGCCTGAGCCCGTCGGCCAGTGGAGAACATCCTGATGCGTGAACGCCGGGAGCCTTCGATTCCATCGGAGGCTCCCGGCGCCGCGACTTCTCACTGCCGCAGGGAGTCTGGCGTTGCCCAAGGCCAGGTTAGAGCTGGCGTGTTGCGGGGGTCAGGCCAAGGACGTGGCCGTGTCCGTGGACACAGTGCTGCGCGGATGGCGGCCTCGACCTGGGTCGCGATGTTGGCTTGGCCGGCGGCGTTCGGGTGCGCGACCGTGGCCCGATTCCCGTCGGAGCACTCCTCTGTGACGTGAACCAGGGGCAGTTCCGTCGGCCAGTACGGGCCTGCCTGCCCGCAGAAGCCTTCCACCCACTTCGTCTCCCGGGGCTGGCACACGTCGTGGCCGACGCTGGAGGTAGCGGTGTCGACGTATGTGTCGCCGAAGCACCCGCCCGGCTCGGCTTGGGGCCGGCCCTGGCCGCGCCGCGAGGGGTCGCCTCAGGATGAAGGATCCGGCGCGGGCGCCACTGGCTGACCGTCGAGGCGGTTGTCTATGCGCGATCTGAACGTGGCGTTGCTGTGGCGTCTGGGGTCGTTTCGGTTCTGGTGTAGAGGACCTCGCGACCCTGTTCCGCGGCGTGGATGAGTCCTTCGCTGACGAAGTCGAGGAAGCGGGCGGCATTTTCGAGGCGGGTGGCGGCCGGGGTGCCGCGGCCGAGGATGCCGGCGGCCTGCCGTGCGGTCTCGATGAACTGGTCGTTGGCTCGGGCGCTGCGGATCGTCGACTGGTACCAGAGGTCGTCGTCGACGACGTAGCGCTCGCGGCGGCGTTCGTCGCGTTCCCGGCGGACGAGGTCCAGGCTTTCGAGGAACGTGATCGCTTTGGAGATGGACGCCGGGCTGACCTGGAGGCGCTGGGCGAGTTCGGAGGCGGTGAGGCTGCCGGTGTCGGTGGTGTAGAGGCAACCCAGCACCCGGGCCATCATCTTGGGCAGGCCCGAGGTCATGAAGACGGTGGTGAGGGTCTCCTGGTAGTCGCGCACGGCCTCGGCGTCGCGTCCGTAGGGTTGCGGGAGCGCCTGCGACCCCAGGGGCGCGGCCTGCCTGCGCCGGTGGGTGCGCTGCTGGGTGGCGCGGTGGGCCAGGTCGGCGCGGTAGCCGGTGGGGCCGCCGTTGCGCATCACCTCACGCGTGATGGTGGAGGTCGGACGGTCGAGACGGCGGGCGATCTCGGCGTAGGCCAGGCTGTCGGCCAGCCCAACCGCGATCTGCTGGCGCTCCTGCTGGGTGAGCCTGCCTCCCGGCATCGCGACCCCCTTCATGCCCCATGGGTGCTCCATGGGGCTGCTCGGTGTTCCCTGACGCCTCCACCATAGCGTTCATCTTCAATGCATTGCAACGGCCGACTGTTCCGTCGTTGCGTTAAACGAGAGGGCGTTGCAATGATTCTTGCCCATCTACCTGCATAGATGCTGTTTCTAAGCAAAGATCTCGTTGTGTAGTTCTGGAAAGCAACGTAGCGTTTCCGTTGTTCGGAAACGCCGAGCCGCAAGCGTTAGGGAGAGCACGATGCAGAAGTTCGACACCCCCGCCCCGATCTCCGCCGTCCTGGACATCCCCGCGGGACGCGTCCAGTTCATCGCCGCAGACCGGGCCGACACCGCGGTCGAGGTCCTGCCTGCGAACGCCTCGAAGGGCCGCGACGTGAAGGCAGCGGAGCAGACCACGGTCGAATACGCCGACGGCGTCCTGCGCATCGAGAATTCGGCGAAGAACCAGTACCTCGGCCCCTCCGGATCCATCGAGGTGACGGTCAAGCTGCCCGCAGGTTCCCGGGTTGAGGCCAAGGCAGCCAGCGCCGAACTCCGGACCCTCGGCCGCCTCGGCGACGTCACTTTCGAAGGCGCGTACCGCCAGATCAAGCTGGACGAGGCCGCGAGCGTCCGCCTCACCGCAGTCGACGGCGACGTCGAGATCGGTCGGCTGGGCGGGGCCGCCAAGATCAGCACCGCACGCGGTGACATCCGGATCGCCGAGGCCGTGGGCGGCACGGTCGTGCTCAGCACCCAGTACGGCGACATCACGGTCGGCGCCGCCCGCGGAGTCTCCGCCTCCCTGGACGCCGGCACCGCCCACGGCCGCATCAGCAACACCCTCAAGAACGATGGCACCGCCGATCTCGACATCCGCGCCACCACCTCCCACGGCGACATCACCGCCCGCAGCCTCTGACCCGCTCCCTCCAAAGGAGCACCCCTCAACACCAACCCGGCCATCGGGGCGAACGAGAACTCGCGAACGCCATGGACGCCGCGCCGGGGAGGCGTCCCGCACGGCGAACGCAGCACGGCCACCGCCCTGGATGCGCGCAGCCACCGCCCAGGACGCGCCCGGCGGCAGCCACACCTCACCGGGCCAACCACCCACCCACGCAACCCACAAGGAGCACACAGTCATGTCCCTCTACCTCACCGACCAGCACAGCGGCTTGTCCGAAGCAGGGCTGCGCAAAATCCGCGACGTGCTGGCACGGCACGTGGAGTCCGGGAAGATTCCTGGACTCGTCGCCCTGGTCAGCCGGGGCGGTGAGACGCACGTCGAAGCGGTCGGGACGATGCGCCATGACGGTGGCGCGCCGATGTGCCGGGACACGATCTTCCGGATGGCCTCGACGTCCAAGCCGGTCACGATGGCGGCGGCGATGGTCCTGCTGGACGAGTGCAGGCTGCGGCTCGACGACCCGGTGGAGCCGTGGCTGCCCGAGCTCGCCGACCGGCAGGTGCTCAAGCGGGTCGACGGCCCGCTGGACGACACCGTGCCGGCGCGGCGGCCGATCACCGTACGGGACTTGCTGACCTCCACCTTCGGGCTCGGCATGGATCTGACGGCGCTGGGCACCCCGATCATGGACGCGGTTTTCGAGCGGGGCATCTTCAGTCAGAGCGCGACAGCGCTGGCCGCGCCGGACGAGTGGATGCGCCGCCTGGGCACGCTGCCGCTGATGCATCAGCCCGGAGAGCACTGGCAGTACCAGATCAGCAATGATGTGCTCGGTGTGCTCGTCGCCCGGGTCACCGGGCAGTCGTTCGAGACGTTCCTGGGTGAGCGGATCTTCGGCCCGCTGGGGATGAAGGACAC
>JBEYJY010000077.1:0-9147 GCA_040631425.1 Streptomyces sp. NPDC020096
GCTCGACCAGCACGGATGTTTTATCGGCACCCGCAATCCTCCACGAGTACCAACATGCGGCATGAGCTGGGCGGATGAGGTTATCGGCAGGCGCAGCGTTGTGGTGCAGCTCGAACTGGCGGAGGGCGTGGCGCAGGTGGCGCTCGTGCCAGATGAGGGTGCGGTCCAGGAGTTCGTGGCGGCAGGTCTGCACCCAGCGCTCCATGATGGCGTTCATGCGGGGCATCCGGATGCCGGTGAGCACGGTCTGGATGCCAGCGTCGGCCAGGATCTGGTCGAAGAGAGCGGGGAACTTCGCGTCCCTGTCCCGGATCAGGTACGTGACGGTGGCTGCGGCGTCCTCCAGATCCATGACCAGGTTTCGTGCGGCCTGGCTTACCCACTGCGCGGTGGGGTGCGTGGTGGTGCCGAGGATCCGGATGCGGCGGGTGGCGTGCTCGATGACCGCCAGGATGTACTGGCGCTGGCCGGTCGGGGTGACGGTCTCGATGAAGTCGCAGGCAAGGAGGGCGTCGGCCTGGGAGTGCAGGAAGTCGGCCCACGTGGTGGCGGCCCGGTCGGGGGCGGGGTCGATGCCCTCGGTTTTGAGGATCTCCCAGACGGTGGAGGCGGCGACCTTGATGCCGAGGGTGGCGAGTTCGCCGTGCACCCTGCGGTAGCCCCACGATGGGTTCTCCTGGACCAAACGCAGGATCAGGATGCGGATCGAACGGACGGTGGGCGGGCGTCCTGGTCTCTTGGGTCGGCAGGTGCGGGCGTGGCGCTGTTTGATCAGGTCGCGGTGCCATCGCAGCACGGTGTCGGGCTGAATCAGCAACCGGAGCCGGCGCAAAACCTGCCGCGGCAGAGGCACCAGCAGAGCGGCGAGGAAGGCCCGGTCTTCCGGACGGAACTCCACCCGATCCGCGCCGAGTTGCCGCTCAAGGACCATGATTTGGTGGCGCAGGGCGAGAATCTCCGCGTCCTTGTCGCGATCGCTCATCGGTAGCAGCCGCAGCGCTGCGAACGCGTTGGTGACAGTCAGGTAGGCGAGACGAAGTAACACGAGTGCTCATCCTGCCGCAGCACCGAACAAGCGCCTGAGCTGCGTGGATGACATTCTCGGCAGGCGCAACGCTGGGGTGCCGGGTCGACCCCGGCCTGCTTCAAGATCTCCCGCACCGTGGAGGCGGCGACCGTCCATCCCAGGGTGCGCAGTTCGCCGTGGATTCTGCGATACCCCCATCCGTCGTTCTCGCGAGCCAGGCGCAGCACCAGAGCACGCAATGCCTCGGACTTGGCCGGGCGACCCGGGCCTCGGTGCGGATAGGTCCACTTCCTCGCGACCAACATCGCGTGCCAGCGCAGGACCGTGCGCGGGATGACCAAGAGTTTCAGGTTGAGGCGCTGACGTTTGCTCAGCAGTCGGACCAGGGCTGCGATCACGGCCCGGTCGCCGAGGGTGAAGGTGGGCTTCGGCCTGCCGCGTTCGAGGACGCTCAGCTGATGGTGTAGTACCAGTATCTCGACATCCTTGGCCGCGGAGGACCGCGCCAGCAGGCGCAGCCAGCCGAGTAGGAGGAGGCCGAAACGGTAGAGCAGACGGAACGTCACGAATCCCAAGCGTGCGTCGGCGGGCCTGCGAACACCCCCGGCGTGATCACATCGTAATCGTGAAACCGCAGCTCAGCGTAGGTGACAGGGTTGTCGGCACCCACAGGCTGGTGGCTGGCCACCTGCGCGCGCACCGGTGAACGCCAAGCCCACGCCAGCGAGTGGCACCGCTGGGCGGCCACCGCCACCGACGTCATCGCAAGCCACCCGCACGTCGCTTCCTTCGCCGACCTGCCGCTGTTCGAGTGGATGACCGCCTGGGCCCGGTGGACGTCCTGGCCGGCCCGGTTGAAGAACTCCTCGGTGAGTTCCAGGAGGTGGGCGGCGTTCTGGGCCCAGCCGCGCCAGTACTCCAGGGTACCGGGCGGACGATGGCCGTGGCATGCCGGTCAGGGCCGGATCGCTGAGCATTGCGGTCAGGTCGGGATCCGTTCGTCGCCTGCTTCGGGGGTCCGCGGCGGAAGCGGTGCCAGGGTGCAGTCGCCGTGGAAGGTGTGGGGTGTCCTCCCCTCAGGGCGAAGCCCGGGTCCGGCCGCGAGGCGGCTGGACCAGCAATGCGTCAGCATCCGGTTGGCAAACGGCTCGAGGTCTCTGCACCTCCGCCGCATCTGGTCCTTCCCGTGGGGTGGAGGGCACGCACGCCCATCCCGCCAGCGGAGCCGACTTGCCACTTCTATCGATAGTCGATAGATTTCCATCGTGATTCGATCAGGGGAGTGGCGTTGGGAAAGCTGACAGTGCTCGCGCTGCGCGCCGTGATGGTGGCGCTGCACGCCGGATCAGTGTTCGCCCAGACGGTGATGGTGGCGATGCTGGCGGGAGCTATGGACGAGGGCGTCCTTGCGGAACGCCGCACTCCGGTCCTCGTGATCACAATCCTGGGCGTCGTGACGGTCCAGGTCGTCCAGGTCGTCCTGGTCTGCGTGTGGCGGCTGGTGACGATGGTGCGACGCGGAACCGTGTTCTCCCACGCCGCATTCCGCTACGTCCATCTCGTGATCGGCGCGTTCGTGGCGGCCGCGCTCCTAGTGTTCGCGCTCGGGGTGGTCCTGGCGTCAGGCGATGACGTGCCCTTGGGCGTTGTGGCCCTGCTGGGCGGGGTTTGCCTGGCGGTCTTCGGGAACGCGCTCATCGTGCTCGTGCTGCGGATGCTGCTCGCACAGGCCGTCGCACGCGACGTGGAAGCATCGCAGCTGGGGGCCGAGTTGGCCGAGGTGATCTGATGCCGATCGCCGTCGACATCGACGTGATGCTGGCCAAGCGGAAGATGTCCGTGGGCGAACTGGCGGACCGGGTGGGGATCACACCCGCCAACCTGGCGGTGCTCAAGAACGGCCGCGCCAAGGCGGTACGCTTCACCACGCTCGCCGCGCTGTGCGAGGTGCTCGAGTGCCAGCCCGGAGACCTGCTGCACTGGGAGCCCGATCACCCAGGGGATAGGGACAGGGCTGCGCACGAATCTGGAGCATCTGTCCCAACTGGATCCTCGCCGTGGTGACCGCAGCCGCGGTAGCCGGCCGCCTGCACACGATCACCAGGTACGACGCCCCCGACCATCCCTGCTGCGCGACCCGCTCCGCCTGATCTTCAGCAAGCTCCCGAGTGACGACCCGACGACGACGTCCGCACATCTCACCCTCGCGGCCCGGGCCGTCGCCGTACTGCCCGCCGCCATTCGGCGCCTGCCGCGCGTCGAACGCACCGATGACGGACTCCACAAGGAACAGAGCAGACCATGACGACAGCACGCCTGTCTTACCGTCTCGCGGCAGACAGTGCCGACGTACTGGTGGTCGGGGCCGGGCTGGCCGGACTGAACACCGCCACACTCATCGCCCGACAAGGCCACGACGTGCTGCTGGTCGAACGCCGAACTAGTCTTGCCGGCGCGATCCGCACCACGGGAATCTTCGTGCGGAAGACACTCGATGACTTCCCGCTGCCCTCCGACTGCTTCGGACCACCGATCCGACGCGTGGTCCTCTACCCCCCTAACCTGCGCCGCCCGGTCAGCCTCACCAGCTCCCGCGACGAGTACCGGGTGGGCGACATGGCACCACTCTACGAAGCGTCGGCCGCCGCCGCGGTCGACGCCGGCGTACGCATAGCACTCGGCACGCGCTACGCCGGCCGACAGGGCAACACCTTCCACCTGGCCGGTCGCGACGGACCGACCGCGGTCCGGGCCCGCTTCGTCGTCGGCGCCGACGGGGCCCGCTCAAAAGTCGCCCGCGACCTCGCTCTCGACCACAACCACCACCTGATCGTCGGCGCCGAAGAGGTCTTCGAACTACCCGGAAGCGACCAGCCACCGACATTCCACTGCGTACTCGACCCCTCACTTGCCCCCGGCTACCTGGCCTGGGTAGTCAACGACGGGCAACACGCCCATGTCGGAGTCGCAGGCTATGCCGACCGCTATCCAGACGGTCTTCGCCGTGCCATGGAGCGGTTCAGCGCCTCAGCGCCCGGACTGACTGGCATCGAACGTCCCGAAAAGGTGGAGCGGCGCGCAGGCCCCATACCCGTCGGCGGCCTGCTGCGCCGGATCAGCTGCGCCGACGGGCTTCTCGTGGGGGATGCAGCAGGCGCGGTCTCCCCACTCACCGCCGGCGGCCTGGACCCGTGCCTACGGCAGTCGAAACTCGCAGCCGAGGTCCTCAACGACGCACTGCGCACCGGAAAACCGGACACGATGACCAACTACGACGGAGCCGCACTCCGCCCCCACTTCCGCGGACGACTCATCCTGCGCCGGGTATTGGCCCACGTACGGACGCCTACCACGGCAGCAGCGGCGTTCACCCTGCTACGCACACCGTTCGGCCGGGCCGCGGCAAGCCGAGTCCTCTTCGGCGACAGATCCTTCCCCGACCCCACACCCAAGTGAACTCACTGAGCGAGAGGACAAGTCATGCCTTCATTCCCAATATCAGCGGCCACGAAGCTCATAACCATGACGGCGGGGCTGGTTGTTACATGTGGACTCCTGGCGGCTTGCGGCGCCGAGAAATCTGGCGTGACGTATAAAGCCTGGACTGACGGAGGCAACCTGAAATCCGTCAGGTACGACTACATCGATGGCCTTAACGGCGCGGTAAGCATACCGGCCAAGGTGAGCGGATCCGAATGGGGCACACAGGAGGATGGCGGGCACACTCCACGCCTCGAGGTCGCGCCTACCGGCAAGGGTGTGGCGCACTGCCTCCTGATGGAAGGCGACGACCGCGTTCTAGACCAACGGAAGGGAGCAGCAGGCCAGCCAGTGACATGTTCTGCCCAGCGGTAGTCAGTGCGCGATCCCCGTCCTGCCCCGTCTTCTATGCCTGTCCCGCGTGAAAACTCGGGTTCGGCCGCTGAGCTGGACGGTTCCTCTGCGGGAGCGGTGTCGGCCCGAGGATGATCGGAGTCCATGCGGTGGTCATGGATCTATCTCCTGGCGCGCAGGTCGCTGAAACTGGCGGGCCTGCGGCTGATGGGCAACGCGACCAAGGACGTCGAGCTGCTGTGCTGGAGCCAGGTAGTGATGCGGTGCCACGACTGGACCAAGTCGTCGGTCGTGTCCATGTCCTGCTTCCTGCTTCCTGTTGGGAGGGGCGGCAGGAAGCCTATCGAGTCGGCTTATCCGGCGGGCGGAAGCTCGGGTAGTCCTGTTCGGGGAGGGGAAATGGGGAGGGGCTCGAGCCGTCGACTTTCGACGTTTTCATCGATTGCCGTGGTGCCAGCTCAGGCGGGTGATGTGGCGTCATCTGGTCGCGTTTGGGCTGCAGACAGCAGAGGGGCATCGGCGGTGCTTGTGCCTGTGGGCGTCGCTTCAAAAAGTGGGTTCAAATGACGTCGACAGAAGCAGAGCCGGGGGTACGAGGGTCACTGACGCGAGATGGTGAACGCCCCCTCGCATTGACCGCCCCACGAGTTCGCCGGGCCGCTCGCGAAGAACGTCCCGTTGACATTCGTCGCACGCCGCGACAGGCCGCGGTCTGCCCAGATCCGCAATCGGTAGTCGGCGGTAGTCGACGGACCGATATCCATGCCGCCACGTGGCGCGAAGAAGGCGGTGAAGCCGTGTTGGCGATCCGCCGGGATCAGATCGACGTCCATCCAGCGCCCGTCGGCGTACTGCTGGATGTGCAGGCCTTGGTACGCGATGTCAGCCTCCGAGCGGCTGTTCCATGCTCCCGCGTCATAGCGGAGCCTGACACCGGGGTAGTCGTAGCGCGTCCTGTTGCGGACGCGGAGGGTGAAGGTGACCGGCTTGCCACCCGGCACCAGCTTGGTGCCGCCTGCGGCCAGTCCTGCGGGGGCCACCGTCGGCGCCACGGTGGCGATGAGGCGGTCCGGGCTGGGGTACGTGTGACCGCGGCCGTCGTCGTAGGTAGCGGTGAAAGTGATGTTGGCGTCGCCGTCGTGGGGCATGATCCGCAACGGCACGGTCTCCGGCCGGTCCGAGGAGGTCGGCAGCGGGAACGTACCGCCTCCCGGATCCCCCGAGCCCCCCTCGTCCTGCCACCGGTGGGTAGTGACGTCGTACCGCTGGACACGGGTGGTGCTGTCCGGGCCCTTGCCCTGCCCCAACCACAGATCGACGCTGCCGTGCCGCGCCTTGCTCCGAATCGTCAGCGATCCATAGCTCCAAAGGCCCACGGGGGCGCGGCGGGGCATGTCGACGACCAGACGGAGGGCACGGGGCCGCACGGAAGCCGCGGGATGCGTGGTGGCCGCGGGATGCGCGGTGGTCACGGTGGCGAGAGCAGCACTGCCGCCCAATGCCGGCAGGGCGACGAGGACGGCGGCGATGCCCGATGCCCGCAGGCCTGGACGCCGGGCGGGTTTGGGGCGCACGTAGGTGTTCAGCTTTGGTTCCCCCCAATTCTGATCTGCCGCCTGGGCAACCGAGCACGGGGCCCACGCCGAGCGCACCAGGCGACTTCACCTGAGAAGAGCCGTCGCAGACGGTTCTGGTTGCCTCCCGGAAGCTTGTGGGGTTCCAGAAGTCAGCCCAGGCCTCCGACTACGTAGCGGCAAGGCATGCGACATGCCGGTTCAGAAACGGACGTACGCAACGCGCACTGGCCGCCCACCAGTCAACACGGGGATCGCCTCCATCATCGAGCGACTGGCGGTACAGAACCCGACATGGGGATACAAGCGGATCCAGGGTGAACTGCTTAATCTCGGCCACCACGTCGGCGCACGCCGACGGACTGCGGCGCCTCTGACAGCCCTAGCCATTCGCGACGGGCGGGCTCATCACGCACCCCCAGTCCATGGTGAGGCCGCATCGCACTTGTCGCCACGACAAGGGATCGCCGCAGGTCAGAGTGGGAATGTAGACACCGGGAGAGCGAGGTGAGTGCGGAGTTTCACGGTCCTCTGACGTCCATCAAGCGATCGTGAGCATGGAAGTCTCGCACAACCCGCATTGGGGGCGATCACCATGCGCTCTGCAGCCCAGGCCGGGCACGTCTTCCGCCGGTGCGGCTGCCGCAACCAGCAGGGAAAGCAGCTAGGAGCCCGCTGCCCCAAGCTCGCCACCGACCCCGATCACGGCACCTGGACCTTCTCCCTCGACCTGCCTTCCGCCGACCGGTACCGCACCACCGTCCGCCGCGGTGGCTACCCCACCGCCGAGGCCGCCCTGCGCCGGATGGTCGAGGGCCAGATGGGCGGCTTCAACGCCGACCCCAACCAGACCCTCGCCGACTACCTCACCACCTGGCTGAACGACAAGCAGCTCACCCTCAAACCGACCACCTACGTCCGCTACCGCGACTACGTCACCCACGACCTCATCCCCGCCCTAGGCCACGTCAAGCTCGACGACCTGCGCTACTCCCACATCGCCGCCTTCACCCACACCCAACTCGACGCCGGGCGCGGCAAAGTCACCGTCCACCGCTGCCTCGCCACACTCTCCAGCGCCCTCGGCGACGCCGCCCGACGCCACCGACTCCCCTACAACCCCGCCCGCCCCACCGTCATCCCTCGGCCCGCCGCAGCCGAACGTCAGATCTGGACCGTGCAGGACGCCACCCGCTTCCTGCGCCGCTGCCGCGAAGCCGACCCGGCCTTCGCCGACCTCATCGAACTACTCATCGGCACCGGCATCCGCAAAGGCGAAGCACTGGGCCTGCACTGGAGCGACGTCCACCTGAACAAGCGGGTGCTCTACATCCGCTACACGCTCTCCGCCATCGACAACAACCACCTGGTCCTCACAGTGCCAAAGACCCGCACGAGCAAAGCCTGGGTCGCCATCTCCCCGCGCGTCGCCATCGCCCTGTGCCACCGCGCAGCCGACAAGGGCCCCTCACGCACCCGGGCGGTTCGCGGTGGCTACGTCTTCCACCGGCCCGACGGCCGCCCCCTGCACCCCGCCTACGTCCTCAACCACTTCCACCGCCTGTGCCACGAATTCGGCGTCCCCCGCACCAGCGTCCACGACCTGCGCCACCTCGCCGCCACCATCTCCATCACCGCCGGCGTCCCCCTCACCATCGTCTCCAAGACCCTGCGGCACTCCACCCTGTCCACCACCGCCAACATCTACAGCCACCTCACCGCCCAGGCCGCCCGCAACGCCGTCGACATCATCGACCAAGCCCTCACGACCGCCGACCAGGCCCCGCCACCCGTCCCCCTCCGGAGAACACGCCGCACTCACTCGCCTCGAAGGCCCCAGCAGATCAGCACAGTCAACTACCCCGCAGAGAAAGCGAGCTGAGACTTGTCACCTGAGAGCAACGGGATTCGTCCGAGATCAGCGGGTATCACACCGCACTCACAGAGCCCGGAAAACGCGTCAAGGCCGCTCCCGCATCACTGCGGAAACGGCCTTCGACCTGCGGTTTCGCAAGTCGGGACGACAGGATTTGAACCTGCGACCCCTTGACCCCCAGCGCGAACGCCGTTGCGCGCCCCGGGGCCCGGACACGGACCCCACACCCAATGCGCGGGTTCGCTGGCCAGGTCACCGGTTGCCCTCACCCGGGTCTACCGGTCCCAGCACTCTGAAGGCCTCCACGAGGCGGTCCGGTGCGGCCTGCTTCCAGGAGTCCACAAGAATCTCGTACAGCTCGGCCATGTCTTCCAGAGCGCCGAGTCGCACGCGCACCCAGGCGGAAGACACCTCATGCGGTGGCACCCAGAACTTCTCCGGCTCCGCAGCGATCAACTCCGCCCGCTCATGCTTCGGACACCGCACAGCGAATGAGGTCTGATCGTCAGGGACCGTGATGAACATCTTCCCGGCGACCCGAAACGTCGGCATGCTCCACGCCTCCTTCTCCACGGTCTCCGGGAGGGACAACGCGATACGACGGACATCATCGGCATCTACCACGGTCACCACCCTAGACGCGCAGCCGAAGAGCGACCCGAGGTGTCCCCAGCGCCCCACCACGCCACCAACGGCCGGCTACAGACCGGCCTGGCGATATTCGCTGCTCCATTGTGAGAGTTCTACTGGTCTTTGCTTATGGAGTTGACGGTTGTGGGTCCCAGCTCAGGCCGGTTGCGGTGAGGAAGCTAGCGAGCAGGTTCGGGTGGTGCTGG
>JBEYJY010000078.1:0-9023 GCA_040631425.1 Streptomyces sp. NPDC020096
GTCGCCGGAAGCCGCAACCCAGTGACCGTCTTCAGATCATTACGCAGCTCCACCGCCGTCAGCGAATCAAAACCCAACTCCTTGAACGCCCGGCCAGCTTCGACGGATTCCGGTCCGGCGTAGCCCAGCACCGCCGCGACCCGAGCACACACCAGTTCCACCAGGGTGCGGTCGCGTTCGGCCTGTTCCATGCCGACGAGGCGCTGAGCCAGCGAGTTGCCGTCAGCAGAAGCCCCTGCGTCAACCGCACGGCGTATCGGCGCCCGTACCAGGCCGCGTAGCAGCGCCGGTACGGTGCCAGTCGCCGTCGCCTCCGCCCGCACGGCAGCGAGGTCCAACCGCATCGGCAGCACCACGGCCTGATCCACCGCACCCGCAGCATCGAAGAGCGCCAGACCCTCCTCCGAGGACAGCGGCGCCACACCGCCTCGCGTGATGCGGCGCAGATCGACCTCGTCCAGGCTGCCGGTCATTCCGCTGGACTGTGCCCACAGGCCCCACGCCATAGCGGTCGCCGGAAGACCCTGCGCACGACGCCGCTGCGCCAACGCCTCCAAGAACGCGTTCGCCGCCGCGTAACTCCCCTGCCCAGCAGCACCAAACGCCGCAGCCGCACCCGAGAACAACACAAACGCCCGCAGGCCGGCATCCCGCGTCAACTCATCCAGATTCAGCGCCGCATCCACCTTCGGACGCAACACCCCATCCACCCGCTCCGGCGTCAACGACGAAATAACACCGTCATCCAACACACCCGCCGCATGCACCACACCCACCAGCGGATACTCCACCGGAACCGAACCCAGCAGATCCGTCAACGCACCCTTGTCGGCGGCATCGCACGCCACCAGCCTGGCTTCAGCGCCCAACTCCCGGAGCTCTGCCAGGAGTTCACGGGAGCCCTCGGCTTCCGTGCCACGCCGACTGGTCAGCAGCAGATGGCGCACGCCGTGCTCAGCGACCAGGTGCCGCGCCACCAGACCACCCAACGTGCCCGTAGCACCAGTGACCAGCACCGTGCCCTCGCCACCAAAAGGCGACACGAACTCGTCATCGGTCATCGCCGCGCGGACAAGACGTGGCGCACGCACCACACCCCCGCGCACCGCCAACTCCGGCTCATCCAAGCCGAGCAGCGTCAAGGCAACCTGCGCTGCCGAGTCGTCGTCCAGATCCAGCAGCACCAACCGGCCCGGGTTCTCCGACTGCGCCGAACGGAACAACCCCCGCGCCGCCGCGAACGCCAGATCCCGAACACCCTCACCCGGCACCGCCTCAACAGCACCCCGAGTCACCAACACCAACCGCGACTCAGCGAACCGCTCATCCGCCAACCACGCCTGGACCAACCCCAAGACCCGATACGCAGCAGCACGCACCGCATCGGCAGAGGCCACCGACTCGGATCCCTGCGGGGCGCAGTCGATCAACACGGTGTTGGGAGCAGGTGACGCACCGGAAGCAACTGCTTCGGCCAGTTCCGCCAAGTCCTCGGGGCCGCCAACCATGGCCCACTGCTCCCGGGAGGATTCCCGAGCGGCCGGTGTCGGCAGCGGGGTCCACTCCAGCTGGAACAACGACTCATGGTGCCCGACACCAGCGGCAGCCCGAACCTGATCCGCCGAAGCCGCCCGCAACGCCACCGAGTCAACCGACGCCACCAACTGACCCGAACCATCAGCCACCAGCAACGACACCACACCCGGCCGCAACTCAGAAAGCCGCACCCGAAGCGCCGACGCACCAACCGCATAAAGAGAAACACCACTCCACGCGAAGGGAAGCAGCGCCCCGGAATTCGACTCCGTTTCCTGGGAAAGACCGAGTGAGTGGAGTGCGGCGTCTAGAAGTGCCGGGTGCAGCCCGTACTGGCCCGCGTCCTCCCGCGCCTCCTCCGGCAACGCCACCTCGGCGAACAACTCCTCGCCACGACGCCACACCCCCCGAAGCCCACGAAACACCGGCCCATACTCCAGACCAGCCTCCGCCAACTCCCCATACAACCCATCAACCGCAACCGCCACCGCACCCCGCGGCGGCCACACACCCAAATCCCCAACCACCGGCACAACATCAGCAGCCAACACACCCGTGGCATGCCGCACCCACGGCTCACCACCCAACGCATCCCGCCGACGCGAATGCACACCAAACACCCGCCGACCCGACGCGTCCGCAGCCTCCACCACCAACTGCAACCGCACACCAACACCCGCAGGAAGCACCAACGGCGCCTCCAACGTCAACTCCTCAAGCCGCCCAGCCCCCACCCGAACACCAGCATGAACCGCCAACTCCACAAACGCCGTACCCGGCAACAACACCGAGCCCAACACCACATGATCCGCAACCCAAGAACGCGAACCCGCCGACAACACACCCGTAAACAGAAAACCGCCACTATCAGCCAACGCCACCGCAGCACCCAACAACGGATGACCAGCAGCACCCAGACCAATGGATTCCGGATCACCGCTCGGCACTGCGGCAACGTCGGGCCAGAAACGCTCGTGCTGGAAGGCGTACGTCGGCAGTTCAACCCGGCGGGCCCTGGACCCGGTGAAATAGGCGGCCCAGTCCACGGCGATTCCACGGGAAAAGGCGAGAGCAAGGGCCGTGGTGAGCGATTCCGACTCGGACCGATCGCGACGGAGTACCGGAACGAATACGGCGTCCTCGGCCATGACGCAGTCCTGCGCCATCGCGGACAGCACACCGTCGGGGCCGAGCTCGACGAACGTCGTAACGCCCTCGGCCTCCAACACCCGCACACCATCCAGGAAACGCACCGCTTCCCGAACATGGCGGACCCAGAACTCCGGCGCGCAGATCTCCTCAGCCGACACCACAGCACCGGTGAGGTTCGAGACGATCGGAATGCGCGGAGCCTCGAACGTCAGCCCCGACGCCACCTCCCGAAACGCCTCCAACATGCCGTCCATGTGCGGCGAGTGGAACGCATGGCTGACGGCAAGCCGCTTGGTCTTACGACCCTGCACCTCGAAGCCCGCCGCGATCTCCAGAACCTTGCTCTCGTCACCCGCGATCACAACCGCGGTCGGGCCGTTGATCGCCGCGATGCTCACGCCCTCCGTGAGCGTGATCTCCTCCTCCGCGGCCTGGACAGCGACCATCGCACCGCCCCCGGGAAGCTCCTGCATCAGACGGCCACGCGCCGCCACCAACGTGCAGGCATCCTCAAGCGACAACACCCCCGCCACATGCGCGGCAGCAAGCTCACCAATCGAATGCCCGGACAGGAAATCAGGCTTGAGCCCCCACGACTCCACCAACCGGAACAGCGCGACCTCAACCGCGAACAACGCGGGTTGCGCGTAAACGGTCTGATCCAACAGACCCGCGTCTACCCCGAACAGCACGTCATACAAAGGCCGCTCAAGATGCGCGTCCAACACCGCACACACCGCGTCCAACGCATCCGCAAACACCGGATACACCCCATACAGCTCACGACCCGCACCGAGCCGCTGACTGCCCTGCCCGGTAAACAGGAACGCCAACTTCCCACCGGTCAACGAGCCCTCAACCACACCCGCGCCGCCACGGCCATCCGCGAGCGCTTCAAGGGCGTGCAGGAGTTCGCCCTGGTCAGCCGCGGTCACCACGGCCCGCCGGTCCAGCGCCGAACGGCCGGTAGCCAGCGAGTACGCGATGTCGATCGGTGCGAGTTCGGGCTGCGTCGACAGGTGCGAGCGGAGTCGTTCCGCCTGTTCCCGTAGTCCGGCCGCGCTCTTGGCCGACAGCACATACGGCAGCACGGGGTACCCAGTGGCGCCTTCGGCCGCGACATCGGCCTCTAGCTCCGGTGCCTGCTCAATGATCGTGTGGGCGTTGGTGCCACTGATACCGAACGAGGACACACCCGCACGGCGTGGCTGTCCGGTCTCCGGCCAGGGCATCGACTCCGTCAGCAGCGAGACCGCACCCGCCGACCAGTCCACGTGCGGCGTCGGCTCATCCACATGCAACGTCTGCGGCAACACACCGTGCCGCATCGCCAGCACCATTTTGATGATTCCAGCGACACCGGCAGCTGCCTGGGTGTGCCCGATGTTGGACTTGATCGAGCCCAGCCACAGCGGCTGGTCCTCCGGCCGCTCCTGCCCGTACGTCGCCAGCAGCGCCTGCGCCTCGATCGGGTCACCCAACGTGGTCCCCGTACCGTGCGCCTCCACCGCGTCCACGTCACTCGCAGACAACCCAGCACTGGCCAACGCCTGCCGGATCACCCGCTGCTGCGACGGACCATTCGGCGCCGTCAGACCATTACTCGCACCATCCTGGTTAATGGCACTACCGCGCACGACCGCCAGCACCGGGTGACCGTTCCTGCGGGCATCCGACAGCCGCTCCACCAGCAGCATGCCAACGCCCTCACCCCACCCCGTACCATCCGCACCCGCAGCGAACGCCTTAATACGACCGTCCACCGCCAAACCACGCTGACGACTGAAGTCGACGAAGTTCTCAGGCGTGGTCATGACGGTGACGCCGCCAACCAAGGCGAGTGAGCACTCGCCGTTGCGTATGGCCTGCGCGGCCCAGTGCAGCGCCACCAGCGACGACGAGCACGCCGTGTCGACCGTGACCGCAGGCCCCTCAAGGCCGAAGACATACGCGATCCGGCCGGAGACCACGCTCGCCGCGTTGCCGGTCCCGAGGTGGCCCTCAAGGCCCTCGGGCGCCCTCATAAGTAGCGAGAGATAGTCCTGGCCGTTGGTCCCGACGAAGACTCCGGCCTGGCTGCCGCGCAGCGTGCCGGGGTCGATTCCGGCGCGCTCGAACGCCTCCCAGGACGTTTCCAGCAACAGCCGCTGCTGCGGATCCATCGCCAGCGCCTCACGCGGCGAGATCCCGAAGAACGCGGCGTCGAACTGAGCGGCGTCGCCGAGGAAACCGCCCTCGCGGGTGTACGTCTTCCCTGCCTTGCCGGGGTCCGGGTCATACAGCGATTCGACGTCCCAGCCGCGGTCGGTGGGGAACTCGGATATCGCGTCCCCGCCCGAGACCAGCAGTCGCCACAGCTCCTCGGGCGACCGAACACCACCCGGGAAACGACAACTCATCGACACGATCGCGATCGGATCGTCATCCACAGCCACCGTGGAAACACCCGGAAGCGAACCCCCAACAGCCGCTTCCGTCCCCACCAACTCGCCGCGCAGATAACCCGCAAGCGCCGCCGCCGTCGGATAGTCGTAAATCAGCGTCGCCGGAAGCCGCAACCCCGTCGCCACGCCCAAGCGATTACGCAACTCAACCGCGGTCAGCGAGTCAAAGCCCAGCTCCCGGAACGCCCGACCCGCCTCCACCGCATCCACGCCACCGTGCCCCAGCACCGCAGCGACCTGCGTACGGACCAGGTCCAGCAGTTCCTTCTCACGTTCGGCCTCGGTCAACCCGGCCAACCGCTCGGCCAGTGAGGAGGATTCAGCGGCCGAGCTCCGGAGGCTGACCGCGGCAGCCGCCGATTCCGAAATCGCCCGGGAGTCACGCAGTTCAGCGAAGAGGTTGCTGCGCCGCGCCGCTGTCATCGCGGGAATGAAGAGGTCCCAGTCGATGTCGGCCACGGTGACCGTTGCGTCACCCAGGTCGAGGGCCTGCTGCAACGCGCGGATCGCCAACTCATGGGCCATCGGCGGCATACCCTCGCGCCTCATGCGGCGCTCAAGCACACCGTCGGCGGCCATCCCGCCATCGGCCCACGGCCCCCAGGCCACGGACGTCGCCACCAGGCCGTCGGCGCGACGCTGCTCGGCGAGCGCGTCCAAGTAGGCGTTCGCGGCAGCGTAGTTGGTCTGACCCGCTCCACCGAGCGTGCCGCTCATGGACGAGAAGAGGACGAACGCCGACAGATCGAGTTCGCGGGTGAGTTCGTGCAGGTTGAGCGCGGAGACGGCCTTGGCCCGCAGGACGCTCTCGAAACGTTCGGGGGTGAGCGCGTCCAGCACACCGTCGTCCAGCACACCCGCGGCGTGCAGCACTGCCGTCAGCGGGTGCTCGGCCGGAATCGAATCGAGGAGGCGTGTGAGCGCCTCGCGGTCTGCCGCATCGCACGCGGCGATGGTCACCTGTGCGCCGGAGGCGGCCAGTTCGGCTTCGAGCTCGGCGGCACCGGGCGCGTCCGCGCCCCGGCGGCTGGTCAGCACCACGTGCTGGGCACCGTTACGTACCAGCCATCGGGCGACCTCGGCGCCCAACGCGCCCGTCCCACCGGTGACCAGCACCGTGCCCTGCGGCTGCCAAGCGGCGGCGCCGGTCGCCACACCGCGCCCGGCGCGTACAAGCCTGCGCCCGAAGACCCCGGAGGCACGTACCGCCACCTGGTCCTCGCCGCCCAGGCCCGCCAGTACGTCGGCCAGGCGCCCGGCAGCCCGCTCGTCCAGCACGTCCGGCAGATCAACCAGGCCGCCCCACCGCTCCGGGTACTCCAAGGCGACGCCCCTGCCGAAGCCCCACACCGCCGCCTGGCTCACGTTGCGCAGCCGGTCGGACGACGCAGTGGACACCGCGCCTGACGTCGCACACCACAGCGGCCCGACGACACCCGCGTCATCCAACGCCTGCACCAGCACAGCGGAAGCCGTCAGACCGGCCGACTCGTCCAGCGCCAGCAGGGACAGCACGCCGTCTGCGGCACGGTGCTCGGTGAGTTGCTCGGCCAGTGCAGGGCGCGTCATCTTGGCGGCGTCGACATCGACGCGTTGCACGTCGACACCTCGCGCGGACAGCGCGTGGGTGACCGCGTCGACCAGTTCGTCGTCGGGCTTCGCGGCCGGGACCACCAGCAGCCAGGTACCGGTCAGCGCCTGCGCAGCACGCTCGGTCGCCGGCTTCCACGTCACCCGGTACCGCCAGCCATCCACCGCCGACCGCTCCCGCTGCTGCCGACGCCAAGCCGACAACGCGGGCATCACGGCACTCAACGGCTGGTCCGCACTTAGCTCCAACTCGGCCGCTAGAGACGACCAGTCGTCGCGTTCCACGGCTTCCCAGAAGCGTGCGTCCACCGAGTCGACGGTGGGCGCGGCCGGGGCTGTGACCGTGGGGCTTTCCAGCCAGTAGCGCTGGCGTTGGAAGGCGTAAGTGGGCAGATCGATACGACGGGCGCCGGCTCCGGTGAAGTACGCCTTCCAGTCGACGGGGATGCCGTTGACGTGGGCTTGGGCTAGGGCGGTGGTGAGGGTCTCCGGCTCCGGGCGACTGTTGCGGAGTACCGGGACGAAGGAGGCGCCATCAGCTGTGACGCAGTCCTGGGCCATGGCGGTCAGGACACCATCGGGGCCAAGCTCGATGAAGGTCCTGACGTTCTGGGCTTCGAGTGTGCGGATGCCGTCGAGGAAACGGACGGCCTCACGGACGTGACGGACCCAGAACTCCGGGGTGGTGATCTCCTCGGCGGAGACCAAGGCGCCGGTGAGGTTGGAGACGATCGGGATGCGCGGGGCGTTGAACGTCAACGTCGACGCCACCTCGCGGAACGCGTCCAGCATGCCGTCCATGTGCGGGGAGTGGAACGCGTGGCTGACGGTCAGACGCTTGGTCTTACGACCCTGCACCTCGAAGCCCGCAGCGATCTCCAGAACCTCGGCCTCGTCACCCGCAACAACCACGGACGTCGGGCCGTTGATCGCCGCGATGCTCACGCCCTCCGTGAGCGTGACCTCCTCCTCGGCGGCCTGAACGGCGACCATCGCGCCACCGCTCGGCAACTCCTGCATCAGACGGCCACGAGCCGCCACCAACGCGCAGGCGTCTTCCAGGGTCAGCACCCCGGCAACGTGCACGGCAGCCAGTTCACCGATCGAGTGTCCGGACAGGAAGTCCGGACGCAGCCCCCACGACTCAACCAACCGGAAGAGAGCGACCTCGATCGCGAACAGCGCAGGCTGCGTGTACGCGGTCTGGTCCAGCAGCGCAGCCTCGGACCCGAACAGCACATCCCTCAGCGGGAGTTCGAAGTGCTCGCACACCGCATCCAACGCCTCAGCAAAGACGGGATACGCCTCATACAACTCCCGCCCCATCCCCAGCCGCTGACTGCCCTGCCCGGTGAACAGGAACGCGACCTTCCCACCAACCGGCGAACCCTCAACCACCCCAGCCGCACCACGCCCCTCAGCCAGAGCGTCCAGCCCGGCCAGGAACTCCTGCCGGTCGTGGGCGACCAGCACCGCACGGTCCTCGAACACCGTCCGGCCGACCGCCAGCGACAAACCGACGTCAACCAGCCCAACCTCAGAGTCCGCCAGCACGTGATCCCGCAACCGCCGCGCCTGATCGCGCAACGCATCCGACCCCTTGGCCGACAAGACCAACGGCACAACGGAGGGCGCGACGGCGTCCCCGGCCGGGGTCTCCCACAGGTGCTCGGGGGCCTGCTCGATGATCGTGTGGGCGTTGGTGCCGCTGATACCGAAGGAAGACACACCCGCACGGCGCGGATGCCCGGTCTCCGGCCACGGCACCGACTCCGTCAGCAGCGAGACCGCACCCTCGGACCAGTCGATCTTATGCGAGGGCTCATCCACATGCAGCGTCTGCGGCAACACACCATGCCGCATCGCCATGACCATCTTGATGATCCCAGCCACGCCTGCGGCTGCCTGGGTGTGCCCGATGTTGGATTTGATCGACCCCAACCACAGCGGTTCACCATCGGCACGCTCCTGGCCGTACGTCGCCAGCAGCGCCTGTGCCTCGATCGGGTCACCGAGCGTGGTACCCGTGCCATGCGCCTCGACCGCATCGATGTCGCGCGCCGACAAGCCAGCGCTGGCCAGCGCCTGGCGGATCACCCGCTGCTGCGACGGACCATTCGGCGCCGTCAGACCATTGCTGGCACCATCCTGGTTGATGGCGCTACCGCGGACGACCGCGAGCACCGGGTGACCGTTCCTGCGGGCGTCCGACAGCCGCTCCACCAGCAGCATGCCAACGCCCTCACCCCACCCCGTACCATCCGCCGCCTCCGCGAACGACTTGCACCGGCCATCCACCGA
>JBEYJY010000079.1:0-8461 GCA_040631425.1 Streptomyces sp. NPDC020096
CATCTCCCCGGACTACGCCAAGATCCAGATCAACCGGATCGCCAAAACCCGCCACCTCGACCAGGCCAAGGTCGCCCAACTCGTCGCCGACCACAGCGACGGACGCCAACTCGGCTTCCTCGGCGAACCCACCGTCAACGTCCTGGAGCTCAACATCGCCCTGCAGAAGCTCACGGGCTGACCGCCCGTCCCACCCGGACCACCCGGTGCGCCGAACTCCCTTCGGCCGCCGGGTGGTTCGCATGTGGGCAGCGAACTGCCGTTTGGTGAATGCGAGTTCGTTAATGGGGCGTCAGCACCCCGTCATCACCGTGTAAGGGACATGGGGCGCTGCTTGTGGACCGCGGGGCGCCCCCGGTTGGATGGATGACGTGAACAGCGGAATGCGCCACGATGACCGACCCCCCAATACCGGGGCAGTGTCGGCCGCGCACCGCTGCGCCTGACGCGCTGACGCGTCGTCTTCCCCTTCTGCCGCCGCCCGCGACGCGGGCGGCACTTCCCGTACGCAGGCTCTCGTGGCGCGCGCCCCCGCGCGCCGCGACGGCCTGCCCTGCCCATGGATTGGACCATGTCAGAAACCGTGAGCAAGCAGTCAGGCGGCCGCACCGCCCTGGTCACCGGAGCGACCTCCGGCATCGGCTGGGAGACCGCGCGGCTGCTCGCCGAACAGGGCTGCACCGTCATCGTGCACGCGCCCACCGCCGAGTCCGGCGGCGAGGCCATCGACCGGCTGGTCGCGGCGGGCGCCGACCCGGCCCGGCTCTGCCCGGCCGTCGCCGACTTCACCCGCCTCGACGAGGTCGAGGCGATGGCCCGGCGGATCCGCGACACCCACCCGCGGCTCGACGTGCTGGTCAACAACGCGGCCGTCGCCGCCCCCGAGCGGCACACCGTGACCCCCGACGGCAACGAGATCTCCTTCCAGGTCAACTTCCTCGCCGCGTACCTGCTCACCAGGCAGCTTGAGGGCCCGCTGAACGCGTCCCCGGGCGGCCGGGTCGTCAACGTCTCGTCGTCGCTGCACCGCACCGCGTCGATCTCCTGGAGCGACCCCAACCGGGCCCGCCGCTACTCCCGGCTGGCCGCCTACGCGCAGTCGCAGCTCGCGCTCACCGTCTTCGCCGCCGACTCGGCCGTGCGGGCGGTCAGCGTTCACCCGGGCACCTGCGAGACCGCGCTGCTGCCGCTGTACGCGCATGAGGGCGCCCCCGCGGCCGAGGGCGCGGCGCACGTGGTGCGGCTGTGCGACCCGGCGACCGAGATCGTCAACGGCGCCTACTACGACCGCTCCCAGCGGACCGCGCCCGCCCCGGCGGCCACCGAGGACCGCACCGTCAAGCGGCTCAACAAGCTCGCCGACCAGTTGGTCGGCGCGCACACCTGAAGAGGAGCACCCCGCGCATGTCCAAGCGCGCCCGTAAGAAGAAGGCCCGTCGCAAGAAGGCGGCCAACCACGGCAAGAAGGCCGGTCAGCGCTGACGCGGAGGCGGCAGCAAGGGCCCTGGAGCCCGCTGGAGACAGCGGATCCAGGGCCTCGTCGTTTACCGCTTCCTAGACCTTTGAGACTTCGCTCACAACAGGTTTGACGTAACGGATACGTATATCAATTAACTCTTTACGCATTCCTAACGCCTCTGTAGTCCCTTTGAGTGACCGAATGGCCGAAATCATGCCTAGGATCCCCTGCCGTGACCATGCTCCCCAAGCAGTTCCTCCTGGGCCGACCGCTGCGCACCGCGCAGATGGGAGAGACGCTTCTGCCGAAGCATCTGGCCCTTCCGGTCTTCTGCAGTGACCCGCTGTCCTCCGTCGCGTACGCCACGGAGGAGATCCTCATGGTGCTGGCGCTCGGTGGCGCCGCACTGCTCACCCTCACCTGGTGGGTCGCCGCGGCGATCGTGCTGCTGCTCGTGGTGGTGATCGCCTCGTACCGGCAGACCTGCTACGCGTATCCCAACGGCGGTGGCGCGTACATCGTCAGCGCGGAGAACCTGGGGCGCAACGCGGCACTGACCGCGGCCAGTGCCCTGCTGGTGGACTATGTGCTGACGGTGGCCGTCTCGGTGGTCGCCGGTGTCGCCGCCATCACCTCGGCCGCGCCCTCGCTGGCGCCGCACGCGGTGGCGCTGTCGGTCGCGTTCACCGTCCTGCTGACGGTGATGAACCTGCGCGGGGTGAAGGAATCCGGCCGGGCCTTCGCCATCCCCACCTACGGCTTCATCCTCGGCATCTACGTGATGTTCGCCTTCGCCGCCGTCCGGATGGTGACGGGCACGCACATCCGCGCCGAGTCCGCGCACCTGTCGATCCACCAGACCGGCACCTACGCCGGAATCGGCCTGGTTCTGCTGGCGCTGCGCGCCTTCGCCTCCGGATGCACCGCGCTGACCGGTGTGGAGGCGATCAGCAACGGTGTGCCCGCCTTCCTCAAGCCCAAGAGCCGCAACGCGGCGCTGTCGCTGGTCATCATGGGCGTGTTCTCGGTGACCATGTTCATCGGCATCACGATCCTGGCCATGGTCTACAAGGTCCATGTGGCCGAGGACCCGACCCAGTTGGGGCTGCCCGCGGGTACGTCCACGCCGACCGCCCTGGCCCAGATAGCCAAGGCCTCCTTCGGCAGCGCCACGTTCCTGTTCTACTTCGTGCAGGCGTTCACCGCGGGGATCCTGATCCTGGCCGCCAACACGGCCTTCAACGGCTTCCCGCTGCTGACCTCGATCCTGGCCCAGGACCGCTTCCTGCCGCGCCAGCTGCACAACCGCGGTGACCGGCTGGTCTTCTCCAACGGCGTCATCCTGCTATCGCTGGCCGCGATCGGACTGATCATCGCCTTCGACGCGGACGTCTCGTCGATCATCCAGCTCTACATCATCGGCGTCTTCGTCTCCTTCACCCTCTCCCAGGCGGGCATGGTCCGGCACTGGACGAAGGAGCGCGGCCAGACCAGCGACCCCGCCGCCCGCCGCCGTATGCTCGGCTCCCAGGTGATCAACGCGACCGGGGCCGTGTTCACCGGCATCGTGCTGGTGATCGTCCTGATCAGCAAGTTCGCCAACGGCGCCTGGATCGTCTGCATCGCCATGCCCGCCCTCTTCCTGGCGATGAAGGCGGTGAACCGCCACTACCAGGCGGTCTCCGACGAGCTCAAGGTCGAGCCCGGTGCCCGTCCCGAGCCGCCGTCCCGCAACCACGCCGTGGTCCTGGTCTCCACCGTCCACGCGCCGACGCTGCGGGCGGTGGGATACGCCCAGTCGATGCGCCCCGACACCCTGGAGGCGGTCACCGTGGCCGTCGACCCGGCGGCGTCGCAGGCGCTGCACACCGAGTGGGACGCACACCAGATGGGCGTGCCGCTGAAGGTCCTGGACTCCCCGTACCGCGAGATCACCCGTCCGGTGCTGGAGTACGTACGGGGCCTGCGCCGGGAGAGTCCGCGCGATGTGGTCACCGTGCTCATCCCGGAGTACGTGCTGGGCCGCTGGTGGGAGCAGATCCTGCACAACCAGAGCGCGCTGCGGCTCAAGGCCCGGCTGCTGTTCACCTCCGGTGTGGTGGCGATCAGCGTGCCGTACCTGCTGGACTCGGCCATGCGGCGGGAGGAGCGGTCCGGCCGCACCTCCGGTGACGAGACCGCAGAGGAGCCGCTGACCAGCGTCTGACCGGGCAGGGGGGCGGCCGGCGGCGTCGTCAGGATCGCGTCAATACCTCGTCGGACGCCCCCATCTGTCCGTTATGCCGCAAAGCTGCCCCGTAAGGTCGTTGTGCCAGACCAGCTCACCGCATACGAAGATGGAGCCATGGCACGCGGCAAACTGCGCATTTACCTCGGGGCGGCCCCCGGCGTGGGCAAGACCTACGCCATGCTCTCCGAGGCGCACCGGCGCCTGGAGCGGGGTACGGACATCGTGGTCGGCTTCGTGGAGCACCACGACCGCCCCCGTACCGAGGTCATGCTGCACGGTCTGGAGACGGTGCCGCGCCGCACGATCGAGTACCGCGGCACCAGCTTCACCGAAATGGACGTGGACGCGGTCCTGACCCGGCGGCCGAAGGTCGCCCTCGTGGACGAGATGGCCCACACCAACATCCCCGGCAGCCGCAACGCCAAGCGGTGGCAGGACGTCGAAGAGCTGCTGGAAGCGGGCATCGACGTCGTCTCCAGCGTCAACATCCAGCACCTGGAGTCACTCGGCGATGTCGTCGAGTCCATAACCGGGGTACGCCAGCAGGAGACCCTCCCCGACGAGGTGGTCCGCCGGGCCGACCAGATAGAGCTGGTCGACATGTCGCCCCAGGCGCTGCGCCGCCGCATGGCGCACGGCAACATCTACAAGCCGGACAAGGTCGACGCGGCCCTGTCGAACTACTTCCGGCCCGGCAACCTCACCGCGCTGCGCGAACTGGCGCTGCTGTGGGTCGCCGACCGGGTCGACGAGTACCTCCAGCAGTACCGCGCCGAGCACCGCATCTCCTCCACCTGGCAGGCCCGTGAGCGCATCGTCGTCGGCCTGACCGGCGGTCCCGAGGGCAGGACCCTGATACGCCGGGCCGCCCGGATCGCCGCCAAGGGCTCCGGCAGCGAGATCCTCGCGGTGTACGTGGCCCGCAGCGACGGTCTCGCCTCCGGCTCGCCCAAGGAACTGGCGGTCCAGCGCACCCTCGTCGAAGATCTCGGTGGATCGTTTCACCACGTCATGGGCGACGACATCCCCACCGCGCTGCTGGACTTCGCGCACGGCGTCAACGCCACCCAGATCGTGCTCGGCTCCAGCCGCCGCAAGAGCTGGCAGTACATCTTCGGACCCGGCGTCGGCGCCACCGTTGCCCGCGAGTCCGGCCTGGACCTGGACGTCCACATCGTCACCCACGAAGAGGCGGCCAAGGGCCGCGGTCTGCCGATGGCGCGCGGCGCCCGGCTGGGCAAGGGGCGCATCGCACTCGGCTGGCTGGTCGGCTGCGGCGGCCCGGCGCTGATGACGCTGCTGCTGACCCAGATCCAGCCAGGGCTCGGCCTCGCCAACGACATGCTGCTGTTCCTCGCGCTGACCGTGGCGGCGGCACTGCTCGGCGGCATGCTCCCGGCGCTGGCGTCGGCGGCCTTCGGCTCCCTGCTGCTGAACTACTACTTCACTCCGCCCGTCCACGAATGGACGATCGCCGACCCGCACAACATCGTGGCCATCGCGGTCTTCGTGGCCGTGGCGGTATCGGTGGCCTCCGTGGTCGACCTGGCCGCCCGCCGCACCCATCAGGCGGCCAGGCTGCGCTCCGAGGCCGAGATCCTCTCGCTGCTCGCGGGCAGCGTGCTGCGCGGCGAGTCCTCGCTGGACGCGCTGCTGGAGCGGGTGCGCGAGACGTTCGGGATGGATTCGGTCGCCCTCCTGGAGCGGCCCGACGACTACGGGCCGTGGACCTGCGCGGGCAGCGTCGGCCCGTCCCCGTGCCGTCGGCCGGACGACGCCGATGTGGAGGTGCCGGTCGGCGACCGCATGTCGCTGGCGCTCAGCGGCCGTGTGCTGCCCGCCGAGGACCGCCGTCTGCTGTCCGCGTTCGCCGCGCAGGCGGCCGTCATACTGGACCGGCAGCGGCTGCTGGGCGAGGCGGAGCAGGCCAGGGAACTCGCCGAGGGCAACCGGATCCGTACCGCGCTGCTCGCCGCCGTCTCCCATGATCTGCGCACCCCGCTGGCCGCCATCAAGGCCGCCGTCTCCTCGCTGCGTGCCGACGACGTGGCGTGGTCGCCGGAGGACGAGGCGGAACTCCTCGAAGGCATCGAGGACGGCGCCGACAAACTGGACCACCTGGTCGGCAACCTGTTGGACATGTCCCGCCTGCAGACCGGCACCGTCACCCCGCTGATGCAGGAGGTCGACCTCGACGAGGTGGTCCCGATGGCGCTCGGCGGCGTGCCGCCGGACTCGGTCACCCTCGACATCCCCGAGACGCTTCCGATGATCTTCGCCGACCCCGGCCTGCTGGAGCGGGTGGTCGCCAACGTGGTGGAGAACGCGGTCAAGTACAGCCCGCACGGTGAACGCGTCCTGGTCGCGGCGAGCGCCCTCGGCGGCCGGGTCGAACTGCGGATCGCGGACTGCGGGCCCGGCGTGCCGGAGCAGGCCAAGGACCGCATATTCGAACCCTTCCAGCGGTACGGTGACGCTCCGCGCGGCGCCGGAGTCGGCCTCGGCCTCGCGGTGGCCCGCGGTTTCGCGGAGGCGATGGGCGGCACACTCGTCGCAGACGACACCCCGGGTGGCGGTCTGACCATGGTCCTCACCCTCCGGGCGGCGGGCACCGCAGTGCCGGCGGAGCCCCAGCTTCCGGCGCAGGCCACCTCATGACCGGCCACCTCATGACCCGAAAGGCAGGTTCCATGCCGCAGCCCTCCGGCGGGCAGACCCGGCCCCCCGTCAGGGTGCTCGTGGTTGACGACGAGCCGCAGATCGTCCGCGCACTCGTGATCAACCTGCGGGCCCGCAAGTACGAAGTGGACGCAGCCCCCGACGGTGCGACCGCGCTGCAGCTCGCGGCCGCCCGCCACCCCGACGTGATCGTGCTCGACCTCGGTCTGCCGGACATGGACGGCGCCGAGGTCATCAAGGGTCTGCGCGGCTGGACCCGGGTCCCGATCATCGTGCTGTCGGCGCGTCAGGCCTCCGACGAGAAGGTCGAGGCGCTGGACGCCGGGGCCGACGACTACGTCACCAAGCCCTTCGGCATGGACGAGCTGCTGGCCCGGCTGCGGGCGGCGGTACGCCGTTCCCAGCCCACCGGCGACGGGGAGGAGGCGGTACTGGTCGAGACCGACTCGTTCACCGTCGACCTGGCCGCCAAGAAGGTCAACCGGGACGGCGCCGACGTCCGCCTGACCCCGACCGAGTGGCATCTGCTGGAAGTCCTGGTGCGCAGCACCGGGCGGCTGGTCAGCCAGAAGCAGCTGCTGCAGGAGGTCTGGGGACCGGCGTACGGCACCGAGACCAACTACCTGCGGGTCTACATGGCGCAGCTGCGCCGCAAGCTGGAGGCCGACCCGGCGCACCCCAAGCACTTCATCACGGAACCGGGCATGGGGTACCGCTTCGAGCCGTGAGCCACCGGCGCGGGGGTACGGGGGTCGTCCCCCGGAAGATCGCGGCATCACGGAACCGGGCAGGGGATACCGGTTCGGCCATGACCGGTATCCGAGTGGTGACCGGTACCCTGCCTTTATGAGTGGAGCCTCCCGTTCGGGCCGGCCGGCCGGACGCCTGCGCCGCATCCTCGACCGCATCTCCTCCTCCCCGGAGGACGTGCACGCCGAGGATCTGCGGAAAGACCCGCCGGTGGTCGACTGCACCCGGATAAGGGACTGCCATGACCGGCAGATCGTGACCGTGACCGGTACGCTACGCACGGTCACGCTGCGGCCGCGGGCGGGTGTGCCCGCGTTGGAGGCGGAGCTCTTCGACGGCACCGCCCCGCTCGACGTGGTGTGGCTCGGGCGCCGCAGCATCGCCGGGATAGAACCGGGACGCAAGATCATCGCATCCGGTCGGATCGCGGAGAACCGCGGCCGCATGGTGCTGTTCAACCCCAAGTACGAGCTGCGTCCCGTCGGACAGGAGTAGCCGGTGGCATTCACCAACAAGCGGACCGACCAGCAGGTAGACCACGACCAACGTCCCCAGGACGACGCCGCCGCGTCCAAGGCGGCCGCCGACAAGGCGCTCCTTGAGGCGTTCGGCGGAGTCTGGGGCATGGTGGACACCACCGTCCCCGGTCTGGTCTTCGTGGCGGTCTTCACCATCCGGCACGACCTCACCGCCTCCGCGGTGGCCGCGCTCGGCCTGACCCTGCTGCTGGCCATCGCCCGGCTCGTGCGCAAGCAGACCCTCAAGCACGCCCTGAGCGGGGTGTTCGGCGTCGCCTTCGGCGCGTTCTTCGCGATGCTCTCCGGGGACGCCAAGAACTTCTATCTTCCGGGCATGCTCTACACGCTGGGCCTCGCGGTGGCGTACGTGGTCTCGGCGCTCGTCCGCTTCCCGTTGATCGGGGTGCTGCTCGGCCCGATCCTGCGGGAGAACCTGTCCTGGCGGACCCGCAACCCGGGCCGCTTCCGCGCGTACACCAAGGCCACTTGGGCGTGGGGCCTCATCCTGCTGGCCAAGTCCGCGATCCTCTTCCCGCTGTACTGGTGGGGCAACGCCACCCAGCTCGGCTGGGTCAAGGTCGCCCTCGGCATCCCGCCGTTCCTGCTCGCGGTCTATCTGACCTGGATCTTCCTGGCCAAGGCGCCGCCGCCGATCGATGTGATCGCCGAGCTGGAGGCCGAGGAGGCCGCCGAGCGCGCCAAGCAGGAGAGCAAGACCGCCTGAACCCGTACGGCGTGGGGCCCGGAACCGAAGCGGTTCCGGGCCCCACCCCCATACGCCGTAAGGGGCACAACCCGCGGTGGATGCGGGTGGACCACCACAGC
>JBEYJY010000080.1:0-8406 GCA_040631425.1 Streptomyces sp. NPDC020096
CAACAACCCCACCGCCATCCCCACCCACTGCGACCCCTGCCCGGGAAAGACGAACGCCGCCTTACCGCCCACACTCACGCCCTGCGTCAGCCCGGCGGCCATACCTCCAGCCGCCAACGCGGCAAGCCCGGAACGCAGCCCGGCCAGTTCCTCACCGGCCACCACCGCACGATGCTCATGCCCCGCCCGGCCCACCGCCAACGACCAGCCCACATCGACCGGACGAAGCCCGGCCTCCGTGTCCAGCAACGCCGACAACCGCTCCGCCTGCCCTCGTAGGGCGCCCTCGCTCTTCCCGGACAACGGCCACAGGACAGCGCCTGGCAGTTCCCCGGCGGACTCCGGCTCCTCCTCCACCGGAGCCTGCTCCACGATCACGTGGGCATTGGTGCCACTGAAGCCGAACGCCGAGATTCCGGCACGACGCGGCCGACCGGTCTGCGGCCACTCGGTGGCCTCCGTCAGCAGCGACACCGCACCGGCCGACCAGTCCACGTGCGGCGACGGCTCGGCGATGTGCAGCGACTGGGGCAGCACACCGTGCCGCATCGCCAGCACCATCTTCATCACGCCCGCGACTCCCGCGGCTCCTTGCGTGTGGCCGATGTTGGACTTCAACGACCCCAGCAACAGTGGCTGGCCCTCCTGCCGCCCCTGCCCGTAGGTGGCCAGCAGCGCCTGCGCCTCGATCGGGTCGCCGAGCGAAGTCCCCGTACCGTGCGCCTCGACCGCGTCGACCTGCTCGGCGGTGAGCCGGGCGTTCGCCAGTGCCTGACGGATGACGCGCTGCTGCGAGGGGCCGTTGGGCGCGGTCAGGCCGTTGCTCGCACCGTCCTGGTTGATGGCACTGCCACGTACGACCGCCAACACGGGGTGGCCGTTCTTGCGGGCGTCCGAGAGCCGCTCCACCAGCAGCATGCCCACGCCCTCGGCCGGGCCGAAGCCATCGGCGTCGGACGAGAACGCCTTGCAGCGGCCGTCGGTGGAAAGCCCGCGCTGACGGCTGAATTCCACGAACAGGCCCGGAGTCGCCATCACATGCGCGCCGCCCGCGAGCGCCAGCGAGCACTCTCCGTTGCGCAGCGCCTGCACCGCCAAGTGCAGCGCCACCAGCGAGGCCGAGCACGCCGTGTCCACCGTGACGGCAGGCCCTTCAAGCCCGAAGGTGTAGGAAAGGCGGCCGGATATCACGCTGGCCGCATTGCCGGTGCCCAGATGTCCGGCGAAGTCGTCGTCCGCCTCCAACAGCGCGTTGAGATAGTCCGAACCGTTGATGCCGACGAACACACCGGCCTGGCTGCCGCGCAGCGTCCCCGGGTCGATACCCGCCCGTTCGAAGGACTCCCACGAGGTCTCCAGCAGCAGCCGCTGCTGCGGATCCATCGCAAGGGCCTCACGCGGGCTGATCCCGAAGAACGCCGGGTCGAACCGGGCGGCATCGTTCAGGAAACCGCCCTCACGTGTGTACGAGGTGCCGCGGGCGTCCGGATCCGGGTCGTACAGCGCCTCGACATCCCAACCACGGTCGAGCGGAAAGCCGGACAGCGCGTCGGCTCCCGACTCCAGCAGCCGCCACAGCTCCTCAGGCGACCGCACATCCCCGGGGAAACGGCAGCTCATCGCCACAATGGCAATGGGCTCCCGTGCCTGGTCCTCAATCTCCCGCAGCCGTCCGTAGGTCTCGTCGAGTTCCGTCGTGACCTTCTTGAGGTATTCCCGGAGCCTTGCTTCGTTCGCCATTGGCGCTTCACCCATTCGGAATGGTCGAGATCGTCGCGGTAGTCGGTGTCGGATTGGCCAGCGCTCGCTCAGCCCTTGCCGAGCCTCTTGTCGATGAAGTCGAAGAGTTCGTCGTCGCTGGCCTCTTCGAGCACGTCCGCCGTACCGCCCTCTCCCGCGTCGCCGCGGACGTCGTTCCACTTCGCCAAGAGCGACTGCAGCCGTACCGCGATACGGGCGTGCGCCGCCTCGTCCGGTACCAGCGCCGAGACATCGTCCGGTGCCAGCGCGGACAGGGAGTTCTCCAGCCGGTCCAGCTCCTCCAGTACGGAGTTCTTCGGCTCCCCCGCCGCGTCCGGTGCGACCTCTGCCCGCAGGTACTGGGCGAGCGCGGCCGGTGTCGGGTAGTCGTAGATCAGCGTGGCCGGCAGGCGCAGTTCGGTGGCCGCGTTCAACCGGTTGCGCAGTTCGACGGCGGTGAGGGAGTCAAAGCCGAGCTCGCGGAACGCCTGCCCGGCGCCCACCAGGTCGGATGACGCGTACCCCAGTACCGCCGCGGCCTGCCCGCGTACCAGGTCGAGCACCGTACGCTCCTGCTCGGCCTCCGACAGCCGCGACAGCCGCCGCTCCAGGGTCTCCTGCTCGGCCGCGCCGCCGTGGCCGATTTCCACGGCCCGGCGGACCGGTGTGCGTACCAGCCCCCGGAACATCGGCAGCAGTTCACCGGTCGCGGCCGCCGCGCGGAGCGTGGCGAAGTCGAGCCGGATGGGCACCAGGACGGCTTCGTCGGTTCGGACGGCGGCGTCGAACAGTGCGAGGCCCTCGTCGGCGGACAACGGCACCATGCCGCCGTGTGCCGCGCGGGAGCGGTCGGCCGCGGCCAACCGGCCCGCCATACCGCGCTCTTCGGCCCACATGCCCCACACCAGCGAGACGGCCGGTAGCCCCTGGGCGCGCCGGTGCTGGGCGAGTGCGTCCAGGAAGACGTTGGCCGCCGCGTAGTTCGCCTGCCCGGCGGCGCCGAGGGTGCCCGCCGCCGCCGAGAACAACACGAACGCGGCCAGGTCACGGTCCTTGGTGAGTTCATGCAGGTTCAGCGCGGCGTCGACCTTCGGCCGCAGCACGCGGGCCAACCGGTCCGGCGTCAGCTTGTCGAGGACGCCGTCGTCCAGCACCGCGGCGGCGTGCGCGACGGCGGTGAGGGGGTGCTCGTCCGGTATCCGGTCGAGGAGTGCGCCCAGTGCCGCACGATCGGCGGCATCGCAGGCCGCCACCGTGACCTGCGCCCCCAACCGGCCCAGTTCCGCGCGGAGTTCCGCCATGCCCTCGGCCTCCGCACCGCTGCGGCTGACCAGCAGCAGATGGCGCGCGCCATGTTCGGCGACGAGGTGTGCGGCGAGGAGTCGTCCCAGGCCACCGGTCGCTCCGGTGATCAGGACGGTTCCCTCCGGATCGATGGGACGGGCGGTTCCCGCGGCCGCCGACTCGACCCTGGCGAGCCGCGGCGCGTACGCCACGCCCGCGCGCAGGGCCAGTTCGGGTTCGCCGGAGGCGATGGCGCCCGGTAGGGCCGAGTGCGTCGCAGCGGTTCCGTCGATGTCGAGCAGCACGATCCGGTCCGGGTTCTCGGACTGCGCCGAGCGCGCCAGCCCCCACAGCGGCGCGCTCACCAGATCCGTGGGCAGCGAGTCGCCGCCCGTGTTGACCACACCACGCGTGACGAGCACCAGCCGCGCCGAACCGAACCGTTCACCGGCCAGCCACGCTTGCAGCGTGCCCAGCACACGGGTGACGGCCTCGCGAACGGATGCGGCGGTCGGTTCGACGACGGTCGGGTGGAGGCAGGGTACGAGGACGGCCTCCGGTACCGGATGTCCGGCGGCGATGGCCGCGTCCAGCGACGCCAGGTCCTCGTACGCCTCGCCGTGCACACCGGCCGCCGCCAGCGCGCCGGTCAGCTCGTCGTCCACGGCACCCACGACGGCGTACCGGGTCGATGTCGGCGCCGCGACGGGCAGTTGCGCCCAGCTGAGGCGGAACAGCGCATCGTGCCGTGCGGTCCGCCCGGCGGCGGCCTGGACGGCGGCGAGTTGGTCCGCGGAGAGCGGACGCAGTGCCACGGCCGCCACGGACACGACGGGAGTGCCCGTCTCGTCCGCCGCCGTCAGGGACACGGTGTCGGTTCCCGCCGGGGCGATCCGTACCCGCAGGGTCGCGGCACCGGAGGCGTGCAGTACGACGCCGCGCCACGAGAGTGGCAGGCCGTCACCGGCGATGTGCGGGGCGCGTGCGTGCAGCGCCGCGTCCAGCAGCGCCGGATGCAGTGCGAACCGGGTGGCGTCGGCATGCTGCTCCGGTGCGAGGCGCACTTCCGCGTAGACCTCGTCACCGCGCGTCCACACCTGGCGCAGGCCCTGGAACACCGGGCCGTGCACCAGTCCGGCCGCGGCCAGGCGCTGGTAGACCCCCGCCGCGTCGGACGGCGCCGCAGCGGCCCCGGCCGGGGGCCATACGGTCAGATCGGGCTCCGGGACGATGTTCGCCTCAGCGGCGGCGAGTACACCGCTGGCGTTACGGGTCCAGGGCAGATCGGGCCGTACGGCGCCGTCTCCCATGGCCTCGTCCGGACGCGAGTGCACGCTCAGCGCACGCCGCCCGGACTCGTCGGGCTCGCCCACGGTCACCCGCAGTTGGACGCCGCCGCGCTCGGGAAGGACCAGCGGCGACTCCAGGGTCAACTCGTCCAGCCCACCGCAGCCGACCTGGTCCCCGGCGTGGATCGCCAGCTCGACGAAGGCCGAGGGCGGCAGAACGACGGTATCCGTGAACGTGTGGTCGGCCAGCCACGGGTGGTTCTGCAACGACAACCGACCGGTGAAGAGGAACCCGTCCGACTCGGGCAGTTCCACCGCCGCGCCCAGCAGCGGATGACCGACGAGACCGAGCCCGACGGACGCCACATCGTCGAACACCGCGAAGCTGTCGACCCAGTACCGCTGGCGTTGGAAGGCGTATGTCGGCAGGTCGACGCGGCGGGCACCGGTCCCGGCGTAGTACGCCTGCCAGTCGACGTCCAGACCCCGGGTGTGCACCTGGGCGATGGCGGTGGTCAGTGTCTCGGCTTCGGTGCGGCCCTTGCGCAGGACCGGGACGAACGCGGCATCGTCGGTGGTGACGCAGTCCTGCGCCATCGCCGACAGCACACCGTCCGGGCCGAGCTCGATGAACGTGGTGACGTTCTCAGCTTCGAGAACGCGGATGCCATCGAGGAAACGGACGGCCTCTCGGACGTGACGCACCCAGAAGTCCGGCAAGCAGATCTCGTCGGCGGAGACCAACTCGCCGGTGAGGTTGGAGACGATCGGGATACGCGGCGCCATGTAGGACAGGCCTTCCGCCACCTTGCGGAAGTCGGCGAGCATCCCGTCCATGTGCGGGGAGTGGAACGCGTGGCTGACCGTGAGGCGCTTGGTCTTACGGCCTTGCGCCTCGAAGTCCGAGACGATCTCCAAGACCGCGTCCTCATCACCCGCGATCACCACGGACGTCGGACCATTGACCGCCGCAACATTGACCCGGTCAGTCAACAGTGGACCGACCTCAACCTCCGACGCCTGCACCGCCACCATCGCGCCGCCACCCGGCAACTCCTGCATCAGACGACCGCGAGCCGCCACCAGAGCGCAGGCGTCCTCAAGCGACAGCACCCCGGCCACATGCGCGGCGGCCAGCTCACCGATCGAGTGCCCGGCCAGGAAATCAGGCTTCAGCCCCCACGCCTCAACCAACCGGAACAACGCCACCTCAACCGCGAACAACGCGGGCTGAGTGTAGGCAGTCTGATCCAGCAACTCAGGCTGCGAACCGAACAACACGTCATACAACGGCCGTTCAAGATGCCCGTCCAACTCAGCGGTCACCGCATCCAACGCATCCGCGAACACCGGATACGCCTCATACAGCTCCCGACCCATACCAAGACGCTGACTGCCCTGACCGGTGAACAGGAACGCGGTCTTGCCCTCGGTACCGGCCTCTCCCCGTACCACGCCCGCATCGGACGCCCCCGCTGCCAGCGCGCGCAGCCCATGCAGGAACCCGTTCGCGTCCTCCGCGACGACGGCGGCACGGTGCTCCAGCGCCGCCCTGCCCGTGGCCAGCGAGAATCCCACGTCCACCGGCCTCAGTTCGCCGTGGACCGCGAGGTGGGACAGCAGCCGTTCGGCCTGATCGCGGAGCGCGGGCGCGGTCCTGCCCGAGAGCACCCATGGCGTGATGGCGCTGTCCGCCACCGGTTCCGTGGCGGATGCGTCGTCCGCGGGGGCCTGCTCCAGGACGGTGTGCGCGTTGGTGCCACTGACTCCGAAGGAGGAGACACCCGCCCGACGGGGCCGACCCCGCTCCGGCCACTCCACGGCCTCGGTCAGCAGGGCGATCTCGCCCGCCGACCAGTCCACGTGCGGCGTGGGCTCATCGACGTGCAGTGTCTGCGGCAGCACGCCGTTCTGCATCGCCAGCACCATCTTGATGATCCCGGCCACGCCCGCAGCCGCCTGCGTATGACCGATGTTGGACTTGATCGACCCCAACCACAGCGGCTGGTCCTCCGGCCGCTCCTGCCCGTACGTCGCCAGCAGCGCCTGCGCCTCGATCGGGTCACCCAACGTGGTGCCCGTGCCATGCGCCTCGACCGCATCGACATCCGCCGCCGACAACCCGGCAGCCGCCAACGCCTGCCGGATCACCCGCTGCTGCGACGGACCATTCGGCGCCGTCAGACCATTACTCGCACCATCCTGATTGACGGCACTGCCACGCACGATCGCCAACACAGGGTGACCGTTGCGTCGAGCGTCCGACAGCCGCTCCACCAGCAGCATGCCAACACCCTCACCCCACCCCGTACCATCCGCCGCAGCCGCGAACGCCTTGATACGACCGTCCTCCGCCAAACCACGCTGACGACTGAACTCGACAAACGCCCCCGGCGTGGACATCACCGTCACACCACCGGCCAGCGCAAGCGAGCACTCGCCACTCCGCAGCGCCTGCGCCGCCAGGTGCAGTGCGACCAGTGACGACGAGCACGCCGTATCGACGGTCACGGCAGGGCCTTCGAGACCGAACGTGTAGGAGAGGCGACCGGACACCACACTCGCCGAGTTGCCGGTGCTCATGAAGCCGTCGCCGCCGTCGGCCGAGTTCAGGACCAGGGACAGGTAGTCCTGGCCGTTCGTACCGACGAAGACCCCGGCCTGACTGCCGCGCAGCGACGCAGGGTCGATTCCGGCCCGCTCGAACGCCTCCCACGAGGTCTCCAGCAACAGCCGCTGCTGCGGATCCATCGCCAGCGCCTCACGCGGCGAGATCCCGAAGAACGCCGGATCGAACTCGCCCGCGTCGTAGAGGAAACCGCCTTCGTTCGCGTACGACGTGTTCTGGCCCTCGGACCGTGGGTCGTAGAGCGACTCGATGTCCCAACCACGGTCGGCCGGGAACTCCCCAATGGCATCGACACCAGAAGTCAGCAGCCGCCACAGGTCTTCTGGGGTGCGTACGTCACCGGGGAAGCGGCAGCTCATCGCCACGATCGCGATCGGGTCGTCATCCACGGCCTTCGCCACGGGACCGACAACCGCAGCCTGAAGGCCGAGGAGTTCGGTGCGCAGGTACTCCGCCAGTGCGGCCGGAGTCGGATAGTCGAAGATCAATGTGGCAGGCAGCCGCAACTCAGTGGCCGCGCCCAAACGGTTACGCAGCTCGACCGCGGTCAGCGAGTCAAAGCCAAGCTCCTTGAACGCCCGGCTGGCGCCGACGGACTCGGCACTGGCGTGACCGAGCACGACCGCCACGGCGGTACGCACCAGATCCAGCAACTCGCGTCCCTGCTCGGCCTCGGAGAGACCGGTGAGGCGCTGCACGAGCGAGGATTCCGTAACTCGGTTTTCGTTGGCAGATGTTGACGTACCAGCACTGCTCAGGGCGCGGCGCGCCTCCGGGAGATCGGCGAACAGGGGGCTGGGTCGTACGGCGGTGAAGCCCGGTGCGAACCGGTCCCAGTCGATGTCGGCGACAGTCACCGCCGTCTCGTCCAGGTCCAGCGCACGCTGTAGGGCCTCGATCGCCAGGTCAGCGGCCATCGGCGGAACCCCGCCCAGCCGCATCCGGCGCTCCAGCTCCGCGTCGGCCGCCATGCCGCCCTCGGCCCACGGCCCCCAGGCCACCGACGCCGCCACCAGGCCCTCGGCCCGACGCTGCTCGGCCAAGGCATCCAAGAAGGCGTTCGCCGCGGCGTAGTTGCTCTGACCGGCGGTGCCCCATACACCGCTCACCGACGAGAACAGCACGAACGCCGACAGGTCGAGATCACGGGTCAGTTCATGCAGATTGAGCGCGGAGACGGCCTTCGCCCGCCACACGTACTCAAAGCGCTCCGGAGTCAGAGCATCCAGTACGCCGTCATCTAGCACACCCGCCGCATGCACAACACCCGTCAGCGGATACTCCGCCGGAATCGAACCCAACAACCCCTCAAGCGCACCACGATCCGCCACATCACACGCAGCAATCGTGACCCTGACCCCGCTAGCCGCCAGCTCGGCCTCAAGCTCGACCGCACCAGGCGCATCCACACCCCGACGGCTGGTCAACACCACATGCTCGGCACCACCACGCACCAGCCAGCGC
>JBEYJY010000081.1:0-8294 GCA_040631425.1 Streptomyces sp. NPDC020096
ACCCCAGGCCGTTCATCTGGACCAAGACCGCCGAAGAGATCCTCGACTCACTCGCCCGATTCTGCCAACGGATCTCCGGCGCAGGACACTAGTGCACCAAAACCAATTCGCCCCCAGCCCGGGGTGGCCCCCTGGTTCGAAGAACCGCCGTCCAGCACCGCGTCAACGACGCCCCACCCGCCTCTGCGTTGATCCGTCCGGGTGAATTCGGGGCACCTCTATAGGGAGGGGCCCCTCGTTCGGGTCACTCTGGTGGTCCGCGTTGACGGGTTGCCCATTCCTGCGCACGGAAACGGATCAGTCATACCCACCGGTCCCGGCGACCGGTCCGCGCATGCCATGCGTGAGTGGTGGCGACCTCCTGCCGGGATGTTCTCCCGCAGGAGGCCTGCCATGTGCCAACCTCCCGGTCCGGCGGCCCGCCCTCCCACCGTGGCGGGCGCAGATCCCGCCCCTGCCAAGGCCGTTGTGTCGCCGACGGGTGGGACGCACTCGGGAGCCAGCCGTCTGCCGTCGCTGAGTGGTCTTCGTTTTGCAGCTTCCTGTGCCGTGGTCTACGCGCACTGCATGTTGCTGATTGAGCCCCGTCTCGCCCGTACTCCTGGCCCTGAGGTGTGGCTGGGCGGAAGCGCGGTGTCGCTGTTCTTTATGCTCAGTGGCTTTGTGCTGACCCACGCTGCCCGTCCGGGTGACTCCACCGCTGCGTTTTGGTGGCGGCGTGCTGCCAAGGTGTTTCCCAACCATGTTTTCACCTGGTGTCTGGCGGTGTCCGCCCTGGCGGGTACGGGTGCGTTGGCGCCGAGCGTTCCCGCCATCGCCGCGGAACTGTCTAGTTTGTTCCTTGTTCAGACATGGGTGCCCAGTCAGCGGTTCGTATCGGCGGGGAACCCGGTTTCCTGGACGCTGGCTGCTGAGGTCTTCTTCTACCTGCTCTTTCCCGTCCTACTGCGTTGGGTCCGCAGGCTGTCCGGCCGTGGTCTGGTGGTCGGCGCGGCAACGGCTGTCGCCGTCTGCTGGGCTCTGCCGGTGTTCTGTGAGGTTGTGGTCAACCCTGGCAGATCGTTTTTCATGGACTACTGGTTTTTGTACATGCTGCCGATCAGCAGACTGCCCGAGTTCGTCCTGGGCATGTTGGCGGCCCGTATGTCCGGGATGGGGATCCGGCTCCCGCGTTCGGGCGTGCTGCTGGCCGCGTCGAGTGTCATCAGTACGATCGTGGTGAGCAGTTCGTACCTTCCGCAGCCCTTCATGTTCGTCGCCGCGACCGTGGTTCCGCTGGTTGTGCTGGTCCATGCGACCGCCGAGCTGGATCTGCGGGGCAAACCGTCGCTGTTGCGTTGGCGGCCTGTGGTGTTCCTCGGCGAGATGTCCTACGCGGTGTACCTCGTCCACCTCATGGTGCTGGGAGTGGCGTACGTGTCGTTGACCAGCCGAGGGTGGAGCGCACTGCAAGCGGTCCTGGCCGCCCTTCCCGTGGCACTGCTGGCCTCGTACCTGCTGTACGTGAGGGTGGAGCGGCCGTGCATGCGGCGCTTGCTGGCGCTTGGCGGCCGTGCGGCGCGTCGGACCGAACCGGTCGACTCCAACAAGCCAGGCAGGTCCGACACGCCGTACGGGCCGATGCCCGAGACGGCCGAGGACGGCAGCCGGGCCGACGCCGGCCACCGGCGGCGCGGGAAACGGACCGCACACCGCACCCGCACGAACAACGAGCCATCTGACGCAACCCCCCAACGGCCAGCCGAAAGGGACCTGCCGGGATGACCACGCGAAGCAAGCGGGTCGCCGCCAGCAGACCCCACTACCAGCAGGACCTGGCACAAGGCCTGCAGCGGTTCTTCGAGCCCCGGCAGGCCGCATGCCCCTGGTGCGGCTCGGGGCGTGTGCACCGACGGCTGCGCACTGCCGACTATCTGCAGCGCAAGCCGGGCACCTTCGTACTCGACCAGTGCAGCAGTTGCCAGCACGTGTTCCAAAACCCCCGACTGAACGCGGCCGGGCTGGAGTTCTACTACCGCGACTGCTACGACGGTCTGGGCGAGGCGACGATGGCGCGCCTGGCTTCCTCACCCATCGCCGTCCGGCTCCATCGGGCCCGTGCCAGGGCGCTGCTCCCACTGAGCCGCCCGGTCCGCTGGCTGGACGTGGGTACCGGCCACGGCCACTTCTGCGCCATCGCCCAAAAGATCCACCCGGACACCGAATTCGACGGGCTCGACATCGGTGAGGGTGTCGAGATCGCAGTGCGTTGTGGCCGCATCACCCGGGCCTACCGTGGCACCTTCCCCGATCTGTCCGGCCAACTGACCGGACGTTACGACGTGGTGAGCATGTACCACTACCTGGAACACACCGTGGCGCCACGGCAGGAGCTGACGGCGGCGTACACCGCCTTGCGGCCAGGCGGCCACCTGCTGATCGAGGTCCCCGACCCGCAGTCCGCCGCTGCCCGGCTCTTCGGCCGATGGTGGGGCCCGTGGCTCCAACCCCAGCACCTGCACTTCGTACCGTTTAAGAACCTGTGCGGCGCCCTGACCGCGCAAGGGTTCACCGTCGTGGCCACTGACCGGCGCGAGCCGCACATTCCCACGGACCTCACCTCCGCGGCGGTGAACGCGCTCACCTGCCTACTCCCCAGAGCCGACGTGCCCTGGCTGCCTGAGAAACCCGGCCTCCTCCACCGCGTGGTCCGGCCTGTGTCCCTGCTGGTCAGCGCGCCTATGCTCGCAGCCCTTTTCGGACTGGACCTGCTGCTGGCACCCCTGGCGCGCCGTACCCGGTTCGCCAACGCCTACCGGGTGGTCGCGCGCCGGGACTGACCCCTGCACCGCCCAACCGTCCCACCTCGGAAAGCGAGGCACAGTCGACCATGCGCGTACTGATCGCCACCGCAGGATCGCACGGGGACGTCGTCCCCTACACCGGTTTGGGGCTGAGTTTGCGGTCAGCCGGACACGAGGTGTCGGTCGCCACCCACACGCGCTACGCCGAACTCGTTCGCCGCTGTGGCCTGTGCTTCCATCCGCTGCCACTGGACGATCAGGCCATGGGCGAACCGGGGCGGGGGTCGGGGGAGAGCGGCCATGGCGTTCTTCCTTCCCCGATCCAACAGGTGCGGCTGGCACGCCAATTGGCACCGAAGATGGCCGATGCGGTGGCCGACGCCTGCGCTTGGGGTGCCCAAGTCCTGCTGGTCTCCGGCAGCCTGGCGCCCCTGGGGTTGGCGGCGGCAGTTGGTCTGCGTCTGCCCTGCATCGGCGTCTTCCTCCAACCGCTTGCTCCCACCCGGCAGTTCCCGCCGGTTGTCCTCGCCGTGCCGTCCCTGGGCAGGCTCGGGAACCTGACCGCGGGATACTGCCTGCAGTCCCTGCTGGCGTGTGCGTTCGGACCGGGAGTGCGCCATCTGCGGTGTCGGCTTGGTGTGACACGACAGGCCTTGCGGCGTCGGTGGGCAACCTGGCCGGTGTACCACGGATTCAGCCCGGTGGTGGTCCCCAGACCCGTCGACTGGCGGCCGGGCATGGAGGTGGCTGGTTACTGGTGGCCGTCGCAGACCCCGGACTGGGAGCCGGAGCCCAGGCTGGCAGATTTCCTGCAGTCTGGCCCACCCCCGGTGTACGTGGGATTCGGCAGCATGGCGGTCGGCGACCCCGAACCGGTCGGGCGTTGTGTGGCACGGGCTCTCAAACTCGCCAAGGTACGCGGAGTCGTGCAGGCAGGCTGGGCCGGGTTGTCGGTCGAGGGGGACGATGTGCTCACCGTCGGTGAGGTCCCGCACGCCGAGCTGTTTCCGCGCATGTCGGCGATCGTCCACCATGCGGGCGCTGGAACCACGGCGGCCGGTCTACGCGCGGGAGTGCCGTCGGTCCCGGTGCCGGTGCTGCTGGACCAGCCGTTTTGGGCGTCGCGTCTGGCCGCCCTCGATGTCAGTCCGGGCAGCATTCCCTTGCGGCGGTTGTCCGCCGAAGACCTCGCCGAGGCCATCCGCAAGGCGGTGCGCGACCCTCGCTACCACCGCCGCGCGCGGCAGCTGGCGGCATCGATCAGCGCGGAGGACGGCGCTGGCCCCGTCCTGGCGGCGGTGGAGCGTCTGGCCGACGGAGGACAATGCAGGTAGCCACCTCATGCGGCAGCTTGTGGTTGGACGTAGATCATGTTTCTGACCTGCGGTGCTGCAATCTTTGAGAAGCCTTCGACTCGGCCTTTGATCCGCTGTGATGCGGCTTGAGCGGTGGGGAAGGTGTTCTTGACCTGTGGTACTGCAAGTTATGAGAGCATCTGCAATCTCATTGAGGCGGCTAGTAGGGCTCGGTCCGGCGGATCTTGGGAGTGTGACACCCTCAACCCCGGCGGAACTTACCGGCCGAGACTGCATTCGTTCTCCGTGGCCTTGCGGGCTCTGGGGGCTGGCAGGTTCCGTGGATCGCTCAGTGGGGGGCTGCTGTCCGGCATGGCTGGGGGTGCCTCGCGATCTCTCCTTGGTGGGTGCCGATCATCAGCCGTCGCGTCGGGTGGTGACTCGACCGCCGCGAGGGCTGATGTCTTCGTGCCGGGGCTGGCAAGGTTCCCGTGATCGGTGGGTGTACTTTCCGGTCCCTGCGGGTGGGTTCAGTGCGGGGTTCAGTGCAGTACGTCGAGGAAGTTGGTGGCGTTGTCGACGAAGTACACCGAGCGGCAGTCTGGTCCTACTGCGAGTCCGAACAGTGCGCCCGCGCCTGGTGGCATGCCGCTTGAGTCGAGTTGTCGGGAGGTCAGTTGGGTGCCTTGTGGGGTCGTTTCGACGATGTTGCCGTCGTTTCCGTTGACGGTGAGGATGTGGCCGTTGGGTGCGATGGCCATTCCGAGGGGGCCGTTGAGCAGCCCGCCGACGCTGACGTTTCTGCCGGTGTCGGCTGTGGAGTGGCGGGTTAGTGCGTGTGGGATGGCGGCGATGCGGTTGTTGACGGTGTCGGCTACATAGAGTGTGCCGTCGTGGCCGAGGCCGACGCCGGTGGGACCGATGACGAGCGCGGCCGGGTCGGTTTTCTCGGCGAATCCCGAGCCGATCTCGGTGGTCGCCTTGCGGATCGGCGGCCTGTCGCCGAGCAGGCGTAGGGCGATGCGCAGCACCGTGCCCTTGTTCACCACGTTTCCGCCGCCGGCGACCGTGCCGTTGAGCACGTTGGTCACGAACAGGTCGGCGTGGTCGCCTTTGCTCACTGCGGTCATGTCCCAGGGGCCGTTGATGCCGTCGCCGGCGAACGTCTCGCGTACGGTGCCGTGGTTGTCCAGGACTAGAAGGCAACCGGCTTGTGCGTGGGCCGAGTTGCCGTCACCTGTGGGGAGACTGCCGACTACGACCCAGCCGTGTGGCAGGACGGACAGTGCCGTCGTCAGGCCGACGCCGCCGGGGCAGGGCCCGGGCAGGTGGGCCGGGTCGATCTGGGCGAACTGGCTGACGTGGCCGTTTGGACTCACCTGGACGATGGTGGTACCGGTGCCCTGCTGGTTGAGCGAGTTGTTGAAGTTGCTGACCAGCACGTTGCCCTTGCGCAGTGTGCCGACGGTCTGCGGGACGACCACCGTGCCATAGGGGTTGACGTCACCGTTGGAAGGAACGGTGGAGGCAATCGGGCTCACGGTGTGCAGCGGGCCGAGGAACGACCGGTGGGCACAGGTGCCAGGGGTCGCGAAACCGAGGCCGAGCGCGAAGGTGGCCACGGCCACGAAGAGCGAATGGCGGATAGTCCGCCAGGGACGCCTCGTGGGCGCCACATGGGGTTGGCAATGAGTAATCATGACGTCACGTTAGGTGCAGGGAGTGCGAGAGTGCACGGTGACTTCACCCAAAGGATGACCACGGTGCGTTATCGGAGTGCACGGGACTCCTCGCTCAGTGCAACCTCGGCTCCACCCGGCTGGTGGATCACCCCCTTGCTCCGCCACCGTTGCGGCCGACGTCTGGTGGTCAACGGCGTGCGACGCGAGATCGTTGCACAGGGCCGGGCTGGTCCACTGCACGCTGGTCCCACCGCACAATGAAGGCGGCGCCGACCTGCCAACCCTGTGGGTTCTATGACCGGGCGAGCTTGCCTGACTGTTGTCCGTGCTTGCTCTGATGTCTGCTCACCCTCTTGTCCAGTCCCGGGTGGTGTGCTGTTTTCGCTGGTCGGCGGGGTGGTTGGACGGCGGGTGAGGGGGTGCGGTCGCGATGGTGCCGGGTTGGCACTTGGTGGTGTGGCGGTGCGCCGGTGCGCTGCGCGCGCGTCGACCGCACCGGCGGGTGTCCGCCCGCCTGGTCCGGTGCGGGCGGGGTGTCGCCGATGGAGCATGCGGGCTGAGATGAGGAACGGCAGGCAGTCGACGTCGAACCGGTCGGGGTATGCCGGGAATCCTCATCTGATCGGGGGCCGCGCGTCAGGGAAGGCGGTGGCAGGGCGGGGTGTTGGGCCAGGCGGCCCATGGTGCGGGGCGGTCGCGGTGGCGCGGTGGCGGGAGGCGGGTTAGCAAAGGAGCAAGGCCCCGGGTGACCGCTTGTACTGATGCGGTGTCACGAGGGCCCCGTCCGACAGTCCCCGTTGTGAAGGGATGTGGGCCACGTGGCCGCTACCGCAAGATCTCTGACGTCCGCTTCGTACGCCCGGCGCGTTCCGTTGCTGCTCGCGGCGAGCGCCCTGACGCTGCTGGTCGGTGCGGGCCAGGTGCAGGCACGGGCACCGCTCGCCCCGCCGGCGGGGCCGGTGACGGCCGCCTGGCCGCACTGCCCGCGGGAGGTGCCCGGCGAGAAGGGGCCGCGCAAGTGCGACAAGGCGGGAGCGGGGGTGTTCTCGTCGACGGCGCAGACTATCCCGACCAACACGACTGCCAATATCACCTTCAACGGCGTCGACTTCGACACCGACTCCATGTTCGATCCCACGACTTCGACGCTCGTGGTCCACACCCCCGGGCGCTACCTGCTCAAGTCACGGCTGTTCTGGAGTTTCGTGCCCACCGCGCCGGGCGCGGGTGGCGAACGCGAGCTGGCCGTAGCGGTCAACGGCAACCCGGTGGCCGTGGACTTCCAGGGCACCCAGGACGCCGCCTTGGGCGTGACCCAGGAGGCGTCCACGATCATCGATCTGCACAGGGGTGACGTCATCTCGCTGACGGTCTTCCAGAACACCGGCCAGAACGCCGCCTCGATGCCGTTCGTCAGCGGCACCAGGGTGATTACACCGCAGCTCCAGGCGCAGCTGCTCACCCGGTAACCGCCCCCGACAGCGCGGCGGGCCGCCACACGGCGGACCGGGCATCCCCGCGCGCGGGCCCGGGGGTGCCGGAAGGCGGCTGAGGTCGCCCTGCGGGATGCGGGGCGGCCTCAGAGCTGGGTGCCCGGGTGTCAGGCGACCGTGTAGGTGTAGGGGATCGCCGCCAGGACCGAGCCGGTGGTGCTTGCCGAGCAGGGCGGGGCTGATGGTGTTGTCGTGGACGTTCGCGGCGACCACGAGCACCGCGATGAGCAGGCCGAGCACGTCGGTGGCGATGCCGCGTTTCCCGCCCTGTCATCCGTGCTGTAGCACAAGCGCCGGACCATCTCCATCACCAGCCGCGCCTGCGTCGTCGCCCTCAGCCGTCTCTTGCCCACCGTCAGGTCACGGTCCAGCCCCAGCAACTGCACCGTACGCTTCAGCGGCATGTGACGAGAGGCGTCAAGACGATCCTGAAACCGATGATCTACCGCCCGGTGGGCCGGCGAGTGCGAGGTACGGCATTCCACGTTGCGTTCGAACCGGCGGTCAGCCCCCGTACCCGGCGCAGCCGTCGTACGGCCCTCAGAGCGGCCCCCGGTACGGGTCATCATCCGCGCCTTCGTACGGGCCGCCCCAGTTCGGATCGCTCTCCCCGCAGCCTCCCGAAGACGGCGGTGCCAGCAAGCGGCAACTCGCCGTCATCGCCGGCCTGCGTCGTCGCGGCCGTGGTGCTCGTCGCCGGCGGGGTGTACCTCGCGACGAGCGGTGGCAGCGGCGGCTCCAAGCCCGTGGCCGACAAGAGCGCGTCGGCGCAGGTGAACGGATCGGCGTCGCCTCAATCGAGCGTGAGCGCGACCGATGACATGGGCGGGAGCCCGGCCGACGAACCCACCGACGGCTCCGCAACCCCGCCGTCCGCGACGGGATTCGAGGGGCAGTGGCAGGACGGGAGCGGCAAGACCCTCACTATCGGCAGCAAGTACACCTTGGGTCAGTGCGAGGGCGATTACTCGGTCGGCTGCATTGATCCCGGCGGTAGTGTCGGCGTCCTCCTCGGCCTGGGCATGGACCGTAGCGACGGCT
>JBEYJY010000082.1:0-7838 GCA_040631425.1 Streptomyces sp. NPDC020096
GGTACCGGTGACGGAGACGGTCTTCGCGGGTACCGGGGTGGGCGCGGCGTTCAGCGAGGACTATATGCCCGTGGTCTTCTCCACGCTGGAGGACGGCACGGCCTGCGTCTACATCGGCATGCGCTGCGGCCCCAAGGTCGCCTAGTAGGGTCGGGGACTGGCGCGGTGGCTGACGCTCCGTTTCCAGTCCCCGCCGCTTCAAGTGAAGTAGGCCGCCGACGAGGTGCCCGTGGTTCGGGTCCTTTTCCGACGGCCCCTTCCCGAACGGGACGGGCCAGTTTCCCGGCATCCCGCTCTCCAGTGATCACTTCCGTGGTGGCGCGGTGCCCCGCCCGGCATGGATGTCCTCGTGGCAGCGACGGCAGATCACCAGGGTCTTGCGCCGTCGTTTGGCCATGAGGTGCACCCAGTCGGGTTTGTCCCGACGTCCGGGCCGGTTGAGGTCGGCGAGCTTGCGGACGTGGTGGACCTCAAGATTCGTCCGGGCTTCGCAGATCTCGCAGCATTCGGCGATGAGCCTGTGGATCAGCTCGTTTCGCTTCGCACTGGCCATGACCGGCCGCCTGTCGGTGAGGACGGCCTTGCGCTGTCGTGTAAGCGGGATCCCGCCGAAGCGGGCGACCAGTGGTTTCCTTCCCCGGTCGCGGGGGACGGTGACGGTCAGACAGGTTCGCGGTCCCTCGGGTGTCTCGACGGTGCTCTTGTACTTCCGAGCCATCTTCGTGACCGTCGACCGGTGCTTCCCGGCCAGCGTCTTCAGCAGCGAGGTCTCCATGACCCACTGGAGCCTGCCCAGGCGGAACACGTCCTGGGCGAGAAGGTAGTACTGGACCAAACCCCGGTACTCGGCCTGGTACTTCGCGACGATCGTGAAGTCCTCGTCGTGAAGCAGCATGCCGCGTTGTGCCGGTTGCCCCTTGCTCATGTAGAGCGCGCATTTCCGCCTGATCACCTGCCGTGGCACGAACAGGCCAATCGCTCCGTTGACCGCCCGACGGTTCCGGGTGATCTTCGTGTCGGAGTGCTGGGCCCGGATCTCATAGCCGAGGAAGTGCGCCGCCTGGCTGGTGGCATGGGTGATCACGGTCTTGGACTCGGATAATTCCAGCCTGAGCTCGTCACGCAGGAACGTACCGATCTTCGACTTGATCTCCTCGGCCACGTGCTTGGGGCCGGCGAACCCCAAAAGCCAGTCGTCGGCATAGCGGACGTATCTCAGCCGGCGGTAGTCCGGATCATTCGGGTCCTGGCTCGGCAGGGTGCGGCGCTGGAGCCCAAGCGCCCGAACCGCCGCCTCCCGATCGCCGCGCCGTCTGGCCCTCGCGATCGCGTACTCGACGGCCTTGTATGCCCGGTTGGGCTGCCGACGCAGACCCCGGTTGTGCTCAGGCAGCAGAGACTGTTCGACGAACTGGTCCAGCCGGTCAAGGTAGATGTTCGAGAGGATCGGGGAGGCAACTCCGCCCTGCGGGGCGCCGCTGAGCGTGTCGTGCCACCTCCAGTCCTCCAGGTATCCGGCCTTGAGCATGTGGCTGATCAGCCGCAGGAACCGGCCATCGTGGATCTTCTCCGCCAACGTCGACAGCATGACCTCGTGATCGAGGCTGCCGAAGCAGTCGGAGATGTCCCCCTCGATGAACCAGTGCGTCCCCTTCCAGAGGTCCACCACCTCGCTCAGTGCGGTGTGGCAGCCCCGTTGAGGGCGGAAACCGTGGGACCGGTCGGAGAACTGGACGTCGTAGTACGCCTCAAGCAGCAGACGTACCACTTCGGAGACCAGCTTGTCCGACCAGGTCGGCAGGCCCAGCGGGCGCTTCTTCGTCGATCCCTTCTTCTCGATGTAGACCCGCTTGACCGGAGACCACCGGTAGCGCTCAGCGCGCAAGGCGTCGATGATGCTGCCGATCTTCTCCAACGACATGCCGTCCGCGGTCTCCCCGGTGACCCCGGGCGTCATCGCACCCGCGTTGGCGTAGATGCGCCCGTAAGCCACCAAATACAACTGAGGATTGAACAGTTGCCGGTACAGCCTCTCGACCGGCAGCCCTCTCTCACCGCGCCTTCGGATGACGTCCAGCACCACTTCGGCGTTCTGCATTACGCATGCCTCCCTTCGCTGGACATCTCGATCACCTGTGCCCCTTTGCCCTGCGGACGGCTTTCCCGTCCTCCCCGGCAGGTCGTCACTCCTGCGACTACTACGGGCACTCCGTCGCCGTAGGGCTCGCGCCCCGTAGGCGATCCCGTGGTACGTCTTCGTTGTACGTATCGAGCACGACGTAGGCCGCCCACTCATCTCCTTGACCGCCCTCACTGGGCGATGCTCCACGTCACGGAGGTTGTCCGGTCTCACGGTTCATGCCCGAACATGACGTGTCGTCGGTTCCAGGTGTCGTTCCGACGGATGCGCACTCTCACCGCTGGAGATTGGGCTTCAAGCAATCCAGCCTTGGCCATATCGCGCGGGTCTCGCGGCACCCCGCCCCGGACACCTCCAGGCGGCCACCGCTTCCCTGACATGCTCTTGTCCCCTCGCGCTTTCGCGTCCAGGTAAGTCAGGCGACCCAAGAACCTCCCTCCGAGTTCCTCCCGACTGCATCGGGGATACAACGAAGCGCCTCACGGCGCACACCGTACGTGCGGTTCTCCCGCATACGGCTTTCCGGCATCGTTCACCGACTGGCATGCGCTGCCGCCCTGCGTACGGTTCCGGTGACGCGGTAGACCCCGAGCCGGGTGATCCATCCGTAGGTGAAACGGGTGGCCCAGTTCCGACCCCGCAGTCCGTGTTTTCGGCTGGCCAGGATCGCCAGCCGTTCGTGGACGTAGCCGTCGACCGCGTTGAACTTCCGCCCGGAGTTCCCGTTGCGGAAGTACGCACCCCAACCCCGCAGTACGGGGTTGAGATCGGCGACCACAGCGGATACCGGTCGCTCGGCCTTCGAGATGGCCGTGGCTGCACGGACTTTGTCCCGCAACACCCGCATCGCTCTGGCCGAGGGCCAGCGTTGCAAGTAGAACTTGCTCCGCCATTTCCACGGTTCCACTTTCCGGTGGTGGAAGCCGAGGAAATCGAAGCCCCGCCCGCCCCGAGTGAGGCAGGTGATGCCGGACTTCTCGGGATGCAGCCGCATACCGAGCCGGTCCAGCACTCTTGCCGCCAATTCGCGGGCTGCTTCCAGTGGGTCCCACTCGTTGTGTGAATTGACCGGCGAGCCGAGAGGTTCCGCAGCATTGTCAGTCGTGGCCGATGGCGACGACATCACGCGTAGTCCACAGCCCACGTACGGGCATCACTGTCTGCCGCCGCCGTCAGAGTGCCGGGCCTCTGCACTACCGCCATGCTCAGCCGCTTTCGATCACAGAATCGGTAACTCAATGTATCCATGTCTTTACTCAACGTGCATGACGGGGCTGTCCGCGTCAACGAGCAGAACCATCTACCTGGCCTCTGGTAACTACGGATGGACCGTCAAACTGGGACTACCGGCCTGTCGATCGCAGGCAGCCAGGCGGATTGCGCACACGCGGGGCGGGCGAAGCGGTCTATGCCTCCACCAGCAGCCAAGGTTCAGGTGGGGGAAGCTTGGCGTAGATGATCGTGTCGTGGGACGTGGGATCCGACGAACAGTCAATGGGCCCGGCTGGAGCCGTTGCTGCCGCAGGGCGTCAAGCCGGGCTGTCCGCAGGTACGGACACGGCGGCAGTTGATAGACGGCATACGGTGGCGGACCCGGACCGGCACCCCTTGGCGTGACGTGCCGGAACGTTACGGGCCGTGGGGCCGGGTCTATGACCTGTTCCGGCGCTGGCAGCGCGACGGGACCTGGGCCCGGACCCTGACACAGCTCCGGGCCGAGGCGGACGCCAAGGGCCTGATCACCTGGGAGGTGAACGTCGACTCCATGGTCTGCCGGGCCCATCAGCATGCGGCCGGGGCGGCGGAAAGGGGACCTGCAGAAGGAGCCGCCCGGCGGGATCTCCACCGAGCCGGCTGACCACGGGCTCGGACGCTCCCGGGGCGGGCTGACAAGCAAGATCCATCTCGCGGTCGAGCAGGGGCAGAAGCCGCTGTCGGTGGTGATCGCGGTAGGTCAGCGGGGTGATTCCCCGCAGTTCGAGCCCGTCCTGGAAGCGATTCGGGTCCCCAGGCTGGGGCTCGGCAGGCCGCGCAAGCGCCCGGACCGGGTACGGGCCGACAAGACAACCCATGCAGCTATCGGGTCAAGCAGCTGTCTTGAGTGGAGCTGGCGTTGGTCGGCCGAAGGTAATGGCTTCGTCGTACTTCTGGCGGCTGGTCAGGCGGTGATGGAGTTGACCGGGCATGCGGTTGACGAGGTGGCGGAGGGCCGCGTGGTAGCGATCGCCGGTGTCCCGCCGGTGGTTGTAGTGCGCGTGGGCCCCGCATGAGGCGGTCAGTGCGGCGAAGGCCCAGTGTCGGCCGGTCGCGGCGGTGTTGCGGGTCATGACGTTGTTGACGCTGTCCGTCCTCGCTCAGCCTTGACGCCACCTAGGACGCCTGTCCTAGAGTTGCATCCACGACTAGGACGCTCGTCCTAGCGCTGGGTGGGGACTGTGAGGTTGCGCGGTGGCTGGGAGCACGGGTACGCGGGCGCAGATCGTCGATGCTGCGAACCGGCTCTTCTACGAGCAGGGTTTCGAGCACGCGTCGTTCGCGGCGATCGCCGCGGCAGTGGGCATCTCGCGGGGCAACTTCTACCACCACTTCAAGACCAAGGACGAGATCCTCAGCGTGGTCATCGAGGCCCGGCTCCAGAGCACTCGCGCGATGCTCGCGGAGTGGGACCGAGACGAGCCAGGTCCCGCTGAGCGGGTGCGACGGTTCGTGGAGATCGTCATCACCAACCGTGCGGACATCCAGAACTACGGCTGTCCGGTCGGAACCCTCACGAACGAACTCGCCAAACTCGATCATCCCTCACGCCCCCAGGCTGTCGCCGTCTTCGATCTGTTCCGGACGTGGCTTCGGGAACAATTCGAGGAACTCGGGTTCACGGTCGAAGCCGACGATTTCGCGATGCATGTCCTGGCCTTCAGCCAAGGCGTGGCCACCTTGTCCAATGCCTTCCACGACGGCGAGTTCGTGCAGCGGGAGGTCGATCGCCTCCATGGCTGGCTCGACGAGTGCCTCGCAGATCACCCGTCACCGCGCTCCCGTCACTGAGCCGACCGACCACAGAACCAGCAAACGAAGGAGATTCCGTGTTCGTCGTCCTGCTCCGCTTTGCAGCCAACAAGAGCCAGGCTCCGGATCACATGGCAGGTCATCAGGCATGGATCCAGCAAGGCATGGATGACGGAGTCTTCCTGCTGATCGGAGGCATTCGGCCTGGTCAGGGCGGTGCCGTGCTGGCCCACAACACGACCCTGGACGACCTGCAGCAGCGTGTTGCGGCCGATCCGTTCGTCGCCCACGAGGTCGTCTCGGCCGAGATCATCGAGATCGCCTCGAACCTTACTGATCCGCGGCTCGCGTTCCTGGCGGGCTGAACCCATGACCGTGTTCATCGCCCGCGACGGCGAACCACGTTGCGCGTGGGCAGGAAGTGCACCTGAATTCCTCGACTACCACGACACCGAGTGGGGCTATCCGGTCGCCAACGACCGGCGACTCTTCGAGAAGATCAGCCTCGAGGGGTTCCAGTCGGGACTCAGCTGGCGCACCATCCTGGCCAAACGGGAGAACTTCCGGGAGGCGTTCGCCGGCTTCGACCTCCACGTGGTGGCGGAGTTCACCGACGCTGACGTAGAGCGGCTCCTCCAGGACCCAGGGATCGTGCGCCACCGAGGCAAGATCGAGGCCGTCGTCAACAACGCCCGCCGAGCGGTCGATCTGGTAGACGAGCAGGGCTCGCTGGCCAGCTACTTCTGGCGCTACGAACCCGCTCCCGACGAGGTCGACCCGCCGCAGACGGTCTCGACATCGCCGGCCTCTGTCGCACTGTCCAAGGACCTGAAGAAACGAGGCTGGAAGTTCGTCGGACCCACCACCGTCTTCGCGTTCATGCAGGCCATGGGACTGGTCAACGACCACGTGGCTACGTGCATCACCCGCCCCCGGGTGGAAACAGAACGTTCAACCTTCACACCACCCCGCTGAACACACATTCCTGGGCGCGTCGCAGGCGACACCAGCTCATGGGGACCCATGGCGGGCCCGGGCGAGTGGATTAACCGTTCCGAGAGGCAGCAGAAACTCCGGTGACGCATCGCAACGCACCCCTGTCCCTCGAAGGCCGACGGCGTCTCGTCGAACGTTGCAGGACCCGTCCGATCGATCACGTCACAGCCGAGATGGGCATCTCTCGCGCATGTGCCTCGAAGTGGGTCAATCGCTACCGGCGGTACGGCGAACTGGGACTCCTTGACCGGTCTTCAACACCACGACGCCAACCGACAGCAACACCGTTCGAGCTGGTTGCACGGATTGAGGAGCTCCGCCGGACTCAGAAGTGGTCCGCGGCTCGGATCGCCTTTGAACTCGCCCAGGCAGGGACGCCAGTCAACCGTCGCACGGTTAGCCGGCACCTCGCCAATCTGGGGCTGAACCGACGACGGTTCATCGACCCGAATGACGACTCGAACCGTGAACCGCGGCAGATCACCGCCCGGCAGCCCGGGCACATGGTCCATGTCGACGTGAAGAAAGTCGGCCGGATCCCCGACGGGGGCGGCTGGCGCGCTCACGGCCTGCGGTAGCCCACAAGCCAAGACCGTGGATCGGCGCAAGAAGAAGACCGAACGCGGTGGCTACACCTACCTCCACTTCGCCGTCGACGGATTCAGCCGACTCGCCTCCACCGAAGCGTTGCCAGACGAGAAGGCCGTGACGGCGATTGCCTTTCTGCACTGGGCCCGCGCATGGTTCGCCGCACACGGCATCACCCGGATCAAGCGGATCGTGACCGACAACGGCTCCTGCTACCGCGCGGGCACATTCGCACGCGCCCTGCTCGGGTCGCGGCATCAGCGGATCACGCCGTATACGCCACGGCACAACGGCAAGGTCGAGCGCTACAACCGGATCCTGGCCGAGGAGTTCCTCTATGCCCGGACCTGGCTGTCAGAAGACCAGCGCGCAGAAGCACTCAGGGTCTGGAACATCCACTACAACTACCACCGGCCGCACGCCGCGATCGCGAACCGGCCACTCGCAGCCCGACTACGCGGCAGCGTAACCAACGTCATGACCTCGTACAGCTAACACGCCTGATCGACGCCCCATGCGGGTGACGCCTCACCCATCTGGTCGATTGCTCGCGGCGTCACCAAGCGCGAGATTGGACTAGCCATCGGAGATAGGCATGGCATGGGGGTGGCGGTGGGCACGGCACCGCCACCTCCCGTCCAGCAGAAGGCGACTGGGGCCGCCATTGCGTTCAACTCCAGTGGCGGGGACGGTGTCGAGGCGGCTCCGCGGTGGCTCTGAATTCCGCCCATCCGATCACGTCCTGAGCCACAGTCGGATCGCGGCAGCCTGAGGCACCCTATGACCCCGGACTTGAAACGGTGTGGGGGCTATGGTGCCGTGCATGACATCCGAGACGGTGTTGCGGTCGACAGTCGAGTGGCTGGTGACCGCGCTGACGGGCAGGATGCCCCTCGACCAGATACGTGCTGGGCTGGCGTCCCGGCTGACGGCACGCGGTGACATCGCGGCATTGCTGACGACAAACCAGCGGCTGGCCGCGTTCCGAGAGTACCAACCACAAGTCGAGGAGATTCAGAGGGCGGTTCGTGAGTCTTTGAGTTGTTCTGTCGTCGCCTGATGGTGTGGGTGTGGGCGGAATCTGCTGGTCCCGCGGCCGGCGGTCTGT
>JBEYJY010000083.1:0-7692 GCA_040631425.1 Streptomyces sp. NPDC020096
CGTCAACGTCCTGTGGGCCTTGCTGTGTGACGGACGGTGCTATGAGTCCATACCGCCTGTTACGACAGCCGCTTGACAACGAGATTAGGAATCGTTTTCTCCCGATGTTTCATTCCGGAATTGGTGTTTGATCCCGGGCTCTCGGATCACGCCGGGAGACGGTGGCTTCGCTGTTGCGTACTCCGCGGCGACCGGGGTGCTGCTGTCTGGATACCTCGCGCACCGGGCCACGATCAGCCGGGCCCGGGGCCGCTGTTCTTGTCGGAGTCCCGCCGCAACTGCCGCCAGCCGCTGAACTTGTGAACCTGATCCAAGGGTGGCTCTCGCTGCCGATCGGCCGCGGTTCTCCACGCAGACCACACGGCATCCGTGCTTGACCGACCTGGCCCGGATGGGCTGGGAACTGCACGCCATTGCCTCCTTCGCCGGGCACTGCAGCACCTAGTCGAGGCTGACCTGCATCCACCTCTCGGGCCGAGACCTGGTGGCGAGGTGAATCGCGGCATGCAGCAGATCCACTTCCGGTGCGTGGACATGCTGACCCGCACCGCCCACGCACCTGAGGCGGTCGCCCAGTGACCGCACAACCGAGTACGACGGCCTCCGCACGGCCGACCAGACCAATTTGACGTGGTGAGCCTCGACATCCAACCGGGTCGCCGAAGCCCTCAACTGCCACCACGTCACGAAGCGGCTGATTGAGCCGAGCCGGAGGGTCCTGGACCCGATACTCCACCGAAGATCACCTACTGCCACTATCGGGCTGCACTCCGCGAAACCGGCGAGAGTTGAACCGCCAGCTCACCAGTACCGGGGCCGCTGTAGGTCCACTTCCCAAACCCCGTGGTGTGGTTGGGCACCTAGGCCGATCGAGCCGCACCCACAGTTTCCCAGGAGGCCGGACAGCTAGAGCTGTTTCTTGGCCAGATACCGCTCCACTGTGCAACGGCCCTGTCTGGCCGCGCGCCGTGAACGGGGGAGGTCACCACCTGTAACGACGGTTCGTTCGCTCATCTGCGGCGCAACGTCGGGACCTCCTGGCGAAGGAGCCGCACTGGGGGTTCGACCGTGCGCGAGGTCAATTTTGTCCAAGCCATGCCCGCCGGCGCGCCGTTATGGTCCCCGTCCGGTGGTGGCGCGCAGTCCTGCTCGTCGCCACCCATCACTGAGACACCGAGGGAACTGGTGCTTTGCCAAAACGAGGGGAGCGACATTGGGGATCAACGACGCGGGGAGCCACAACGGTGATCCGCCGCGCATCCAGGTTCGGCTTCTCATGGTCGGGGGGCTCGTGGGTGCGGTGCTGCTGGTCGCGTCGCTGGCGGTTGATCTCACTGGGGCCAACGACGTGAGCGTCCCGCAGATACCGACGCCGTCCGGGCTGCCCACGAATCTACCGACGGGACTGCCCACGAACCTGCCGACCGATTTGCCGAGCCTGCCGCAGTTGTCTTCCGGCCTGCCTGGCCTGTCCGGAGGTGGATCGTGAAGGACCTTTCTTCCCTCTCCCTCCGCACCGACCGTCAGGTGCGTGCGAGGGCGCTGCTGATCGCGCGGATCGCCATCGTGGTGTACCTGGTCGAGTTGCTGTTCAACCTGATCCGCCCCCACGTGCTGCCCGACGAGCCGACCCTGTCGATCTTCTACAAGCTGCCTGCCGACTTGTCCAAGGTGCCAGGGTTCGGAGGCTCGTTGAGTCGGCTGCTGTCCATACCGCAGGCGGTCTTTTGGACCGTGCTGGTGGGCATCGCGGCAGCCGTGGTAATCCAGATCCTCTCGGCCGTCACGCGTCCGACCGAGCGGCGTTCGGCCCTGCTGACCTGGCTGACAGTGGGGTGCCTGTTCCTGCCGTTCGGGCTGATCTCGCTGACGGTCGTGATCGGGTTCTTCCCGGTGGCGCTCGCCTGCGTGCCCAGCACGGCGTTCGTGCTGCTCCTACTGCACTGTGGGGTGCGGTTCGCCCGGGTGCCGCGGCGAGCACTGCTGACCGCGTTCGGCTGGGGCGCGCTGATCGTGTTCGGCTTCGGCCGCGCCTGTACCGGTCTGGCGTTCGGCACCTTGAACGGCTACCTGGGCAAGACGTCCGGCACCGATTTCAGCGGGGTTTTGAAGAACGAGTACCGCATGATCGACCTGGTGATCGTGCACCTCGGCATTGTGGACGCACTCGCCATCGCGGCCGGTGTCGCCCTGCTGCTCCTGCTCTTCCGCTACCGCGTCACCGATGCCGTGACCGGTCTGACGCTCGGGGCGGCTGTCGGGCTCGGATACAGCTTCGTGGAAAGCATCCTGTTCATCAACATCTACGGCTCGGTGGGTGCGATTCTGGGGTCGAGCGGCGGGTTCGAGTACTGGATCCGGCAGTCGATCGGCCTGCTCGGCGGGCAGATGGCGTTCGGTGCGCTGCTGGGGGCCGGGCTCGGAATCGCCGCCAAGGCGCGGCAGCGAGGGCTCGTCACCGCGGTGAGCCTGGTGGCGGCGGGCGGGGGAGCCGTGGGCGCCGAGGTGCTCTCGGGATGGCTGTCCTCCCAGTTGCAGAGTCATATCGACGTCGGCAGCACGCTCGACACGTTGGTGGTCTCGCCGTTCCTGTGGCTGCTGCCGCAGATGCCTTTCATCGCGCTCGCCGTCGTGTTCCTGGTGCTGGGCCTGCGGGAGCGGGCCCCGGCGTTGCGGGCCGCCGCGGCGGCGGAGGCCGCGGCGGGTTCGGCGATCACACAGGCGGAGGTACCGATCCTGGTGTCGCCCGCGCTGCGGTTCTGGGCGGTGGCGAGCACCTGGCGCTGGTACGGCAGGGGCTCGGCGCTGGCCCTGCACCGCTTGCAGACGGCTCAGTTGGAGCTCGCGAGCTGGCACGTCCAGAAGGATCCGGCAGTCACGTCACAGGGGGATGAGTTGCGCGCACGGGTACTGCGGTTGAAGGGCGTTGTTCCGGCGGTGACCCCATGAACGGCCGCAGGATCGCCCTGCGCCTGGTCATGGGCGCCGTCCTACTCCTCGGCACCTTCCTGCTCCTGACCCCGCAGCAGGCTTCAGCCTGCGATGTCAGCATCGGCTACAGGCCGTCGGTCAGCATCAGCGACCTGAACCACCCCAGGACCTGCTCCACGGGCACCTCGCTCACCGGTGCCGCAGTCGTCGCGGTCCTGGCCATCGGGGCGCTCGCCGCGGCCGGCTGGGGGGCCGTCCAGCGGGGCGAGAGGGAGTCTGAGGCGGCATCAACCCGGCAGGCCGGACCGAGCTCGACCCTGACCACCTACCTGAATGCCACGGGCATCGTATGAGCCCGATTGGCTCTGGTGCCTGAAGGGGGAGATCATGGCACTGATAAGTGCTCGGATACGCCGCCGCGCCGTGTCTGTCGGCCTGGCCCTGTTGGTGGGTGTGTCGGGGCTGGCCTGGAACTCCGATGGCGGGGGCAGCGCCCCTTCCGCGCGCGGCGACAGCACGGTCAACGTTGCCGCAGCTGACTACGGGACGTCGGTCAGCAACACCGCCTTCAACTACACGGGCCAGGTGACGCGCGAGTCACAGCAGGAGGCGCTCGGGGCCAGGGCCGAGACGGCAACGCCCGGCGACGGGGCGGAACTGGACCAGGCGGCGGCCGAGGCGAAGCAGACGATCGCGGACCTCAACGACTCGCAGAAGACCCCCAAGTCGGAGAAGGTCAAGCTCGAGGGGACGAAAATCGACGGCTTGGTGGCGAGGGCCAAGGACAATCCTGACCCGAACAGGGGCGAGTTCGGGAAGGACGAGCTGGCCAAAGCGCTCAACGACCTGTCGGACATGCTGAGAACTAAGACCATCGACAGTCAGAGCCGAGGCGCGCTGGGCGGCCCCGTTCTCAGAGCCATCGACCGACATCAGCTGGCCGAGGCCATGGCTGAGGTCAGGACGGCGAAGTATGCCGCTGACAATGAAGCTGCCGAGGGCACCAAGGTCTACGCCGGAATCGGCGCGAAGCAGGGTCGACAGAGGGTCGATCTCGGCGATGGAACCATCGCCGACGTCAGTGATATCGACGACGCGGACGTCGTCTACAAGGGTAAGGACGGCGACATCAACGTCGTCGAGGTCAAGAACACGGGACAGGCGGCCACCAAGGCAGAGGTGATCGCCCAGGCCGGGAGGCTGGGCGACTGGAAGAAGGCGAGTCCCGGCCGCCAGGCGCGCTACGAAATCGCGACGCAGAAGGGCTGGGAAAAAATCTTCGGCCCTTTCCAGAAAGACCGCAAGACAAAGGAAATCCCGGAGGGTACTGCTGCCGGGACCATTGCCGCGCAGGGCCTCGATCTTCGCGTCGCCGGGCAGGACATCTCATCCCAGCAGCTCCAGGAGATGAGCGATGCCTGGAACGAGAAGACAGGCGCTGACAAGAAGGCTGCGCTGGACTCGGGCAAGATGACGGATCCGAAGACCGCCATGGAGTACCTGGGCATCGCGACGCAAGGGGACGCCTCGGTCAAACAGGCGGTCGAAGAGGCGGATAAAGAATTGGGGATGACGCAACCGCCGGGTCATCCCGGTGACCCGGCGGCTCCATGCTCACCACCGAACACGTCCCAGACTCTCGACATCGCGGCAATGTTCAAAACCGCACCCTGTGGCGATGGCGAGAGCGGGCTGAGCAGTGCACTGTCCTCACCCACCTACGGCGGGGTCGACTTCTCCAGTCTGCAACTGCGCTATCTGTCGGACCACGCCGACTCCGGTGTGCAATACGCCTTCTCGGCGAAAGCCGCCCAGAAGGGACTGGAACAGGATTCCCGCTCGGGCCTCAGCGCGCTGGTTGAGAGCATGGCCGATCTGCGCACCTGGCTGGTGCTGAGCCCGGACAAGTTCTGGGTGAACCTCAACCCGAGCGAGCCGGACCGCATCATCGACACGGAACTCGGCCAGACGAACGCCGGCCGCGCGCTGCTGGAGGCGGATTGGCAGATGAAGCAGACAGAGGGGAGGCTGCTTGACCCCAAGACCTCCTTCGGCGCCGAGTACTGGAGACGGCTCGGCGGTTCGTCGGGGCAGGTCTGCTATTCGTCACGGATGTGGATCGTTCCTGGGGACGTGGAGGTACGCGAGGACGGTGACTCGCTCTACGTCCTCAAGGCCTCGCTCGAGGTCAAGGCCAAGGCGGAAGACGTCGCTGGACTGGGACAGACCTCCTGTAACGCGGATCCTGCGGAAACGGCACGCAACGAGCAGCTGGAACAGGAAATGGTGGTCCCGGAGATCGTGAAGGCGGTCAACACGGATCCCGAGTACGCGCCGTTGCGCAGGGCGTTCCTGGCCCGTGTTGTCGCACAGTGGATCCGCGATCGGCACGCCGGCGGGCACAGCACCTCGTTCGACAAGTTGATTGATTCCGGTGATGTGGGACCCGCGTCCCTGCACGGATCATGGCAGCCGAAGCAGGTCTACGACGCGTATCTCCACTCCATCAACGAAGGGGACTTCACCTACAAGCTGACGACCCAGGTCGGCAACACCACCATCACCTACGTGATGCGGACCGGCGGCGTAGACTTCAGCAAACTACCGTCGAGCAAGCTGAGCTCGGCGGAGATGGACCGACAGGTGCCGGAACTGTCGCAGACAGTACGGCAGGCAGCCGGACAGCCCGCGACGGCGTCGGACGGTTCGATCTGGCTGGGTGACACAGCCAGATCACCCCAAGTCAGCACGTGGGACAGGATCCGCACATACCTGGGTGGGCGCACCGGAATGCTCATCGTCCTGGTAGCGGCGCTTGGGTGCCTCCTGTTCTTCATCCGCGACGGTTCCGCGTTCCGACGCAAGACCTCCGGATGATGACCTCGTGCATGACTGCCGATGAGGCGAGCAGTAGCCGGGCCCGCTGCTCATGGTGTGCGCCAGCCGACCGCCTGGCCGCGAGCTGTCGAGACTGGGTAGCAGGACAACCGGGGCTTCGGCCCAGCGATGTCGCACTGTACGTCGGCGCCGTGCGGGCGTTGCTGCCGGTTCCGGCCTGGCTGGAGGGGTGGGGCGGGCAGCTGGAGAGCTACTGCCAGGGGCAGATGACCGACGCTGTCCGCTACGTGGTCGACAACGGCGTGGTGTGGCAAAACCTGCCCGTCGATTTCCCCGGTATCGACGGGTGCATTTCGCCCGCCGCTGGCACATCCAGGGGTTTCTCTCCGAGCTCCACGACCGGCTCCGTGACCGCTCGTGTTTCGCACTTTTGTTGATCAATAGGCGTGCGAACTGATATGCGTTGTATGGCCTGTTGGGGTGATGTCGGACGTTCTCAGAGCCAGATGGCGAGGTAGAAGCGGAAGCATCGGCGGTGTCTGTTTCACCCTGGTTGAAGGTGATCCGCCGATGCTTCCAGAAGGCACGTTACCGTCGTTGGCCACCCTGCTGATGGGTTTTCGTTCCTGCTTCACCGCTCCGAGCTACCGCACTTTCACCGGTCTGGTGGTGGGGTTGATCGCGCAGACACGGCGGCGCACGGTGTGCGGGATGCTGCTGGGCGCGGGACTGGAACGCCTGTGGCACCACAGCCGCGCACACCGGTTCTTCTCCACGGCCCACTGGTGTGCCGACCAGGTAGGGCTCATGTTGGCCGATGTGGTCGTGGTGTGTCTGCTGCCCGCAGGGGCGCCGATCACGGTGGTGGTCGACGACACGCTGTTCAAGCGGTCGGGGAAGAAGGTGTTCGGGGCCGTGTGGCATCACGACGGTGCGGCGAAGGGTCCGAAGCCGATCGGGTTCGGGAACTGTTGGGTGGTCGCCGGCATTGTGGTGGACCTGCCGTTGTGTTCTAGGCCGGTGTGCCTGCCGGTCCTCGCCCGGCTGTGGCGGCCCCGTCAGATCGGCAAGCTTGCTCATGCCCGTCAGATGGCCGAGCTGATCGCCGCCCGCCATCCCGGCCGGATCGTGCACGTGGTCGGCGACGCCGCGTATGTCGGCGAGCACCTGCGCGGGCTCGGTGACCAGTTGACGTGGACGTCCCGGTTGAAGGTGACCTCGGTGCTGCACGCCCTGGCCCCGCCGCGCACGGGCACGTCCGGTCGGCCGCGCACCAAGGGCGAGCGGTTAGGCACACCGGCCGACCTGGCCCGGACCGCCACGTGGCGCACGGCGAAGGTACGGCGTTACGGGCGTACCGACACCGTGCGGATCGCCGAAGTCCTCTGCCTGTGGTACGGCTCGTTCCATACCCGAACCGTGCGGGTGGTCCTCGTCCGTGACAACAAGCCCCGCACCCGCGACCGCGATGAGCGCGGCTACGGACTGCTGCTGGTCACCACTGATCTCACCTCGGCGCCGGAAGAGTTGGTGGCCCGGTACGCGGCCCGCTGGTGCATCGAAGTCGCCTTCTTCGACGCCCGACAGACCCTCGGCGTCGGACAAGCCCGCAACCGCACCCGACGGGCAGTGGAACGCACCGTGCCCTTCGGGCTGATCTGCCTGAGCCTGGTCACCGTCTGGTATGCCACCGCCGGACACTCACCTGCCGATACCACCGAGCGCCGCTCGCGAGCCCGCTGGTACACCACCAAGACCGAGCCATCCTTCGAAGACATGACGATCAAGCTCCGGCGCGTCATCATCGCCAACAGATTTCGGCCCTCCTGGCGGTTTCCAGCAGTGATTGCGAATTACCTGGTCAATGAGCCTGTGAGGCATTGTCGCATGGCCTCGGCGGGGGTCCTGTCTCCGAGGACGATG
>JBEYJY010000084.1:0-5870 GCA_040631425.1 Streptomyces sp. NPDC020096
CGGGCCGTAGTCCAACCCCAAACCCGACATCCGGTCGTACACCCCTTGGACCGGCACCACCTCGGCTCCCAACGGTGGCCACACGCCCAGGTCGACCACCGGCGCTTCGGCCGCGGTCGCCATCATCCCGGTGGCGTGCCTGATCCAGGACTGCACCAGTTCGTCCGCGTCCTCCGGCCGGGAGTAGATGCTCACCGACCGGCTGCCAGCGTCGTCGGCGCCACCGACCACGACCTGGATCTGCACACCACCTCGCTCGGGAAGCATCAGCGGGGCTTCCAAGGTCAGCTCTTCCACGACGTCGCAGCCGACCTGATCAGCGGCCTGGACCGCCAGCTCGACAAAACCCACACCCGGGAACAGGACCGACCCCATCACCGCATGGTCGCCGAGCCACGGGTGCGTCTCCAGCGAGACGCGACCGGTGAACAACATCCCGTCCGAGTCCGGCAGCCCGGTCGCGGCGCCGAGCAACGGATGATCCGTGGCAGCAAGGCCCAGCCCCCGGGCGTCACCCACGGGAGCCACCGCATCCAGCCAGTAGCGCTGCCGCTGGAAGGCATACGTCGGCAACTCCACCCTGCGAGCACCGGTTCCAGCGAAGAACACATCCCAGTCGACGGTGGCACCGTGGGCGAACGCCTCGCCCAACGAGAGCAGGAACCGCTCCACCCCACCCTCATCGCGACGCAGGGTCCCGATCGCGGCAGCGGTCACCCCGGTGTCGTCGATGGTCTCCTGCACCCCGACCGTCACCACCGGATGCGCACTGACCTCCACGAACACCCGGTATCCATCAGCGAGAAGCCGACGAGTCGTCTGCTCGAACTCCACCGTCTCGCGAAGGTTCCGATACCAGTAATCAGCGTCCAAGCCCGCCGTGTCGATCGACCCGGCGGTCACCGTGGAGTAGAACGGCACCTCACCGGGCACCGGCCTGATCGACGACAGAGCCTTCCGGATGTCGTCACGGATCCGCTCCACATGGGCCGAGTGCGAGGCGTAGTCCACGGGCACCCGCCGGGCCCGAACATCCTCTTCCTCACAGGCACCGATCAACTCGTCCAGGGCGTCGGGATCGCCGGACACGACCACGGAGTTGGGGCCGTTGACCGCAGCGACCGACAGCCTCTCACCCCAGGCGGCCAACCGCTCACGAACCCGGTCAACAGGTTCAGCGACCGACACCATGCCACCCGTACCGGACAGCGCCACGATGGCCCGGCTGCGCAGTGCCACCACCCGAGCCGCGTCCTCCAGCGACAACGCACCCGCCACACAGGCCGCAGCAATCTCACCCTGCGAATGCCCCACCACCGCAGCAGGACGCACCCCATGAGCACGCCACACCTCAGCCAGCGACACCATCACCGCCCACAGTGCAGGCTGAACAACGTCAACCCGGTCCAACGACGGCGCGCCCTCAACCCCACGCAGCACATCCAGCAGCGACCAGTCCACAAAGGACCGTAGCGCTGCTGCACACTCCGCCAGTCGTTCTGCGAACACCGGCGAAGAACCCAGAAGCTCCAACGCCATCCCAGCCCACTGCGAGCCCTGCCCGGGGAAGACGAACACCACATCCCCGGACCCCTCAGCAGCACCTTCCACCACACCGGAAGGCAGTTCGCCCCTGGCCACCGCATCCACACGGCGCAGGAGCTCATCACGATCTCCGCCCACCACGACCGCACGACGCTCCAACGCCGCCCGCGTCGTCGCCAACGAAAACGCCACATCCACGGGAGCGAACTCGGTCGATCGCACCTGTCCGGCCAACCGCCGAGCCTGCTCGCGCAGTGCCGCCTCGCTCTTCGCCGACAACACCCACGGCACCACGCCGAACTCGGCACCCGGCGTGCTCGAAGCAGGTTCCTCGTCCGGAGCCTGTTCCAGGATCACGTGCGCATTGGTTCCGCTGGCGCCGAAGGAGGACACGCCTGCCCGGCGCGGCCGGTCAGCTTCCGGCCAGGACTTCGCCTCGGTCAACAGCGCGACCGCACCGGACGACCACTCCACGTGCGGCGACGGCTCGTCGATGTGCAGGCTCTGCGGCAACACACCATGCCGCAGCGCCATCACCATCTTCACCACACCAGCCACACCAGCAGCAGCCTGCGTGTGGCCGATGTTCGACTTCACCGACCCCAACCACAGCGGACGATCCCCAGGCCGATCCTGACCGTACGTGGCCAACAAGGCCTGCGCCTCGATCGGATCACCCAGCGTCGTCCCGGTGCCGTGCGCCTCGACCACGTCGACCTGATCGGCAGGAATGTCAGCGTTGGCCAGCGCCTGGCGGATCACCCGCTGTTGGGACGGACCGTTCGGCGCCGTCAGGCCGTTCGACGCACCGTCCTGGTTCACCGCCGAACCACGCACCACCGCGAGAACCCGGTGACCGTTGCGCCGAGCGTCCGACAACCGCTCCAACAACAGCAGGCCGACGCCCTCACCCCAGCCGGTGCCATCAGCCGCGGCCGAGAACGGCTTGCAGCGACCATCCGCCGCCATACCGCGCTGCCGGGAGAACTCGGTGAAAATACCCGGGTTCGCCAGCACGGTCACACCACCGGCCAGCGCCAGTGAACACTCACCGGACCGCAGCGACTGGGCGGCCAGGTGCAGCGCCACCAACGACGACGAACACGCCGTGTCCACCGTCACCGCCGGACCCTCGAAACCGAACACGTACGAAATCCGGCCCGACGCGACACTTCCCGCGTTCCCGTTGCCGAGGTACGCCTCGACGCCTTCCGGCACGGAGGCCGAACGCACGCCATAGTCGTGGTACATCACACCCGCGAACACGCCCGTCGCGCTGCCCCGCAACGAGCGCGGATCGATCCCCGCCCGCTCAAGCACCTCCCACGACGTCTCCAGCAGCAGCCGCTGCTGCGGGTCCATCGCCAGCGCCTCACGCGGCGAAATGCCGAAGAAGTCGGCGTCGAAGTCGGCCGCGTCGTAGAGGAAACCGCCCTCGCGGGTTCGACTGACACCCTCGTGGCCTGCTGCGGAGGCGAAGTCGTACAACCGGTCCACGTCCCAGCCGCGGTCCGCGGGGAATCCGGAAACCGCGTCGATGCCGTCGGCCACCAGGTCCCACAGTTCCTCCGGCGAGCCCACTCCGCCGGGGAGCCGGCACGCCATTCCCACGATGGCGATCGGTTCCTCGCCGGGCGTCACCACCGTGACCGGTGCGGCCGGGCTCGTGTCCGACCCGACGAGCTGGCTCCGGAGGTGTTGGGCGAGCGCGGTGGGGGTGGGGTAGTCGAAGACCAGGGTAGCTGGAAGGCGCAGCCCGGTCGCGGTGTTCAACCGGTTGCGCAACTCCAGGGCGGTCAGGGAGTCGAACCCGAGGTCGGAGAACGCCCGCGTGGCCTCCACGGCATCCGGTGCGGCGAACCCCAGAACGCCCGCGACGTGAGAGCGCACCAACTCCACCAACACGCGCTCCTGCTCAGCCCCGCCGACACCGGCCAACCGCTGCCGTACCACTTCCGCCGCACCAGACCCGGAACGACTCACCCGCCGAGCAGGCGTACGCACCAAACCCCGCAACAGCACCGGAACCCCGCCCGAGCGCAACGAGGTCAGATCCACCCGCGCCGGAACCACAACGCCCTCTTCGAGACCCAACGCCGCGTCGAACAGCGCCAGGCCGTCCTCAGTGGACAGCCCGACCACTCCGGCCCGGCCGATCCGCCCCACGTCGGACTTGTCCAGGTCCCCGGTCAACTCACTGGACTGCTCCCACAAGCCCCACGCCAACGACACCGCCGGAAGCCCCTGCGCCCGACGGCGGAGCGCCAGCGCGTCGAGGAACGCGTTCGCCGCCGCGTAGTTGCCCTGACCGGGGTTCCCGAGCAGACCGGCCAGAGAGGAGAACACCGCGAACACGGCCAGATCCGCGTAGCGCGTGAGCTCGTCCAGATTCACCGCAGCATCCACCTTCGGACGCAGCACGGTGTCCACCCGCTCCGGGGTCAACGACTCGACCACACCGTCATCGAGCACACCCGCGGTATGGATCACGCCCGTGAGCGGACGCTTCTCCGGAATCCCGGCCAGCACCTCGGCCAGCGCGTCCCGATCAGCCGCATCACAGGACACCACCGTGACCTCAGCACCCAACTCGGCCAGCTCCGCGACCAACTCGGCCGCACCAGGCGCCGCACTGCCACGACGACTGCTCAACACCAAGTGACGCACACCGTGTTCGGCCACCACATGGCGGGCCACCAGACCGCCGAGCGTCCCGGTGCCACCCGTGATCAACACCGTGCCCTGTGTATCAAAACCACTGGACACCGACGCAGTCGGCACCCGCTCCAACCGCGGAACCCGCACCACGCCATCCCGCAACGCCACCTGCGGCTCATCCAACGCCAACGCGGCAGGCAACGCCTCGACCGAACCGGTGCTGTCGTCAACGTCGACCAGCACGAACCGGCCTGGATGCTCGGACTGCGCCGACCGCATCAAACCCCACACGGCAGCACCGGCGAGGTCATCGACACCCTCACCCGGCCGAGCCTCGACAGCGCCACGGGTCACCAGCACCAGCCGCGATGCCGCGAACCGCTCCTGCGCCAACCAGGTCCGCACCACATCCAGCGCCGAGTTCGTCGCCGCACGCACGGTGTCCGGCCCCGACCCACCGGCCACGCAGCCGACGAACGCGACCTCCGGCACGTCCGCACACTCGGCCAGCGAAGCCAGATCGCGGTACCGGCTGACCTCAACACCATCCACACCGGACAGATCGGTGAGCTGGTCACCCATCACGGCCCACCGCGAAGATCCAGGCCGCACCTCGGCGCCGGGTGTCTCGGTCCAGCTGAGCCGGAACAGCGAGTTGCCGTCGTCCGGTCGCGCGGCGCGCAGTTGCTCAGCCGACACCGGACGCGTCACCAATGATTCCACGGCCGCGACCGGGACGCCCTCGCCGTCGGCGAGGTGCAGCGACAGTCCGTCGGCGCCCGTCGGCGATATCTTCACCCTGAGGACGGCTGCACCGGAGGCGAACACCGTGACTCCGGTCCACGCGAACGGAAGCCGAGTCTCCCCCGCGCCAGCCGGAACGCGCATCGCGACGGCGTGCAGCGCGGCGTCCAGAAGCGCCGGGTGCACGTCGAACGAGCCCGCCTCGGCAGCCGCGTCTTCGCCGAGCCTGACCTCGGCGAAGATCTCGTCTCCGCGCTGCCACGCGCCCACCAGGCCCTGGAACACCGGCCCGTAGTCGAGCCCCACACCCGACAGCCGTTCGTACGCGTCGCCGGTTTCCAGCGGTGCGGCGTCCGGCGGCGGCCACACCCCCAGGTCGAACCGGGGGGCCTGGTTCCGGGCCGCCAGGATGCCGGTCGCATGCCGGGTCCACCGGGCCAACGCGTCCTGGGCTGCCAAGTCGTCCGGTCGCGTGTAGAGGTTCACCGTCCGGTTGCCGGACTCGTCGGCACCCCCGACCATGACCTGGACCTGCACACCGCCCTGCTCGGGAAGCACGAGCGGAGCTTCCAACGTGAGCTCGTCCAGGACCGCGCACCCAACCTGATCCCCAGCGCGCACGGCCAACTCAACGAACCCGGTACCCGGAAACAGCACCGAGCCCATCACCGCGTGATCAGCAAGCCACGGGTGCGTCTCCAGCGACAGGCGTCCGGTGAACACCACCCCGTCCGAATCGGCGAGCCCTATCGTGGCCCCGAGCAGCGGGTGGTCAGCGGCGACGAGCCCGAAGCTCCGCACATCTCCGCGCTGGGACACCGCGTCCACCCAGTAGCGCTGCCGCTGGAAGGCATACGTCGGCAACTCCACCCTGCGAGCACCGGTTCCAGCGAAGAACACATCCCAGTCGACGGTGGCACCGT
>JBEYJY010000085.1:0-5144 GCA_040631425.1 Streptomyces sp. NPDC020096
GCCACGAAGCAGTAGCTTCCCGAACCCCCGCGACCAGCAACCCTGCCCCAAACTCACCGGGAAACAGACATCACCTCACGAACCGCCCTCTCAGAACTCCACCGGGGCAGGGCTCGCGCCGTAGAGGCGGCGGTCCGAAGCCACCACCATCGCAGGGGTCCCGGCGGCGGCTCTCCCTTCGTACGGTGGCGAGCATGGGCAGGGACGGGGTTGTCCGGCTGCGGCTGGTTGTGGTCGCGGACCAGGACGCCGGGCCGCGGTTGTGCTGTGGGTGCGATGGTCCGCTGATGCCGTCGGCGAAGTCGACGGCGGTGTTCTGCTCTTCGGCCTGCCGTTCGCGGCACTGGCGCCGGCTGCGGCGCACGAGGGCGAGGACCGAGGCGGTCCAGACGGCCCCGACAGCGAACTGTCCTGAGCGTGGGGCGAGTTGGACGATCGGGTGGACCACCCTGTCTCGGCACGGTACTGCTCTCCCCGCTGCACGCAGACGGGCATGGCACCGGCAGCGCACACAGCCGGGGCGGGCGGCACCGGCCGCGCGCCACTGTCGGCCAAACGGTGTGGCACCGCCCGCTGTGCGCCTGTGCGAGGGCACAGGCGGCAACACCCTTGCTTGTGCAATGCGACAGGAGACTCCACCCTCGCATCTGCGGCAGAGTGATCGCTCGCCAGGTTGGCGACGAGAGAGGGAGACTCCGATGAGCAAGAAGGTCTGGCGGCGCTCCGCCGTGGGAAAGGCGCTGATCCTGGGTGCCCTGCTGACCGTGGCGGTGCCAGCAACCGCGTACGCCAACACCGTTGCCGTTACCGTGAAGACCCCCGGGGCCACCAGCGGACCCACCACCATCGACTCCGAGATATCGACCCACGCGGACTGCGGCAGCGGCCTCATCTCCGGTGGCGGGGTCGACCAGGCGATCGGCACTGGCTCCTCGGCGAACGGCAACCACGTGATGGGCAGCGCGCCCAGCCCCGACGGCACCACCGAGTACACCGGCTCGACCGGGGTCGTCGGCACCGATGTGACGCACTGGCTCGGCATCGGCGGAACCGGGGGCATGCTCAACTCCTCGTTCTCCACCACCCCCTACGCGGTGTGCTTCACCAGCAACCTGATCAACCACACCCAGGTGGTCATGAACAAGGTCAACGCGCCCACCACGGCCTCGACGGTCGGCCTCGTCACGGCGACCTGCCCGGCCAACACGGTTCTGCTCGGCGGTGGTGCCCGGACCACCCCGGCCAGTGTCGGCAACTTCAAGGCGATCGCCAGCTTCCCCACCTTCAACAACGCCGCGCACGACTTCGGCAAGAAGGCCGCAGCGGACGGCGAGACCAACCCCGACTCCTGGACCGCCGTCGGGTGGGACGCCGGCACCGGCAACAGCATCAACGAGACCTACGCCTACGCGATCTGCAGCGGCAGCGGCATCAACGTCAGCGGCGTCACGGTGAAGGCCCGCTACAGCGAGGTGAGCGGCCCGACCACGGGAAGCACCGGCCAGACGGCGACCGTCGGCTGCGGCACCGGGGACGGAAACCTGGTCAGCGGCGGCGCCGCCATCAGCGGCGGCAGCGTGACCACCACCGACTTCACGGGACCGGGTTCCGGTGGCGACCACCTGAACGGCAGCTTCCCCAGCGACTCCGCCGGCAACCCGGTCACGGACGGGACCACCACGGCGGCGTACTGGACGGCCTTCGCGCACACCGGGGGACAGGCCTCGGCTGGCACCCACTCCGACGTCTGGGCGCTGTGCGCCAACGACGGTATCTGACAGCTGACTTCAGAGAGGTGCAACCGATGAGACTCAACAACTTCCCGCGCTCCGCCGCCCCGGGGGCGGCAGTGGTACTGGGCGCCGTGCTGGTCCTGGCGGTGCCGGGAACCGCGGACGCCGGGACCGACGGCGTCACCGTGCGGACTCCCGGGGCCACCGTCGGCCCGGCGACCCCCTTCACCGGGGTCTCGTCCCATGCGGACTGCGACCAAGGCCTGATCACCGGCGGCGGGGTCGACCAGGCCATCGGAACCGGCCCGGACTCCAACGGCAACCACGTGATGGGCATCGCGCCCAGCCCGGACGGCACCACCGAGTACACCGACACACCCGGGGTCGTCGGCACCGATGTGACGCACTGGCTCGCGTTCGGCGGGAGCGGGAGCCACAGCAGCCCCTCCTTCTCCACCACCCCCTACGCGATGTGCTTCGAGAGCAATCAGATCAGGCACACCCAGGTGGTCATGAACAAGACCGCCGGTCCCTCCACCGGCCTGTCGGACCGGATCGTCACGGCGACCTGCCCGGCCGGCACCGTCCTGCTCGGCGGCGGCGCCCGGACCACCCCGGCCAGCGTGGGCAGCCTCAAGCCGATCGCCAGCTTCCCCACCTTCAACGACGCCGCACACGACTTCGGCAAGAAGGCCGCAGCCGACGGCGCGACCAACCCCGACTCCTGGACCGCCGTCGGAGGGATCGGCGGCGGACGCGACGACAACAACACCACCTATGCCTACGCGATCTGCAGCGCAGGCCACGACAACGTCCGCCACGTCGTCACGACGGTCCACTTCCGTGAGGTCAGCGGGCCGGACATGGCCGCCACGGGTCAGACCGTGACCGTCGGCTGCCTCCCCGAAGACGGCAGCCTGATCAGCGGCGGGGCAGCCATCAGCGCAGGCAACGTGACGACGACCGACTTGACGAAGACCGTCTCAGGCGGCCCCCACCTCAACGGCAGCTTCCCCAGCGACTCCGCCGGCAACCCGGTCAGCGACGGCACCGCCGGGCCGACGTACTGGACAGCCGCCACCCACGCCGGAGGATCGCCCTCGCCTAACAGCTACACCGACGGCTGGGCGCTGTGCCTGAACGTCCACCACGAGCGCGAGGACTGACGGTCTCGCCCGCGCCATGACGGCCGGTGGCCCGCGGTGGCCACCGGCCTTGTCACCAGCCGCGGGCGAACTCCCAGCCGCCACCGGCACCGGCGAAGATCGCGAGATCGCTGGTCTTCACCGTCATCCACCAGCCCTGGCTGCGCGAGACGGCGAAGCGCTGGGCGCGCGACGGGCCATGGGGCTGACCCGTCCCGAAGGGCCGATGGCGGGTCTGCCGGACGACTTCGTCATCACCCGCCTCGACGTCCCCAAGCCGCCGGAGCCCTCGGAGGAGGGCCAGGACCTCCCCGCCGACGTGATGCGCCAGCTCCGCGCGCACCTCGACGGTTTCGAGGCGATGACTGCTACGAGCTTCGGCTGAGCGTGGAACTCCTGATGGACACGGGCCGTCGGCCTGAGGAGATCTGCCGTCTGGACCTCAACTGCCTCACTCGCGACGGCCAGGGCAAGCCGGTACTGCTTTACAACAACTGGAAGGAGCAGAGAATCGGCCGTCAGCTGCCCATCCACGAGCCGACCGCGAAGCTGATCACCGATCAGAAGAAACGCGCACGCGAACGCTTCCCCGACCGGCCACCGTCGGCGCTGGTCCTGCTGCCCTCACAGAACCTGAACCTCCGCGGGGACCGCTCGATCGACTCCAACCACCTCAGCGCCCTGCACCGCGAGTGGGTCGAGACGCTGCCCGAGTTCGTCCTCGACGACGGCACCGTCTTCGACAAGGAGAAGATCTTCCCCTACGCCTACCGGCACTCCTTCGCCCAGCGTCACGCGGACGCCGGTGTCTCCGTCGACGTCCTGGCCGAGCTCATGGAACACGACAGCTACGAGACCACCAAGACGTACTTCCGCGTCAAGAAAGTGCGACTGCGTGAGGCGGTCGAGCGCGTCACTCAGATGCAGTTCGACCGCCACGGCACCCGCATTTGGGGCGCCGTCACCAGCGTATTGGACGCCGAGCGCACCCGGAGGGCGATCGGCGCCGTCGTCGTTCCCTTCGGCACCTGCTCCGAGCCCTCCAACGTCGCCGCCGGCGGAGGAGCTTGCCCGCTGCGCTTCCGCTGCGTGGGCTGCGATCACTTCTCCACCGACGTCTCCTACCTCCCCGACCTCCGCACCTACCTCGATGACCTGCTCCGGCAACGCGAGAAACTGCGGTCGATGGCCGAGGCCGACGACTGGGCACGCGCCGAGGCCACCCCGTCGGATGCGGAGATCACCCGCATCCGCCGCCTGATCCAGCGCGCCACCGAGGACGTCGAGACGCTCACCGAGGCCGAACACGCCGAAATCGAGCGGGCCGCCACGATTGTCCGCCAGATGCGGCAGAACTTCCTCGGCATGCCCCGCATCCGCCAGCCCCTGCCCGACCTTCGACCGGAACGACCCGCATGACCGCACCCGACCCCACCGTCCAGGCGATGATCGAGGGCCGCAGAGCCGACACCGGACGGCGGCGCCAGCGCGTGCTCGCCGCCCTGGCGCAGGCCGCGAAGGACGGCTCGGAGATCAGTTTCGTGTCGATCGCCCGCCGCGCCGGCGTCGACCGCACCTTCCTCTACCGCCACCGCGACCTGCTCGGCCAGGTCCACGCCCAGGCCGCCGAACCACCCACCATCCCCGGAGGTCGCGGCCCGGCGGTCAGCCGGGCCTCGCTGCAAGCGGACCTGCTGGCCGCCGACGCTCGCACCGCCCGCCTCGCCGCCCAGGTCCCGCCGCCTCGCAGCGCGACTCAGCGAGGTCCTGGGCGGGCAGGTCTGGCGCGAATCCGGCATCGGCGGCCCCGAGGACACCGAACAGCTCAAGGCCCGGATCACCACCTTCGAACAGCAGGTGATCGACCTGGAACTCGCGATCCAGGAGCGTGACGACGACCTCGCCGCCGCCCGCGCCGCGAACCGCGAGCTGATGGCCCAGCTCAACCGCCACGCCGATTGATCAAGCAGCCCGTGATCAGCTGAAACATGCGGGCGCCCGAGGCGGTGACGGCCCTCCACTCGGGACGCTGCGGTGAGACCCCAGGTGAGTGGCTCTGTGGCATCCGGCCACGGAGCCTCCGCAAAAACCCGTTGGCGGACCACGGCGACCACTGCTACTTTCCCAGAGGCCGTGCGAGAGATCGAGGAGGTGGTACCCGTGAACGTATTGACATGGGTGCTCCCCTCCGGGGTCACGGTCGGACGATAGGCAGGTCGTCCGGGAGCGCCGTTCCAGAGCACTCCCGAAAGGCACGACCATGCAA
>JBEYJY010000086.1:0-5104 GCA_040631425.1 Streptomyces sp. NPDC020096
CAGTTCGCCGGCGATTCTGCGGTAGCCCCAAGTGGGGTTCTCCGCGGCGATCCTCAAGACAAGCTCCCGTACGCTCGGCCGGGTCGGCGGACGGCCAGGACCTCGGCGCTGATAGGTCCAGCGGAGCTTGACAAGGTCGGCATGCCATCGCAACAGCGTGCCCGGGGTGACGAACAGATGCCTACGCAGGGCCTTGGACAGCATCCGAGCCAGTCCTGCGATCACGGCACGGTCTGCCCACGAGAGTTGCGGTCGGCCGACCTGGCGGCGCAACACCGCGAGTTGGTGCCGCAGTGCGAGAATCTCTGCGTTCTTCGAAGCCTCCGTTCGCGCCAACAACGCAGTCCATCCCAGGATCTTCAGGAAGATCAGGTACAGCAGTCGTAGAGCCATACGCCAGGATCCCGCCCCGCATGACCCCGACCGCAAGTCCCAGGTCAACAGCGGCGGTCGAGTTTCGGGCACCCACAGGCACGGAGCAGCGCTCCTGGGGAGGCGTCCTTGATCCTCGTCCGCCTCACCTTGGAAACCAGAGCCAGCCGACAGTCGCCCCCGAGTCCGATCACATTCCGTATGCAGCCACACCAGGTCTCCACCTCGGGAAACCAGCGATTGCGCACCATCCACCGACGCGGCCGGCGCATCTCGGGTTCGATCTCGGCCTCGGCGTGGCCCGGCTGTCGGAAGTAGGAGACGTAGAACTCCTCGTCGCCGCCCAAGCGCGCGAAGATCTCGTTGGGGCTCCGTCCGCCGCGTGGGATGTCAGATCCGGATGCTGCCATGACTGAGCTACTGAGGTAGACCTTGGTCAGCCCTGGCGGGCGATCTCTTCGCGTCGGCCCGCCACCCGTGCGGAACCTCGTTGCCGTCCCTGCGTCGCCACGCCCGTAGGCCGTCGGGGTGGGGTGAGCATCGGTACTTTGTCTACCGAACCGGACGAACCTTGAACGTGCCGGTGCGAATGAGTTGAGCCTGATCAGCCTGCAACCTTGTTGTAACGGTGACGTGTTGGCCGTGCGGGCACCTGTTGGGTGCCCGCAGCGGCGTTGCTACCACCAGACGACGAGGTACCCGCTGCCGCCCACGTTACCGCCGTTGCCGGGGCTGCCGACACCTCCTGCGACGCCGGGCTGGCCGCCGGCGCCGCCGGTGCCACCGCCGCCGCCGGCGCTGCTGCCGGGTGGCAGGCCGACGATGCCGCTTACAGCGGCGGCGCCTTCGGTGCCGGAGCCGGGGTTGCCGTTGCGTGTGATACCGCCGGTGCTGCAGGTGCCTGTGCCACCGGTGCCGCTGAGTCCGGTGGCTCCGGGCGAGCCGCCTGCTTGGCCGCTGGCGCCGCCGTTGCCGCCCTCGCCGTGGCCGCCACCGGTGGCGCTGAGCAGCTCTGTGGAGTTCGGTGCCGTCAGGGATGTGGTGCCTCCGTCGCCGCCAGCGGCTCCGTCGTAACCGACGGTGGCGGTGGCTGTGCCGCCAGCGCCCGAGGCTGCGATGGGGGATACGGTCACGTTGTAGTGAGCGCCGGGTTTGACTTTGATGACGCACCAGGTGAAGCCGCCTGAACCGCCTGCGCCGCCGTTACCGCCCGCACCGCCGGCAACGGTGGCGCTGGCTGGGCCGCCTGCCCCGCCGCCTCCGCCTCCACCACCGCCACCCCATGCCTGCACGTTGACCGAGGTGACTCCGTCAGGTGGGGTGAAGATGCCGTTACCGGTGAAATCCTGCAAGCCGTGCGAGACCTGATGGGGTCTTGGATGGTGACTGGGTGTCACCTGCGCAGTGGCTGCGGTTGCGGCGAACAGCTGGCTGGTCAGCGCCACCGTCACCACGATGCTGGCAAGGGGGGCCTTGCGGCGCGCCCCGGATAGTTCAGGGGTTGGGCTCTGACTGTTCATGTGTGTCGCTTTCCGCCCCTGCTGTGGCGAAAATGCGGCAGGGGCATGATGGGACGTCCGCGGGCCGATCAGCCCGTGGGGCCTCATTCCACCTGAGCCGCGGACCAGCGCAGTTTCGACACGCCTCGCATTCAGCAGTGAAGTCGGATAATGACACTATTCGGAGTCGCTCGGGTGATGGCCTGTTCGGCGGTCCTTTGCGTGACTGCTGCCATACCGGGTCGCCCCCGGTTTCTTGGGGGAACCGGGGGCGACCTTTGCGGGCGGCTCGTTCATGTGCGGACGTCAGGCGGCAGCCCTGCGGGGCGAGTGCGAGGGCATCACACGGGCGGGATGCAGATGGCAGCGTCGCGATGGGTACCGGCGGGAAGGGGTGGAACAGCAATAGCGACCGGCCTTGCCTCTGCGACGCCGTCCGACGACGCGCAGCGCGCAGGTTCGAATCCGGGTCTGTCCACGACCGGTGCGCCGCTACCGACACCGGCGCATCGTCGCCTGACGCTCCGGCGCTGCTGGCGCGGGCTTGGTCAGGCAAGCGTCTGGTGGATCACTACGGCGCTGGCATCCAAGGCGCCGGCAAGGTGTTCTCTCAGCTGTTCGGCGGTCTGGCCACCACTGAGGGCACATAGTGCCACCGTGTCACGAAGGTCCTGGAGTTCGCGGCGGCCGAGGAGTTCCGAGCAGGTGGGGTGCTCCAGAATGTCGCGGGCTGCGTAGCCGTCGCCGGTGTCGAGCACGTGCTCGATCAGCACGCTCGCGTGGTGATGCGGGAATCCGTGGCCTGTGTGCGCTGCAGTGTCGATCACGGCCAAAGCGAGGCGGGTGTGGATGACCACGTGCTCCTTGGCCAAGTCGAGGCGCTGGTACACGTCGAGTGCGGGAGCGATGCCACAGGCGCCGCATAGGGCCTTCAGGCAGGCGGTGACTGCCTGTTCCCAGGGCTCGCTTCGGTGTCGTGGATCAGTTTCAGGGCTTCTGCGGTGTCGCTGGAGGTCATGAGCGCAATGACGGCGATCTGCCGGGACTCGAACATGCGTGAGGTGGTGCAGTTGCGCTGCTGAAGGTGAGCGTGGGCAGCGTCCCATCGGCCGGATGCCACAAGGGCACGGGCGCCGTCTTGCCGGTAGATACCTTCCACGCACGTCTCGTGCACGGGTGGCGTCCCCCGGCCCTCCTGGGTGTGGTCGGGTAGCCGGATCACGTTGCCGTGACCCGGCCCCTTGAGAACCGGACGTGCACCTTTCATTGCATCCGGCTCAAGCAAGCCACGAGGGCTTCGCAGGTCAGCAAGAATATGTGGCCCGTTCGCCGTCGCCAGTGTGATGCTGGCGGTGGCATTCGGAGTGCACGAGGCGAGGGTTGTTCCGCTCGTCCGTGCCGCCGTCTCGCCGGTAGGTGAAGTGATGCTTGTGGAGCATCTTCTTCGAGGCCGCGAACCAGTTGATCCAGTCACGTGGACTGTCCGGTTCGTATTCGGCTCCGACGATCAGCGCCTGCTTGCAGAGAGGACGGAGCCCCTGCTGTCTGACCGCCAGGAGAAGACTCGTCTTGTCCATCGGCGGCGGCGCCTTCCTGCGGCGGCGGTCCCGCCAGTACTCGGTCGACGCAGGGTCGTCCGGGGACGCTCCGCCCTTGACGAGCTGGTGGCGGACGATGCCGGTCCAGGCGAATTTGATGAGGAAGGCGCCACTGTCGGGGTCGCCGAACACCCACCAAGAGGCGTGCCTCTGAGCTGGGAGGGTGGGCTTGTCGAAGGCTCTGTCCACCCCAGTTCAGGAAGCACTCTCCAGGTGAACACGCTCACCGGGTTCTACCCGTGCCTCCGCGCCGTTGATGCCGTGAGCTTGAATAGATGGATGAATCAGTTGTGGGTGGACCGCTTGGTGGAGGTGACGGGCTGGCAGCAGGAGCGCCAGGAGATCGACTGGGGCCCGGTGGAGGACGGCTTCGGCACCTCCCTGCCCGCCGATTACAAGGAAATCTGCGCGCTCTTCGCGCCGGGGAACTTTTCGGCGTACCTCGAGGTCTTGAGGCCGGTCGGCGGAACCTCGTCGAGCCGCGTGCTCGACATGTGGAAGTACCACCTGCAGTTGTGTGCGCAGTATCCGCTGACTCCAAGGACCTACGAGCCTCACGGGCTCTACGGGAGGTCCGAGAAGTCGGGTTTGATCCTCTGGGCTCGTGACCAGACAGGGGGCGATTACTACTGGCTGGCGGATCGCTTGGTGGATCCCGCCAAGTGGCCCGTGATCGCCAAGCGGGACCCGGCCGAGGAGTGGTACCGGTTCGACATGTCCGCTTCCGAGTTCATCTACCGGGTGCTTGCGGACCTCGAGTTCAAGCCGTTCACCGTCGCCGGCCAGATGGGGAAGCCCTTCTTGCTGTCCTACGGTCAGCCGCTACCCATGGTGGGTCAGTGAAATGAGGCACGGTTAGCCTCGCGCTTTGCTCCGGGGTCGCTTCCGACGGGTGATCAGAAAAGCGGAGTGTGCTCCTAACCTGCAACGATGGGACTTGTCTAGGACCCTGTCAGCTGCAACGAAAGAAGCACTCTCCAGGTGAAGAAGACTATCGGGTCGTACCCGCGGGTGCGGGTGTCGGGGTGGCGGGACAGGAGTGGACTCGCAGGCCGGCAGGGTGCTGCTGGTGGAGACGATCCGCATGAGCGGTCTTCAGCAGGCGATGTCGGCGGCACTCTCGCCGTGGCGCAAGGCGCGGGCGGTGCACGATCCGGGCGAGGCTGGACCTCGCGCTGTCGGTGGCGCTGGGCGGGGACTGCCTGTCCGATGTGGCCATGCTGCGGGCCGAGCCGGCCGTGTTCGGGCCGGTTGCGTCCGACCCGACCGTCTCCCGCCTTGTCGCCGCCCTCGCCTGCGCTGGGCCCAGGAGGCGGAGCAGGCCCGCGTACGAGGTGAGCAGGACGTTCAGCGGCGCCTGGCCGCCCGAGGGGATCTCGCCCTCGGGCGACCCGGCCCTGGCGGACAGGGCTGCTCAAGGGCGGGCCCACGGGGACGCCAGGTCGATGTCACTCGTCGTTGTCAGTCGTCGATCGCCTGGTGGAGCGTGGTCCAGAAGTCGTGGATGAGCTGTGCCGGGGCCGGGAGGGACAGACCAACTTGGGTGAGCAGGACGCCGACGAGGCCGCTGTGCGGGTCGGCGTAGACGGTGGTGCCGGTACCGCCGTCCCAGCCGAACTGGCCGATCGGCGCGTA
>JBEYJY010000087.1:0-4954 GCA_040631425.1 Streptomyces sp. NPDC020096
TTTCGTGACCGATCCGGACAGTGCGGGCCAGGCGCGGTTGCCGTTCTCCTGGACCGGAGTCACGGTGCACAACACTGGCGCCTCGGTGCTGCGCGTCCGGCTGTCGCCAGCGGGTTCCGACGGTGTGTCGGTGGAACTCGTCGACGGCGAGGGTGCCCCGGTTGCGGTCGTCGAGTCGTTGGTGACGCGTCCGGTGTCTGCTGAGCAGCTTCGGGCGGCTCGGGCCGTGGAAGACAACGCCTTGTTCCGCCTCACCTGGGTGGAAAGGCCGGGTGCTGACGTGCAGTTGGAACTCCCGCGATCTGTCGTGGTGGGCGATCGGCTTGCGCAACTGGCCGAGTTGGACGGTGCTGAGGTTGTCCGGTGGCGGGATCTGGCTTCCTTGGCTGAGCGCGGGGACATGCCAGAGGTGGCGTTCGTCGAGTGCGCGTCCGGTGAGGTTGGTCCGGAGGCCGTGCGCGGTGCGGTGAGTTCCGCGCTGAGCCTCGTGCAGGCGTGGCTGACGGAGGAGCGGTTCGCGGACTCGCGGTTGGTGTTGGTGACCCGTGGCGCTGTTGACGGTGCTGATCCGGCGGCGAGCGCGGTGTGGGGTTTGGTGCGGTCGGCGCAGTCGGAGCACCCGGGCCGCTTCGTGTTGCTGGACCTGGATGACACTGACGCCTCGCATCAGAAGCTGCCTGCGGCCCTCGCACTGGATGAGCCGCAGGTGGCGTTGCGGGATGGCGTGGTGCGGGTTCCGCGGTTGGAGCGGGTGCCGACTGCGTCGGTGTCCAGTGGTTTTGATCCACAGGGCACGGTGTTGATCACGGGTGGCACCGGGACGCTCGGCGGTCTGGTGGCCCGCCATGTGGTGACCGAACACGGTGTGCGGCACTTGGTGTTGAGCAGTCGTCGTGGCAGTGCGGCGCCTGGTGCGGCCGAGTTGGTCGCGGAGCTGGCCGAGTTGGGTGCTGAGGTCACGGTGGTGTCCTGTGATGCGGCTGATCGGGACGCGCTGGCCGAGCTACTGGAGAAGGTTCCCGCCGAGCACCCACTCACGGGCGTGGTGCATACGGCGGGCGTGCTCGATGACGGTGTGATCGAGTCGCTGACGCCCGAACGCCTCGACACGGTGCTGCGTCCGAAGGTCGACGCGGCGGTGAACCTGCACGAACTCACCCGGGACCGGGACCTGGACGTGTTCGTGTTGTTCTCCTCGATGGCGGGTCTGTTCGGTGGCCCGGGTCAGGGCAACTACGCGGCGGCGAACGCGTTCCTGGACGCTCTGGCGCTCCGCCGTCGGGCGCAGGGGCTTCCGGCGGTGTCGTTGGCGTGGGGCTTGTGGGAGCAGTCCAGTGAGTTGACCGGGGACCTGGACAAGTCCGACGTGGGGCGCATCGGCCGCTCTGGGGTCGCGGGCTTGTCCACTGAGGACGGCTTGGCGCTGTTCGACGCGGCGCTGGGTGTCGAAGAGGGCGTGTTGGTTCCGGCGCGGGTGGATCTGACCTCGTTGCGCTCGGGCGACGTACCGGTGATGTTCCGAAGCTTGGTGCGTACGCGTGCTCGACGGGGGAATCGCCAGGGGTCCGGTTCGGCCGAGGCGCTGCGGGAGCGGTTGGCAGGTGTCGGCGATGCTGAGCGGGACCGCGTGCTGGTGGAGTTGGTGCGCACGCACGTCGCGGGCGTGCTGGGATTCGCGGGCTCGGACCCCGTGGGCGCAAAGCGGGCCTTCAGCGAGCTGGGGTTCGATTCGCTGACGGCCCTGGAGTTGCGGAACCGGTTGAACACCGCGACCGGGCTGCGCCTTCCGGCCACCCTGGTCTTCGACTACCCCACCCCCACCGCACTCGCCCAACACCTCAGAAACGAACTCGAACGGACCACCACCAAGGCCACCCGTTTCGTCGAACTCGACCGGTTGGAAGCGGCACTTGCCGGGGCGTCGGTGGACGCCGACGCCAACGCGAAGATCACCGAACGCCTCGAAGCGCTGCTCGCGAGGTGGAAGAAGGAGCACGACTCCGCGAAGCCCGCCGTCGACGAGGAGATCGAGCAGGCCAGCGACCAAGAGATCTTCGCGATCATCGAAGACGAACTGGGTCTGTCCCAAGAGCACTGATTCGAACCCAGAGAAAGGACTTCACATGCGCATTCTGTTCGTGACGTCACCCGGGGTCGGGCACACGTTCCCCACCGTGCCGACCGCGTGGGCGTTCCGGTTGGCCGGGCACGACGTGCTGCTGGCCACGGGCCACTACCAGGGCTATGACGAAACCCCGGCGAAGGCGGGCCTGCAGGTCGTGGACGTCGCGCCCGACCTCGACTTCGCGGGCGTGTTCAGCAAGGTCTTCCGGGACTCCGCTGACCTGGTGCCCAACCTGCAGGACCCGTCCGTTGCCACCGAGTTCTCGATCCGGCTGTTCGCCGCGTGCAGCAAGGGCCTGGTCTACGGGACCATGAAGCTCGCCGAGCGGTGGCGCCCGGACCTGGTGGTGCACACCCCGATGGACGGAGCGGGCCCCCTGGTCGCCAAGAAGCTCGGCATCCCCTCGGTCCTGCACGGCATCAACTTCGGCATGCCGATCGACATGAGCCGGTCGGTGTACGAACGGATGGACCAGGAGTACGACAACTTCGGCGTGGAGCCCGGCATGCCCACCGCCTCCATCGACGTGGCGCCGCCCAGCATGCGTTCGAGCTATTCGCACGGCTGGCCGATGCGCTACGAGCCCTACAACGGCGGTGCGTTGATGCCGGAATGGCTGTACACGCCGCCGAGCAGGCGACGGATCACGGTGACCCTCGGCTCGATCATCCCGCAGATGCTCGGCAGCGGCGCACTGCGCCAGTTCGTCGCCGGGGCCGAGGAGATCGACGCGGAATTCGTGCTCACGATCGGTGGTGCCAACGCGAGCGAGCTGCGCGACCTGCCGAGGAACATCCGCCTGGTCAAGTGGGTTCCGCTGAACGCGCTGCTGGCCACCTCGGACGCCGTGATCCACCATGGCGGCGCGGGAACCACCCTGACGGTGGTCAGTGCGGGCCTGCCGCAGATCGTTCTTCCGCAGAGCGACGACCAGTTCCTGAACGCCGGGGCGCTCAACAAGCGTGGCATCGGCACGGTCGTGCGCCCCGGGGAACTGGACGCCGAACACGTGCGGGCGCTGCTGGCGGACACTGCGATGCGGGCCGCTGCCGAAGAGGTCGCCACCGAGCTGAAATCGCTGCCCGGTGCCACCGACCTGGTGCCGAAGATGGTCGGCCTGGCCGGTTAGTCGCGGGCGACCGCGGAACAACTGAACACCTTCTGCAAGAACGTGCAGCACATTTCGTGCTCTACCACGACTTCAACGGGATGATGGCATGGCGGACGAGGACAAACTCCGGGATTACCTGAAGCTGGTGACGACCGAGCTTCGACAGACTCGGAAGCGGCTCCGCGAGCTTGAGGAGCCCGAGCCCATCGCGATCGTGTCGATGGGATGCCGTTTTCCCGGCGGCGTCGCCTCCGAGGAGGACTTCTGGGCGCTCATCGACAACGGGATTGACGCGATTTCCGAGTTCCCGGCCGACCGCGGCTGGGATCTCGACCGGTTGTACGATCCGGATCCGGACAACCGGGGCACCACCTACGCCAACGAAGGCGGATTCCTCTACAACGGCTTGGACTTCGACCCCGGCTTCTTCGGCATTTCGCCGCGCGAGGCGCTGGCGATGGATCCGCAGCAGCGGTTGTTGCTGGAGACGTCGTGGGAAGCCATCGAACGCGCCGGGATCGACCCGCAGTCGTTGCGTGGCACCGCCACGGGGGTCTTCGCGGGGGCGATGTACCACGACTATGGCTCGCGCTCGAACTCGATACCGGAAGGCGTCGAGGCATACCTCGGCAACGGCAGTGCCGGAAGCGTCCTGTCCGGGCGCGTTTCGTACGTGTTCGGGTTCGAGGGTCCGGCGGTCACTGTGGACACTGCCTGCTCCTCTTCGTTGGTCGCGCTGCACATGGCGGTGCAGTCGCTGCGGCAGGGCGAGTGTTCGCTCGCGCTGGCTGGCGGCGTGACGGTGATGGCGACACCTGCGATCTTCGTCGACTTCTCGCGCCAGCGTGGGTTGGCGGCGGACGGCCGGTGCAAGTCCTTCGCAGCGGCCGCTGACGGCTCCGGCTTTTCCGAAGGCGTGGGCATCCTGTTGCTGGAGCGCCTGTCGGATGCTCAACGCAACGGGCATCAGGTGTTGGCGGTCATTCGCGGTTCGGCGGTGAACCAGGACGGCGCTTCCAATGGTTTGACGGCGCCGAATGGTCCCTCCCAGCAGCGGGTGATTCGTCAGGCGTTGGCCAATGCAGGTGTGTCACCTGCTGAGGTTGACGTGGTGGAGGCGCACGGAACGGGCACAACGCTGGGTGATCCGATCGAGGCGCAGGCGATTCTGGCGACCTACGGTCAGGATCGGCCTGTGGACCGTCCACTGTGGTTGGGGTCGGTCAAGTCGAACATTGGCCACACCCAGGCTGCTGCCGGGGTGGCTGGTGTGATCAAGGTCGTGCAGTCGCTGCGGCAGGGGGTGATGCCGAAGAGTCTGCACATCGACCAACCCACGCCGCATGTCGACTGGTCCGCGGGTGCGGTCGAGCTGCTCGCGGAGTCGCGTCCGTGGCCGGAGACGGAGCGACCGCGCCGCGCTGGGGTGTCGTCGTTCGGCATCAGCGGGACCAACGCGCACGTGATCCTGGAACAGGCACCGGTGGAAACTCCCGTCGAACAGGACTCGCCAACGCGTGAGTTGGGCATGGTGCCGTGGGTGTTGTCGGCGGGCAGCGAGGCGGCACTGCGGGAGCAGGCCCGACGGTTGGTCGGGCACGTGCGGTCGACTGAGTTCGCCCCGGTGGATGTCGCCTACTCGTTGGCCACCGCCCGGGCGGCGTTGGAGCGTCGTGCTGTGGTGGTGGGCCGGGATCGGGATGAGCTGCTGTGTGGTG
>JBEYJY010000088.1:0-4534 GCA_040631425.1 Streptomyces sp. NPDC020096
TGAGTCACGAACCGCAGACACATGACGCCCCGTCAGCCCGATAGGCTCGGAAGCGGCCCCCTGACCAGCACGGATACCGAAACGCTGCTGGAGTATTAGGGCACCACCTCTGTCCCGTTGGCCAGACAAGGGGCGCCTTCAGCGAGCAAGGGACACGCAAAACGCGAACCTACAAGTTCCAAGACTCCGGCCAGACCCTGGTTCTGCCACAGCCACGGCATCGCCCCGACCACGATGATCTGACGCTTCAACGCTAGCAAGTGCCCGGAACGACGCGAACCGTGAGATGCGAGCGAGTGACGTAACTCACCCACACGACTCTAGGAGCCCATCGAACATCAAGAGGCGTGTTCGGCAACTCCTCCCTCAAAGGGGGGCAAGCGCACGTAGAGAGGCCCGACAACCAACCAGCCCTGCCGCGTCCGGCTCCCGGCCCACGCCCCTGTTGGCTGCCGCGGTCGGCTCTACCGGTGTCGATCGGCGGACCGAAGGAGAAGGGAGCACGGTCGTGACTGCGCCCGGGAACGATCCAGGCGTCGGGCGAGCCACACCGCGTGGCGCCCCGGCCCCCATCGAGCATGCGCCCGCCCACTACACGCCTTTCGCCGGCCAATGGGGCGCTACAGTCGACCGTCCGTGACGTACCAACCCGCCTTGTTTCCAACTACGGTGAGCCCACGAATGCCAGTCAGGGCTTGGCGTATCGCCTAAGGAAGTCGCGTTCGAGGTCGGAGAGCCGGCGAGGCCGACCGGTGATGAGGTTATAGGCGACGATGGTGGTCGTCGCTTCGGCGTACAACTGATCGGTGTCGCGGATCTCGTAGGCGAGTTCGAACGTGGCGGCGCCGCCCTTGGTGACCCAGACGTGCACGTCGACGGGTTCGTCCCGGTAGTGCAGAGGGGCTCGGTAGTCGATGGCAGAGCGGGATACAACGAACGCGTTCTGGCGGCGCTTCTCTTCGTCGGTGGGGACCACCTCGCGGAACATGCGCTGCCGTGCTTCCTCCATGTACCGAAGGAACAAGGCGTTGTTGACGTGCCCGTAGGCGTCGGCGTCAGCCCAACGCAGCGGGCAGGGATAGGTATAACTGTGCACGAAGACGACTTTCTACGAGGAGGTCGGAGGAAGGTCCGCAGGGGCCGCAGCGCGCGAAGCTCACCCGCGTACTTCGCTATGCCCCGGGCCTGAGACTGCGCAGCGCCTGGGCGGGCCGCAGCTCAGTGACCAGGCTGTCCACGTCTCGGCAGTCGGGGCGCATGTGGTCGTGTCCAGTCAGGTCCTCCTGGATTTCCCGGAGCAGGCGCTGCTCCTCGTCGAGTTCGCCGAGGAGCTGCTCGATGCGGGCCGCAGCGGCGTCGCGGGGAGCGGGCAGCGCGATGCGCGTCAATCGCTTCAGCTCGGTTCGGGCATGCGCTGGCAGGGCTCCCCGTGGCATGCGCCCGAGCACGGTAGAGGGTGATACTTCGCTGACGCCCCACTCTCCGGGGGCCTCTTCGACAGCCCAGATCACCGTGCGCTTGGACGGTGAGAGGGTCAGCTGGCAGTCGGATGCGACGAGACGGCTGAGGGCGGGCAAGGGGATGCCTCCCTTGCCGGCATGGGCTGCGGCCCTCTCCGCGCTTTCGACCACGAGGCGAGCGGTGCGAACGTCCGCTTCGCGGAGTCGCTCCGCTTCCGCAATCCGCTCTTGAGCCCGGTCGATCTCGCTCGGCGTGTTGTGGGTTTCATCCACCCAGCCGTCACGGGTGCCGCCCAGCGCGTCCCGCTGATCGTCCGATTCCGCTTCGACCCAGGTCATGACGACGAAGCGGCAGTCGGGCATGATCGCCGGGTAAGCCACATGGCTGACGATCTCGATGGTCTTCCAGCCCAAGGTCGGCACGCTGGCCAAGAAGACATGGCCATCGCGATGCTCGACCAGATCGGTGTCCGCTTCCCAGATCTGTCGGACCTCGGGGTTCTTCTTGACGTTCTCGATCAGCTCCTGGAGATCGGCGTCACCACCATGGGTGGTGAGCGCGAACCGGAGCATCCGGACAAAGACCGTGGCGTGCTTGTGCCAGTCGTGGTAGGTGGCGCGTCCCTCGGCAGTCGTGAGGGCCCAGCGGATCAGGTTGGCCCGGGGATCCCTCACCCACGGCCACAACTCAGCCATGGCCTCGTTGTAGGCAAGGATGTTCCAGTTGCGGTCGGAGAGATACGTGGGGCTGGGCATCTGTCGGTCAATGAGCAGCCTCAGCGCTGGTTTCACCTCATGGCGGCCCTCGGAGGGTGTAGACCGCAGGTACGTGCCCACGTTGTGGAGCAGCAGGGCGTGGCGTTCATCCTGATCTAGCTTCAGCACCTCTGCCAGGGCGTCACACTGGACCTGCGAGAACCGCGGCGTCGCACCGCGTTCGATGTTGCGGTAGGTGCGTTCTCCGATACCAAGGGCCCGATACACGGGTCGCTGCGTGAGGCCGGCGGCTTTGCGCCACTGCTTAAGCATCGCGCCGAACCCCATGTACTGTCCGGCGACTCCGGGGGGCCGCACGGGAGGGGTCCTCTTTCCGGCAATGCCAGCACTGCCGTCGGCCCGCCGCTGCGCGACCATCAGCCCTCCCTGTCGTGTCTTCGCTCTGTGGAGACGCCCGTTTTCTGGCATGCAAAAGGAGGGTCAGCGCAATCGCTGGCCCCCCGCCCTGCACATCTTCCCCATAGACGATACGCAAGATTTAAATGATCTTGACCACCTGTGGCGTGAGCCACATATCAATCACAGAGCAACCGCAGTGCGCTGATCAGGAATAAGCAAGGCCGACCGCGAGGCTGGTGGCGATCGTCGCGAATCGGGCATCCCCACCCCGCTCTTCCGTCGACTCTCCAAAATCGGCAAATCCTTGCCGCTTTTCGTCCCCCACCATCTCGACTGGACTAGACCACATACAATGACCGCCGGAACGGGCAGCCAGAATGAATCAATTCCACTACCACGCAAGTGACTTGAAGAGTTAAGGGCGAGTCGGCCGGGATACGCCACCCGGGCACCCAATGCGGACAAAACGGTCAAATGATCTCGATTGACGGTCTCTTCACGCTTGACTTAAATCCTTCTCGCCAGCCGATCACTCCGGTTCGTCGCGTGCCGTCGCCGCCCAGCCGGCCCAGGCCGTGAGACCAACAGGGTGCCTCGCTACGACGCCGGGGGTAAGTCGCGCCGACGGCTGGCCTCTGTCTAAGGCAAGTTCGAGAAGGAGCTTTCATGCGGTGGCGCGACACCCCGCGTCGAGGCCATGGGTCCCCGGCAAAGGCCCAGCCCGCGCGGGGGCCAGTAAGGCGTACTCCTGGCCCCCAACCCGCGCCGAGGGAGCCGGAGAGCTGTGAACCACACCGATGGGGCCGTGGCCGACCGTCAACGCCCGTGCGCCTGGAACTACATCGCCTGCCAGGACACCGCTCCGACTGGGGACGGGGGCGTGCCCGCCGAGCGCATCGAATGGACCAGTCGGGCCGGCCGTGTCCGGCTCCCGGCCCACACCCCTGTTGGCTGCTGCGGTCGGCCCTACCGGTGTCGATCGGTGGACGGAAGGGGCAGTCCCCCCGAGGAGTTACGCGCACTGCCCATCACGCGGCAATGACGATCTCCACACCGCTATCCGTGGCGTGCGCGGAAATCGCGGACAGGTCGGGGACGATCACGTCCGCCTCAAGCTCGTGGGTCTTGTGCGTCGTGGTCAGGGCAACAGTCGTCATGCCAGCCGCGCGCCCCGCAGTGAGTCCAGCTGGCGCATCCTCAAAGACCACACAGCGAGTTGGGTCCACCCCCAGCCTCTCAGCTGCGAGCAAGAAGGGCTCTGGGTCGGGCTTGTGGCGTGTGATGTCGTCCACGGTGATCAGGCACTGGGGGAAGGCACCGATCTGCGCGAGCCGGGCTTCGGCGATCCGCCGCGTCCCAGAGGTAACCACGGCCCATCGATCAGCCGGGATTGAGGCGAGAAGCGCTTGGGCGCCAGGCACCGCCCTGACGCCGCCAGCAACTGCGTCCTCGACCTCGGCATCTTCGAGGCGTGCTACCGCTTCGGCGACCTTTTCAGCTGGCAAAAGATCATCGACGATCGCGGCGGCGGGACGACCGTGCACTTCCACGCTTTTCAGGTCAGCCAAGGTCAGCCCGTACCCCTCAGCCCAACGTGTCCAGGTACGGACCTGCGAGTGCAGTGAAGAAAGAAGCGTTTCGTCGCTGCCGAAGAGAAGCGCCTGGGCCGAGAAGTGGTTCATGACTCGGGAGGTTACCTGTGGCCTAAACCTGCGCGTAAGCCGGGACCGCCAAGCCCACCAATTGCGTTCGCCGATCAGGGACCGGCAGCCAACACCGGGGGGGCGGTGTGGGCGTAGAGCGCTGGCTTGAACCCTTGCCGTGGGACAGGTGGTGAACCCGGCAACAGGCGTACACGGACACCTAAGAGCTCGTAACACGATCTCGGTCGTCTAGCTGGCTGAGCGTGGCCGAGATCGATGCGCTTGCGCGGACGCAGTGTGCTTGAGGATGATTTC
>JBEYJY010000089.1:0-4446 GCA_040631425.1 Streptomyces sp. NPDC020096
CGCACCGAGGGGCAAGGGCGATGCTGCCGACGCCGCTGGCATTCGCCTTGTTGATGGCCGCCTTCAGGGCGGCGATGTCGTTGCACGGGACGCGGGTCGCGCCGTGCGCCTGTGCTTGTCCGATGGGCAGAAGGGTCAGGCACAGGCCGAGGCCGGTGGCGGCGGTGACGGCGGTGACGGTTGTGCGTCTGAGCGTGTCAGTCATGAGGCTTCCCTTGGCTGTGGGGGGGACTACGCGATCCCGGCGACGCCCAGCTGGCGAGCCTTCACCCCTGAGCGCCACTGATCACCACTCAGACATATGCGAAGTGTGCATTCAACGCATTCCGGGCCTGCCGTTCGGGCGCACTGCCCATGGGCAGCCTCGCGCGGGTGTGCCGTGAGGCCCCGTTCGGTCAGCAGCCCCGGGTGCTCCACGGCCCATGGTGATCACGCCGGAGCCCCGCACCACCTCCGCGGTGAGGACCTTCGGTGATTCGCCGGCGAAGTCGATCCCCGACTCCCGCATGGCCTCGATGACCGCAGGCCACGGCATCGGCGGGGGCGGAGCCCGGCCGTCGGCGTCGACGGCGGCCCGGATTCATCACGGCGCTGGCCAAGAACGGACCGGCGTCGCCGACGGCACTGGATCGGGGTCCGCAAGGGCCGGGGCCGTTCGGCGGTACACCAGGTGGGGCTGCTACGCCTGGCGGTTATGAAGGAAGTGTCATTTGATCCTCCCGTTGATCGGCGGCATGGCCGTTGGGTGCCGGTGAGATGTGCCTCTTCACTCCCCAGCACTGAGAAAGGCGTAGTGATGAAGAACATGGTGCGGTCCGGTGCCGCGACCGCCACGGTTGGTGTGGGACTGTCCATTGCAGTCCTGTCCGCTGGACCGGCCAGTGCCGCCGGGGGGACGCATGTGCGGTGCAACGACATCACCGCCCTGAGGAATGCCATCAGCCAGGCCAACACCAGCGGCGGTCGCATCACCCTTGCGCCCCACTGCACCTACACCCTGACCGCACCCGACAACCCTGAGGACGGGCTTCTGGAGATCACCGGTGTCCGGCCACGGGCCGACCATCACAGCACCTCCTGCATCGAGGCCCGGAAGTAGCTGGTGACCGTGGCACGGAACAACGTGTGGCCGGTCCGCCCCGCGTGCCGCAGACACCACAACTGCGGCCCCTCCCAGTCATCCGCGCCCTCCGACGACTCCTCGCACTTCACGCACTCGGCCCCGTGGATCGGCGGACCACTCGCCTTCTCATTGGTCAACGCCCACTGCGCGAACCGCATACGGGACCTCACCGGCCCGCCCTGTACTCCGCTCACGACGGACGGCCCTCCTTGAAGACCACGATCACGTCCAGTCCACGAGCACTGCGTCGATCCCGGACGGCCTTCACCTCACGAACGCCGCCGCGACCGCCCACCCGGTCACCACGCCCGATCCCGTGCGCCTCGATCTGCGACCTGTCACGCGCCATCACAACCACCCTCCGAAGCAGACAGATTGATCTCCGCCCACACGACCTTTCCGATTCCGTCGCGAGGTTCCGCATTCCACGCGTCAGCGAGCGCCGCCACGAGCAGCAGACCTCGCCCGCCAGACGAATCCAGCTCGTGCCTGCGGATCTCCGGGAGCCCCTCACCCGCGTCGTGCACCTCGATCCGCACGCCTGTGTCCGTGCGCAAGAAGCGAGTTCCGATCTGTCGCCCTGGCGGTACGTGCGCATGCCGGACCGCATTTGTGAGTAACTCCGACAGCACCAGGACCGCAGCGTCAGCGATCTCTGTGAGCCCCCAACCCGACAATGACTTGAGCAACTCAGTGCGAGCCCGCGCAACCGAGCGAGGATGCCTGGGCCAGCGTCGGAGCGTCGGTTGCCGACCCGCTGCCGCGTCCTCGCGCGGAGGGTGCAGGCGCCCTGCCCGGACACTTTTGATATCGCTGATCACGAGGTACACCCCGGGTCTGTCGTCGGTGAACTGCCTCTTTTCCCATGCTGACGACACGACAAGGCCCCAACTTTCACACTTGGGTGAAAGCCGGGGCTCCGAGGTGAAAGATCTACAGTCCTACCCAGGCGGCCAGGTGATCAAGGGTGTCCGGAGTGCGCCGGGAAAGGTGGATCAAGCCCCTGATGGTCTCGCGAGCACCGGGGTGGTATCGGGTCTGCTGGGGAGCCAACCGGCGGGCCGTGGTGAGGGACCTCAAGGCTGCTTCCGAGCGTCCGGCCTCCATCTGCGCGCGGGCCTTGTCCACGTAAAAGTGCGCGGCACGGGAGACGGCCCAACCCTTCGGGATCTCCACCTCGGCGGCGTGCCGCAGCGCCTCCCCGTATTTCCGCATCTCGATGCTTGCGGAGACCGCGTGCACCGACACGTTGGTCGGCCCGAAGGACAGCCACAGAACATCAGTAGCCTCGCCGATTCGTTCTGCGTGGGACCTGGCCTCCGCCAAGTGACTCGACACCAGGCCCTCGTTGCGGGCGCGCGCGGCGATTATGGAGGCGCCCAGATGTAGCTGCCCGGCGACGGCGAACCGTTCGCGGGACGGCAGCGCCTGGTCAAGCATCCCGTGGCCGGACGTGACAAGCCGTTGGCCGATCGTGTACTCCCCCTCACGGAAGTACACCAAGGCGCGCATGTACTGGCGCACCGCTGCCAGCAGCGGATCGGAGGCTCTACCGGCCGCCCAGTCCATCCGGTCCAAAGCCACCGTGGACAGGTCGTAGTAGCCCAGTTTCACGGACACGTCGTGAGCTGTGCGGTAGGTGCTCGCCAACGCCGCCCAGAGGTCGGAAGAGCGCGAGCGATGCGCGGCAGTGGTGATTTCAGCGATCGTGCCGGGCAGCTCCAGAGCGGCATCGTGGAGCTTGGTCGCCCGGACCAGCAGGCACAGACGCTCAGCGGCGGCGACGAGTTGGTTCGCGGGGCGAGGTTGGATGTCCGGGTCCGCTCCCAGGTCGTACAGGTCCAGGGCTTCCCGGATAGGCCGGATCAGTTCAGCCAGTCGATCTTGCTGGAGCTCTGCTACATACGGCTGACCCGTCAACGCGGTTACGTCGATGGACAGTACTTGCGCGACCGCAGCGACCAGGTCGGGGCTGGCTGGCTTGTGACCCGTCTCGACCTGCGTCAGCAGGCTGTAGGAATACGGGATCTTCTGGGCCAACCCGCGTTGGGTGAGCCCGGCCCGCTTGCGATGGTGGGCGATCCGGGCGCCGGTGTGGTCGTCGCCGGGGAAGGGCATGGCGGGCTCCGTTCCGTGACTCCGTAACAGGAACGCTACCCCTGCCGCGAGGCGCGAGAACGGTGAACTGTGTTCCGTCGCTGGCAACGGTCAGTTGCACAGCAGGGGCCACGCACGGTGGACTGCGTTCATGACCGCGAACCGTGTGCTGTACCTGTTGGGCAGCGCTGCTCCCCCCGTGCTCAACGTGGCCAGCGTCATCGAGCAAGCCCAGGCTGCGGGATGGGACGTATGCCTTGGGTTGACGCCTACGGCGGCCCGCTGGTTGGACGAGGAGCTACCTGCACTGGCGGCGCAGACCGGGCACCCGGTGCGGAGCGCGTACAAGCTGCCGCAGGAGCCGGACGTGTGGCCGCCAGCAGACGTCGCGGTGCTGGCTCCAGCCACGTTCAACACGATCAACCAATGGGCGCTCGGGATCACCGACAAGTTCATCGTGGGATTCCTGGCCGAGGCTATCGGCAAGAAGATCCCGTTGGTGACCATGCCGTGCGTCAATGCCGCCTTCGTAGAGCACACGCAGTTTGCGCGCAGCGTCGACACCCTCCGCGCCATGGGCGTGCGGGTGCTCTACGGCCCTGGAGGGTTCGTACCGAACAAGCCCGGCGAAGGCCGCCCTGACTCCTACCCGTGGCACCTCGCACTCGATGCCGCCGGGCAGGCGCTCAAGGGCTGAACACGGAACTCAGCCGTTGGTCGGCGCGATCCCCCTCGGGCACGAGCCCCAGCCGCCCTCGGACGGGTCACTTAGGTTGACGCCCATCCCGCCGATCCCGCAGTACAGCGATCTATGCCAGGGATGCCACCGGCGGGCATGTCCGACCACGGCGCCCCCGACTAACGTCGTTGGTCGGGGGCCGAGCTGCCTGCTCGTTGCGGAGGCGGTGGATTCGAAGGTGGGATTCGAGCCCACGGTGGTACTGCGAGCTCAGTGCCTGCCGGAGTCGTCGCAGTGGGGGACGCTGTTGGGCGGGGCGCAGTTGGTCGGGTGGTTCTTGATGACGGCGCTCTCGATGAGGGTCACCCTGAAGGGCGTCAGCATGGGCGAGTTCTCCTTGCTCTCCTCGCGTCGAAGGCTGCCGTCCGTACCGGGGAAGAGGCGGAGGCCGGTTCCCGGGTTTGCGATGCCGCCGCCGGTGGTGGGTCCGCCGTTCGAGGTGTTGTGGGTGACGATGCTGCGGTAGAGGGTTGTCGGCTGGTTCGCG
>JBEYJY010000090.1:0-4226 GCA_040631425.1 Streptomyces sp. NPDC020096
CGGATTCCGGTTGTGTCCAATGTGACCGGTGAGTTGATTGCGGAGTTTTCGGCTGAGTACTGGGTGCGGCATGTGCGGGAGGCTGTGCGGTTCTGTGACGGTGTTCGTGCTCTTGAGTCCCGGGGTGTGTCGCGGTTTGTTGAGATCGGTCCGAGCAGTGTGCTGACTGCGATGGTCCAGGATTCCCTGACGGCGACGGATGCGGTGTTGGTTCCCGCGTTGCGTAAGGACCGGGGGGAAGAGCAGGCCGTGGTCGGGGCTGTTGGTCGATTGCATGCCCATGGTGTTGTCGTGGACTGGGAGGCGTTCTTCGCGGGAACCGGTGCCTGCAAGGTTGATCTGCCGACGTATGCGTTCCAGCGGCAGCGGTACTGGCTCGAAGCAGTCGCAGAGGCCGCTGCGGCTTCGGGTGCGGCCGACGCGGTGGAAGGCCGTTTCTGGGCGGCGGTCGAGAGCCAGGACGTGGACGCGGTGTCCGGTCTGCTGGCGCTCGAAGGCAAGGAACAGTCCTCGCTGACCACGTTGCTGCCGACGCTGTCCTCGTGGCGTCACCAGCACCGCACGCAGTCGATCCTCGACAAGTGGCGGTATCAGGTGGTCTGGAAGCCTCTCAGCGAGATCTCCGCGCAGCCTCTCAGCGGGACATGGCTGGTCGCGCAGTCGTCGAACCAGTCCCGCGCGGAATGGACCGACGCGCTCGTCCAGGCTCTGGCCGAGCGCGGCGCGCAGGTTCGCACGCTGACGCTGTCCACCGGAGACGATCGGGAGGCGATCGCGACCCGGTTGAACGAACTGCTCGCCGAAGGACCGATCACCGGCATCGTCTCGTTGCTGGCGCTCGACGACGCACCGCACCCCGCCGCGCCCTCGGTGCCGGGCGGCCTCGCCGCGACGATGAGCCTGGTTCAGGCGCTGGGAAAGGTGTCCGTGGAAGCCCGCGTGTGGTGCGTGACCAAGGGAGCGGTGTCCACGAGACATTCGGACGCCCTGGCGGACCCGGCCCAGGCGCAGGTGTGGGGGTTGGGACGCGTTGTGGCGCTGGAGGACACGGAGCGTTGGGGCGGCCTGGTTGACCTGCCCGCGGAGGTGGACACCCGAGCGGTTTCCCGTCTCGTCGACGTCGTGGCAGGGGCGGGCGACGAGGACCAGCTGGCCGTGCGCGGTTCCGGAGTGTTCGTCCGAAGGCTGGTGCGCGTGCAACCGGACGATGCCCTCGACGGCGTGTGGACTCCCCGCCCGGGAACCGTCCTCATCACGGGTGGTACCGGTGCGCTGGGCGCGCACATCGCTCGCTGGCTGGCTACCAGAGGTGCCGAACACCTTGTGCTCACCAGCCGCAGAGGGCGAGGGGCACCCGGTGTCGCCGAGCTGGAAGCTGAACTGGTCGACCTCGGCACCAGGGTCACGGTGGCCGCGTGCGACGCCGCTGACCGCGACGCACTGGGTAAGGTGCTCGCCGGGATTCCGGCGGATTTCCCGTTGACCGGGGTCGTGCACGCAGCCGGCGTGCTGGACGACGGCGTGCTGGAATCGCTGACGCCGGAACGGCTCGGCACGGTACTTCGGCCCAAGGTGGACGCCGCGGTCAACCTGCACGAGCTGACCGCGAACCACGACCTCGGCATGTTCGTGCTCTTCTCCTCGATCGTCGGGGTGCTGGGCAGCGCCGGGCAGACCAACTACGCGGCGGCGAACGCGTTCCTGGACGCCCTCGCCGAACGGCGACGAGCACAGGGGCTCGTCGCGACCGCGGTCGCCTGGGGCCCGTGGGCGGACAGCGGCATGGTCACCGGCAACACCGCGGTGACCGATCGGCTGCGCCGTGGGGGCGTCCCACCGATGTCGCCGGAGCGGGCCGTTATGGCTCTGGAGCAGGCGGTGGCGCGCGACACCACGACGGTGACCGTCGCGGACGTTGACTGGGACCTCCTGACGCCCGCCCTGGTCGCCGCCCGCCCCAGTCCGCTGCTCGGCGACCTGCCGGAAGCCCGGCGCGTGGTGGAGGCGGCGAAGGCCGAGTCGGGCGGTGCCGAGTCCGGCGCTGCCGCGTTGCGGGACCGGCTCACCGGACTGTCCGAAAAGGACCAGGTCGCGGCCCTGCTCGCACTGGTCCAGGAGGAAACCGCGAAGGTGCTCGGTTACCCGTCCGCGGACAGCGTGGAACCGGAACGGGCGTTCAGTGACCTCGGGTTCGACTCGCTCACCGCGGTCGAGTTCCGCAACGGACTGGGTTCGGCGACTGGTGTCCGCGCGCCGGCCACCGTCGTGTTCGACCACCCCAGCCCGATCGCGGTGGCCGAGTACCTGCGCGGGGAGCTCGCGGGCGACATCGCCGTGGAAGGCGGTCGGCTAGACGCCGAGCTGGCCCGGCTCGAAGCGGTCCTGTTCACGACGACCGTCAGCGAGACCGAGGGCACCGCGATCACCACTCGCCTGCACACCTTGCTCGCGCGCTGGAAGGAAAGTAGGCAGCGGAGTTCCGCCGGGGACGACATCGCGTCGGCGACCAAAAACGAACTCTTCGAGATCCTGCGCACCGAGTTCGGACGATCGTGAGCGCGACCAGCGTGAATTCTTCCTTGGCCTGGAACGGGAGTGTTACCGATGGGGAATGACCAGGAGCTTCTCGACCATCTCAAGTGGGCGATGGGCGAGCTTCGGCAGGCTAGAGAACAGCTGCGCGAGGCCGAGGAGAAGGCGCAGGAGCCCATCGCCATCGTCGGGATGGCGTGCCGTTTCCCGGGCGGTGTGCGATCCCCGGGGGACCTGTGGGGTCTGCTCGCTGGCGGTGTCGACGCGCTGTCCGAGTACCCCGCCGACCGAGGCTGGGATGCCGTGGACGTGGGTGCCGATCACGTCCGCGGCGGCGGTTTCCTGTACGACGCGGATGATTTCGATCCCGGGTTCTTCGGGATTTCGCCGCGTGAGGCGTTGGCGATGGATCCGCAGCAGCGGCTGCTGTTGGAGACGTCGTGGGAGGTGTTCGAGCGGGCCGGGATCGATCCGCAGTCGTTGCGCGGGGAGGACGTCGGGGTCTTCGCTGGCACCAATGGCCAGGACTACCTGCTCCGGGTGGGCGACAACTCGGCTGGAGACTCGCAGGCGCACCTGGGGACCGGAAACGCGGCGAGTGTGATGTCCGGCCGGGCGTCGTACGTGTTCGGGTTCGAGGGTCCGGCGGTCACTGTGGACACCGCCTGTTCGTCGTCGTTGGTCGCGTTGCACCTGGCGGCTCAGTCGCTGCGGCAGGACGAGTGTTCACTGGCGCTGGCCGGTGGCGTGACGGTGATGTCGACGCCTGCGATCTTCGAGGAGTTCTCCCGCCAGGGGGGTTTGGCACTGGACGGCCGCTGCAAGTCCTTCGCGGCGGCGGCTGACGGTGCCGGTTTCTCCGAGGGCGTCGGCCTGCTGTTGTTGGAGCGGTTGTCGGATGCTCGGCGCAACGGTCACCAGGTTCTCGCGGTGGTGCGTGGTTCGGCGGTGAACCAGGACGGTGCGTCGAACGGTCTGACCGCACCGAACGGTCCCTCGCAGCAGCGGGTGATCCGCCAGGCTTTGGCCAACGCCCGGATTCCGGCCGACCAGGTCGATGTGGTGGAGGCGCACGGTACGGGTACAGGGCTGGGTGATCCGATCGAGGCGCAGGCGTTGTTGGCCACGTACGGTCAGGGTCGGCCTGGGGATCGTCCGCTGTGGTTGGGGTCGGTGAAGTCGAACATCGGCCACACCCAGGCTGCTGCTGGTGTTGCTGGTGTGATGAAGATGGTGTTGGCGATGCGGCATGGTGTGTTGCCGAAGAGCCTGCACATCGACCAACCCACGCCGGTTGTGGACTGGTCCGCCGGTGCGGTGGAGCTGTTGACCGAGTCGCGTCCGTGGGCGGAGGCGGAGTGGCCACGCCGTGCTGGGGTTTCTGCGTTCGGGATCAGCGGGACCAACGCGCACGTGATTCTGGAGCAGGCCCCCGTGGAAGCTCCTGTCGAGCAGGAACCCACGCGTGAGCTGGATGTGGTGCCGTGGGTGTTGTCGGCGCGGAGCGCCGAAGCGTTGCGCGAGCAAGCCCGTCGGTTGGGCGAGCATGTCGAGTCCGCTGATCCTGCCCTGTTGGATGTGGCGTTCTCTCTGGTCACCACACGTGCGTCGCTGGAGCACCGTGCGGTCGTGGTGGGTGAGGAGCGCGATGGGTTGGTGCGCGGGCTGGATGCGGTTGTGCAGGGTCGCGGTGT
>JBEYJY010000091.1:0-4034 GCA_040631425.1 Streptomyces sp. NPDC020096
ACCACCGCGAGAATCCGATGACCGTTCCGCTGCGCATCCGACAATCGCTCGACCAACAGCAGACCAACGCCCTCGCCCCAGCCGGTTCCATCGGCGGCCCCGGAGAACGGCTTACAGCGACCATCCGCAGCCAACCCGCGCTGGCGCGAGAACTCGATGAACACCTCGGGATTCGACATGACCGTGGCGCCACCCGCCAAGGCGAGCGAGCACTCACCGGACCGCAGGGACTGGATCGCCCAGTGCAGCGCGACCAACGACGACGAACACGCGGTGTCCACGGTGACCGCAGGACCCTCGAATCCGTACACGTAGGACAACCGGCCGGACATCACGCTGGAGGCGTTGCCCGTGAGCAGGTGGCCGTCGACTTCGTCGGACTTCCGGTCGAAGTTCCCGTATCCGGAGTAGCCGGATCCCACGAACACACCGGTGGCGCTGCCGCGCAGGGAAGTCGGATCGATCCCGGCGCGCTCGAAGACCTCCCAGGACGTCTCCAGCAACAACCGCTGCTGCGGATCCATCGCCAACGCCTCACGCGGGGAGATCCCGAAGAACTGCGGCTCGAATTCCGCGGCGTCGTGGAGGAATCCGCCCTCGTTGGTGTAGCTGGTGCCCTGGCGTTGCGGGTCGGGATCGTAGAGCGCGTCGAGGTCCCAGCCGCGACCCTGCGGGAATCCGGAGATCGCGTCGATTCCCCCGGAAACCAGTCGCCACAGTTCGTCCGGTGAGCCGACGCCTCCGGGGAACCGGCAACCCATGGCCACGATCGCAATGGGCTCGTCGGAGGTTCCCACGGCCGTGACCGGGTCGGCGATTTCAGGCTGCACACCAAGGAGTTCGCCGCGAAGGTAGTGGGCGAGGGCGTGCGGGGTGGGGTGATCGAAGACGACGGTGACCGGCAGCCGCACCCCCGTGGCCTGGTTCAACCGGTTCCGGAACTCCACCGCGGTCAGCGAGTCGAAACCCAGCTCGTTGAACGCCGTGGTCGCACCAACCGGCTCGACCGAGCCGTGCCCGAGCACACGCGCGGCCTCCTCACGGACCAGGCTGAGGAGGACACGGTCCTGTTCGTCCTGGGACAGTCCGGCCAACCGCTGCTGAGGAGAAGACGAACCCGTGGCGGGTCCTGTGACGGCGGTTCGACGGGCTGGCCGACCCAAGCTCCGCAGCATGGCGGGAGTGGTGCCGGTTCGGCTCAGCGCCGCCAAGTCGACCCGCATCGGCACCAGCAACGCACGTGGGCTGGCCAGGGCCGCGTCCAGCAGGGCTACTCCGTCCTCATCGGACAACGTGAGCATTCCGCCCCGCGCCATCCGCGCCACGTCAGCCTCGTGCAACGCGGCGGCCATGCCACCGGCGCGAGCCCATGCACCCCAGGCCAGCGACACCGCAGGAAGACCGTGAGCGCGACGCTGCAGTGCCAAGGCGTCCAAGGCTGCGTTGGCCGCCGCGTAACTGCCCTGACCCGCCGAGCCGAGCACGCCCGCTACCGAGGAGAACAACACGAACAGGCTCAGGTCCGCATCCTGGGTCAACTCGTGGAGATTCAGCGCCGCCTGCACCTTCGGCCGCATCACGGCCTCCACCCGCTCCGGGGTCAGCAACTCGATGACCCCGTCATCGAGCACACCCGCGGCATGCACCACACCAGTCAGCGGGTGCTCGGAGGGGATCCCGGACAACACCTCCACCAACGCGTCCCGATCGGCCGCGTCGCAGGCCAGGATCCGTACCTCGGCGCCCAGTTGTACGAGTTCGTCTTCCAACTCCGCTGCACCAGCAGCCTGGCGCCCTCGTCGGCTCAGCAACAGCAGGTGCCGCACCCCGTGTTCGGCGACCAGGTGCCGGGCAACCAGTCCACCCAACGCACCCGTGCCTCCGGTGATCAACACCGTGCCCTCGGGACGGATGCCCGCGGTGTGCGGAATCACCGCCGCGCCTTGTGCCGTGGTTTCCGTTTCCGTGGAGGTGGTGGGGAGGCTGAGTACGACCTTGCCCACATGACGGGCCTGGCTGACAAACCGCAACGCCTCCGGCGCCTGCCGCACATCCCACACCTTCACCGGCAACGGCCGCAGAGCACCCATCTCAAACAGCGCCACCAGATCGGTCAGCATCTGCTGAATCCGCTCCGGCCCCGCCTCGACCAGATCGAACGCCCGGTAGGCCACACCCGGATACTCGACGGCTATCCGGTCAGGATCGCGGACGTCGGTCTTGCCCATCTCCACGAACCGGCCACCCCCGGCCAGCAATCGCAGACCCGCATCCACGAACTCCCCCGCCAGGGAATCCAGCACCACATCCACGCCACGTCCCTCGGTCGTGGCCCTGAACCTCTCCTCGAACTCCACCGTGCGGGAGGAAGCCAGGTGCTCGTCGTCCACACCGGACTCGCGCAACACGTCCCACTTGCCCGGACTGGCGGTACCGAACACCTCAGCACCCCACAACCGCGCCACCTGCACCGCAGCCATACCCACGCCACCAGCCGCGGCCTGCACCAACACCGACTCACCCGACCGCAACCCGGCCAGATCCCCCAGGGCGTACCAGGCCGTCAAGAACACCAACGGCGTCGCAGCCGCCTGCGCGAAGGACCACCCCGCCGGAATCCGCACCAACAACCGCTCATCCGCGACCACCAACGGGCCGAAAGCCCCGGACATCAAACCCATCACCCGGTCGCCGACAGCCAGACCCGACACCCCAGGGCCGACCTCGACAACCACACCAGCGCCCTCCAGACCAGGCAGGCCCGCATCGCCGGGATACATCCCCAGCGCGTTCAACACATCGCGGAAGTTCACCCCAGCGGCACGCACCGCCACCCGAACCTGCCCCGCCCCCAACGGAGCCATCGCCTCCGGAAACTCCACCAAAGACACACCGTCGACCGTGCACACGTCCGACACAGCCAACCGCCACGCATTCGTCGCTGCTGGCGGCAGAAGCCCTTCGCGCCCCGGCATTCGAGCCAACCGCGGCACCCGAACCGCACCACCGCGCAGCACCAGCTGAGGCTCGTCCCAAACCAGTGCACCGGGCAACTTCTGATACGAGTCGGCGTTGTCATCCAGATCCAGCAACACGAACCGGTCCGGATGCTCCGACTGCGCCGATCGCACCAACCCCCACACGCCAGCCGCCGCGACATCCCGCACTGCCTCACCCGAGTCGGCAGCGACCGCGCCGCGTGTCACGACCACCAAGCGCGACTCAGCGAAGCGACTCTCGGCAAGCCACGCTTGCAGCACGGCCAGGACCTCGGTGGTCATGTCGGACACCGTGCGGTTCGACGAAACCGGCTCGACGAACACCACATCCGGCGTCTCGTCGCTTTCGACCAACGCGGCGAGATCCGCATACCTGGCACCCTCAACGCCGGACACGGACTTCCCCAGCACGGCCCAGCTGAAAGCCTCGTCCACCGACTGCGCGGAAAGCTCGTTCCACTCCACAGCGAACATTGACTCCGCAAGTCCGGTCGGCCGACCCAGCTGGTCCGCGGACACCGGGCGCAGCACCAACGACTCCACCGACGCGACCGGTGCGCCAACGCCATCCGCGAGCTGAAGCGACACGCCGTCCGAACCAGCCTGTGCGACCTTCACCCGGAGCATCGAGGCGCCCGAGGCGAACATGCTCACCCCGGTCCACGAGAACGGCAGCCGCACCTGGTCGGAGTCCTGCCCGGCCGCCGACAATCCCAGCGTGTGCAGTGCGGCGTCCAGCAACGCGGGATGCACCCCGAACGAACCCGGCTCCACATCGTCCGGAAGGCAGACTTCGGCGAACACCTCTCCGTCGCGCTCCCACGCCGCGACCAGCCCCTGGAACACCGGTCCGTAGGGCAACCCGGCATCGGCCATCCGGGCGTACAGGTCCTCCGTAGGAAGGACCGCTGCGCCCGCTGGCGGCCACTGCGCCAAGTCAAACGACGCCGCCTGCTCACCCTGGGAGACAACACCCGTGGCGTGCCGTGTCCACGACACGTCCACAGTGGCCACTGCATCTGGTCGGGAGTACAC
>JBEYJY010000092.1:0-3972 GCA_040631425.1 Streptomyces sp. NPDC020096
TTGCATGGTCGTGCCTTTCGGGAGTGCTCTGGAACGGCGCTCCCGGACGACCTGCCTATCGTCCGACCGTGACCCCGGAGGGGAGCACCCATGTCGATACGTTCACGGGTACCACCTCCTCGATCTCTTGCACGGCCTCCCGAAAGTTAGCAGTGGTCGCCGTGGTCCGCCAACGGGTTTTTACGAAGGCTCCGTGGCCGGATGCCACGGAGCCACTCGCTAAAGGCCAAGGCCGTGTGGTCAAGGGCTTCGGGCCTTGGCCCGGGCCTGGCACAGCTGCGACGATGCCGCCGCCATGAGCCTCCGTGGTGGGCCGGGCGCGTCCCGGGCTCCCGTTTACCACGTACCTCCGCCACCATCCTTTGACATCGAAGTAAGTCCGCCCAGGTCAGCTGATTGAGGTGGACTAAGAGCTCGCGCAGATAGGCGGCGCGGGGGAGCCCGGACAGCAAGTCGGGCACAGGTCTCAGTGATCATGGAGTTGCGACGCTCTGTGATCACTGGGGGGACCTGTGCCCGTGCTGCCATCATGGCTGACCGACCCGCTCTGGGACCAATTCGCTGCGCTGCTGCCCGCGCGTCCAACGGTCGATCCGGCCCACCCGCTGGGCTGCCACCGCCGCCGCATCAGCGACCGGATCGTGTTCGACAAGCTGCTCCAGCTGCTGCGGTTCGGCTGCTCATACCAGGCGATCGCCGACACGACCTGCTCGGCGGCCACGATCCGCAACCGCCGCGACGAGTGGATCCGGCTCGGCGTCTTCGCCCGGCTCAAGCAGATCGCGCTTGCCTCGTACGACCGGATCGTCGGGCTCGTGCTCGACCGGGTCGCCGTCGACGGCTGCATCACCAAGGCCCTCGGCGGCGGCGAGGCCGCCGGACGCTCGCCGGTCGACCGCGGCAAACAGGGCCTGAAACGCTCGGGCATGACGGATGGTTACGGAATCCCGCTCGGCAGGGTCCTGGCCGGAGCGAACCGCCACGACTCCCCGCTGCTCGCCCCGACCCTGGACCTACTGGACGACCTCGGGCCGCTGCCCGACGACATCACCGTCCACCTGGACGCCGGCTATGACTCGGACAAGACCCGCACCGAACTCACCGCGCGCAACCTGCACGGCCGCATCGCGCACAAGGGCGAGAAGGCGCCGATCCAGGCGAGCCGGCGATGGCACGTCGAGCGCACCCACGCCTGGCAGAACGCCTTCCACCGGCTCGGCCGCTGCTACGAACGCCGCGCCACCGTCATCAACGCCTTCTTCGACCTTGCCGACACGATCATCACCGTCCGTAGCCTGATCCGCCGGGCCTGGACCACCCACCGCTGGGACAAGCGCCCGAACCGCCGCCCATGAGCGCCCGCCGAACTGCGCGAGGTCTTTACTGATCGACTTGCCCGGCACGGCGCGCGAAGTGACAGAGGTCTCCGGCGATGTCACGTGCTACTGGCGTCGAACGACCTGCGCCTCGGCCCGTTCCACCGTCGCTCGCCCGTAGATGTGGACTAGTGCCAGGTGGAACAGTGACGGGGCCACCGGAGCCCAGCGGTGGATGCGGTCCGTGTGCAGCAGGTACCGGGCCACCGTTGCCGCGCGGAACGGGACGTAGTCGATGGTCTGGTGCTCCCACCTGTCGGCGACCCCTCTGCTGAGCCGGGCCTGGAGCCCCTGGCGGGTCAACTCGTCCAGGCGCGCGTAGAAGTGGGCACTCCACTGGCGCTTCTCCACGTCCAGCACGAAGGCAAGGAGCTCGAGGGAGTACTCGTGCGGCTCCAGGGACAGCTCCTCCCGCATGCCGCGCTGAGCAACGGCATGGAGGACCGGTGCGCTCCTGCCGGATGAATCGATGTGCCGCGACACGCCTTCGTTGACAGAAGAGTTCCAGGTGCCCGGTGCCATCCGGACCCGGTCGCTGCGCTGACTGACGACCAGCATGTCGTCGGCAGTCACCACGGCGATGTTGACGCCCAAGCTGCACTGCAGAAACGCTGGTGCCTCAAGCGGGCGATCGGGGTCGAGGTAGCGGGAGCGCAGTGTGGTCCCGTCGGGCAGCCGGCGGTCAAGTTGCTGGGCGGCGAGGAAGGTGTAGTAGTCCGTGGGCCGCAGCCGCAGGCGGACTTCCGGTTGCTCGTCGACGGGCGTTCGGGAGACGTCGAACGACTCGACCGCGTACCGGAGACCGTTCCAGATTGGCGTTCGTCCCTCCGCCCGGAGCCGAACGCTTTCGGCCTCGATCTCGTCCCACCAGTGCGCGATCTCCGCAGGAAGCTTGGTCTCGCCGTCGAGGACCTGGATGTGCACGCCCTCGGCAGGGATGGGCGTTTCGCCGTCGCCCTCGACGATCAGTGCCGGCGTGTGGAGTGGGCCCAATGAGAACGTCGTCCACGAGGGACTGGCCTCCTCCCGGAGCCGAAGTCTTCGAACCGCACCGAACCAGCGTCTGCGCACCTTGAACCATGCGTCCTGCAGCGGCTGTTGGAACAGCACTGCGAAGAGCATCCCGATCACGCCGCCGGCGACGCCGTTGACCACGTCTATTCCGCCCATGCTGCGGAGCGTAGCGGGGGGCGGTCACACCTCAGGTGATCTTCGCCCTTCCGTTACCGCGGCTGTTCGCGGCTGCGCAGCATCCCAGCCGCCGCCAGCACGCGGCCGAGCGGAATTCCGTAACATCCGTCATGCCCGAGCGCTTCAAGCCGTGTTTGCTGCAGTCGACCGGCGAGCGCCTGGCGACCTTGCCGCCGCCGGGGGCCTTGGTGATGAACCCGTCGACCGTGATCTGGTCGAGGACGAGGCCGACGATCCGGTCGTAGGAGTGCGATCTGTTTGAGCTTGGCGAACACGCAGAGCCGGATCCACTCGTTGCAACGGTTGCGGATCGTGGTGGCCGAGCAGGTCGTGTCGGCGATCGCCTGGAGAAGCAGCCGAATCGCAGCAGCTGCAGCATCTTGTCGAAGACGATCCGGTCGCTGATGCGTGGCCGGTGGCAACCCAGTGGATAGGTCGCCGCATAGATAGGCGAATTGGCACCAGAGAGGCTCGGTCAGCCATGGCGGAAGGACAGGCACAGGTCTCCCCAGTGATCACAGAGCGTCGCGAAATCCGTGATCACCAAGTCTTGCGCCTGTTCTGCCGCCGGGGTACCACCACCGCGCCTATCTGCGCGGCCTCTAAGTTGATTGTCAAAGGACACCTGAGGCGCTTGAGAGAGGCCTCCGCCCGGATATCCCGTCTCAGGCGATCTGGTCCCGGTATCAAACGATCTGGTCCGATTCGCTCGGCGTCTCAGACGATCTGGTCCGTCGATGCGCGTGTCGGTAGGGCGGCAGGCTGCGCCGTGTAAGCCGACTGCCTCCTCGCGGGTAGCCCGCTGACCTCCCGCGAGGAGTTCAGCCCCCGGCTCAGACCGTCGCTTCGAGGGCGACCGAGATGTTCCCTCGGGTGGCGTTGGAGTACGGGCACACCTGGTGAGTAGTCTCCACGAGCTGGTCGGCGGTGGCCTGGTCCAGGCCGGGCAGGTGTGCCGCCAATGCGACCTTCAGTGAGAAGCCCCCGGTGTCCAGGGCGATCAGGCTCACCGTGGACCTGACGGTCGACTCGCCCAGATGCACCTTCTGCTGACCTGCTATCAGGCGCAGCCCGTTGTGGAAGCAGGCGGCGTAGCCGGCGGCGAAGAGCTGCTCGGGGTTGGTCTTGTCGCCGCCGGGGCCGCCCATCTCCGTCGGGACCGCGAGGAGTTCGTCGAGCACCCCGTCGGAGGTGCGGACCTCTCCGTTGCGGCCGTCGCCGGTCGAGAGTGCTTCGGTGGTGTAGAGCGTGGACATGGCGTCTCCATTCACAGGTATTCAGAAACGATGGAAAGGTTGTTGGTTGCCGAACTACTGGTCTTTGCTTATGGAGTTGACGGTTGTGGGTCCCAGCTCAGGCCGGTTGCGGTGAGGAAGCTAGCGAGCAGGTTCGGGTGGTGCTGGAT
>JBEYJY010000093.1:0-3932 GCA_040631425.1 Streptomyces sp. NPDC020096
GCCACCGTGGACTGGGAGGTGTTCTTCGCCGGAACCGGCGCCCAGCGCGTGGAGTTGCCGACCTATGCCTTCCAACGGCAACGCTACTGGCTGGATGCGGCACAGCCGACTGCCGAGGTCGAGCCCGTGGAGGCGGAATTCTGGGAGGCGGTGGAGCGCCAGGACCTGGACGGGGTGGCCGCGACCCTGGCGCTCGACGAGGAGTCCCGGTCCTCGCTGGGTGCACTGTTGCCGAGCTTGTCCTCGTGGCGTCAGCAGCGCCGCCAGAAGTCCGTTGTGGATCAGTGGCGTTACCGGGTGAAGTGGCAACCCCTGGCTATTGCTTCGACCGCAGTGCTGTCCGGCACCTGGCTGGTCGTCGTGCCGGACAGCCACGTCGAAGACGAGCGAACCGTTCGTCTTCTGCACGGGCTCGCCGAACGCAGCCTGGAGGCACGGCAGTTGGTGTTGTCGCACACCGGCCGGGACCGCGCCGCGATCGCCGAACGGCTGCGTGCGGAGGCCGCTGAGCATGCGATCGCGGGTGTTCTGTCACTGTTGGCGCTCGACGAGCGGCCGCATCCGGACGCGCCCTCGGTGCCCGTCGGCCTGGCCGGGACCGTCGCGCTCGTGCAGGCGCTCGGCGATGCCGAACTCGGAGCGCAGGTGTGGTCGTTGACCACCAACGCTGTGTCGGTGGCGGCAACGGACGTCATCAACCGCCCGGCGCAGGCGCAGGTGTGGGGCTTGGGACCGGTGGCGCGGCAGGAACACCCCGATCGGTGGGGTGGCGTGATCGACCTGCCGGACGGTGTCGACGACCAGGTGGTGGGGAGGCTGTGCGGGGTCCTGACCGGTGACGAGGACGAAGTCGCACTGCGACCGAACGGGGCGTTCGCGCGGCGGCTCGTCCGCGCCGAGCGGGCCGTGCCCTCCGAAGGACCCGGCTGGAACCCGAAGGGCACCGTGCTGGTGACCGGTGGCACCGGGGCGCTCGGCGCGCACGTCGCGAGGTGGCTGGCAGAGAGGGGCGCCGATCACTTGCTGCTCACGAGTCGACGGGGCATGGCTGCGCCGGGCGCTGTCGAGTTGGAAGCCGAGCTCACCGCCCTGGGTGCGAAGGTCACCGTTGCCGCCTGTGACGTGGCGGATCGGGATGCCTTGGCCGACCTGCTGGCGCAGATCCCGGACGAGAACCCGCTGACCGCGGTGATGCACGCGGCGGCGGTGCTCGACGACAGCGTGCTCGACTCCCTGGCCGTCGACCGGATGGACCGCGTGCTGCGGATCAAGGCGGAAGCCGCGCTGAGCCTGCACGAACTCACCGGGGAACTCGACCTGTCCGCGTTCGTCCTGTTCTCCTCGGCGGCTGGCCTGATGGGCAGCGCGGGCCAGGGCAACTACGCACCGGGCAACGCCTTCCTCGACGCACTCGCGCAGTACCGGCGGGCCAAGGGACTGGTCGCCACCTCGGTGGCCTGGGGGCACTGGGCAGGTGGAGGCATCGGCGAGGGCGCCGTCGAGGAAGGACTGCGCCGGGGCGGCGTGCTGTCCATGCCGCCCGAGCTCGCGATCACGGCCCTGCAACAGGCGCTCGACGACGACGAGACCTTCCTGGCCGTCGCCGACATCCAGTGGGACCAGGTCGTCCGGGCCGCTATCGGTACGCCGCTGAGCCCGATGCTCCGCGACCTCCCGGAGGTCCGGAACCAACGGGACGACGGAACCGACGCGAAGGGAGCAGCGGAGTCCGACGGGCTGCGCGAACGCTTGGCGGACGCGTCCGAAGCCGAGCGGGAACGGATGGTGCTCGACCTCGTCCGGTCGGTGGTGGCCGCGGTGCTCGGGTACGCGGCGCCCGACGACGTCGAGCCGAGGCGCGCGTTCCAGGAACTGGGTTTCGACTCGCTGACCGCGGTGGCGCTGCGGAACCGGTTGGCGGCCGCGGTCGGCGTGAAACTGCCGGTCACGTTGGTGTTCGACCATCCGACGCCCTTGGCGCTCACCCGGCACCTCCTGGCGGAGGTCACCGGCACCGACGACGGGATCGAGGGCCACCGGCTGCTGCACGAACTCGACCGGTTGGATGGCATGTTCGCGACGCTGACCGCGGACGGGATCGAGAACAGCACTCGTGCGGACATCACGGCACGCCTGAAGGGCCTGCTCTCGAAGTGGAACGAGGCGGCAGAGAGGGCCGAGGGGACTTCCGTGGCCAACACGATCGAGTCCGCAACGGACGACGAGATCTTCAGCTTCATCGACAAGCAGTTCGGAAAGTCATGACAACGGTCGAATGCTCCTGCTCCCCTGCTGACCCGGAGGTGTTCTGATGTCGAACGAGGAAAAGCTTCGGGACTACCTCAAGTTCGTGACCTCCGAACTGCAGGAGACCAGCCAACGGTTGCGCGAGGCCGAGGAGAAGGCGAACGAATCCATCGCCATCGTGGGGATGGCCTGCCGGTTCCCCGGCGGCGTCACCTCGCCGGATGAGTTGTGGGACCTGGTCTCCGGTGGTGTGGACGCGATTTCCGCGTTCCCGGCGGATCGCGGTTGGGACGTGGACGGCCTGTACGACCCCGATCCCGACAACCTGGGCACGAGCTATGTGCGCGAGGCAGGCTTCCTCCCCGGTGGGACCGAGTTCGACGCCGGGTTCTTCGGGATCTCGCCGCGTGAGGCGTTGGCGATGGATCCGCAGCAGCGCGTGCTGCTGGAAACCGCGTGGGAGGTGGTCGAACGGGCGGGGATCGACCCGCACTCGCTGCGCGCCACCGCCACCGGGGTCTTCGCCGGGAGCAGCGGGCAGGACTACATGGGCTTGCTGGCGAACACCGCGGAGGGATCGGAGGGGCACGCCGGCACCGGAAACGTGTCCAGCGTGCTCTCCGGCCGTCTGTCCTACGTGTTCGGCTTCGAGGGGCCGGCGGTGACGGTGGACACGGCGTGTTCGTCGTCGCTGGTGGCGCTGCATTTGGCCGCCCAGTCGCTGCGGTCCGGTGAGTGTTCGCTGGCGCTGGCCGGTGGCGTGATGGTGATGTCAACACCGGGCATCTTCGTCGAGTTCTCAAGGCAGCGGGCGATCGCGCCGGACGGTCGGTGCAAGCCGTTCGCGGCGGCTGCGGACGGTGCTGGTTTCTCCGAGGGTGTCGGTCTGCTGTTGTTGGAGCGGTTGTCGGATGCTCGGCGCAACGGGCATCAGGTGTTGGCGGTCATTCGCGGTTCGGCGGTGAACCAGGACGGCGCGTCGAACGGCCTGACCGCACCGAACGGGCCCTCTCAACAGCGGGTGATCCGCGAGGCTCTGGCGAATGCGCGGGTGTCGGCAGACCAGATCGATGTGGTGGAGGCGCACGGAACGGGCACAACGCTGGGTGATCCGATCGAGGCGCAGGCGATTCTGGCGACCTACGGTCAGGATCGGCCTGTGGACCGTCCACTGTGGTTGGGGTCGGTCAAGTCGAACATCGGTCACACTCAGGCCGCGTCCGGGGTGGCTGGTGTGATCAAGGTCGTGGAGGCCCTGCGGCAGGGGGTGATGCCGAAGAGTCTGCACATCGACCAACCCACGCCGCACGTGGATTGGTCTTCGGGTGCGGTGGAGTTGCTGAACGAGTCGAAACCGTGGCCCGAGTTGGATCGGCCGCGTCGCGCGGCGGTGTCGTCGTTCGGGATCAGTGGGACCAACGCGCACGTGATCCTTGAGCAGGCGCCGGACGAGGTCCCCACCGCAGAGGAAGAGCCCACTCGCTACTTGGACGCGGTTCCGTGGACTTTGTCGGCGCGGAGTGCCGAAGCGTTGCGGGAGCAGGCCGGTCGCTTGGCCGAGCATGTTCGGCGCAACGGGGACTTCCCAGTGGTGGATGTCGCCTACTCGTTGGCCACCGCCCGGGCGGCGTTGGAGCGTCGTGCTGTGGTGGTGGGCCGGGATCGGGATGAGCTGCTGTGTGGTG
>JBEYJY010000094.1:0-3777 GCA_040631425.1 Streptomyces sp. NPDC020096
CGGAGGTTGACCGGGCCAGCGACGAGGAGATCGTCGCGATGTTCAGGGCCTGTCGGAGCGCACGGGATCGGCTGATCGTTCTGCTGCTGTCCCGTGTCGGGCTCCGCCGCGGGCAGGCAGTGGGCCTGCGCCGCAGTGACTGCCACCTGCTGATGGACGCACGCGCACTCGGCTGCCGGGCCGAGGGCGCCCATCTGCACGTGATCCGTCGGGACAACAGCAACGGTGCCTGGTCGAAGTCCAAGAAGGAGTGGGTCCAGCCGGTCGACTTCCTGGTCGTCCAGGCCATCGATCAGTACATCGACGAGCGGCACGACCAGCTCGGCCCCGGCGGCAGCGACTTCCTCCTGGTCAACCTGTTCCGGCAACCGCTTGGTGCGCCGATGCGGCCGGACGCCGTCAACGAGCTCTTCGAGGACCTCACGCGCCGCGCCGGCCTGCAGCGGCCAGTCGCCCCGCACATGCTGCGGCACGCTTTCGGCGGAAACGCCTCTGACGCCGGTGCCAAGCTCGATGTCCTGCAGGCCCTCCTCGGACAGAAGCACCCGGAGTCCGCCCGTCCTTACCTCCATCCCTCCCGGGAACGGCTGCGTGAGGCCATCGACCGTGTCCCGTCCCCGCGGGAGCTGCATGCGCGAGGTGAGCTGTGACAGCGACAGCACTGCTTACCCTGCCGGAGGCGGGTGATCCGCGGGCCGATGAGCTGCGCGGACTGCTGGATCCTGACTTCCTCTCCTTGATCAAGTGGGACTGGGATCGGCGGGTGGCTGTCTTCCCGACCGACCACCCGGTGCTCGGCGGCGTCGCCTGCCGGATCGCCAGCTGTCAGGGAATCGCCCCCGGCGGGATGGGACTGTGCACGACCTGCCGCGTCCACTGGCGACGCAGCGGTGTTGCCCTCGACGACTTCGTACTTGAGGCATCCCGGACTTGGCGGGCCCACGGCATCCAGCGTTGCTCGGTCAGCGGATGTGCCCGGCCCTGGACCACCCAACCCACGGCGCTCTGCTCCGCTCACCTGCACCAGCGGAAGAAGATCCTCAAGCTGCCGCTGGCTGACTTCCTTCGACACCCGGACGTCGTCGGCCTTCCCAGCCTCGGCCTCTGCCAGGTCGCGGCCTGCTACCGCGACCGCCCGAGCACCGTGTCCGCCTACTGCACCGCCCACGGCCAGCGTTATCGCATTCACCTGAGCCAGGGGAAAGTCGTCGACGAGGCTCACTGGAGCCGAACCACCTCGGCGATCACGGTGAACCGGGAGGTGAGCCTTCGCGGCCTGCCGCCCCGGCTGGTCGCCGAACTGCTCTACACACTGCAGGTCCGCACCTCCAAGGGGGCCAAGACCCGCGACGATGTGATCCGCCCCCTTACCCACCATCTCCTCGCGCTGCAGGCGACCTCGCTGGAGGAAACGGACGTCGACGAGCTACCCACCGAGCACACCCGTCGGCTGGCGCGAAGCCTGCGACGCATCCTCGCCCGGGTGGGGTTGTCCCCGGAGACCGAGCGGCACAAGGACGTCTGGGACATCACCGCTTTCGGCCACACCGGCACCCTGGTCTTCGACCAGATCAGCCAGCAGCCGATTCGCGAGGCCATGAAGATCTGGGCCTATGACTGCCTTCCCCGTCGCCGCGGCAAGGGCGTCCGCAGCCACATTCAGGCACAGATCAACGCGGTCGCACGGCTCTCGAAGAGCCTGCGGCTGCAGCGGGAGGACGGCGGTGATTTCCTCAGCGCTCTCGGCCGGCAGGACATCCTCAGCTTCTGCAACCGCCTGGCCTTCCAAGTCGCCGACGGCCAGTTCAGCACCCATCACCACCTGAACATCACCCGCTCCGTTCGGCGGGTCCTCAACCGCTGGCGGACGCTTGGCCTGACCCGGCCCGGCCAGGTGCTCGAAGGTCTCCCCGCCGACTTCGTCCTGGACCAGGCCGACCTCCCCGACCGGCCGGAGGACACCGAGGCCGGACGGGACCTGCCCGACGAGGTGATGCGGGGACTCTGTGACCGCCTCGACCTGCTGGAGCAGATGGGCTCCCGCGAGATCCGCGTTGCCGTCGAGCTCATCATCGACACCGGTCGCCGGCCCGACGAGATCTGCAAGCTGCCCTACGACTGCTTGGAGAAGAGCGACGACGGCTCCTGGGACCTGCTCTATGACAACCACAAGGCGTATCGACTCGGCCGACGGCTGCCCATTGGCAAGCCCACCGTCGAACTGATCGTTCTTCAGCAGGAACAGGTACGCGAGAGATTCCCCAGTACCCCGCTCAAGCAACTCAAGCTGTTCCCGTCAGGCGCCGCGAACCCGGACGGCGCCAAGGCCATCACCGGCGTTACTGAACGGCACCGGGCCTGGGTGGAGGCCCTGCCGGACTTCCTCATCCCCACTCCGGTCGAGGACGGGGACAAGATGGTGACCAAGCTCCTGCCGTTCGACAAGGCCAAGATCTTCCCCTATGCCTACCGCCACACCTATGCGCAGCGGCACGCAGACGCCGGGCTGGACATCGACGTCCTTCGCAAATTGATGGATCACCGACAACTCGGAACTACTCAACGGTATTACCGTGTCCGTGACGAACGCCGACGCGCGGCCGTCGACCGCATCACCTCGATGCAGTTCGATCGGCACGGCAACCGCATCTGGCGGGATGCCGAGGCGTTGATGGAGAGCGAACGGCTCCGCCGCTCGGTGGGTGAAGTCGCCGTTCCCTACGGAATCTGCACTGAGCCGAGCAACGTCGCAGCCAGCGGCAAAAGCTGCCCCCTCCGCTTCCGCTGCGTCGGCTGCGGCCACTTCCGCACCGACGCCTCCTACCTCCCCGACCTGGAGGCATACCTCGCGGACCTTCTGCGCAACCGTGAGCGCCTCCTTGCCACCTTCGACGCGGACAACTGGGCCCGCACCGAGACCATGCCCTCGGACGAGGAAATCCGTCGCGTCCGTCAGCTAATCAGCCGCGTCAAGGAGCAACTCGACGAACTGACACCGGAAGAGCATGCCCAGATCGAGCAGGCGGTCGCCGTCGTCAGGCGCGGTCGCCGCACGATGCTCGGCATGCCCAAAGTCCGCCAACCGCTGCCCGACGTTCGCCCCGAGGGAATCCGATGACCTCACACATGCTCGCCGGCCGCCGAGCCGACACCGACCGCCGCCGCGAACGCGTTCTCAAAGCGATCAGCGATTCCGTCAGCACCGGAGGGACGGTCAACGTCTCGGCGATCGCTCGCCGCGCTGGCGTTGATCGCACGTTCTTCTACCGCCACCGGGACCTCCTCGCCCAGGTCCATGCTGCGGAGCTGGCCCCCACTGATGCGCAGGGCAACACGGCTGGCGTCACCAGGGCCTCTCTGCAAGCCGATCTCGCCAATGCCCAGGAGAGGAATGGCCGCCTCACGACCCGCGTCAGACAGCTGGAGACCAGGCTGTCCGAGCTCATGGGAGAGCAGGCTTGGCGCGAGTCCGGGCTCGGATCAGGTGCGGACCTCGATGACCTCCACAGAAAGATCAACCGCCTCGAGCAAGAAAGCGTCGATCTGAAGGCCGCCCTGGAAGAACGAACAGCAGAGCTGGAGGCCGCCCGCGAAGCCAACCGGCAACTCACCCGCGCGCTCAACCAAGGTGGCACCTCACGAAGTTAGCCGGTCACCCGAACCAGCGATGGTGCCACACATGTTGCACGAGATAGCGTCCTCTCATACCGGCGCTGAGCTGCACCAACCCGCCGAGGATCTACCAGCCGACAGGTCTCTCCCCCAGAGAATCGTCAA
>JBEYJY010000095.1:0-3742 GCA_040631425.1 Streptomyces sp. NPDC020096
CGTGGACTGGGAGGTGTTCTTCGCCGGAACCGGCGCCCAGCGCGTGGAGTTGCCGACCTATGCCTTCCAACGGCAACGCTACTGGCTGGATGCGGTGGCTGCCGCCGGTGATGCCCGGGGGCTGGGCCTTGCTGCCACGGAGCATCCGTTGCTCGGTGCGGCGACCGGGCTGCCGGATTCGGGTGGTGTGTTGTTTACCGGTCGCGTCTCGCTGGAGACGCACCCGTGGCTTGCCGACCACGTGGTGATGGGCTCGGTGCTGTTCCCAGGTACCGGGTTCGTGGAGTTGGCCGTCCGAGCCGGGGACCAGGTCGGTTGTGATGTTCTGGACGAACTCACCCTGGAAGCTCCGCTCGTGCTTGCCGAGCGCGGGGGTGTGCAGGTCCAGGTGGTCGTCGGTGGTGCCGACGACGCTGGCGGCCGGTCGGTGAGCATCTACTCCCGGCCGGAGGGGGGGGACGAGCTGGTGCAGTCCTGGACCCGTCACGCCACCGGGCTGATGAGCACCGGAGCCGGGTCGCCCGCATTCGACCTGGGCGTGTGGCCGCCCTCGGGTGCCACGGCGGTGGACACCACCGATCTCTACGACAGGCTGTCGCGGTGGGGCTTGGACTACGGCCCGGTGTTCCAGGGGTTGACCGCGGCGTGGAAGCGCGATAACGAGGTGTTCGCCGAGGTCAGGCTCGCTGAGGAAACCGAAGCCGGTTCGTTCGGACTGCACCCGGCGCTGCTGGACGCCGCACTGCACGCGATGGGCCTCACGGACCGGGCCCCAGGGGAAACCAGGCTGCCCTTTGCGTGGACCGGCGTCAGCCTGTTCGCCTCTGGCGCTTCGACGCTGCGGGTGAAGATCGTGCCCGCGGGCGCGAACGGCGTCTCGCTGGACATCGCGGATGGTGACGGCGCCCCGGTGGCGACAGTGGATTCGCTGGTGTTGCGGCCGGTGTCGGCCGAACAACTCCGCGCCGCGCGACCGGTCGGCAACGACCCGCTGTTCCGACTGGACTGGGTGGACCAGCCCGGGTCCCCGGTGCCAGCGGATGCGGCGCTCCGCCTGGCCGTGCTCGGCGAGGAAGCCGGGCGGCTCAAGAGCGTGTTCGGGTTGGGCGTCGCGGAAGTCACCCACCACACCGAGCTGGCCTCGCTCGACGCGGCTCCGGACGTGGTGTTCGTGGAATGCGGGTCCGGCGACGGGACGACGGCGGACGCGGCCCGCGCCGCCACGCGCGACGTTCTCGCCTTGGTGCAGTCGTGGCTGGCTGACGAGCGGCTGAGCACCGCGCGGTTGGTGTTCGTCACGCGGGGAGCGGTGGCCACCGACGCCGGTGAAGACATCGAAGACCTCGCAGGTGCCGCGGTGTGGGGGCTCATCCGCTCGGCGCAGTCCGAACACCCCGGCCGGTTCGTGCTCCTGGACGTCGACGACAGCGAGACCTCGTTCCAGAAGCTGCCCGTCGCGCTCGCGCAGGACGAGCCGCAGCTGGTGCTGCGCGGCGGCGCGGTCAGGGTGCCGAGGCTCAGCCGGTCCCAGGCCCCGGCGAAGGCGGCAACGCCGTTCGCCCCGGAAGGAACTGTCCTGATCACCGGCGGCACCGGTACCCTCGGCGGTTTGGTGGCCCGGCACGTCGTCGCCGAACACGGCGTGCGGCACCTGGTGCTGACCAGCCGCCGGGGCGACGCTGCGCCCGGTGCCGCCGAACTGGTGGCCGAGCTCGGTGAGTTCGGCGTCGAGGTCACGGTCGCGGCCTGCGACGCGGCCGACCGCGACTCGCTGGCGAGCCTGCTGGCGACGATCCCGGCGGAGCATCCGCTGACCGGAGTCGTGCACGCGGCGGGCGTGCTCGACGACGGCGTGGTGGAGTCGCTGACCCCGGAGCGGGTCGACGCGGTGCTGCGCCCCAAGATCGATGCGGCGGTGAACCTGCACGATTTGACCAGGAACAGCGAACTCGGCGCCTTCGTGCTGTTCTCCTCGCTCGCCGGTGTCCTCGGCGCTCCGGGGCAGGGCAACTACGCCGCGGCGAACGCCTTCCTGGACGCTCTCGCACACCACCGCCGCGTCCGAGGACTTCCGGCGCTGTCGCTGGCATGGGGTTTGTGGCAACAGTCCAGCGAGATGACCGGTGATCTCGGCGTGTCCGATGTGGACCGGATGCGGCGGTCCGGTGTCGCGGCGTTGTCCTCGCAGGACGGCATCGCGTTGTTCGACGCCGCACTCGGTGCGGACGAGGCAGTTCTCGTCCCGGCTGACATCGACGTCGTGTCGCTGAGGTCGACGGGTGACGGGATCCCGGCGATGCTGCGGGGGCTCGTCCGCACGCCGGCACGTCGTGTCGCGCGGAACGCAGCGGGCTCCGCCGACGCCTTGCGGCAACGCCTTGCCGGGCTGGCCGAGGCCGAGCAGGAACGGGTGCTGGTCGAACTCCTGCAGGACCAGGTCGCCGGTGTGCTCGGTTTCGGCACCGCGGGCGAGGTGGATTCGGTCCGAGCCTTCAGCGAACTCGGATTCGACTCGCTGACGGCGTTGGAACTGCGCAACCGCCTGAACGCGGTAACCGGGCTGCGACTCCCGGCCACCCTGGTGTTCGACCACCCCACATCGGTGGCACTCGCACGACACCTGCGGGGCGAACTGGTTCCGGACGTATCCGGCGATGCGGGCGAGGCGGATGTCCGGAAGCTGCTGATGGACATTCCGATGGCGCGCCTGCGCGACGCGGGAGTGCTGGACACCCTGCTGGAACTCGCCGGCGCCCGTCCCGACTCGTTCGACGGACACGAAGAGAAGGACTCGATCGATTCGATGGATGCCGACAGCCTCATTGAGATGGTGCTCCAGGACCCCGGCCACGCCGATGATTCGCGAGAAGGGTGATATGGCGATGGCCAACCTCCACGACAAGGCCGTTGAGGCTCTCCGCCTGTCGGTCAAGGAAACAGAACGTCTTCGCGAGCAGAACCGCAAGCTCACCGCGGCGCTGCGGGAACCGATCGCGGTCGTCGCGATGGGGTGCCGCTACCCCGGCGGTGTCAGGTCCCCGGAGGACCTGTGGGATCTCGTGGCCGACGGCACCGACGCGATCTCGGCCTTCCCGACCGACCGCAACTGGGATTCCGCCGATTCCGCCTACATCCGTGAGGGCGGGTTCTTGTACGGCGCGGGTGATTTTGATCCCGGGTTCTTCGGGATTTCGCCGCGTGAGGCGTTGGCGATGGATCCGCAGCAGCGGTTGCTGCTGGAGACGTCGTGGGAGGTCTTCGAGCGCGCCGGGATCGATCCGCAGTCGTTGCGCGGCAGCGCCACCGGTGTGTTCGCGGGTGTGATGTACCACGACTACGCCTCCCGGCTGAATTCCGTGCCCGAAGGCGTCGAGGCGTACCTCGGCAATGGGAACGCCGGGAGCGTCGCGTCGGGCCGGGTTTCGTACGTGTTCGGTTTCGAGGGTCCGGCGGTCACTGTGGACACGGCGTGTTCGTCGTCGTTGGTGGCCTTGCACATGGCGGTGCAGTCCCTGAGGTCCGGTGAGTGCTCGCTCGCGCTCGCTGGTGGTGTGACCGTGTTGTCGAACTCCGGGGTGTTCGAGGACTTCTCGCGCCAACGCGGGCTGGCGGCCGACGGTCGGTGCAAGTCCTTCGCGGCGGCTGCGGACGGTGCTGGTTTCTCCGAGGGTGTCGGTCTGCTGTTGTTGGAGCGGTTGTCGGATGCTCGGCGCAACGGGCACCGGGTTCTCGCGGTGGTGCG
>JBEYJY010000096.1:0-3649 GCA_040631425.1 Streptomyces sp. NPDC020096
GTCGAGCCGCAGCCTGCACTCGTCCAGCAGGACCATCGCCGCCGCCATCGTGACCGGCTTGGACGTCGAGGCCATCCGGAAGATCGTGTCCCGGCGCATCGGCGCGCCACCGTCATGGCGCATCGTCCCGACCGCTTCGACGTGCGTCTCACCGCCCCGGCTGACCAGGGCGACGAGAGGCGAACTTCACCCGTTCCGTACCGAGTTGCCGGTCAAGGACCGTGATCTGGTGACGCAGAGCGAGAATCTCCGCGTCCTTGTCGCGGTCGCTCATCGATAGCAGCCGCAGCGCGGCGGACGCGTTGGTGGCGGTCAGGTAGGCGAGGCGAAGCAACACGAGTGCTCATCCTGCCGCAGCACCGAACAAGCGCCTGAGCTGCGCGGATGACATTCTCGGCAGGCGCAAGGTTCGCCGGGTTGCCCTGCACACCGTCAAGGCGGCTCGCCTGTGCGGCGAGGAGGCGCTGTGTGGCACTCTCACGCCCGGCCGCCTCACTGGCCTCGCCATCTGGGACCAGGGCCCCGCGTACTGCCCCGGCGGCAACCTGCACGACCTCCACTCCACCCGTATCTTCGTCGGCGGCCTGCTGGTCCCGCCCACCGGGGCGCGGTAAGCGGAAGGACCGGGGGCGGGAGCCGCTTCGCCCGGTGCCTGAGCGCGGGACCGACCGCCTGGCCCTTGCCCGACGCGGAGCGGCCGTTCGCTGGACGGGCTTGTCGTTCTGCGGTGCGGCAGTCCTACGTCTTCGGAGCCGGTGCGGTCCCACACGTCCCACGCAAAGAAGAGCGTGCGCTGGGCACGCACATGGTGCTACGGTAAAGGAGATGCGTGCGCGAAGCACGCATTACTGGATTTCTCCGGAAGGAACACCATGACCCGCACCGGCGCCAAGGCCGCGCTCACCGACCTGCTCCTCAACGACCAGATCACCTTGGAGGAGGCCGCCGACCGCCACTTCACCCCCGAGTACCGCCAGCGCACGGACGGCGAATGGGCCGACCGCACCGGGTTCCTCGAGCACATCAGCCACCTGCGGACCCTCGTCGCCGGCGGCCACATCGAGGTCCACGAGGAGCTGTACGACGGCAGCAAGTACGCCGACCGGCACACCTGCCACATCACGAAGAAGGACGGCTCGACCGTGACCATGGAGGTCTACCTCTTCGCCGACCTCGCACCCGACGGCCGGTTCAACCGCATCGAGGAAACCACCTTGATGCTCGACGGCTCCGACGAGGACCGCAACCTCGGCAGCGCCCGCTAAGCCGCGGCCACAAGGCTGGTTGAACTCTCCCATTCACCGGACAAATTCACCGGACAAGAGGAAGGCGGGAACACGATGAGGCATGACATACACCCCGCGGCTCGGGCAGACGCCGCCGTGGTCGTGGTGGGAGCCGGGCCGGTCGGGCTCTGGCTCGCCGCCGAACTACGACTGCGCGATGTGTCGGTACTCGTCCTGGAGAAGGCCGCGGCCCGCGATCCCCGCTCACGCGCCGTCGGCATGCAGGCCGGCACACTGGACACCTTCGCCACACGCGGCATCGCCAAGCGTTTCATCGAGCGCGGGACGCCGGTGCCCACCGGACACTTCGGTGCCGCCGGCACCCGGCTGGACTTCCGCCACGTGGGAGCCGTCCACCCGTTCTCCCTGGCGCTGAACCAGTTCGACACCGAGCAACTCCTGGAAGAGCACGCCACGTCGCTGGGAGCCGAGGTGCGGCGCGGGCAGGAACTGATCTCGCTCACGCAAGACGACGAGGGCGTCGAGCTCGTCGTCCGGGCCGACGGCCGGCACATGACACTGCACACCAGCTGGGTGGTGGGGTGCGACGGAACCCGCAGCGCCGTCCGCCAGGCCGCCGGAATCGGCTTCCCCGGCTCCGACACCACGCTGACCGGCTGGCTGGCCGACGTCGTCCTGAAAGACCAGCCCGAAGAACCGCTCATGGCCCGGGGACCGGAGGGCATGCTGCTCTCCGCCCCCCTGGGCAACGGGCTGCACCGGATCGCGGGCGTCTCCACGGCCACCATGCACCGCGGCACCGGCGCGCCCCTGACGCTCAAGGAAGCACAAGACAATACCCGCGCGGTGGTGGGCCACGACCTGGGCATGCACTCGCCACGGTGGCTCTCCCGCTTCGGCAACGCCACCCGGCAGGCGACCACCTACCGCTCGGGACGCGTGCTGCTCGCCGGAGACGCGGCCCACATGTTCTTCCCCGCCGGCGGTCAGGGCATGAACCTCGGCATCCAGGACGCCGCCAACCTCGGCTGGAAGCTCGCCGCGACCGTACGCGGACGTGCCTCGGCCACCCTTCTCGACAGCTACGACACCGAACGACGCCCGGCAGCCGCCGCGGTCATGGACAACACCCGCGCCCAGGCCGCGCTGTTCTGCGCCGACACACCGGAGGAGGTCGCCCTGCGCGACGCCTTCTCCGAAGCCTTGGCACAGCCGGAGACCAACCTGCTGTGGGCCCGCCGCGTAGCCGGCTTCGGCGACCCCCACTACGCCGTCCCCGCGGAAACCGATGGCACCCCCGCCCACCCCATGGCCGGCACACGGCTCGCCGGCCTTGCGCTGCGCTCCGACACCCCTGCTGGAGCAACCCCCCACCCGTTGCTGCACGACGGCAAGTTGCTGCTGCTCGACCTCGACGGCAACCACACGCCGCGAACCGAAGCCGCCGACTGCCACGACGTCGCACACCATGCCGCCGCCGTCGATCACAAGCTCGCGGCCCACCCCTGGACCACTGTCACCAGCGTCCTGATCCGCCCGGACGCACGCATCGCCTGGGCCAGTAGGGAGCGCGATCCACAACGCCGCGCCACAGGCGTCGCGGCCGCCGTGCGCACGTTGTTGGGACCAGGACGTGCTGCCTAGCTCGACTTTCGACTTCTCGTTGATCGTCGTTGGGGTCGCTCGGGCGGGGTGATGCGGTGTCATCGGGCCGTGCGGGGCCCTGGCAGCAGAAAAGCATCGGCGGTGTTTGTGTCTCCTCCGGGGCGGGACCCGCCGATGCTTCCGGATCCGACCGGACCCGCCTCGCTGCTCGCCGTGCTGGAGTTGGTGCGGGGCAACTTCACTACGCCGACGTTCCGTACGTTCGCCGCGCTGGTCACGGGGCTGATCGCGCAGACGGGACGGTGCACGGTCACGGGCATGCTCACCGGCGCGGGGTTGACGCGGGCCTGGTCCCACGACCGGCTCGGCTCCTCGACCGGATCCCGGACGGGGTCATGGTCGCCCTGGCCAACCGGCTCGCTCCACTGCTGGCCGATCGCGCCGTGGTGAGTCTGGTCTGCCGGGGATCCGGCGTCGCGGGAACCTCTCCGGTCGCCCTGCCTCGGCAGCTGCCTGACTGGGTCGTCGTCGACCGCACGGACCCGACCGTCAAGTCGCCGTGCGCCAGGGGCGAGACCTCGCGCATGCTCGCCGCCTACCGCGACTACGGCTATCGGACCGTCTCCGGCGAGGACGGAATCGTCATGCCGCGCGAACCTGCGTCGCGGTGAAAGCCATGTTCTTCGATCCAGCCCGAACCCGCCAGTAAGACCAAAGGACATGAATGTGCAAAGCTCCAGTCAGCTCAAGGTCGCCGTACAGCTCGACGTTGCCATTCTCGTGGAGACTGAGGTGTT
>JBEYJY010000097.1:0-2962 GCA_040631425.1 Streptomyces sp. NPDC020096
GTGTACTCCCGACCAGATGCAGTGGCCACTGTGGACGTGTCGTGGACACGGCACGCCACGGGTGTTGTCTCCCAGGGTGAGCAGGCGGCGTCGTTCGACCTCGCGCAGTGGCCGCCAGCGGATGCCTCAACTCTGCCTGTGGAGGATCTCTACCCCCGACTGGTCCGTGCCGGGCTGGACTACGGCCCGCTCTTCCAGGGGCTGGTCGCGGCGTGGGAGCGGAACGACGAGACCTTCGCCGAAATCCGCCTGCCCGAGGACACGACCGAGGACGCGGGCTCGTTCGGGCTGCACCCAGCCCTGCTGGATGCTGCTCTGCACGCGCTGGGCCTGGCTGCCACCGAGGTGACGCAGACGCGCCTGCCGTTCGCCTTGAGTGGTGTGCGCGTGTTCGCCTCGGGTGCCTCGGTGCTGAGGGTGCGGTTGTCTCCAGCGGGTTCGGACGGCGTGTCGCTTCGGCTCGCGGATGGTGTTGGCGCGCCGGTCGCCTCGGTGGACTCGCTGGTGTTGCGGCCGGTGTCCGCAGAGCAACTGGGTCGGTCGGCGCGGTTGAGCGATGCGCTGTTCGGTCTGCGATGGACGAACGTCGAGCTGTCCGCGGCGAGGGGCGAGCCGCTGTCGCGATGGGCCGTGATCGGCAAAGGCATGCCGGACCCCGACAGCGTGTCAGCCGACCAGTATCCCGACGTGACCACGTTCGCCGCGGCGGTCGCCGACGGGGTGGCCGTGCCGGATGTGGTGGTGCTGGAATGCGTTGGCACAGAGCCGGTTTCCGGGCTGGCGACCGAGGTGCTGCCGGCACTCCAGGACTGGGTGAGCAACGACAGGCTCAGCGGGACCACCCTGGTGGTGGTCACTCGGGGTGCGGTCGGGGTCGAGGCAGCCGATGACGTGTCCGACGTCGCGGCTGCCGGTGTGTGGGGGTTGGTGCGGTCGGCGCAGTCGGAGCACCCGGGCCGGTTCGTGCTGGTCGACGTCGACGACAGCGATGTCTCGTACCGGAAACTGTCCGCTGTCGTGGGCGCGGACGAGCCTCAGGTCGCCCTGCGCGGTGGCGTGGTGTTCGTACCGAGGCTGGAGCGGGTCCGTCCCGGCTCGGAGAAGCCTGCGGTCTTCACCCAGGACGGCACGGTGTTGATCACAGGCGCCACCGGAGGCCTCGGCCGGATGATCGCCCGGCACCTGGTGACGCACCACGGGGTCCGGCACCTGGTTCTGGTCAGCCGTCATGGAGCGGCCGCGCCGGGAGCCGAGAACTTGGTGGCCGAACTCGGCGAGTTGGGCGCACGCGCCACGGTCGAGGCATGTGATGTGACGGACCCGCACGCGCTGACCCGTCTGCTGGAGATGATCCCTGCGGAACACCCGCTGCGCGGGGTGGTGCACGCCGCGGGCGTGGTGGACGACGGGGTGATCGAGGCGCTGGACTCCGGGCGGATGGCCGCGGTGTTGGGCCCAAAGGCCGACGCCGCGTGGAACCTGCACCTGCTCACCCGGGATCTCGACCTGGACGCCTTCGTCCTGTACTCGTCCGCCGCAGGCGTGCTGGGAAGCCCGGGGCAGGGCAACTACGCGTCCGCGAACGCGCTCCTGGACGCGCTCGCCCAGCATCGCAGGGCGCGCGGTCTTGCCGCGGTGTCCCTGGCCTGGGGCGCCTGGGCAGGGGCCGGGATGGCTGGCGAACTCGACCACGCTGACCGCGAACGCCTGGGGCGCAGCGGGATGCTCGCCCTGTCCGAAGAGGACGGACTCCGGTTGTTCGACGCCGCGCTCGCCGACGGTCGCGCGGTGCTGGTACCGATGAGGCTGGACCTCGGTGCCGTCGTCCGGCAGTCGGGTGGGGCGGTACCAGCGGCCTTCCGCGATTTGGTGCGTGCGCCTTCACGTCGTGTGGCACGGACAGGCGGTGTGGGCGGATCGCTCGCCGAGCGTCTGGCCGGACTGTCCGGAGAGGAACAGGACCGCGTGCTGCGCGCCTTGGTCCGCGAGGAGACCGCGCGGGTGCTCGGGCATCCCTCCCCGGACGCGGTGGAGGTGTCCAGGGCGTTCCAGGATCAGGGTTTCGATTCGCTGACCGCGCTGGAGTTGCGTAATCGGCTGAACGAGTTGACCGGCCTCCGCTTGCCCGCCACGTTGATATTCGACCACCCGACGCCGCTCGCCCTGGCTCGACACCTGCGGGACGAGGTGCTCGGTGCGGAGTGGGGCCCTATGGCACCGGTTTCCACGGCCTCGGGCCAGGACGAGCCGATCGCGATCGTGGGGATGGCCTGCCGCTACCCGGGCGGGGTGAGCTCTCCGGAGGGCCTGTGGGACTTGGTCTCCGGTGGCGTGGACGCGATTTCCGCGTTTCCCGGGGATCGCGGTTGGGACGTCGACCGGCTGTACGATCCGGACCCGGAAAACCGCGGCACCAGCTACGCGTGCGAAGGCGGTTTCCTCTACGACGCGGCGGATTTCGACCCCCAGTTCTTCGGCATCTCCCCGCACGAGGCGTTGGCAATGGATCCCCAGCAGAGGTTGCTGCTGGAGGCCTCGTGGGAAGCGCTCGAACGCGCGGGGATCGATCCGCGTTCGCTGCGCGGCAGTGCCACGGGCGTGTTCGCCGGTGTGATGTACCACGACTACGGCGTACGTCCGGGCGAGGTGCCGGAAGGGGCCGAGGCGTACCTCGGCAATGGCAGCGCCGGGAGCGTCGCGTCGGGCCGGGTTTCGTACGTGTTCGGTTTCGAGGGGCCGGCGGTCACCTTGGACACGGCGTGTTCGTCGTCATTGGTGGCGTTGCACCTGGCGGCTCAGTCGCTGCGGCGGGGCGAATGCTCGCTGGCACTGGCCGGTGGCGTGACCGTGATGTCGAATCCCGGAACGTTCATCGAGTTCTCGCGCCAGCGCGGGTTGGCTGCGGATGGTCGCTGTAAGCCGTTCTCCGGGGCCGCCGATGGAACCGGCTGGGGCGAGGGCG
>JBEYJY010000098.1:0-2949 GCA_040631425.1 Streptomyces sp. NPDC020096
AGCACCCCGGCCACGTGCGCGGCGGCCAGCTCACCGATCGAGTGTCCGGACAGGAAGTCCGCCCGCAGCCCCCACGACTCCACCAACCGGAAGAGAGCGACCTCGATCGCGAACAGCGCAGGCTGCGTGTAAGCGGTCTGGTCCAGCAGCGCGGTCTCGGCCCCGAACAGCACATCCCTCAACGGCAGTTCAAACTGCTCACACACCGCATCCAACGCCTCAGCGAAAACGGGATACGCCTCATACAACTCCCGCCCCATCCCCAGCCGCTGACTCCCCTGCCCAGTGAACAGGAACGCCAACTTGCCGCCGACCGGCGAGCCCTCCATCAGCCCAGTGGTGCTACGTCCCTCGGCCAGGGCATCGAGCCGCTCCAGGAACTCCTCACGATCGCCTGCTACGAGTGCCGCGCGGCTTTCAAAGGCCGTACGGCCGCTCGCCAGCGAGTAGCCGACGTCCGCCAGTCCCGCATCATCGCCGGTCAGCAGGTGGTTTCGCAGTCGCAGAGCCTGGTCGCGTAGGGCGTCCGGCTCCCTGGCCGACAGCACCCACGGCAGTGCCGAGGGAGCGGCGACAGGTTCAGCCGAGTCCTCCGGCAGCTCCTGCGGTGCCTGTTCGATGATCGTGTGGGCATTGGTGCCACTGAAGCCGAACGACGAGATACCGGCCCGACGTGGCCGACTCCGCTCCGGCCACTCCACGGCTTCGGTCAGCAGGGCGATGTCGCCTTCCGACCAGTCCACGTGCGGCGTGGGCTCATCGACGTGCAGCGTCTGCGGCAGCACACCGTTCTGCATCGCCAGCACCATCTTGATCACGCCCGCGACACCAGCCGCCGCCTGCGTATGCCCGATGTTGGACTTCACCGAGCCCAACCACAGCGGCTGTCCCTCAGGGCGCTCCTGGCCGTACGTCGCCAGCAGCGCCTGCGCCTCGATCGGGTCACCCAGCGTGGTCCCCGTACCGTGCGCCTCCACCGCGTCCACGTCACTCGCAGACAACCCAGCACTGGCCAACGCCTGCCGGATCACCCGCTGCTGCGACGGACCATTCGGCGCCGTCAGACCATTACTCGCACCATCCTGATTGACGGCACTGCCACGCACGATCGCCAACACAGGGTGACCGTTGCGTCGAGCGTCCGACAGCCGCTCCACCAGCAGCATGCCAACACCCTCACCCCACCCCGTACCATCCGCACCCGCAGCGAACGCCTTAACCCGACCGTCCTCCGCCAAACCACGCTGACGACTGAAGTCAATGAAGGTTCCCGGCGTGGACATCACCGTCACACCACCAGCCAGCGCAAGCGAGCACTCGCCACTCCGCAGCGCCTGAATCGCCCAGTGCAGCGCCACCAGCGACGACGAGCACGCCGTATCGACGGTAACCGCAGGCCCCTCAAGGCCGAAAACGTAGGAGAGTCGCCCGGAGACCACGCTCGCGGCGTTGCCCGTGCCCAAGTGCCCCTCAAGGCCCTCGGGTTCCTGCAGCAGCAGCGAGAGATAGTCCTGGCCGTTGGTGCCGACGAAGACACCGGCCTGGCTGCCGCGCAGCGTCACCGGGTCGATTCCGGCGCGCTCGAACGCCTCCCACGAGGTCTCCAGCAACAGCCGCTGCTGCGGATCCATCGCCAGCGCCTCACGCGGCGAGATCCCGAAGAACGCCGGATCGAACTCGGCCGCGTCGTAGAGGAAGCCGCCCTCACGGGTGTACATCGTGCCCGGAGCGTTCGGGTCGGGGTCGTAGAGGGATTCGACGTCCCAGCCACGATCCATGGGCAGCCCGGAAATCGCGTCGCCGCCAGACGCCAGCAGCTCCCACAGGTCTTCCGGTGACCGCACACCGCCGGGGAAGCGGCAGCTCATCGCCACGATCGCGATCGGGTCGTCGTCCACGGCCTTCGCCACCGGACCGACAACCGCAACCTGATCGCCCAGGAGTTCGGTGCGCAGGTACTCCGCCAGTGCAGCCGGGGTCGGATAGTCGAAGATCATCGTGGCAGGCAGCCGCAGTTCGGTTGCCGCGCCCAGACGGTTACGCAGCTCGACCGCGGTCAGCGAGTCAAAGCCAAGCTCCTTGAACGCCCGCCCGGCCTCGACCTCATCGACATCGGAGTGTCCGAGCACCTCCGCCACATACGTACGGACGAGTTCGAGGGTGACCCGCTCCCGTTCCGCTTCGGTCAGTCCGACGAGCCGCTGGGCCAGCGTCGACTGCGTCCCACCATCGGGAACGGCGGGCGCGGTGCTCCGGGCTTCTGGGAGTTCGGCCAGCAGCGGGCTGGGTCGTACGGCGGTGAAGCCCGGTGCGAAGCGGTCCCAGTCGATGTCGGCGACGGTCACCGCCGTCTCGTCCAGGTCCAGCGCACGCTGTAGTGCCTCGATCGCCAGGTCGGCGGCCATCGGCGGTACCCCGCCCAGCCGCATCCGGCGCTCCAGCGCCTCATCGGCTGCCATACCCGCTGCCCAGGCGCCCCAGGCAACGGAGGTGGCGACCAGGCCGTCGGCCCGGCGCTGCTCGGCCAGTGCGTCCAAGTAGGCGTTGGCGGCAGCGTAGTTGGCCTGCCCAGTGCTCCCGAGCGTGCCGCTGATCGACGAGAACAGAACGAACGCCGACAGGTCGAGATCACGGGTCAGTTCATGCAGATTGAGCGCGGAGACGACCTTCGCCCGCCACACGTACTCAAAGCGCTCCGGGGTCAGAGCATCCAGTACGCCGTCATCCAGCACACCCGCCGCATGCACAACACCCGTCAGCGGATACTCCGCCGGAATCGAACCCAACAACCCCTCAAGCGCATCACGATCCGCCACATCACACGCAGTAATCGTGACCCTGACCCCGCCAGCCACCAGCTCGGCCTCAAGCTCGACCGCACCAGGCGCATCCACACCCCGACGGCTGGTCAACACCACATGCTCGGCACCACCACGCACCAGCCAGCGC
>JBEYJY010000099.1:0-2810 GCA_040631425.1 Streptomyces sp. NPDC020096
GCCACCGTGGACTGGGAGGTGTTCTTCGCCGGAACCGGCGCCCAGCGCGTGGAGTTGCCGACCTATGCCTTCCAACGGCAACGCTACTGGCTGGAGCCAACCGCCGATGCTGGCGAAGCGGCCGCCGTGGTGGATTCGGACGAAAGCGGCTTCTGGGCGGCGGTCGAGCGCGAGGACGTCGACGGTGTGGCCGCGACTCTGGCGTTGGACGACGACTCCCGGTCGTCGTTGACGGCGCTGCTGCCGAGCTTGTCGTCGTGGCGCCAGCAGCGTCGCCAGAGGTCCGTTGTGGACCAGTGGCGGTATCGGGCGATGTGGAAACCGCTCGCGTCGTCGTCTGCCGTCCGGCTGTCGGGCCGCTGGTTGATGGTCGTTCCGGAGGGCGCTGAGGACGAGCGGGCGACCGCTGTGGTCGAGGGGCTGGCCGGGCACCAGGTCGTGGTGTCGAGTTCGGACAGTCCTGAGGTGATCGCGGAGCGGCTCCGGCAGGTCTTGGCTGAGGGGCCGGTTGCGGGTGTTGTGTCGTTGCTGGCGGTGGACGAGCGTCCGCTTGTCGAATACGACGCGGTGCCGGGTGGACTGGCGGCGACGGTGAGTCTGGTCCAGGCGCTGAACGCTGTTGGATGCGATGCCCGTGTGTGGGCCCTGACTCGGGGTGCGGTCTCGGTTGGGCGGTCGGAGAGCGTGGCCGCTCCGGTGCAGGCCCTGGTGTGGGGTTTGGGCCGGGTGGTGGCGCTGGAGCACCCGGACCGCTGGGGCGGTCTGGTGGATCTTCCCGAGCGGGTCGACGAGTCGACGATTGCTCGGCTGCGGGCTGTGTTGGCTGCGGGCGAGGATCAGGTGGCGGTGCGGGCGTCCGGGGTGTTCGGGCGTCGGTTGGTGCGTGCGGAATCGGCTGCCGTGACTGGTGGGTGGTCGTCGCGGGGCACCGTGTTGGTCACCGGTGGGACGGGGGCTCTGGGTGCTCGGGTGGCGCGGTGGTTGGCCGAGCGTGGTGTTGAGCACCTGGTGTTGACCAGCCGTCGGGGTGATCAGGCGCCGGGTGCGGGCGAGTTGGTCGAGGAACTGACCGCGCTGGGAGTCCGCGCCACTCTGGCTGCGTGCGATGTGTCCGATCGTGATGCGGTGGCGGAACTGCTTGCGCGGCACCCTGTGACGGGGATCGTGCATGCCGCGGGCGAGTTGGACGACGGCGTGGTGGAGTCGTTGGACCCGGCGCGCATGGATGCCGTGTTGCGGGCGAAGGTGACCGCGGCGGTGAATCTCCACGAACTGACTCGTGACCGTGACTTGGACATGTTCGTCCTCTTCTCCTCGACCTCGGCCGTCGTCGGCACACCCGGGCTCGGCAACTACGCGCCGGGCAACGCTTTCCTCGACGCCTTGGCCGAGCACCGCCGGGCGAACGGGTTGGTGGCGACCTCGGTCGCGTGGGGCCCGTGGGCCGACGGCGGCATGGCGGCCGGTTCCGTCGGCGAGGTGTTCCGCAGGCACGGCGTGCCCGAGATGGACCCCGACATGGCGCTCGCCGCGCTGCACCAGGCCCTGCACGACGACGAGACCGCCCTCGTGGTCGCGGACATCGAGTGGGAGCGGTTCTTCGTCGCGTTCACCGCGACCCGTCCCAGCCCCTTGCTGGCCGATCTGCCGGAAACCCGGCGTCTGGCACGGAACTCGCAGACCGAGAAGGACGAGACCGGCTTCGCGGACCGCCTCGCCGGGCTGCCGGAAGCAGAGCAGAACCGACTTCTGCTGGATGTCGTCCGTGCACAGGCGGCGGTCGTGCTCGGTCACTCCGAGCCGGAGGACGTCGAGCCGAGGCGGGCGCTCAAAGAACTCGGCTTCGACTCGGTCACCGCTGTCGAGTTCCGCAACCGGCTGGCGGCTGCGACCGGTCTGCGACTCCCGGTGACGTTGGTGTACGACTACCCGACACCGGTGGAGGTGGCGCAGCACCTCCGCACCGAGTTGCTGGGCGCGGACGCCCCGGTGGCCGCGCCGACCGCGGCGGGGGCGTCGGACGAACCACTGGCGATCGTCGGGATGGCGTGCCGATTCCCTGGCGGGGTGCGGTCTCCGGAAGACCTGTGGAAGGTCCTCACCGAGGGGATCGACACCATTTCGGGGTTCCCCGCCGACCGCGGTTGGGATCTGGAGGGGCTGTACGACTCGGACCCGGAAAGCAGCGGCACGAGTTACACCCGTGAGGGCGGATTCCTCTACGACGCCGCGGAGTTCGACGCTGGGTTCTTCGGGATCTCGCCGCGCGAGGCGTTGGCGATGGACCCGCAGCAGCGGTTGCTGCTGGAGACGTCGTGGGAGGTCTTCGAGCGCGCCGGGATCGATCCGCAGTCGCTGCGCGGCAGCGCCACCGGGGTCTTCACGGGAAGCAGCGGCCAGGACTACGTCAACCTGCTGGCGGCTGGATCCGAAGCGTTCGCGGGCCACGTCGCCACTGGCAACGCTTCGAGCGTGATGTCCGGCCGGGCGTCGTACGTTTTCGGGTTCGAAGGGCCGGCGGTCACTGTGGACACCGCCTGTTCGTCGTCGTTGGTCGCGTTGCACCTTGCTGCTCAGTCGCTGCGGCAGGGCGAATGCACGCTGGCGCTGGCGGGCGGGGTGATGGTGATGTCCACCCCGGGCATCTTCACCGAGTTCTCCCGCCAGCGGGGAGTCGCCCCGGACGGCCGTTGCAAGCCGTTTGCCGCGGCGGCTGACGGTGCTGGTTTCTCCGAGGGTGTCGGTCTGCTGTTGTTGGAGCGGTTGTCGGATGCTCGGCGCAACGGGCACCGGGTTCTCGCGGTGGTGCG
>JBEYJY010000100.1:0-2502 GCA_040631425.1 Streptomyces sp. NPDC020096
CTTCGCCACGAAGCAGTAGCTTCCCGAACCCCCGCGACCAGCAACCCTGCCCCAAACTCACCGGGAAACAGACATCACCTCACGAACCGCCCTCTGAGTTCCACGAAGCCGATGCTGTTGGTGATCTTCATCGCCAGGGGTGAAACAACTTGGTTTCCCGTGTGTTGGCAGTGCCGCAAATCCACCTGGGCGTGCAATGAACGCTCTGGCCTACGCAAATGATGCCCCGTCAGCCGAATCCGGCCGGGGCCTAGTGCTGCCCGGTGACCGTCTCCACCAGTTGGCCACCGGACAGTTCCCGCCGCCCCTGAAGGGGGGTCCACCGGTGAGAGTTGTACCGCCTGCAGGCCGCTCCCGAGGAGGGCAGGGGGCCAGCGACCCGCAGACGGAGATCAGGAACTCGGCCAGGTGACAGTCTGGCCGTCGGGCGTGACAGCGATCTCGAAGCGATCCAGGGCGGGCGCACCGTCTGCGCGCCAGCGGGCGAGGAGGTCCTCGATGGCGTCCCAGATCCGCACCGGGCCGCCCTGTCGCACCATCCACCGCTCGCCGTCTTGCCACAGAGCTGCCCACGCCTCGCCGGTCACGTCGATGAGGACGTGTTCCGTGCGGTCGTCGCGGGGCAGGCTGATCAGCTGCGCGCGGGGTGCGGCGATCTGAGCGACGAACCGTGCCGTCCAGTCGTCCAGCACATCCACACCAAGCTGCGCCGGGCGCTCGTCCCCGTCGTCCAGGTCGGGCAGCATCCCCAAGGCCGGGGGCAGTTGGGGGCGAGCGAGCATGAACGAGATGTATCCGCCCAGGAATCGCCCCCTGGCCGTGCCATCCTCCGCCACGGTCAGCCGCGCCAGCTCGGAGGCGTACAGCCAGCCACACACGGTAGCGAGGACGACGCCGCCCGGCCGGGTCTGCTCGATCCATGGCCGCGGTACATCGAGGACACCGCACGTAGCGACCACCCGGCCATAAGCCGCGCCGTCCTTGCAGCCAGCCAGCCCGTCGCCCACGACGAGGTTCGGGAAGTAGCCACAACCCCCGAGGGCGGTACGAGCCCGAGCCGACACCTCCTGGTCGACCTCGACCGAGGTGACGCGCCCGTCGCCGAGCCGGTGGCACATCAGCGCAATGGAGTAACCGGTGCCCGTGCCGATCTCCAACACGCGCTGGTCGTCCTCGACTTGCAGGTCTTCCAGCATGCGCACGACGAGGTTCGGCATCGTGCTCGACGAGGTAGGGGTGCGCATGATCTCGCCGCGAATGTCCGTGGGGACGATCGTGCCCGCGATCTGCGTCACCAGGGACGCGTCGGCGTAGCAGCGCTCAAGCCAGCCAGGGGTGTCCGGGAGGGCTGGCCGCCACGCGGTCGGCACCGAGTCGGGGATCTGCTCGAAGTAGCCGCCGCGCAGGAACTGGTGGCGTGGGACCGTCTCGACGGCTTCCCGCCACGGTCGGGTACGCAGGTAGCCGCCTGCTTCCAGGTCGTCGGCGAGCCGTTGGCGCAGCTGCTCGTCTGTGGTCACGTTGGTTTCCTCTCCAGCAGGTCGGCGATCGCCGCGAGCATGGGTAGACCGGTCTCCGGCTCCAGCCACGCCCATGGCCTGACGGGTTGCACTCCAGGAACCACCCTTGGCCCTGGTGGTCGATGGCGAAGTCGAAGGCGCCGAACACCAGCCGGAAGTGTTCCAAGTAGGCGAACAGGGCGTCACGGACGCCTTGTGGTGGCTCGACGACGGTGTACATCAGGCGCGAGTAGTCGGTGCGCCAGTCGAGCAGGCCGGAGTCGATACGGACGCAGAACAGTCGGCGGCCGATGACGGTCGCTCGCACGTCGGCGGCCTTGTCCACGCGCGACTGGAACAGGTGCATGGTGCCGCTGACGCTATCGTTGATCTCGCCCGCGTCCACCTCTGTGACCTCGACCGTCTGGGCGATGCCGTCGATCAGGTACAACGGCACGGATAACGGCTTGTAGACGGCCGGACCGTGTTCCTTGATGAACGCGCGGGCGTCGTCAGGCCGGTTGGTGATGAGGGTCGGCGGCACCGTGAAGCCGCAAGCTGCTGCGGCGGCTAGGCCGGCGGGTTTGTACTCGGCGTCGCCGATTCGGTTGGGGTGGTTGACGTACAGGCAGTCGGGCAGGGACGTCAGGATGCCGCCGAGGCCGTAGCGGGCCTGCGCGGCGGCAAAGCGGGCGTCCTGCTCGTCGAGGTGCGGGAAGGCGAACCCGGACGGCCGCCGGTAGTACAGGGACCGCACGGCGCCTAACTGGCCTGTCCGCGTTGGGGTGTGCACGCTTCCGCTCCACCGGTCCGTCGTGCCGCCGATGTGGGCGGAGCACGACAGAGCGGCGGGGAAGTCACCGGAGTCGAACCGCACGACCGGGACGCCCCGGCCGTGCAGCTCGTCATTCTTTGGGGGACGGCACCCTGTTGCGTGACGTGGCACGGAGATGGCTCGTTGGGTCCGAGGATCTGATTCTCAGGGGGTGTGGCTCTGTGGCGG
>JBEYJY010000101.1:0-2313 GCA_040631425.1 Streptomyces sp. NPDC020096
CGCTCGCCGACCGTCTGGCCGGACTGTCCGCTGAGGAACAGGACCGCGTGCTGCTGGACCTGGTTCGGGACGAGACCGCGAAGGTGCTCGGCCACCAGTCCGCCGAAAGCGTGGAACCGACGCGGGCGTTCCGCGATCTCGGGTTCGACTCGCTGATGGCGGTGGAGTTCCGCAACGGACTGGGCTCGGCGACCGGTGTCAGGGTGCCGGCCACGGTGGTGTTCGACCACCCCACGCCGACGGCGGTCGCCGAGTACCTGCGGACGGAAGTGCTCGGCGAGGCGGAGGAGGCCTCGGAACCGGCGTCGGTGGTATCGGCGTCGGATGAACCGATCGCGATCGTCGGGATGGCGTGCCGCCTGCCGGGCGGCGTGGATTCCCCGGAGGACTACTGGCGACTCGTGTCCGAGGGCGTCGACGCGATCTCGGAGTTTCCGACCGACCGCGGCTGGGACCTCGACGGCCTGTACCACCCCGACCCGGAACACCACGGGACCAGTTACACCAAGCACGGTGGGTTCCTGCGGGACGCCGCGGACTTCGACCCCGGGTTCTTCGGGATCTCGCCGCGTGAGGCGTTGGCGATGGACCCGCAGCAGCGGTTGCTGCTGGAAGCCGCCTGGGAAGCGTTCGAACGGGCCGGAATCGACCCGCGTTCGTTGCGCGGCCGACAGGCGGGTGTCTTCGTCGGCTCCAGCTATGCCGGTTACGGGAGCGGCTCCAACGGAACGTCCGAGGAGGTCGACGGTCACCTGCTAACCGGGAACGCGACCAGCGTGACGTCGGGGCGCCTCTCGTACGTGTTCGGTTTTGAGGGTCCGGCGGTCACAGTGGACACGGCGTGTTCGTCGTCGTTGGTGGCGCTGCACCTGGCGGCTCAGTCGCTGCGGCAGGGCGAATGCACGCTGGCGCTGGCCGGTGGTGTGACGGTGATGTCGACCCCGGGGGCGTTCGTGGAGTTCGCCCGGCAGCGGGGATTGTCGGTGGACGGCCGGTGCAAGCCGTTCTCGGCGGCTGCCGATGGAACCGGCTGGAGCGAGGGCGCTGGCCTGCTGTTGTTGGAGCGCCTGTCGGATGCTCGGCGCAACGGCCATCAGGTGCTGGCTGTTGTACGTGGTTCGGCGGTGAATCAGGATGGTGCGTCGAATGGTTTGACGGCGCCGAATGGTCCGTCGCAGCAGCGGGTGATTCGTCAGGCGTTGGCGAATGCTGGGGTTTCTGCTGCTGATGTCGATGTGGTGGAGGCGCACGGCACGGGCACCAAGCTGGGTGATCCGATCGAGGCGCAGGCTCTTTTGGCGACGTACGGTCAGGGTCGGCCTGGGGATCGTCCGTTGTGGTTGGGGTCGGTGAAGTCGAACATCGGCCACACCCAGGCTGCTGCTGGTGTTGCTGGTGTGATGAAGATGGTGTTGGCGATGCGGCATGGTGTGTTGCCGAAGAGCCTGCACATCGACGAGCCGTCACCGCATGTGGATTGGTCTGCGGGTGCGGTGGAGTTGTTGTCCGAGGCGGTGCCGTGGCCGGAGGTGGATCGGCCGCGCCGGGCTGGGGTGTCCGCGTTCGGGGTCAGCGGCACCAACGCCCACGTGGTCCTGGAGCAGGCCGAGGAAGTCGAAGCGGCCGCCGAGGTTCCCCCGGTCACCCCGTCGACCCTGCCGTGGATCCTGTCCGGGCGGAACGACATGGCCCTGCGCGCCCAGGCCGAACGGCTCGCCGAGTACGTCCGCGTCGAACCGGACCTCGCCCCGCTCGATGCGGCGTACTCGCTGGCGACCGGACGCGCCGCACTCGACCACCGAGCCGTGGTGGTCGCCCGCGACCGCGACGAGTTCCTGCGCGAACTGGAATTGCTGTCCGAAGGACGAGGTGGCTCCGCCGTCGTCGAGGGCACCCGGACTCAGTCGAAGCTGGCGTTCTTGTTCTCGGGTCAGGGTTCGCAGCGGTCGGGTATGGGCCGTGAGTTGTATGAGCGGTATCCCGTGTTCGCGGATGCCTTTGAGGCTGTATGTGCCGAGTTGGATCGGCATCTTGATGGTTCGGTGCGGGAAGTCGTTTTTGGCAGCGGTGGGTTGCTGGATCAGACGGTGTGGACTCAGGCGGGGTTGTTTGCCGTTGAGGTTGCGTTGTTCCGCCTGTTGGAGTCGTGGGGGGTGGCACCGGACTTCGTGGGTGGGCACTCGATTGGTGAGTTGAGTGCGGCGCATGTTGCGGGGGCTGTGTCGTTGGCGGATGCGGCGAGGTTGGTGGCGGCGCGTGGTCGTTTGATGCAGGGGTTGCCTGTTGGTGGGGCGATGGTGGCGGTGCAGGCCA
>JBEYJY010000102.1:0-2103 GCA_040631425.1 Streptomyces sp. NPDC020096
AACATCTACGACCCGGTCGCCAACATCACCGCCTCCGCCAACTACGCGGCACACCGGTACGGCTCGATCGACCACGTCAACTCCGCCTACTGAGCGCAGACTGCAGGCGAGATTCCCACCGCGTGCGGGGCGGCGGCACTCCAGGTGCCGCCGCCCCGCACGGCGTTTCCGTTCGGCCCCGGCACGGTGCCGCGGCGGGTGGTCGGAGGCTGATGGCCCACAGCCGTGCTTCGGCGCCCTCTGGCGACGAGTTCGACGACGTGGTCACCGCGCTGTACCGACTGGTGCCCGAGGAATCGTGGCCCCCGCGACGACCTCGCGAGCTGCGCCCGGCAAGAAGGTGACGTTCCTTTGGCCGCGCGGATCACCAAACGCCGATGGCTCACCTACGCGGCGTGGGCGCTCAACCAACCCCCTCAGGGTCGAGCATCACCGGACCGCAGTGGTCCTCCCTGACCCCACAAGGGAACAGGTACTCGGTATTTCGCTGCAAGCCTGGTCGGCATTCAGAGAGTTGTTCGCAACTTCTGGCGCCTAAAGCCGAGTTCGAAAAAATTATTCCGGTTCTTGTCAAGAGCGGGGCGTGCGGCGTGTGTATGTGGTGCGAGGGCGTCTAGCCTCGATCCACCGGTGAACGTGTGGTCCGGGTGCCGGACATGAAAGTGCGGATACCCTCTGAACTGGGATGATGGCACTTGTCTAAGGTTCCACAGCGCCAGTTCGAGAGAGCACCCGCGAGATGCAATCCTCCTATGCCGCCGCGGTTGTTTCTGCCGCGTTCGATGAGCCGAATCTGATCGCGGATGCGGGGCTGGTGCCGGTGGTCCGGCTGGCGGAGCGGGCCCGGTTGCCACACTTGGCCGACATTGCGCTACGGATCAACGGTGCGGACAACAGCGGTGGAGCGAACCCGGCGGCGAAAGTGATGTCGCTGGTGGCGGCGATGTGCGCCGGGGCCGACAGCATCGAGGACTCCGACAGGCTGCGACACGGTGCCATGCCGGTCTGGTTCGAGGGCATCCGTGCGCCCTCGACGCTCGGTACGTTCCTGTGCTCCTTCAGCCACGGCCACGCCCTGCAACTGCACGCGGTGCACCGCAAGTTCCTGCGGGAGCTGACCGCACACACCCCGCTGCGGCCGGATGCCGGTCACGCCTCCCCTTCGCCGGCCTGGCCCCAGCCCCCTTCGACTCGGGGAAGACGGGCGGCAACCTGCACCGATCACGGCACTACCACCGGGGCCTGCAACGGGTCTTCTGCATGTCCGCCCTGATGAGCATCCGTTACGACCCCAACTCGCGGTCCTTCTACGACCGGAAACGACGAGAGGGGAAACGCCATGTCCAGGCCGTCCTTGCCCTTGCTTGCCGTCGCGTCAATGTCTTGTGGGCCTTGATCCGAGACCGTCGGATCTACGCGGTCGTGCCCACCGCAAAACGTCCTGACCTGACACCCGGCGGGTCACAAGACATCCCAGGGCAGCCTTGCGGCATCGGCTGATCGTCCAGTGCCCTCTGGCAGCTGTGGACCGGCAAACTGCCGGACATGACCGAGACCTCACGGGCCGCTGACACCACTCCCGAAAGGAGAAATGGCTCCCCCGGTCGTCAACGGCGTCGGCTCCGCCAGTTTCCTCGCGGACGTCGGCCACGAGATGATTTGCGGAGGTCAGTTGCAGCAGTCGCAGCCTGGGCGGCATCCACACACGTCCGCCTCGGTATTGGCGGTCGGCGCGACCGCGGGTGCAGGGGTCGCGCAGCAGCCCTTGCCCTGCCAGGCGTCGCGTCCTTCCTTCACCGCGATGGCGGCGATGACGAGGGCGGCGATGGGGTCGGTCCACGACCAGCCGAGGGTGGCGTTGAGGACGAGGCCGACCAGGAGCACGGCGGATAGGTAGGTGCACAGCAGGGTCTGCTTGGAGTCCGCCACAGCCGAGGCGGAGCCGAGTTCGCGACCGGCCTTCCGCTGGGCGGCGGACAGGATCGGCATCACGGCGAGCGAGAGCGCGGCTAGTGTCCTGCGCCGGTAGTTGTTCGTTAGTTGTTGTGTGATTTCTGCTGGTGGTGTGTCAGTTCCTCGTCGGGGCCCGAAGCTAGAGCCGTT
>JBEYJY010000104.1:0-1947 GCA_040631425.1 Streptomyces sp. NPDC020096
AAGAGCTCGTAACACGATCTCGGTCGTCTAGCTGGCTGAGCGTGGCCGAGATCGATGCGCTTGCGCGGACGCAGTGTGCTTGAGGATGATTTCGCCGATCTTTCGAGGCAGTTCCGGGGCGAAGAACGCGTGTCCCATGCCGGGAATCGCCTGAAGGCGGGCGTGCGGGATCTGCTCGGCGAGCGCCTGGCCGTGAGGCAGCGGGCGCAGGGGGTCTTCGGTGCCGTGGACGACGAGTGTCGGGGCCTTGATCGAGGACAGAGAAGCATGTCGGTCGTCGGTCATGTGGCGTCCGGCCAGGTCGTGGTTGAGCGCTGCGGCGGGATCAGTTGCTCGATCGTAGGAAGCTTCGACGAAACGGCGAGCAGAGACCTCGTCGAATGCCAGGACGTCACCGTTCAGTACACGCCAGGTCTCCAGGTTCGCAGCGACATGCTCGTCCCGGGTGGCCTGGGGCAAGGTCGCCCGGTGCGCCAAGTGCCGCAGGAAGCTGGGCGCAGGCGGCGGCAGGTCGTCGGGGTCGGGGACTTGGCCAGCCATGGCGCGCGCCCAGGCGGGTCCCGCATCACAGCCCATCGGGCCGGACATGATCGCGGTGAGCGTGAGCACACGCTCCGGGCGATGTACGGCCAGCCACTGGGCGATCGCGCCACCGAGGGACGCTCCGACGATGTGCGCGGCGGTGACTCTATGACCGTCAAGCACCGCTGTCGCATCGGCTGCCATGTCCGCCAGCGTGTAGGGGATGGTGGCGAAATCCACGCAGGTGGACCGGCCAGTGTCCCGGTGATCGAAGCGGATGACATGTCGCCCACCGGCCACGATCGCCTTCACAAGCTTGTCCGGCCATCCGATGCCCTGCGCAGAGGTGCCCATGATGAGCAGCACTGCCGGGTCTTCCGGACTGCCGAACCGCTCGGTCCACAGTTGCAGTTCGCCGGAGCTGACAAATAATTCTTCGCGGTCATCCATGGCCGTAAAGATAGCGAATCAACCCACCATTTCCACCCGCCAATTCCACGTGAATTAACGTCAATTGCCTGGTATAATAAGTGGTAGCAAAATTACGGCTGCTGTTTGCGGAGGCGTCGCCAGCAGATGAGCCCGCAGGCGAGGGAGACGAGCGCGTCGTGCAGGTCGAGGCGTCTTTCCCAGCGGACAGCCAGGCGTTTGAAGTGGTGCAGCAGCGAGAAGGTCTGCTCGACGACGTAGCGGAGCTTGCCCAGGCCCTTGATGTTCGGGGCGCCTTTGCGGGAGATCACCGGCAGGATATGCCGCTTGTAGAGCTCGAGGCGGTTGGGATTGCTGTCGTACCCCTTGTCTCCGAGCAGGGAATCGGGCCGCCTGCGGGGCCGGCCGGGCTTCCCGGCAACGGGCGGGATGCCCTCCACGAGCGCCAGTGTCTGGGTGACATCGTTGACGTTTGCCGCGGTGGTGATGACCTTGAACGGGGTGCCATTCCCGTCGCAGATCAGGTGGTGCTTACTGCCCGTCTTCCCGCGGTCGACCGGCGATGGGCCGGTCGCGGCACCCCCTTTTTCGCACGGATGTGAGAAGCATCGACGCAGGCACGGGACCAGTCCAGGGCATTGGCCGCATGCAACTTCGCGAGGAGGAGGCGGTGCAGCCGGTCGAAGACGCCCGCCTCCTGCCACCGGCCCAGCCGACGCCAGCACGTCTGCCCGGAGCCAAATCCCAGCTCCAGTGGTAGCAGTTGCCAGCTGACGTCGTTGTAGAGCACGTACAGGATGCCCTGCAGGCACAGTCGGTCGTCCAGCGGCCGAGGACCGGGTGCCTTCTCGGGCCAAGGCGGCAACAACGGCTCGATCAGCGCCCACAGCTCGTCGTCCACGATCCACGGCCGGTTCCCCACATCCCATAAACAGGCGGAACACCGCCAACGTCACGGCTGACGAGCCGAACTCCACAAGATCGTGTTACGAGTTC
>JBEYJY010000105.1:0-1858 GCA_040631425.1 Streptomyces sp. NPDC020096
TCCTCGGCGACCGTGCCGCCGCGCTCGTTGACCCAGGCGATCACCGAACCGGTGGCGCCCTTGCGGACCTTGCGGCCGTCGATGTCCACACCCGACATACGGGTCTGGGCGGTGAAGGGTATCCACTCGGCGTGCGCCAGCTCTCCCTCGTGGCGCTCGCGCAGGCCGAACTTCTCCTTGGCGAGCACGACGATCGAGCGGCCCTCGGGGGTCTCGTCGGCGAGCGAGGAGAGCTGGGCGGCGTCCGCCACCTCGGCGGAGGTGGTGCCGCGCACGGGGACGAACTCGGCGGCCTGCCGGTTGCCGTAGGTGATGGTGCCGGTCTTGTCCAGCAGCAGCGTGGACACATCACCGGCGGCCTCAACCGCCCTGCCGGACATGGCCAGTACGTTGCGCTGCACCAGCCGGTCCATACCCGCGATGCCGATCGCGGACAGCAGCGCGCCGATGGTCGTCGGGATCAGGCAGACCAACAGGGCCACCAGCACGATCATCGACTGCTCGGCCTTCGCGTAGATCGCGAAGGGCTGGAGGGTGACGACCGCCAGCAGGAAGACGATGGTCAGCGACGCCAGCAGGATGTTGAGCGCGATCTCGTTCGGCGTCTTCTGCCGGGCCGCACCCTCCACCAGGGCGATCATGCGATCGATGAACGTCTCACCGGGCTTCGTCGTGATCTTGATGACGATCCGGTCGGAGAGCACCTTCGTACCACCGGTGACCGCACACCGGTCACCGCCCGACTCACGGATGACCGGCGCCGACTCACCCGTGATCGCCGACTCGTCGACGCTCGCCACGCCCTCGACCACATCACCGTCACCGGGGATGATGTCGCCCGCCTCGCAGACCACCAGGTCACCAACACGCAGCTCGGTGCCGGGCACACTCTCCTCGACATCGCCGTTCAAACGGCGCGCGACGGTGTCGGTCTTGGCCTTGCGCAGAGTGTCGGCCTGCGCCTTGCCCCGGCCCTCCGCGACGGCCTCGGCGAGGTTGGCGAAGATCACCGTCAGCCACAGCCACGCCGCGATCGCCCAACCGAACCAGTCACCGGGGTGGGCTACCGACAAGACCGTGGTGAGCACGGAACCGATCTCGACCACGAACATCACGGGCGACTTGACCATCACCCTCGGATCGAGCTTGCGCATGGCGTCCGGCAGCGACTTCAGCAGCTGCTTCGGCTCGAACGCACCGGCGCCAACCCGGCCCGTCTCTGGCTGGGTGTTCGCTGGGACTTCCGTTTCCGGAGCCCGAACGGGGGTTTCAGTGGACATGGGTTCCTCGACAGAAGTCTTTGTCTCGCCGGTGGTCATGACAGCCCCTCAGCGATCGGGCCGAGCGCCAGCGCCGGGAAGTACGTCAGACCGGTGACAATCAGCACCGTGCCCACCAACAGCCCCGCGAACAGCGGCTTTTCGGTGCGCAGGGTGCCCGCGGTCTCCGGTACCGGCCGCTGCTCGGCGAGCGAACCGGCCAGCGCCAGGACGAACACCATCGGCAGGAAGCGGCCCAGGATGACCGCGAGCCCGGTCGTGGTGTTGTACCAGTCGGTGTTGGCGTTCAGGCCCGCGAAGGCCGAACCGTTGTTGTTGGCCGCCGAGGTGTACGCGTACAGCACCTCGGAGAAGCCGTGCGGGCCGGGGTTGGCCGCCGAGTGGATCGGGGTCGGCATGGCCATCGCCAGCGCGGTGAAGATCAGCGCCACCGCGGGGGTGATCAGGATGTAGCAGGCGGCGAACTTGATCTCCCGGCCGCCGATCTTCTTGCCGAGGTACTCGGGCGTACGGCCCACCATCAGACCGGCGATGAACACCGCGATAATCGCCATGATCAGCATGCCGTACAGGCCGGA
>JBEYJY010000106.1:0-1629 GCA_040631425.1 Streptomyces sp. NPDC020096
TCCAGCACCACCCGAACCTGCTCGCTAGCTTCCTCACCGCAACCGGCCTGAGCTGGGACCCACAACCGTCAACTCCATAAGCAAAGACCAGTAGTAGGGCTTGGTCAGGTGTACCCGCCGGTGGCGTGTCTTCATGTCAGTTTGCGCGTTGATGGTGTGTGACACCTGGGGAGTTGGCTGAGGTCCGGGAGGACCTGGAGGCGTTCACGGCGGGGATGTTCGAGGCGTTCGCGCGCGCGGATCAGCGCCGTTGGGGGCAGGCGTATGTGCGTGGGCTGCTGTTGGATGGTAGGCGCAAGTCGGTGGAGCCGATGGCCGCGCGGCTGGGTGAGGACGGGAACCGGCAGGCGCTGGCGCATTTCGTGACGTCCAGCCCGTGGGACCCGGCGCATGTGCGGGCCCGGTTGGCGTGGCGAATGCACGAGGCCATCGCCCCGAGCGCTCTGATCGTCGACGACACCGGATTCCTCAAGGACGGCGACGCCTCCGCGTGCGTATCCCGGCAGTACACCGGCACTGCGGGCAAGGTCACCAACTGCCAGGTCGGGGTGTCGGTGCACCTCGCTCGCGACCACGCCTCGACGCCGGTGAACTGGCGGCTTTTCCTGCCCAAGTCCTGGGACCCGGCCTGTCCGCAGGCCGAACCCGTCAAGGTGGCCCAGCGCGACCGCTGTGGCATCCCCACCGACCTGGGTCACGTGGAGAAGTGGCAACTCGCGCTGGACATGATCGACGAGACCCGGTCCTGGGGCGTCGATATCCCACTGGTCCTGGCCGATGCCGGATACGGCGACGCAGTCGCGTTCCGCCTCGGGCTGAGCGGGCGGGGCCTTAACTATGTGGTGGGCATCTCCACCACACCCACCGCCCACCCTGCCGCAGCCCGTCCCTTCACCCCGCCCTACAGCGGCATCGGGCGGCGACCAGTGGCCAAGTACCCCGAGCCGCCCCGCAGTGTGAAGGCACTGGTCATCGAGGAGGGACGCACCGCAGCCAAGCCGGTGTCCTGGCGCGAGGGTTCACGCCCGGGAAAAGGCCGCAGCGGGTTGAAGCGTATGTACTCGCGATTCGTAGCCTTGCGTATCCGCCCCGCCGGACGGGAGATCCGCGACGCCACCGAGGGCGTGGAGTTGGCCGAGTGCTGGCTGCTGGCCGAGTGGCCCGCCAAGGAGACAGAACCGGTGCAGTTCTGGCTCTCCGGCCTGCCCGCCGACACCCCGCTGACCACACTTGTCAGGCTCGCCAAGCTCCGCTGGCGTATCGAGCACGACTACCGCGAGATGAAACAGGCCCTGGGCCTAGCCCACTTCGAAGGCCGCACCTTCAACGGCTGGCACCACCATGTCACCCTCACCTCCCTCGCCCATGCCTTCTGCACCCTGCGTCGCCTGGCCACCGCCCCAAAAGACACGGCGTCGGCCTGAGCCTGTATCAGATCGTCCGCGAGCTGCAGACACTGCTCGCCACCTGGGCCGGCGCCTGCCCCACCTGCCACCGCGACATACCCACACCCACACGAACCTGACCAAGCCCTACTAGTGTCCTGCGCCGGTAGTTGTTCGTTAGTTGTTGTGTGATTTCTGCTGGTGGTGTGTCAGTTCCTCGTCGGGGCCCGAAGCTAGAGCCGTT
>JBEYJY010000107.1:0-1561 GCA_040631425.1 Streptomyces sp. NPDC020096
CGAGCAACTCGTCAAGGTGCGCGGCGCCCAACACCTTCGCCGCCAGAACCTCATTGATGTCAGCGAGCGTGCTCTCAGCGAGCATCGTCGACTCCAGCGCACCCGCGGCATGCACGACACCGGTCACCGCAAACCGCACAAGCAGATCTGCCACCGCGTCGCGGTCGGCGACATCGCACGCCACGACGCTGACCCGCGAACCCAGAGCCGTCAACTCGTCCACGAGTTCAGCGGCGCCGGGCGCCTGATCGCCCCGGCGACTGGTCAACACCAGATGCTCAACACCACGCTCGGCCAACCATCGCGCGACTCGGGCACCCAAGGCACCCGTGCCACCGGTCACCAGCACCGTGCCCTGAAGCGACCGACCACTTGCCACCGCAGCAGGAGGCTCAGAACGCACCAACCGACGCCCGAACACCCCGGACGCCCGCACCGCCACCTGATCCTCGCCCGCAGCCAACACAGCCCGCAGCCGAGCAATCGTCGACTCGTCGACCCGCTCGGGAAGATCCACCAGACCGCCCCAGCGGTCCGGGTGCTCCAGCGCCACCACCCGGCCCAAACCCCACACCAGGGCCTGCACCGGAGCGGCCACGCTCTCCGACCGCCCAACCGAGACCGCACCCCGAGTCAGGGCCCACACACGGGCATCGCATCCAACAACGTTCAGCGCCTGGACCAACCCGACCGTGCCAGCCAGGCCCGCAGGAACCGCCTCATGCTTGGCAAGCGGGCGTTCGTCGACCGCCAGCAACGACACAACACCCGCAACCGGCCCCTCAGCCAAGGCATCCCGGAGCCGATCCGAGATCACCTCAGGACTCTCGGAACCCGACACCACCACCCGGCTACCGCCGAGTCCCTCGACCACCCCGGCAACCCAGGCATCCCGCTCGCAACCGTCTGGCACCACCACCAACCAGCGGCTCGACAGCCGCGCGGCAGACGACGTCCCGAGCGGCTTCCACACCACCCGATACCGCCAACTGTCCAGAGCGGAGTTCTGACGCCGCCGACGACGCCAGGAAGACAACACCGGGAGCACGGCATCCAGCGAGGAGCGCACCTCGTCGCTCTCGGTCACCAGTGTCGTGGCCACCGTGTCGAGGTCTTCGCGTTCAACAGCCGCCCAGAACTCCGCCTCCACCGGATCGACCTCGCCGACCGTCTGCGAAGGTTCGAGCCAGTACCGCCTCCGCTGGAACGCATACGTCGGCAACTCGACCTTGCGAGCACCCGTTCCGGAGAAGAACCGCTCCCACTCGACGGGCGCGCCGCTCGCGTGCAAACGCCCGATGGCCTCGACCAACGCCCAGACTTCTCCGCGATCTTTGCGCAACGCGGGAACCAGCACAGCCTCAACCGTGGTGAGCGAGTCACCGATCATCGCGGTCAGCGCACTGCTGGGGCCGATCTCGACGAACCGCGACGCACCTTGCGTCTCCAGGGTGCGCACTCCGTCGCAGAACCGCACAGCCTCCCGCACATGCCGCACCCAGTACTCAGCCGAAAACTCCGCAATCAACTCACCGGTCACATTGGACACAACCGGAATCCG
>JBEYJY010000108.1:0-1457 GCA_040631425.1 Streptomyces sp. NPDC020096
AGTCCTGCGATCACGGCACGGTCTGCCCACGAGAGTTGCGGTCGGCCGACCTGGCGGCGCAACACCGCGAGTTGGTGCCGCAGTGCGAGAATCTCCGCGTTCTTCGAAGCCTCCGTTCGCGCCAACAACGCAGTCCATCCCAGGATCTTCAGGAAGATCAGGTACAGCAGTCGCAGAGCCATACGCCAGGATCCCGCCCCGCATGACCCCGACCGCAAGTCCCAGGTCAACAGCGGCGGTCGAGTTTCGGGCACCCACAGGTGGGCGACCGGGCCTGGCCGGTGGCTGGCGCCACTTCCGGCGCACCAGGCGCCGGTGCCAGGCCAGCAGCGTGCCCGGGGTGACCAACCGGTGCCGTCGCAGGGCGGACGGCAGATGCCGCGCGAGAGCGGAGAGCACGGCGCGGTCGGCCACGACATCCGCGGCCGCTCGACCTGCCGGCGCAGGACGGCGACCTCGTGGCGCAGGGCGAGGATCTCGGCCTTGTGCGCGGCGGAGGAGCGACCCAGCAGTGTCAGCCAGCCCAACAGTCGACAGAAGACCAGGTACAGCAGTCGTAGACCCACGAACTGGGATCATGCCCGGGGCACAGCCGCTGTACGGCAGTAGAGACACCCTTCAGGCCAGCGGGAGCGGACCTGGCTTGGCGCGGGCGTGTGAACGGTGGTCGGCCGCCTGAGTCGCTGGAACTGGTGGTCCGAAGTCAGCGGGGTCCCGGGGCAGCCGAGTACCGTCAGGATATGAGCGAGATCGTCGTCTATGAGCTGGATGTGCCGGTGACGGCGCTCAGCTGCGCAGGCGAGTCGCGTGTCGAGGGCCGGCCTGTCCGCCGGGTGCATGTTGCGCCTGCCGCCCCGGGAACGACCGCGACCGCCGGACCGCGCACCCTCTGCGGCAAGGACACCTTCGCGATGGAAACGGCGTCCTGGAATCCTTCTGAGCACCCCGGTTCCTCGTGGTACCCCCCGAAGTACGCGGACCGGGTGTGCCCCGCCTGCGATAGCGCGATGGACAACGGCTGACGCCTGCGGCGGCCGTTCTGGGATGCACGGCATGGGCGATTTCCTGTCATCAGGACGCGGGACGGAGCGGGGACCGCTTCTTCGCCGTGGTCTTGCAGGGCTTTGGTTCGCCGGCGCGGCGGCTCTCGCGCTCTTCCACGCTCCGCTGCACGGCAGCCATCAAGTCCGCCGGGGTGCTTTCCACCGGCGCCGCCTCGGGGGGGCATGGGGCGGCTCGATCGATTCCCTCCAGGCGGGCGGAAACGACTTGCTCCGGTCTAAGACTCTCGGCGAACGTTAAAACTCAAGCTAGGCGACCTTGGGGCCGCAGCGCATGCCGATGTAGACGCAGGCCGTGCCGCGTCCTCCAGCGTGGAGAAGACCACGGGCATATAGTCCTCGCTGAACGCCGCGCCCACCCCGGTACCCGCGAAGACCGTCTCCGTCACCGGTACC
>JBEYJY010000109.1:0-1425 GCA_040631425.1 Streptomyces sp. NPDC020096
ACGATTCCTAATCTCGTTGTCAAGCGGCTGTCGTAACAGGCGGTATGGACTCATAGCACCGTCCGTCACACAGCAAGGCCCACAGGACGTTGACGCGGCGGCGGGCGAGAGCAAGGACGGCCTGAGTGTGCCGCTTGCCCTCGGCGCGCTTGCGGTCGTAGAAGCGGCGGGATTCGTCGCAGTAGCGGATGCTGATCAAAGCGGACGTGTAGAAGACGCGTTGAAGACTGCGGCTGTATCTCTTCGGCCGGTGCAGGTTGCCGCTGATCTTCCCCGAGTCGCGGGGAGCCGGGGCGACGCCGGCGAACCCTGCGAGACGGTCCGGGGTGGCGAAGGCCGCCATGTCCCCGCCGGTGGCGGCAAGGAATTCGGCGCCCAACAGGGGGCCGATGCCGGGCATGCTCGCGATCACCTCGGCGTGCTTGTGTTCGCGAAACCGGGCCTCGATGAGCTTGTCGATCTCGGCGACCTGCTCGTTGAGGCGCATCACCTCCCTCGCCAGGGCGTGGACGAGTTGGGCGGTCGGCTTCTCCCCGGTCACGCTGGTGTGCTGGCGATCGGCGGCTTCCATAGCGGCCTGGGCCAGTTGGGCGGCGCCGCGGACTTTGCGGTTGCGCAGCCAGGTCTCCAACCGGCGGACACCGGTCCGGCGGATGGCCGCCGGGGTCTGGTAGCCGGTGAGCAGGACGAGGGGCCCGGCGTTGGTCAGGTCCAGGGATCGTTCGAGGGCCGGAAAGATCCCAGTGAGGCGGCCGCGAAGCCGGTTGATCGCGCGGGTGCGGTCGTCGGTGAGGTCGCGGCGGTGAACGGTGAGGATCTTCAGCTCGGTGACCAACTCGTCCCCTGGCCGAAGGGGTTGCAGGTCCCGCCGGATCCGGGCCTGGTCGGCGATGATCGCCGCGTCCTTGGCATCGGTCTTGCCTTCGCCCCGGTAGCCCTCGGAGGCCCGGTTGACTGCCATGCCGGGGATGTAGAGCGTGTGCTGGCCGTGGTTGAGCAGCAGGTCGATCAGCAGGGCGGCACCGCCGTCGGCCAGGTCGATGCCCCAGGTGGCCTCGTCGCCCAGGGCGAGGATGTCGGCCAGGAGTCGCAACAACTCCGGCTCGTCGTTGGCCACCCGGCGCGACAGCAGTCGCTTGCCGGTGTCGTCGACCACCACGCAGTGGTGGTGGGTCTTGCCGGCGTCGATACCGGCCCAGATCGCTGTCACGCGCGCTCTCCACGGGTCGCTTGCTTACCTGCACCACAGACGACCTCGCTGGCGAGTCCCTACTCAGCGATCGGATCGCAATTCCTAATCAGCAGCCGAGTCGTCGCGGGGTGTCGGGCGGCGAATCGTAAGAAGCCATGGACGGCAGACCACTGAAAGCCACACCCGACACCCCTGGGTGAGCCAACCCTACGAATGGCTCGCTCATCCCGATC
>JBEYJY010000110.1:0-1299 GCA_040631425.1 Streptomyces sp. NPDC020096
AGTGCGTTGTGGCAAAGGGAGTCTCTGTTCGATGAGCAGGGGCTTCTTCGTGTGCGGGGCATGATCGCGGAGGGGTAGGGGCAGGCAGTGGACGGTTTGCTGTTGATCGAGGAGGTTGCGATGCCGTCGGTGCTGGGGTTGATGGAACGGCGTGAGGCGCGGGCGAGGCAGGATCTGGAGTCCTGGACGGAGGTTTTGGAGCAGGCTCAAGCGGAAGTGAATGCCGCGTGGGAGCGGGTCGAACGGGCCCGGGTGGGGCGTGAGGAACTCGTGTTGGTGCTGGCCGAGGAGAGCGTGGTGGATACGCCGGTGTCCGTGCCGTCCGGTGGTGAGGCGGCTGCGGTTGGGGGATCGAGCGGCTCCGGTGTGGGCCATGGTGAGCGGCCGCCGGTGTGGCGGTCGGGCATGGTCGAGGAGGTGCTCAGCGGTGTGTATCGGGAGGTGTTCGCCGCTGCGGTGGCCGCTTCGGGGCCGGTGAACGGGGTGGAGTTGACGCGGGCAGTGGGCCGGGAAGCGGAGATCAAGAACGAGGTGGAGAAGATCCGTCACCGTGCCTATGTGCTGGAGAAGCGGGGCTGGCTGGTGCGGGCGAAAGACGGACGGTTCATGCCCGCGCCGGGGGCCGTCGGTCGGGTCGCTTCTCCGGCCAGCGCGGAGCATCTCCGGCCATCCGGCGCGACAGCCTGATCATGGCTGCCCACCACACCATCTGCTGGTGGTGATCGGGGCGGCGTTCGTGGTCGCGGTTGAGGCGGCGTGAGCGGGAGAGCCAGCTCAGCGTGCGCTCCACGACCCATCTGCGGGCCACTACGACAAATCCGCGTTGTCCGTCGGAGCGACGCACGACCTCGATCCGGACTCCGTGGCGGGCGAACGCCTTCGCCAGCGCCGGACCCTGGTAGGCGCTGTCGACCCACACCAGTTTCAGCAGCCGGCCCGGCTGGTCCATGAACGTTTCCAGCAGCGCGGGAGCGGCCTTGGAGTCGTGCACGTCGGCCGTGGTCACGGTCACCTGAAGGAGCAGGCCCTCCGTGTCGGTCAGGATGTGGCGTTTGCGCCCGTCGCGTGACTTGCCGCCGTCGTATCCGCGACTGTCCTCGCCGACAGTCTCGGAGGCATCCACCGATTGACTGTCGATGATTCCCGCACTGGGCTCGGCGTTGCGCCCTGTGCGCTCCCTCGCCAAACGTCGCAGGTGTTCGTACAGCTCACGCGCATAGTCGTAGGCCCGCCAGCGGCGGAAGAAGTCATAGACCGCCCGCCAGTACGGGAAATCGACCGGCAGAGCCGTCCACTTCA
>JBEYJY010000111.1:0-1174 GCA_040631425.1 Streptomyces sp. NPDC020096
CGCCACGAAGCAGTAGCTTCCCGAACCCCCGCGACCAGCAACCCTGCCCCAAACTCACCGGGAAACAGACATCACCTCACGAACCGCCCTCTGAGAATTCCCAGATCGGGACCTTCCTTGCCTACGCCTCGCACCGGGGCCGCGCCCTCATCGACCGCGAGCTGTACCTGCCCAAGTCCTGGACCGACGACCGCGATCGCTGCCGCACGGCCGGCATCCCGGACGAGGTGCCGTTCGCGACGAAGAACGAGCACTTCCGGTGGATGCTGCAGCGCGCGATCGACGCCGGGATTCCGTTCGCATGGGTCACCGCGGACGAGGCGTACGGGCAGGTCAAGCACCTGCGCTTCTGGCTCGAAGAACGCCGCATCGCCCACGTGCTGGCCACCAAAGTCAACGACACCGTGATCACCACGGGCTGGAAGGAAGTCCGGGTGGACGAGCTGATCGCCGCACTGCCCCGACAGGCGTGGAAGCGGATCTCCGGCGGCCAGGGCTCCCATGGCGAGCGCTTCTACGACTGGGCCCGGGTCGCGATCCGCCCGGTATGGGAGAACGGCTTCGGGCACTGGGTCCTGGCCCGCCGCTCCCTCAGCGACCCCACCGAGATCGCCCACTACGTCTGCTACGGCCCCCTCGGCGCCCGCTTGAAAGACCTGGTCAAGGTAGCGGCAGCCAGGTGGGCGGTGGAGGAGTCGTTCCAGGTCGCGAAGAACGAATGCGGCCTCGACCACTACCAGGTCAGGCTCTACCGGGCCTGGTACCGGCACATCACCCTGGCCATGGCCGCACTGGCCTACCTGACCGCCGTCCGCGCCCACGAAGCCACAAAAGGGGCAGCGTAGACAACGAGCACGAGCTCATACCCCTGAGCGTCCCGGAGATCCGTCGGCTGATGGGACACATCGTCAAACCCCGCCACCAGGCTAACGATCACCATCTACGCTGGTCACACTTCCGCCGCATCAGCCAAGCCAGAGCCCGCCGATCCCACTACAAACGACGAGGCCACCACCCCCAGATGCGGTTGCAGTACTAATACTCCAGCAGCGTTTCGGTATCCGTGCTGGTCAGGGGGGCGCTTCCGAGCCTATCGGGCTGACGGGGCGTCATGTGTCTGCGGTTCGTGACTCACGGCGGCAGGTGGCGTTGTTTCGGTGTGGATGATGTGCAG
>JBEYJY010000112.1:0-1118 GCA_040631425.1 Streptomyces sp. NPDC020096
CTCAACACCACGCTCGGCCAACCATCGCGCGACTCGGGCACCCAAGGCACCCGTGCCACCGGTCACCAGCACCGTGCCCTGAAGCGACCGACCACCGGTCGTGGCAGCGACCTCCCCGCGCACCAACCGACGCCCGAACAGCCCGGACGCCCGCACCGCCACCTGGTCTTCAACGCCAGCGGCCAGCACCGCGGAGAAGCGAGCGATCGTCCGCTCGTCGACCACTTCGGGCACATCGATCAGGCCGCCCCAGCGGTCCGGCTGCTCCAGCGCCACCACCCGGCCCAGGCCCCACACCTGGGCCTGCACGGGACTGGTCACGCTCTCCGACCGCCCGACCGACACAGCGCTCCGGGTCACGGCCCACACCCGAGCCGCCGAGCCGATGGCGTCCAACGCACTAACCAAGCCCACGGTCCCGGCCAAACCGCTGGGAACCGCGCCGAACTCCGCGAGCGGCTGTTCCTCGATCGCCAGCAGCGACAGCACCCCCGTCACCGGCCCGTCGGCCATGGCCTCCCGCAGCCGCTGCTCGATTACCTCGGGGCTGTCGAAGCCGGACACCACGACCCGACGATCGGAGAGCCCGTTCACCAGCGAGGTCGCCCACTCGTCCTCGACGTGGTCGGCGGGCACGACGACCAGCCAGGTGCCGGACAGCGCTGCGGACAGCGCATCCGGCAGTGGCTTCCACGTCACCCGGTACCGCCAGCCGTCCACAACGGACTTCTGCTGCCGCTGCAAGCGCCACGACGACAGGCTCGGCAGCAACGCCCTCAACGACGACCGGGACTCGTCACCATCGATCGACAATGTCGCAGCGACCTCGTCGAGGTCTGCGCGCTCGACCGCGGCCCAGAACTCCGCATCCACCGAGTCGGCAACACCAGCGGTCTTCGCGACCTCAAGCCAGTAACGCTGCCGTTGGAACGGGTAGGTCGGCAGCTCGACCTTGCGGGCCCCGGTTCCGGCAAAGAATGCCTGCCAGTCCACATTTGCGCCGTTCGCGTGCAGTCTGCCGACGGCCTCGACCAACGCCCAGACTTCTCCGCGATCTTTGCGCAACGCGGGAACCAGCACAGCCTCAACCGTGGTGAGCGAGTCACCGATCATCGCGG
>JBEYJY010000113.1:0-1099 GCA_040631425.1 Streptomyces sp. NPDC020096
CGCTCGCCGACCGTCTGGCCGGACTGTCCGCTGAGGAACAGGACCGCGTGCTGCTGGACCTGGTTCGGGACGAGACCGCGAAGGTGCTCGGCCACGCTTCGGCGAAAAGCATCAATGCGACGCGGGCGTTCCGCGAGATCGGGTTCGACTCGTTGACGGCGGTCGAACTGCGGAACCGGTTGACCAGCACGACGGGTCTCCTTCTGCCGACCACGCTGCTCTTCGACCACCCCACGCCGAGCGCGGTGGCCGACCGCCTGAAGACGGAGCTGCTGGGCGGGTCCGAGGAGACCTCGGCACTGGTGCCGGTGGCGGCGTCCGACGAGCCGTTGGCGATCGTCGGCATCGGCTGTCGCTTCCCGGGGGGAGTGGATTCCCCGGAAGCGTTCTGGGACCTGGTGTCCGGTGGCGTCGACGGGATTTCCGGGTTTCCCACGGACCGCGGTTGGGATCTGGAGGGGCTGTACGACCCGGACCCGGACCTGGACAGCAGCGGCACGAGTTACACCCGTGAGGGCGGTTTCCTCTACGACGCTGCGGAGTTCGACGCTGGGTTCTTCGGGATTTCGCCGCGTGAGGCGTTGGCGATGGATCCGCAGCAGCGGTTGTTGCTGGAGACGTCCTGGGAGGTCTTCGAGCGCGCCGGGATCGACCCGACTTCCCTGCGCGGCAGCGCCACCGGAGTATTCGTCGGGTCCGGCTACTCCGGGTACGGCAGCTATGACCGCACCGACGACTACCTGCTGACCGGTAACGCCTCCAGCGTGATGTCCGGCCGGTTGTCCTACGTGTACGGATTCGAGGGTCCTGCGGTCACCGTGGACACCGCGTGTTCGTCGTCGTTGGTGGCGCTGCACTGGGCGGTCCAGTCCCTCCGGCAGGGCGAGTGCTCCTTGGCGTTGGCCGGTGGGGTCACAGTGATGCCGACCCCGTACCTCTTCAACCAGTTCTCGCAACAGGGCGGTCTGGCAACGGATGGCCGCTGTAAGCCGTTCTCCGCAGCTGCCGATGGAACCGGCTGGGGCGAGGGCGTTGGTCTGCTGTTGGTCGAGCGATTGTCGGATGCGCAGCGGAACGGTCATCGGATTCTCGCGGTGGT
>JBEYJY010000114.1:0-1048 GCA_040631425.1 Streptomyces sp. NPDC020096
TCGTGACTGCGTGCCTTTTGAAGAATGAGCCTGCGAGTTTGCGGTGTGTGGCGAGGTTAACCCGTGTGGGGTAGCCGTAGCGAAAGCGAGTCCGAATAGGGCGGTTGAGTCGCACGCTCAAGACCCGAAGCGGAGTGATCTAGCCATGGGCAGGTTGAAGCGGAGGTAAGACTTCGTGGAGGACCGAACCCACCAGGGTTGAAAACCTGGGGGATGACCTGTGGTTAGGGGTGAAAGGCCAATCAAACTCCGTGATAGCTGGTTCTCCCCGAAATGCATTTAGGTGCAGCGTCGTGTGTTTCTTGCCGGAGGTAGAGCACTGGATAGGCGATGGGCCCTACCGGGTTACTGACCTTAGCCAAACTCCGAATGCCGGTAAGTGAGAGCGCGGCAGTGAGACTGTGGGGGATAAGCTCCATGGTCGAGAGGGAAACAGCCCAGAGCATCGACTAAGGCCCCTAAGCGTATGCTAAGTGGGAAAGGATGTGGAGTCGCAGAGACAACCAGGAGGTTGGCTTAGAAGCAGCCACCCTTGAAAGAGTGCGTAATAGCTCACTGGTCAAGTGATTCCGCGCCGACAATGTAGCGGGGCTCAAGTATACCGCCGAAGTCGTGTCATTGCAGTACATACTCCTAACGGGGACTGTGATGGGTAGGGGAGCGTCGTGTGCCGGGTGAAGCAGCACCGGAAGGTAGTTGTGGACGGTTCACGAGTGAGAATGCAGGCATGAGTAGCGATACAAGAGTGGGAAACTCTTGCGCCGATTGACTAAGGGTTCCTGGGTCAAGCTGATCTGCCCAGGGTAAGTCGGGACCTAAGGCGAGGCCGACAGGCGTAGTCGATGGACAACCGGTTGATATTCCGGTACCCGTGATAGTGCGCCAACGCTGAACCCTCGAATGCTAAGGCCGTGAAGCCGCCTTTGATCCCTTCGGGGTGATGGGGAGTGGTGGAGCCGCTGATCCAACGTGGTAGTAGGTGAGCGATGGGGTGACGCAGGAAGGTAGTCCAGCCCGGGCGGTGGTTGTCCCGGGGTAAGGGTGTAGG
>JBEYJY010000115.1:0-1034 GCA_040631425.1 Streptomyces sp. NPDC020096
GCGACGCCCCATACGGCGAGCGGGTAGATCACACCGGTCACCACGGTCAGTACGAGCAGCGCGCGTAGCGCGGCCCAGGCCAGGCGGGCGCTGTTGCGGAGGGAGTTGTTCATGGCGGGTCACCCGATCCCGGGGATCACAGTTATGAGCATGTCGATGATCTTGATGCCGATGAACGGGGCGATCAGGCCGCCGACACCGTAGATGGCGAGGTTGCGCCGCAGCATCTTGTCGGCGCTCATCGGCCGGTACCGCACACCGCGCAGGGCGAGCGGCACCAGCGCGATGATGATCAGCGCGTTGAAGATGATCGCCGACAGGATCGCCGACTGCGGGCTGTGCAGCGCCATGATGTTGAGCTTGTCCAGGCCCGGGTAGGCGACCGCGAACATGGCGGGGATGATCGCGAAGTACTTCGCGACGTCGTTGGCGATGGAGAAGGTCGTCAACGCGCCCCGGGTGATCAGCAGTTGCTTGCCGATCTCGACGATCTCGATCAGCTTGGTGGGGTTGGAGTCCAGGTCCACCATGTTCCCGGCCTCCTTGGCGGCCGAGGTACCGGTGTTCATCGCCACGCCCACGTCCGCCTGGGCCAGCGCGGGCGCGTCGTTGGTGCCGTCACCGGTCATCGCGACCAGTTTGCCGCCCGACTGCTCCCGCTTGATCAACGCCATCTTGTCCTCGGGAGTGGCCTCGGCGAGGAAGTCGTCCACGCCCGCCTCCTGCGCGATGGCGGCGGCGGTCAGCGGGTTGTCACCGGTGATCATGACGGTCTTGATGCCCATCCGGCGCAGCTCGTCGAACCGCTCCCGCATGCCGTGCTTGACCACGTCCTTGAGGTGGATGACGCCCAGCACCCGGGCCCCGTCGCCGTCCTCGACGGCGACCAGCAGCGGAGTGCCGCCCGCCTGGGAGATGGTGTCGGTGAGCGACTGGGCGTCCTCGGCGACCGTGCCGCCGCGCTCGTTGACCCAGGCGATCACCGAACCGGTGGCGCCCTTGCGGACCTTGCGGCCGTCGATGTCCACACCCGA
>JBEYJY010000116.1:0-1019 GCA_040631425.1 Streptomyces sp. NPDC020096
TAGAGGACCCGACCCTGGTAGTGCTGGACACGCAGAGTGTCCACGTTGCTGCCGGGGTCCCCGCCTCCACGACCGGCCACGACGCGGCAAAACGGGTGCCGGGCCGCAAGCGGGGACTTGCCGTGGACGTGCTGGGCCTGGTCATCGCTGTCACCGTCCTCGCCGCCAACGCGCACGACAACACCGCAGGCGTCGCCCTGCTGGACCTGGTCGCCGAGCACACCGGCGGCACCGTCCGCAAGGCGCTGGTCGACCAGGGCTTCAAGAACCAGGTCGCCCTGCACGGCACCCGCCTGGGCATCGACGTCGAGACCGTCGAACGCAACCCGCAGGACAAGGGGTTCGTCCCGCAGCCGAAACGGTGGAGGGTCGAGCAGACCTACGGGATCCTCATACTGCACCGGCGCCTGGTCCGCGACTACGAGCACCGCCCGGCCTCCTCCGCCTCCCGCGTCTACTGGGCGATGACCCACGTCATGGCCCGCCGCCTCACCGGTATGAACACACCCACCTGGCGCGACCCGCAAGCGGTGACCGCATGAACATCCAGCCCCTGCTCGACGCGCTCGACATCCAGGAGGACGCCGCCCGCACCCTGGCCGACGACCTCCGCACGCAAATCACCGAACTGCAGGGCCGACTACGGGAGGCCGAGACCCACCTCGAACACCTGACGATCACCCGGAAGACCGTCACCGACCTCAGCGAGCGGCTCCCCACCCAGGCTGCCTCCCCCGACCTGCCCGAGCACCCGGATTACCCCCACATCCTCGCTGTCTTCAACGAGGCCACCGGCCCACTCCGGGCCCGTGAAGTCTGCGAAGCTCTCGACCACGAACTGCTTCCGAAGAACATCGAAGGCACCCGAGCCAAGCTGAAACGCCTCGTCAAGCTCGACGTCCTCACCGAGGTCGACACAGGCATCTTCGCCACGAAGCAGTAGCTTCCCGAACCCCCGCGACCAGCAACCCTGCCCCAAACTCACCGGGAAACAGACATCACCTCACGAACCGCCCTCT
>JBEYJY010000117.1:0-1015 GCA_040631425.1 Streptomyces sp. NPDC020096
CGTCGGCTTCCATCTGCTCGGCGATCTTCATCGCCTCCTCGATCAGGGTCTCGACGATCTTCGACTCCGGAACCGTCTTGATCACCTCACCCTTCACAAAGATCTGCCCCTTGCCATTACCCGACGCCACCCCGAGATCAGCCTCCCGAGCCTCACCCGGACCGTTGACCACACACCCCATCACCGCGACCCGCAACGGCACCTCCATGCCCTCCAGACCCGCGGTCACCTCATCCGCCAACTTGTACACATCCACCTGCGCCCGACCACACGACGGACACGACACAATCTCCAACCGCCGCTGCCGCAGATTCAACGACTCCAGAATCTGGATACCGACCTTGACCTCCTCCGCCGGAGGCGCCGACAACGACACCCGGATCGTGTCCCCGATCCCCTCCGACAACAACGCACCAAACGCCACCGCCGACTTGATCGTCCCCTGGAACGCCGGACCCGCCTCCGTCACCCCCAGATGCAGCGGATAGTCGCACCTGGCCGCCAGCAACCGGTACGCGTTGACCATCACCACCGGATCGTTGTGCTTCACCGAGATCTTGATATCCCGGAACCCGTGCTCCTCGAACAACGAGCACTCCCACAACGCCGACTCCACCAACGCCTCAGGAGTCGCCTTCCCGTACTTCTCCAGCAACCGCCGGTCCAACGACCCCGCGTTCACCCCGATCCGAATCGGCACCCCCGCACCCGACGCCGCCTTCGCGATCTCCTTGACCTTGTCATCGAACTGCCGGATGTTCCCCGGATTCACCCGCACCGCCGCACACCCGGCATCAATCGCCGCGAACACATACTTCGGCTGGAAATGAATATCCGCGATCACCGGAATCTGCGACTTCTTCGCGATCACCGGCAACGCATCCGCATCATCCTGCGACGGACACGCCACCCGCACGATCTGGCACCCCGACGCCGTCAACTCCGCGATCTGCTGCAACGTCGCACCAATGTCCGCCGTCACCGTCGTCGTCATCGACTGCACCGACACCGGCGC